>NZ_CAKAKF010000006.1:0-56175 GCF_916618935.1 Paraeggerthella sp. Marseille-Q4926 | reverse complement strand
GCCGGCCAGCAGCCCAGAGGGCCAAGTCAATATTAGATTAAGGACTGGCTGGGTCGCTAATCCAACCGGGGCCGCCAAGCCCCTTGAACATGGCTCGATCAGGCTGGTTTCTACTGTAATGGGGGCTACTCCACGCCCACCATAACGTCGGTGGACTTCACGATGGCAAGCGCCTCGCCGCCTTCTGCCAGCCCCAGCTCTTCAATGGCCTCGTTGGTGATGGAACCCTTGATGAGGGAACCCTCGGCGGTTTTCAACGCCACTTGGCCGTTGACGGCGCCCTTTTTCACGGATGCGATGGTTCCCGGAATTTGATTGCGGGCGGAGATGCCTGCGATGCGCTTGGTTCCGGCGGCGAACATGACGCTGCTGGCCTTGATGATAGCCGTGGCGCTCATGCCCTCGGCAAGCCCCAGGTCGGCGATGGCCTCCATGGTGATGTCGGCTTTGACTACGGTGGATCCCAAGTTGATGGACACCACGCCGTTGACGGCTCCTTCGGTTATTCCCGAAACGGTGCCTTTAAGCTGGTTGCGAGCGGAAATCTTCATGTGCGATTCCTTTCGTTGGGGCCTCTAGTATGTCGGAGGCCGATTGGGTATGGCCGCAGTATCGCAGCACCCGACGATTTCGTGAAGAAGTCGGGCGGAATCGTCTCCCATTTGTATTCTTGACCGGCTTTTGCGGGCGGTATTCGGGGCGCCCGGTCACCGTGTCTCGCTTTCGACCTGCGGTCGGCGCTTGCGGCAACGGCTCAATCCCGCTTACGCGGTGCGTGACGTCCCCCTTCGCTGTCAAAACGGACGAGTTTTGCGGCGGTTTTCGGCCCTTTCGGGGCGACCCGGCTGCGGGTGTTTTGCAACATGCCAGGTCAGAGGCTTGCCGCCGGTCATTATCCTGATTCGAGGACCAGCAAAACTCGTCCGTTTTGACAGCAGAGGGGGCCGGGCGGTCCAAGCCGGGCAGGTTCGGGGTTCCTACACGCCCACGGTCATGTGCATGGCGTAGAACGCGAAGCGCACGGCGAACGAAGCGGCAAGGGCCAGCATTCCGGCGCCCGCAGTGAGCAGCAGCCGCACCGTGCCGGTGCGCCGGGCAACGGTGAAGGGGTCGATCGACGCGGGCGCTGGCAGCGTTTTGCGCAGCGAGGCAACGGCGCACAAAGCAACGGCCCCGGCTTCCAACGTCAGGTACAAGCCCAGCAAAAGGCCAAGGTTGGGAACAAGGTCGGTCGCGCGCGTCGTGGTGGTGACAATGCCTTCAAGCGCTTGCCACTCCAAAGCCAGAACACCCGCGTTCGCCGCAGCTGCGCAGGCCGTAACCGCAAGCGCGACGAAGGCCGCGCGCCGCGACGGCTCCTGGCGAGCAAGCGCCAGCCCGAACAGTCCCACGATGGGCCCGCTCGACAGCGCGTTCAGCCACAGCGTCAGCGGCGCGGTGGGCAGGTTCCACGTGGGAACCGAGGGCACCGAATACGCCACGCCGATGAACCACACGAACGCGAGGCCCGCCGCGATGGTGGGCACGAGCCAAGCGGTGCGAAAGGCGCGGGTAAGGTCGTTGCGAAATGAGATGATCCAGTAGATGCCGCCAAGTGCCAGAAACGCCACCGCGGCCACCACTTCGTTCGAAAGCGGCGACCTGCCTATGCCCGTAATCACGTACAGCGCGTTCGCCGGGGTGCCCAGATGCGTGGCCGATGCGATGAGGCCGGAGATGGCCAGCACAAGCGGAACCACCAGATGGCGGCTGATGGCGTCGGCGCGGTCCTTCTTGCTGGCGCGTACGATAGCTGCGGCCATAAGCAGATAGCCTATCACGCCTGCGGGTGCGATAGTGGTGAACAGCACGAGCGTGATCTCGTTGATCGCCGTCTCCATGAGCGTCGGGCCTCTTTTCGCGTGTCGTGGGCGGTGGTTTCCGATACGTGCATCGGCAACCACCAGTATAAAGAATACGGGCGAGCGGAGGGAGACCGCTCGCCCGTATTCCGGGAGGATACTGCTTTGTACGAGACGTTACAGGGCAATTCCCATGAACAGTCCGTAGAATCCGATGCGCGCTACGAACACGCCGACAGCCACGATGGCGCACGAGCCTACCATAAGCGCCGGCGCGAACGCCTTCTTCGACGCGACGTAGGCCAGCACTGCTCCCAGCAGACCGCACGCGGCGAACGCTGCCAGCATCATGCCGATGGCCGGAACCAGCTGCGCCGCCGATCCCCAGATGTTGCGGATGCCTTCAAGCCCGGCGATCTGCATGCCGAAGCCCGCAGAGGCTATCACAACGCCGGCCAGCGTGAGGGCCAGAGCTACCGTGCCGGCGCCCTTCGGCAGTCCCACCTTGGCAAGACCCACGGTGCAGAATCCCAGCACCGTGCCGCCGGCCACCATGAAGCCCACCATCTGAACAATGGACGTCGGGGTGTTCCACGTGGGGATGGTGTGCATCATGTACGCCAGGCCGCAGAACGCCGAGAACACGACGGCCAGAACCGACAGCGCAATCAGGAACGCGCGACGTGCGCCCTCGGACAGCTTTCCTGCCAGGCCAAGCGCCCAATAGATCACAGCCGCTACGACGAACAGCACGCCCGCCAGGATCTCGTTCGAAAGTGGCGAGGATCCCACGCCCGCGAATACCCCGAAAGCTCCCAGAGGGCTGGCCAGGTGCATGAACGCACCCGCAAAGCCCACGGCCAGTACTGCCAGCGGCAGCGCGGTCCAGCGGTCGAGGCGCTTTGCGGCCGCCTGGTCGGGCTTGCCTGCCAAGAACGCGTACGTCAGGACGATGAACGCTCCTGCGCCCATGGGAGCGAGGGTGGTGAACACCGCCAGTGCGGCATGCTCGAATCCGGAACCCATGTTACCTCACCTCCGTCTTGTTGGCCACGACGCACGAGGTCGAGCCGCACGGCTGCGCTGCCGCGCAGTTCTTAATGTAAAAGTTCGGCGTGGTCACGCTGGGATCGGGCAAGGGCGCTACCGCCGCGCGGCCGTCGCCTTGCTCCAGCTGGTCGATCGGCCCGAACTCGATGGCGCGCATAGAGCATGCCTCCACGCACATGGGCTGCTTGCCTGCGGCTACACGGGACGCGCAGCCGTCGCACTTCACGCTGTGGCCCTTCTGGCGATCGACGTGCGGGTTGCCGTACGGGCAGGCCAGCTCGCAGTAACCGCAGCCGATGCAGCGATGCGTATCCACGGAAACAATGCCCTTATCGTCTTTGTGCATTGCGCCGGTGGGGCATACGTGCGTGCATGCCGGGTTGTCGCAATGGCTGCATGCGAACGACGTGTAGTACGTGTAGGAATCGGTGCTCCAGGTGCCGTCGGCCGCCTGGGTCCATCCGCCGCCTTCAAGCTCGTACACGCGGCGGTACGAATAGTCCAGCGGCAGGTCGTGATAGTCGCGGCAGGCCGCTTCGCAGGTCTTGCAACCCGTGCAGCGCGTCGCGTCGAAATAGAAACCGTACTGCGTCATGGCTTACCCTTCCACCTTCTCGATCGTGCCGATTACGCTGTGTTGGCCCGTGCCCTTCGACACCGGGTTGCAATGGCGGCTGGTCAGCGTGTTGCTGCAACCGCCGTGGTCGATGCGGTCGCCCTGCATGTCGGCGCGATGCCAGGCTCCCTGCGGGTACATGATGGTTCCGGGAATGACGCGGTTCGTCACCTTGGCCGTCGTGCGGATTTCTCCCTGTGCGCTGACCAGGCGAACCTTGTCGTTGTCCGCGATGCCGCGCGAAGCGGCGTCCATCGGGTTGATCCACGCCTGGAACGGAGCCAGCTTGTGCAGCGTCGGGTTGGCGGCGTACGTCGAGTGGGTGGTTCCCTTGTGATGGAAGTCCACAATCTGGAACGGGAACTCTTCGGTCGTGGAATCGGGGCCGTCGAAGCCAGGATAGTACACGGGGATGGCCGAGATCACGTCGCCTTCCTGCAGATCCCATGTCTCGGCGATCTTCGCCAGCTCGGGGGAGTAGATCTGGATCTTTCCAGTTGCCGTTTTAAGCGGGTTTGCCACGGGATCCAAAATGAAGTCGTCAACCTTGGTGGACGGTTCGATGTCGTACGTGAACGCGCCCATCTTCACGCCCTCGTCGTACGTGGGAAGCTCGGGCTTGTCTTCGCGCAGCTCGTCGTAGAGCTTGCGGCACCAGTCTTCGCGGGTCAGGCCGCCCTCGGAATACTCGTCGTACACGCCCAGGCGCTTCGCCAACTCGCCGCACACCTCGTAGACTTCGCGGCGCTCGAACTTCGGACCGTAGAGGGGCTGGCCGAAACGGATGCCCTCGACGTCGTTGGACTCGCCGGCGGCCGTCAGGCTGTACGTTTCCTGCGGGGTCAAGTCGGGCAGGACGATGTCGGCCCAGTTGCACGAATCGGTCCAGGCTATGTCGTACTGCAGAATGAACTCGCACAGGGTTTCGTCGCGCAGGATATCGGTGGTGAAGTTGATGTCGGCGTTTTGGTTGGCCATCATGTTGTTGCCGTAGTTCACCAGGAATTTGACGCCCACTTTCAGGCCGTCGGCGTTCTGGATGCCTGCGTTGGCGGCGGTCAGCTTCGCGCCGTCGCGGATGGCTTCGGGCCACAGGAAGTTCGGGAACTTCGCCTTGATGGGGTTCTTGCCCGTGGGCAGGGTGTTCAAGCCGATGTCGTCGTTGCCGATGGTCCCGCCCGACGTGGTGCCCGGCTTGCCTACCTGGCCCACCAGCTGCGGCAGCACCATGATGGCGCGCGAGGCGTTGTCGCCGTTGGTATGCCGTTGGGGCCCAAGGCCCTGGCAGATGTAGCACGGGTCGGATTCGGCAATCTCGTGCGCCAGCTTCACGATGCGCTCTTCCGGCACTTTCGTGATGGCGGATGCCCACGCGGGGGTCTTCTCCACCTGGTCGTAGCCGGTGCCCAGGATGTAGTCGCGGTAGGACAGGTTCTTGCCGCGAGCATCTTCGGGCATGGTCTCCTCGTCGAAGCCCACGCAGTACGTGTGCAGGAAGTCCAGGTCAACCAAGTTTTCGGTGATGAGCACATGGGCAAGGCCCGCTACCAGGGCTGCGTCGGTGCCGGGCACGATGGGAATCCATTCGGCGCCCTGGTTCGTGCAGGTTTCGTTGCGGCGCGGATCGATGACGATGACGCGCGCGTTCTTCTTCTCGCGAACCACGTTCAGGTCGTAACCCGGGCCGTCACCGGCCATGCGCATGTCGTTCGGCGCGAAGCCGAAGAACACGACAAGCTCGCCTTCCTGGATGGTCTTGAGCGAGCGGTTGCCCCACGACTTGCCGTACGTGTACGGGTACGCCCCGAAGCTGATGGACGCGCTCGAGTAGCTGCCGTAGCGCGTGACTTCGCCGCCCAGCAGGTTGAACAGGCGGAAGAAGGGATTGTTCATCATGATGTTCTGCTCGACGCCCGAGCATTCCTGGATGAACACGGCCTCGTTGCCGTACTGCTTCGTGATGCGCGTGAATTCGCTGGCGATGATGTCGAGCGCCTCGTCCCAGCTGATGCGCTCGTACTGGCCCTCGCCGCGCTTCGTGCCCTCGACGCGCTTCATCGGGTAGTTCAGCCGGTCGGCGCTTCCCAGCCACGGGCGGATGGAGCGGCCGCGCAGGCAAGCGCGCGCCTCGACGGCGCCGAATGCGGGGTCTCCCGTGTTGTCGGATTCGACGTACTTCAATTCACCGTCCTGCACATGGCACTGCAGCGGGCACGCGCCTCCGCAGTTGACGTGGCAGTGCGTCCAGACGATCTCCTCGTTGCCAGCCGCGTCTTCGGCATAGGCTTGCGGAGCGTCGGCGAACAGGCTTTGGGATGCCGCTCCGCTTGCGGCGGCAAGCGCGCCGAGCGCGCCCGTCGCCTTCACGAAGGTGCGGCGGGTCAGTCCCTGGGATGTCGTGGTGTTCGACATGCAACCCCCTCCAATACTCGTAGGTTCCTCGTTTGCTTCGTGCGCCTTGCCTTCGCCTCGTCAACGCTCGGCAGGGCACGTCCATGCAGTTCGAACTGGCGAAAACTATAGATGTTTCGGGGTTGCAACCTTGTCACCAGAATGTTGTGATATTTTCGTTTCCCCAGGTAAAAGCTGTCACCATATTGTCGAATGGCTGAGTTTCACCCCGTTTTTCGGCATGAGAGCGTCTGTTAGAATGGCACCACGACAACCAAAGGAGGGATTCCGTACATGCGCGCGCCAACCGCACTCAGACCGGACGTCCCCAGCTTCGGGTACGCTGCATTCCTGTCGATAAACGCAACGTCGATTTGGGGAGGAATCTTCCCGTATCTGTCCGCACCGTGCCAGACCCCGCTTACTACCATTGTATTTTATACGGTGCAGATAGCGTCGTTTTGGGCTGCGTTCTGCGTATGCATGGCGGTCACATGGGCGCGTCCGGCCTTCGCCCGGCGGGCCCATGTTTTGGCGTTCTCCGTTCCGCTGGCGTTTGGTCCGCTGATGCTGGTGGGCGCTATGTACCTGGAATCGCTGGCGTTCGCGCTTATCGTGGTTGCCGCGGCGCTCATAGGCGTGGGATCGGCCGGATACCTTATGAGCTGGCAGCGCGTGTTCGCTTCGCTCGACAGCGCGCGGGGGAACATGGCGCTCATCAAGGGCACGGGCTTTTCGGCGCTGCTGTACTTTTTCCTGTGCTTCATTCCCACGGCTTTGACGGCGTACTTGATTCCGCTTGTGCTGGTTCCGTTGGCGGGGCTGTGCCTGTGGATCGCGGCGGAGGGCACCGACGACGCGCAGCCTATGTTCGACGACGTTCCGCGCGAGCATGCGCTGGTGTATCGCAACGCCTTGCGCGAGAGCTTGCTGCCGGCGCTTTCGGTGGGCGCGCTGGGATTTTGCTCGGGCGCTATTCGCTTTATTGCGGTTACGCACCAGGACCTGCTCAGCACCATCAACATCTTTTCCATGTTCGCGCTGCTGGCCGTGGTGGCGGCATTTTACGGAGCATGGCGTATACGCACCATCCACGTTGACTTGATGAGCGTTTTTCGGGTGCTGTTCCCGGTGGCGGCGACTTGCTTGATCGTTCTTCCGTTCGCGGGCGAGTGGTTCACCATCATTGGCAGCGGGGTTACGTACGCCTGCTTCATGCTGGCCACCGTGCTGGTCATGATGCACTGCGGCCAGATATCCCGCGATAGCGGCATCAATCCGGTGTTCATTTTCGCGTTCTACGGCACCATCACGTACTTTCTGCAAATGTGCGGGTACGTGGTGGGCTACGCTTCCGGCAGCGAAGTCACCTTGGGCGTCGAGCAGCTTTCGTTTGTGGGACTGGTTGCGCTGTACGTTTTGTTGCTGGTTGCGTTGGTCGGTCGCAGGGTGGGCAAGCTGCACACTAACCGCCTGGAGTTTCTTATGCTCACGCCGAAGGCTCGCCGGAAGGAGGCGTCGGCGGAGATTGCCGTGAGCCGCGCCGTGCGCGCTCGCACGACGGCCGAGGCGGATGCGTCCGAAGAGGGCCGGGCGAGCGCGGCGAAGGGCCGGGCCGCGCGAGCGGCGGGCGCGAATCCTGCGGTGTCGGGCGAGGCGGGCTCTTCCGCGGCTTCGTCTGCGGTTGCGGTTGCGGGATCGGCGCCTTTGGTGGATCGGCTGTCGAAGCAGTGTCTGCGACTGAGCGAGTTGTACGGGTTGTCCAGTCGAGAGGCCGAGGTCATGGAGCTTGTTGCGCGCGGGCATTCGGGTCCCGCCATTGCCGAGATGCTGTTCATATCCGAGAACACGATGCGCACTCACAGCAAGCGCATCTACGCCAAGCTGGGCATTCACAAGAAGCAGGAGCTGTTGGCTCTTCTGGACGAGGTGTAGCCGCAGGCTGGCGGCTGGCATGGGACGCGTCGCGCGGCGCGGATGCGGGTGTGGGTGCGGGCGTAGTGCGTGCCGGGGGTCTGGGGCTGGTGCGGGGCGCTCGGCTCCGCCGGGGCGGAAGCGGTGCGCGGCGTACGGGCATGGGACGCGTCGCGCGGCGCGGATGCGGGCGTGGGTGCGGGCGTAGTGCGTGCCGGGGGTCTGGGGCTGGTGCGGGGCGCCCGGCTCCGCCGGGGCGGAAGCGGTGCGCGGCGTACGGGCATGGGACGCGTCGCGCGGCGCGGGCGTGGGCATCCGGCGTGCCGGGGGCCTGGGGCGGCGACTTGCGCCCGCTTTTTCAGTTCGCGTGGCGGCCCCATCTTGCTCCCGCAGCGCGTGGCGCTCCCCTCGCTGTCAAAACGAGCGAGTTTTGCGGCGGTTTTCAGCCCTTTCGGGGTGCCTCGGCTGCGGGCGTTTTATAACATGCCAGTTCAGAAGCTCGTCGCCTGCCATTATCCTGATTCGAGGACCAGCAAAACTCGTCCGTTTTGACAGCGGCAGGGGATCGACGGCGAACGCGACCGCCGCGCGACGGCTCGCGGCCCCGACGGCGACCGCGACCCCATTACAGTAGAAACCAGCCTGATCGAGCCATGTTCAAGGGGCTTGGCGGCCCCGGTTGGATTAGCGACCCAGCCAGTCCTTAATCTAATATTGACTTGGCCCTCTGGGCTGCTGGCCGGCCGCCTCCGGATGGCCCTAGTCCCCTGCCTCTCGCGAAGGCCCGGGGGGTGTTGCCACCGGAGGTCGGCCGCCGCGATTCCGGCTGATAGGAACCTGCCGGGCGCATCGCGCGCCACGGCCGAGTAATGTGGTTGCCGAGACGCGGCGAACGGTGCGGCCAGCCGTGTAGAAAGGGTAACACCATGGCCGAGAAGAACGCAACGCTCACGAGCAAGCACGCCGCCTACCTGGGGCTCGACGTCGGAAAGTTCGCCCACTGGGCGTATGCGGTCGACCTCGACGGAGAGGTCCTGCTGAGCAGGCGCGTCGCCAACTCCGAGGGGGAGCTCGACGCGCTGCTGGCCGAGCTTCCCGCAGACACGCTCGTGGTAGTCGACCAGCGCCGCAACATCGGCGCGCTCGCAATCAAGCGCGCGAGGGCGGCGGGAAGGCCCGTCGCCTACCTGCCGGGATCCGCCGAGCACGAGCTCGCCAAGAGCTTCCCCGGGATCGCCAAAACCGACGAGCGGGACGCGCAGGTCATAGCGCGCGCGGCTCTGGGCATGCCCCAGACGCTCCGCCCGGTGCCGGCCGAGGACCCGGCGCTCGACGGCGCCAGGATAATGTCTGCCCAGGTGGCGCAGGTGCAGAAGGACCGCACTGCGTGCGCCAACGCCCTGCACTCGCGCCTGCTCGAGTCGTGCCCGGCATTCGAGGCGGCATGCGAGATGACCGAGCCGTGGTGCGCCGGCATGCTCGCCGAGCTGGGAGCGCCCTGGACCATGCTCGACGCCGGGCGCAAGAGGTTCTGCGCGGCGTCCCGCAAGCACCGCGCCACCCGCGAGCAGCGAGACCGCCTCTGGAACTCGATCTGCGGCGAACGCCCGTCTGAGCAGGCCGTGGCCGCCGAGATGCGCTACGTCAAGCATTTCGCGGGCCGCATCGTGGCAGACAACGAGGCCGAGTCCGAGCTCGAGGACGCGATAGCGGAATCGCTGTCCGACAACGCCGACTTCAAGAACCTGCAGACAATCCCCGGCATCGGGCCGAGGACGGCCATGCAGCTGGTGGTCTCCATCGACATCTCCGAGTTCGGCAGCCACGACAAGCTGGCCAGCTATTGCGGGCTGGCGCCTTCCACCCAGCAATCCGGAACCTCCACCAACTACGACAGGGGGCACCGCGGCGGAAACAAGCCGCTCAAGAACCTGCTGATCTTCTCGTGCAACTCCCTGACCAGGTCGAAGGGCTACTACGGGGAGTATCTAAGGAAATGCCGGGCCAGGGGCATGAAGTACAAGTGCGCGCTCAAGGCCACGGCGAGAAAGAGGATGAAGGTCATCTACGCGGTCATGCGCGACGGGGTGCCGTACTCCGCGTAGCAAGCTCGGGCGCAGGTCGCCGACAACCGCCTCCGCCTTGAAGCCGGGGCGGCGCGTCACCATGCCCGCAGATGGATTCGTCATTGCGGAAATCCCGCCAAATACCTACTTGACGGATTCATAGGAACACCCCCCGACGGCGAACGCGACCGCGGCCCCCCCGTCGGCGAACGCGCCTGTTGCGCGGCCCGCAACGACAGGGCGACCTCCCGTTTTCGCCGTCGTGCGTGTGGCGAATCGGTCCGTTTCCGCGCCGCAACAAGGTTGCCATATCTTACTTTGATATACTTGCTTATAGAAGAAGCAAGAAGCGGGGGTGAAGCGGATGAGTGAGCTCATGGTAGGGACGATCCTGGTGCTGCTGATATGCGCCCTGTTCTTGGCGCTGGCCTGGAACTACTGGCATGGGCGGTGGCTGCGGTCGATTGCGGGAAACACCATGGCTACCGACGAAGAGCTTGCTTCACCTGAGCAGAAGCGGTTGGGCAAGCGCATGTCGGCGGTCATGCTGGTGTGCACGGCGGCGCTTCTGCTTCTGGTGGGATCGACGTACGTGCGCGAACTGGGAGGTTTCGACTTCGTAGGCATTGCGATATTCGCGGCTATTGCGGGCATCGTGGGTTCCTGCGCGTGGACATGCCTTGCTACCTGGCGCGATAATCGTGCGATTCGGAAAAGATCTCAGCAAGATAGCGAGCCCTTGAGCGAGGACGCCAAGCTTGATCGACGCGCGGGCATTGTTCTTGCCGTCATCCTGGGTATCTACCTGGTTGTATCGTTCGTGGTTGCTCCGCTGGCGAAAGGCTGACGCTACCGCGATCTTTTCGGGGCGCGCCGTGCGTGGGCCGTGCCGCCGCCTGCGCCTTCGGCGGTGACACGCCTTCTCGAATGTGGGACAATGGCAGGCGAACTATTCGAAACTTCGCACGTTAGGTATCAGAATCATGTCTGCCCAGTTCAACATTAAAGCGGCCGATCCCGCTTCCGTGGATCTATTGCAACGCGAATTGGCCTTGCCGCGCTTCATCGCGGCCACGCTCGTCGCGCGCGGCATCGAGCGCCCCGAAGACGTCCGTCGCTTCCTTGCGCCCTCTATCGAGCGCGATTGGCTTGACCCGTACATTATTCCCGGGTTGTCCGAGGTGGCCGACGCTCTGGAGGCCGCTGTCAAGCGCGGCGACCACATCTTGGTGTTCGGCGATTTCGACCTGGACGGCATTTCGGCCACCACGGTGCTCACCCGCGGTTTGCGCGCCTTAGGCGCGCAGGCTACGCCGTTCATTCCCCTGCGTTTCGAGGAAGGCTACGCGCTGTCCGAGGCCGCGTTTTTGCGCGCGTGCTCGTTCGGCCCGGACTTCATCGTGACCGTGGACTGCGGCATCGCCTGCAAAGCGGAGGCGGCCATGGTGGTGGAGGCCGGTCTCGGCCTGGCCGTCACCGACCATCACGAGCCGGTTGACCTGGTGCCTGAAGGCGTGCCCGTGGCCGATCCCAAATGCGATCCTGCCTGCCCCAGCGCCATTCTTGCCGGCGTGGGCGTGGCTCTCAAGCTGGTGCAGGTGCTGGGCGGTCGCCTGGGGCAGCCGCACCTATGGCGGGACTACACCGACTTCGCCACCCTGGGAACGGTGGCCGACCTCATGCCCATGCGCGGCGAGAACCGCGCGCTCGTGGCAGACGGCATCGCGCGCATGAACAAGGCGCCCCGCCCGTGCATCGCGGCGCTCCTTGCCACCAGCGGCGCCATCGACAAGCCCATCAGCGCCACCAATTTAAGCTTCTCGGTCATTCCGCGTCTGAACGCCGCCGGCCGCATGGGCGACGCGCAACTGGCGCTCGATCTGCTCATGACCGATGACTTCGAAGAGGCCAATCGCTTGGCGGCCGAGCTCGAGCACGTGAACGACCAGCGCCGTGCCATCGAGGCGGAGCTTTCCGAGATCGCGAAAGCCCGCGCCGCAGAGGTGTACCAGGGCCAGCGGGCGCTTGTGGTGTCGGGCGAAAGCTGGCACGAAGGCGTGAAGGGGATTGTGGCAAGCCGCCTGGTCAACACGTACGGCGTGCCCAGCCTGCTGTTCACCATCGACGGCGACGAGGCGCGCGGCAGCGGTCGCAGCGTGGGCCAGGTGAACCTGTTCAAGGCCGTGGAAAGCGCATCCGATCTGCTCACGCGCTTCGGCGGGCATGAGGCCGCCGTGGGCGTGACGCTGCCGGCCGACAAGCTCCCCGAGTTCGAGCGGCGCCTGTGCGCCTACATGGACGAGCTGCCCGAGGGCGCGTTCCATCCGCTTGTGAAGATCGACGCCTGCGTGAGCCTGGACGAGCTGACGTTGGAAAGCGTGGCTCAGCTGGACAAGCTTGCTCCGTTCGGTCAGGAGCATCCGGTGCCCGTGTACCTGGCGCGCGACGTGACGCTGGTGAACGCGCGCGCGGTTGGCGCCGAGAAGAACCACTTCTCGTGCTCGCTCACGGACGGGCGGGCCACGGTGGCCGGCATCATGTTCCACTGCTCGGACATCGAAACGCTCATGCGCACCGACAGCGTGGTGAACGCCGCGTTCGAGGTGCAGATCGACGAATGGCGCGGCCGCAAATCGGTGAAGGCCATGCTCCAGTCGCTGGCTCCTGCGCGTACGTGCGGCGCGCTGGAAGCGTGCCTCAACCCTGAAAACCTCAGCTTCGTGGCCGATCTGTATGCCACGAGCGATGCGGAGCTGTGCGCCAACGTGCAGCATCGTCCCGAGGACGTGGAAGCGTACGAGGCTGCGCTCGAGAAGAACCGTGCGTTCTGGGAGGCCAAGGCCGTCGAGGATCCCGAGGGTTTGGAGCGCGATATCGTGCGCGCCATCATCGGCGACCGTCGGCTGCACGACGCCCAGCGCGACATCTTGGACCACCTGGACGCGGGACGTTCGGTTCTTGGCGTCATGGTGACGGGACGCGGCAAGTCCCTGACCTTCCAAGTGCACGCCGCCATGCGCGCGCTGGCGAACCACGAGGTGAGCCTGTTCGTGTATCCCTTGCGCGCGCTTATTGCCGATCAGGCGTTTCATCTGCGCGAAGCGCTGGATGCGTTCGGTGTGCGCGTGGTCACGCTCACGGGCGAGAGCACGCCCGAAGAGCGTCGTCAGGCGTTCGCCGGATTGGCTGACGGCATGTACGATATCGCCCTGACCACGCCCGAGTTCCTGGCGTGGCATGCGGACGAATTTGCCGCTACGGGTCGCGTTCGCTTCGTGGTGGTGGACGAGGCCCATCACGTGGGCTTGGCGAAAGCCGGGCAGCGCGTTGCCTACGCCACCATTGGCGCCGCCATCGCGAAGCTGGGAAGCCCCGCCCCTACGGTGCTGGCGCTTACCGCCACGGCTGACGACGACGTGACCGCCGCCATCGAGCGCGAGCTGCCCATCGATTCCTGCGTGTTCGACACCGCAGATCGTCCGAACCTGGCGGTGGACGACCGGCGCAACCTGCGCAATCGCGACGACTACCTGGCCAATCTGGTGGCGTCGGGCGAAAAGACGGTCATCTACGTGAACTCGCGCGAGCAGTCCGTGGCCGTTGCGCGCAGCTTGCGCAAGCGCGTGCCGCAGGTGGCGCCGCTCATCGGCTTCTACAACGCGGGCCTTTCGCGCAGCGAGCGCAAGCGCATCGAGGAGCTGTTCCGCACCGATGCGCTGAGCGTGCTGGTGGCTACGAGCGCGTTCGGCGAGGGCGTGGACATTCCTAACATTCGCCATGTGGTGCTGTACCATCTGCCGTTCAACGAGATAGAGTTCAACCAGATGAGCGGCCGTGCGGGGCGCGACGGGCAGGGCGCGAGCGTTCACCTGCTGTTCGGGCGCAACGATTGTTCCATCAACGAGAGCATCTTGCGCGACATGACTCCCGACCATGATTGCTTGGCGCAGGTGTACCGCAAGCTGCGCAGCTTGCAGCGCGAAAGTTCCGATACGTTCTTCACCTTGGGGAACGCCGATTTGGCCGCCGCTGCCAGCACGGACGTCTTCCCGGTGAGCCCCGCTTCCGCGGCATGCGGTGTGGCGGTGTTCCGCGAACTGGGCCTCATCGAGACCCATGCGGCGTTCGGCGCCGACGGGATGGCGCGATCCATTCACGTGAAGGACACGCAGGATAAAGTGGAGCTGACGGACAGCGTTCGCTATCGCGAAGGTTTGGGGGAGCGCGAGATATTTCACGCGTTCCGCGACTGGGCGATGAAGAGCGATTCTGCTAGCCTGCATATACGCGTTTCCCGGCCCATTTTGCCGGGCAAGGCGCTGCATGGAAAGGAGGGCGACGATGACTAAGAACGATCGCGAAGAGCTGCTGGGCGAGGCCCCGAAATCGACGGGCAGGCAGACGGTCGAGGACAATCTGCTGGGCCGTCCGCATGTGGCCGAGAAATCGTTCGCTCCCGAAGCGAAGAAGGACGCTCAAGCGTCGCATACTCCCGAGGACCGCTTCATCGAGCTTCAGCGTTTGACCTCGACGTATCTTTCCGAAGCCGACGAGGCTCTTCTTGCCAAGGCGTTCCGCTTCGCAAGCGACGCGCACGAAGGCCAGTGCCGCAAAAGCGGCGAGCCGTTCGTGGCCCATCCCGTGGAAGTGGCCATTATCCTGGCCGATTTGCGCATGGACGTGGAAACGCTCATCGCCGCGTTGCTTCACGATACCGTGGAGGATACCAGCGTGACCGCCGCCCAGGTGGCCGAAGAGTTCAACGACCAGGTGTCGCAGCTGGTCGAGGGCGTGACGAAGATCACTCGCATCGAGGTGGAGAGCTTGTCCGACAAGCAGGCGGCCACCATTCGCAAGATGTTCGTGGCCATGAGCAAGGACATCCGCGTGATCGTCATCAAGCTGGCCGACCGCCTGCACAACATGCGCACGCTGGGCGCGCTGCGCGAGGACCGCCGCATCTTCAAGGCGCGCGAAACCCTGGAGATCTACGCGCCCATCGCCCACCGCCTGGGCATCAACTCCATCAAGTGGGAGCTTGAGGACCTGTCGTTCTATTATCTGGAACCCAACAAGTTCAAGCAGGTCAGCCGCATGGTTACGGAAAGCCGTGCCGAACGGGAGGACTACCTCAACCAGATCATCGGCATCCTGCACGACGAGATGGGCAAGGTGAACATCCAGGCGCAGATCATGGGCCGCCCGAAGCACCTGTACTCCATCTACCAGAAGATGACGAAGAAGGGCAAGGGCTTCTCCGAGATTTACGACCTGATCGCCGTGCGCGTGATCGTGAAGTCGGTCAAGGACTGCTATTCGGCTCTGGGCGCGGTGCACACGCTGTGGCACCCCATGCCGGGGCGCTTCAAAGACTACATCGCCATGCCGAAGTTCAATATGTACCAAAGCCTGCACACCACGGTCATCGGCCCTGCCGGTCGGCCGCTTGAGGTGCAGATTCGCACCGAGGACATGCATCGGCAGAGCGAATACGGCGTGGCTGCCCACTGGCGCTACAAGGAGAAGGGCGGCAAGGGCGGCGACGCCATCGACCAGCAGCTGGCGTGGCTTCGCCAGATGGTGGACTGGCAGGACGAGTCGCAGGACTCGCGCGAGTTCCTGAAGGACCTCAAGGTTGACCTGGCGCCTACGGAGGTGTTCGTCTTCACGCCGAAGGGCGAGGTCATGAGCTTGCGAGCCGGATCGACCCCGGTCGATTTCGCGTACGCCATCCATACGGAGGTGGGAAACCACTGCGTTGGCGCGAAGGTGAACGGCGCCATCGTGCCTCTAACGTACGAGCTGCAGCTGGGCGACCGCGTGGACATCCTCACGCAGAAGAGCGCAAGCCCTTCGCGCGACTGGCTCAACATCGTGAAAACGCCGAGCGCGCGCAGCAAAATTCGGTCGTACTTCAGCCGGGTGAGCCGCGGGGACGATTTGCAGAACGGCCGCGACAAGCTGACGCGCGAGATGCGCAAGCACGGCCTGGGCATTTCGAGCGCCCAGTCGATGCGCGCCATCAAGAGCGTTGCCGATCACATGGGCTACAACGATCCCGACGACATGCTGGTGAACATCGGCACGGGCAAGGAAAGCGCCCAGCATGTGTCGAACCGCCTGCTCAAGATCTTGGTGGACAAGGGCAACGAAGAGGCCGAGACGCTCGGCTTCGGCGCGTCCGATATGTCCACGGGCAAGCTGCCGCCCATGCTGACGTCGGTGAAGCGTCCGAAAAAGCACGAAGCCCATACCAGCAACGGCGTGGTGGTGAAGGGTATCGACGACGTGCTGGTTCGCTTGTCGCGCTGCTGCAACCCGGTGCCCGGCGACGAGATTCTGGGCTTCGTGACGCGCGGGCGCGGCGTGTCGGTGCACCGCGCGGATTGTCCGAACGCAACCGACCTCAAGCAATCGCCGGAGCGCATCATCGACGTGGCGTGGGAGCGCGACCTTCCCAAGAACACGTCGTTCAAGGTGGAGGTGTTCCTTGACGCGCTCGATCGCATGAACCTGCTGCGCGACGTGACCGTGGTGCTGTCCGAAATGGGAGCGAACGTGCTGAACTGCTCCGTCACGGCTCATCGCGACGGCATGGCGGAGATGCGCTTTTTGTTCCAGGTTTCGGACATCAACCATATCGATACCATTTTGAGCAAGCTGCGCGGCATCGAGGGCGTATTCGACGCTCGCCGCATGGTGCCCAAGCAGGGCAACGGAAAGAAAAAGTAAAGGAGGCCGTCCATGGCTCAGGTGAAGAAGGTCAAGAGCACGTGCGTGCCCGTCGAGTTCGTGACGCTTGGCATGCTGGGCAACAACGTGTACATCATCTCGGACGGAGAGGCCACCATCGTGGTCGATCCTTCCTGCAAAGCCGACGAGATTTTGAAGGCGGTGGGCAATCGCACGGTCGATGCCATCGTTTTGACGCATCGCCACTCCGATCACGTGGGGGCGGCGAAGGAGCTGCGCGACAAAACCGGCGCAACCGTCATCGCGTCGGCGATCGACGCGCCCATCATCGAGGGCAAGAAGCAGCTGCCGCGTGACGACATGCGCACCGAGCCGTGCCCGGTTGATCATGTTGTCAGCAACGGAGACATCGTGAAGATCGGCTCCATGCCGTGGAAGGTGCTGGTCACCCCCGGGCACACCGAGGGCAGCATGTGCTTGTTCCTCGACCCTCAGTTCGGCACGAATCCTGCGGGAGATCCGGTGCTGATCTCGGGCGATACGCTGTTCTGCGGATCCATCGGCCGGACGGATTTCCAGGGTGGCGACATGAACGCCATGCGCCGCTCCCTGAAGCGTTTGGCGGCGCTGCCCGACGAGACGGTCGTTTTGCCAGGGCACGAGGCTTTGACCAAGATCGGCAACGAGCGCAAGCGCGTATTCGCGTTCTACGCGTAAGGAAGCAAGGCTGGACGGGGCCGCCGAGCGAAGAGGCTCATGCCTCGCCTCGGCGGCCCCGTCCTTCTGCTCCGTTTTACCTGCTGCTTTGCTTCATCTTCAGCGATAACGCTAGACATACGAGCGCGAACAGGCCGAAAGCGGCAAGGCCGGGCGCGTTCGTGCCGAAGGCCGCCATGGACGCTGACAAAACCAGGGGCGGAAAAAAGCCGCCCAAGCCTCCCCACATGGAGACGATGCCGTTTGCCGGCCCGGCTTGCTTGGTGAAGTACAACGGCACCAGCTTGAACACCGTTCCGTTGCCGATGCCGCAGGCGATGCTGATCAGGTAGATGCCTCCAAGGTACGCCGGCAGCCCGGGAGCCAGCGCCAGCACGGCCGCACCTGCTGCGAGCGCAACGAATACGCAGGCCAGCAGCTTGTAGCAGTCGAATCGATCGGCCAGCCACCCGCCCAAGACGCGAACCGTTGCGGCAGTCACGATGAAGATCGAGGTGGCGGCTCCTGCGCTCACGCCGTCAAGAAGGTAGTGCGACGTGAGGAAGTTCGGCAGATACACCGTCAACGCTACGAACGCCCCGAAGGTCACGAAGTAGAACAGCGAGAGGATCCACAGGCGTACATCTGCGCCGATCTGCTTCATCTGCTGCACGATGGGGGTCTTCACGCGAGGCTCGCTGCGATCGCCCAGCGCAAGGTTCAGGATCACGAACACGGCCAGCAGCACCAGGTACAGCTTGACGGCCCCGCGCCATCCCAGCGCCAACGCCGCAACCGGCGCAAGCCAGGTGGTCAGCGCCGTTCCCATGTTGCCGAACCCGTACACGCCGTTCACGAACCCGTGTCGTTCTTTCGGGTAGTATTTGGGCAGCGAGGTGACGCCCACGGAGAACACGGCTCCCGCAATGCCCAGGAACGTGCCGCTTGCCAGCAGTTCCTGGTAGGTGGTGGCTTCGCTCAGAAGCCAAACGGGAACCAGCAGCGCCGCGAAGCTGGCAAGGAACACGGTTCGCGCGCCGAAGCGGTTCGCGCAGTAGCCGAACGGCACGCGCAGGACGCTTCCCAGCACGACGGGGATGGCGGTCACCAGCGCGATCGCATCGGACGGGATCGCGATGTCTTGCTTGATGGAGGGAAGCAGCGACGACAAGACCACCCACACCATGAATCCGGCGATCAGGTCGGCTGTCTGCAAAGGCAGCTGCAGGCGTTTTTCCATGTTCGATACCCCTCCCCCTTGGGGTGCCGCCGCAGCGGTTTGCCGGCGGACGCTCGTCAAAGCGGACTCGGCTTCGCGTTGTGCGCGGCGCCCGAAATCCCTATTGAACTGCTTACTCTATCACGGAGCGTTCGTGCGAGCGAAGGCAGAGCCGATAATGCGGGTTTTCCCGGATGCCTTTTACGTTTATTTTACTTCTGGATACGAAATAGGACGTGGAAAGCGGGTTAAGACCCTTTCGGTTTGTCAGATTTACGTTAAACTGATGAGTTGCTGAGCCTTTTTACTGGTTTGTTGAAAGGGAACTTGTGACCATAGAGTGGGCTGCATTTGTGGCCGAGCTCGCCTCCAACCCGGTGCTGGTGGCGGTGACCCTGCTCAATATCGGCGTGATCGTCGTCAACGGCGCGACCGACGCTCCCAACGCTATCGCAACCGTGGTGTCGACGCGCGCCATGAAGCCGAAGCACGCTATCCTTATGGCGGCTATCTGCAACTTCCTGGGCCTTCTGGTCATCTCCTTGTTCACGTCGGCGGTTGCCCACACCATATTCAACATGGTCGATTTCGGGGGAGATGCCCGCCAATCGCTCATTGCGCTTATGGCCGCGATGGTGGCCATTATCGTTTGGGGCGCAACGGCGTGGTACTTCGGCATCCCCACCAGCCAGAGTCATTCGCTCATCGCCGGGCTGACGGGCGCCGCCATTGCGCTGCAGGGCGGTTTCGGGGCCATCAACGGCGGGGAATGGATGAAGGTCGTATACGGCATTCTTTTGTCCACGTTGCTGGGCTTTTTTCTGGGATGGGCGAACTCCAAGATCATTGGCCGCGTATGCCGCAACAGAGATCGGCATCGAAGTGCGGCTTGCTTTCGGTGGGCTCAGGTGGTTTCGGGCGCGGGCGTAGCGTTCATGCACGGTGCGCAAGACGGCCAGAAGTTCATGAGCATCTTCGTTCTTGCCATCACGTTGGCAACCGGCGTGGGCCAAGCCGATCAAATGGTCCTTCCCATCTGGTTGATGTTCTTCTGCGCGCTCAACATGGGATTGGGCACCGCCGTAGGCGGCGAGCGCATCATCAAAAGCGTCGGGGTCGACATGGTCAAGCTGGAACCCTTCCAGGGGTTCGCTGCCAGTTGCGCGACGTTTTTCTGTCTTATGCTCTCCACGTTCGCCGGGCTTCCGGTGTCTACTACCCATACGAACACGACGGCTATCATGGGGGTGGGCGCGGCAAAGCGAAAAAGTGCCGTGAAGTGGGGAATTGCCGTCGAAATGGTGAAGACGTGGGTACTTACGTTTCCGGGCTGCGGTTTGCTTGGGTTCGTGTTCGCTCACTTGTTCCTGATGTTCTCGTAAGGAGGCCCTTATGGCCAAGAAGGAAAAGTTCGATTACTTTGACGCGTTCGAGAAGCAGACCAAGTTGGCCATGCAGGAAGCCGACTTGCTGATCGAAGCAATCGAGAAGTTCACGGAGGCTGAGAACCTGAGAGGCGCCATGGAGCGCGCGCATGAGCTCGAGCACGAGGGCGACGAGATCAACCATGCGATCTTCAGGACGGTTGCCACCGACTTCATCACGCCTATCGAGCGCGAGGACATCATCGACATGTCGCAGTTTTTGGACAACATCATCGATTACATCGAGGACGTGATCCAGCGTTTTTACATGTACGACGTGCACTTCATGCACCATGACGCACTCGAGTTCGCCTGTCTGATCAAGAAGAGCTGCGAGGCTCTGGACACGGCCATGGAGGATTTCCGCAACTTCAAGAAGTCCAAGAAGTTCAAGCAGCTGATCGTGGACGTCAACACGTACGAGGAAGAGGCCGACCAGCTGTACCTGCAGGTCATTCGCAAGCTGCATACGCACGACCGCGAAAACCCCATGCGCGTGCTGGTGTGGTCCCAGATCTTCGACCGCATGGAGCGCTGCTGCGACGCATGCGAGCATGTTGCCGACACCATGAACACGGTGCTGCTGAAAAACGTGTAGCGAACAAGCTCGCCGACGAGGCATCGGCTTCGTCGGCGAGCTCGCGCCTGCAAGGCTTGCGGGCGCTTGCTTCTACGAGCGCGGCTCGAAGGGGTCGCGCTCGTCCTCGTCGTTCGATCCCCCGGTGCTGTCGATGAAGCGGCGCAGCTCTTCCCGGTTGACGATGATGCGATCGCTGGGGTCGCTGGCCTGCGACGGCGTCGATGCTGCGGCCCCGTCGCCGTCGGCGTTCGTCGTATTCGCTACG
This sequence comes from Paraeggerthella sp. Marseille-Q4926, assembly GCF_916618935.1. Lineage (NCBI taxonomy): Bacteria > Bacillati > Actinomycetota > Coriobacteriia > Eggerthellales > Eggerthellaceae > Paraeggerthella > Paraeggerthella sp. Marseille-Q4926. The sequence continues at coordinate 35,420 of NZ_CAKAKF010000006.1, read as the reverse complement.
GGCGGCAACGGCGACGTGCTGCCCGGCGCTCGCCAAAGGCGACGCAGCTTGTCGTACGCCGTTTTGCGCTCGCGCTCGCGTTCGATCTTTCCCTTCGGCGGCCGCACGCGGCGGGCGACCGACTTCACGGGACGAGCCACGACGCTTGCCACCACGTCCGAGTAATCGCGCGGCTCTTGCGTGCGCCATCCGAAGAAAAGCGACGCGTAGCGAAGTCCCAAAACGATGGTCACGCAGATGATTTCCGCATAATGATCCAGGATATGGTTTTGGTGCAGCACTGCGTACACGATGCTGCCTACCAGCGCCGCGCTGCCGTACAGGGCTCCTGCCTGAAACGCTTCCGGCTCCCGATTCATGCAAATGTCGCGCAGGATGCCGCCTCCCACAGCGGTGATGGTGCCCAAGATGATAGCGGGCACGATGTCGAGCCCGGCCGACGTGGCTTTGCCCACGCTGATGACGGCCCACAGGGCTACGGACAGGTTGTCCAGAAGATCCACTACGGGGTCCAAGTACGTAGCCAGCTTGCCGAAGTAGAACACCACCACGCCCGCAACGGCGCAGGCTATGATAAGCGTAGGTTTCTGAAATGCGTAAATGCCGTAGTTCTGAAGCAGCACGTCGCGCATGATGCCGCCGGCAAGACCGGTGATGATGGCGATGCACACCACGCCGAATATGTCGTAGCGCGCCCGTACGGCGCTCATGGCGCCGGACAGCCCGCCGGTCAACGATGCGGCAAGCTCGAGCCAGAAGGGGATGGCGAGGACTACTTCCAGCATGGGCGCTTACGCGTCCGCAAACGAGGTGGAAGGAGCTTCGTCTTTCGCGCCGTCTTCGACGGAAACGAGCACCGCCACCGTCGGCTCGCCCGAAAAGTCCAGGTTGTCGGTCAGGGTGCGAGCATCTTCCAGGTTGAAGCTTTCCCGGTCGAACGCGGAGATGTTCCCGTATGCTTTTTCGAGTGCTTCGTTGTACAGGTCCCAGAAGCCGACCGTGCGCACCTCTCCCGTGAAGGGGTTCTCCCAGGGGCGGTGCTGCCGGTTGTCGAACGGGCTTTCCGTCAGCTCGATCGGGCGATGGCTCATAGACTGGAAGAACGAGTGCGGGCGCAGAATCCGTTCCAGGCGTCCCGCCACGGCGCGCTTGGCTCCGGCGGGGGAGTAGAACACGCGTTGGACCAGGCGGAAGTTCTTCACGGCTCGCTCGAACAGGTCGGCGGGAACGATCGCGCCGTACACGGTGAGAGCAGCGTAGGCGAACATCTTCGAGATTACGTTCAGCGCGAAGTCGCTTGCTTTGAGGATTTCCTCGGAGGGATTGAACGCGGCAACGGTAACCCCGCGCTTCTTGAACAGAACCAGCTCGTCGAGCTCGCTTTCGATGACGCCGTGAACCTCGGAGCCGTCTTCGCGCGACAAACCGGGTTCGCCGGCGTCGCACAGACGGTACTCGTGGAAGAACACGAACGGGTGCATGGTGGAATCCAGCGTGTAGTGGCACAGGAAGCCCAGCGCGTACGCGCGGCCCACGGGCAGCTCGGCGCTGCTGAGGATCGAGAGCGAGTCTTTGAACGCTTTGAGCAGTTCGGCGGGCTTTTCGCTGTGCATGGTGTTGCCCAGGCGATTGTGCGACCTCAGGCCGGGGCTGATGACGGTGTAGAACAGCGGGTCAGGGCCCTGGTTGCCCAGAAGGAAGGCGTCGGCTTCGTCGCGCGAGCCGCCGATAAGGGAAAACAGACGGTCGTACACGTCTCGTCCGAAAAAGTCATGCGTGATGATAGCCGGCATAGCGTGAACTCCGTTTCTGACCTTGATTTTACCGATGACGCTACGCGCTATCATATACAATGTGCGGGTACTTGTTAACCGTCGGTTTTTCACTTGTGGAAAACCTTACAGGGGGGCGCTGCATGTTCGGAAAGCTGACCAAGCAAGAGCGAAGCTGGATTCTCTACGACGTGGGAAATTCAGCGTTCATCATGCTGTCGACGGCGCTCATTCCCGTGTACTTCGCAACGCTTGCCGAGCCGGGCTCGTCGGTGGTCGTGGCATGGGGCTATGCGGAAACCGTGGCGGCGCTGCTGCTGGCGCTGCTCATGCCCATCCTGGGCAGCTTGGCCGACCTCAAGGGCAACAAGAAGAAGTTCTTCATCGGCTTCGTGGGCACGGGCGCCGTGGCGTGCGCGGCGTTGGGTATTCCCACCGAGGCGCTTCCGTTTTTGATCGTGTACGTGGCGGCATCCATTATGGTGAACGGGTCGATGGTGTTCTACGACGCGTTTTTGGTGGACGCTACCACCGAAGAGCGCTACGACGAGGTGTCGTCGCAGGGCTACGCTTGGGGCTACATCGGTTCGTGCATTCCGTTCATTGCATGCTTGGCGGTAGTGCTGGGCGGATCGTTCATAGGGATCGACATGATGACGGGCATGAAGATCGCCTTCGTCATTACGGCGGCTTGGTGGGTTGCGTTCAGTGTTCCGTTGGTGCGCGACGTGCATCAGACGCACTACAAGGAGCGTGCGAAGCGCGTGTTCCGGGATACGTTCTCGGGGTTGTGGAAAACGCTCAAGAACATCGTGCGCGACCGGCGCCTGCGGTACTTCATGCTGGCGTTCTTCTTCTACATCGACGGCGTGCATACCATCATCAAGATGTCGACCAGCTACGGTACCGACCTGGGAATCGACTCTACGCATTTGGTGCTTGCGCTGCTGCTGACGCAGTTCGTGGCGTTTCCGTCGGCCATCGCCTACGGGCGGCTTTCCACGAAGTTCGGAACGAAGCGCATGCTGCTGGTCGCCGTGTTCGCGTACTTCTGCATCACGCTGTTCGCCGCGTTCTTCCTGCGCGAGGCGCTGCAGTTCTGGATTCTGGCCGTGTGCGTGGGTCTGTTCCAGGGTGGCATCCAGGCGCTGTCCCGCTCTGAGTTTGGCAAGCTCATACCGAAGGAGCATGCGAACGAGTATTACGGCTTCTTCGATATTTTCGGCAAGTACGCTGCTGTTATGGGCACGCTGCTGGTGAGCGTGTTCACGCAGATGACCGGGAATTCGTCGGTAGGCGTGCTGTCCGTGGCGGTCTTGTTCATCGTGGGCTTCGTCCTGTTGTGGAGGATGCCGAAAGAGGGGTAGGAGGCGGCTGAAAAGGCGGTCGCTTCGCTCGAGTCCTTGTTTTCTCGCATGCGGTTATCACTGTGCGCGTTGATTTTCCTGCTTGTCAGACGGTATAGGCAATTTTCGTTAAACTCGTTTTGCCATCGAGGCTTACTCTTCGCGATGCGGTATCATGCGAGCCATCGTATCTTCTTGATAGTCACTTCTCGTGCGGGTGAGGCGGAGGATTCTTGGTTACCGTTGCGGACATCGTTGCGTTGCCAGCGTTCAAGAGCGTAGATCTGATTGCGCCTTGTGAAGGGTCCCAGCAGCGGGAGGTTCGCAATGTCGGCATTCTGGACTGCCCTCCCGATTACAACGACTACAGGGTTTACGTTCCGGGAGAACTCATCCTCACGAATCTTGGTTTCGCATATGGCAATCCTGAGCTTGCAGAAAAATCGCTCTTGGCTATGCTGCGCAGAGATGTTGCCGCTATTGCGATCAAGACAGTGTACGACCCTCCCATCAGCGACGCTGTCCGCAAGGAGAGCGAGGAGCGCGGCGTCCCCGTCTATTTGTACGATGGTGCCTACCATGAGACGGTGGCGTACCAATCGCTTGACCTGATTCGAAGGGATCGGGCGGAGCTGGACAAGGGAAGGGCTTTGGATGAGCTGCTTGCGGCCCACGATGACGATCGCATCCGTACAAGGTTGAGCGCTATCGTCGGCACGACCGGCTCTATGCTTCAGTGCTTCGCTTTTGCCCTGCGTGCGGGTGACACCTGCTCGTTTTACGCCATGCTCGACTCGGTGTCCTCGTCGCTGGACGCGGTGAAAGCGGAATGCTATGCAGTGGAATCTGTGGGCGCATGTCGCTACCACGATCATATTCTTGCTTTCGTATCCTACGGTTTCGTGGGCGACGAGGAGCGGTTGGCCGCCGAAAAGCGATGTCTTTCAATGACCGGACTGGAAGAGGGGTTGCATGTTGGCGTAGGCGAAGCGGTTCATTTGGGCGACGGGGATGTTGGCATCCGTCAAGCGCTCGCAGCTGCGGATAGCGCACGTCGCTGCGGCCAGCATCTGATTCGCTGGTCGGAGCTGCATGTCGCAGCGTTTGCTCATGCCGTGCGCTACGATCGTTTGTTTATGAGCGCAAGCGCGTTGTATCGAGCCATGCTTTCCGATTACGATAAGAAGCACGGAACTGAGCTTGTTCACACGGCCGAAGCGTTGGTGATGCGGCATGGAGATGTCAAGACGATAGCGGAGGAACTGCACCAGCATCCCAATACGATACGTTACCGCATGCGGAAAATGAAAGCTGTGCTGGGGATTCCTCATGAGGACGATAAAGCGTTCGTCGGTTTGCTCGATCTTGTGTTTCTTCCCGAAAGAGATTCTGTTTGATTTCTTATTTTAGTCGGTCGGCGCCGTTCTTGATGTTTTCGGGAAGTCTTTCGTGCAATGGGGAGGGGATTTTTTTCTTGCTGACGGCGTTGGCGATTGTGTAAACAATCAGGCCCGACCCCATTCCGGCTACAATGGGAATGGAGCTTGCCGTTCCCACCGTCAGGAAGCTCACGGTAACTGCGACCGAGCTTACCCCCAATGCGTATAGACCTGCCCTCGGGCTGAATCGCTTCAATACGAAGCTTGCCACGAGAGGCACGAACACGCATCCCGATAGGTATCCGTAGCAGATATCGATTCCAACGAGAACATCGTTTATCCATAGGGAGCAGATCATTACGATGATGCCTATGATGAGGGCGGATAGGCGAGTTGCCGTAACTTCCCGCAGATGACGGGATCGCTTTCCGCCGAAGCGTACGTACAGGTCGTTGTACAGGATAGTGGACGATGCGAGGATCGTGCCGCTAGAAACCGACATCGTGGCGGCCATGGCAGCTGCCAAAACAAGTCCGCGGATCCCTACGGGCAGAAATGTGGAAATTCCGGTTACGAATGCGTTCTGCGGATTGTCCAGATGGGGCAGAAGTACTGCTACGCTCATGCCGACGATCACCGTGGCGAACGCGTACATGATGCTGTAAAGGCCGGCTCCGATTGTGCCCCGCTTCGATACTTTTTCGTCTTTTGCAGTGAATATGCGTTGCCAGATGTCTTGGCCGATGATAAGCCCGGGAACGTATAACACGATATAGGAGAAGCTTTTGTCGAACCCCATGCTTCCCACTGAAAGGTACGCTTCGGGCACCTTGCTTACCAGCGCATCCCAGCCTCCGGCGGCTGAGATGCAGAAAAGAGGTGCAAGGATGAGAATGCCAATGGTCTTCACAACGAACTGCACGATATCGGTCATGGTGACCGACCACATTCCTCCTACGAATGTGTACAGTATTACGATGCCGCCGCCTAGCGCCATCGACAACGTAGGATCGAGCCCAATGGTTCCGTTGATGATCGTGCCTATGGATATGACTTGGACTACGCTGAGGGTGAGCGTGTATATAAGGGTGAGGACGGAGCTGAATACGCGGGCTGTGGGCCCGTAGCTGCTTTCCACTACTTCGTTCACGCTGAGCGCACGTAATTTTGACAGCTTGCTTGTTACGAGAAAGCCTGCGACGATCAATCCGAATCCAATGCTCAGGTTGAGCCATATGCCGCCGAATCCGAACTGGTAGCCCAGTTGGGCGCTGCCGATAGTGGATCCGCCTCCTAACGTAAGCGCCGCCATGCATCCAAAAAACAGGGGAAACGATAGTCGTCTGCCTGCAACCAGATAATCTTCTTGGGTTTTCGTGAATCGTGCGGCTACGAAGCCGATGGTCACGATGGCGACAAAGTACAGCGCGATGATGACGTAGTCGATAGACGAAAGAGCCATGTGCGACCTCCGCTTCTTTGGAAGAACCCGCCTTGTACCCCATCCTAGATTTTTGCTGTTCAGAATTGTTTGTTCAGGCGAACAAAGCAGTTGGTTCCAGTTTTGTCCTTTCGTCCAGTGGGAGGTTGCTCCACCGCTTCGTATGATGCATGCAGTACCTGGCCTGCCAGGAGGGGTCGTGCCAATCGGGTGCGACGTCCGTCGGGGATTGGGACGCAGAGGCATCCAACGAAAGGAGCACTACATGACTAAGTCGGTATTCCAAGGACGCAGCCTCCTCTCCACGAGGGACTACACGAAAGACGAGCTGATGTATCTCATCGGATTCGCCGAGCATCTCAAGGATTTGAAGCAGCGCAATGTCGAGCATCATTATCTGGCGGGCAAGAACATTGCGCTTCTGTTCGAGAAGACATCCACCCGCACTCGCGCTGCGTTCACTACTGCGTGTATCGACTTGGGTGCGCACCCTGAATATCTGGGAAAGAACGATATTCAGCTGGGCAAGAAGGAAACGGTGCGCGACACCGCGCTCGTACTGGGCAGCATGTTCGACGGCATCGAGTTTCGCGGGTTCGCGCAGGAGCATGTCGAAGACCTTGCAAAGTACAGCGGCGTGCCGGTATGGAATGGCCTCACCGACAAAGAGCACCCCACGCAGATGCTGGCTGACTTCATGACTATGAAGGAAAACTTCGGCAAGTTGGAGGGTCTTACGCTGGCCTACTGCGGCCAAGGGCGCAATAACGTGCAGAACTCCCTTATGATCACAAGTGCTATCTTGGGTGTGAATTATTATAATGCCACGCCGGCCGAGCTCGAACCCGACCCGGCCATCGTTGAATTGGCCCGGGCTTTCGCTGCCGAAAGCGGGGCCACCATCACCGTAACGAATGACCCGATTGAGGCCGTGGAGAACGCGGATGCCATCTACACGAACGTGTGGGCGGCCATGGGCGAAGAGTCTCAGTTCGCCGAGCGCGTGAAGCTCATGTCTCCCTACCAGGTGAATGCCAGCCTGTTGTCGCACGTGAAGAATCCCGACTACATTTTTCTGCATTGCTTGCCGGCCTTCCACAACGCCGATACCGAATACGCTGCCGATATAGCCGAGCGCTTCGGCGTCAAAGAAATGGAAGTTACCGACGAGGTGTTCTATTCCGATCATGGACGCCAGTTCCAGCAGGCCGAGAATCGCATGCATACCATCAAGGCCATCATGGCGGCAACTCTGGGCGACCTGTACATTCCCCGCGTCTAATACGGCATCCCGGCACGCCGTGGGGTTCTGCGCAGGGCCCCACGGCAGCGCGGCCTGCAAGGATTCGCTTCGGCGGCACCCTTGGGGCTGCGCCCTGATACGCCGGAAACGTCGAAGATAGGAGCTTCCATGTCAGACAATGAGCCCGCGAAGGGCAAGAAGAAATTCAAGATGCCGAACACGTACGTCATCTTGTTCGGGGTCATCTGCTTTATCGCCGTGCTCAGTTGGTTCGTGCCGGGCGGCGCGTACGAACTGAACGCCAACGGCGATGCTATTTCGGGGACATACCACATCGTCGAGTCGAACCCCCAGGGATTGTGGGACGTGCTCATGGCGCCCATCACGGGCATGCTGGGTTCGGGTGCCATCAGCGGCGCCATCGCCATCTCGCTCACCATCCTCTTGTTCGGCAGCTTCCTCGAGATGATGGAGGAGACCGGTGCGGTGAAGACGGCACTCAAGCGCATCACCATGAAGAACCAGAACAACATGCACCTGCTCATCGGTATCCTCGTGTGCCTTATGTCGTTCCTCGGTACCTTGGAAGGTGCCTACGAGGAAGGCATCGTGTACTTCCTCATGTTCGTGCCGGTGATCCTGGCGCTCGGGCTCGACACCGTAGTGGCCATCATGATCGTGGTGCTGGGCACGCAAGCCGGCTGTTTGGCCTCGACGGTGAACCCGTTCGCTACGGGTATAGCGTCGGGCATCGCGGGTATCTCGGCCGGCGACGGCATGGGCATGCGCGTGCTGATGCTCGTAGTGTTTACTGCGCTTGTAATCCTCATTATCAACCGCTATGCCGACAAAGTGAAGGCGCACCCTGAGAAATCGGTCCAGTTCTTCCGCCGGAAGCTCGACCTCATCGAGTTCCCGGTTTCTACCAACGAGAACTTGGATCTGTCGGGCCGTCAGAAAGGCGTGCTGGCCATCTTTGTCCTCACGTTCGCCGTCATGGTAGTAGGGTGCGTGCCGTGGACGTCCATCAACCCGGATTGGACGTTCTTCGAGCAGTTCGTCGCGTGGATCGGGGTCACGCCGGTGCTGCGCGAGGTGCTAGGAAGCGATATCACGCCGTTCGGTTCGTGGTACTTCCCCGAGATCGCCATGCTCGTGATGGTGATGACGCTGCTCGCCGGCATCGTCATGCGCTACAAAGCCGACAAGATCATCGACACGCTGATCAAGGGTGCTGCCGGTCTGGTTTCCACCGCGTTCGTCGTGCCGCTGGCGCGAGGCATCCAGGTGGTGATGGACGGCGGCCAGATCACGCCCACCATCCTGCACATGTGCGAGAACACGCTGTCGGCCCTGCCTCCCGTTGCGTTCGTGATCGTAGCGCTGATTTGCTACTTTCTCATCGCATGCCTCATCCCGTCGTCAACGGGTTTGGCGGCTGCGACCATGGGCATCATGGCGGCGCTCTCGCAGTTCGCCGGCGTGGACGTGGCCATCATGGTGACCATCTACTGCATGGCGCTCGGTTTGGCCAAGATGATCTCGCCTACTTCGATCGTGGTGATGACCTGCACTTCGGCCGCCCATATGAGCTACGGCGATTGGGTGAAGAAAGCCGCGCCCATCGTGGGCTTCCTGTTCTTCGTGTGCTGCGTGTTCCTTACTGTGGCCGTGATGTTGTAATCCTCCGCTTTCTCGGGGCACCTCGCGTGCTCCGGTTCCCAGACGATCTTCGCGAACATACCAACGAAAGGAGCCTCCCATGGCTGAAGAGAAAGTGTACGTGTCCAATGCGACGAATCCCCTAAAGAAAGTGATGATGTGCTCGCCGCGCTACTACCAGTTCAACGGCATCAATGTGATCACCGCCGAGTGGATGAAGAAGGGCGACCAAGAGAAGAACGACGTCATGGTGGCCGAGTGGCAGATGCTCGTGGATGCCTACAAAGCCAACGGCATCGAGGTCGTGGAAGTGGAAGCGCGTCCCGAGTTCGAGGTGATGACGTTCGCCCGCGACTACGGCTGCATGATCAAGGAAGGCGCTGTGATCGGCCACTTCCGTCATCCGGTTCGCCAGGTCGAGGCCGTGGCGTACGAGAACAAGCTCAAGGAGATGGGTGTTCCCATCGTGGCGCGCGTGAACGCGGGCTGCATGGAGGGCGGCGACTTCTGGATGATCGACGAGCACACGCTGGCGTGGGGCCAGGTGGACCGCACTGACCAGGCTGGCGTCGATAATCTGCGCGATCAACTGCAGAAGCTTGGCTACACCGTAGTGGGCGTGCCGTGTCCGCCGGACAACCTGCACCTCGATATGATCTTCAACATCGTGGCCCCACAGGTGGCGCTGGCCTGCATCGACCAGCTTCCCTACAACTTCTTGCAGATGCTCAAGCGCCGCAACTTCGAGCTGATCCCCGTGGCTAGCGAGGACATGTACAAGCACGGCTGCAACGTGCAGTGCATCGGCGACGGCAAGGTCATCGCCATCGAGAAGAACAAGCATATCAACGACAAGATGCGCGTATTGGGCCTGGACGTGATCGACGTGCCGCTCGACCAGATCCTCCATGCGGGTGGCGGCCCCCACTGCCTCACGCAGCCCATCGAGCGTCCGTAATGGCGTCGTTCAGGAAGGCGGAGCATTTATGAAAGTTCTGATTTGCGATCATCCAGATTGCATGATGCCTGATCATACCTTGGAGATTGAAACGCTGAAGACGGGTCTTGGCTCTGATGTAGATGTTGAGGTGTACGAGTACGAAGACGGCAAGCGTGGCGAATTCTACGAGCATTTAGCTGATGCTGACGCGCTGCTTACGGCATTCGTTCCGGTGGATGCCGAGGCCATGGATCATGCTTCTCGACTCAAGGTGGTGTCGTTGAATTCGACGGGGTTCGATCAAGTTGATTTGGACGAGGCGACCAAGCGCGGCATTGGAGTGTGCCCTGTGGGCGAGTATTGTACATGGGACGTTTCGGAGAGCGCCATCGCTTACATGAGTGCGCTCAACAAGCACTTCAAGTTCTACCAAAAGGAAATTGACGAACGTCATAAATGGGATTATGCGGCAGCGCCTCAGTGGCCTCGTCTCGAGGATCAGGTGCTTGGCATCGTTGGGTTTGGAAAAATAGGGAAATGCACGGCCGAGAAGGCATCGGGACTGGTGAAAAGGATAATCGCATGCGATCCTTATGCGCCCAATGCGGATTTTGTTGAGCGAGGGGTGACGCAGGTCGACAAGAACGAACTACTTGCGGAGTCTGACATTATCGTGAACCACATGTGCTTGACCGACGACAACGAGCGCTATTTCGATGCTGCGGCGTTTGCCCGCATGGTTCGCAAGCCTTTGTTCATCAATCTTGGCCGCGGTTTGTGCGTGGACGAAGACGCTCTTGTCGAGGCTCTTGATGAAGGACGAGTACGCGCGTTCGGTGCCGACGTTCTGTATGACGAAACGCCCGATTTGGCATCCAATAAGCTGGTTGGTCGAGACAACGTTGTCATCACGCCGCATTCTGCGTTCTATTCAACCACGGCTATTGAAGATCTTGAGCGTTTGAGCTGCGAGAACATCGTTCATTTTCTCAGAGGGGAAAAAGAGAAGGTTTTCAAACTAGTCAATCAAGTGTAGCCGGCTTCTGATTTCCCGGATGCGATCGAGAATGAAGATCCGATCGCATCCGGACGGATCTGCCGAGGGAGATGTGTGCATGCATCGAATCGAATGCCGAAAGAGGGGTAGGAGGCGGCCGGTCTTGCCGAAAACCGGCGTTTCACCTGCGAGGTTTAATTCGGTTTACGGGCAGGAGCGCTCGGCTTGCTGCCGCTGTTCGCTTGCATAAACCCCTTTATGTCTTTTCATGGGACGCTGCGGTTCGTATGCTTTCGATGCCGAGCTCTTTCGGCTGTCGGCCTGTGTTTTCGTTATCGAAAGAAAGAGAGAAGCTATGCCTTATCAGAAGGGTGACGGCAAGTCCGTTGTCATCGCGCTGGGCGGCAACGCCCTGGGCAACACGCCCCAGGAGCAGCTCCAGCTGGTCAAGGACACCGCCAAGAACATCGTCGACATGGTCGAGGAGGGCACCAACGTCATCGTGTCCCACGGCAACGGCCCGCAGATCGGCATGATCAACAACGCGTTCGCCTACGCGAGCGCCAACGACGGCAAGACCCCGGAGATGCCCTTCCCCGAGGCCGGCGCCATGAGCCAGGGCTACATCGGCTACCAGCTGTCCCAGGCCATCCTCAACGACATGAAGCTGCGCGGCATCGACCGCTCGACGGCCTGCGTCGTGACGCAGACCGTGGTCGACCCCGCCGACCCGGCGTTCCAGAACCCCACCAAGCCCGTCGGCGCCTTCCTCTCCGAGGAGGAGGCCAAGGCCAAGGCCGCCGAGACCGGCTGGACCTACAAGGAGGACGCGGGCCGCGGCTGGCGCCAGGTCGTCGCCTCCCCGAAGCCGGTCCGCATCGTCGAGTTCGACGCGGTCAAGGACCTCATGGACGCGGGCTACATCGTGGTGTCCACGGGCGGCGGCGGAGTGCCGGTGTTCGAGAAGGAGGGCCTGTACGAGGGCGTCCCCGCGGTCATCGACAAGGACCGCTCCAGCGCCAAGCTGGCCGCCGACTTCGGCGCCGACATGCTGGTGATCCTCACGGCCGTGGAGAAGGTCTGCATCAACTTCGGCAAGCCGGAGCAGGAGGAGATCTCCACCATGACGATCGCCCAGGCCGAGGAGTACATCGCCCAGGGCCAGTTCGCCCCCGGCTCCATGCTGCCGAAGGTCGAGGCCTGCATCGAGTACGTGCGCGCCTACCCCGAGGGCAAGGCCCTCATCACCAGCCTCGAGTGCGCCGCCGCGGGCCTCGAGGGCAAGACCGGCACCATCATCACGGCGTAGTTCCCGCCGCATCGTGCAGCGCCCCGCTCCCTTCCAAGTCGGAGGGGCGGGGCGCTCGTGCACCCCGTGCGTGGGCGCTTGCGCGCGCGAAAAACCCCTGCCGCTGGCAGCTTTTGACGGTTTGGGGTCGTTTGGTCTGGCGCCGTGAGCGTCCTTAGGAGTCCCATCCGACGTCACAATGTTCTGACCAGGCAAAATAAAAAGCGCGCAAAGCAGTGAGATAAGCAGAGCTCCTCTCGACGACCTCAAACCGTCAAAAACCGCCAGCGAGGGCGGTTTTTCGTGCGCAACTCCTCGAGGCTTGCTCCCCTTGGAATTTTGGGCGCGACTCGAATTGTCGCAGGTACCGATTCGCGCCCAGGTTTTCCAAGCGGCGGCCCCCGGCTCCCGGGGTTTCTTGTGGGGACGGGCGCGCTTGCAAGGTGTCGGGCGAGAGCGGAAGCATCAACCCGACCAGGCTTGATGTAGGCTGCCATGTTCGAAAGACTTGCCAAGCTCCGGCTCGGCAACCGAAACCCCCAACGACAGCATAGTTGATCGCGGCGACCTCCATTTCGCGCAAAACCGCCTTCGATACGGCCGCGTGCGTATCTGCGGTGGTTCGGTGCCGCGCTTTCGCGGTGAAAATGATGCCAGGCGGCGGGCTTTCCGCAGGCGCAACCTCGGGTTGTTTGGTATAGTGATGAGCCGATTGGACCATCGCAACGAGAAAGAACACCATGTCGTTAATCGTATGCAAATTCGGGGGCACGTCCGTCGCTTCGCCTGAGCGCATCCAGATGGTTGCGAAAAAGCTCATCGCGAAGAAGCAGGCAGGGCATGACGTCGTGGCCGTTGTGTCCGCTATGGGCAAGACGACCGACGAGCTGGTAGGCTTAGCCGCCTCGCTCAACGACAATCCGCCTGCTCGCGAGATGGATCGCCTGCTGTCCACGGGAGAGCAGGTTTCCATGACGCTTCTGGCCATGGCCATCGAGGCGCGCGGCTACAAGGCCATGAGCTTCACCGGACGCCAGGCCGGCATCGAGACGGACGGAACGCACGCAAAGGCCAAAATCGTGAAGGTGCACAACGAGCGCATCATGGATGCGGTTCGCAACGGCATGATCGCGGTGGTGGCCGGATTCCAGGGCATCGACGCGAACGGCGACATTACCACGCTCGGCCGCGGTGGGTCGGACACCACGGCGGTGGCGGTGGCGCACGGCCTCGGGGCCGATGTGTGCGAGATCTATTCGGACGTGGACGGCGTGTACACGGCTGACCCGCGCGTGTGCCCGCGCGCGCAGAAGCTCGACGTTATCAGCTACGACGACATGCTGGAGCTTTCCAGCTCGGGCGCGGGCGTGCTGCAGATGCGCGCCGTGGAGTTCGCGCGCAAATACCAGGTGGTCATTCATTCCCGTTCGGCGTTCTCTGATGCCGAAGGCACCTATATCAAGGAGGATACCGACATGATGGAGGAAGCCGTCATCACCGGCGTAGCTCACGACACGTCCGAGGTGAAATTCACGATTCGCGGCGTGCCCGATATGACCGGCGTGGCTGCGAAGGTGTTCTCGGCGCTGGCGGGCAACAACGTGAGCGTGGACATGATCATCCAGAACATCTCGCTTGACGGCATCACCGACATCAGCTTTACGTGTCCGGGCGCCGATCAGCAGCGTGCGTGCGAAACGGTGGAGCGCATCCTGCCGGATATCAACGCGCGTGAGTACGATGTTGACGAGGATATTGCGAAGGTGAGCTTGGTGGGAACGGGCATGAAGTCGTCGCCCGGCGTGGCCGCAAAGGCGTTCCAAACGCTTGGCGAGAACCAGATCAACATCCTGGCCATTTCCACATCGCCTATCCGCTTGTCCGTGGTGGTGGACGGCGCGCAGACCGCGCAGGCCGTGCGCTGCCTGCATACGGCGTTTGACCTGGATTCCGATAGCGTGTTCGAGGAAACGCAGCTGAGCGCCGAAGAAATCGCTGCGAAGATGAACAAGGGTCGATAAAGGTTGCGTCGTTCGGCAGAACGACGCAACCCCTCTCGCTGACTGACTGCGCCAACCTGGAGCCCCGCTTCAACCTGGGCGGCGCGCGCAAACGGCAGAGACACGCATGCAACCTGAACGTCAACCTGGAAACAAGGGGAAAGGGAGATTACCGATGGCTTGGACGAAGGAAATACCGGCGAACCCGGTGGTGGCTATTGCAGGAGCAACGGGCGCCGTGGGCGCCGAGTTCTTGCAGGTGCTGCATGACCTGGACTTTCCCGCGAGCGAAGTGCGCGCGTTGGCGTCCGCCCGTTCGGCAGGCAAGGCTTTGCCGTTCTTGGGCTGCGGACAGGTGCCGGCGGGCGACCTGATCGTGCAGGAGATGACTCCCGAGTCGTTCCAGGGCGTGGATATCGCGCTGTTCAGCTGCGGAGCTGGCATGTCCAAGCAAATGCGCCAAGCCGTAGTGGATGCTGGCGCCGTGATGATCGATAACTCCAGCGCGTTTCGCATGGACGAGGACGTGCCGCTGGTGGTGCCCGAGGTGAACCCTGCCGACGTGGCTTGGCACAACGGCGTGATCGCGAACCCGAACTGCTCCACCATCCAGATGGTGGTGGCGCTCAAGCCCCTGTACGACCTGTCGCCGATCACGCGCGTGGTGGTGTCTACGTACCAGGCGGCCAGCGGCGGCGGCGCGCCGGCCATGGAGGAGCTGTACAGTCAGACGAAGGACTTCCTGGGCGGCACGCCTTCCGAGGATCTGACGGTCGAGGTGTTTCAGCATCGCATCGCGTTCAACTGCATTCCCCACATCGACGTGTTCATGGACGATGACTACACCAAGGAAGAGTGGAAGATGGTCGTCGAGACGCAGAAGATCATGGGCGACCAAAACGTCAAGGTCGCGCCTACGTGCGTGCGCGTGCCCGTGCTGCGCTGCCATGCCGAGTCGGTGAACGTGGAATTCGCCGACGAGGTGAGCGTGGAGGCTGCGCGCGAAGCGCTCGAAGCGTTCGAGGGCATCACCGTCATGGACGACGGCGCTACCAACACGTATCCTATGCCGGGCCTTCTGGCGGGGACCAACGACACCTACGTTGGCCGCTTGCGCAAGGATCCCACGGTTGAGCACGGCCTGGCGTTCTGGGTGGTCGCCGATCAGATTCGCAAGGGCGCGGCCCTCAATGCGGTGCAGATCGCGCAGCTGCTTCTGCCGTAAAGCCCATATGGCAAAGCTCTTATTCGACGGCCGCCTGCTTGGGCGGCCGTCGTTGCGAAATGAAGGGAAAGGGGTAGGGCAGGGGTGCATTTCTTCGTCTTGCCCCTTCGTCTTGCCCCTTCGCTTCGTTCGCCTCGCTTCGCCGTTGTCCGCTTGCGGGAAGGCGCGTTCGGCGCAACGCATCGAGGACGCGGCGCGGGATGAACTTGCGCTCGCTTGCCGCGCTGCGTTCGGACGCTCCTGCATTTCGCCAGGTGGTTGGTTTCGGTGCCGAAACAAACGTGCCCTTTCGGATTCGTGCGGATCTTTTAAGGTAAGCTAACGCATCGGACATATTCGCGAAGAAGGAGGGGCCATGCTGGTGGGTTGGGTGCGGGCATTGGTGAACCCTCCTGAGTTCTCGGACTATCGCGAGGCCGTGCGTGAGCAGAATCTGTCCATGATGAAGGGCTTGTGCCTCGGCTGCTTGATCGTATCGTTCGGCGCCGTGCTCCTGGAGCTTATTGACGCCTCGTTCGGATTCAAAGGCGCGGGCGCGTATGCGCTTGCGGCGCTTTCCGTCGTGGGCTGCGTGAGCACGCGAACCGTTCTTGCCCGCCGCCTGGATATCGTGCTGGTTGCGTACTACGCGTTCTTGGGCCTGATGTTGCTTTTGTTCATGCTCATGGGAACCGTATGGGATACCGAATCGGCGGCTATCACGTTCATCATGTTCATGGTGATGCTGCCTTTGTTCGTGCTTGATCGGCCGTGGCGCATCGCTCTTTTCATCGGAGCCGCAACGGCTTTGTTCTGCTTTTTGGCCACGATGTTCAAAAGCCCGGAATTGGCGTTGGCCGATGTGAGGAACAGCGTATCGTTTTGCTTCATGGGCATTGCGATAAACGCGGCGTTCATGCGGGTCAAGCTGAACGATGTGGTGACCAGGGCGGAATTCGAGAAGCTCAGCACTATCGATTCGCTGACGGGGGTGCTCAACCGTCGTTCGGGGGAAAGCCTGATCGAGTGGCTGCTCGAGGCTCGTGAAGAAGGCGTGCTGTCGGCGCTTGCCATGGTGGACATTGACGACTTCAAGCAGGTGAACGACACGCACGGGCATAGCGTGGGCGATGGCGTCCTGCTCAGCGTCACGCAGGCGATCGAGCGCGAATTGCGGCCCGGCGACGTGCTGTGCCGGCTGGGCGGCGACGAGTTCGTCGTGTTCTTCTCGAAGCTTGCGTCGCGGGAGGAAGGGGTTGCTCTTGCTCAGCGGTTCGTGGAGAACGTTCGGAAAGGTCACGAAGAAGCCACGGGAACAAGCGTGAGCGTGGGGGTGGCGTACTGTCCGGATTCGGGAACCGATTTCGCTTCGCTGTACCAGGCGGCCGATCAGGCGCTGTATCGTTCGAAGGGCGAGGGGAAGAATCGGGTTGCGTGCGCCGGGCAGGTTGCCTGACTCCGCGCTTTGTTTCAATCTTTGCGAGTGAAGCTTTATACTGTGCCCCATGAAAAAAATTCGATTGGATACGCTCCTGGTGGAGCAGGGCTATTTTCCCCATGCGGACGCCGTGTTGCGTGCGGTGCTGGCGCATGAGGTGAAGGTGGACGACGTGTACGCAACCAGCGCGGCCGTGAAGGTTTCGCCGGACGCCGACGTGGTGGTGAAGAATCGCAAGCGCTTCGTTTCGCGCGGCGGGCATAAGCTGCAAGGCGCGCTCGACGCGTTCGGGCAGAGCGCGTCCGGCATGCGCTGCATCGACATCGGCTCGTCGACCGGCGGGTTCAGCGATTGCTTGCTGCAGGCGGGCGCGGCCTCTGTGGCGTGCGTGGACGTCAACTACGGGCAGCTTGCCTGGAAGCTGAGGCAAGACCCGCGCGTAAGCGTGTTCGAGCGGACGAACATCAAGCTTGCCGATCCGGGCAGTCTGGGCGCTCCGTTCGACATGCTAGTGGCCGATCTCAGCTTCATCGGGTTGGCGCAGCTTGCACCCGTGTTCGCGCGGCTTTCGCATCCGGGGTCTATCTTCATCGGCTTGGTGAAGCCTCAGTTCGAGTCGCGCGCGGGCGAAACGGAAGGCGGCGTGGTGCGCGATGCGGCCGTGCGCGAGCGCACGGTGGCCGAGGTACGCGAGGCGCTCGAGGATGCCGGGTTCGACGCGACGGGCGTGGTGGAGTCTCCCATCACGGGCCCGGAAGGCAACGTGGAGTATTTGGTGCGCGCGGTATTCGAAGGGTCTGGTGCATGACGGAGCTGTTCTCTGCGAGAAGCTTTTCGGGCGCATGTCAAGAGCGCCTTTCCCCGTCGTTTTTTGGAACCAGTTTAGTACTCGTTTGGATACAATGCATTTTGTATGCTCGCTACATTTGGGTTGATTCCGGGTTAACCACTGTTGAGATCAACTTTGCGCGCTGCGCGTGCATCGTGGCGCTGGGAGCAATCGCGCTTCGAAAGCCGTTCTCTCATCGAATGCAAACGATGCTCGGCTGGACGTCGATCTTGTTGATGACGTTGGGCAGCTTGTTGTTTTTCGTGCAATCGCTTATGCCCGATCTTCCGTTTACCTTGGTTGCGGCGATTTGCTCCGGGATCGGTTTGACTTGGGGCGGCGGCATGTGGATCAATTTCTACGTACGCCTTGGCCTGCGCGAGGCGTTGCTGGTCGCGTTAGGGTCGTTGGCCATTTCCACTGTCATAGGCATTTTCATAGGCTACGTGGAGGCGAAGACTGCGTTTTTCATAAGCATGCTTTTGCCGGTGGTCATTCTGGTCATGTATCTTCAGGCTCAGAAGGTGCTTGATGCACGCGAGGCGTGCGGAATCGTTACTCCGTCGCCGGATGACGTGTACGCGCACGAGCCTCGTTCAACTCTCGTGCGTTTGATTGTGGGCATCGCCTTGTTCAGTTTCGTGCTTGGCGTGTCGCGAGGTTTTCCGTTCGGGGAATCAATCAAGCTCTCGCCTTCGTTTCAGCTAGTGCAACACGTGGGTGTGACGGCTGCGGCGCTTGGCGTTATGTGGTGGGCGCTCGTCAAAGGCCGACGCCTGCGATTTTCGGTTTTATGGCAGGCGCAGCTTGCCGCTCTCGCGGTGGGCGTAATCATGTTGTCCACGCTTGATCCGTTTACCGGTCAAATCGGAGCTACGCTCATTGCTGTCACGAATTTGTTCCAGGTGGGCTTTCTTTGGTTCACCTCGTACGATGTTGCGCGTCATCGTGCTTTGCCACCGTACCTGGTCGTAGGTTTCTTTTGGTTCCTTCATCTGTTTTTTCGCGAGAGCGGGCGATTGGTCATGTTGGGGATAGGAAACCACGGAGGATTCGAGCAGATGCTGGTGATTGCGGGGATGATTTGCCTGCTTGCTATGAGCGTGGGTTTCCTGCTGACGGATGCCATTCCGCGGACAAGGCCGCTGTTTGCGGAGGATTGCTTGGATGGGGGAGCTCCGTCCACTCGGGAGGAGTGCCCCGTATTCTCTGCGCTTGCAAATGGGGACGTGCGCGTTCCCGACGAATCGGATCGCTTGATGCAGGTGCGCGAGCAGTACGGCTTGACCAAGCGTGAGATCGAAGTCCTTTCCTTTCTTGCGGAGGGGCGCAGTTCGTCTTACATCGCCGGGGAATTATACCTTTCGGATAATACCGTTCGTAGCTATGTGAAGAACATCTATCAGAAGCTTGACGTTCATTCGAAGCAGGATCTTATTGACTTCATGAAAAAATGACCGATTGGCGCCTTGCGTCCCTGGCTTCTTGCCGCCTGGTTTCGCATGTTCGGGCATCTCGTGAAATCCCGGCGTTTGAAGTGAACCCCTAAAGTTAGACCAGATTTAATAAAATCGGTCACGACTTTAGGGGTTTCTTATGCCACGGGCTTTCGTTGGAGGGATCAATCTTGTTGAGCGGCCTGTCGATGTGTCGTCAGCCTGCAATAGCGGAGCGGGCTGCGATGCGCCCGAAGATCAGGCACTCCGCGACATTGCCGCCACCTTGGTACACGCCGCTCCAAATGGAGCCGAATTCGCCCGCAGAGTACAGGTGCGGAATGGGGGTTCCATCCGGATCGAGGATTTCTGCTTTGGCATTGCGAACGGGTCCACCGTCGGTGTTGAGGAATGCGGGACAGCATAACTGCGCGTAAAACGGAGGGGTGGAGATGGGGGAGAGGGTCTTTGCTGGTCGATGGAAGAAGATGTCGGCGCCGTTTGTGCAGCATTCGTTCCATTGGTCTACCGTGGTTTTTAACTCGCTTGCGGGAACGCCCATCTGGTTGGCTAGTTCCTCGATGCTGCTTGCGGAATAGGCGAGCTTGTCTGCAACCGGGTCGGACGTGGTGGAAGCAGGTATGGCTCCCGCCTCCAGACCTTGCTGGTCGAATACGAACCATGCTTTGCTTGGCTGGGCGAGGTGAGGCCATTCGCCGCCGATTTGCATGTGGCCATGGCGACTTCCAACGGCTAGGGATACGTTGTCCCTGTACGCGATATCCGACTTGTTGCTATAGCCATCCCAATCCATATAGTAGCGACGTCCGTTTGCTCCCACCGTGATGCCGAATTGCTTCGGGCACGGCGAAATGATCTGGTTGTTCGTGAACTTCGTGTTCGCCAAATCCCGTCCGGCCATCCAGAAGCCCGCAACATGTTCCATGTGCCAAAAATCCGCACCGATTTTCATGCACGCCTTATGCCCGTCTCCGGTGTTCAAGTCTTCGATGGCGGGGTGCGCGGCTCCTTGTCCAATGAAGTCTTGGCGCATGGTGGGGTTTGCCTCGAAGCCTCCTGTGCACATGATGACGCCCTTGTTTGCCTTCACGTTTTTGCCACCAATGACGGCGCCGAGGATCTCTTTCGTGGCCGGGTCTTGCACGAGCTCGCTGAGCGGGGCTTCGGTGCGGTATTCGATAACGTCAGCATGGCTGGTTATGATGCTGTCGAGCAGCTTGGTAATATGCTTCGCGCCTTTGATTTCAACGTCTTTCTTGCCGGCTATCGTGAGTTTTCCCAATGAATAGCAGTGTTCGAACTCAGGCCATTCGGGCGTAGGGGCCAAGGGGTCGTCCTTTGTGCTGGGCGGGATGATGGACGCTTCTTCCAGCGCTCCTCCCAAAGTGTTGAATACCCAGTCGTAATTTTCGGCAGCCCCCTTGGCATAGGCCGCAATTACATCGTCAGGCGTGGTTCCTTCGCTGCCGCGCATTTCGAGCATGTACTGGTTGAACGCGTTTTCGTCGTTTGTGTAAACGATGGTCCCTTTGCAGAAAGGGCTGTTGCCGCCCGGCATGGTGCCTTTTTCGGCTAGTAGGCATGTCGCGCCGTTTCCTTCGAGGGCAACCGTGATTGCGGCGGCTTGGCCTGCGCATCCAGCGCCAACAACCACTACGTCGAACTCTTCGTCCCATTTTGTGTCGGAGCCTTTGGCTGTCGAGCCCTTATCCGAACTGTTCGATGCTCCCTGCGGTGCGCATCCGACGATGCTAAGGCCTGCGGCGCCTGCAAGCGCCACGCCTGCGGTCTTGAGAAATGTGCGACGACTCTGGTTTGCAAGACTGCTTGTTTCTCCCATGCGAATCCTCCTTGGTTCGATTCATACGCAACGGCTGTTGCGCATGTGCTGAAGAAGATCCTAGAAAAAGAGGCTTTTGCGCGGCACACCCCAAGTGCGGTGTTTTGCGCGGCAATGTGGCTCCCCTGCAAAACGAGGGGGTGCGGCGGCGTTGCCGTTGACCTGCTTGAATTGTGCAGGAAAACCGTGCAATCGTTTTGCGTGCGTGAAGTGCCCTACGATCGATGCTCGTTTTCGGGAAGCACGCCTCGTATGACCCCTTCTTGTCCAAATATGCGACAATAGGCCGATGCAGTTGTGCAGGCGCGGCTATGAGCGGCGACCTGCGCGAAATTGAGAACAAGGAGCATCCGTGGCGGAATTCATTTATCAAATGTACAAGGCGCGCAAGGCGCATGGCGACAAGGTCATCTTGGACGACGTGTCGCTGTCGTTCTATCCCGGCGCCAAGATTGGCGTGGTGGGCCCCAACGGCATGGGCAAGTCGACGCTGCTCAAGCTGATGGCCGGTCTTGAGGAGGTCTCGAACGGCGAGGCGCGTCTCTCTCCCGGTTACACGGTGGGCATTCTGCAGCAGGAGCCGCCGCTCGATGAGGACAAGACCGTCCTGGAGAATATCGAGCTGGCGTTCGGCGAGGTCAAGGCGAAGATCGATCGCTTCAACAGGATCGGCGAACTCATGGGCGAGCCCGATGCCGACTTCGATGCGCTCATGGCGGAGATGGGCGAGCTTCAGGACGCCATCGATGCGGCGAACGGCTGGGATCTGGACAGCCAGCTATCCCAGGCCATGGACGCGCTGCAGTGCCCCGATCCCGACATGCCGGTGAACGTGCTGTCCGGCGGCGAGCGCCGTCGCGTGGCGCTGTGCCGCCTGCTGCTCGAGGCTCCCGACCTGTTGCTTTTGGACGAGCCGACCAACCACTTGGACGCCGAATCCGTGCTGTGGCTGGAGCGTTTCCTCAAGAACTACCAGGGCGCTGTTCTGGCCGTCACGCACGACCGCTACTTCCTGGACAACGTGGCCGAGTGGATCTGCGAGGTTGACCGCGGCAGCTTGTTCCCGTACAAGGGCAATTACTCCACGTACCTGGAGACGAAGGCCGCGCGCCTGGAGGCCCAGGGCCAGCGCGATGCAAAAATGGCGAAGCGCTTGCAGTCCGAGCTCGAATGGGTTCGTTCCAGCCCGAAGGCTCGTCAGGCGAAGAGCAAGGCCCGTCTTGAGCGCTACGAGCAGATGGCCGCTGAAGCTGCCGCATCGAAGAAACTCGACTTCACCGACATCCAGATTCCCGTGGGCCCGCGCCTGGGGTCGAAGGTGCTCGTGGCCGAGCATCTGCACAAGGCATTCGGGGACCGTGTGCTGATCGACGACTTGTCCTTCGAGCTGCCGCGCAACGGCATCGTGGGCGTGATCGGCCCGAACGGCGTGGGCAAAACCACGCTGTTCAAGGCGATCGTGGGCTTGGAGGAGCTAACTTCGGGTTCGCTCGACATCGGCGAGACGGTGAAGATCTCCTACGTCGACCAGAACCGCGCGGGCCTCGACCCGAAGGCGAACGTGTGGGAGGCCGTGTCCGGCGGCACCGATTACATTCGCGTGGGCGAGACCGAAATCCCGACGCGCGCGTACGTGGCCAGCTTCGGCTTCAAGGGTTCCGACCAGCAGAAGCCCACGGGCGTGCTGTCCGGCGGCGAGCGCAACCGCTTGAACCTGGCGCTCACGCTGAAAGAGGGCGGCAACCTGCTGCTTTTGGACGAGCCGACCAACGATCTGGACGTCGAAACGCTCGAGTGCTTGGAAGAGGCGCTGTTGGCGTTCCCGGGTTGCGCCGTGGTGGTCAGCCACGACCGCATGTTCCTGGACCGCGTTGCCACGCACATCCTGGCATGGGAGGGCACCGACGAGAATCCTGGCAACTGGTTCTGGTTCGAGGGCAACTTCGAGTCCTACCAGAAGAACAAGGTGGAGCGCTTGGGCGAAGAGGCCGCGAAGCCGCATCGCATCCATCGCAAGCTCACGCGCGACTAGCGCATTGTCCAACCGGTTTCAAACGAAGGGGCTGCATCAAACGTGATGCAGCCCCTTTTCGGTGCGCCCGGCGCGTTCGGCAGGGCTTTGCTGGGTCGATTCGCGCCCATAATGGTGCGGGAGGCGGCCCGTGACCGCCTCCGGGAAGCGCGCTAGTTTTTCAGCGAGTTGATCGGCGCGGGCATGCGGCCGCCGCGATGAGCGAACACCGTGCCTGCATGCTGGTTGACCGGCATGACGGGCGCGTAGCCCAGCAGGCCGCCGAAGTCCAGCTGGTCGCCTACCTGCTTGCCGATTGCGGGGATAACGCGCACGGCGGTGGTCTTGTTGTTGATCATGCCGATAGCGCATTCGTCGGCGATGATGCCGAAGATGGTCTCGACGCTGGTGTCGCCGGGCACCGCGATCATGTCCAGGCCCACCGAGCATACGCAGGTCATGGCCTCGAGCTTCTCCAGGGACAGGGCGCCGGATTCCGCCGCGCGAATCATGCCGGCATCCTCGGACACGGGAATGAACGCGCCGGACAGGCCGCCGACCGATGACGACGCCATGACGCCGCCCTTCTTCACGGCGTCGTTGAGCATGGCGAGCGCGGCCGTGGTCCCCGGACCGCCGCACTGGCCAACGCCGATGGCTTCCAGAATTTCCGCCACCGAATCGCCTTCGGCCGGCGTAGGGGCCAGCGAAAGATCCAGGATGCCCTGCTGCACGCCCAAGCGGCGCGATGCTTCGCGCGCCATCAGCTCGCCCGCGCGCGTGATCTTGAACGCGGTAGCCTTGATGGCTTCGGCAACCGACGTGATGTCGGCGTCTTTTGGCAGATCGGCCAGCACGGCGCGCACCACACCGGGTCCCGATACGCCCACGTTCACCACGGCGTCGGCCTCGCCTGATCCGTGGAACGCGCCGGCCATGAAGGGGTTGTCCTCCACGGCGTTGCAGAATACCACCAGCTTGCCTGCGCCGATACACTGGCGGTCGGCCGTGGCTTCGGCCGTCTGCTTCACGATGCCGGCCATCTTGAAGGCGGCGTCCATGTTGATGCCCGCGCGCGTGGATCCCACGTTCACGCTCGAGCATACGTTGTCGGTTGCGGCCAACGCGTGGGGGATCGACTCCATCAGCGTGTTGTCGGCTTTCGAGGCTCCCTTGTGCACGAGCGCGCTGAAGCCGCCCACGAAGTCGACGCCCACTTCCTTGCCGGCTTTGTCCATGGCAACGGCGATGGGCGTGAAGTCGGTTGCGTTGGTAGCTGCGCAGATTTCGGCGATAGGCGTGACGGAGATGCGCTTGTTCACGATGGGGATGCCGTACTCGCGCTCCAGCTGTTCGGCGGTGGGAACCAGCCGTTCGGCGGCGCTGGTCATGCGGTCGTAGACCTTGCGGGCCATAACGTCGATGTCGGCGTCGGTGCAACCGCGCAGGTTCAGGCCCAGCGTGATGGTTCGGATGTCCAGGTGCTGCTTGCTCACCATCGCAAGCGTCTCGGCGATTTCTGCCGGCGTGATCTGCATGGCGTCCTGTCTTTCTCTCTGGCGTTTGGGTATCGGTACAGTCTAGCAAATTATAGGGCGGGATGCCGGGCGAGACGGGGGGACGCTGCCGACGTGACGAAATTGCGCGCGCAAAACCGCTTCCGCTGGCAGGTTTTTACGGTTTGGGGTCGTTTGATCTGCCGGATCAAGCGACCGCGACAGCATGCTTCGACTATGCAACGCCGTGACCAGGCAAAACGAAAATCGGGCCAAGCAACGATGAAAACGATGCCCGACTCGACGACCCCAAACCGTAAAAACCTGCCAGCGAAGGCGGTTTTTCGTGCGCAACTCGGTAATGCGGGGGAGTGCAGGGCGATGCGGGGTAGTGCGGGGGCGCTCTGCCCGGGTCCGCCCCCGACGCTTCCGCAACGCCATGCGCAAAGGGGCGCTTTGCCCCCATGCGCATCCCGATGCGGGTGTGCGGGCATTGTCGATCCTAAAACACGTTTTTGGGCCCAAAAACGTGTTTTAGGATCGACAATGAGCTTCCCGGCACGGCGCGAGCGCTTCGCCCCGGCTTTACCCCAGCACGGCGCCGATGGCTCCGCGAGCGCGCTCCACGGCGCAGTCGAGCTCGTCTTCGGTGATGGTCAGCGCCGGGTTGAAGTACACGACGTTGCCCAGGGGCCGCAGCATCAGGCCGCGATCGAGCGCTTGGCGGTAGATCCGGTACCCCATGCGATCGCGCGGGTCGAAACCCTCCTTGGTGTCGCGATCGACTACCAGCTCAAGCGCGTGGATCATCCCCAAGCGACGGATCTCTCCCACATGGGGGTGTTCGCCGAACGCCTCGGTCAGCCGCCTTTGCAGATGGTCCGCCCTGACAGCGGCCTGCTCGAGCACGCGATCCTCGCGCATGATGCGTTGCACCGCCAAAGCCGCCGCTGCCGCGATGGGGTTTCCGGCGTAGGTGTGGCTGTGCATGAACGCCTTGCCTTCGGAGTAGTCGGCGTAGAAGGCTCGGTAGATGTCGTCGGTCACGGCCGTTACCGCCATGGGAAGAAAACCCCCGGTCAGGTTCTTGGAGGTGCACAGCATGTCGGGGGAGGCGCTTGCCTGGTCGAAGGCGAACATGGTGCCGGTGCGACCGAAGCCGGTGGCCACTTCGTCGGCGATGAGGTGCACGTTGTGCCGGTCGCACAGCGCTCGCAGCTTTTCCAAGTACAGCGGCGGGTACATGCGCATTCCGGCGCTTCCCTGCAGAAGCGGCTCGACGATGACGGCGCACGTTTCGTGCCCGTGCCGCTCGAACTGTTGCTCGGCATGTTCGAAGCAGGCGCAGCTGCACGTGTCGCGCGTGCAGCCATAAGCGCAGCGGTAGCAGTCGGGCGCTTCGATGACGTGTGACCGGTGCATGAGCGGCGCGTACATGCCCGCGTACGTGGCATCGGCGCATACGGACAGCGCGCCCAGGGTTTCGCCGTGGTATCCCTCGGAGAAGCACATGAACCGTTGCTTTTCCGGGTGGCCCGTTTGCAGGTGGTACTGGAAGCTCATCTTGAGGGCGCACTCCACCGATGTGGAACCGTTGTCCGAGAAGCAGAACTTGTCCAGCCCTTCCGGCATGATGGCGGCCAGCTCTTCGGCAAGCTGAATGATGCCCTCGTGGGAGAAGTTGGCGAACAGCACGTGGTCGAGCTTCTTCGCCTGCCGGGCGACGGCTTCGGCGATGGCGGGATTGCAATGCCCCAGCGTGTTGCACCACCACGAGCTGATGATGTCGATGTAGTCCTTCCCCTCGATGTCGAAGAGGCGCACGCCTTCTCCGCGCTCGATGATGATGGGAGGGAAGTCCTCGTAATCTTTCATTTGGGAGCAGGGGTGCCAGATGTGCGCGAGGTCGCGCTCTTGCCAAGTTGCCATGCGGATTCCTTTCCGGGGTCGGTGCGGGCGGGGTGCGCCGCGCGATCTGCCGCGCGCGACGGCGGGTCAGTTGAACAGGCTTGCCAGATAGTGAGCGCTGCAGTCGAGATCCTGCGCGCCTGGCGGGATGCAAGCGATCGTGGGAATCCCGGTCAACTCGCGCGCCATCAGCCGGTTGTCTTCGTGCAGGGGGTTACCGGCTTCGTAGTTGTTGAGCAGGATGCCGTGGCAAGCGATGCCGCGTTGGGCAAGGTAGAGGGTTGTGGTGGCAAGGGCGTTCAGCGTGCCCAGTCCTGCGTCGGCGACCACGACGGTTCCCAGGCCCAGCTTCAGCACCACGTCCTCCAGCATGAGGCGGCGCTTGCCGTCCCAGCGCAGCGGGCAGACGATGCCGCCGCTTCCCTCCACCAGCACCAGCTCGTGCCGGGTGCGAGCGCGGTCGTAGTCGCGTTGGACGACGTCCAGGTCAACGGGGTTTCCCTCCAGCCGCGCAGCAAGATGGGGCGATACCGCCGTTCGGTACGTGTAGGAGACCAAGCGCTCGTGGGGCTCGTCCAACCCGGCAACTCGGGCGACGTACGAGGCATCGCTCGAGATAGCCCCCTGGTCGTCCGTTTCGATGCCGCTGATGGCGGCTTTGTA
Source organism: Paraeggerthella sp. Marseille-Q4926 (assembly GCF_916618935.1). NCBI lineage: Bacteria > Bacillati > Actinomycetota > Coriobacteriia > Eggerthellales > Eggerthellaceae > Paraeggerthella > Paraeggerthella sp. Marseille-Q4926. The sequence continues at coordinate 8,506 of NZ_CAKAKF010000006.1, read as the reverse complement.
GTAACCGGCGTCGTATCCCGCTTCGCGCAGCTGCTTCAAAATGAGGGCGCTCACGTAGGTTTTGCCGACGTCGGTTCCGGTCGCGGTGACGAACAGGCCGCGCGATGTCGTATCCATGCAGTTCCTCGTCTCTGGTTGAAGGTTGCTCGACGCGCGCGGGGCGGTGCGCTCCGGGGTGCGTCAGATGATGGGGTCGGGCACAAAGAACCCGGCGGAAGCGGCCATCGCCCGATCGGAAAGGACGGTGAACCCGCCCGTGGTCAGCATGTCCCCCGATATGAGGGCGTTCGCGCCCGCGCTCAGGCAGTCGCGACCCGCCTCGCGCAAGAGCGCGCGCCCGCCGGCAAGCCGCAGCGACGTGCCGGGCATGGCGAACCGGAACAACGCCACCGTGCGCAGCACCTCGTCGTGCCCGAGCGGCGGCATGTTTGCCAGCGGCGTGCCGGGAATGGGGTTCAGCACGTTGATGGGCACGGAGTCGGGGCCGATCGCGCGCAGTTCGAGCGCCAGGTCGATGCGGTCGCTCCGGCTTTCCCCCAGCCCGATGATGCCGCCGCTGCACACTTCCAGCCCGGCGTCGCGCGCGGCTTGTATCGCGTGCAGCTTGTCATCGTAGCCGTGCGACGTGCATATATGGGGAAAGAACGCGCGCGAGGTTTCCAGGTTGTTGTGCACGCGCTCAAGCCCGGCTTGCGCCAGCATGGCGAAATCCTCCTGCGAAAGCAGGCCGAGCGAGGCGCACACGGAAACGCCTGTCGCGCGTTTGACGGCGGATATGGCGTTTGCAGCTTGCTCGACTTCGCGCGGGGACAGCTTTTGGCCGGATGAGACGAGCGAGAACCTTTGCACGCCGGCTTCGACGTCGCGCTTCGCCTGGTCCACGATGGCGTCCACGCTTTGGAAGGGGTACTCCTGAACGGAGACGTTCCAGTGGGCCGATTGGGCGCAGTACGCGCAGTTCTCCGGGCAGCGTCCGCTTTTGGCGTTGACGATGCTGCACAGGTCGAAGTCGTCGCCGCAACGCGCTTGGCGGATGCGGTTCGCGGCCGCGGCAAGGTCGGTCAGCGGCTCGGCGGCAAGCGCCATCAAATCGTCGCGGCTGAGGTCGCCGCCTTCGACGGCGATGCGTTCGCATCGGGCGATGGGGTTGCGGTCGAAGGCGCTCATGCGCGGCCCTGCTTTTGGCTTATCAGGGGCAGCAGGCGCTTGGCAAGCGCGGCGCTGGCGAAGCACAGCGCGATGTCGCCCGGCACGGCAAGCACGAAGCAGTACAGCACAAGGGGCCCGAGCGCGATGGGGGCTCCTATGACGAAGTTGCTGATCAGGTAGAAGTAGACCATGCCGATCAGGTAGACCACGCCCAGCCCGGCGAAGCATGCGGCAAGCAAGCGCTTCATGGAGGGTCGCGGCGTCGCCCACGCGATGCGCGCTGTGAGGTACGTGCCCGCGCAAAAGCCGATCAGATAGCCGAAGCTCGGCTGCGCCAGATACCCGATGCCTCCGCCGGACGCGAAGATGGGCAGGCCGATCAGTCCGAGCGCAACGTAAGCCGCCACGCTCAGCGTTCCCCAGCGCGGGCCGAGCAACAGGCCGGCTATGGTGGTGAACAGGAATTGCAAGGTGAACGACACCACGGGAACCGGCACCTTCACGAAGGCTCCTACCGCGATGAAGGCGCAGAACAGCGCGCACAGCACAAGCGACCGCGTGCGGGCTTTCGTGTTGTTCGCCAGGCTCGGGCGGGTTGATGCTTCGGCTGCTTGCTTAGGCATGGGCGGTGCTCACTTCCCCGTACGGGAGCTCCAGGCGCGTTTTGTCCGGAAGCTCTACCACCAGTTTGAAATCCTCGGTCAAGTCGACGGCCCGCGCGCGCACGCGCGACTCGTCGCGCGTGATCACGATGGGCTCGCCCAGCAGAAAGCAGCGGCGGCGATACTCGTCGTAGAACGAACGGTCGGGTAGATGCCGGTACAAGTCCCAGAACCGATCGAGCACTTCCGCCACCAGCCGGTTGCGCAGGGCTTTTTCGTCGGCGTCGCAGACGGATCCCGCAATGTCGCCAAGGGGGGCGGGAAATCCTTCCGCGGGCGGCTTCACGTTCACCCCGATGCCCAGCACGGCATGGTCGAAGCAGCCCGACTCCATGTCCACGGCGCCTTCCGTCAGGATGCCGGCCACCTTCTTTCCGTTGCAGTAGATGTCGTTCACCCATTTGATGGAAGCCTGCTTGCCCGCTACGTGCTCGATCGCCTGGGCGCAAGCAACCGCCGCGGCCGTGGTCAGGTACTGGGCGCGATCGGCTTGCAGGGCGGGCCGCAGCACGATGCTCAGGTAGATGCCGGTTGCGGTGGGGGAAAAGAACTCCTTGCCCCGCCGTCCTTTTCCCGCTGTCTGCCCCTCGGCCACCACGACGGTTCCTTCGGGTGCGCCCTCGATTGCGCGGCGGCGCGCTTCGTCGTTCGTCGAGTCCACAAGCTTGCGGACGATCAGGTTGAACGGGTGGTCTCGGGGCAGGAACCGCTCTATGCCTTGGGGCGAGAGCAGGTCGTTTTCCTGCGAGAGGGCGTAGCCCTTGTTCGTGACGGCGTCTATTTCGTAGCCTTCCGCACGCAGGGCGTTGACCGCCTTCCATACGGCGTTGCGGCTGACGCCGATGGCCTCGGCAAGCTTCTCTCCCGATACGTACCGTTCTCGATTGCTTTCCAGCAGACAGAGCAGCTGCTCTTTGGTTCCCATCGACCCTCCGTTTGTTCGCTCGGTATGCGCATGGTAGGGGAGGCTCGGTTGTCGTGTCAACGAATTCCGGTACTTGCGGGTGACAATGCGGCCGGGACGAAGCGAGCGCTTCTTGAGCGGCACGGGTGCGCGCGGGGTTGTGCCGCATGCTTGAGCGGCACGCGCGCGGGGCTTGCCGCACGCTTGGTTTTTCGATGACGTCGCCCGACGCTCCCTACCGCGCCGGTTGCCTTTCCGTGCGCGAAGCCATAGAATATCGTTATTGAACAAACTGTTCATTATTGATCGAGTTGTTTAAAAGGAGTGTCTCCATGGCAGAAACGCGTGGCGACGCCTCGGCGTCCTCCTGCGAAGACAGGCGCATTACGCGGTCGAAGAAGGCCCTGCGGGACGCGATCGTCGCGCTTATGGAAGAGCGTGATTTCGACGACATCACGGTAAACGACCTGTGCGAGCGAGCCGATCTGAACCGCGGCACGTTCTACAACCATTTTCGGGACAAAGACGATTTGCTGGCTACCCTCGAAAACGAGGTCATAGCCGATCTGGACCATTTCCAAGAGCAGATGCAAGACCTTACGGTTCCTTACCTTTGGACGCACAAGACCAAGAAGCGGCCGCTGCCCCTGCTGGTGGAACTGTACGATTACCTGCGCGAACAGGGTGACTTCCTGCACGCCGTCCTGGGTCCCGGCGGCGATGTGCGCTTTGCGCCGCGCCTGCGGGACTCGGTTTGCACGAACCTGATCCAATCCATCCTGCACGAACGCTACCGCAACGATCCCGAGCCGTTCGTGCGGTACTACGTGGCGTTTTTCGCGTCGGCGTACATGGGCGTCATCATGCGCTGGATCGAGACGGGCATGCAGGAAAGCTCGGAGGACATGGCGCTGATCGCCGTTCGGCTGTTCTTCATCAAGCCGGGCGAATCGATTGTATTGTAGGTGGAAACGATGAACCGAAACGACGAAACAACCCCTTCGAAGGAGAACGTCATGGTGAACGAGACCATGCTGAACAGCGCACTGCGCATCGGCATCGACGTGGGCTCGACTACGGTGAAGCTGGCTATCCTGGACGAGGCGAACGACGTCAAATTCTCCGTCTACCGCCGTCACCACGCCGACGTGCGGGCCACGATCATCGAGGTTTTGAGCGAGGCCGCGGCTGATTTCGGGAACGAGCGCATGACCATCGCCATCACCGGGTCGGGCGGTTTGCTGCTGGCCCAATGGCTGGGAATCGAATTCGTGCAGGAGGTTATCGCGTCCAAGACTGCGGTGGAAACCTTCATTCCCGAAACCGACGTGGCCATCGAGCTGGGCGGCGAGGATGCGAAGATCATCTACTTCGATCAGGGCATCGAGCAGCGCATGAACGGCACGTGCGCCGGCGGTACCGGCGCGTTCATCGACCAGATGGCCGCCTTGCTCAACACCGACGCCGGCGGTTTGAACGAACTGGCTCGCAATCACACGACCATCTATCCCATTGCAAGCCGTTGCGGCGTGTTCGCGAAGACCGACGTCCAGCCCCTGCTGAACGAAGGCGCGCGCAAGGAGGACATCGCCGCGTCCATCTTCCAGTCCGTGGTCACGCAGACCATCAGCGGCTTGGCGTGCGGGCGTCCCATTCGCGGACACGTGGCGTTTCTGGGCGGCCCCCTGCAGTACCTTCCCGAGCTGCGCAAGCGGTTCTACGAAACGCTCGACCTGGACGACCAGCACATCATCGTGCCTGAAAACGCGCACCTGTTCGTGGCGGGAGGCTGCGCCATTGCCGGCGCGGCAAGCGACACCGTGAAGGCCGAGCTGCTGGCCGACGTGCTCGATCGCCTGAAAAATCTTGGCGATATGCAGGGGTCCGAGGTGGTGCGCCTGGACCCGCTGTTCGCCGACGAGTCCGCATACCGCGAGTTCAAGCGCCGCCACGATGCCGAGGTGGTGCGTCGCGGCCAGCTTATGGCCTACGACGGCACGGCCTATCTGGGCATCGATGCAGGATCGACCACGTTCAAGGCAGTTCTGATCGGGGAAGACGGCGCGCTTCTGTGGTCGCATTACGCCAGCAACAAGGGCGACGTGCTGGGGTGCGCTCGCGCGGCGCTTTCCAACCTGTACAACGACATGCCGGTGGACGCCGAAACGGGCGAGCCGCTGGTGCGCATCGGCCACGCCACGGTGACCGGCTACGGCGAGCACTTGCTGCTGGAGGCGCTGCGCCTCGACTCGGGCGAGATCGAAACGGTGGCGCACCTGAGGGGCGCTCAGGAGATGCTGCCGGGCGTGGAGTTCATTCTGGACATCGGCGGGCAGGACATGAAGTGCCTGCGCGTGAAGGACGGCGTCATCGACCACATCATGCTCAACGAGGCGTGCAGCTCGGGCTGCGGCAGCTTCATCGAAAGCTTCGCTACGGGCTTGAACTTGAGCGTGTCGGAGTTCGCGCAGGCTGCTGTAGAGGCGAAACGACCCGTTGACCTGGGAAGCCGTTGTACGGTATTCATGAACAGCCGCGTGAAGCAGGCGCAGAAGGAAGGCGCCACCGTCGGCGACATCGCGGCGGGCTTGGCAATTTCCGTCATCAAGAACGCGCTGTTCAAGGTCATTAAAATCCGCGACCCGCACGACGTGGGCTCGAAGGTCATCGTGCAGGGCGGCACGTTCCTCAACGATGCCGTGCTGCGCGCGTTCGAGCAGTTGTCCGAAGTCAACGCGGTGCGTCCCGACATCGCGGGCAACATGGGCGCGTTCGGCGCGGCTCTGCTTGCGCGCGACCGGTACCAGGAGGCGATGGCCGAGCGCGAGCGCAGGGGTCAGGCGGCTGCGGCGTGGAGCTCGGCCGACGGCGAGGCGCTTGCGCCTGCTGCGCTGGAATCGACCATGCTCACGCTCGAGCAGCTTTCCGCGCTTTCCCCCACGCATAAAACCGTGCGCTGCAAAGCGTGCTCGAACCACTGCCTGCTGACCGTCAACGACTTCGGCGTAGACGAGCGCACGGGCAAGCGCCGTCGCTTCATCACGGGCAATCGCTGCGAGAAGGGTGCCGGGACGTTCGACGAAAGCAAAAACGTGCCGAACCTGTACGAGTACAAGTCGAACCGCCTGTTCGGCTACGAGCCGCTTTCCGCCGAAACGGCCACGCGCGGTTCGGTAGGCATCCCGCGCGCGCTCAACATGTACGAGAACTATCCCTTCTGGTTCACGTTCTTCACCGAACTGGGATTCCAGGTGGTCTTGAGCGATCCTTCCACGAAGAAGACCTACGAATCGGGCATTGAGTCCATGCCGTCGGAGAGCGTGTGCTACCCGGCCAAGATGTCGCACGGTCACATCATGAACCTGCTGGACAAGCGTCCCGACTTCATCTGGTTCCCGTGCTCGAAGTGGGAGCGCCAGGAGGACCAAGGTGCGGGCAACCACTTCAATTGCCCGATCGTTGCCAGCTATTCGGAGGCATTGCGTCTCAATGTGGACGATCTGCGCACGTCCGGGGTGCCGTTCCTCAATCCGTGGCTGCCCTACGATCAGAAGGAGCATCTGAAGAAGCGCCTGTTCGTGGAACTGGTCGAAACCCATCCCGAGCTCATGGGCACGGCGGGTGCGCCCACGCAGGCCGAGGTGGACGCGGCGGTGGAGGCCGCTTGGGCCGAAGACGAGGCGTTCAAGCGCGACATTCGCGCGAAGGGCGAGGAGACGCTTGCGTGGATGGAGCAGACGGGCACGCACGGTATCGTGCTGGCGGGACGCCCGTACCATAACGACCCGGAGATCAACCACGCCATCCCCGAGCTGTTGACCAGTTTCGGTTTGGCAGTGCTGACTGAAGATTCGATTGCCCATCTGGGGCAGCTCGAACGCCCGATTCGCCTGGTCGATCAGTGGATGTACCACACGCGCCTGTACGCTGCCGCCAAGGTTGCCACCGAGCGAACCGACCTCGATCTTATCCAGCTGAACAGCTTCGGCTGCGGTTTGGACGCGCTCACCACCGATCAGGTGCAGGAGATCCTGGAACGTGCGGGCAAGGTGTACACCGTGCTCAAGATCGACGAGGTGTCGAACCTGGGCGCCGCGCGCATCCGCGTGCGCAGCTTGCTGGCCGCGCTCAAGGACCAAGCCGAAGAGCGCGCCGACGCCCTGCGCAAGCCGCGCCCCTGCCCGGTGGGCATCACCGTGCCCGAGAGCTTTTCGGAGAAGGCCTCGCCCGAGGTCATCGCCAGCTTCAAGCAGCGCGAAGGCGCGACGACCGAATTCCCCCGCGCCGTGTTCACGCAGGAGATGAAGGATGCGGGCTACACCATCCTGGCGCCGCAGATGGCTCCTATTCACTTCGACCTGCTGGTGGAGGTGTTCCGCAAGGAGGGCTACAACTTCGAGCTGCTTCCCTCGGTGGACCACGGCGCGGTGGATGCGGGCCTCAAGTACGTGAACAACGACATTTGCTATCCGTCCATTCTGGTTACGGGCCAGATCATGGAGGCGGTCATGTCCGGGCGCTACGACACGGACAAGCTTGCCATCGTCATCACCCAAACCGGCGGCGGCTGCCGTGCCACGAACTACATCTCGCTCATCCGCAAGGCGCTTGCATCCGTGGGCTTGCCGCATGTGCCCGTGATCGCGCTTTCGTTCAAGGACTTGGGCGAGGACAACCCCGGCTTCAAGGTGACGCCGAAGATGCTGCTTCAAGCCACGTACGCCGTGCTGTACGGCGACCTGCTTATGACGGCTCTGTATCGCACGCGTCCGTACGAGGTGGAGCCGGGCAGCGCGAACCGCCTGTTCGATCACTGGATGGCCGAGTGCAAGGGCCAGCTGAAGCGCGGCCTCAAGCGCAGCGAGTTCAAGCGCGCGGCCCGGCGCATCGTGGAGGATTTCGACACGCTTCCCTTGCAGGGCGAGGGAACGAAGCCGCGCGTCGGTGTGGTGGGCGAGATTTTGGTGAAGTTCCATCCGACGGCGAACAACCAGGTCATCGACGTGATCGAGCGCGAGGGATGCGAAGCGGTCGTGCCCGGCTTGGTCGAGTTCTTCCTGTTCGGCATAGCGGGGTCGATCTTCCAGAAAGACCCGCTGGGACGCAGCGCGAAAAGCGCGCTCGGCGGCAGGATCGGCCTTGCCTTCATCGACAAGTTCCGTGCTCCGGTGACGAAGGCGCTGCGCGATTCGAGCCGCTTCGAGCCGCCTGCGAACATCTACGAGCTGGCCGAGTACGCAAGCGAGATCCTCAGCTTGTGCAACTCGATGGGCGAGGGATGGCTGCTCACCGCCGAGATGGTGGAGCTTATCAAGACGGGCGCGCCGAACGTGGTGTGCGCGCAGCCGTTCGCCTGCCTGCCGAACCACGTGGTGGGTCGCGCCGTCATCAAGGAGCTGCGCCGCCGCTATCCCGAAAGCAACATCGTTGCCGTGGACTACGATCCGGGCGCGTCCGAGGTGAACCAGCTCAACCGCATCAAGCTCATGATCAGCGTGGCGAAAGCCAACCTGGTCGAGAAGGAGCAGCAAGCGCGCGCGAGTCGCGACGAGTTCGTGGGATCGACCTGCCCGTGCGCTTCGTGCGAGCGAGCCGGTGCGCTTGAGATCGAAACGGAAAAGGCGTAGGGCCGACCGACTGGCGCTCTGCGAGAAATAGGCGAAGCGGGGGGTGTTCCTATGAATCCGTCAAGTAGGTATTTGGCGGGATTTCCGCAATGACGAATCCATCTGCGGGCATGGTGACGCGCCGCCCCGGCTTCAAGGCGGAGGCGGTTGTCGGCGACCTGCGC
>NZ_CAKAKF010000005.1:0-256915 GCF_916618935.1 Paraeggerthella sp. Marseille-Q4926 | reverse complement strand
GGCGCAGGTCGCCGACAACCGCCTCCGCCTTGAAGCCGGGGCGGCGCGTCACCATGCCCGCAGATGGATTCGTCATTGCGGAAATCCCGCCAAATACCTACTTGACGGATTCATAGGAACACCCCCCTACTTGCGATGAACGATAAGTTGAATTGTACCGGGGAATGCGGGAAGTTTGGCCAGCTTGTAAGCAACAACGTAAACCACCATAGATACCGCTATGCCGTTCACCGGCCCGATGAAAAACGGCATGTCGAGAAACTCAAGCCCGGGAACAAGGGCGAACGTGCCGCCGGTCACCACGCCGACCGCTATACCGACCGCAAGCCCGGCCAGGCCCGCAGTCGAAAAGCCCTCCTGCACGCGCACGTTTTCAGGGCGGCCTTTGCGCACGAGCCAGTAGTCGGCAATCATCACGCCCGCAAGAGCCGGGCCGCATGCGGAAAGCACCGTGAGAAACGCCTCGAACTGCCCCAGAATGCCGCCCACCGCCAGCACGATGCCCAGCACGCCGGACACGGCCGTGGTCCACTTGGACCCGTCTTCGTCACGGCCCATCATGACGGCGAAGCCCAACCCCGCCGAGTACACGTTGCCTGCGTTCACCGTCCACGCCGACAGCACGAGCGCCACCAGGCCCACTGCCGGAAGGCCTACCGAGTTCATGATGACGGCAATGTCGGACTCGCCCGTGACGATAGCCAACGAAGCGCCCGCCACCAGCGCCACGAGCGCGGCCGGGATCACGCCCACCACGCATGAGAGCACGGCATCCTTGCGCGTGCGCGCGAATCGAGCGAAGTCGCCAGCCGTGGCCCCCGCGAACGCGAACAAGCCCACGGCCATGTTGACGCCGGCGATGAACCCGATGGCGTCGGCCGGCAACGGCACGTACCCCAACAGCGGCTCCAAGCTTCCTGCGCGCGCGATGGAAGCTCCCACACCGTACAAGCAGATAAGCACCAGCAGCGGCGCGGCGACCGAGCTCAACCATTTCAGGCCGTTGAACCCGATGACGGCCGTGATCAGCATGAGGGCGCCCAAGGCAACCGAGCAAGCCCACACCGGGGCTTCGATGGCGAACACATCGAGCAGCATAAGGGACAGCGAAGCTCCGCATACCGCCGTTTGCACGCCGAACCAGCCAATGGTCACCACGCCCACGATAAGGGAAACCAGGTAGCGAGCGCCCGCGCGCCCAAGCGCCGGCGCAGCCAAAGAAGCAGTAGGAAGACCCAGGTCAGCAGCCTGCATGCTGACGAAGCACATATACGCCACAATAAATCCAAACCCCGCCAGCGTAGCGAGGGCGGCCCCCGACAGCGCCAGTCCCATGCCCAAAGCGGCGCCGACCATGAGCGTGGGCGCGCTGAACATGCCGCCTGCGCGGACGAAGGCTATGTCCAGCCAAGACTTCCGATCGGGTTCGGCAACGTGCAGGCCGGCGGCAATGCCGGTTGGCGATGCCGCCGCTTCGTCAGCCGCCGCAGGGAAATCACGTGCTGAAGACGTCATGCGCGTCCCCTTTTCGCTGTTCATGTTCGGATAAGGATGACTTCGAAGTGTAGCACAACCGATCCTGCGCACGGGAGGGGCAAAGCGCGCAGGATGAGGCCGGGTGGAGGCGACGTGCGGACGAGATGGGGGGTGTTCCTATGAATCCGTCAAGTAGGTATTTGGCGGGATTTCCGCAATGACGAATCCATCTGCGGGCATGGTGACGCGCCGCCCCGGCTTCAAGGCGGAGGCGGTTGTCGGCGACCTGCGCCCGAGCTTGCTACGCGGAGTACGGCACCCCGTCGCGCATGACCGCGTAGATGACCTTCATCCTCTTTCTCGCCGTGGCCTTGAGCGCGCACTTGTACTTCATGCCCCTGGCCCGGCATTTCCTTAGATACTCCCCGTAGTAGCCCTTCGACCTGGTCAGGGAGTTGCACGAGAAGATCAGCAGGTTCTTGAGCGGCTTGTTTCCGCCGCGGTGCCCCCTGTCGTAGTTGGTGGAGGTTCCGGATTGCTGGGTGGAAGGCGCCAGCCCGCAATAGCTGGCCAGCTTGTCGTGGCTGCCGAACTCGGAGATGTCGATGGAGACCACCAGCTGCATGGCCGTCCTCGGCCCGATGCCGGGGATTGTCTGCAGGTTCTTGAAGTCGGCGTTGTCGGACAGCGATTCCGCTATCGCGTCCTCGAGCTCGGACTCGGCCTCGTTGTCTGCCACGATGCGGCCCGCGAAATGCTTGACGTAGCGCATCTCGGCGGCCACGGCCTGCTCCGACGGGCGTTCGCCGCAGATCGAGTTCCAGAGGCGGTCTCGCTGCTCGCGGGTGGCGCGGTGCTTGCGGGACGCCGCGCAGAACCTCTTGCGCCCGGCGTCGAGCATGTTCCAGGGCCCTCCCAGCTCGGCGAGCATGCCGGCGCACCACGGCTCGGTCATCTCGCATGCCGCCTCGAATGCCGGGCACGACTCGAGCAGGCGCGAGTGCAGGGCGTTGGCGCACGCAGTGCGGTCCTTCTGCACCTGCGCCACCTGGGCAGACATTATCCTGGCGCCGTCGAGCGCCGGGTCCTCGGCCGGCACCGGGCGGAGCGTCTGGGGCATGCCCAGAGCCGCGCGCGCTATGACCTGCGCGTCCCGCTCGTCGGTTTTGGCGATCCCGGGGAAGCTCTTGGCGAGCTCGTGCTCGGCGGATCCCGGCAGGTAGGCGACGGGCCTTCCCGCCGCCCTCGCGCGCTTGATTGCGAGCGCGCCGATGTTGCGGCGCTGGTCGACTACCACGAGCGTGTCTGCGGGAAGCTCGGCCAGCAGCGCGTCGAGCTCCCCCTCGGAGTTGGCGACGCGCCTGCTCAGCAGGACCTCTCCGTCGAGGTCGACCGCATACGCCCAGTGGGCGAACTTTCCGACGTCGAGCCCCAGGTAGGCGGCGTGCTTGCTCGTGAGCGTTGCGTTCTTCTCGGCCATGGTGTTACCCTTTCTACACGGCTGGCCGCACCGTTCGCCGCGTCTCGGCAACCACATTACTCGGCCGTGGCGCGCGATGCGCCCGGCAGGTTCCTATCAGCCGGAATCGCGGCGGCCGACCTCCGGTGGCAACACCCCCCGGGCCTTCGCGAGAGGCAGGGGACTAGGGCCATCCGGAGGCGGCCGGCCAGCAGCCCAGAGGGCCAAGTCAATATTAGATTAAGGACTGGCTGGGTCGCTAATCCAACCGGGGCCGCCAAGCCCCTTGAACATGGCTCGATCAGGCTGGTTTCTACTGTAATGGGGTTCGGGTCGCGGCGCGGGTGCGAGCGGGCAGGGGTTGGACGGGGCTGGATGGGAGCCGGATGGCAAAGCAAGGGGCGCAAGCGACGCGCGTAGTCTATGATAGGCGGAGCGCCAAAACGATTGCAGGACGAAGGAGGGGCGTGCCATGGACGTCAAGCTGCACTACCGCGAGCAAGGATCCGGCACGCCGCTCATCTTGCTGCACGGTAACGGCGAGGACTCAACGTACTTCGAGCATCAGATCGAACGATTCTCGCGCAGCTTTCGCGTGATCGCCCTGGACACACGCGGGCACGGCCGATCGCCGCGAGGGAGCGCCCCGTTCACCATTCGCCAGTTCGCCGACGACCTGCTGCGATTTATGGACGCGCACGCTATCGAACGCGCCCATGTTCTGGGATTCTCGGACGGCGGCAACATCGCGCTCACGTTCGCGCTCGCACATCCGGATCGCGTGGACCGCCTTGTCCTGAACGGCGCGAACCTGAACGCAGCCGGCGTGAAGCGATCCGTGCAGATTCCCATTGAACTGGGGTATCGCGCGGCGTCGCTGTTTGCCCGCTGGAGCAAAAAGGCGCATGACAACGCCGAGATGCTGGGGCTTATGGTGAACGACCCGAACATCGATCCGCGGCAGTTGAGCAGACTTGACGTGCCGACGCTCGTGATAGCGGGCACGGACGACATGATCGAGGAGGGCCACACGCGGCTGATCGCGAAAAGCCTGCCCGATGCGCGCCTGACGTTCGTTCCCGGAGATCACTTCGTGGCAGCCAAGAACCCCGAAGCATTCAACCGCGAAGTCGAGCGCTTCCTGCTCGAACGCTAAGGCCGTGCCGCTGGCGCGCGCCAATCCTCCACCAAGTCAATCAACTCTTGTTGAGAGTGAACGCCCAATTTGGCATATATATGCTTAACGTGGCTTTTCACCGTGTTTCGAGAAACTACGTAATAGTCCATGACGAATTGCCCGTTGCGCCCACGCGCCAACATCGCGAATATCTCGGTTTCGCGCTCGGTCAAACCACAATCCACCCCGATAAAACGACATCGTTCCTCAATGCTCGGCGCAACCGCAACGCTCGTCGTCGCGTCTCCCCTTTCGCCCCGCGGCGCAGTTTCGTTTTCCGACAACTCGTTCCGCATCCGCGCGCGATCCGCCGACGCGCCCATGCCCACTACGCCCTGGATAGTGTCAGTGAAACTGAACTTCCGAAAGCCCAACCACAGGAAAGCAACGAACGCGAACAGCACCGTTTCGGCAATGAGCATGGCGGCATCGCCATTCGTCCCCACCAAGTCGTTCGTCGTATGACCGGCAACGGCGCCTATATCGGTGCCGACAGCGTTCATGCAGCGTATGAGCGCATACGTCGGCAGCAATGCAAGCAGGTTGCGCCTTCCAACCGAAAGAACCACCAGCCACACCAGCATGTCGAAACAGCGCACGCCAATGCGCAATAAAGCATTTGCCGAAGGAATGCCTGTCAAAAAAGTAAAGGGAGCAATGATGAATCCGGCGACCACAAGCAGTACTGAAAAGGAGAACAGCAGATCCTCCTTGCCCTCCCCGCCGGAGAACAGCATCCAGACCGCCACGCCCATCAGAACAAACGCCGAAATCTCCACGCCTACCGGGGCGTGCGAAACTTCGTTAAGCGTCAAACCGTACCCCGTTGCCACGCTAAACAACGCCGCACATAAAAACAAAGCGTGCGCTGGCTGCAAAAACGATTCAGGATTAGAAAGCTCAAGACTGGCCGGAGACGCGCCGCGCGCCACTTGGTCAAGCCTTAGACCGCCGCGACGGTGCAGCAACATGATGACCAGCGCGTGGCAGGCCACAACCTCGACAACACCCACCTGGAACAACACCGGCGGATGAACCACGCGCACCACCTCGCCCAGCGCCGTGCCGCACACCACAGCAACCAGCACCGCTTCCATCGAACGCAAGGACGCCAGAGTGCATAAAAGCATGACGGAAGCCCAAACCGAAGCAACGTTCGAAAACAGGAAGCCAACAATCGTTAGAGGCCCGTTGCCAAGGGATAGCGCGAATTCCAGCACAAAAGCCGCCGTGATTGCGCAGCCGAGCGCACCTACGGTTAACAGCCGTCGATCAAGCAGAACGGGCTTGCGCGAGGCGACGAGGAACACCCCTAAAAACAGCGCGCCCGAAAACAGCGTGGCCACCTCGCGAGCGATCCCGCAGTACTCGGCCACGCGCGCATACAAACTGGCATTTAAAACTCCGCCAACAAACCCCATGACGGCAAAGCCCACCACGCACAGCAACGTAACCGAATCCACAGCCTCTCCCAAGCTACGAATTCGTTGTGCAACCGATTGCAAGGTCCCTCCCCCCCTTGATCACGTGTCCCCATTGTACGTGAAACACGCCCGTGCTGCGAGCGCAGGAAGCGTCAATCCAATTCCCATCAGGCATAATGCGCACAAATCACCCCATCGGGGGGAGCAGAAGCCACCCGACGACCCCAATCGAAACGCCCCTTGCAGGGTGGTTTCAGCACCGCGCAACGTCGATAAGGTGAAGACCGAGGGATGCCGCATGACGCTGTCGGGCGGCAAGAGAACACATTTGAAGGAGGAACGTATGAAATCACAGGGAATATCTCGTCGCAGTTTTTTGGGCGGCATGGCAGGAGCCGGCGCGCTTGCCGCTATTGGGCTAGCCGGCTGCGCTCCGCAAGCTCCTGGCTCGGGCGATGCTAAAGCAGCAGGCTCCACCGAAGCGAAAGCCGCTTCCAATGGCGTTGTAGCCACAGACAACGGCAGCAGCGCCATAACCGTTGACTGGCTGGGATCTGCGCCCGAAATCGCCGAAAGCGACATCGCGGAAACCAAGGACACCGATCTTCTTATCGTGGGCGCCGGCAACGGCGGCATGATCGCAGGCGCCTACGCATCTGACCAGAAGATGGACTTCATCCTATGCGAGAAGGGCTCCGAAGTAGGCGCCACGCGCCATTGGTTCAATGCCGTTGACACCAAGCCCTTCACCGACCAGGGCTATTACACCGACCGCGCTCGTCTGCATGGCGAATGGGCTCGCTACTCCAGCGGAACGTGCGACCAGGCTCTCATCAACATGTGGATGAACGAGAGCAACGACATGTTCGAGTACGTCGACAAGTACATGAGCGCTGCTGGCGCGAAGGTCATCGCCGATGAGTTCGAAATGCCCGGCGGCATGGGCGCCACCCCCTTCTACACTCCGTGCGGCGAGCATCACTACGGCAATGCCGAAGGCGGACGAGACGGCATTCCGGAGCGCAACAAGCTGTTCGAGCAAATCATGAACGACAACGGCTACCAGATTTCCTACAAGCACGAATTAGCCAAGCTGGTTACCGACGAGTCTGGCAAGGTAACGGGCGCCATCTTCAAGACCGACAACGGCTACACCCAGATCAACGCCAAAAAAGGCGTGCTGCTGACAACGGGCGGCTACAGCGCCAACCCCACCATGCTGTCCGCCCTGTCCCCCATCACCACCGCTTCGGTTACCGCCTTGGGCTACAACCAGAACAACGACGGCATGGGCATCAAAGCCGCCCTGTGGGCTGGTGCCGTAAAGGATATCACCAGCGCGACCATGATCTTCGACCGCGGCCTGGTAGCTCCCGGAACCACCGCCGGCTACACCCAGGAATCCATCGAAGCCGGCAAGCCGCAGTTCCCGGGCAACGGCCAGTTCAACCCAGGCACGCAGCCGTTCCTGAAAGTGAACACAAAAGGCAAGCGCTTCGCACTGGAATCCGCCGACTACGACTATCTGCCGCATGCGGCAGCCCAGCAGCCTGGCGGCGTGTACATTAGCGTGTGGGACGGAAACTTCGGCGAAGACGTGCAGCGCTTCCACACATTGGGCTGCAGCGCCGGCACCCGCATGGGCGTTCAGCGCGTCAAGCGCGAAGACGGCACCTACGATTTGGAAAAGTACTTCGAGAAAGAGCTTGCAGACGGCCGCCTGCAAATGGCCGATACGCTTGAGGAACTGGCCGACAAGCTGGGCTTCGATGCCGATGCCAAAAAGAACTTCCTAGCCACCTGCAAGCGCTACAACGAGCTGTTCGACGCTCAGGAAGACGTGGACTTCGGAAAGGAAGCGTACCGCCTGTCCGAGCTTCGCACGCCTCCGTTCTTCGGCGCTACGCTGGGCGGCACGCTGCTGACCACCATCGACGGCGTTCGCATCAACGAAGACTGCCAGGCCCTCAATGCAGAGTTTGAGCCTATCGAAGGATTGTACTGCGCCGGCGACTGCTCGGGCTCCCTGTTCAGCGGCAACTATCCCGACCAGATGCACGGCGTAGCTTGCGGTCGCACCATGACCGAGGCGCTGCATGTGGTCAAGCTGCTGGCAGCCAAATAGCGCAATACCCCTTACGGTCGCGCACACCCCTCCCACGCGCGACCTTCCAGCACGAAGCGCCCACCTATCTCGGTGGGCGCTTCGCATGTCCATCTGCAGTCTAGGCAGGAGTGCGCCATTCGCACGGATCGGGCGCAGCCAGCCCCCTCACGCCGATAATGATCATCTCGATACCGTTGGCAAAGGAGTCTTCGGTATAGGCGCTGCGCACGATGCGTTGCCACGGAGGCAGACAAGAGGACTCATCGCCATGCGTCTCTTCTGCGCTTCGAAGACGAGCGGCTCCGATTGCGCTGGCGTTGAATCCCGAGAGAAACGCATCGACCATCGCCCATGCTTTGGCAAGAACGTCCTCCGGCATCCCTTGCGCGAGATGCAGGGATACGATTTTTTCCGTATGCGCCGCCAGTCCCGCATACGAAACGAACGGATCTATTCCGTTGTCCACATCGTGCATGTGCGGGTGCGCGAAGAACTCCCGATGGATCGAGGTCATGGTGCGGCGCAGCGTATCATCCCAGCGTTCACCGGGAACGGGGTCGGTATCCATCGTTTCCATGAATCGCGTAAGCACCGCCGCAAGCACTTCTTCGCGCGAAGAAAAGTGCGCGTAAAACGCCATGGCCGAAACGCCCAGCTCCGCTCCGAGCGCGCGCATGGTAAACGTGCTCAATCCATCGCGATCGATCATGCGGTAGGCAGCATCAACGATAACGTCCTTGTTCAGTCCGCATTTTCGATTCCTCGCAAACTCCGAGCCCACGATGTTCCCTCCCGACGCGCATACGTTTCATCATCAGCATAGCACGACGATTCGCGCGCCCCGAGGCGCCGGACGCACATCATGCGAAAACCAATCAGGCCGGCACAAAGGCCGGCCTGCGTATTACGCAATCAAGAAGCAGGGACTTAAACCGCTATGCAGACAAGCGGCGAATCGCGCCTAGGCCGTCTTGGGATTATGGGGCCAATCATGACAATGGAGGCACTGGTTGTCGGTGACCTCCTTGTCCTTCGCATGGCAATTCACGCAGGAATTGTAACCTCCGTGGATAGAATCATGAGGGTTGCTGGCTCCGTACGATGACGTAGTTTCAGCAAGAGCCTCGTAGCTTCCACCATGACAGCTCAAGCATTGCTCATCGGACACATAAGCCCCCGCGACGTCGCCAGATGTTTGCGTCGTCGCCACAGACGACGAGCTTTCCTGAGTTCCGCTTGGCGCGCATGCCGCAAGCCCGAGCGAAAAGCACAGCGCGGCGGCAAAAACGACAGTTTTCACGCGTGCGGATCGGTTCGCATTCAACATAGTTCCTTACGCTCCCTTCACGGCATGCTCGGCAGCCACGTAGCCGAACGTGACAGCCCTACCGATAGACGTTCCTGGAATATGACGCGGGTAATTCCCTGCAAAGAAGTTCCCCGATGCGTTGCCGACAGCGTACAAGCCCTCGATAACCTGATCATCCGCGTCAAGCACACGACAGTCGCCGTCGATAGTCAATCCGCCAACCGTAGCTAGCACGCAGCTATTCGTAGTCAGGGCAAAGTAGCGCGTACCCGTAAACGGCATGGTTTGGGAGAGATCACGCCCGAAATCCCTGTCTACGCCATCCTTAAAGAACTCGTTGTAACGTGCGATAGTGTCCGCGAGACCCTGGGGATCTACGCCGCACTGCTTTGCAAGCTCCTCAGGAGAGGAACCCTCGAAGAGCCACCCCTTCTCCTTAAACTCGTCGACCGCGTCTTCCATGCCTTCGAACATCGTCTCGTCGAACACTTGCCAGCAATTCTTTCCATAACCGGGCTGGGCGTTTTGAGCATTGGACACGCTCTGGAACGGAAGATCCTCGCGCACGAAGCGCTTTCCCTGACCGTTGACCATAAGCGCGAAGTAGACAGCGTTCCACGTACGTGCATCGTAAAACGAATCCGGATTACCCCAACGAAAGTTCATGATCGGCTGCGGGCAAGAATCCATCTGAGCACCTATCTTGATACCCATCAGGTGTCCGTCGCCGGTAGTCCCCCAACCGGGATTCCACCAACTCGACGTCGCGTAGTCCTCCGGTCGCGTCCAGGCTTGCATAAGATCAGGGTTCGCATCGTAGCCGCCAGTGGCAAGAATAACGCCTTTGCCGGCATTGATCTTCACGTACGTATCACCGCTTTTAGCGATAACGCCACTTACGCGACCGGACTCGTCACGAACCAACTGCACGCCGGGAGTTTCAAAGCGCAGATCCAAATTGTCGTAGAGCTTTGCTACTTCCTGCATTTCAAGGCACACGTAAATGCCCGAATAGCCAGAACGCACGCCCGCATCGGGCGGAAGCGAGGGGCTGTCGTAAAAACCCAGCTCGGTATCAATAAGCGGGTTCAACGCAGGCATGCCGTTAGTAGAGGGAGCCCCTTCAACCTTGGATATAACGAAGCCGTTTTGCCCCTTGTCCAGCATCGACTGCCAGAAATCCGTAGCCTCCCCCGAGCGATCAACATACGTACGCGTGGGTTCAGGACGCACGCGCCAATATGCGCTTCGATATATCTCATCGAGCAGCGCCACCTTGTCGATAGCTGTGCCTTCCTGGCATTTCGCACCTGCGGCGCCAAAGCACTCGAAGCAGCCGCGACCTTTCGTCATTTTTTCAATGCAGATAACCTTCGCGCCTTCTTCTGCAGCTTTGAGGCTTGCCATAAGGCCGCCGATGCCGGCACCCACCACCACGATGTCGCAGTCTTCGGTAGACCCTATTTCGCTTGCAGCGATGTCGCGATCCTCGAATCCGACCGGCCCGCGCGGTCCAGGGCAAGCAGCCTTGTTTACCGGAATCAGGTTTGTGTCGCTGGCAAGCTGTCGGTACACATCGCCCGCATCGCTTGATGACGCACCAGCTGCCGCGTCATCGGCAAACGCGATGCCCGCAGATCCGAATGCGCCCATCGCCCCAGCGGACAACCCGGCCAAGCCGACGCCCTTCAGGAACGAACGACGTGAAACGTCCGCTTCTCCCATTGCTCCTCCTTTGTTGATGCCTTGGTCCGGCGTTTAAGCCGGACTCCCCCAGTGCTTTCTTTACACTGTAAAGCAAATGGTAACGCGATTTCTTTACGCTGTAAAGTAAGAGATCTCGCGCCGCGCCTAAGCACCCTAAAAACCAGGAGCACTATTAGGACGGCTAGAAACGGTTTAGCCCCCGCATCGACTGCAAGCGAGAGCCTTTCATCACCCGGAATGTCGCAAGACAAAAAACCGCTCGCCCAGAACGGAACGAGCGGTCAGAAACCTCCGCGCAAAACCTACTTCCGCACGCCGGTCATCGTTTGCTCTACGATGCTGTTCATGACGTCGGCGGTGAGCATGCCGGTGACGTATCCGAACACGTTACCGTCTTTGTCGATCATGAACGTAGTGGGAAACGACCTGATCCCGTACGCGCTGAACAACTGGCCCTTTGTGTCCATCAGCACCGGATACGTGATGCCGTATTCCTTGATGAACGATTTCACATCGCCCTCGGAAGCATCGCTGTTCTGCGGTCTATCGGCGGTTTTAGGATTCGCCACGCCCAGAACCACCAGATCACCCTGATTCTGACCACGATCGCGGTACAGTGCCTCGATATCGGGAATCTCGCGCTGACACGGCCCGCACCACGTGGCGAAGAAGTTCAGGAACACGGTCTTGCCGCGATAATCGGACAACTTATGCTCCACGCCATCCTGATCAACCAAGGAGATATCGGCCATGGGAGCCAAAGCGGCATCCTCCGAGGAACCCTTTCCAGCAGCGTCCCCATCAGGCGACGATGCGGACGACGAAGGCTGCTCGTCCGAGTTCGTCTTGCCCGCATCGCCCGCCCCATCAGCAGGCTGCTCCTGCGCGGCGGGAGCGGCGCCGAACGAAGACAGGTAGCTGGTCACGCCGTTCATCCATCCCGTCACCGTCATCAAGCCCATGACGATGAGCAGCGCTCCTCCCACCTTCACCGTGTACTTGACCACGTTTCCGTGCGTGCGGAAAAAGCGCAGCACCTCGCCGGTGAACAAGCCCACCATCAAAAACGGCAGCACGAAGCCCAGCGTATACACGGCCACCAGCACATAGCCCCACGCCGCCGACGCGCTCGACGACGCCATAAGCAAAACGCCTGCCAGCACCGGCCCCACGCACGGCGTCCACGCAAAGCTGAACGTAAAGCCCAACACCAAGGCGACCAGGGGATTCATAGCGAACGAGCCCAGGTTGAACGGTAGGCGACGCTCGGATTCGATCAGGCGCGTCTTGCCGAACGCGCCCAGCATGTACAGGCCGAACGCCACCATGATGATGCCTGCCACCATCGAGAACACGCGCTGGTTGCCCGTGAAAAACTGCCCGAGCGCCGTAAACCCAAAGCCCAGCAAAAAGAACGCGAAGCTCACGCCAACAACGAAAAACAGCGTGTTCACGAACACTTTCTTGCGCGGGTACTCGATGAGCCCGTCTTCGCCCACCTTGCCTGCGCCGCCGGCAAGATAGCCCACGTACAACGGAATCAACGGAAGCACGCAGGGAGAGAAAAAGCTCAGGAGTCCTTGCACGAACACCGTCAAAGCGGGAATGCTCGTTTCGAGAGAAAAACCCATGGGACGTCTCCTAATCGGTCGAATTGCTTGGGATCAGCGAATGGGGATGCGTCGCACGATCGGCGTCTCGAGCGCTCGGCTCGAATATGCGCGCATCGATGTCGGCTACGCTCGTGCGATCAAGCTCCTCGAAACAGCGCTTGTTCAGGTCGGCGAAGATGCCGTCCATGACATCGGCCATCCCGCACGCGATAAGGCAATCCATGTCATGACTGCCGCTGTGCCAGGTCGATTCGACGAAACGCACGCCCAAAGCGTCAGCCACCGTTCGCAGGCTCACTTCAGCAGCATCGGCCGCGAATCGGTATCCGCCCACGCTTCCTTCGCGCGTCGACACCAGGCCCGCGCGCTTGAGCGGCACCATCACCTTGCGCACGCGCGCCGCATTCGTGCAAATGTTCTCGGCAAGCGCCTCGCTCGAAACGGTGTCCGCCTTATGGTTCAAATACACAAGCGCGTGCACCGCTACCATGAAATCGCTGTTCATACTTACTCCGAAAATCGAATGGGCCGATCGAGGACAATCGGCCCCTGTCTGCTGCACCTACTTATACAACAGTTCTGTACTCGTTTTCAATACAGTTTACAAATCGACATATGGCAACCTCGCCGAAGGCTCGAAAGCTCGTTCCAAGAACTTCGAGCGCAAACGCTTGTCCCGCCTTGATTCTCTGAGCTAGATGAAAGCGGAGCTGTTTTCGTACGTGCTTGGAAGCTGATCGGTTCGCTCCAGATAGAAAGCCGCCTGCACCGCCTCCATGTAGGGGTTCAGCCAGAGAAAGCCTATCCCAAAGGTCAAAACCGACAGGAGCACCCACCCAATGAAGGTCAGGCTCAACCAGAACAGCCGGCCTTTGTGCCCCCTCATAAGCTCCTTGGACTGGCCGATGGCGTCCATCACGCCAATATCCGGATTTTGCGCCATGATGTAGGGAGCCATAGCGTAGCGGTAGGCGGCGATGATGCCCGGAACGATGAGCAGCAACGACCATGCAAAAATGAGAAGCCACATGGCAAGATTCAGTAAAAGACACTTGCCCAAGTTCGAAAACTTCGAAAACAAGACGTTGAATTCCGCAGGGGCATCTTTCTTGATCAGGTTAATGCTGAACTGGCAAAGTCCTTGCCGCACCGCCCCGCCGATTATCAGAACAACAACGCCGTAGATGCCGATGACAACGCCCAAGAAACCGAACGGCTCCGCAAAAGCAAGCTCGAACGCGAAAGGAATATGCACCAAGTACGAGAATCCGTCAGAACTGCCGACGGTATAGAAAGCATCGCCCGCTTGAACGGTGAAAGACGGCAGCACGGCGGCGTTTACGTCGCCTATGATCACGGCCACCAGGGCAACAACGAGCGCAACGCCCCACATGCCCCGCAGAGCACTCCGAGCGATGGCGCGAACCTGACGGGCATACATGGCGGCCTCCTTTTATCCGGCAAGCTCAAAGCCTAGCATACCCCAGAAAGAGACCGCCCGCATCCGAATGCTCGACTAGCGCTTCAGGCCGCCCAGAATACCGGTGCGCTTCGGAGGGTTCGGCAGATGGATGAGGCGCGGCTCGAAGTCGAACAGCTCATCGGTGCTCACCGTAGAGCTTACGGTCAAGCAACTCTTCAAGCATGCATCGGAGCACAGGCGGCACTGCACGCAATCGGCCGCGGAGAATTCAAGGAAGCTGCCTTCGCCGTCCGCGGGCTTCATCTCGCTCTTCTTGAGCGCTCCCGTAGGACAGAACACCGTGCACATGCCGCATGAGCTGCATGCTTCTTCGTCGATCGACACCGACCCGAACAGCCGCGTATCGATTTCAGGCACCGTCGAAGCGCCCAGCCCATCCATGGCGTCGAGCACGCGCATACGGCGCTCGGGGTTGAACTGCGGAAGCGTTCCCGCGTCGGACATGCGCAGGCGATCGCGTAGCGACGGACCAGCGGTGCCATCGTTTTTGAACACCATCACTTCGGCGGTTTTCCCGGCCGCATCCACCGCGCGCGAACGAGCGCTGGTGAAAAATCCCCGGCGCGATTCACCCAGCAAGCTGCGCTTGTCCTGCAGCAACACTTCCTCGGGAAACGCCGACGCCCGCCTCACGCGGATCTCGGAACCTTGCGCGGCAATCAGATCGTTCGCCGAACGAACGGTGGCGTCGATCCCCGGCACATTCGCTCTGAATTTACACGTCGAGCACGTGCCGTCAACCAGCACGATATCCTCCACGCCGCGCGCGGCAAGCCCCAGAAGCACGCTTTCTTCCATGCGAGCCAAGCACGGAACCTCCGCGTAACGTCGGGGATCGCCCACGCGCTTCGACGCTATGCGAGCGCACGCGAATACGGCCATCCCTTCGGTATTCACCACGCCTTCCGCCACGCTTGAAGCAAGGTCCTCGTCAAGCGGCTGCAACGGAATAAGCGCTTCGGTGGGACAGACCGTCGTGCAGGCCCCGCATGCCACGCAGGCATCGCTGTCAAGCGACAGCACGTTGTCGACCGCCTCAACTGCGCCGGTCGGGCACGCATCCGAGCACTTCGTACAGGACGAATGGCGGTTGCGCACCACCGTGCAGCGATCGGAGGCCAAGTAGACGGCCTTGCTCTCAAGCGCTTCCGCCACTTCGACTATGTCGATAAGGTTGGGCATGCTACCCCTCCAAGAAAGATTCTTCCAACGAGCGCAGTTCTTCGGGCGTGTTCGCGTTGATGAAACAGCCGCCCATGGGTTCGGCCTCCAAGACGCGCGCTTGCGGGAATTCGAGCACGTTCACATCGGCGAAGAACGCCTGGGCGCGCTTTTCGCCCCGGCCGAGCGCCGCGATCACAGCAGGCAGGCAGCCCGAACGGCGATACATCGCATGGAACGGCTCGTAGCCGTGCTTGTTGATGGGAACCACCACATCGGCGCCCGACTCGTTCATGGCCAGGGCTTCGGCAACAACAAGCGACGGCGACGCGAACACCATGTCGCACGCCACTACGGCAACGTACGGGTTGCCGGCCGCCTGCAGGGCCGTGAACAGGCCCGGCAACGCACCGCGGCATTCGCACGCATCCCGCACGAACTGGATGCGGTACTGCGGGAACATGTCGTACAGAAACGTCAGGTTTTCCGGCTCGTTCGTCGTGATGATCAAGTCATCCGAAGCGGGAGCAAGTCGCTCGACCATGCGGGCGATAAGGGGGCGGCCCGCGAACGGAACCGTCGCCTTGCTCTGACCCATGCGACGGCTCTCCCCGCCTGCCTGGATCACCACGGTCACACGCGGCCGAGCGTAGCGCTGCGCGACGAAATCCGCCAATCCGGAAACGTCGTTCAAATCGAACGAGGGGATGCCGTACGTCTCGGCAGCGCGATGCGCATCGGCGATATCGGTCACCACGGCAACAGTCTGCGCCGTGGGAAGCTTGTTGGAGATATCGGCATGATCGGGATGCTGCACGGCGAAGTGACTGCCCGTTGCTGAAGCAGGCGCTTGCTGGGAACGTTCGAGCATCTCGTGAGCGGCCGGGTCGTCAGCAGGAGGAACCGTACCGCGCGTGAACTGCGTGAAGTCGGTGCCGAGCGGCCAACCGCAACGCGCGCCTTCGGCGAACACGTCGGCTACGCGTGCGTCGGCTTCGTTGCCCGAACGCATGATTTCGATGGTGGGAAGCCCACTTTTGCGATAGCCTTCCACCACCACGATGTCATGACCGGGCATGCTGCGCACGATTTCAGCGCACTCGATTTCGCCTTTGACGGTTTTCACGCGCGCCATCTGGCCCGGAGCCGCAATCACCGTCTCGCTTGCACCGGCGGCGCGATGGCGATACGAGTCCTTTCCGGGAATATCGATATCGAAGCCCACGTGGCTGTGGTGCTTCACGCTACCCACGTCGAGGCCTCGAGCCACCAGTTCAGTGATAAGCTTTTCGATCAGCGTGGTCTTGCCCGAATTATGGCGTCCAACTATGGACACCGCCGGACTAGGAATGTTCACCATGCGCTTCCCCCTGTTCATTCGGCGCTCAGTATAGCACGACGCACGGAAGGGAGCTTGACAGGAAGCGAGCGCAAACGCGAACGCGGGCGGCACCGGCGCATCGGAGTCCACCTCCAGCAACCGATCATGCCGGCCGCGCCCGAACGCACGAAGGCCGCGCTCGAGCGCGGCCTTCGCAGGAGGGAGGAAAAGACGATGCCGACATGCGCGGACGGACGGTGCGCTGCATCACCGCTCGCTCGCCGTTCCCAGCATCGTCGCGAGTCGTTTAGCCTCGAGCAGCATGCTTGCCAGCCACGCGGCCGCTCGTCATGGCGTTGCCCATGTTGTTGCCCGCAGAGGGACAGTTGTAAGCGTTTCCGTAGCGCTCGCCCATCGTGTTGCCCACCGCATACAGGCCCTTGACGACATCGTTTTTCGAAGCCGTAAGCACCTGGTAGCTTCCGTTGACGCACAAGCCCGCAAGCGTGTTCAGGCCAGGACCGTACAAGCGCTCGGTGCCCTGCTTGGCAATATAGAACGGGGCCTCGTCGATCGGAATGAGCAGATTCTCCGGCTTGCCGTAATCTGCATCCACTCCAGCAGCGCACAGTTCGTTGTAACGCTCGACCGTGGCCTTTGCGGTTTCGAGAGCCTCCCCGGAAAGCCCGGCATTTTTCAGCGCTTCCTCCACGGTAGCCCCGACGAACACCTCGTTCACAAACGGCCTCGTGCGGTTCGCAATTTCCAGACCGCGAACCTCAATGGTGCCAGCAGAGGGGTCTGCGCCGTCCATCTGCGCCCGATATTCTTCGATGCCCTCAGGAAATCCCCAGTTAGGAGCACCGTGATCAAGGCCGCCCGCCTGAATATACTGCATGTGCTTTTTATCCATGATGGCGAAGTTGCCCACCATGGCCGCTTCGAGATCAATAGGCTGACGGCACGACTGAGCCAGCACCAACCCCGCATACGACTCGTTCATGAAGCGCTCGCCCTTGCAGTTCATCCACAAGCTTGGAACCGAACCCCAGGGACCGAACGAAATGGAAGGCGCGTCGCCGGCCACGGGGCGCGGATGGCTCTCGATGGCACCGCCCGCCCAGCAGCCCATTTTATGACCGGAGCCATCGCAGTCGGTCATACCCGTCAACGTCTCCCGATCCACGCCATGTCGCTCGGCGTTTTCAGCGCATTCCGAGCAAAGCTCCCACACCATGTCGGTATTGGCACCGAAGTCGCCCGTGGCCAGGATAACGCCCTTGGATGCGTCGAAGCGCACATAGGATCCGTCGGCATCTTGAGCGATAACGCCAAGGACTGCGCCCTCGTCACTCTGCACGCAACGCACCGCCGCATGGCCGCAAAACCATTTCGCGCCCAAATCCTCGGCGGCATCGCGGCAATACGTCTCGAGCTCGGCCAAGCGGGAAACGTCCGTCAAGCCATTCTTGCCCACCGGATTAGCGTTTTTCGTACCAACGGTCTGCACGGTGGATGCCCACATCTTGTAACCGGACACCTCCACCGGATAATCGCTTCCGTTCGGCTTGTCGTAAGCGATCTGAACGATGCACTCGCCACCCTTGTAATCGAACACGTTCGACGTGTCGGGGACGAGCGAGGCCAGATTGTCCATCATTTCGCCCGAGTTGTACACGAACGAACGAATGACATCGGTGCTGCACCGTCCATTAGCGCGACGCACGTACTCGTTCACGATTTCGTTCAGGTCGTACGGACCAAAGCCCCAGCTTTCCAGCAGCTTCGAATTGTACGAGCAGATGTCGTCGCCCCGATACACGATTTCGCCGTCGTTGTGCTTCTCGATCACGGCCACGCTCGCGCCCTCTTGCGCAGCAGCCAACGCCGCTTGCGTGCCAGCATGACCGCCGCCCACTACCACGACGTCGAAAGACTTCGTCTCCGCAATGTCGCCATCGGCAATCTCGGGCGCGGATCCCAGCCAATTCTCGTCGCACATATAGTATGCCGGGCGGGCCGAAGCGGCCTCGCCCGCAGCCGCGCTTCCCTTGACCGGCTCCTTAGCCGGCTGCGGAGCGCAGCCGGCTAGCCCCATGACGCCCAGGACGCCAGCACTCACCGCTCCTGCCAGGAAATTCCTTCGTGAAAGCTCCATCGCTCTCCCTCTCCTTCGCTCTCCAACTCCCAACGTGCACTGCGTTGGCTTCAACATGCTCCATCCTGACCAGAAGACCGGTTTGGCGCTATCCGATGAACCGTTGATTTCGCCTTCAGCGAAGGCAAAGGCGCTCAACGTTTTTACGTAGATGTTCTCAATCTCATGCGTTTCAGCAGATCAAACAAGCATTTTGATTAACGAAGAGACGTAGCAATGCTATAATGCAGCCTGCCCCAAGCAGCCAGGAGGAACCGCATGGCCAAGGCATGCGACAACCAGAAACCAAGAACTTCCAACGAGTCGCCAATGACCGCAATCGCCTTGGTCGTAGGATTAGGCTGCTTGTTTTCAACGCTTCTAATCTACTCAGGTGCCGTCATATCGTTTTTAAGGTTCGAGCACGCCGAGTCCTTCATAGGAACCTTCGCCGAGACCACGCTTCTGTGCGCGACCGTTTTAGGGGCCCTGTTCCTTGGGCTCACCCTTGCCGGAAAACGCGTTCCCTACGTGATGCTCAGTTCGTTCGGAGGGGCAATCTACCTCTGCTGCTCGCTTACGTATGCTCTTTTCGCCTGGTCCGGCAGCTTCGGAACAACCTCGGTGGTGGCACTCGCTTTCACCACGGCACTAGCAGACACGTGCTTAGTGCTTGCCTGGGGCCGCGTGTGTACTCGATTCAAGATCAAACGCGCCCTCGAAATAGTTTCTCTCGCTAGCATCCTCTCGGCGCTCTTATGCCATCTTTACAGCATTCTACCGTTGGCTGGCGTAACCGCGCTGTTCGTACTGGCTTCAATAACAGCAGTCATCGTACCGTTGGCGCTTGGCGCAACCGTCCCCTCTTGCAAAAAAGCGAAACGCCGGTCAACTGGCGAACCGCGCGCAATCGCCGCATCCCTTGTTGATGTCCTTGCAGCTCCAGGCCTTGGTCTGATCGTATTCGCTTTCGTTATGGCGGTAATGCGCACGTCGTTCAACCAAAGCCAGGACGCCTACCTAGCCATGCTTGCACTCGATGCAGCAATTCTTCTGGCGTATGCATTGCTAAGAAAAAGGCAGCTATCGCTGCGCGGCGGTATGCATCAAACGTTCCTTCCGCTTATGGCCATGCTGCTCTTAGCCGTCACCAGCATCACGGCTACCGTAGGCCAGGGAGAACAGCTGGCAACGTACCTCACGTATGCCCTCTACGCATTAGCGGCCATACTCACCCTTGCAACACTGTGCGCCATAGCCAATGCGGGCGAATTCCCATCTGACGCGGTCTTTTCGCTTGCGGTTTTCCTCTTTGCAGCCGCGTCGTTCACGGGCCAAGCGTTTGCCACCGTGATGGACGACCACGTAACCCCTATCGTAGTGACGATAATTACTACGCTGTACGCATTCGCGATGGTCTTCTCGTCGCATATTCGATACCAGCGCGAAACGCAATGGACCTCAAGCGACGAAAACGACCGCGTCGAACCTACAGGACAATCGAACGCCGGCCCCACTCCCGCATCCGTGCGCTGCGCCCAACTGGCCGAAACGTACAATCTGACAGCCCGCGAGCAAGAGATCCTTTCGTATCTTGCCGAAGGACACAGCGGGGCTTATATCGCAGACGTGCTGTTCATCTCTCCCAACACCGCCCGAACGCACATTCATAATATTTACCGTAAGTTGGAGGTATCGTCTCGCGAAGACATACTGAAGCTCACAAAGGATCGCGCCTAAAAACCGCTTTGCAACGTAGCGCGCGAAGGTCGCGAAAACGCTCCAGAGACCGCTTCAAGAAGGAAACGCTTTGGAATATTAAGCTTTTCTGAGCAAGTATTTCCCCAGGTCAATATAGCCCTTTGCTATTCGCCGAAAAAACATGTTGTGATTTCGTGGAGATCGGTGGTATACTACAACCTGCTTTACAGAAGCTTGATGCTTCGATAAAGAAAAGGGTTCTGTTTTTTGGAGGGGGCAGAACCCTTCTTCTTATCTTTGGGACGGAGACGTCCCCTTTTTATGCCCGAAAACGCCCCCGCGGGCATCGGCCGTCACGCACGGACGCTCGCTGCGCCTGCTACAACGGCCTGCGAGCTTCAATAGCGCGACCAAGCGTGACTTCGTCGGCAAACTCCAAATCGCCGCCTACGGGCAAACCGCTTGCGGGGCGCGTGACGCGAATTCCCAGCGGCTTGATAAGGCGCGCAAGGTACGCAGCCGTGGTCTCGCCTTCCACGTTGGGATTCGTCGCCAACACAACCTCTTGGACCTCGTCGCTTGCCAAGCGCTTCATAAGCTCGGCGATGCGCAGACTATCCGGCCCGATGCCCTCCATAGGAGAAAGCGCGCCCCCCAGCACGTGGTAGACCCCGGAATAGACGGTCGTTCGCTCGATGGGAGGAATATCGCGCGGCTCGCTTACCACGCAGATCGTGCTCGCATCGCGCTTGGACGAGCGGCATATCTCGCACAGATCGTCCTCGGCGTAGTTGAAACAGCGTTTGCAGAAGCAAACCTGGTCTTTCACCTCGGCGATAGCCTCGGAAAGACGCAGCGCCGTCGCCTTATCGGCATTTAGTATCCAGTACGCTATGCGCTGGGCGGACTTCGGACCAACTCCAGGCAAGCGCTCCAGCTCATCGAGCAGTTTCTGGATAGACGGCGCTGCGTGCATGACAAATTCCCCTTCGCCTGATCTACATGAGGCCCGGGATGCTCATGCCGCCCGTCGCGGCGTTCAGGCGCGTGGCGCTCATGTCGGACACGCCGCGAAGCGCCTCGTTGACAGCAGCCGTCACCATATCCTGAAGCATTTCCACGTCCTCGGGGTCAACGGCCTCGGGATCGATCGTGATGCTGCTGATGGCCATGTCGCCCGTCGCAACAACCTTGACCATGCCGCCGCCAGCCGTAGCCTCGAACGTCATGTCCTTGATTTCTTCCTGCGCGCGAGCAAGCTCCATCTGCATTTTCTGAGCCTGCTTCATCATCTTCTTCATATCCATAGTACGGTTTCCTTTCAGGTTCGTTAGCACGCGATCGACCGGTCCGGCACATCAACCGAACCTCGAACGGCGCGGATTCCTATTCTTTCACTTCTTCCACAACCACGCCAGCTCCAAAACCGGCGGCAAGAATGGCTTGCAGGTCGCTGGGGTCGGCGGGAGAGCTCTGCACGGTCGCAGGGGTTGAAGCAGGTGCCGAAGCCGGGATGGAAGCGGGCGCGCTCTGAGGCTGCGGCATCCGAGCCGGCTGCGCGGCAGGCACCGGCGAAGCATCGGGCATCGCAGGCGCAGGAACGTCGAAGTCGTCGTAGGGCACCTGCTCGTCCTCGTACGGAGGAACATCGTAGGCCGGCATCGCCGCAGACGGCTGCGGCTGGGGCTGGGGCTGGGGCTGCGGACGAGACGTCGAAGCGACCGGAGCCTGCGCGTGGGATGCGGCCGCCTGCGCACGAGGCGCGGCAGAGGCCGCAGGAGATGCGGAGACCGCCGAAGCGGGTCGAGCAGCGGAAGCAGCAGCCGGAGACGCGGGGGCGCTTGCACCGGCCTGCGAATACGCGAACGGCACCGCGGAACCGCACGCCTGAGCCAATGCGGCGGACACGGCATCTTGGACATCTTGCTTCTGCACAGCCTTGAACGCGAAGGCGTTTTCCGCAGGGAATTCGATCAAGAGGATGCGCTTGCCCGCATCGTACACGGCCTTCGTGTTAAGGAACAAAACGCCGTAAGCGGCCTTGTTCTTCTTGAGCGTAGCAAGAACAGCCTGCCAAACGCGCTGGAGAGCCGCAGGGTTTTGCAGACTGTCGGCAACTTGGCCCGAAGCCGCCGCCAGTGCGCCAGGATCCGCCTGGACAACTGCGGCGGAAGCGGAAGCCGCAGGAGCAGCAGAAGCCGGAGAGGCGGTCGCGGACGGAGCGGCCGCGGGCGCCGGGTTCTGCGACACAGGCGCAGGCTGGGCAGCGGGTGCAGGCTGGGGCGCAGCGTGAACAGCCGCAACGGGCTGGGCAGGTTGCGAAACCTGAACAGGCTGAACGGGCTGGGCAGGCTGGGCGACAGGCGCAGATGCCGGGGCCGCCGCAGGAACGGCCGCCGGAGCCGCCGCCGACGTCACGTGGGCAACGGCCGAATGCCCGCTTTCCAGCGCTTCGATGCGCTCGGCAAGCGCCTCGAGCGTCAAATCCGAATCGGGACGAACCATGCGCGTGAGCGCAATCTCGAACGACAAGCGCGGATTCGTCGACGTTTTCAATTCGGCAGACAAGTCGCCCAGCACGCCGAGCAGACGCGACAGGCGATCCGCCCCGAACAGCGGCAGTTCGCTCACCAGTTCGCGCCGCTCGGTATCGCCCACTTCCAAAGCAACGTCGGCATCGGTCAGCGACATGACGTACAGATTGCGGACATGCTCGGCCAAATCGCGCGTGAACTGAGCCAGATCGGCTCCCGTTTCCACGAACTCCGCCGTCCAGCGAAAGCACGTGGCCACATCGCGCTTGCCAATGGCCTGCATGATCTCGGCCAGATCGTTCGTATCCACCCCGCCCAGCATGCGCTCGGCCACCTCAAGCGTAACCTTACCCTCGCCGAACGCGATAAGCTGCTCAAGCGAGGTCAGCGCGTTGCGCATGCCGCCTTCAGCGCGATGGGCGATCAGGTCAAGCGCCTCGCCCTCGAACTCCACGTCCTCGGACACGCAGATGGCGCCCAGTCGCGACACGATGGACTCAGCCGAAATGCGGCGGAAATCGAAACGCTGGCAGCGCGAGTGGATGGTTTCGGGAACCTTCTGGGGATCGGTAGTAGCCAGCACGAATACCACGTGGCTCGGCGGCTCTTCAAGCGTCTTGAGCAGCGCGTTGAACGCCGCCGTCGACAGCATGTGAACCTCGTCGATGATGTAGATCTTGTACCGACCGCGCGTAGGAGCGAACTGAACGCGACCGATGATCTCCTCGCGCACATTCTCCACGCCCGTGCGACTTGCGGCGTCCAATTCGTACACGTCGGGATGCTCGCCGTTGGCAATCATCGTGCAATCATCGCACGTTCCGTCAGGCTCGGACGTAGGGCCGTGCTCGCACAGAAGCGCCTTGGCAAGCAAGCGCGCCGTAGTGGTTTTGCCGGTGCCGCGCGGGCCGGTGAACAGGTACGCGTGACTTACCTTATCCTGCTCGATCGCGTTTTTGATAGTGCGTTCGATATGCTCCTGGCCAACGACGTCTTCGAATATCTGCGGCCGGTATTTTCTGTACAATGCCTCTGCCATAGCGCGCGGCTCCCGCTTTCCCGTATGCATCCGTGGTTATGCGAACGCGGGCGCCCTGCACTGGCATGCGCCCGCGTTTTCTGCGTTCTTGCCCATTATAGAAGAAGCGCGCTTTCCGCGCAGCCGCCGCAGCGCGCCACCACAGCATCAGCAGGGGCAGCGTCACAATGCTACGATCGGGTTATTTCCCAGCCTTCGCCTTGGAGGAGCTCAGTTTCGCCTTGATCGCGCCCGCTACGGCCGGTATAAGGGAAATGGCCACAATTCCAACGATCACCAGCTCGAAATGCTCCTGCACCACCGGGATGCCGCCGAAGAAGTAGCCCAGCAGCACGAAGACGGTGGACCACGTAATCCCGCCGATGATGTTGAACAGCAAGAATTTGCGGTAGTGCATGTGCCCGAAACCTGCAAAGAACGGCACGAACGTGCGGATGAACGGGAAGAAACGACCCAGGAAGATCGCCAGCGGGCCGTACTTGTTAATAAGGCCTTCGGTTTTCTCGATGCGCTCGGGCGTCATCGACTTGACGCGCCCGGAATCGATGATGTGCTTGCCGAATTCGCGACCGATCCAGTAGTTGCACGAATCGCCCAAGATCGCCGCCACCCACACCACCGGAAGCAGCAGCGCCAAGTTCAAGCCGCCGCCATCGGCCGCGAACAAACCCGCCGTGAACAGGAGCGAATCACCGGGCAGAAACGGCATGATAACCACGCCGGTCTCGATGAAGATGATCAAGAAGATGGGGATGTACGCGCCCATGCCGAACGCCGCAATCCATTCGGCAATGAAGCCGCGAGGGTCTTGCAGCAAGTCAATGAAGAACTGGATGATTTCCATGGGGTTTCCTCGAAGCGCACTCGAAACTGCAGTCGCGCCCGGTCGGCTGGAAAGGCAGGCCAACCCGTCGGCCGCAAGCCGTCAAGATAAAAGAATATCCCGGATAGGCAGGGGCGCTCGTCAGCGGTCCCTTATGGCTGCTTCCTCCCGGACCTGACCAGGTTCGGAACATGGCGCCGCCCCGGCCCATCCGAGATATTCTCGAACATGCTCGCGCATGCGAGGCATTAGTATATACGATCTCGCAAAATCCAAGCCAACCGACTTATTTGAAGCAACCAAAAGTACACAGACCCGTTGCAAGCTTAAATGAAGCGGGGGAGCAGAGTCGATGACCCCGCTCCCCCGCCTTGCTCCCGCCAATCGAAAGCTCGCCTTTGCGCAGCGAGCTCCCGACAAGATGAGAGATTACGCGCCCTTACAGCGTGCGCAGGTTGACCTCTTTGAGCTGACGGCCCGTCACAGCGCTCGGGGCGCCCGTCATCGGGTCGCTCGCGGAGCTCGTCTTCGGGAACGCGATAACGTCGCGAATGGACGACTTGCCGCCCAGCAGCATGACCAGACGGTCAAGACCCAGGGCGATGCCGCCATGCGGCGGAGCGCCCAGCTCGAGCGCGTGGATCAGGTGCCCAAACTTCTCGTCGATTTCCTCGTCGGTCAAGCCGCACACGCGCAGCACGCGACGCTGCTCTTCGGCATTGTGGATACGGATGGTGCCGCCGCCCACTTCGAAGCCGTCCATGACCAGGTCATAGGAATAGCTGCCGCACTCGAGCGGAGCAGACTCGATCTTGTCCACGTCCTCGTCCAGCACATGCGTGAACGGATGATGCTCGGCGGCGTACTTCTTCTCGTCCTCGTCGTACTTGAACATGGGGAAGTTCACGATCCACAGGAGCTGATGCCCCTCGCGCGGAACGTTGAGTGCGTCGGCCATGTGCAAGCGAAGCGCGCTCAGCACGGCGTTCGCCACCGCGGGCTTGTCGGCCGCGAACAGCAGCAGGTCGCCCGGCTCCACGTCCATAGCCTGCTTGAGGGCAGCGAACTCCTCGTCGCTGAAGAACTTAATGATGGGGCTCTTCTCGTTGCCGTCCGTCGTGAACGCGATCCAAGCCATGCCCTTCGCGCCGTTCTCGGCGGCGATGTCGGCCAGCTTCTCGACCTCGCCGCGGCTCCAGTCGCCTGCGCCCTTCGCGTTGATGGCCTTCACCACGCCGCCGGACTGGGCCACGCTCGAGAACACCTTGAAGCCCGTGTCCTTCACGATGTCGGTGATGTCCTTGAGCTCCATGCCGAAGCGCGTATCGGGACGATCGTTGCCGAAACGCTCCATGGACTCGGCGTACTGCATGCGCTGCAGCGGGAACTCGTGGTCCACGCCCACCGCCTTCAGCGTCTCGGCCATGACGTCTTCCATCATGTCGATGACGTCGTCGCCGCGCACGAAGCTCATCTCGATGTCCACCTGCGTGAACTCGGGCTGACGATCGGCGCGCAGGTCCTCGTCGCGGAAGCAGCGGGCAATCTGGTAGTAGCGTTCGACGCCGGCCACCATGAGCATCTGCTTGAACTGCTGGGGGCTTTGCGGAAGCGCGTAGAAACGGCCCGGGTTCGGACGGCTGGGCACGATGTAGTCGCGCGCGCCCTCCGGCGTGGAGTTCGCCAGAATGGGGGTTTCCACTTCCAGGAAGCCACGATCGTTGAGCGCGCCTCGCATGGCCTGGGCAACCTTGTGACGCAAGTGCAGGGCCTCGAACATCTCAGGACGGCGAATATCCAGGTAGCGCCACTTCATGCGGGTGGTCTCGTCGGTCTCGATGCCGTCCTCGATCGAGAACGGAGGCGTGACGGACGTGTTCAAGACCTCGACGGCCTTCGCCAGAACCTCGATCTCGCCCGTAGCCATATTGGGGTTTGCGGCTTCGGCGCCGCGCTCGCGCACCGTGCCGGAAATCTTGAGCACGTACTCGCGACCCAAATGCTCGGCCTTCGCGAAGTCGTCGACGCTCACGCAATCGGGGTCGACGACCACCTGCGTATAACCCGTACGATCTCGCAGATCGATGAAGATAAGACCGCCGTGGTCGCGATTGTGCCACGCCCAACCGCACAGCTCGACCTCGCGCCCCACGTCGCTCTTGCGCAGCTCGCCGCACGTGGCGGTGTGCATGCAGTATTCGTTCCTGAAGTCCGTCATGATGATGGTTCCTTGCTCCTTGGCACTGCTATCTGCATCTGCCGTTCGTAGTTACAGCAGACGTTACTCAAACCTAGTCATTGTACTGGCAAACGAGGGAAAACAAACCCCTGATCGCGTCTTTTCATGCAAAATGCGCGCGAACAACCCGCTAGAACGCCGCATCCGCCAACATGCGGTTCATCTCGCTGCCCAGGCGCAGCTGCCGCAACCTGCGGTCGAACGCGAACGTCGCGACCGCACTGCATCGCGCGAACGCAAGACGAATCAGGCCGTGCGAAGAAGGCAGCCAAGCGGGCAGCCTCGCCGAAAGCTTCAACCCGGCAGCCCTCTATCGGACGAACCGCGTCAACGACGCTGCGCCATCGACGAGAGCCGTCACGCTCCGGCCGCCTTCCGCGCATCGCCGACGATCGTCGCATCGGCGCCACGCGCCCACAGGCCCGACACCCTGCTCGTGCCCCTGCAGACAAGGGGTTGCGCGCGAAAAACCGCCCTGCGTGGCAGTTTCTTGCGGTTTGAGGTCGTAGCGACAGGCTCTTGATGTCGCTTTGCATGTTGTTCTCATCGGAGATGGCATTTCACCTGGGGAAACGTAGCTCGATTTTTCGCGTGTTCGGGAAGGGGCGTCTCGGACGACCTCAAACCGTCAAAACCTGCCAAGAACGCCGGAATCGCGAGCGCAAGGGGCCAGCCGCGCGCAAGAGCCCGTCCTGTGCAGGGCCAGCCATGCGCGGGACGCAACATCGCGAGCGCAAGGGGCCAGCCGCGAGCGCAAGGCACTCGCGGCGCATGCGGGACGCTACCACGTCGTCACACTTTCGGCTTGTTGTACGACTCGTCCGCGCCCAGCAAGTCGACCAGGCCTTTTCGGTTCTCCTCGATCCCTTCGGCCTGGGTAAACGCCAAAATGTAAACAGGCTGACGATACTTTACGTCTGCGTACACGTCCGGATTGCCCAACCCGATCAAGTGCTCGCGAATGCTCGCTCCCAGGTTGACCGAACTCCCTACGTACACGCCGTGGTACGAGGAGTAGTCGTCGTCCCTCACGGCGTGCTTGCAACGAAGGATCACGTAGCACCCCGGAATCTCCAGGTAATGGGCCACGCCTTCCGGATCGAAGCCCGCCATCTTGTCCCAAGATTCCAAAAACTCTCGCGACGACAGCTTTACCGCAGCCGCCTGGAGCACGTCTTTCACTGCCGAGCGTCGAACCCGCTGCTCTTCCTTCTGCCCTTTGGCCTCCGTCCGCGCATCGGAAACTCCCTGCGCAGCCTGCTCGACGCTTGCCCGGGCCTGCCTGGCTGCTGCGGCCGCCTTGTCCGCAGCCGACTTGGCAACCGGAGCAACCTTGGGCGCCACCTCGGCAGCTACCCCTGCGGCAACTTCAGCTGCCGCCTTGATCTCGCTTCGATGGGTCGCCACGAACTTCGCCGCAGCGCCCGCACCCTTCGCAACACCGCTCCATTTGCCAGCAGCCATTCCAAGCCTCCTCAGACAGCGCGCCCGAACGTCCCGAACGCGCAAGCGCGTCTATTCCGCGTCGTCCAAACCGCCGAACACCTCATCGACCGAAGGCGCGCGCCCATCGAACGGCTCGCCGCCGAAATGAGCCAGCAGAGCCTTGATCTTGGACAGTTCTATCGCGCGCTCGCGATGCGTCTGCATGTTGCGAACCGTCACTTCGCCCCGGGCCAGTTCGTCGGGTCCCAACACGGCAACCATGGAAGCCCCCAGCTTGTCGGCAAGCTTGAACTGGCTTTTCAGGCTGCGACGCTGGTGGTCCATCTCGCCCACAAGCCCCGCATCGCGGCACGCCTGCACCAAAGAGAACGCCTCGGCTCGTACGCTCGCATCAACGCACGCAACGAAGAAATCGCAGCGCTGCGCCTTGGGGAACGTATGCCCGGCCGCCTCGAGCGCCAGCACGCACCGCTCGTAACCCAGAGCCCAGCCGAATCCCGGCGTCGGACGGCCGCCGACTTCCTCGGTCAGCTTGTCGTAACGGCCGCCTCCGCCGATGGCGTTCTGGCTTCCCATTCCCTCGGTCACCTGAACCTCGAACACCGTGCGCGTGTAGTAGTCCAAGCCGCGCACAAGTGTCGGGTCCTCGACGTACGACAAGCCCGCGCCGTCGAGGTACGTCTTCACCGACAGGTAGTGCTCGCGGCAATCGTCGCACAAATGCTCGGTTATCTTCGGAGCACCCTCCATAACGGCGGCGCAGCCAGGGTTTTTGCAATCGAAAGCACGCAGCGGGTTGATTTCCGCACGGCGCTTGCATTCGTCGCACAGCTCGTCGGCATGCGCGTCCATGTACGTCTTCACGGCTTCGCGGTACGCCGGACGACACGTCTCGCACCCCATGGAGTTCACCAGCAGGCGAGTAGCCCGCACGGGAATGCCGATCGCGGCGTAGAACCGCATGAGCATGATGATGCCCTCGGCGTCAACGCTGGGATCCTCGGCGCCCAAGCACTCGATGCCCACCTGGTTGAACTGGCGCTGACGTCCCTTCTGAGGACGCTCGGCGCGAAACATCGGACCGGCGTACATGAGCTTTGCAGGAGCGGCTCCCTGGGGGACCAAGTCGTGCTGCACCACGGCTCGCACCGTGCCGGCGGTTCCTTCAGGGCGCATGGACAAGCGGCTCTTCGCCTTCACGCTGCCGCCCTCCAGGAGCTTTTTCAGATTCTCGCCGGATATCGCGGTGAACATCTCCTTGGACACCACGTCGGTAGCCTCGCCAATGCCGCGCACGAACAGCTCCGTCTGCTCGAAGATGGGCGTTTCGATCGGCAGGTAACCGTAGCGACCGAAAATCTCCGCCGCCGTCGCCTTGAAATGCGTCCAGAACTTCGCCTCGTCCGGCAGAAGATCGCGCGTTCCCTCGGGAGATTGAATTGCCATGGGTCGACCCTTCGTTTCTATTGTTCGGAATCTTGCCATTGTAACGTAAAAGACCTACGAGCTTTCCAAAGAACGAAGCACGTTCACGAGCGCATCGTCCGGCCGGTAACGCGACCGCGCGGCCATCAGGCTGCGAGCCACGCGAAACATCCCCTCGTCGGTGGCCGCAACCGCCGCCTCGTCCAAGGCGTCCAGCACGTCCGACGTTGGCGCCACGGGAATCCCCGCACGCGTCAATTCAAGATCCACCTGGTCGCGCGCGGGAAGATCGATGCCCGTTTCCCCGACAAGCTCCTGCAGCTCGGCCGTAGCCTGAACAGCCACCATAGACGACGTTGCGAGCGATTTCAAATAGCAAGCCGCACCATCGCGCGCCCGCCCCATCTTCCACAGCACGTACGCCAACTGATAGTAAGCCATAGCTATATCGCTTGGCTGAAAAGCTATGCGCAGGCCCTCCAGAAGGGTTGCGGAAGCGTTCTCCATATCCCCTACCAGCATGTACGCGCGACCCAGCTGACGATAGCCCGCGGCCGTCGCGGGCGCTATCTCAACGGCGCGACGCCCGTATCGCTGCGCCTCGTCGGCGCGCTCGAACGAATGCTCCAGCAGACGCACGATTTCCAGATGGCAAAGGTAGAACGTATCCGTGGCAAGCCGAACGCGTTTGCCCGCATCGCGTACGGCGCGCGACGGATAGCCCGCGCCCGCATATCGCGCTCGGTTGTACAGAACGCGGGCAACGTACGAGTCGAACGCTCGGTACGCCGTTGACGATCCGTCGACGAACCCGTCAAGCGCGGCAGCCTCGGCCACCGCATCGATCAGCACGTCGACCGCCTGGCCCAGATCATGCTCGGCAAGCGCTTTCGCACGGCCAAGCGCAACCAGGCAGCGATCTTCCCCCAAGTACCGGCCAACCACGACGTTTTGGTCGCGTGCGTCCAAGCTGCCGGCGGCAAGCGCCGCCATCAAACGCGTGCACGAAGAAACGGCCCGATCGTCAGAAGCCGCGGCCGCCTCCTCCTGCGCAACGCGAACGATGCGAATGGCATCGGAAGCGCTTTCGGCCTGCACGATGCGATCGGCCAGCCCTTCCGCCAACCGACGGTACGCCGCATCGTAGCTGATGCGCATGTCGCGGCTGCTATCCGCCCCCAACACGGAACGGACGCTGTCGGAAAGCTCTTTGTCGCACGTTTCAGGAAGATCGGCGCGCACGGAACTGGAGGCGAGTCCTTCAAGGTACGCGAACGCCTGAGCATCGTCGCCATCGAAGCAGGCGGCACACGCCTGATACGCAGGCAGGGGATCGAACGCACGAGCCTGCTCGAAACCGTCGAAGCGCTCGTACGTCGCACGGTCGAACGCAGCCTGAACATACGCGGGAGCCCGATCTTCCTGCGGAAACTCTCCCCCTTCCGATGCCTGGTCGCCCTGCTTCCGGGAAAGAGGACGCACCGCCACATCCACCCTGATCGCCGACGCCACCGCCTCGAACGCGATCGAAACCAAGACCAAGCCAAGGTGCAAAGCGTACCGGCGCGCCTGCGCATCGCGAAACTCCCAATCAGCCTCGAGCCAGCTTCCCGACGCATCCTGATCGACGCCCTCGCTCCAAACCCACGTCGGCATAAGCAAGGCGTCAGGAACCGTCACGTCAAAGGCAACCGCGCCTGCTGCAACGTCCAATCGAAAGGACGCGTCGATCCGAAACGGCAAGCGCAGGCGCTCGATCGCAGCGGCAATCCTGCAGCGAGCATCCCATTCGCCGCCCTCGTTGCCTTCGGGCGCGTCAACCGCCCGGTCAAGCTGCGGGCGCTGCACGGCGGCCGCCTCGATGAGGTACGCGTCCCATCGCGCGCAATCAACGTCGGTAGCAAACGCCGCACGATCCCCAAACGCCTCTTTGACCAGCAAGAACCTATTGAGGGCGGCTTCAAGCGCCCATATCGTAGGCGCAGGTATCCGCGCTTCTTCGTCATCGACCGCCACATAATACGTATCAGCGTAGCGAGAAGTCCGCACAAGACGCACCGGCTCGTCCTCCATACCGCGGCCTTTGAGGTCGTCCAGCCCCGCGTCCTCCAGCCACTGCGCCAAGCACCGCACAAGCGCGGGAGGACGGAACGCAGGATCGCTCTCGGCTTTGCGCGCGTCGAGAACAATAGAGCGCATGGCCGCCAAAGGCTTGTCGCCGCGCAAGTGCTCGAACACGCTCTCGAGGCCACGCTCGGGTACCGCCGGCGCGCCCAAAGACGGCCGATGCACGAAAGCCAGGTAAGCGCGGGCCATCGCATGATCGTAGCGAAGCCCTCCGGCATAAGGCCCGAAATCGTACCAGGAGTCGAACAGCGCGTACCTCCCCTGGGCGCTGAGGTACTGCGCGACCTCGCGCTTGGCATCCTTTTCGTGCACGTACACGCAACCACGTTCCTCGCGCGACGAAGAAGCCTGGTCGGAGTAGCGAGCGAACGAGAGATCGGGCTGGCGCGCGGGCGGCGCGCTCAGCGCTTCGGACGTCGAAAACACGCGTCCGTACGGATCGATGTAAGCCAGAACGCGCACCGTAAGCTTGTCGGGAAGCGCAACAACGTACGATCCGCCCGTGCCGGGCGTCGGCAGCCCCCGAGAGACGAACCCGTACGAACCAGGCTCGTCCAACGCACCTGGAATGGGAGGCATCCCAGCCTCAAGCACATGCACCTTGTTAAAGAGTCTGTCGCCCGCATTCATGCGATACAGACCGTCCTGCCCTGCTACCTGCTGCACGGATGTTCCTTCCTGGTCGTATCCGAGCAGCATAGCACGACAGAAGCACCGCACAACATCGAGCGCCCCCGGATCGCACATGCTTTCCGGGGGCGCTTCCAGAAGAAGAGCGTCGCCGCTGGCGGCAAGGGCGCCGCCGGGCGGGAGGAATCCTAGTGATGATGGTTGCAAGCCTGATCGGCGGACATCACCGGAGCGTCGCCAGCTGCAACCAACTTGGCGGCATCGCCTACCAGAGGATGCTGATTGTCGAAGTAGACCGTGATGCCCGCTTGGTTGAAGCCCATGAGCGGGCGCATCCCCATGCCGGCGGCCACGATCGCGTTCACGCCGGCGTCGGCAAGAAGGCCCACCGGGCGCAAGCACCCGCCTTCCTCATGCGGCGGATTCGCAACCTCGGTCGTTCCGGCGATCTCTCCGTCGACGATCTCGACCACCGTAAAGCAATCGCAATGGCCGAAGTGACCCGCTCGCTGAGATTCGAGCCCCGCTTGGCCCATCGTGGGCACGGCCAGCTTCATGGTTTCACTCATCTGTTCCTTCTTTCTTCGAAGCGATGCTGCTTCGATCCGCATCATCCGACGCGGAAACGCTCCGGTCGGCTTCTTCCAAACCGCTCTCCAACAACCCGACCAGCAACTCGTCAAGCCGCTGCCGATCGCGAAGCGCCTCGAGCCACTGCTCGGCCATCTCCACGCCGATGCGCGTCAGCTCGTACTCCCGCCTTCGCGGGCCCGACTCCTCGTCGCACCAGCGAGACACCACCGCGCCA
Source organism: Paraeggerthella sp. Marseille-Q4926 (assembly GCF_916618935.1). Classification (NCBI taxonomy): domain Bacteria; kingdom Bacillati; phylum Actinomycetota; class Coriobacteriia; order Eggerthellales; family Eggerthellaceae; genus Paraeggerthella; species Paraeggerthella sp. Marseille-Q4926. Next base: position 223,769 of record NZ_CAKAKF010000005.1, on the reverse strand, counting down.
GCCTCTTCCAATCGACGCAAGCTGCGGTACAGACCGCCCACGTCAACGTCTACATGACCGTCGGTTTTCTCGAGAATGATCTTGCGCATGTCGTACCCGTATCCGCCCGCATGCAAAAGAGCAGCCAACGCCGCCGGCTCCACCAGCGCGCCACCGCCGCCGCCTCGCCTGCGGCAACAGGGCTTGCGGCCCGCTCCCAAACCGGACTCGCCGCAAGAAGCGCCGTTTCGGGTGCCCGACGTTTCGCAATCACCTTGCGGCATAGCGCCTCCTTCATGCAGGGTACTATATGACATGAACATATATACTCCTTCAACATGCATGCTGTCAACATATAGATGTCGAAAGGAGTCTTTCTACGAACGACAAAACGGAACGTAGCGCGACAATGCGCTCGTTTCGCCCGATCCCCGCCCGCTCATTGGAGAGCGACGAATTCAAGAACGGCTGTTTTCGAGGGTTCAGCTCGCAACGAAACGGCACGCGATTTCACGGCGGTGGCGGTTTTCAGCAAGCAGGAAGATTCGTCGACGCACCGGCCTCGCAATGCGACAAGCCCCGATCACGACGAAAGGCTACGACGAAACCGCGTCCAAAGAGCGCACGATCGCATCTTGAGCGGCACGACATGAAGATTGGGGCTTGTATGCGGAAACCAGATAGACGCCCGCCCGGTTCCATTCATCAAGGGCGAATGCCTCCGGATTGTCGAGCTCCCGCAAGGCATGGGCACATTCCCCCAGCCTAAAGCGCAGATCAGACAGGTAAGCGGCAGATGTATTCAAAACCAGATAATCGAGCAGGGACATGATCACAACAAGCGTTCCTCCCTCTGCCCTTGCCCATCTTCCGGCTGAAATAGCAGACTTTTTCGAAACGGTCGGCTATTATCGTATTTTATTAAAGATCGAGAAACGCACTCAGGAAGGGCATGCGTATTCGACGGTACGACGCGCCTTGCCACACGGTCTAATAACGTCTACTTTTTCAGACCCGAAATCCTACTGTTGAACTTAAATATACCTTCACCGCGTGGCATCGTACTCGCGCGTCCATTTGAAAAACGTGCTCCGAGCAACTCCGAGCCGACTCGCCGCCTCTTTGCTTCCAATCGCGCCCTCCCTCCACATCGAGTACACGTACCCGAAATCGCAGGGCAGTTGCTTCGGCGGCCTGCCGAAGCGCACGCCGCGAGCGCGAGCCGACGCTATCCCTTCCGCTTGGCGCTGCCTGATATTCTCGCGTTCGACTTGCGCCACGTACGAAAGGATCTGCAAAACGATGTCCGCGATAAACGTGCCCGTGACGTTTCGCTCGCTCGTTCGCGTATCGAGCAGCGGCATGTCCATCACCACAACGTCCACGTTCAGCTGCTTGGTCAAAAATCGCCATTGCTCGATGATCTCGTCATAGTTTCGACCCAGGCGATCGATGCTCTTGATCACCAGCGTATCGCCCGGCGCAAGAACGCCCGTCAAAGCCTGATAACCAGGCCGATCGAAGTTCTTGCCGCTCATGCGATCGGTGTACACGTTGGCGATAGGAACGGAAAACTCCGCCAACGCGTCAAGTTGCCTATCCAAATTCTGATCCTTGCTGGAAACTCTTGCATACCCGTACATCACCACAACTGGTCTCCTTTCCGTTCGGAGAACGGCCGGCCCCTTCACCATGGCACAAAGCCACGCGCGACGCCCGCTCTCAGTCAAGCGATTGGCACTTGTTGCGTATTCGTCGGAAGTTCGTAGAGAAGCCAAGGGAAACGTGCGAAAGGAGCTCTTCGAACCTCAAAAACGCAAAAGAGGTTGCGGGGTCTGCGCATCCCCGCAACCTCTTGTTCCCCGGCATGCCCGGATCCGGCAACGCACGCAGCCCTCGCTGCGGCCGCAATTGCAGATGCAGCCGTCAAGACCGCCGCGCAAAAGGGCCGATTCACATGCGAGCAACCACCAGATCGCCCATCGCACCCGTGCCGACAACCTTGTTGGCAGGCGTGTCAAGCTGCCTGATATCGCCCGTGCGCCACCCCTCGTCAAGAACGGATGTCACGCCACGATGGATATCGTCGGCTGCTTCCTGCATGCCGAAGCTGTAGCGCAGCATCATTTCCACCGAAAGGATCTGCGCAAGCGGGTTCGCAACACCCCGACCTGCGATATCCGGCGCGCTGCCGTGGCTGGGCTCGTAGAGCGCCGTGCCGTCGCCAAGGCTTGCACTGGCAAGCATCCCCAAAGAACCCGTAATCTGCGCTGCCTCGTCGGACAGGATGTCGCCGAACATGTTCTCGGTCACCACTACGTCGAAATCAACCGGGCGGCTGATCAGCTGCATGGCCGTATTGTCCACCAGCAGGTCCTCGAGCTCCACGTCCGGATACTCGTCGGCGCCGATGCGATGCACGATTTCGCGCCACATGCGGCTCGTTTCCAGCACGTTCGCCTTGTCGACGCTCGTCACCTTGTTGCGGCGCCTTCGCGCAGCTTCGAACGCCTGGCGAGCGATGCGCTCCACTTCGTACTCGCGGTACTCCAGCGTATCGTAGGCGCGCTGGCCGGGAGCGCCCTGCGCTCCGCAGCCTTCCTCGTTGTAGAATCGCTCGCGCTTGCCAAAGTACAAACCGCCCGTCAATTCGCGCACGATCATCATGTCCACGCCCTCTACGATTTCCGGTTTGAGCGTGGACGCCTCGGAAAGCGCGTCGAAAATCTGTACGGGACGCAGGTTCGTGTACAGGCCAAGCGCCTTGCGAATACCCAAAAGTCCCTGTTCGGGACGCGGTTTCTGGGGATCGGTCGTGTCCCACTTCGGACCGCCGACAGCCGCCAGCAACACGGCGTCGGAAGCTTCGGCCGCACGCAGCGTCTCGTCGGGAAGCGCAGTGCCGCACGCATCGATAGCACAGCCTCCGATAAGCGCTTCGGTATAGGAGAACGTCGTGCCGTACTTCGCGCCCACGGCATCGAGCACCTTGACGCCCTCGGCGATGATCTCCGGACCGATGCCGTCGCCCGGAAGCAGGCAGATGTTGTAGGTTTTGGTCATGGGTTTCCTTACGTTGCGGGTCCGATAAAGTCAACGAGGCTTTCTGCGGCAGCGCCGAACTGCTCCGCCGTTCGCAAAACGGCGGAACGGCTTACTTTCCCAGTTTCGACTTAGTCCGGTTGATCAGGCCGCCCGCTTCGATGATCTCGCGAATGAACGGCGGGAACGGCTGAGCCTGGAACACGTCGCCCGTCGTCTCGTTCGTGATGATGCCTGCATCGGCGTCCACGTTCACCATGTCGCCCTGGGAAATGGCATCCACCGCTTCGGGGCACTCCATGATGGCCAGCCCCGTGTTGATGGAATTGCGGTAGAAGATGCGCGCGAAGCTCTTGGTGATGACCACGTCGACGCCCGCCGCCTTGATGGCGATGGGCGCATGCTCGCGCGAGCTTCCGCAACCAAAGTTCTCGTCGGCCACGATGATGTCGCCCGGCTGCACGCGCTCGACGAACGAGGCGTCCAGATCCTCCAGGCAATGTTTCGCCAGCTCAGCCGGATCAGACGTGGTCAGATGGCGAGCCGGAATGATAACGTCGGTATCGATATCGCGCCCGTAACGGTGCGCGGTTCCCTTGAAATGCATGGCAGCTTCCCTTTCCTAGTCCAGGTCTTCCGGCAGGCCGATACGACCCAGCACGGCGCTTGCCGCGGCAACGGCCGGCGAGGACAGGTACACCTCGCTGGTGGGGTCGCCCATGCGGCCGACGAAGTTGCGGTTGGTGGTGGCGATAGCACGCTCGCCAGCGGCAAGAATGCCCATGTAACCGCCCAGGCACGGACCGCACGTAGGAGTGGACACGGCGCAGTTCGCGTCGAGGAACACGTCCATCAGGCCCTCTTCCATGCACTGACGGTACACCGCTTGCGTGGCCGGGATCACGATGCAACGCACGTTGGGATGAACCTTCCGACCGCGCAGCACGTCGGCAGCTTGGCGCATGTCCACGATGCGACCGTTCGTGCAGCTTCCAATAACAGCTTGGTCGATGCGCACGTCGCGCGCTTCGGCAACCGGACGCGTATTCGACGGCAAATGCGGAAACGCGACCGTCGGCTGAATGGACGCTGCGTCAATCTGGTAGACCTTCGCGTACTGCGCATCCGGGTCGGGATGGTATTCGGTATAAGGACGCTCCACGCGGCCGTCCATGTAGGCGCGCGTCACGTCGTCAACCTCGATGAGGCCCGCTTTGCCGCCCGCTTCGATAGCCATGTTGGAAATGGACATGCGCTCGTCCATGCCCATGTTGGAAATGGCGCTGCCCGTGAACTCCATAGCTTGGTACAAGGCTCCGTCTACGCCGATCATGCCGATGATATGCAGGATGACGTCCTTGCCGGTCACGCCAGGAGCAAGCTCGCCGTCGATCCTGAACAGCAGGCTTTCGGGCACCTTGAACCATGCCTTGCCGGTGGCGTAGCCCACGCCCGCGTCGGTTGAGCCTACGCCCGTAGCGAACGCGCCGAGCGCACCGTACGTGCAGGTATGGCTGTCCGCGCCGATGATGAGATCGCCCGCGCCCACAACGCCCTGCTCGGGCAGCAGCGCATGCTCGACGCCCATGCAGCCCACTTCGTAGTAATGGGTAATGCCCTGCTCGCGCGCGAAGTCGCGAACGATCTTGGCCTGTTCGGCGCTTTTGATGTCCTTGTTGGGAACATAGTGGTCGGGCACCAGGGCGATCTTCGTAGGATCGAACACCTTCTCGACGCCGATCTTGCGGAATTCCTTGACAGCGATGGGGGCTGTAACGTCGTTAGATAGCACGAGGTCGAGATCGCATTCGATCAGTTGACCTGGCTCCACTTCGTCGAGCCCCGCATGGGCGGCAAGAATTTTCTCCGCCATGGTCATGGGACGTGCCATGTTTCACTCCTTTGTATGCGGTGGTCTCGTCTGGACTCGCGTTCGAGCCGCGAGCAGATAGGAAATCGTCGCCCATTGTACCACTGGGATTTACCGGTAAAAAAGAAGAGCCCCGAAGGGCCCTTCGATGTGAAGCGATTTCCAGATAAAACCGGCCAACTACCAAGATCCGTGGTAGTCGTAACCATAGTAGCCAGCAGAACCCATCGCTCCCGCGACAAGCGCCGTAACCATGCCGCCGATCATCAAGCTCAACAGGAGGCCGAGCACGATCCAGATGACGAAGCCGATGATCGAGAACTTGAGCGCATCGCTTTTCACCTGCGCGACCTTGTCGGCGTTCGCCAGCCAGGCGATGATGATGCCCGGAATGCCCAGAAGAGCGCCCACTACCAGCCAGCCAAACTTCATGCCGCCGGTCAGCTGCATGAGCGGCGCGGGCGGATAGACGGGCTGCGGGACGTAAGGGGGCTGAGCCTGAGGCTGAGGCTGGGGCTGGCCCATCGGAGGCTGCTGCGGAGGGACCGGAGCTGTCGTCGGAGGCTGAGGAGCCGCCTGCTGCTCGGAAGCCTGCGGGGCCTCGGGAGCAACCTGATCGTTCTTGTTCTCTTCGCTCATAATGAACCTGCTTTCCATCGGTATACTTCGTTTTCGTCCATGCGATGCGGCTTTCTCAGGCGTCTCGCATGGACGAAACGCGCGGCACGTCAATGCCGCCTGTCCCCAGTATAAAGGGCGCGCGCACCGCAAAGGAGCACCGTCAACGAATCGAAACCCAAATACATCGGATGGTGTAGCCTGAAAGAAGCAGACGGAGCGGGCGCTCCGTACTCCGCACGCAAGCAAAAGACCCTCCGCCGAGGGTCTTTGAGAGCCTTTCGAAAGCAAGGAAAGCCCAGGAAGCAATCGCGTTTACGAAAGCGCCGTGCACAGCGCGTCGAGCAAGGCGATGGCAAAATGCTGGGCGGAACGGCCAACGCCGGCATCCTCCCACATGGTGCCGGGCAGCTCAATGGCGATGCGCGAAGGAGCGGACGAGTCGGCAACCCCGATGGCCGTCTCCAAACGAAGCGACAAAGTGCCTTCGTCGTCAAAGCTCACGCGAGGAACGTTCTCGGTAGCCTCATCAGGCAAAACAATATGAACGAGCAGCATGTTGCCATCAGGGGCAACCAGCAGCGAATCAGCGCTCATGATCTTGGACGCAGGATTGGTCGCCAACGCCAAGTTCGACATGCGCGAAGCCACGCTGCGCGTGAACTCCTGCGTTCCGAACAGGCAAAGCGCGTTGTGCTCCAGCACGTCGGCAGCGCGCGCGAAGCCCAGGTGATTGGAGCCGTGAACCGCTTCCTTGCCCTCCCACGAGTGATGGAGGTTGCGAATGGCGCCGTACGTGTACGCCCCGGCGATTCCATCGGAAGGCAGCCCCATGTTCAGCTGGAACTTGCGAAGGGCCAGCTCCGTGAACGCGCCGAAAATCCCGTCGGTCGCGCCGCAGGCGAACCCGAGCGCACCCAGCGCCCGCTGAAGCTCCAAAACGTCATGCCCGTGAAAATGAGGCATGCGCAGATACAGCGTACGATCGCCCAGCGTGAACGAGGCGTCAACCAAAGCCGCCCACACGCGATCATCGACCTCGTCGGTCACGGGAATGTTTCGCTGCCCGCAGAACGCGCGAACGGCGGCGGCGGTCGCCTCGCCGAACGTTCCGTCAACGCCCGCAGGAGCCAGCAAGCCGATCGTCGCCAAACGCTGCTGCACGTCTTCGACGGCCGGACCGGTGTCATGTCGCTTAATGGTATCCATGCCTGCCATGGTAGCGTACCCCGCCGAGCCAGCCTCGGATCCAGGCGAGGTTCCACAAGAGGAACAGAGCAAGAGCCCTGCAGGGCGAAGAAGGCCGGCCCTTCGCTTCGCCGGTCGCTTACGCAGCTCGCAGATTCGCCTCAATCCATCCAAAAAGGGCGGCCGTGTGGCCGCCCCGCTTGCTTCATCTATCGAAGCGAGGCACCGGCCCCGTTCCGTTTCCTTGCCTTATTTCAGGCGGTTGACGAACCAGTCCGCCATACCGACCAGCAAGTCGAGCGCCGTCGACGGCCTCACTAAATCGATCAGGCGATTCTTGGCAATGTCGGTCAGGTTTTCGGCGTAGTTGCGCGCATAATCTATGCTGCCGGACTCCTCCATGATGGCCACAGCCTCGGCCAACACCTTCGGATCTTTCTCCTTCGACGAAAGAATCTCGATCAAGCGATCGCGCTTCGGGGAATTCTGCAACGCGTGAACCACCACGAGCGTGCGCTTGCCCTCGGTAATATCGTTGCGGAAGTCCTTCTTCGTGCTTTCCTCGGACCCCACAAGGTTCAAAAGGTCGTCCTGGATCTGGAATGCAAGACCCGTGTCCAAACCGTAATTGCGCAGGGCCTCGATTTCAACCTCGGTACCGCCGCCGATGATGGCGCCGATTGCCAGGGGCACCGCACCCGAGTAATGCGCGGTCTTGTGCGTGGCCATGACCAAGTAGTCCTCGGGCGTGATGTCGTAGCGACCGTCGCGCGCCCAGCCAATGTCAAGCGCCTGGCCCTCGATGGTTCGGCGCGTCATCTCGATAAGCTCGGAGATCACGCGAACCTTCATGGAGTCATCCAGGTTCGGGTCGGAGATCACGGTCCCGTTCACCAGGGAAAGAGCCAGGTCACCGGCGTTAATGGCAAGGCCGTACCCTTCCGTCAGGTGCATGCACGGCTCACCACGACGAAGCTCGGCCTCGTCGGCGATGTCGTCGTGAATAAGCGCAGCTGTATGGAAATGCTCGATGGCGGCCGCAGCGCTCGTAGCGCGCGACATGTCCCCGCCAACGGCGCGACATGCGGCGAAGCAAATGAGCGGACGGTGGCGCTTTCCCCCGTTTTTGCTGTACTCGATAAGAGGATCGTACAGGTAGCGATCCATATCGGCATGCGAGCCCTTCGGAATATACGCATTGACTAAGCCGCCGACGCGGTCGGCGTACACCGTCAAATACTCTTCGAACGACTCGGGGGGCTCTTCCACTGCGGCGATGATCTCGTTGATGTTGTCCATAGCGCTTTCTCTGTAAGCTTTGACAAATTCCGGAAACCTCATGGTATCACAAGAATTGAATATGGTTTCTCGACGGTTCCCCAGCGGTTCATTTTTTCGCTTTCTCCGCATATCCGCCAAAGATTATGCGAAATGGAACATAATCGAAAGCGCGAAACCTCGCCGAACGGGGCAGCACCATGCACGAGGAACGCGGAACGACCGAACGGTCGCAGCCCTCACGCGGCTGCCGCGCGCGCATAGTATGGTAGGAGCGGTGGGACTCGAACCCACAAGACCGAAGCCGGCGGATTTTAAGTCCGCTGCGTATGCCAATTCCGCCACGCTCCCCCGTTGCCGCGCATCGTCGATCAGCCCCAAACGCGCAAGGCTTTTTTCGACGCGGTATATGGTAGCAAATTTTGAGCCGTATGACCGGATGAACTAGCGCGTTGCCGCATCCAGAATAATGCCGTGCAAGATATCCGACTCGCTTACCGTGAAAGAATCCATGCCCGCCGAATCAAGCACGCTTTGCAGGATGATCATCCCCGCCACGATCACGGGAGCGCGTCCAGGATCCAGCCCCACGATCTGCTCGCGATCGGCAAGCGCAACGCTGCGAAGCTGGTCGTACACCTGATCGAGCGCAGGACGGTCGACCAGCGCCTTGTGAACGCGAGCGGTGTCGTAAACGCTCATGCGCTCGCGGATGGAAACCACCGTTGTAGCCGTTCCCGCCACCGCGACCAGCCGATCAGCGCGAAAGCCCGACGCCCTCAACTCCTCGAAAAACAAGGACATGCCCGAAGAAATCCACGCACGAGCGGCCTGCAGCTCGGCGCAGCTTGGAGGATCGGAGGCCAGGAACTTTTCCGTCACGCGACGACACCCGATGTTGAACGAATGGGATTTCACGGGATCGCCGCCGGAAGGACCTGCTACGACCTCGGTAGAGCCCCCGCCGATGTCGACGACCACAAGCTGCTCGCCGGGAAAATCGCACGAAGCCCCTTTGAACGAGAGCGACGCTTCCTTCTGCCCCGGAATAACCGACAGGGAAACGCCCAGCGCAGACAGCATGCCTGCGAATTCCGCGGCGTTGCGCGCGTCGCGCGCAGCCGACGTGGCCATAGCGGTCACGTGCACCAGCGGATGATCAAGCGAGACGAAGGAATCCAACACCTCGCGATAACCCTTCACGGCAGACGCCACGCGCTCCATGGCCTCAGGCTTCAGCACGCCCGAAGCATCCACCCCTTCGCCAAGGTTCGTGATCTGGTATTCGCGATCCAGCTCGTGCAGCCGTCCTTGCTCGTCCACGTCCGCAACCAACATGCGGCACGTCACGGTTCCGATATCGATTGCCGCGTATCGGCCAGCATGCAGCACGCGCGAGCCGTCGACGTCTTTTTCCACGAAAGGCCTCCTACTCGACACCGAACAGCGCATCGAAAAACGGCGAGTACCAGGTATCGGGAGCCTCGATGCTGCCGGGGGTTATGTTGGCGCGAAACGTGCTGGCGTCCTCTTTCTCGATTTCAAGGCCGCGCACGGTAGCCGTTTCTTCGCCGTCTTTCACCCATCCGAACTGCTCATGAGCGCGCGCCTCCACGCCCGAATCGGTCTGAAGGGACGACACGTCGCTTTGCAGGGCCTCGTTGCGCTCTTCGAGGGCAGCATACTCCGCCTGCAAGCGATCGTTTTCACGAACCGCGTGATAGTACTGCTGGGCGGCCGGGTACAGGAACACGCACGAAAGAGCCAAGCACGCGGCAACCGCGGCCGTGGCTATGAACTTCGGAGACGATTTCAACGCCGCAACGGAACCGAACGAGAAGCCGCGCTTCTTGGACGCACGGGGGCTCGACTCGTTCTGCATGCGCGCAGCCTGCCGATGCTTCGCGCCCATCTCGCCTTTGTACACGGCAGCGCGAGAGCCCGACGCTTCCCCGTCCGACCCCTGACGCGCGTCCCCGAACTGTTTGGCGAACGCCCGACCCGCCTTGTCCTTGGCGCGCTTCTTCTTGAAAGCGGCCATCCGGGACACGCGTTCGCCGCCGCGGTTCTCGGCGCGATCGCCATCGTCTCGATCCGCTTCGTCGCTGCGGCGCGAAACCGGACGATCCGCCGCTGCCGAACGGCTCGAAGCGCCGAACGGATCGTCGGACAAGCGGGCATGACGGCCGACCGAAGCCGGGCGAGACGGCTCGACGCGCACGGCATTCCTTCCGCTGCGCGCGGAAGCGCGGGGCTGCTCGAAACGAGAAGACGCAACGGCCCGCACCGTCGACGCCGAAGCGCGCGACGAAGAGCCGCGGGCGGAAGCCTGCCGAAACGGCGATTCGAAGGTGGAAAGATCATCGGAGAACCGAGGGGGCATCGATGGCACGACCCTCGATGAGCGGTATGCGCCCACGTCGCGTTTTGCCTCGTCGAACGAGAGAATATTCGCCTGCCTTGACACCTGGATTGCGCCCCTTTTGCATCGTGTTTCGTTGAATGGTTTGTTTAATGCGAGAGCTGCTGCAAGGATACCACACCGCAACCCGAGCTGCCACCGAAGGCAACGGCTCGAAACGGCCTGTCTCCAATTTGCTGAACGCCTTGATAGCCGCGAAAAAAGGGCCGCGCGAACGCGGCCCGAACACCCTTACAAATCGAGTTTCTTAATATAAGAACTCCATTTTTTGTACGAATCGTCGCTGATAGCATGCTCCATGAGGCACGCCTCCTTCTCGGCTTGCTCGTCCGGCACTCCGAGAGCCTTGGTCAAGAACGTAAACAGCATGTGATGCCGATCGAGCACCGACACGCCGTATTCGTACCCCTCGTCGGTCAACGTGATATCCCCGTAGTAAGGCTGCTCGGCCAGGCCCTTTTCCTTGAGCAGCGAAACGGCTTTATTCACCGAAGCCTTGGAAACGCCAAGCTTCGTCGCAATATCAACCGACCTCACGGACGCTTCCGTCGTACCCCCCAGCATGACGATCGCCTCAAGGTAGTCTTCGTGCGACATGGACATCTTTTCCACTGAATCCTCCTTCGATCACCGTGCTATGGTACCACACGGCATCGCAAGAGCAGGGGAAGCCCGAACAGAATGGAAGCAGTACGAGGAGAGTGCCGACGAGGGAAGAGGGGGAAGATCCCTCGCCGGCTGCTGTGTGGTGGACGACCAGACGAGGGAGTCTCCACCACCGGGTCAGCAAAAAGAGGAGGTGTCCTTCAGGTTTGCTTTCGCGTCCCTGTTGACATTTGTTAGTATAGGTTAACTTTGATCTGCACGTCAACTACCTTTGAGGAAAGTTTGCTTTGGCATACAATTCCTCCATATATCGCGAACCCGGGGCAATCCCCTTCGATGCTCGCTCAGCGACGGGCGTCCGCCGCCTTCTTCATATCGGCCATCATCTGGTCGACGGCTCCGCAGCCGGCGCAGCCTCCGCAACCTCCCGAGCACGATCCTCCGTGGGCGTCGTCGCCCTTGTGGCAATCGCACATGCCGTTGCGCCACATGCGGCGCACGGCCAGAAATGCCAACGCCGCAACCAGCAGTCCCACGATCACCGTAGCGGGGGTGAATTCCAAACCGAACATGTCCAGCTCCTTTCCAATATGCTGCAAATGCGGGCGGGCGGCGCCCCGTCTTGGCGCGCCGCCCAACCCCTTCAGCAAGATTCTCGTTCGCGATCCAGCTTCACGAGCCTACGCAGCGCCGCCTTCGGCCTTCAAGCCCTCGACAGCGTTTTTCTTCTTGTACGACGGCATGGGGCGAAACATCTGGAACAGCATGCCGCCCAGAATCACGATGGCCACAACCGTCCACACGTTGAACTCCACCTCGCCGGACAACAAGCCGCCGAACTGGTAGAACATAAGCCCCACGCACCATGCGAACACGGTCATGTACCCGATGGCGAACCATGTCCACTTCGCGCTTTCCATCTGGCGGCGGATAGTGCCGATAGCAGCGAAGCACGGCGCGCACAGCAGGTTGAAGGCGCAGAAGGCCAAGATCGCCGGAACGGAACCCGCCATCATGCCGGCGAACGCGGCCCACATGGTGGGGTCGGCCTCGCCCGCATCGCCCAAGCTGGTGATGATGCCAACGGTGGCCACGACGTTCTCCTTCGCCACCAATCCGGTGACGGACGTGACCGTAGCCTGCCAGTCGCCGAAGCCAAGCGGCGCGAACACCCAGCCGATCGCATTTCCCAAGCCAGCCATAAGGCTTTGCTGGATGTAGCCTTCGGCCTCGGAATCAAGCAAGCCGAAGCCCGCGCCCGTGTCGCCGAAGTTCATGAGGAACCAGATGACGATGGTGGACAGGAAGATGATGGTACCGGCCTTCACGATGTAGCTTCGAATGCGCTCCCACGTAGCCAACAAGATGGACTTCACCGTAGGCAGGTGATAGGACGGCAGTTCCATGACGAACGGGGACACCTCGCCCGCGAACATGCGGGTCTTTTTCAACATGATGCCGGAAATGATGATGGCGATGACGCCCAAGAAGTAGAACAACGGCGCGACCCACCAGGTTTCCGCGGTATTGCCGCCCGCAATGGCGCCGAACACCAGCGCGATGATGGGCATTTTCGCGCCGCAGGGAATCATGGTGGTCGTCATGATGGTCATGCGGCGATCCCGCTCGTTCTCGATGGTCTTCGTGGCCATGACGGCGGGCACGCCGCAACCGGAAGCCACCAACATGGGGATAAAGCTCTTGCCCGACAGGCCGAACCGGCGGAAGATGCGGTCCATGATGAAGGCGACGCGCGCCAAATACCCGCAGCCCTCCAAGAACGCGAGCAGCAAGAACAAGATGATCATCTGCGGAACGAACCCGATAACGGCTCCCACGCCCGCGACGATGCCGTCCATGATAAGGCTTTGGAGCCACGGGGCGACGTCGGCCGATTCAAGGGCGTCTCCCAGCACCGTGCCCAAACCGGGAATCCACAGGCCGAACTCGGAGGGATCGGGCTCCTCCTCTTTAAGGGACGCGATTTCCTCTTCGCTGGCCCCGGCCTCCTCGGCCTCGGCCACGCTCTCTTCCCAGGCGCCGACGGCTTCTTCGTACTGCTCGTTGCCGGTGTAGAGCCATCCGTCGCCGGAAATGCCGTCGTTCGCCCAGTCGGTAACGACGCCCGTTCCCACGGAAATGGCCAGATAGTACACAAGCGCCATGATCACCACGAAGATGGGCAGGCCCAGCCAGCGGTTGGTCACCACGCGGTCGATCTTCTGCGTCGAGGTCATGCCCTTGCTCGAGCGCTTCACCGTATCGGCAACCACCTGCGTAACGGCATCGTAGCGTTCGGTTGTGATAATGCTCTCGGCGTCATCGTCAAGCGCGTCTTCGACCTCTTTGCGCAAGGCATCGATGGCACTGAGATCTTTTGCGGGAAGGTCCAAGCTGGCAACGGTCATGTCCTCGCCCTCGAACAGCTTGATGGCGAACCAGCGCGCCGTAGCGGGAGAAACGCGCCTGCCCAGAATGCCCTCGATCTTGACAACGGCGTCTTCGACGACCGCATCGAACGGCAGCCGAGGCTTCGGAGCCGCGCCTTCCTTCGCCGCTTTCACGGCGGCGTCCAAAAGCTGCTCCATGCCATGGCCCTTGAGCGCCGAAGTCTCGATGACCGGGCAGCCCAGCCGTGCGGACAAGCCGGGGACGTCGATCTTGTCGCCGTTTTTCTTCACCAGGTCCATCATGTTGAGCGCAACGACCACCGGCACGCCCAGATCGAGGATTTGCGTGGTCAGGTACAGGTTGCGCTCGAGGTTCGTAGCGTCAACCAAGTTGATGACGGCGTCCGGCCCGCCCTTCAGCAGGTAGTCGCGCGTCACGATCTCTTCAGGAGAGTACGGGGACAACGAGTACACGCCCGGAAGGTCCGTGATGACGATGTCTTTGTTGCGGGTGTACTTGCCCTCTTTCTTTTCGACGGTCACGCCCGGCCAGTTGCCAACGTATTGGCTTGCACCGGTCAGGTCGTTGAACATCGTGGTCTTGCCGCAGTTAGGGTTTCCGGCAAGCGCTATTCGAATTGTCATTGTCTGCCTTTCCAGCAAGTTAACTTCTGCTAACTCATTCCCAAAAAAGAAGCGCTTTCGCGCCGATCCTCGTCATCTGACGCATGCTTCGCGCACGCGCGAGAGCGTCAGCCGACGAGGATGCTTTCCGCTTCGCTTTTGCGCAGCGACAGCTCGTAGCCGCGCACCGTGACCTCAAGCGGATCGCCAAGCGGCGCAACCTTGCGAACGAACACGTCCGTGCCCTTCGTGATGCCCATGTCCATGATGTGGCGCTTAAGGGCGCCCTCCCCCGTTAGACGGCGGACGGTAGCCACCTCCCCAATTGCCACGTCGCGCAGCGTTCTGTTCTGACCTTCAGTCATGCACGTTCTCCTTCCTTAACTCTATTTCCGCTTTGCTCGCCCGACAGAAACGCCCCGCGCGCGGCACCTTGGTCGCTGATTGCGAAACCGTTCGGCACGGCGTGGGGCGAAGCACGCACGAAAGCGCACGGTGAAAAACCGTGCTTCCGCGCAGAAGCCGCTTTTTAAGCTGCAGTGATGATGCGCGACGCCACCTGCTGGCTCAACGCAACTTGGGAACCCTTGATCTCCACGATCAAGTCGCCAGCCGCATGCGCGACGACCTGCACTTGGACGCCCTCGACGAATCCCAGGGTTTCCAGATGATGGCGCAGCTCGCCTTTGCCTCGCACCTTCGCGATCACGGCCACCTCCCCGCTTCTCAAAAACGATAGCGGCATTTGATGAACCGTCGCGCTCGGCACCGAGGCTTGAGAAATAGCTCCCTGCGTGCTGGCAGCCACTGCGTTGTCCATGTCGACTCCCATCGAGTTAGCTTTGTATAACACAAAGTATCTTATAGCAAACATTTTGCAAATGGAAGCCATAGTTAACATTTTCTACAGACGGACGCGAAGGCGGGACCGCAAGCCGATTGCGGTTTCGGAGCGAACGATGGGCGCGGCCTTCGGCGAAGAGCGTAATTCCCTTGCCGATTCTCCTGCTTGCCGACGAGGGCCGCATAGTATACTGAAAATGGATAATGAACTGCAGGACTTCGGGCAGAAAGCGCAGAACATGGCTGAAAACCTCTATATCGATACGCGCGGGCGGACCGAACGCCCGGTTACGTTCACGGAAGCCGTCGTCGACGGTCTGGCCGCAGGCGGCGGGCTGTACGTTCCCCAGAGCATTCCGCAGCTTTCCCTTGAGGACATAACCGCGTTGGCCCAGATGCCGTACGCGCAGCGCGCATCCTACGTTTACCGCGCCTTCGACGTTGACCTGCCGGCCGAAACCGTAGACGCGCTTATGGCTCAGGCTTACGGCGACAACTTCGATAGCCAGGCCGTCTGCCCTATTTCGTCGCTCAACGCGAACACGCACGTGCTGGAGCTGTGGCACGGCCCCACGAGCGCGTTCAAGGACATGGCGCTGCAGTGCCTGCCGCGGTTCTTCTCCGCCAGCGCCAGCCAGCTGCGCGACCAGGGAAAACTTGACCACGAATTCCTCATTCTGGTAGCCACCTCCGGCGACACGGGCAAAGCGGCGCTCGAAGGGTTCCGCGACCAGGACGGCGTGTCCATTGCCGTCATGTACCCCGACGGAGGCGTGAGCGACATCCAGTTCAAGCAGATGGCCACGCAGCAGGGCCGCAACGTGCAGGTATGGGGCGTGCGCGGGAACTTCGACGACTGCCAAACGGGCGCGAAGAACGTGTTCAACGACGACGCGTTCGCGCAGAAGCTGCTTGACAAGCAGGGCGTGGCGCTTTCCAGCGCGAACTCCATCAACTGGGGACGACTGCTGCCGCAGGTGGTGTACTACGTATCGGCCTACGCGCAGCTGGTGGCGGATGGCAAGCTGGGCGCCGGCGACGAGCTGGACGTATGCGTTCCCACCGGCAACTTCGGCAACATCCTGGCCGCGTACTACGCCAAGCGCATGGGCGTGCCCCTTGGCATGCTCCTGTGTGCCAGCAACGAGAACCGCGTGCTGACGGACTTCATCAACACGGGCACGTACGATATTTCCGATCGCGACTTTGTGCTGACGCCGTCGCCGTCCATGGACATTCTGGTATCGTCGAACCTGGAGCGCCAGCTGTTCGAGCTGACCGACCGCAATGCCGAGGCCATCGCCGGCTGGATGGCCGACCTGCGCGAACAGGGCCGCTTCCGCATTGACGAGAGCACGTTCGCCCGCGTGCGCGAGACGTTCGCATCCGACTCCATCGACAACGCCGCGTGCCTGGCAACCATCAAGGCCGTGCTGGACGAGCACGATTACCTGCTGGACCCGCATACGGCCGTAGCCTACCAGGTGGCCGAGAACCTGCGCGGGCAGAACCCGGTGCTCATTGCCAGCACCGCCCATTGGGCGAAATTCGGCGACAACGTGTACCGCGCCCTGCACGACATCGAACCGGGCGCGCCGCTGCCGGACGACGTAGCTGCCCTTACCGGGTGCGCGCTCAACGAGCTGATCGCGCGCGAAACGGGCAAGCACGACATCCCTCGCGGGCTTGCCGAGCTGGACGAGCTGCCCATTCGCTTCACCGACGTGATCGACGCGGGAACCGGCGACATCGAAACCGCAGCGCTGCGGTTCCTTGACAACCTGAGCAAACGATAGACGAACCGGCCACGAGCGCCGTACGAGAAAAGGACGAGACCATGAGCGAGCTTGCGAACCTGAAGCCGACCATTCGACTTTCCATCATGAACCCCGACTCCGACAGCGGATCGCTGTTCGGGCGGGGCATCGCCAGCCTGTGCTTGGGCGTACGAGAAACGGGATCGCTCAACGCAGCCGCGAAGAGCATGGGCATGGCGTACAGCAAGGCTTGGCGCATCATCAAAGACACCGAGTCGGCGCTGGACATGCAGCTGCTGCATCGCGACGGGGCGCACGGCAGCAGCCTGACCGATTCGTGCAACAAGCTGCTTGACGCGTACCTGTCCATCGAGGAGAAGCTTCAAGAAGAAGCCGAGAAAGCGTTCGCCGACATTTTGGTGTAGCGCCGGGGCGCGAAGACTCATGCGCCCCGATAGTACCAAACGGCAAGCTGGGTGCGGTTCTTGCATCCCAGCTTCTGCAGGATCGTGCTGATGTGATTGCGCACGGTTCCGTCGCTCAAGTACAGCTGCGCGGCGATTTCCTTGTTGTCGAGGCCTTCGGCCACCAGCGACACGACGGCCTGCTCGCGTTCGGTGAGCAGGCCGTCGCTTTGAGCACCGCGTTGGCCCGTCGAAGCAGCGTGGCTTCCCATGAGCTTGCCCACGCGGCCCACCACCTCCTCCCCCCAGCACGTTCTGGCCGGACATAACGCTGCGCAGCGCCGGCGCAATGGTGGCAACCTCCTGCTTGATCAGGTAGCCGCGCGCGCCCAGGCGGAGTGCGCGAACGATGTACTCGTCATCGGAGAACGTGGTCAGAAACACGATGCGCGCAGAGGGACGGGCGGTCAAGATGCGCTCGGCCGCGGCCAAGCCGTCCATGCCCGGCATCTGGATATCCATGAGCAGCACGTCGGGCTCGTGCGCATCGTAGAGCCGTACCGCATCTTCCCCGTTTTCGCCGCAGGCGACCACGTCCACGTCGGGCTCGGCCGACAGAATGGTTGCAAGAGACGCGGCAACGAACGCATCGTCGTCCACGACGACCACGCGAATGGACCGTCCATTTGCCTTGGAACCGTCGATCATACCCGCTCCTCCCCCGCGCCTTTCGGCACGGACGCGAACACCTTGCATCCCTTTTCGAACGACACGCGGAACACGCCGCCCAGCGCACGGGCCCGATCTTCCATCGTGGTCAGGCCGATGCCGCGCCCGTCTTCGCCCATCGCGGGCGGACGCGTGCCGTCGTCATGCACGACAAGCCGATAGAATCCCGGATGCTCCACCACCGAAACCTCTACCGTGCCGGCGTTGCTATGACGCACCGCGTTGGAAAGCGCCTCGCGCACAATGGCGATGAAGCCGTAGCCGACCTCCGCAGGCACGTGGTCCGCCCGAAACTCAACGCGAACCGGCAGCGCGCACGCCTCGGCCGCAGCGCGCACCTGCGTTTCCAGGTCGAACGCGTCGTCGTGCAGGTCATGGACGCTCGCACGCACGGTGCCCATGGCCTCGTGCAGCGTCTCGCCCACCTGGGCAAGCTCCGAGCGCACGCGCTCGTCGTCTCGATGGACCACCTGCAGCGCCTCGGTTTGCATGATGGCGCGCGTCAGAAGATGACCCACGTTGTCGTGTATCTCGCGAGCGATGCGGCCGCGCTCGGCCAGCGTGGCCAAACGGACCTCGAGGTCTTGCCGCTCGCGCAGCTGGGCGTTTTTCTCCTCGAGCGCCAACGTCCCTTCCCGCAGGTCATCGCGCAAATGACGGGCCTCTTCCTTCTCGCGCAAGCTGACGGCGGTGCGACGTGCGAGCGCGTAGGCGAGCACGCATCCGAACAGCATGACAACGGCCGCAAGCGACTCCATGCGCAGAACGCACACGAACGCGGGAAGCAGCCATCCAAACCGAAGAACCCGGCAGGAGCCGCGCGCCAGATCGTACACCGCAAGCGGCAGAAACGTGCCGAGCACCGGATCGACCAGGCACGCGAGCGCATAAGAGCACGGCAGCCACCGCGCCCAACGACGCGGAAGCACCTCTGCAAGCGCCGAGAACAGCACTGCGATCAGCATCGCGGCCACGTACGCGCCGCTCCACGCGACAACGGCCACGCCCAACGCCGTGCAGGCAAGCACGGCAACCTTGTCGACGATTCTCTCCATGCGCCCATGGTAGCAGGTCAACGCAAGCTTTGCGGAAAAGGCATGGGCGCGCCGACGCTTTCGTGACAGATGTCATGGCCTTGCGGCCAAGGGGATGACCGCGCTCACTGGCGAACTCCGATCAAACGGGCGATTATGATGACAACGCTTGCGGACTTGCGGAAAAACGCGCCGCGAAGCGTCCGAGAAAGGAACCCCATGGACATCATAGCCGTCGACAACCTGGTCAAACGCTACGGCAGCGCCATCGCGCTCGACCATTTCAGCCTGCATATCGCCCCCGGCGAGATATTCGGGCTGCTCGGTCCGAACGGATCGGGTAAGACCACCGCCATCAACTGCATCTTGCAGCTGCTCACCTTCGACAAGGGAACCATCAACCTGTTCGGAGAGCCCATGGCGCCGACGCGCTACGACCTGAAGCGGCGCATCGGCGTGGTTCCGCAAAACGTCGCGGTGTTCGAGGAGATGACGGTGCGCGAGAACATCGACTACTTCTGCTCGCTATACGTGTCCGACCGGCTGCGCCGGCGCGCGCTCGTAGACGAAGCGATCGCGTTCGTGGGCCTGGAGGAGTTCGTCAAGCACCGCCCCCGCAAGCTGTCGGGCGGCCTTTTGCGACGCCTGAACATCGCCTGCGGCATCGCGCACAAGCCCGAGCTCATCTTCTTCGACGAACCCACCGTAGCCGTGGACCCGCAAAGCCGCAACTCCATTCTGGAAGGCATCAAGCGCCTGAACGCCGAAGGCTCCACCGTGGTGTACACGAGCCACTACATGGAAGAGGTGGAGGATATATGCAGCCGCATCATGATCATGGATCGCGGCCGCACGATAGCCGCCGGAACGAACGACGAGCTCAAAGCCATGATAAGAACCGGAGAACGCATCCGCATCGAGCTGGACGAAGCTCCCGAAGCGCTTGTGGCCGACGTGCGGGAGCTGCCGCACGTACTGCGCGCATCGTTCGACGGCGAGGCGCTGGAAGCCGTTTGCGACAACGGCACGCACAACGTGGCCGACGTGCTGGACGTGCTGAAATCCCACGGCGCGGCCCCCGGTCGCATTTGGGCGGAACCGCCCACCCTCAACGATGTGTTCCTGGAGATCACCGGAACCGAACTGCGGGATTCCTAGGAGGGGCCATGTGGACCACGTTCAAATACACCGCGAAGATGCTCACGCGAACGCCGTCGTTGTTCGTCTGGGCCTTCGCCTTCCCCATTTTGCTTTCGACGCTGTTCATGTTCATGTTCTCAGGGCTTGACGCACAGGAGTCGATCAGTCCCGTGCCGAGCGTCGTGGTTGCGGACGCCGCGTATGAAGGCTCTGCGTTTGCGCAGATGATCGACCAGCTGAGCACCGGCAACGACCGACTGCTGGACGTTCGGCAGGTGGCAAGCGAGGACGCTGCGCGCGACTTGGTCCGAAGCGGCGAGGTGGCCGGAGGGTTCTCCGTCGACGACGAGGGCAATCCCGTGCTCATCGCGGCAGCGGGAACGCAAAGCCTTAACAGCAGCCTGAGCCGCATCAATGCCACCATCCTGCAGACCATCGCCGATTCCTACGCGCAGAACGCGGAGCTTTTGACGCAGATCGCCCGCACCAACCCGCTTGCACTGGCCGACGCCGACGCCGTGCGGCAGGCCCTCGACGCCCCGGCGGCAACCGAACAGGTATCGCTCACGCACAGCTCGCCTTCCCAAAGCGTTCGGTTCTACTACGCGCTTTTAGGCATGGCGGCCCTGTTCACCAGCCAGGTTTCCATGTTCGCCCTATGCCAGATGCAACCCAATCTCTCGATTTTGGGAGCGCGACGCACGGTAGGGGCGATCAGCCGCACGAAAGCACTGGCAGCCACGTTGGCGGCAAGCTGGTCGCTGGCCCTTGCATGCCTTTTGGCGGCGTTCGCCTACATTCGCTTCGTCGTAGGGGTGGACTTCGGAGGAAGAGAAGGGCTGTGCATGGTGGGACTGGCGGCCGCCGCGCTGCTGGCCACGGCGCTCGGCACCCTTATCGGCGCGCTGCCGAAAATGAGCCTTCCCGCGAAATCGGGCATCCTGACGGGCGCGACCTGCTTCCTGTCGCTGTTCGCGGGCCTGTACGGCGAACCGTGCATGCAGCTTGCCGACAGCATCGCCCGCGCATTTCCGATAACCGCCACGTTGAACCCCGCAAAGCTAACGACCGATCTGTTCTACAGCCTGTACTACTACGACGCGCTGGGGCCGTTCTTCGAGAAGACGCTCGTTCTGCTTGCATTCGGCGCGGTCCTGTTCGCCCTGTCCGCTCTTTTCATCAGGAGGCAACGCTATGAGCATCTTTAAGGCAGCCCTTCGCGTTGCACTCAGCCACCCTGTGTACCTGCTAGTGTACGCCGTATGGCTGAGTGCCATGGGCGTGTTCGTCACCAGCGGCGTTGCCGCGGACACCGGTCAAGACGAATTCGAAAGCTACACGGCCAATATCGCCGTGATCGACCGGGACGGGTCGGACCTGTCGCGCGGCCTGGAAGATCACCTTGCCGAACGGGCGACGCTGGTCGAAGTGGAGGACAACACGCTCGCTTTGCAAGACGCCGTAGCAACGGGCCTGGTCGAATGCTTGTTCATTGTTCCCGACGGCTTCGGGGAAGCGTACGTGAACGCAGCCAGGACGGGCGGAGACGCACCTGTTGTGGAATCGGTTTACAGCTACCAGTCGATGTCAGGATCGCTGTTCGATCAAGATGTCAATCGGTACCTTTCCCTGGTGGCCGCCGCTGCCGCTCTTGACGAAGCAGCCGAAGCAGACAGCTTGGTGAAGCAGACGAACGAGGCGGCCGCGCATACGGCGAGCGTGGACGCCGTCACCTCGGCAGACGCCGCAGCCCCTACCGATCAGCTGGCGTTCTACCTGCAATGGAGCACGTACACGCTCACGGTGGCCATCATCGTATGCGTAAGCCTGCTTATGAACTCGTTCAACCGCACCGACGTGTCCCGGCGCAACGTCTCGTCGCCGGTAAGCCCGCTTTCGTACGGGCTGCAGATGACCTTGGGCTGCCTGTCCGTAACTTTGATGATAGGAGGGTTCAGCATCGGCTTGGGCATCGCGGTGTTCGGATCGTCGCTAGGAAGCGTGCCGCCCGCTGGAATAGCCTTGATGCTGGGCGCTTCGCTGGCGTTCTCGCTTGTTCCGTTGGGCATCGGGTTCTTACTCGGACAGATAGGAACGAGCGAGCCCATCGCGAACGCAGCGGGCAACGTGCTGGGCTTGCTCATGGCGTTTTTGGGCGGTGCATGGGTCAGCCTGGATTTGCTCGCCCCCGAAGTGCAGGTGGCCGCGTACTTCACGCCTGCGTCCTGGTTCAACGACGCCGTGAGCCGAGCGCTTCGCCTTGACGCCGTGTCCTGGGATGCGATCAGCCCCATTCTGGGCGATATCGGCATCGTGCTGCTGTTCGCCTCCGTTTTGATCGCGGCCGGCCTGGTTGCCGGAAAGCTGCGAGCGTCAAGTTCGAGGGCCGGCGGCAACGCGGCGGCCGCGCGAGCGTAAGGGAAGCCGCCGAGGGGGTCGACGAGCGCCGTCGGCCCCCTCTAAAAAGCAACCCCGCAGGAGCCCCTCTACCACACGGCCTCTACGACACGGCTACGCCGTCGTAGAGGGGAATGCGCCAGTTGAGGTACGCAATCGTGTTGCACGTGAGCACCACGGTGCGCGCAGGCAGCCCTTCGGCTGCGGCCGTAGCGTAGGCACCCGGCTCGCACGACGCTTCGCGCAGGCGATCGCGATCTTCGAACCACACGGAAGGCCCGCGGTCGAACGTGATCCGATCGCCGTAGAAAAGCGTTTCGCCCGGCGGCAGAAGCGCGTCCCGATCAAGCAGCGAGCCTGCATCTTTATCGGCGTAGAGCGTGCGGTCGGCGAACAGCGCCGTACTGCGATCGGTTTGCGCATAGCTCACGGAAACCTTGTTGCGGCCGTACAAGCGAAGGCCTTCGCTTGGCAGCGGGGATCCTTCCGCGTAGCGCTTCGTGCACGAAGCGTCCACGAACCACCCCTCGAACCCCGCGCAATCCTGCTTGACGGCCGCTGCGGCAGCCTCTGCGCTCGTTCGGTACGCCACTCCCGCGGGCAGCAGGTCCCCGAACCCCGAAAGAACCTGTCCATCCGCATAGTACGTCACCTCGGCGAGCGCTTGCCAACGCGCGTAGCACGTCGTATCGGCCGCTATCGAAATCGACGCGCCGGCGTCGCCCACGAAGTCGCCTCCCGACGCAGCCGAGTACCAGCCTTCGAACACGTGCCCGGGCTTTTCCCCGGGATCAGGAAGAACAACGGTGCCGGGATGCCATTGGGCGTACAGCGTTGCCTTTCCCTTCGTGGATCGCATGTTCTTGACCAGGGAGCCGTCGCCGTAGGACTCGCCCGAGCCGTCAGGACGCGCGTTCCACGACGCCCACGGCCAAACGCATGCCAGCGAGGCGACGCCCATCGACCCGCCTTGCGCGTCGCACGTCAACCGGTACGAGCGCTCGTACCGGTTCATCGTCAAGGCTTTGGGAGCGTCGTACACGTGCACGGAATCGCTCGTCGATCCCCCGGTCGCGCCGTTTCCTTCGTACGAGACAACGTAGGATACAGGCTTCCACTGGGCATACAGCGTAATGGTGTTCGAACCGCTCGGCGAAGGACGCCCCGCGCTCGGATCGCGCCAGAAGTCAGAGGGCCCGTTGCTCCATCCGTGCGGCACAAGGCTTTCCACCTGAAGGTTCCAATCCTGATAGCCAATCTTCTGACCAGGACGAACGTTCACAGGGCCCTGTCTTTCAGTCGACCATCCCTCGAACGTGTACCCCACGCGAACGGGCAGCTTCGAAGACACCGCGCCAACGCTGCCGATGTACTTGTACTGGGAGCCGGGCGCGCCCGAGCCGCCGTTCGCATCGTAGCGGATGCTGACGCGCGGCCAGAAGTCGACGCTGCCGTAATTGCGCAAGCCCGTCCCCTCGGTATCGCCCACCCCGGCAATCGTGCTGTGAATGTAGATATGGTTGTGCATGAGCTCGTCCAGGCCGCCGTGACTCGAAAGGACGGTGCCGCCCCATCCGTACCCGTACGTAGCGATGCAGCCGAACCCCGTGCCGTTCTTGCTGCCGGTCAAATCCCCCGTGCCCATGTTCGCGCCGCCCCTGGACCAGCTTCCGTTGCCCGCCGTGTACCAGACAAGGTCGTCCTGCCCGCCGGCGTCTCCCCAAATCGCGAACTGATAGGCCACCACGTAAGCGTTCGTCCCGCCCGGAAGCTCCCAGTTCGGCATGCCCGGCCTGGGGCCGTTCGGGTCCGAGCCGATCAGCTCAAGATAGCCCGAAGGGCTCGCGGATATCCAAGCACGATTGTAGATGCTGGTCGTGTCGGAATGCAGGTACTCGTATCCGAACGCCTCGCGCGGGAGGCACGCTGCGAACCCAACCGCCAGCAAAAGCACCGAGAGCAGCAGCGAAACGGCTTTCGCGTAAACTCTGCGCATACCCTACCCCCTTCCTTCGTCGCGCTTCGCTCTTGCCTGCGCAAGCGCTTTTTCGGCATCGTTTTGATCGCGAAAGCTCGACCTTGCGATTTCGGACAGATCTTGATCGGGCAACGCGGTTGATTCGATATCCCGGTAAGCAACGGCCGCCCGAGCAGGCGAACCCGACTCACCGAATCGGATCGGGACCGGATCCCCCGCAGCGCGCATCGACCCGTCCTCCACCATAATCACGGGCAGTTGCAGCGACAGCTCGTAAAATCCTTCGGGAACGTCGACGACGCACGTGCCCGGCCCTTCGAACAGCATCTGCTTGTCGATTTTTTCGCCGTCGACCGAGAACCCCGAGACGAAAGCCCCTAAAGCAACGTTGCCGATCGACCATCCTTCGCAGGAAACCGTCACCTCGAGACGCCGAAGAGGAGCGGGCGCTTCGGCTTGCCCCTCGCGTTCGAAGCCGGCCGCAAACCCACCGAGCGCAAAGGCGGCCCAGGCCGCAACCGCAGCCCCGAGCACGGCGGTGGCAATCGGGACGGGCCTTCGCGAAGCCGACTTGATCGCACGTCGAACCCTGCTCGCAAACGAACGCAACCCGCATTTCCCATACTGCATACCCGCCCTCCCTACGCCATCGTGTCGTTCAAGAACTCCAGCAAGCTGACCACGGTTGGCACCACCACCAACGCAACCGTCGGCGGCAGAAAGCACATCGACAGCACGATGTCGAGCTTCGTCGGCATCGTGCGAATGCGCTCGAGCACGTCAGCCTGCGCCGTTTCACGCGCCACGGCCGCCTGGGACGCAAGCCCTTCGGCAATGGACGACCCTTGGGTGATGGCCTGCGTCACGTGCGCCGCGAACGCGGATACGTCTTGGCTGCGGCAACGCGCTGCAAGATGCTCAAGTGCAGCCTCGCGCGAGTGACCCAGAAAGTTCACCTCCTGGTCAACAATGAAAAGCTCCTCGGAAATAGGCCCGCTCAGGCTTTCCGCAACCTCCCTGAAGCACTGCTCGACCGGGGATCCGGCGGCAAGCGCCACGCTCAAAAGCTCCATGGCTTCGGGCAGGGCGGCCTCGATGTCACGACGCCGACTTTTTTCCTTGCTTGAAACGATCAGAGCGGGGAGCATCCATCCCGCAACAACCCCTATGCAAAAGGCAAGCATCCGCACGGCAGCGTGCGCACCGGGTGCAAACGCTGCCGCAAGCGTCGCCAAAAGACCCGCCGCAACAGCACAGACAACGCGCAGGCTACGCCAGGTTTCCGGTTCAAGGTGAACGCCCGCCCGAGCCAAACGATCGCGACGCGCGTCGACATCCGTGCGGGCAACCGGAGCCAAGCGGTCAAGGCCGCAGGACAAAGCGGACAGCGCCTCGCGCGCGCAGCGACGTAAAGCTCCTTCGGCGCGGGCAGGCTCAACCGCGCGCACGCGTCGCGCCGGCACGGCGAAGCCGCGCGGTTGCGGCGCGCATGAACGAACCAAGATCTCGTACGATGCAAGCCCGAGCAACGCCCCCAACATAAGCAGCGATCCCATAACCACAACGTCCAACACGATCGCCCCCTTTCAAACGAATGAGAATCCCAAAATTCGCCCTCGGACCCGTCACCGACCACTATTCGATACGCTCGTTATGCGCTGACACGCCAGCAAGCCGCTGATCTCGCACAACGCAGCCACCCCCGCCACCGCCCACCCGAGCGGCTCCTCTGCGTAAAAGCGCGCGAAATCAGGATTGGCGACGAACATGAGCAGAAAGATAGCCGGCATGGCCGCCGCAACGAACCACTTCGCCAATCGCGTGCCCGCGAGCTCCGTACGCAGTTCGCGGCTCATCTTCAAGCGCGCGTTCGCGTGCGCAGCGATCATGTCGAGCACAGGAGCGATCGCCCCTCCGAAACGCTGCTGCACGCGAACGGCGGCGGCCAACGCCTGCACGTCAGGGCTGGCCGTCCTGCGAGCCATCTCCTCAAGCGACACGCTCAATGACGTCCCGTATGCAGCGTCGGCAAGCACGCGGGCAAGCTCCTCGCGAAGCGGGTCGTCCACATGCGCCGCAACCGCGCGTATCGCGCGCTCAAGCGTTAGCGAGCTGCGAACGCCGCCCGCAATCTGAGGCAAGGCCCGACAGAATTGCCTGTCCAGAAGCGCGCTCCTGCGTGCTCGCAGCACGCCCACCCGCAGCCAAACCGCGGCGGCCGCCGCACCGCCCGCGAAAAAGCCAACGGGACAGCTTCCCGAAAGCGCCGCCGCCAAGCACCCTGCAAGGAACACCGCGCACAGAGCCTGCGCAACCCACATCGAGGGAACGGTTTCGATACCCGCCTCGTGCAGCATCGTCGCAAGCGGGCTGCGCGAAACCTTTGCGCGTGCAGCCGCAGCAGCCTTCCCGGCTGCGTACAGCTCGGTTTCGCCCAAGCTGCGCGATCGCAGCTCGGCGCGTTGCCGTCGATACGAAGAGAACGCGATCAACGACAAGGCAGAGCAAGCGCATAGCAAAACCGCCGGTAGTGCGAGACCAATCATGAAAGCCCCCTGTCACGCCGAGAAGAACCACGCAGGGTCGTACCACGCCCCCGCCGTTCGCATACGCTCCTTGATGCGCTGCGGCTGCACGCCCCGCGCACGCCATGCCCCCGCAATCGCACCCGCCGCATCAACGCCTTCCACCTCGAACGAGAACAGCTCGGAACGCGGTATCACCGAACTTCCCTCGGGCAAAGAATCCACTGCGACGATGCTTGTCACCTTCCTCCTGCCATCGCGCAAGCGCTCGACATGCACGATCAAGCCGCCTTGCAAAGATTCGGCGATCTGCTGAACGATGACCTCGCGGCTCAAATCCCCGTCGGCGTACCCGACCATGGTTCGCAAGCGGCTGATAGCGTTCGCCGGGTCGTTCGCATGCACGGTGGTCATGGACCCGGGATGGTCCGTCTGCATAGCCTGCAGCATGTCGTACGCCTCGGCCCCGCGGCATTCGCCGATGACGATGCGATCGGGACGGCGTCGCAAAGCAAGCGTCACCAAATCACGCATGCTCACCGCGCCCTCGCCCTCTGCGTTCGCCTCGCGCGTCTGCATGCGCTCCACATGAGGCGACAGCAACCTCAGCTCCGGAGTGTCCTCTATGGTGATGACGCGCTCGTCGGGCGGAATGAACCCCGAAAGCGCGCCGAGCAAAGTGGTCTTGCCCGACCCCGTTCCCCCTGATATGACTATGGGGCAGCGCGCCTGCACCGCCGAGCACAAGAACTCGGCCATGACCTCCGAAAGGGCCCCGACGCCGACCAAATCGCCGATCCCCAACGCATCGGCTGAAAACGTCCTCACGTTGAGAGCCGGCCCATCCGGCGCCACGGGAGGAACCACGTAGGTTGCGCGGGCGCGGCCTCCCGGCAGCATGGCGCACCCCATGGCATGGGATTCGTCGCAACGCATGCCCGCCTGCTCGGCAATCCTGTTGATGATGCGCCGAACGTGCTGCGCGTCGTCGAACACCACGTCGGGCCTGCGCTCGATCATCCCAGCCCGCTCGACGTACACCACGGGATCCCGAAAAGGCAGCGCAGGATCGGACGTGTCGACGCCTCCTCCGTTCACCATGATCTCGGTAATGGAAGCGTCCTCGAGAAGCGGCTGCAGCGGCCCGTAATGAAGGAAGTCGTCTATCATGGCCTGCGCAAGCGCCTCGGATTCCAAAGAAGACAGGAAAAGCCCCCAATCCCGAGCAGCCGCACCCACCGCGCTCCTGATCAGAGATTCGACCGCCACCTCGTCGAACTGTCCGCCTCGCAGCTGAAGAGCCACTTCGTCGCGCACGGCACCCTTCAACGAACGCTCGATCGCCCTATCCACGATCATCGCCTCCAAGCAAGGCGTCTTCCGAGGAAACCATGACCAAGCTCACCCGTCCGGCGTACTGGGCCGCGCGGATCGCATCGGCCTCCTCGGGCTTCACTTCCACCGTAACCGAAGCATACGAACCATCGCCGGATGCGACAGCGCCCTCGCCCACCGCAAGCACCCGCGCCTGCGCGCACAACGTGGAAAGAACGGAGGCTCCCGAAGAAGAGCCTTCGGCTGAAACCACGCGCACCGTGTCATGCACGCCGATACGACCGGCAAGGCCCGTTTCCGCATCCACCCCCACGGTAACCGCTTCCATCCCGGCATGAAGGCGAGCCGACAAGCGACCGCCATCGGCGGAACCTGCGACGAACGAAGGCAGCACCTGCGTTCCAGCAGCCATGTCCACGAGCGCGCATCTGCCCTCGAAACCCTCCTGGCCCATCTGCGCAAGCCCGATAGCCTCGGACGCGCGATACGCGGCGGGTATGTCCTTCTCCACGAACGACTCCGACGTCAGCACGTCGCCCGCGCGAATGTCGGTGGCGGCCACTAACACGGGGGCCGCTCCGGCCGTCGCCTCCTCGACCGCCGATGCCGAAGCCGCCCGCGCCCACAAACCGTAGACGATCGCTGCAAACGACACGGCGACCGACACGGCGACCAGCGCGGCAAGCATCCGCACGCGCCGGTACGTTCGCTGCGAACCATCCGGCAACCGAGCGCCGGAAGGGCGAGGCTCGACCGAAGGGGAATCCGGCGCCTGCGCAACCGGCCCGCCTCGATCGAAGCCTCCGTATCGGGACGTCCGTGCAGACGCGCCGTCCGCTTGCGCATCGGCAGCCTTCGACGCTCGCTGCGCGAACCCTCCTTTTCGAGTCGAGGGTCGCAAACCGTCCATCGTCATTTCAACGCTCCTTCCCTTTACGCGGCCTGCCGCTCCGGCAGCGCCGAACGCAACGCCTCCACCAAGGGAGCGGGATACTCCTCCAACGACCCCATGGGAACGAACGAAACGCCGTTCGATCCCGCATCCGCCCCGTACCTGCCGCACCGTCGTTCATCCGGCCGCCATGCGCGCTCGCTCGCGTAGGGCACGGCCACCATCACCTTATGCGAGGCGACGGGCAGGCTCGGCACCCCGAAGCCGCGCGCGAACACCGTAGGAGCATCCTCTTCAAGCTGAACCCCTATCCCCCAAAGCCGTTCGGACGACGGCAGCAAGGATTCCGCCGCCTCGTAGAACCACACCGTTGCAGAACCGGCGAACCCTTCCTCCCGGGCCGTGCGAACAACAAGCTCGGCAACCTCCCGTCCCGGATCCTCGACGTTTTTTGCGTACAAGGCGAACGTCGGATCCATACAGGCCGAGCGAACCGCATCCAGCGCGTTCTCCTGCCTTGCTTTCGCGGAGTACGCAATCCCCTGGTCGATAGCGAACGACGAGACCGAGAAAAGGAAGAACAGCGCGATCACCGCAAGGGGCAGCATGTTCGCCGCCTCGTTGCAGCGCAACCGGCGGCTCACGACGCCCTCCCCAGTTGGATCTCGACCGCGCAGCTTTCGACGTAGCGGCAATCGACTTGGCGAGCGAACGAGCGACCGCTCAAGCCGGGCACATCCAGGATCGAGGGAACGTCGTAGCGCACCTCATAGGAAAGAGACGTCACCTTCGAGCGGCGATCGACAGGCTCGCCGGAAGCCGAGAAGCCCGCCGCCTCAACCTCCTCGGAGCGGGATAGGACCCGATCGACGCTCAAGTTCTCAGGATTCAACTGCGTAGCCGAGCCCAAGATGCCCGCCTTGACGAAAGCTTCTTTGTCGGCGGCATGCCGCAGCCCGGCCACGTCGAGCTGACGGCACGCCCGAACGATATCGGACGACAGCTGGGTTGCCGCAAGCATCATGCCGCCCACCTGCATGGTCGAGAACACCACCAGCAGCAGCAACGGCGCCGCAATCGCGAACTGCACCGTCTCGCTCCCTCTATCCGAGCGAACCATCAAGACCCCCTTCCCTACCCTTCGGCGACAGCTCCGGCCGAACGGGATTCGTACGAAAACCGCCCCTCGGCATTGCCCGCTACCGCAGCCAACGCATTTCCTATCGGCGTGAGATACCGCCCTTCAAGGCGCACGGCAACCTCGACGGGTTGGCGCAGAAGCCGCACCGGACGCGTCTCGAACGACTCGCCCGCATCCACGTAAACGTGATGATCGTAAGAGACGACCTCTTCGGCTTCGTATTCCACGACAACGCGCATGGCAAGCCCTTCGGCGCCCAAGGCGGGCGCGGCCCTGAGCGCCGCATCGTACGCAATCGGCGTCGCACCTCCGGCAGGCGCCGTCGAGACAGCCGCGCATGCCGCATGAGCCGCATCGTCCACTGCAACCCGCAAGAACACCGCGCGCCCGACATCGAGAATCCCGCACAGGAACACCAACAGGATCGGAAGCGACACCACGAACGCGACGACGCTTCCTCCCTGTTCGGCGCATGCCTGCGCGCGGCTTTTGCGCAGCGGAACGCACAGGCCGCAAAACCTCACGCCGCGCCCGAAGTGACCTTCGAGAACATATCGGTCACCGACGTGCCCGCCTTGGTGATGGCGCTTTGGATGTTGCCCTGCAGCAGAATCAACGCCGCGCCCAAGCCGACCGCGAACCCCAGCACGATGACCGTTTGAACGATTTCCGAACCGCCGTCTTCCTCCCCGCGAACCAAAAGCGCCTTGACCTTGCTCTGCTTCGACCATACGTTCTCCTGCTTTTCCATAACTCCTCCTTGATTCGGCTTCGCCAACGCCCGACAGCGCCGGCTCCTTTACATGCATACGGCAACGTATACGCCGCCGATCAGCCACAATGCTAAAAACGGTGCCATGGGGATACCGTCGCGAAGCGAGAGCTTGCGCGTTGCCAAGCCCACTGCCGCAACCACGCCGGCGCTTGCGTAGCACGCTGCCAGCCCCACCGGCGCCGCCGCCCCGGTAGCCAGGGAAAGCGACGCCATGCACCGCACGTCGCCGTGCCCGATCGGGGCCGCCCCGCGCGCACCCCACCAACGGTTCACGGCGAAGCACGCCGCAACCACGACCGCCCCGAACGCGCATCCGGCGCCCATGCTTGCAACGCCCGCCCACGACGCCTGAAACGCCGCCCCCGCAACAGCCAGCGCAATGCAGCATTCGAGCGGCAGCATGCGAGCGCGAAGATCGCACGCAACGGCCGCCAGCATGAAGAACGCGCACACCGCCAGGCATGCTGACGGCACCGCAGGCAAGCCCGTAAGAACGATCGCGACGCCCGATGCAGCTCCAGCCAGCGCAAGCGCCGCCCTTTTGCGCGGGGTTGCCGGAAAGGAGCACCGCTTTTCCTGCTCGCGCTCCGTGCGCGCCGCGCTCGCGGGCGACACCTCCAAGCCTGCTTCCTTCAACGCTTGAACCCGCTCCTGCGCAAGGCATCCCGACCGGGCAGCCCTCAGGGCGTCTTCGAGCCACAAAGCCACGGCCCCCTCCTCGCCCCGCGCCGACACCGACAACGGCCGATCGGGAAAAGCCCGCTTGAACGACCGGTATCCTTCGAAGGACTGCCACCACCAGGTTGTCGCACGGTCGTACGCCCGCTTCAACAGCGCATCCGCCGCCCAGGGAACCGAACGCCACCCCAGCGCTGCGCCGACAAGAGCGGCAAGTACCAGGCCGAGCGCAGCGTGCCCGGTCATGCTTTCTCCATCGTCGGGGACAGCATGCGCGAATCGATCATCGAGGCGCGCACGTGGCTGCCGTGCGAAGGACGGCGCCGAGCACCCTCGTCGCGCGGGGCATCGGGCTGGAACCGAACGATGAACCCGCACGCATCGTTCTTCGGCTCAGACGATACCGCCGCAGCCCCGCCGCCTGACGAACCGCCGGCGCAACCAGCTGCGGCGCCTTCATGCCGGCCAGCCGAGCAGGAAACCGGAGCGAAGCCGGGAAACTCGAAGCGAAGCGTCCAGCTTGCACCCTCGACAACCCCAAGCTCCCTTGCAGCCTCGCAGGCGGCCTCGCCGGCGAATCCGCCCGTCCGAGCGGGCGCCGCCCCTTCTTCAGCCGATTCGCCCGCCACACCCGACGTCGCGACCTCCCCGCCTTTCGGTTGAGCGGCAAGCTCCGAGCCAACCGCACCGTCGCGCACGCCGCCGGACTGCCGCGCAACAGGCGCAGCGGGCCGAGGCAACGACAACCCTCCCTGAAAGGAATCGCTTCCGTACCGGTGCAAGCACCCGTAGCAAACCTCGGCGTCGTCGAACGCCCCCGAACCGCACACTGGACACGTCTTCACGATCTTTCTCCTTTCACTCGTTCCAACCCTATGCGGTCCCCTTCTTCGAACCAGGGCGCAGCGCACGACGAGAACCGCTCGATCACGGCGGCGGCGCCCCGCTCGCGCAGTCTGCGAAAAGGACCGACGTCCCGGCACGACCTCATCACAACCCCTTCCGCATCAACGAACGCAATGTCCAGGCGACGCCGCATACCCACCGTGTGCACGTCGCTGCACGGCAGCAAAAGCAACGCCTTGTCCGTCGGCTTGGCCAACAGCAGGCCTCGAGCCCTGCGCAAGAACCCGGTCGCCACGGCCAACGGCACGACGCTCGCTGAGGCGCAATCCAACGGGGCGCGGCGATCGGCGTCGATGCCCCGACCCTCGCCGCCGACGCTCCCCGAAGCAGCCCCTCCCTCTTCCTCATCTTGCACGCACATCAAGACGCCCCTCCTTCCATCGTGTAATGCACGGTCACGCTCGTCGCATCGCCCACGCGCGTGCAGACGACGAACAGCCAGCGATACGCCCCCGAGCCCTTCACGAACGACCCGCAGTCGATCCGCCCTCCCTCCATTGCGGTCCAGCCCCTTTGCAGCAGCAGGTCCCGAGACGAATCGAACGCGCGCTCCGATTCCTCGGAAACCACGAACCCCACCACCCCGCCGCCCGCGCGAGCGTCCACCCGCACGTCGTCGGCGCCATCGGGCAGGCCGACCTCGTCCTCAAAGCCCTCGGGAAGCCGCTGTAACCCGAAGGATTCGGTCGAGCGAGCAGCCGAATCGAAAGGCTCCCCGATTATTCCCGCTCCCCGCAAAGCCTCGACCGCGGCCTCTTGGAGAGGGCCCGGCCGCGCAAGCTGAAAAGCCAGGTCGAGCAACGAGGCTGCGGATATGATCGCAACCACCGCCAGACCCGCTCGCTTCGCACGGCGCGCCATCGTTTTCCGGAGCGAACCATCCTCCCCGCCAAACGCTCGCTCCCGATCCTTGCCCTTCATCGTGCTCATACGATCACCCCCGGCTTGTAGCAGCTCACCACGAACGACGCCGTATGGTTCAAGGAAGGAAGCACAACCCCGAACACCGACGACTTCAAACCAAGTCCGAACAAGGTGGGCGAAAACTCAAGCGTAGCCGTGAAGCGCGTATGCCCCGCCGCTGCGCCCTCGACCGAAACCTGCGTCGTCTCGAAGGGGCGATCGAACGATGCAGCAAGGTCGGACGCCACCTGCGCTCGGCTTTGCTCGACGCCCTGCCCGTAAGCAGGGGAGGTCGCATGTATCCGAACGGCGTCGCGAAACGCATTGTCGAACGCCGCGCACTCCGAAAAGAACAGGAGCGCGTTCGTCGCCACCACGGCCACAACGATAAGCACCGGAAACGCCACCGCAAGCTCAACGGTCATCTGGCCCGATTCTCGAAGCTTTCGCCTTACTCCCATACCCTCACCCCCGTCACGTGCGCGTACACGGCCCTCACCTCGTCGGCTGCGCGCTCGACCACGTCGATCGCCGCATCTTTCACAACGGGCGGCAAGGTGATCTCGATAGAAACGGACGGGCCTCCCTCGCCCAACAGCTCCACAACGGCTATCTGCACCTTCCCGTCGAACGACGAGATCTCCTCGATCGCCCCTTGTTCCACCGCGCCCACCATCGACGTGAACACGTCGTTTGATTGCGCAGGATGCGCGATCGCCTGCTCTTTCAAAGTCAACAGGCGCGCGGAGAAAGCGCTCCCGTCGGCCCGCGCAACATGCGCCGAGTTCACAAGCACGGGCTTCAAGGCATCGAGGTTTGCAGGTTGAAGCCCCACGGCCGCGATGGCATCCCGAAGGGCCCGCGCCGCCCAGGGACCCAAACCGCTGTTCCCCGCCAAAGGCATGCCGTCGAGAGCCGTCGAAACGGCGTCGTCAAGCGCCTCTTGCCCGCGCGCGTACGATTCGAGCAATGCCGACCAACAATCGAGCACCGCGCTCAAAGCGCCCGTGGCAACGCCCGCGTCCGGCAATCCGTCCAACACCGACGAGATCACGTTCGCCCCCTCGCCCGACGGATCGGATCCGAGCGTGGCTGCCGAAACGGCCGCGCAAGCCCCCAACGCTTGCGACCCCTGCACAAACGAACTCGCGAACCCGCTCGACGCCGCCTCCCTTCCCGTGTTCGCCGCAAGGACCACCACGCCGAACCTTCCGGGCGGCTCGGCGCTTATGCGCATGTCGCAGGCATGGCCCACCGCTTCGCGAATACGGTCAAGCAGGCCGGAAACGCGGCTTTTGACCTCGCTCGACAAAGGATCGAGCTCCGCGCGTGCCTTCTCGTAGCGCTCCGCCGCAACCGCCACCGCCTCGTAGTGGTACTCGAAGCCGTTCTCGATCGAGCTTGATGCGGCGGCAACCTTGCCCATGCTGGAAGCCGAGAATTCGCATTGGGCGCACGTCGGGTACGACCCGGCTTCCATGTGCGCAATGGAGCCGAAGCCGTCCGCTCCGCTGGCGCCCGGGCACCCCGGCCAAGCATGCATCGTCGTCCGCCCCTCGGAATCCGTCGTACATGGGTAGACGGCTTCGGTATACAGGCTGGTAGCCCTCATCTCCGCGGTGTTTTTCGGCAAGCGCGGGAACAGCGCATCGAAAGAATCCTCCGTCTCCCGCACGTACCCGCGCGCAACCTCTTCCGAAGCGAACGCGTAGAACCTCGAGCGAAGCGCCGATCGAGCGCGATCCCCGACGGACGACCCCTCGGGAGCCTCCATCGCAAGGCGCCGCGGGTAGTAGGCCTGGGCCCGCTTGAGGGCAACCGAGAACGACCATGCGTCAACGCTTTTGTACAACGGGTTCTCCAACCCCGACATTCCCGCGAGCGCAGACGCGCGCTCGTACATGCAGGCTTCGGGATTCGCACCGCAATCGCGCTCGAAAGCGGTTCTCTTCGCCTCGTTCGCCTGCTCGGCAGCACGTTCCGCCTCTTCAGCCGCACGCTTCACGTCGGAAGCGTCGCGGTCGACCTCGTCCTGCACGGTCGACGCACCCTCATGCGCTCCAACGGCGATGTCCTTCCCTTCGAAAGGAGCCAGGACCGCCAACGCCACGTAATTCGACGCACCCGCATTGTTCGCCGCAGCCACCGAAGCGGCGCTCGCCCCCGAGAAGAACGGCAAAAGGCGCTGCAAACGATTCAAGCCCGAAGCCGCTTTCTCAGCAAACGAATCGCGCGCATGGGACACGTCGCGGCCCGCCTTGAGCAGCGTTTCGGACGCCGACGCCATCGTCGGCACGCACAGGGCGACCACGCCCAAGCCCGTCGCCACAAGGCTCGTAAGCGAAAGCGAGAGCACCACCGCATCGCACACGCGCACGACCACCATGAACTCGGCCACTTCGTTTTCAGCTGCCAAAGCGGCGGCGTCGGCCACGTTCTGCACCTCCGAAGCCGCAGCGTTCACCCGGCACACCTGCCCAGCCGAGAACACGAGGGACAAGGTGAGCAGCAGCGCCAGGACCATCCCCGCCGAAGTCAGCCCCGTTTCGTCGCGAAACGGATCGCGCCACCTCATTGCAACCACGCCCCTATCCAATCCTTCGGGTTTCGGCCCGCCTCCATGCGGCTCGCCCAATCAGGCTGCACGGGCTGCCGGCAGCTCACCCGCACTTCAAGATTCCCCCGTTCGTTCACGAGGCCCAGCAAAGCCGCTCCGGCATCCAGCAGCGGTAACGGCCGCAGCTCGTTGGAGATGGTCGCGCTCACCGCGTCGGATTGCTCGTCGCCCTCGAGGACAATGCCCCAGCTGCAACCTCCTTCGTGCACGTGAAAGCACGAGATCGAAGGCACGGCTCCCAAGCGATGCCTCACGAACGCTTCGCAGCTTTCGTCCATCGGACCTGCAGCATCGGTCTTGGTTGCCAGAAGACGGCACGCCTCGGAAGCGGCCGCGTGCATGACCATGCGGTCGTACAGCACGATCGCCGGCTGTATCAGCAGCAGAAGCCCGACCAGCAGAACCGGTATCAAAGCAGCCGCTTCCACCGTCGCCTGCCCAACAGGCTCGCGTGCGCGCAGCGGCGTCGCCGTATCTCCTGTCATTCCCGATGCCACCTCCTTCGCGCCTTCCGGCCTTCAGTACAAGAACACGTCCGCGATACCGCCCGCCAGCACCCCTTGAACATGATGGGAAGCCGAAGCCAAGGCGTGATCCACGAACAAGCCGCTCTTCAATGAGCGCCACAACGCCCCCAACGCCACAAGGACCGAGATGAACGCCGCCGCAACAATGGCGAACTCCACCGTGCTCTGACCTGCACATTTCCAGGGAATCCGCCCATCAAGCCAAGCTACAGCCCGTTGATGCCCTCCGCGATGGCGTTCCAAAGCTCTTGGAGCTTGGGCCTGAACACCGTGATGGCGATAATCGCAATGACCACCAGCACGCCGACCAAAATCGCATACTCCGTGGTTCCCTGACCCTCCTCCCGACGTCGCAAACGGCCCGCTTGACACGTCGCCTTCGCCAACAACCTGCGGTATTCGTCCATGAGCGTTCCTCCTTGCTCCGGGGGCCATTTCAAAACCCCTCCATCAGTTCAAGCAGCACGGGGCCCAAAACCAGCAGCAGCATGGCTGGCAGGATGAGTGTCCCCGTAGGCACCATCATCTTCACGGGCGCTTTCGCCACGCGTTCCTCCACGTAAGCGCGATGCTCCGCGCGCGCTTCCACCGAAGCCGCCTCCAGGATCTCCGCAAGGGACGTCCCGAAGCGCAGCGACCTGACCACGTTCTCCGCCACCCGCCCAAGCGCGGGCGCATCGTACGAGGCAGCCAAGCTGCGAAGCGCGTCCTCCCTGGTGGAAAGCCCCGATGTCCAAGCTCTCTGCGCTGCGGCGCACTCCCGAGCGAAGGGCGTGTTGAAATGGGTTCCGTACAGCTGAAAGCTCCTGTCGAACGAAAGCCCGCTTCTCAATCCCAAAGACACCACTTCGAGCATTTCCGACAGGCTTCTGCCAAGCGCCTCGACGCGCTGTCGCTCGGCCCTGCGAACCGCCCGCGCGGGCAACGTCGCCCCCGCCGTTGCCCCAGCCAGCGCCCCGATCGCCGCCAGCTCCACCGAGAACAGCAATCCTGCCGCCACGCCAACCAGCATGCCCGCACCTGCAAGGCGCACGGACGCCTCGACGAACCCCTGCGCGGAAACGCCGTCCTTCAAACCCGCCTTCCTCGCATGCTCGGACAACCAGGCTTGCGCACCGGCCGAACGCATGCCGCCCAAAAGCGGCCTGGTGGCGCCCAAGGCAAGCAGCCGGGTCAATCGCTGCAGATAGCCAACGACCCCGCGCCCCGCGCGCATTGGCTCCGTCTCCAGCGAGGCGCGCGCACGCCTGCGCCGACACGCTGCAGCCCGCGCATCGGCCCACGTCGCGGCAAAGCACCACCCGCCGATTCCGGCCGTCAAAGCAGCACCGGCGGCTAACGCGAACGAAAGCTCCGCGAGCAACATCAGTCCACCTCCACAGCCAGCATGCGCCGCACGGCGAGCACGCCCGCCGCCTGCATCCCAAGCGCAAGCGCCAAAAGCGCCACACCCAGAGGGCTTTCGAAAAACGGTTCGAGAAACCCCTCGCTAACAAGCGAGAAAACCGCTATCAGGGCAAAAGGCATGACGCTTACCACGCGGGCCGACAGCTTGCCCTGCGCCGTTTGAACGCGCAACGACCTTTTCAAATCCAGCTCGCCTTCCACCATGTCCCGCGCAGCATCGAGCACCTGCCGCATGCTGCCGCCCGCCTGGTGCTGCACATCCAACGCAACCGCGACGAACGCCAGCTCGGGCACCGACGCGCCGCTTCGCAGCGTTTCAAGCGCTTCATGAGCCCCGCGCCCCGCCTCCATACGACCGGCCGCACGTTCGAACAGCTCTTTCAAAGGGCCCTTCGACTCGTTGGCCACCTGCTGAAACGTCTGCATAAGAGACAGTCCCGACTGAAAGCACGTGCCCATCGACCGCAAAGCGTCGGGAACGGATTCCCGCAAAGCCTCGCGCCTTTTGTCCCGCACAGCCCTCAACCGAGCAGCAATAACTGCGCACGAACACGCCGAAACCGCCGCGCCGCACACCCAAGAAGACGTCGCCAAGCTCAAAGCCGCCGCAAACGCGCCCGCCCATACCACGAACACGGAAAGCAAGGATTCCTCGGAGGCCGAAAAACCACGAGCCCGAGCAACCCAAACCGCCTCCTTGGCCAAATCCTCCAAGCCGGGACGCCGTAACAGCCACCGGGAAGCGGGACGCGCCCACCGAACCCCGTTTCTCAACCGCCACGCCAAACGACCCGTTCTTCCCCGAGGCGCAACCGAAGCGGATCCGAAGGCTGGAGCAAGCGGGCGGGCGCCGGCCGCGAGCACCGTGGAAAGCCCGAACCCGAATGCCGCAAGCGCCCCTACGCCGCCAAGCACGCCATAGACCTCCACCGCTCAACCTCCTTCCAATCGGCAACGCCCATGCGCGGCAGCTGCTCAAGCCAACGAGGAGGAGCCAACCACGCGCCCGCGTCTGACGAGGCTTCGCGCTTGAACAACATATGCACCTCGCAACGACGCCGTTCCTGGTCGAACTCAAGTTCAGCCACCTCTGAAACGAATCGACGCCCATCCAAGGAGCGCGTCGTCTGCACAATGACGTCGAAGGCGCTTGCCACGTTCGACTCGATCACGTCAACCGGAAGGTCCACCGCGTAGCGAACCATCGTGGTCAGCCGCGACACGACGTCGGCCGGGGAATTCGCATGCAGGGTGGTTAGCGACCCGGAATGACCCGTGTTCATGGCCTGCAGCATGTCGATCGCTTCCGCCCCGCGGCATTCGCCTACCACAATCCGGTCGGGCCTCATTCGCAGCGCGTTGATGACCAGTTCGCGAATGGGCACCTCGCCCGTGCCCTCCGCAGAACGGGGACGAGCTTCCAAGCGAACCACGTGCGGATGCTCGAGGAACCGAAGCTCCGCAGAATCCTCGATGGTTATGATGCGCTCGCTTTGCGGAAGCACGCACGAAAGCGCGTTGAGCAACGTGGTCTTGCCGCTGCCGGTGCCCCCAGACACGGCGATGCTCTTGCGCGCGCAAACGGCCCACACCAAGCATTGCCGCATAACCTGATCGAAAGACCCTTGCGCAACCATGTCCTCAAGCTTCATGACGCGTTTGGTGAACTTGCGCACGGTCATAACGGGTCCGTCGAGCGCAAGCGGAGGTATCACCACATGCACGCGATGCCCCTCGGGCAAGCGCGCGTTCACCAGCGGCGACGCCTCGTCAACGCGCCGTCCAAGCGGACCCAAGATGCGATCGATCAACGCCCGCAGCTGATCGACGCTCGCAAAGCGCTGATCGCTGCGGTGCAGCTTGCCGTCGCGCTCGAAATACACGCTGTCGGGCCCGTTCACCATGATTTCAGTGACCTTATCGTCAGCAAGCAACGGCTGAAGCGGGCCGAACCCGAACACCTCGTCGACCAGTTGCTCGACCAAGGTGCGGCGACGATCCTCGGAAAGCGATGCCCACGACGAGTCCTCGAACGATTGACGGCAAGCGCACTTCAACTCGTTGCGAGCTCGGCCGGGATTTTCAGCCATCATCGAAGCGATGTCGTCTATCGAAACGTACCGCTGGATCTGGCTTCTCAAATCTTCCAGGCCAAACGGACGAACGCGGTCCTTTCGAGCGCATCCTCCATTTACGGCAAGCGCACGCCCCCTCAAAGACATGACGACCCTCGCTTTCCTCCCCGCGAACGCCTTCCCTTCAGTAGCCGCAGCCCCGAACCACGCGTACCGAACAAGCTCTCGCTCGCAGCGGCGCTTGCATTGGGAAGCACTTCGAGCAGCAGCCGCTCAAGGCTCGTACACAGGTCATTCTTCGATTCAAGCAGGTCAAGCGGCATACCCGCGCCCAGCAGCTCCTCGACGTCCCGCCCGCCGTTTTTCACCTCCGCAACATGAGCGCCCTGCAGCGCGCACGACACGTCGATGGACGTGAGCGGAGCGTTCTTGGCGCAACGATTCAGCGCGAAGAGAAACGGGCTGGTGGCAATGCCGCACCGTACGCACAAATCAAGCGCATGCTGGCAGGCGCGCAGCGAAGATGGCCTCTGATCGACAAGGAAGAGCGCCTTCGAGCTTCGCTCGAGCAGCACGGCATGCTGCTCGGCCCAAGCGGCGCCGGTGTTGCAGACGATCACGTCGAACCGCTTCATAAGCTCGTCGAGAAGCTGGGGCGCTGCTTGCACCACGGCCTCCGCATCCTCAAGACGCTCGGGAGCAGCCAGCAAGGCGGGCATGCGGCCCTCCGGGCGCAAACCGGAAAGACGGGCGGGAGCGGACAGAACATCTTCTATGCGCAACGGGCTTCGAACGCCCAGCAAGGCGGGCACGTCGCCGAACTGCAAATCGAAGTCGAGCAGCAGCGTATCGAATCCAAGCCCTTGCGACAGCAAGGCGGCGATCGTTGAAATACTGCTTTTGCCCGCCCCTCCGCTTCCGCTTACCACCGGCATGAGAAACGCCGAACCTGAACGCGCAGCAGCGGCAGGCGCGGACGAAGCGCCGGGAAACGACCGGGCTTGGCTCGCCGCGAAATCCTGGAGAGCGCACGCGGGAGCCGACGCCGCAGCTGAAGTTGCGGACGCAGTTGCGGCCGAGGCTGCGGAAAAAGCCTGGTCCCCCGTTCGAGCAGGCCCCTCGACCCGCGAGCCTATTGCAGAAACGGCCTCCGCCGCCGCGCGGCGCTTGCGCTGCGCGTAACGGCCCAAGAACGCCTGCCGCGTCAAGAACGCATCGATCCCCGTTGCGCTTACGCGGCTCTTGAGCGACCCCGACTCCTGGAAGGCCAGCATGCACACAACCCTGTCCGGCCGATCGCTTTTCAGCGTAGCCGCCAAGTTGACGGGCGCCACATCCTCGCTCGAAACCACCCACACCTCATCGACCAGGCGATCTTCGCGCAAGAACGCGCGCGCCTCTTCAGCTGAGGAGAACAGGCGCAGCCATGCCTGAGACAGCAGGTTCTCCCCCGCAAGCCCCATGGTTTCCGGATGCTGCAAGCAAGCGGCATCTGCGCAAAGCGCCACCGACGGCATCGTCATTTCCCTTCGCCCCCTTTTCCTTCGTTCGAACCGGAATCGCCGACAGACGTCGTTACCCCCTCCGCCGGCAACGCGAAGTACAGTTCCGTTTTCTGCGAAGCGGCAACCAGCTCCTGCACCGACTCCGGCTCGACGGCCACCGTTATCCACGACATCTTGGCCTCCGACGAACCGTTTGCAGCGCTTGCGCTCGTAGCCAGCACAAGCACGTCTTTGGCGATCGCTTCGGTCGAAGCCCCTCCCGTTGCGTACATGTCGACGCGCGACCCGGACGCGACAGCGCCACCGACAGCCTGCACGTCCTTCGCCGGCACGCTGACCGCGGTCAAGCCTTCGGGGACTTCCAACTGCGCGCCCGAATCGCGAAAACGACGCTCCGAAAGAACCTCGCCGGCAAGAATGGTCGAAGACGCCTTGCGACCAACCGCCTTTTCGGCGTCTTGAATGGATTCGCTGGGAAGAAGGTCCGCAACCCATAAGCGAGTTTCGATCAGTCCGGCGTCAACAACCTCGCCCGCCGCGATATCGCGCTTCGCCACGCATACTTCCAGCTGCTCCCCTCCGTAGCGCGCCAACGCTTCGGAGCGGGCGGCGTCCGCCTCGCCGCGCACGCCTTGCGTATAGGCAAGCACGCACGCCGCGCATGCCAAACCGCACGCCACGCCTACCGCCATCGTCTTGCCCCGCTTCATGAGACCCCCTTGCCATCCGGTTCCTTGCTACCAGTATGACCAGCTCATCTAGCAGATACATGACGCAGTTCTCCTTGAAAAACCGTCCAGATCTACAGCGCTTCCAGCACTATGGACAACTGTTTCAAGCGGGATTGCCACGGCATTCCAGCAGGGTTGCCCCTCGAATCAAGCGCAGATCTAGCGCAGATCTAGCGCAAAACCAACGTCGCAGGTCAACGCGACGCCGAAACAGGCACGGTCGATCCATGCAAGACGAATCCGCGCGCCGCTTCGACAGGTTGAAATCAGCGGGACGCGAACCGACGTCGCGCGCCGCGCTGTTTCCACCTGCCTTGCTCGCGCAGGACGACGGCCCGAACCAGAGCAGGAACGGCTTCACATCGAATTCTTGTGCAGAGAGGTGCCGATCGGGCAAAACATGCACGAAACGATTTGCGCAATGGCAACTTCTATGGGAGAATGGGAACCCGCCGAAAGGCGGAACGTTTTTCGGGCGATTGGCGCAGCGGGAGCGCAGGTCCCTTACAAGGACAAGGCCGGGGGTTCAAATCCCTCATCGCCCACCATGAATTTTAAAGGCCAGACGATTGTCTGGCCTTTTCTATCATCTAAACAGGTCGTCATGCGTGCCTGTACGAACGAACTCCACGACATCGCCGTCAATGGAGTACAGGATAAGCCAGTCGCTGCTGCGCCCTCCGACATGCAGCTCTCGCATTCCCTGCAGATCACCGCCTAGAGCGTGGTCCTTGTACTTCAAAGGGATGACCGCCTCATCGCTCATGAGCACAGCAGCCACTGCCTCTTTGAAGGCGCCCATATCCCGATGCTTCTTGACGCATCGTTTCACATCCCGATCGAAGGCCGGAGCTTTACGCATGCCGTACATCGTTAGATTCCCAGATCAGCGAAGAACTGGCTAACGTCGCGATATACCGGGGCGTTTGGGTCTTTTCGCATGACCTCGAGGTCGCGAAGCGCCTCCAGGGTTTCCTCCGTTGGCACTTCGTCGTGAGAACGAGCCAACGGCCTTATCTCGAACCAAGGGCGCGAATTCTTGATGACGACAATCGTCGCACCGGATTCTTCAGCTTTGCCTACAATGCTCGGCATATTGCGCCGGAACTCGGACGAGGACACGGTCATGGTAGTCATGGCAAACTCCCTCCGTCGTGTTTTCGATGATGCCATTTTACTATTGATGAATAATTTTGTACAAAATATATACTAAATTTATGAAAAATAGCGCGCTACAGAAGACACGATGATCAAAGCTCCCCCAATCGTCTTTGCGCTCCAAGACGCACTGCGCGGCATGGCAGCGCGCACCCAGGGCGGCTTTCCATCGAAACGACGCCACCGTCCGCATCACGACCAACGATCGCCGGCGTGCTTGCCCGCCAGCGTTTCGTAGAGGATGCTCACTATGGCTACGTCGAACGCGACACGCCTCCATATCAAAGCGGCGGCGAGAAGGCATCGCCTCCCCGCCGCCAAAACACGATGCATGGGATACCGGACGAGGTCGTCGGAAAGCCACCGGGAGCGTGGCGCAAGAACCTCCTGCCGTCTCAGCGGAGTTGCCCGATGCTCATTCTCAACCTGGATGCCACTTCGCAAGAACCGGGGCCCATCCCGATAGCCCCTCCTCCTGCAGCAGCATGCGCGCACGTCGCACCCGATCGCAGCTCAAACCTAAGCTCTTTCCCAAACCTCGATACGAGAGGCAGGGAGACCCTGTCTAGACGCTCGTAGCGTTTTCCGGGTATGCAAGAGCACACGCCTTACGCTCGAGCATAACGGAGCAGGGTTTCCTCGCCGCGACTCGTTTCTTTTCTTTTCCTTCCTTTCCGCACTACTTGCTATTTAATGCGTCCCGATTCGTTCTTCATGAGACGGCGTGCGCTCAAAAGGACGGCGCCGGCAAGAACAACTGCACCGACAAGGGCGCTGGCTCCTAAAGCCCATGCGTCACCGGTCTTGACCAACTTATTCCCAGGCGTCTGCGAACCCGCGTTCGAGTCGCCATCCGAATTCCCGGGCAGCTCCTGCATGCGAGCCTGCACAGTAACCTTGATTGTTTTAACCGCCGAGGCGCCGTCGCCGTCCGCCACCTTGTAGACCACCTCGTACACGCCGGGCTTGGAGGCGTCCACGGTGCTGCTCAGCACCTCGACCTTGTCCGTGAG
The DNA here is from genome assembly GCF_916618935.1 of Paraeggerthella sp. Marseille-Q4926. Lineage (NCBI taxonomy): Bacteria > Bacillati > Actinomycetota > Coriobacteriia > Eggerthellales > Eggerthellaceae > Paraeggerthella > Paraeggerthella sp. Marseille-Q4926. The sequence continues at coordinate 179,282 of NZ_CAKAKF010000005.1, read as the reverse complement.
GTCGCCGTCCTCCTCGTCGCGGGCGCTCACGTCCTCCAGCGGGTCGAAGGCGTCGCCCACGGCGATCACCCTGTCGGAGGCGGATATGGCCGGGACGCGGTTCAGGACGCTGGCGTTGGGATTAAAGACCCACGTGCCCGTGAAGCCCACCGCGCCGGCGGCCACCTTCGAGTCGGCGTCGTAGCCCTTGAACGCCCACACGCCGTCGTCCGTGCGGACCTCCGTCTCGGCCGGCCGGATGGCCGCGACGGTGGAGCCGTGCGCGTACGAGGCGGGGTCGATCGGGAGCAGGTCGGTCACCTCCTGCGGGAGCCCCTTGTCCTTCGTGCCGCTGACGAACTCGTAGGTCACGCGGTACGAGGGCTTTTTCGCCACCTGCCACATATAGTAGCTACCGTCGTTCACGCCCGGATCCTCAACGCGCTTGAGATACAGACCGGCCGCAATAGTCGCCTCGTCGTCGTTCGCCAGCACAAACGCTTCGTCCGAAGCGCCATCCGCCTTCCAACCGGTAACGTAGTTGTCACCGAGGGCGGGAGCCGAAGGAATCAGGCGATCGCTCGCGTTAACAGCAAGTACGCTAAGCGAACCCGTCGCAATGCCGTCTACATTGAGCGGGATGGCAGGAGAGTCATCGCCGCCCGTGTAGTTGCTGCCCGTAGCAACAGGAAGGCGCAGCAAGGAATTTCCGCCCGAAAAGTTACCCGAGACGTTTACAGGGCCCATGAACGCAACATCGCAGTCTGAAAGAGAGACGTTGCCGTAGAACCGACTAACAAACGTGCCTTCCTTCAACCCCACGAACTCGTCTCCCTCGCCTCGATACGCATCGAATAGCGCAGGATCCGGGTCGCTTTTATGCCCTTGCCCTACGGCAAAGTACTTGTCCCAGAAATAATGGCCGTTCTTGCTCGTCAAATCCTCGTAGACGTACACTTTCCCAAGCGCGTGCCAGGTGCTGTCGTCTGCCGACACCTTCGACACCTGCGTGTCGCTATCGCGCGTAGTTAGCATGCTCGCGCCGCCGATTGAGAGATCGGGCTTTGAATAAAACGGGCTTTGGATGCCTGAGAACTGGAAGAATGCATCGCTGTCGATACGGACGTTCGCGGCGTTCACGAGTGCCACATCTTTGAACCTATACACATAGCCGCTCTCTTGCGGAGCGTCAGCTGAGCCGCACCCATCGTAAACGAGGTGACTGTTGCCAACATCGTTTTTGTTTCCCTGGATCTGCGCGATACGACCGCCGGTGACCCGTATCGTCGCCTCGCCCGCAATAGCGCAGGCGCCAGCGTCCCCGTTGTCGAGAATCGCAAAGGCAATGTTTCCGCCCGCCATGCGAAGAAGCGCGTCTCCTTTAATTTCGGTTGGAATGCTACCGCTGCTTCCCGCCTGCATGCCGCCGTCCGTGTTGTCGGACGCAGAATTGTAGGTCATCTCAAGCGCATGCGGTTCGTTGTTCTCGTTCAGAATGCACACCGACCCGTAATCAGCGGTCATATTACTATCCGTATTGCCGCCGCCGTACACATGCCCGTCGGAGCGCAGATCGGATCCGTCGACGATGACCTTGACGGTGCCCCGTACCGTATCTCGGTATCCGCAACCAAAGTAATTTCGATCACCGCCCGTAGATGCGTTCGTGCTGCCGTCCAGCAGCTCGAGCACAACGTTGCCCACCGTAGAGTGCCACGATCCACCGTAGGTGTACATAGCGATTCCCGTGTTCACGCTGCCTGCAGGAGCACCTGGGTAGCCAAGCGTGACGCGCACGCTACCCGCAACGCTAGCCGGCTCGCGGCTGTCAACAGAATACTCGTTTTGCCCGCCGCCGAACAACATGCCATTCGTTCCCTGCCGCACCGCTACCGTGGCATCTCCGCCAACCCGGCCCTTGTCGGTAGCATGCGCATGACCGCCGCCGTACAGACCGCCCGCATGAACAAACGGGCCGTCAATCGTCACGGATGTACTGCCGCTCACATTGCTGTCCATGCCGCCGCCGTACACGTCCGTATACCTACCGCCGCGCAAGACGAGATTCGTATCGCCTGCCACGTCGTTGCCTGCGCTGCCGCCGCCGAACAATCGCAATATCGTGTTGCCTGCAGCCTCGAAATTGATCGTAGTCTCGAGCGAATGCCCGTTCGCAAACACTTTGGAATAGTCGCCCCAGCAGCGTACGTTGTCGAGAACAAGGTCGCCGACGAGCTCGGTGCCCATCTTGTCGAGCGTGAACTTATGCCCTTCAGTGCTGCACAGCACAACCCGCTTGCCCGCAATGCCGGCAAATCCGTTCACGTCAATGTTGTTTGCGGTGAATTTGATAGTCGCCTCGGCGGAATCCGAGGCTTCGATAGCTGCCACAGCAGATGCGACATCATTGCCGCTGGCAATTTCATACACAGTACCTCGAGCGGCGGACACCTGCGAGAGCGGATCCAACGTCGTTGCAGCTGCGTTGCGCGGCTCCTCGGCCGCGATCCTTGCCACCTCGTCAGAAGCTTCTTTATGCTCGGCTGACGAATCCGAGACGAGATCTTCAGGCTCTACCGAACCTGGGGATCCCTGATCAATTGCCTCGAGGAGAGCCCCCATTACAGTAGAAACCAGCCTGATCGAGCCATGTTCAAGGGGCTTGGCGGCCCCGGTTGGATTAGCGACCCAGCCAGTCCTTAATCTAATATTGACTTGGCCCTCTGGGCTGCTGGCCGGCCGCCTCCGGATGGCCCTAGTCCCCTGCCTCTCGCGAAGGCCCGGGGGGTGTTGCCACCGGAGGTCGGCCGCCGCGATTCCGGCTGATAGGAACCTGCCGGGCGCATCGCGCGCCACGGCCGAGTAATGTGGTTGCCGAGACGCGGCGAACGGTGCGGCCAGCCGTGTAGAAAGGGTAACACCATGGCCGAGAAGAACGCAACGCTCACGAGCAAGCACGCCGCCTACCTGGGGCTCGACGTCGGAAAGTTCGCCCACTGGGCGTATGCGGTCGACCTCGACGGAGAGGTCCTGCTGAGCAGGCGCGTCGCCAACTCCGAGGGGGAGCTCGACGCGCTGCTGGCCGAGCTTCCCGCAGACACGCTCGTGGTAGTCGACCAGCGCCGCAACATCGGCGCGCTCGCAATCAAGCGCGCGAGGGCGGCGGGAAGGCCCGTCGCCTACCTGCCGGGATCCGCCGAGCACGAGCTCGCCAAGAGCTTCCCCGGGATCGCCAAAACCGACGAGCGGGACGCGCAGGTCATAGCGCGCGCGGCTCTGGGCATGCCCCAGACGCTCCGCCCGGTGCCGGCCGAGGACCCGGCGCTCGACGGCGCCAGGATAATGTCTGCCCAGGTGGCGCAGGTGCAGAAGGACCGCACTGCGTGCGCCAACGCCCTGCACTCGCGCCTGCTCGAGTCGTGCCCGGCATTCGAGGCGGCATGCGAGATGACCGAGCCGTGGTGCGCCGGCATGCTCGCCGAGCTGGGAGGGCCCTGGAACATGCTCGACGCCGGGCGCAAGAGGTTCTGCGCGGCGTCCCGCAAGCACCGCGCCACCCGCGAGCAGCGAGACCGCCTCTGGAACTCGATCTGCGGCGAACGCCCGTCGGAGCAGGCCGTGGCCGCCGAGATGCGCTACGTCAAGCATTTCGCGGGCCGCATCGTGGCAGACAACGAGGCCGAGTCCGAGCTCGAGGACGCGATAGCGGAATCGCTGTCCGACAACGCCGACTTCAAGAACCTGCAGACAATCCCCGGCATCGGGCCGAGGACGGCCATGCAGCTGGTGGTCTCCATCGACATCTCCGAGTTCGGCAGCCACGACAAGCTGGCCAGCTATTGCGGGCTGGCGCCTTCCACCCAGCAATCCGGAACCTCCACCAACTACGACAGGGGGCACCGCGGCGGAAACAAGCCGCTCAAGAACCTGCTGATCTTCTCGTGCAACTCCCTGACCAGGTCGAAGGGCTACTACGGGGAGTATCTAAGGAAATGCCGGGCCAGGGGCATGAAGTACAAGTGCGCGCTCAAGGCCACGGCGAGAAAGAGGATGAAGGTCATCTACGCGGTCATGCGCGACGGGGTGCCGTACTCCGCGTAGCAAGCTCGGGCGCAGGTCGCCGACAACCGCCTCCGCCTTGAAGCCGGGGCGGCGCGTCACCATGCCCGCAGATGGATTCGTCATTGCGGAAATCCCGCCAAATACCTACTTGACGGATTCATAGGAACACCCCCCGATGTATCGTCGCTCGCCGAGTCAGCGAATGCTGCCATCGGAACCGACATGGCAACCAAAATAGCTGCCATTGCCGACGCAGATATTTTCTTTACGCCCTTCCACATCTTCCAGCTAGCCCCCTTTTTATCATTGGAGCAAATCGATGCCGCTCCATCAGTGATGCTAGAATTGTAGCACTCGAATCCTTAGTTCGGGCATAATGTATGGAACGGTCCTGGGCATTGTGCTCGCACTACGAACTCGAACATAAAAAGCGTTACGACACCAAGAAAGCTGCTTCAATGCGAAGTAACGCCGGTTGCAGAAACACCCCTATTCTCAATCCTTTCCCACAAACAGTCGCAGAATGGGTTTGCTAGGTGACTGCAAAAAGGCCAGACAATCGTCTGGCCTTTTTACTTGCGCTTCTCAACCCCAAGCCAAAGGGCCCGAACTCGCCAAACGCGAATCCGAGCCCAAACGCCAGCAAGCGTCTGGCGCCTGCACAGCGAAGCTCGGCTTACGATTCGCCGTGCCGCCGCCTGAAGAAAGCGCACGTCGCAACCGCCCCGGACAGCGCCACAAGCGCGGCAGCATCCGCGTACGCAAAGCCGTCGCCTGTCTTCGGAATTGCCTTGGCCTGCGGGTTTTGGGGCAGGGGGCGCGGAGTCTCGCCGCTTGGAGCATCGGGCTTGGGCGTGGGCTTCGGATCGGGACCAGGCTCCGGATCGGGATCAGGGCCGGGCTCCGGCTCCGGTCCGGGCTCAGGATCGTCCGGCTCGCCCGGAACCACCGGAAGCGCCCTGTTCGTCACCACGATCGAAGGATCCGCATCCGTGCCGTACGCATAGTCCACCTCGAACAAAGCGGCAACCGACGGATCCACGAACGCTTCGCTCACCGTATACGAAAACGGGCGCCCCTGCATATCGGCCTTGGGAAGATTCCTCCACGCCGTTTGCCAGGGAGCAAGCTCGAACTCGTCCTCCATCCCGTCGAGCACAACGGGCGCGCCGTAAGGCTCGCCGTTTCTCAACAGCTGAAACGCAACAGCCGGAAAGTCGTCCGACACGCCCTCCCATACCTTGCGCGCGGGAACATCGATCGTCGACGGCACCACAACAACCACGTTGCTATGCGCGCCGTACCCGTTTATCGTGAACGTCCCCTCGTTTTCGATCGGGTGCCGAGCCTCCTCTTTCAAAACGGCGGAAACCTTCAGCACAACCTCATGAGACGAAGCGGCTTCCGGATAGTTCACGACAAGCTGCGCGAGCTTTTCGCGCGTCAGCGCCGCAGAGACGAACGTCCCCTTGTCACCGCGGTCCTCCTGAACGATAGCGCACTCCTCAGGCGCAAGAAGATCCCCGTCCAGAAAGCACTCCACGCGCTCAACCTGCAGCATAGGATCAACCAAATCGCCCAACACAACCGAATCGTAGGCAATGCGCAGATCAGCAGCCGGCAGGAAGCTGAACGTATACCCCACCGCCGACCCCAACGTCGAGGAAACCTCGAATACAAGCTCATCGCCAGGTTCGGATTCGATACGATCGACACCGTTCACCGTCTTGGAAACAGAGGGGAGCCGATCAAAATACAGCTTGAACGGGGTTTTGCCCCCAAGATGGTTCACGCCGGGAAAGGACGGAGTCGGAGCCGCAGCGTTTCCGCTTTTCCCGTCAACCAGAACCCACCCCTGCGACGTGACCGTGATCAGGTATTCGTCCGATCCCGCCTTGTACTGATGCCGCACGGGAAACATGCCGTCAGGCATGCCCGTCACCTTGAACGTGTACGTGCCGTTCCATGCCAGGCCCTTGAACACCAGGTACCCGTTGTCCGACGACGACGCCACCGCCACCACTGCCCCGGCGTCATCGTACAGCGTGCCCTCCACGCCCAAAGCCATGTTCCCCGGGTCAACCAAAGCAGGTTGGGCTCCCTGCGCCATGACGCAGGCAAAGTACAAGGTCGAGGTCTGCGTCTCTTCGTCGTTCCATTCGTCAGCTTGCGCGGAAACAGCACCGAAGATCGCCGTCCACGCAAAGGACGCGACCACAGCCGCCGCAAGCATGCAGAAAACCTTCTTCAACGCCATCGTTGCCGACTCCTTCGATTCAACCGGCCGCTTATTCGGCCGAGCAACATCGCACATTCCGAATTCGCAAGACGCGCAGCAAGCGCGAAGGGAGCGTGCGAGATCCGAAGCAGCGCAGCCCTCGCATGCGGCAAGCACAGCGTTTTCTGCAACGTCCTGCGCGATGTTGAGGCGCATCCTAGCAAAAATAGCGCAAATCAACAATTAAGAAACCAAAGCATTACCCCAGGCAGACCGCATAAAATAGCCGAAAGTAAGGCAAGGCGAACACGCATTGAAGGCAAAAAAAAAGGGGGGGGGGTGTTCCTATGAATCCGTCAAGTAGGTATTTGGCGGGATTTCCGCAATGACGAATCCATCTGCGGGCATGGTGACGCGCCGCCCCGGCTTCAAGGCGGAGGCGGTTGTCGGCGACCTGCGCCCGAGCTTGCTACGCGGAGTACGGCACCCCGTCGCGCATGACCGCGTAGATGACCTTCATCCTCTTTCTCGCCGTGGCCTTGAGCGCGCACTTGTACTTCATGCCCCTGGCCCGGCATTTCCTTAGATACTCCCCGTAGTAGCCCTTCGACCTGGTCAGGGAGTTGCACGAGAAGATCAGCAGGTTCTTGAGCGGCTTGTTTCCGCCGCGGTGCCCCCTGTCGTAGTTGGTGGAGGTTCCGGATTGCTGGGTGGAAGGCGCCAGCCCGCAATAGCTGGCCAGCTTGTCGTGGCTGCCGAACTCGGAGATGTCGATGGAGACCACCAGCTGCATGGCCGTCCTCGGCCCGATGCCGGGGATTGTCTGCAGGTTCTTGAAGTCGGCGTTGTCGGACAGCGATTCCGCTATCGCGTCCTCGAGCTCGGACTCGGCCTCGTTGTCTGCCACGATGCGGCCCGCGAAATGCTTGACGTAGCGCATCTCGGCGGCCACGGCCTGCTCCGACGGGCGTTCGCCGCAGATCGAGTTCCAGAGGCGGTCTCGCTGCTCGCGGGTGGCGCGGTGCTTGCGGGACGCCGCGCAGAACCTCTTGCGCCCGGCGTCGAGCATGTTCCAGGGCCCTCCCAGCTCGGCGAGCATGCCGGCGCACCACGGCTCGGTCATCTCGCATGCCGCCTCGAATGCCGGGCACGACTCGAGCAGGCGCGAGTGCAGGGCGTTGGCGCACGCAGTGCGGTCCTTCTGCACCTGCGCCACCTGGGCAGACATTATCCTGGCGCCGTCGAGCGCCGGGTCCTCGGCCGGCACCGGGCGGAGCGTCTGGGGCATGCCCAGAGCCGCGCGCGCTATGACCTGCGCGTCCCGCTCGTCGGTTTTGGCGATCCCGGGGAAGCTCTTGGCGAGCTCGTGCTCGGCGGATCCCGGCAGGTAGGCGACGGGCCTTCCCGCCGCCCTCGCGCGCTTGATTGCGAGCGCGCCGATGTTGCGGCGCTGGTCGACTACCACGAGCGTGTCTGCGGGAAGCTCGGCCAGCAGCGCGTCGAGCTCCCCCTCGGAGTTGGCGACGCGCCTGCTCAGCAGGACCTCTCCGTCGAGGTCGACCGCATACGCCCAGTGGGCGAACTTTCCGACGTCGAGCCCCAGGTAGGCGGCGTGCTTGCTCGTGAGCGTTGCGTTCTTCTCGGCCATGGTGTTACCCTTTCTACACGGCTGGCCGCACCGTTCGCCGCGTCTCGGCAACCACATTACTCGGCCGTGGCGCGCGATGCGCCCGGCAGGTTCCTATCAGCCGGAATCGCGGCGGCCGACCTCCGGTGGCAACACCCCCCGGGCCTTCGCGAGAGGCAGGGGACTAGGGCCATCCGGAGGCGGCCGGCCAGCAGCCCAGAGGGCCAAGTCAATATTAGATTAAGGACTGGCTGGGTCGCTAATCCAACCGGGGCCGCCAAGCCCCTTGAACATGGCTCGATCAGGCTGGTTTCTACTGTAATGGGGGGTTCGGACGAAGTCGACCGCTAGCGGGCCTTGGCAGGCTTTCTGTCGTAAGCGAAGACCACGCCCGCCACGACAACGGTCATAACGGCTAGGAAAGCCAGGATATCCGAAAAGGAGCACATGCCCACCAGCACGCCCATGACGATGCTCAGCGCAGACGTGCCCGCATACGCGGTCAAATTGATGGACGAGATAATGGCCGACGTCTCGGAAACATCCACCGCCAGCAGCAACATGCGCAACGTTGTGGACACGCATATCCCCATGGACAGGCTAAACGCCACCGCCGCCAGCAGAAACGCCGCCTGGAATCCAGCCGCCAGAAGAAGCGCCAGCAAAACAGTGGAGACGGCGAACAGCAGCACACCCGCTTTCAAGGCGGTCATAGGGGCCAACCGCGCCGTCAGCGGGCCGCCCAACGCGCTCGGAGCCATAGCGCATGCCAACACAAGGGAGGCGGTCAGGGTCGAATCGGCGGCAAAGCACTCCACGGAGAGCGGAGCGGAAAACGACTGGAAGAAGGTCCCTACGCTCCAAGTGGCAATGTAGACGCACCCGGAAATCAAGAACAGCATCCGAGCCGAGCGGGGAACCAGCACGTGCACTTTCGTTGCCGCCCGCCACGAAACCCGCTTCTCGAGCGGCTCGGGAACCAGCGGCAAAAGCAAAGCGATCAACGCCAAAACGGCGATCATTGCCCCGTACACAATATCGGTGCTGGTCGTGGCGCCATAGAGAAACCCCACGCCAAGCGAACCCAGCATGATGCCCACCATCGATCCGCAACTGGCCATAGCCGAACCCCAGCCCATCCGGTAATCGGAAATGCAATCGACGATAAGCGCGGAAACGGCGCTCATAGCCAAACCGCCGGCAACTCCTTGCACGAACCGCGCGGTCAAAATAGCGCCGGCATCGGCGGCGAACAGGAACAACGTGCAGCCAGCCACCGCCAACAGCAGTGCAACGAATGTCGTAGCTTTGCGGCCAAGCGCGTCAGACAAACGACCCGCCAGCAAAAGCGTCAAAATGACGCCGCCCAAATAAGCGAGCATCGTGAACGAGATCTCGGTATTCGTCAAGCCAATGGTCGTCTGGTACGTCGCGTACAGGGGAATGGGAACAGCCGTGGAGGCGAATACCGCGAAGAACGCCGCCGTGGCAACGAAGAACCCGCGAAACGCTTGGCCTTTCGATAGCGACCGCCTTTTCATGCGCCCTCCCCCGTTGCTAAAACCCGAAAACATCCCCTTGAAATCACGTGACCCCGCGCCATTATAGAAGCGTGTTGCGCCTGATAGCAAGCATAATTTGCAATCCAAGAAAAAGAGATGTCAACAGGATCGAAAAACAAGGCTCACCGCCAAGCCAAAGTCGACGGAAAGTCGCAAACCGGCTCGCCATCGGCACCCGAACCGAAGGGCGCATGGAACAGAAAGGCCCGGCTCGCTACCCCTTCTTCCCCTTCGGAGCCCAATCGCGCAAACCGGGAACCGCGCCTCCGGCTACGGCCCATAAATACAAGCTGGCCACGCTTCCGTACGGAGAATACCGACGCCGATACCTCGCGAACAGCTGAGGCGTGATGCGGCGATGGTGGTGCACCATGCGCAGACCGCGCTGAATGGCCAGATCGCCGTAGCTCATGATGTCGGGGCGCTGCATGGAAAACAGCATGAGCATCTCCGCCGTCCACACGCCGATGCCGGGAAGCTCCGAAAGCCGCCGGCACACCTCGTCGTCAGGCAGGCCGTGCAGCTCTTCCAGATCGATCTCGCCAGCCAGCACGCGCTCGGCGGCGCTCTTGATGTAGCCGGCCTTGCGATACGTGATCCCTACCGACTGCAACTCGTCTTCCGAGCGCAAGGCAATGATCTCCGGAGACACCGTACCAAAGGCATCTAACATGCGGTTCCAAACGGTTTCCTGCGCCTTGGTCGATATCTGCTGCCCCACGATGCTGTTCACAAGAGCGGCGAACAAGTCCGGGTGAACCTCGCGCTCGATATGCCCGACCGCCGCGATGACCTCGGCCATCCGCGGGTCGCGCGCGGCTAGGTACGCCGTTTCTTCTTCCCCGTATTGAAACACCGGCATGGCCGTCCCTTCGTCGTTGTTCCAACCAGTATAGCAACCCTGCGCAACGCGAAAGACCCGGCCGAGGGAGGAGGCCGGGTCTTCGACTATCTTGTGGGCGACGGGGAGGGAGGGTTGCCGTCCACAAGCGGATATGCTTGGTTGCTTCCCCGCCGGCTACTCGCGCAGCTCGTGGCAGGTGCCGCACTCGAACGTGCCGCGATGGTGACACTGAGCGCAATACTTCATTGCGTCCTTTTCGAGCGCCTTCGAATGGTTGTTGTGGCAGCTCGTGCACGTCGGCGGATTCGCGTCATGCTTCTGACCAGCGGGAATATCGTGAGGATTCACGGTGGTACCCTTATCGTCGGTCAATGCCTTGGAATCGGCGGTCTTAGCCGCAACATCGGCCATCGTGCCGTGGCACGACTCGCACGTAGCGGGGTCGACCGTAACGACGGTCGCCTTCGTGGACGTCTTGTCGCCGAACTTCACGTCGGCATGCTCGGTCTTCAGAACGTCCTGCTCGGTATGGCACTGAACGCAGGTCACGTTCTGAGCCCCGTGCGCCGCGCCCTGCGGGCAAGCGGCATCGGTAGCGGACTCGGCCTCAGCCGTATGGCACATAGAGCAGTCGGACTCCATGGTCCAGTTGACGGGCTGTCCGTCCATAGCCGTCGCGCCGGAGTCCTTGTCCTCGGATTGCGCGGGGGCCTGCGAAGCCTCCTGCGGCGCGCAGCCGGCCAGCGACCACATAGCGGCCGCCAGCGCGAGGACGACGCCGAGGACGGCGAGCACGACAAGACGCTTGTCGGCGGTGTGTGCTTGCACGGTCATGCGTTACTCCTATCTCGTCTTGAAAGCTCCTCGAAGGGAGCGGTCGTTCATCCAGCCCCGCCGCGCAAAGCGGCAGGGCCGAACCAAGAACCGGCGGGCGCATCCGGGGAGGACGGCGCCCGCGCGATTGCTACAGGAATGCTACTTCGCGTCCCATGCGTCCAAACCAGCAGCATGGCGAGCGGAGATACGGCCCCACACCTGGTTCTCGGCGTTGTTGCCGCCGGTGATGCCGTAGCTGTGCGCCTGGAAGTTGCCGAAGCAGCCCGCCGCGTACAGACGCGGGATGGGGTTGCGCTGCGGATCCAGCACCTGGGCATGCTCGTTCTTCATGGGGCCGCCCAGCGTGGAGCAGGAGCCGGGGTACACCGAGATGGCGTAATACGGGCCGCCGTCCAGGGCCACGAGGCTCTTCGCCGCGCGATCGAAGCGCGCATCCTTGCCGGCCGCGCAGAAGCCCTGGTACTCCTCGAACGTGGCCTTCAGGGTATCGACATCCATCCAGTGGTCGAATTCCTTGATCTTCTTGCCAAGCTCCTCGATGGTGTCGGCCTTGATGATCCAGCCCTTTTCCACCTCGGCCTTGTTGTCCTGGCTCCAGCCGTCCCATGCGCGCACGGAATCGGGCAGGTCGGAGGCGAAGTTGCCGCACTCGAAGAAGTCGCCCTGGCTGGTGGACAGCTTGCCGGCGTCGAAGCAGCTCTGGTCGAAGATGCACCACGTGGGGATGCGATCGTAGTCGTCGATGGCATCGTCGAAGTGCAGCAGCGTGTGCCAGCCGTTGTGCGGCGAGCCCATGGCCGTGTCGTCCACGAAGCGCTTGCCCAGACGGTTCACGTTGAAGTAGCTGAAGCCGGGCATGAAGTACAGGATGGAGAAGTCGTTCTCCGGGTCGCGCGTCCACATGGAGTACATGGAGATGACCATGTCCATGTGCCACAGCTTCGCTCCCACGTCCTCGACCATCTTGATGCCGTCGCCGGTGTTGTACTGCCAACCCTCGAACTTGAAGGGGTAGCACTTCAGGTACTCGTTCTTCAGCTCCTCGTTGAACTCGAAGCCGCCCAGCGTGAGGATAACGCCCTTGCGAGCCTTGACCGTCTTCTCCTCGTTGCCGATCATCGTGTACGCGCCGACGATCTCCTTGGTCTCAGGGTTCTGGATGAGACGCTCGTCATGGCAGTCGAAGAACAGCTGCACGCCCAACTCTTCGCGCTTGGCGTCGAGTTCGTGGAAGGACAGCATGCCGAAGCCGTCGACGGAGGACAGCTTGCAGGAGCCCTCGTAGGCGTTGTCGTCCAGGAAGTAGTACTCGGGAATGGCGCCAGCCAGCGCAACCTCGGTCACTTCGTAGGTCATGCCGTACTTGTCGGCGTACTCGGTGTTGCGAGCGCACTCGTTGACCCAAGCGTCGATCATCGGCTCAGGGGTCTTGCCGTGCGTGAAGGACTTGATGTACTTCTTGAAGCGATCCTTCTCGCTCTCCTCGACGATGGTCCATTCGCCGTTGTTGATGGAGCTGTTTCCGCCGCCGCGCTCGGGAGCCTTCTCCAGCACGATGACTTCCTGGCCGCACTCGTCAGCGCCGATGAGCGAAGCCCACATGCCCGCTCCGCCGTAGCCGATGACCAGAAGATCGCACTCGTAATCCCAATTCTTGGGCATCCAGTCGCCCGCTGCCGCGCCCGTAGAACCCGAAGCGCAACCGGCCAGCGCAGCGGAACCCGCCACGGCGGCAGCGGCAACGCCAGCGCCCTTCAGGAACGAACGACGGGAAACTCCGCCCTCCATGCCATTGCTCATACTGTTCCTCCTTCTCGGTGGAACGGGCCCCTCCGTTTGAGCACCCGTCCTTACTCGCCAAACTGTACCGAGGGATGGCCCCCTCGCGCATCTGATGGGCTGTCGGATTTTGCGCGTGCCTTCCGATGATGAATAGGATTTTGCAGGTCAGCAGCCTATCGGATTGTCAATCCGATAGGCTCGCGGGGTACAATTACGTATGATGAGTGCTATCATTTTCACGCACGCTCATGCACACGGGAGAGGGACGCGGACGTACTGCCGCGCCCGTGGCGATAACCACCGGGGAGAGACTATATGCCGCACCGCACGAAACGCGAAGACGATCGCCGCGTCGCAGACGCTTGCGATACAGCGAAGCCGTCGCAACAAGAAGCCGGCCGGACGTTGCGGCAATCGGAAGGCGGCCTTGATGCCGCAGAAGCGGCGAAGGACGCCCTTACCCTTGACTACCTTGTTACCATCATCGGATTCGGTCTCTGCCGCGCGTGGATCATTTTCTGCCTGGGAGCACCTTTGGTTGCGGGCGCAACCGCTTCGCTGCACTGGATGTATCTGGTGTTCGGAGCCTTGAGCGCGCTCATCGTTTCGTTCGCGGTGAACCGACAGGGAAAGCACGAGAGCGCCGTTCGCGTCGGAATGTTTCGAATAACCCCGTTTGCACTGCTGGCGAGCGGCCTGTTGATCCCCCTTGCCATCTGGATCGACAACGAAGCGCTCATCGCTTTGGGTTTCGTGGCGGGCGGACTTGGAGCAGGCCCCCTGCAAGTGCTCTGGGGCGATCGCTTCGCCGGGCATCCCACGCGATTCGCCGCGTTGGCATCGCCGGCTGCAGCGATCGTGACGGCACTGGTAACAGCCATGTCCACCGACAACACCAGCTTCGTCGGATTCGCCGTGATTCCGCTGCTTTCGTTCGGCCTTCTGATGTTCGAGGCGAACCGAACGGGCTGCTCTTGGCGAACCCTTGTTGAAAGCGCGGGCAAGCCCCATGGAGAACCCACGCCCGACGCGCCTGCCGAACCATGCGAAACCGCAGGCAGCAGCAGCGAACGGCATCAGATGGGCCTGGGCGTTGGCAAGCTCATGTTCTCCATCATGACGTTCTCGTTTCTCTGTCGTCTGTTCGACGCCGCGCCCCGGCAAGACGATCCGTTCGCGTTCATAGGCGGCAGCGCCATATTCGCGATCATCGTGGTTGGCGTGGTGTTCTTGGGAATCGTGGCCAAGCTCAAGGACAAGTTCGACCCCTCGCTCACCTATCGACTGTCTCTGCCCATCATGGTGGCGGGCTTCGTAGCCATCGCGCTATTTGTCGACACGCATGCCGCTGCGTCCATCCTGTTGATCAACATAGGATACGAGTTTTTCGACATCCTTGCCTGGATCCTGTTCGCCGACGTATCGCGCCGCAAGAACGAGAACGCCCTGCATATTTTCGGCCTGGGCGTAGCGTTCATGTTCGTTGGCATGGCGCTGGGGAACCTGGCGGGAGGCGTTCTCAATCCGCTTGTTGCCGACGGCAGCGTTCAGATCACCGCGGTGGCCATGTTGGCAACGCTGTGCCTGGTGATCGTGGCGTTCATGGTGCTGCCTGAAGGCGTGATCACGCAGCTTTCCGGCACGATGCGCTCGGGACGCAAGGACAGGGAGCCCGAAGGCCCGCGTCCGGACAACGCTGAGAAATCCGCCGAAGCAGAGGTTTCCGGCCGCCTGGAATCGCGCTGCGCCGCCGTAGCGCAGGACTTCGGCCTGACGCCCCGCGAAAGCGAGGTCATCGTGCTGCTGGCCTACGGACGAACGCTGTCCATCATCGCGCGCGATCTGCAGATAGCGAAGGGTACGGCGCGCACGCACATCGAGAACATCTACCGCAAACTCGACGTGCACAAGCAGCAAGAACTCATTGACCTGGTAGAAGGCTACGAGATCGGCTGACGAACCAGAAAGCGGCGGGGCGGGACGGAAAGATCGACGATCCTCCTGTCCCGCCCCGCCGCTTCGCTTGCCCCGACAATACTCAAGCGAATTTACGCCTGACCCTCCACGGGAAGACCGTCGGCTTCGACGACATCTTGACTTTGAGCGGCAGCTTCGTTTTCCGCACGTCGACGCTCCAGCTCTTCAAGCACTTCTCGAGCCGATTTCGGCCGAGGCGTTTCGTGGGAGATGGCCTCTGCCAACGCATCGTCGTCGGCGCCTTCGATGACGATGCTCTTGATGATGTCGCCGATGGTCAGCTGCTCGACCACGTCCAATCCTTCGACGGTCTGCCCGAACACGGTGAACTTATCGTCGAATTCCGGCTGCTCGGACAACGAGAAGTAGAACTGGCAGCTACCTGAATTCGGCTCGGACTTATGAGCGAAGCACAGGCTTCCTAGCACATGCTTGTTGTTCGGGTTCGTTTCCCATTCGTCGACGATAGTGTAGCGAGCATCTCCGGTGCCGGGATGAATGCCGCGGATCAAGCCGCGCGCTGCAGAATCCACCTGAGCCGGACCAAGCGTTCGCGTGGTAGGGCACCCGCCCAGAACCACAGAGCCGGGTTTGTGCGCGTGAAACTTCAAGTTCTCATAGAATCCGCGTGCCGCAAGCTCTATGAAGTTGCCCGTCGTCACGGGAACGTCTTTGCCGGCAAGCTCAACGCGAATCGTGCCGCGCGAAGTCTCTATAACTGCAACCTCGTTGCCATTGGGAAGATAGTGCGGGGTGTATACAGGCAAGACGATTCGTCCCATATCGGTTCCTCCTAGTATCGCTTGAATCAAGTGCAAGCTCCATGATACCTACGCCCCATTTCACCGCATCAGATGGAGCATCGTATTTTGCCGAAGAACAAGGCGGGAGACGCGCCCGGTCACATGCAGAGGCGAAAAGGAGTATCATCGAAAGCTCCGAAAAGAGAGGAGCCGCTATGCCATCGATCGTACGCGCCGTGTATTTCAGTCCCACGCACACTACCAAAGCCATCGTGCGAGAGGTGGCAAGCGCGCTATCGGCACCGCTCTCGGCCACGATCGAGACCACGGACCTCACGCTGCCCCGCCAGCGCCCGACCGACGTTTCGTGCAATGCCGACGACGTGCTTGTATTCGGGTTCCCCGTATACGCCGGGCGCGTACCCGTGCTATTGCGCGACGAGTTCGCACACTTGGAAGGCCACGGCACGCCCGCCGTGATCGTAGGGTTGTACGGCAACCGCCACTTCGACGACGCCCTTCTGGAAGCCGCCGACCTGCTGAGCGAACGGGGGTTCAACGTGGTGGCCGCAGGCGCGTTCATCGGCGAGCACTCGCTCACAGCCCGTGTGGGAACCGGACGCCCCGACAGTGCCGACATCGCCGTCGCGCAGCGTTTCGGCGCGCAGATGGGAGCGCGCCTGGCACAGTCGCGCAGCGTGCCCGAGCCCACCATCGAAGGCAACCGCCCGTACCGGGAGCTCAAGCCCGGCGCCGACGTACGCCCGATCACCACGGACGCATGCACGAATTGCGGCGTATGCGTCGCGTGCTGCCCGCTTGGTATCATCGACGAGGACGATCCTGCGCTCGTAGACGCCGGGTGCCTTCACTGCCGCGCCTGCGTCAAAAGCTGCCCCGAGGACGCGAAGTACTTCTCAAGCGAACCCACCGACCGGCTGATAGCCATGCTGGAATCGAAGTGCCTCGAACGAAAAGAGCCGCAACTGTTCTGGTAGAACGGAAGCCTCCGCCCCACCGCAAGGCCAACGTGCATTCGCAACAAGAATTGATCGACCTGCTGGAACAAGAAAGCAACCGGGAGAAGTAAGGTCAAGCCGTCACAAGCTTCGACGGATCACCAGGCGCAACGCTCGCCATCCGCTGCTCAACCGTCATCGACATGCGCCCGCTCGCATCAATGGCAATTCGACACAGCGGAGGCTTCGGCCGCAAAATCGAGTTTCGCAACCAAAGCAGAGAGCATCCGATCACGTGATGCGTCGCCGCTTTTCCAGCCACGCCTCGACACCGATCGGGTTCGTCGCTTATCTCACGTCGACGGACTCCAAAAGCTGCAATAGTTCTTCGCGATTGGACGTATTCGTTTTCGCGTAGATATGATTGAGATGGGTCTTGACCGTATTCTTCGAGATAAACAGGCGCTTCTCTATGTACGCACCAGTATGGCCGGTCGCCCAGATAGCAAGAACCTCCTGCTCGCGCGGAGACAGCTTGCATCGCGCGGCAACCTGGGCAACTCGCCGCTCCAAAACGCTGGCGGCATCTTCGGCAACCGTAACGCCCTTAAACGACGCGGGCGATCCCATGATGATCAGCAGCGCAACCATAAGCGACAGCAAAACGGCAATGGAGACGGACTCCGGCGTAGGAAGCACGTCCGCCGCAACTTGGCCCAAGCAGCTTCCCGTCCATTGCACGAAGCGCATAAGGGCCAAGCACAACAACGCCGCCAACCCGTCTTTGAAAAAGGAGTCGACAAGCAGGAACCACACCAGGTACTTGACAAGCTCCGCCCCTACAAGCGCTACGCAAAACGTGGTGCCACCGCCGAACGGATCAAGCGAGGCAGGCAGCAGCGAAGCCAGCGCCATCAGGGGAAACGCCAGATAAAAAGCCAGCATGGCGTTTTTCCGATAGAAGAAGTACGCAAGCACGATCGCCGCGAACGAAGCCAGCGCAGGCGCACCCGCCAAAGCGCCATGGAACACGGCAGCCGCCTCGAAGCCGCCCATGATGCCGTTCACCCTGGTGGCGCCGTAGCTGAAAAATGCTAGGGAAATGGCCGCCATCAGCTTCCAGGGGATGGAGGACGCACGTGCCCGAAAACTCCGAACGTCCTGGCAGTCGAACGAAACGTCCATCTCGGCGGAGCCCTTCAAAGACCCGGTTCGATCGGCGACCATCAGCAAAACGTATGCGCCGAACGGCAGCAGCGCAGAAGCAACCAACGCAGGCCATTCAGGCAGCAAAGAGACAAACGCGAACAGCAGAAAACCGAAAAGGTAAGCCGTCCCCGCGCACACGGCCGTTCGGTGCACTCCTTGCATGCTCAAGCGCTCTTCCCAACCCAAGCGTAGCGTGCTTCCGACGCCGCTCAAAGCGAACGCAACCAGCATCCAACCCATCGGAGCTTTGCCGAAGCCAGCAAAAGCAGCAAGTACGATAGCCAGGCTCGAAATCACCGCGAGCAGGGCAAGCAGCACGCGTCGGCGGCGCAAAGGAGCAATTTTGCGCGCCAGCAGCACCAGTAAAAGCGCAGCCGCAGCCGTCAACAGACTTTGCAGAATCTGAGCTTCGCCAACAGGGACTTCGTGCCGTAAATCGCCGAACAGAATCGAGCCGTTCCAAAAAACGAAGCTCCATGCTATGTAGCATGAAAGCCCCAGGCTATCGAACATAATGCCTCGATCGAACTTGGGAAAGATCGAAAAATCCTCCGCCGAAGAAGCCCCTGGAGTTGAATTCTTTGTTTTGAACGCGTCGCTTCTCATGGGGGAATCATAGAGGAACCGGCCCTTCGACACAAGAAGAGGCCCGCCCGGCGCAAATCACCGAGCGGGCAAGGAGGGACCCTCTAAGCAATCACTCGCTATGCGAGCGCCGCCGCATTCGCACCGGCTATGCGACCGAACACGAAGATATCCGTAATCGAGCACGATCCCAAGCGGTTCGTTCCCATCTTGTGGCCCGCCTGTTCGCCCGCAGCAAACAAACCGGGAATGGGATTGCCCGCGTCGTCCAGAACGCGCGCGTCGGTGTCGATATGCAGACCGCCCATTGTGTAATGCACGGAAGGCTTGTACGCCAAAAGATAGTAAGGGCCGCCTTCGATAGGATGCATTGCGGCGCGGTAATTAAAGTCCGGATCTTTCCCATCCTTACAGTACCCGTTCCACTTCCCAACCGTTTTTTCCAGTTCGGCTGCATCAACGCCAAGAGGCTCGCAAACCGCTTCGATGGTATCGCCCTTCACCAACTGGTTGCGCGCCATCAGCCCATCGAACTCTGCGGCGTTCACCGTCGCGATATCGGTAGCATCCAAACCGGCCTGGTTGAACAGCATGTAGCCAATGCCATCGGTCTGCTTCTTGATAGCATTGGAAATGACGTCGCGGCGCTCCATCTCCTCCACGAACCGATCGCCTTCCTTGTTGATGCAGATAGCGCGGTTTTCCAGGCGCATGTTGCCCACGTAGAGCAGCGCACCCGTCTGCGTATCGCACGTGGGATACGTCTGGATGTACTGCATGTCGATCAGGTTCGCGCCGATTTTCTCAGCCATCACGTGGCAGTCGCCCGTTGCGCCCACCGAGTCGGTCGACAGGATCTTCTCGTCCATCTCAGGGTTGTACTTCATGCGCATTTCAACGTTCGAGCCGAAACCGCCGGCCGACAAAACGACCGCTTTGCAGCTGAATTGATGCGCAGTGCCCGTCACAATGTTCGTAGCTTTCACGCCCACGACCGCGCCCGATGCGTCGGTAATCAGCTCTTCCGCCTTCGTGTTACGGCAGATCACAAGGTTCTTCAAATCCTCGGCGCGCTTTTCAAGCTTGCAGATGATGCCGCTGCCCTCGTTGCCCTCGGGAATCAAAGAGCGCGCTACCGAATGACCGCCGAAAAAGCGCTCGTAAGGCTGCCATGCCACACCGCCTTCGAAGATCAACCAGTCCAGGGCTTCAGTCGCACCGTTGCAGATAACGTTCACCAGAGCCGGATCGCCCACATGATCACCGCCGACGATCATGTCTTCAGCCATGTTCTCCACGCTGTCCTGGATACCCGCTTTAGCTTGGAACCAGTTGTTGGGAACGGCCATGGCACCGCCCGAAAGAATAGTGTCGCCACCCGTGATGCCCAGCTTCTCCAGCAAGACGACCTTCTTGCCGGCGTCGGCAGCCGTAAGGGCTGCAGCGTATCCTGCACCGCCCGCGCCGACCACCACCACGTCAACGGCCTCCTCCAAATCCGAAGGCTCGGCAGGAACGGCATGATCGCGCTTCTTCCATTCGCTCGACTTCATACCGGACGCATCGACGGCATCGGAGACAGCCGACATGAACGCCATGCTGGTAACCGTGGCACCCGTCACCATGTCCACGTTGAGCGTTTGATTGTCGATGATAAGATCGGTCAAAACGTCCATCGCCGCAGTTCCTACGCCGTACGATTCGCGCGATTTCACCAGGTTGATACGGGCGATAGCGTCACCCTCGGTGACAACCTCCACGGAAAGCTCGCCGCCCTTGCCGTTGGCCGTGCCAGTCCATGCGCGGGCGCCTTCGCCCGAAGCGCCCGATTGTCCCGAACCGCTTTTCCCCGTTGGCGCGCACCCCGCAAGCGCAAGCGTCCCGCCCAATGCAGCAACGGCACCTCCTGCAATGAAGTTCCTGCGTGACAGGTTCGACATGATTCCCTCCTTGATGTTCGCGTATCGTTGCAGCCGAACTCCCGATTCGACTGCAACGATGCTAGCCGCTGCAAAAAAGGCGGCGCATCACCGCAGAGGTTTGAACGCTTCAAGAACCCCCGCATTACTCCCTCAAACCTCAGGGGTGATGCCGTTGAACTGGGGAAATAACGCCATCGAAAACGAGCCTTCACGTGCGTCACCAACAAAACCATCCTGGGGCTAGGATAAAACGGCGGCAACCGAGGATCTTGGAGGGCGAAGCGAGCGCGTGAGCCTCGTTGTGCGTCGATCGCGCGCCTCGTTGTGCGCCGGTCGTGCGCTGAGCGGGCTTCCTGAGCCCCCGATGCGCACCAGTTTTGTTCGTCGCGGCACCGGCTCCGCTCATCCTGTCAAAACAAACGAGTTTTGCTGGTCCTCGAACAAGGATAAAAGCTACTGGCGGCTGCGTGACCTGGGGAGATGTAAAACGCATTTGAGAGACGGCTCGCTCAGGGGTGGAAAATCGCCGCAAAACTCGCTCGTTTTGACAAGCGGCGTAAAACCTGCGAGCTCAAGCGCGGTAGCGCCTCCGCCCTTACCCCGCAGCGCGCATGACCAGGCGCTTGACGTCTTCACGATACGCGGGGCGCACCAGGTAGTACGCGTAGGCCTCCAACACCGTGGCGAACGGCACGCCGCGCCCGACAATTTTGAAGTACTCGATGCCGTGCGCATCGTGCAGCGCACGCGCCTCGTCGTTGGTGAACATAACCGGATGGCCGGGCCTATGGTCGAAGAAATCAGCGCGCTGCGCGATGCACGCGAAGGGCCGCATGGATTCCGTCATCTGATCCTGGCTGTTGTGCAGATAATGCTCCTGACGATGCGGGCAGTTGCGCTGGCAAAACTCGTTGACCATCACCTCCACCCGGGCGGCATCCTCGATAGCCGCAAGAAAAGCCGCGTCTTTGTGGCGATTGTAGTTGAGCACCACGTAGTCGTAACGATCGAGCATGCGGTTCACCGCACTCGCATCCTCGATCGCGCGCGTGGTGGACAGCACCAGCTTCATTCCGAAGTTCGCGCGAATGTAATCGCCCACGACATCCGCGTACACGATAGCCTCGGCTCCATGCCGCGCGCCGACCTCAAGAATCTCGTTGAAGTACGCATCGCCCAAGTGCTCGCTGCCGGCAAGCATGTTTGTGAACGTGATCCGCGGCTTCACGCCGCGCTCCTCCAACAGAGAGAACGCCTCGTCCATCTGTGCCTTCGACGCACGTTCGCGCACGTAAGCGCGACCGCCGTTCATGATGCAGTTGGGAAAGCATCCGTACACGCTGTCGATGGCAACGCCGTCCTGGAACCAATCGGGGCGCTGCTCAAGCAACCTGATGAAGAACAGGTTAAGCCCCAGCCCCACCGTGAAATCAGGCAGCGTGTACTTGATCATGTCGAATCCTCAATCTCTTCCAGAAAACGTGTCGAATCACCCACCCCACAGCGACAACCCGGCTCCCACGAGCAGACACCAGAACCAGGTAGGCGCAGCAAGTCAGCGAGGGGGTTCCATCAGCCATCGGACCAGCAAAACAGGTTGGCCCAGTAAGTCAGCGAGGGCCGTTGGGACGCCCAAGGTTGCGCCGTTTCGCGGCCGAGCGTGCTTTTGCACGTGAGGGTAAGCGAAAAAGGGACAAGATTGGGTATCCCAACGTCCCGCAGCGTCGAGCAGTTCCGACGGCCGCCAGACCGCCGGAACCTCTTAGAACATGCACATCTCCAAATCCTCGCCGATCATGAAGTGCACCTTATCGTACATCGACGCGGGTCGGTTCGGCGTCCACGAAGGACGCTTCATCGCGTAGCACACGGCCTCTTTGCCCATGAACTGCCTGATGGGAACAAGGCCGCTCACCTTGATGGCCTGCTCGGGGCAGATACGCTCGCACAGGCGGCACTGCATGCAGGCGCTCGGACGATGGATGATGCCGAACGCGTCGCCTTCGTCCATCTTCACGATGGCCCCGGTCGGGCAGAACACGGCGCACATGCGGCATGCGCTGCACGCCTCCTCGTCGATCGAAACGGCCCCGATCACGCGCGTCTCCACCTGGTCGGCCACCGGTTCGCCGATGTGCTTCAGGTAGTTGTACAGGCGCAAGCGCCTTGTGGGAACGAAATGAGACAGCGTGCCGTCCTTGTTCACCTTTCGGTAGGCAACGGGCACCGGTTTCGCATCCTCCCCCAAAACCGCAGCAACCTCCTGCTGCACGGCTGCGCCCGCCGCTCGTGCCGACCCGTCCTTCGCCGTGCGCAGGAAATCGCGCCGCGACACGCCTCCCGTATCGCGAGACACGCCCCCCTGGACGCAGCACACGCGCTCCGGCACCTGATCAACCAGGTCAACAGGCATGTTCGACCCAAACGCCTCCAGCATGTTGCACGCGCTATCAACCACCTGGCGAACCAGCGCGCCGCCGGGCGCATGCGCGCACGACGCGCAATCACCGCACACGAGCGTGGCGTCGAGCGCCTTGTAAGCAGCTATCCCCACCAGCGCCGACTCATCCACGCGGCCCAAGCACGGCAACGCCACCACGCACGCCGCGTCGTACGCCGGCTCTTCGTGACCGCGCGCGCCGAACGGCTTGCGCGTCTTCTGCGCAGCCGCCGCAAC
The DNA here is from genome assembly GCF_916618935.1 of Paraeggerthella sp. Marseille-Q4926. Taxonomy (NCBI): domain Bacteria; kingdom Bacillati; phylum Actinomycetota; class Coriobacteriia; order Eggerthellales; family Eggerthellaceae; genus Paraeggerthella; species Paraeggerthella sp. Marseille-Q4926. Next base: position 156,299 of record NZ_CAKAKF010000005.1, on the reverse strand, counting down.
TTGAGCCTCGAAAGCGGCCAGCGCGGTTTCGCACGCGATGACCGGATGCCCCTTCGTAGCCACGATCGACCCTTTGATCAAGGAGGTCAATTCGTCATCGGTGGGGTTGCGAATCTCGATGGCGCAGGTCGGGCACGCAGTAGCGCACGTCCCGCAGCCTATGCACCGATCGGGTTCCACCTTCAGTTGGTTGTCGCGATACGCTATCGCGCCCGACGTGCAAGCCTCCACGCACCGCAGGCACGACGCGTTTCTGTTGCGCACCGAAATGCACCGCTCTTCGTGCACGGCCAGCGCATCGCTTTCGATAGCGCCCAGCATCGCCAGCAAACCGTCGATCAAGGACATGGCGCTACCTCCCTTCCGCCTCGGACGAGGCCGCCTTGTCAGCAGGCCCATCCGCCTGAACAGGCTCGGCTTCCCCAGCGATCATCGACGCCTTCGCCGCCTTCTTCGAAAATAGGGGAAACGTGATGGCATGCTCGGGGCAAACGTCGGCGCACGCCCGACACTTGCTGCAATCGTTGAGCGTCGTCTCCCCCGCCGCAACGTCGTGCAGGTTAATGCCCTCGGGGCATGCTTTCTTGCACAGGTTGCACGCCTTCCCCTGCGACTCGCGCAGACACGTTTCCGCGTTCACCTGGGGCCGAAACGTTCGATTCAACCCGCTGAACAGGGAAAGCAGCGCTCCTAGGGGGCAGAAGCGCTGGCACCATTTCGGCAGCAGCAGTATCTCGATGAGGATGATGGCGGGAAACGCGAGCACCGTCCACGTGACGTCGCCAAACGCGAACAGGCGCATGACCAGCAGCACCGTCGCAAACGTCAGGCCGATGGGGCAGATCAGGCAGAACACGGGGAACCCGAAGATCAGCGTCGACCCCAGCGCGGCCGCCAGAATGCCGTGACGGCTATCGATCTTGATGCCCTTGCTCTTGCCGCACGGAGACGCGCAGGTTGCGCATCCGCCCAAAGCCTTGCGCTCGGACGCCGTCAAGGGGGCGGGCTCGGCAGAGGCCCTCGCCTCTCCGGCATCCGACGCCTCTGCGTCCAGGTGGGCCGCACCTTCGGCCGCGCGCCTGCCGGAAGCCTTCTTGCCCTTCTTTCGGCGCAAGCCGGACATGAAGTGGACCGGGCACACCCACGAGCAGAACACCTTTCCCAGAACAACGCAGACCACAAGCACGGCCGCCACGCTCACAACGGCCATCGGGATGGCCGTCCGCTCCGCGATCATAGCCAAAAGCGCGCCCAGCGGGCACAAAAGCGTAATGGACTCGAACCCGATGCCGCACAGGTTGCCGATGCTGCCCGCCGTGAAATACCCCACGGCAACAACGGCGACCACGGCCAACATGATCAGGAAGCGAAGCCGGTACGTGTTGAACTTCTTCATAGCCCTACGCCTCCACTTCATCGACCGGCTTGATGACGATGGCGCGATCGGTCGCGCCCACGCCGATGGAGCCCGCGCTCAACGAAATGCACGCCAGCTCGCACGCGCCGCATCCGTTGCAGGCGTCCATATCCACCACGGGAACGCCGTCGTAGCCCAGCTCGATCGCCTCGTACTGGCACACGTCCACGCATTCGTGGCACCCCATTCCGCGCTGTGCCAAGCACCAATCGCGCACGAGCACCGCTTTGCCGATGATGGCCTTCGACGGGTCGGGGCTCGAAAGCGCATGGGTGGGGCACACGGCCACGCACTTCGGACCGCCCGGCTCGTTTTCGCAGAAGTCGCACCAACCCGCTTTGAAATCCATGCGCGGCGTACGGGCGTTCAAGATGCCGTCCTCCAGATGAGCAGGGGCTATGGCATGCTTCGGGCATATCTCGCGGCACCGCTCGCAATGCAAGCAGCCTCGAACAAGCTGCTCCTCGTCCTGGCCCCCCGGAGGGCGCAGCAGCGTCTTGCTGGGAAGGTACTTCACTCCGCCCAAGCCGATGACAGCGCATGCCCCCACCGCTCCCAAAGCGAACGTGCGGCGCGACACTGCAGGACCGGCGCCGGATTCAACCTCTTCGTCATGAGCGGCCATTACGCAACCTCGCCCTCGACAGCAGCGACCGCTTCCTCCCTCTCGGCCAGAACAGCGTCAAGGAACTCCAGGTCGTTCTGCAAGAAGCCCAGCGTCAGCTTGCCCAACCCGCGATAGAAGTCGGTCTTGGGGAATTTCTCCATGTCCTTCGCCATCATGGGGTACCACGCCAGCAGGTGATCTTCCAGGAAGTTGCGCTGCGACAAAAGCAGCTTGAAGCACGCGTCCTCGTCGTCGGCCTCGCATGCCGCAACGGCGCGCTCTATAAGAATCTGCTCGAATTCCAGCTCCAGCGCAATGTGGTCCTCGCCCTCTTTCCAGCTTTCCTGCTTGTCCAGGCCGGCGGCATGGTACAGCACCAGCACCTCGTCGCGCGCATCCTGCATCATGAGGCGCTTCGGGCTGGTGTACACCGACTCGAACGGATACGCAGCGGAGAACCCGTCGTTGCCCGACCCGATGAACGCATGCACGTAGTCGACGGCCAGCTCGGTGAGAACCGGGCCGTCGGCGCGGCTCAAGTATCCGCATATCAGACGGTACCCCTCGTCTACCAGGTCGTTTCCGGTATTTGCCGGAAAGCGCATCGCCAGCAGCGTATCGTAGAGCTCCTGGTCGACCTCAACGCGAAACAAACGCGAGAGAAACTGGTACGTTGCCATGCGGCCGCGCAGAACGTCGACGAAACTGATTTCCTGATCCTGAGACATGATGCTCCCCCGTTCTAGTTTGCGAAGATATCGGATGCGAACACGCGCGCGCCCAAGTCGGTAACCACCCAGGCATCGCGCCAGACCAAAGCGCCAGCGGTTTCGAGCTTGCCCAAAAAGTACGTGCAGAAACGGCGCGGCTCCTCGCACAGCGGGTTCACGTCGACGACCGCGTTCAGCTCCTTGGTGCTACCACCGCCCTCGACCGAACACATCTCAAGAATGGTGCGGTACAGCGGCAGGTACTGCGGCTCCTCGTTCAACATGTCCACAACCACGCGCTCTCCCACATGGTCGGCAACCGCCTGCAGCCCCGCCTCCGTCGCAACGAAGCGAGCCAAGGGAGCAGGCGTCACCACCAGGTAGTCCGCCTCCGGATCCTGCTCAACCGGCGGCTCATCGGTCGACGCCTCGTCCCCAAGCCGCTCCAGCGCGCCGTCGCGCTCCAGCAGCCGCACCACCTGCGCGGCGTCGTACACGCTCGCGCGCTGCGGATGCTCGACGTCGAGCACTTCCACCACCTCGTCGAGCGTCTTCGGCTCGGCGCACAGCTCCACCGCGCGCAGCAGGCGGAACTGCTGCCCCGGAATGCCCGCCAGCAGCTTCTCGATGCGCTCCTGGGGCGTCAAGGGAACCACCTCGGGCATCACGCTTTTGTCGGCATCGGGGATGGGGGGCATGTAGTCGGTTTCCTGGCCCTCGCCCTCCTCCACCAGCTCGAGATCGGCTAGGGGATCGAAATCGTCGTCGATGACGAACACGTCCATATCGCTCATATCATGTTCCTTTCAATTGAATGGTGCGAAGAAGTCGTCCTGCTAAGATGCCAGGCCGGAAACGAACTCGGAGGGAACCAGCGTCGCGTAGCGCACGTCGTCCTTCACGAACACGCGCCCGGTTTGCATGTTCAGCGACGCGGTGTTCTCCAAGAGGTCGCGCTTGAACCATGTGCATACAGTCTGGTCCTGAGCCGTAGCGGCAACGTCCTCGAACAGCGCGCGCTCGCGCTCCAGGGCAGCACGGCGATGGTCGATGGTGAATTTGTCGTCCACCGCGTCAAGCGCCGGAAGGAACCCGCCCACCAAGCCGGTCACGAACGTCGCGCGCGAGAAGCGCCCATGGCAGCGTCGGTACGGCGCAACCACCACGCCGGCCCCGTCGCCCGATCTCACCGGGCCGCCGAACGCGCTCGCGGCAAGTCCGTCAATGTCAGCATGGTTGGGGTCGTCGCCCAACAGCGCCTGCTGCGCAGGCGTAAGCAACATGCCAGCGCTTTCGAACAGCGCGATAGCCTGGTCACGCGTCAAACCGGATCGACAAGCATCCTGCAGGGCGGCAAGCTCGTCCAACGGAGCATCCAGCTTCCCGAACACCTCGGAAGCGCGCTCGGCATCGGGCACGCGACGCAAATCCGCAATAGCCTGCGGCACCGTCATATCGTGGTTACGCGCATACGCCATAAGCTCCAAAAACGCATCGGAACGAAGCAGCCAGTCGCCGAATCCCAGCCATGACCGCAATGCCGGCAGGTCGTTCGGATTGGCGTGCAAGCGCAGGAAGGCGGCAAGCTTCATGTGAGAAAACGCGCCCGGCGTGCGAGGGTCCCCTTTGATCTTCGCAGGTCCTGCGTCCACGCAGACGGCCACGCCGCGCCGCTCGAGCGCCGATGCAATCTGGGACGCCCACGTTTTGTTGGGAACGGCCACCAGCACGTCGCTCGGGTCCATGCCCTCTTCCAAACGCTGCGCAACGGCATCGGCCACGAACGCGAATTCGTCCACCGGACTGTCCAGCACCGCGCACGTGCGCACCGGCTGGGCGGCTTCGCCCACGCGCACGCATACGGCACCGCGGCGTTCGGCGAACGTTCGGAACCCCTCCCCGTGCGGATACGCTTCGTCGGCATTGCATACGGGCGCGGTCGTTCCGGCAACCACCATCCCGTCGGTGGCAAGGTGCTCGATCAGCCGCTGGGACGCTTTGCTCAGCGTGCCGTAGTCGTCCACGAGCACCATCAGGCTTTCGCGCTCGACGCCCGCCTCCACCATGCCGCGGTACGCCAAGGCCGACGCCTCGAACGGCAACATGGCGCGACGCACTTCCATGTTCTCAGACAACATGGCGAACAAATGCTGCTCTTCGTAGTTGATCAGCCAATCGTCCTGCTCGTTGGCGTACTCGCTCAAGCCTTTGTAGAAGAACTTGAGCATTTCGCGCAGGCGACGAGGCTTGAGGCCGCTCACCTTCATGTCCTCCATGAGCACGTCAAGCTCGTTGGCGTCCAAAATGCGCGGATCGCGATTCGTTGCCGCGCGCACCCCGTCTAACGCCGCCACGCGATGCGCAACGCGTTCCATCGTGGAAACGGCGGCGGCGTCCAAAGCCGGGTACGCGGGCAAGCGATCAAGGTAGCGGCGCTCGGCCACGGTATCTGCGCACACGACGAGCACGCGCGCACCGGCGGCAGCCCGCTGGTTCGCTTTCGCCAAAAGCGCATCGGTAAGATCGACGGATGAAGGACGCTCGATGCGCGCGCAGGCTCCGTCGTCCAAATCCAAAAGAAATCGCATCACGTCTTCGACTGATGCAACAGTATCAGCACTCATTGTCAGGCCTCCATCTTCTTGCAGTTCCAAAGATGAAGCCCTCTGCCTTGAAGCCCCCCAGCTTCGTATCAAGTGCTCAGCTACCGTCCCAGTATGCCCAACCGCTTCGGTCGGGTCTACGATCATTCCGAAATGGAATGGATAAGATCAAGGGCTTCCTGCTTACCCTCCGCGCCGAGCTTCCGGTACGCGCCGCCCAGAACCTCGGCCACGTCGTCGCGCCCGATGCCCAGCTCTTCCTGGATGCCGTCGAACCCGCGTTCCTCCAGGTAAAGAACGAGCGCCCCCGCTTCCCGATCGGTCAAGCCGAACTTCTCGGCCGCTCGACGGCACTTGCAACGCAGCTCGGTGTTGCGTCGAACGTCCCAAACCACGCCCATATTGGAAACGACTCCCGAAGGCACGGCCTGCAAAAGCGCTCGGGTTTGCGCAAGCACGCGTTCTAGCTTCACGGCCTGGGCGTACAGAACCCTTCCCGCCTCGGTCAACCGTACGCCGCTGCGTTCGCGCACGAACAAATCAACCCCATACTCGCGCTCGAGCACGGCGATGTGCTTGCTCAACGTCGACTGGGTAAGGTGCAGCTCGCCCGCAGCAGCCGTGAAACTGCCCAGCCGCGCAACGCATACGTATTCGTGAAGGTAAGTCGTTTCCATCGCGCGCTAAACCGCCCCGTCCTCAAGCGAGCCGTGCGCCAAATCGATCAGCTCTTGGCGGTTGTTCACGCCGGTCTTCTGATAGATGTGCCTGATGTGCGTGCTGACCGTTCCCGCCGATATGAACAGCGTCTCCTGAATGCGCGATATGGTTCGCCCTTCCAGCAAAAGCGGCAAGACGTCGGTTTCGCGCGGCGAAAGCCCGAAGCGATCGGCGATAACGTCGCAAGGATCAACCTGGCTTTCCCGGCTTTCCTCGGCGTCCTCCGAAACAGGCGCGACCATGCTGACCTCGCCAATGCCTATTTTGATCAGGTCGGTTTCCGTGAACAGGAACAGATGCGCAATGAACAGGATCGACACGGCCACCAACGTCACCACGGTGAGATCGAACAGGGGGATTCCGGTGGCCTCCAAGGAATGAGCGAGCAAAGATCCCATGGTTTCGCCGCCGTACAGGGCAACGAATCCCAGCCCGATCGCCCGTGCGGCCCCAATCTTGAAACTGGTTGCCACATCGATGCATACCACGCACAGCACCATGACGTAGCAATGGTATCCGCCGAATATAAGCGCGCTCGAATACGTGTTGTTGTCCGCCAGAAACGGCGTGGACAAGCAGCCCAGGCACAGCATGAGCATGGAAAGCCGGTACGAGAAGAAGATGCTGTCGCGGTGCAGAAACACCGCGATCAGGCACACCGCCAGTGCGCCGATGAACCCGGCAAGAAACAGGTACGCTCCGAAAATATCCTGCACTTCATAGGTTTTGCACCCCGAGACCACGTCGAAAAAGCCCGCCAGCGCACCGATAAGGGCCGCCCCCGCAAGCGACTTCACGAACAGCGCGATCGTATTCCGAGACAAAGGCTCTTCGGTTTCCTTAACAAGCTGGACGTCGCTTTGCGAACACGATCGAAGCAGCCACGCCGATCCAATGGGAACCGCCGCCACGGCCACGATGACGGGAAGCGGCGGAGTGGCAATAAGAATGAAGCCCGCAATGAACGCCATGCACAGCGACATGGCAAGTTCTACCAGGGCAAGACGTCCGCCCAAGCTGGACAGATGCTCAATCCAGCACAGGAACAAAACGGCGGACCCCGTGCCGGTCATGATGGCGCTGATGCCCAGAACAAGCATACCCGTCGGCGTGTTCGGATCGGAGAACGGCGTGAGCGCGCTGCCCAAGCACATCATCACGGCCGACCCCGCCACAACGGACCGGTTCTGGCATATCCGCTCGCGCCGCACGATCACGACCACGAACAGCATGGTGACCACCATGGTCACCAGCGATACAAGCAAACTCGCATACAAGGAACCACGCACGTCCGACGAAAACCCGTACGGCACAATGCTGTAGAACATCATGATCATCCAAAGCCACAGCAAGGCCAGGCCCGCTACGCGTTTCAGGGAAAGATGCTTTCCCAACGTGGAATCCCATGCAGTACGAAGCTGTTCCATGCTCCCCCCACCCCTCGAGCCAATGAGAAACGCCTCTTGCGCCAGCCCCTCTGCCGGCGCGTTCGATTATACGAAAAAGCGGCGGGCGCGTTCGTGGGCGCATTTATCCTAGTTTCGAGATATTTTAGAGACCAAGCAGTAAAACACCAGGTCAAATGCACCTGTTCTTTTTCATGATTGCAAAATCATAAGAATTTATGATGCGCTGATCCCGCCCTCGCAAGCTTTAAGCGATGCTCGCAACCCCCTCGCATCCGTAAGGTCATGACCGCGGAAACGAGGGACTCTGCACCGTCGGGCCACGGTCCACGGCAGCCCCCTTCCCTCTCATCCGCAGACGAGGAGAAGACGAGAAGCAAGGAGAAGGAGGAGGAGTATGGATACACTGACCATGTCTCGACGCACGTTCGTCAAGACCGCAGCCATCACGGGCGCAACCGTCGCCGCGTTCGGCGCGTCGACGCGTACGGCGTTGGCAGACCAGACGTACAGCGAAGTTTCCGGCAACGACACCGTCGCCGTGAAGACGTGCTGCCGCGGCTGCGGCAAAATGGAATGCGGCGTTAAGGTCATCGTCCAGAACGGCCGCGCCATCCGCATCGAGGGCGACGAGGGCGCGTATCAATCGATGGGCAACTGCTGCACGAAATCGCAGTCGTCCATCCAGGCCGCGTACCACCCCGACCGTCTGCACTACCCCATGAAGCGCACCAACCCCAAGGGCGAAGAGCCCGGCTGGCAGCGCATCACATGGGACGAGGCGATGGAAACCATCATCAGCAACTTCATGGAGATCAAGGGCAAGTACGGCGGAGAGTCGATCGCCTGCCAGGTAGGCACCTCGCGCATCTGGTGCATGCACTCGGAGTCCATTCTGAAGAACATGCTGGAAACGCCGAACAACATCGAGGCGTGGCAGATCTGCAAGGGCCCGCGCCACTTCGCCACCACCATGGTGTCGCAGTTCGCCATGTCCTGGATGGAAACCATCACCCGACCGAAGGTATACGTACAGTGGGGCGGCGCTTCGGAGCTGTCCAACTACGACGACTCCTGCCGCACCACGGTCGACGTCGCGTCGCGCGCCGATATCCACATCAGCTGCGACCCCCGCATGGCCAACATGGGCAAGGAAGCCGACTATTGGCAGCACCTGCGTCCCGGCACCGACGGCGCACTGGCGCTGGCCTGGACCAACGTCATTATCGAGAAGAAGCTCTACGACGATCTGTACGTCAAGAAGTGGACGAACGCGCCGTTCCTCGTATGCGAGGACATCGAGCCGTCCGGCTTCCCCACCGTCCGCACCGACGGTTCGTACTGGGACGTGAAGACGCACCTGCTCAAGGAAAGCGACGTCAAAGAGGGCGGCAGCCCCTATAAGTTCCTCGTGTACGACAACAACTGGGAGAAGCTTGCCGCCGAGGGCGTCAAGCACGAGTACGGCCCCTTCACCTGGTTCAACGCCGACCAGGAAGGCGTCATCGACGAGACGGGCGGCTTCTGGGAAGGCGAGAACTACGACTCCGAGAAGGCGCGCCAGGGCCGCGAGGCCGCGCAGGACAACCTGCTGCCCGGCCAGACCCAGGGCTGGCTGCCCGACCCCATGCCGTTCGACCCCGCCATCGACCCCGCTCTTGAGGGCGAGTTCGAAATCGAGCTCAAAGACGGCAAGAAGCACAAGGTCAAGCCGGTTTGGGAGCACTACAAGGCTCGCGCCGCCGAGTTCAAGCCCGAGGTTGCCGCGGAAATCACCGGCATCCCCGCTTCCGAGATCGAAGCCGCCGCTACGGCGTACGGCACGCGCCTCGACCCGTCCACCGGCTACGGCAACGGCGGCATCCAGTACATGCTGGCCGTCGAGCACGGTTGCAACGCCATCCAGAACTGCCGCGCCTTCGACAACCTGGTGGGTATCACCGGCAACATGGACACCCCGGGCGGCAACCGCGGCCCGACAATCGTCCCCATCGACGGCGACCTGCAGGGCTTCAGCGCCTGGGCTCCGGGCGCATCCACCCCGCCGGCGGAAGTCAACCAGAAGCAGATCGGCATCGAGAAGTTCCCGCTGATCAGCTGGTGGCAGTACTGGTGCGACAGCCACTCGCTGTGGACCGCCGTGCTCACGGGCGATCCGTACCCGGTGCGCGCGCTGTGGAACGAGTCCGGCAACTTCATGAGCCAATCCAACAGCACCACCGCTTGGGAAGCTCTGCTGTCCTTGGACTTCTTCGTGGACCTCAACCTGTGGCATACGCCGCAAAACGACACCGCCGACATCATCTTGCCGGTTGCGCACTGGATCGAGCTCAACTCGCCCCGCGCAAGCCAGGGTTCCGCCGGCGCCATGGGCGCTACCGTCAAGTGCGTGCAGCCGCCCGCGGAAGCCAAGTACGACCCCGAGATCGTCATGGATCTGGCGCGCCGCATGAAGTGGAAGTGGACCGACGAGCCGGGCAACGAGTGGCCCGACATCCAGTGGCAGCTCGACGACTCCATCAAGCTCCTGACCGACGACGAGCTGACCTACACCACGTGGCATGTTGAAAACGGCGTTCCCACCTACGAGCGCCACGGCGTTCCGATGGCGGAAGTCAAGCCCAAGTACAAGACGTGGGACGAGTACGTGGCGGCCTTCCAGGAGCACGGCTGGTGGCAGGCCAAGGACATCGAGCCGCGCAACTGGGGCACGTACCGCCGCTACCAGACCGGCGCGATGCGCGCACGCGACCGCGTGTGGGCCCGCCTGGACTACACGGCCGGCAAGGGCATCGGCGACTGGAAGCCCGGCTGGTTCACCCCCACGATGAAGCAGGAGATCTGGTCCACCGTCATGGAATCCCACCATCCCGATCGCAAGGACTGGTGGCTGCCCAGCTGGGTCGAGCCGCCCCATGGCCCGAAGGACGGCGACCGCATCAAGGAGTACCCGCTGACCGCTACCACCGGTCGCCGCATTCCGGTGTACTTCCACTCCGAGCATCGCCAGCTTCCCTGGTGCCGCGAGCTGTGGCCGGTCCCCCGCGTGGAGATCAATCCCAAGACGGCTGCGGAATACGGCATCGAGCAGGGCGACTGGGTGTGGATCGAAACCGAGTGGGGCAAGATACGCGAAGTGGCCGACCTGTACTACGGTGTGGACGAGGACGTTATCAACCTCGAGCACACCTGGTGGTACCCCGAGGTGCAAGACGCTGGCCACGGATTCCAGTTCTCGCAGGTCAACCAGCTGATCGACCACGACGCCCAGGACCCGCACTCCGGTACGTCCAACCTGCGCGCCTACCAGGTGAAGATCTACAAGGCAACGCCTGAGAACTCGCCGTTCAACAACCCGGTGCCGTGCGACAGCAACGGCACGCCCATCATCCATACCTCCGACGACCCCCGTCTGAAGGAATGGCTGCCCGTCTACGAAGGGAGGGAGTAAGACATGACGAAGGCTATCATCACCGACCTCAACCGTTGCGTGGGCTGCCTGGCCTGCTCGGTTGCATGCAAGGCCGTGAACAACGTGCCCATCGGCAACTACTGGAACAAAGTCGTCCGCGTGGGGCCGAACCCCATCCCGGGCGGATCGGGCCAGTTCCCCGATGTGTACATGTACTTCCTGCCCATCGGCTGCCAGCACTGCCAGAACCCCGAGTGCGTGAAGGTGTGCCCGACCGAAGCCTCGCATGTGGCCGAGGACGGCTCCATCCAGATCGATAAGGAAAAGTGCATCGGCTGCCAGTTCTGCGTCATGGCCTGCCCGTACGGCGTTCGCTACCTCAACGAAGAGGAAAAGGTCGTCGAGAAGTGCACGCTGTGCGAGCAGAAGCTTCTGCAGGGCGAGCTGCCCCAGTGCGTCAGCCAGTGCGGCGGCAACGCTCGCTGGGTGGGCGACACGGAAGAGGGCCTGGATTCCTACATGGGATCGTTCGACTCGGCCGACAAGCAGCGCAAGATGACCGAATTCCTGGAGCCGTTCGAGGAGTCCGATATCTACCACCTGCCCAACGTGGGCAACGACCCGGCGTTCTCGTTCATCTTGCGCGACCATCATTGGGAAGGAGGTGATGAGTAATGGAAACTCAGTGGCCTTTGGTTATCTTCACGCTGTTCGTTTGCCTGACGTGCGGCCTTCTGGCCAGCATGTCCATCCTGGCCATCAAGGGCCAGGGTCGCAACCTGCAGATGCCGGCGCTCGTCACGTCGTTCGCATCCCTGGTGATCGGCGGCATCGGCGCCTTCCTACACCTGGAGCATTGGGAGCGCATCTTCAACGGCTTCGGCCACATCACGTCCGGCATCACCCAGGAGCTTATCGGGTGCGTGGCGCTGGGCATCGTGATCGTGATCTGGTTCGCGATGCTGCGCGGTGACAAGGCTCTGCCCAAGTGGCTGGCCATCGTCACGCTGGTCGTGGCCGTCGGCATGGTGTTCGCAACCGCCCACTCCTACCTGATGCCGGCTCGTCCCGCATGGGGCATGGCGCTCATCGCCTTCTACCTGGGCAACGCCTGCCTGCTCGGCCCGGTGGCCCTGTGGTTCATCTCCGTTCTGAAAAAGGACGAAGCCGTCGAGAAAACGGCCATCCAGCTGACGTTCTTCGGCGCCATCGCCCAGCTGGTGGGCGACCTGATCTACGTGGCCGCCTGCGCCACGGCGACCATCGCCTCCTACGGCCACTACGCCGACCCGACGCAGATGACCACCGCGCCGGTGCATGTGGACAGCCTGCTGGCGGTCATGACCACCGGCGACGGAGCGATGATGTTCTGGCTGGCCCTCGTATGCGCCGTGCTTGCCCTTGCGTGCGCCCTCGTTGCCAAGAAGAAGGTCGGCGCGTCCAAGACGCTCATGATCGTGGCAGCCATCGTAGCCGTGGCAACGTCGCTCCTGTTCAGGGTTTTGATCTACCAGTTGGGATACTCGGTGTTCCTGCTGTACTAGCGCTTCATCCCGGCGCCTTCGGGCGCCGGACGCCCGATCTTCCCGGCATCAAGCTGCAAGCACCGGGAAGATCGGCGGAAGCGGGGCCCCTCCCTCCCCCAACGCCCCGTTTCCGCCGATCTATCGTCGCGTTGACAAGGCTCTCCTCCCTCCCTTCCGAATCAACGCGACAGATCAACAGCCGGCCCCTGGTTTTGCGTTTCCCCCTTTCTCCCTCCGCGTTGGAAAGCCAAGGGCCGGCATCTTCAACGAACGAGCCTCGAAAGGAAGCGAACGACGCCGACCGCTTCCCGCTTATTCGGATCTCTCCCTTGAGAATGCCCGTTTTTTGTCGCTGCTGGCCTTGACCATTACGCAAAGGCTCTACAATGGAGCAACCAGCAGAATCAAAGGGAGACCACATGCCGCGCACTCGCCTCCACAACAACGCGTCGACCGGACATGTATACGTCATAGACCACGAATACCGTATCGTGCACCTCGACCAAGCAGCCCGAAGGGTGTTTCCCAACGGGCGCATCGGCGCGCGATGCTACGAAAGCTTCCGAAGCCAATCGGAACCGTGCAAGGACTGCCCCTGGCAGCCAGGCGCGAACGAGCGCGTTACGCAAGCCGCCGTGTTCAGCGATCGACTGCAGCAGTGGTACGAAACCACCTGCCTGGAACTGGATTGGTTCAAGCACGGCCCCTGCGTCTTGTTCTCCAGCCGCCCGATTAGCACCGGAGGAGAAAACCTGTTCACGGCACTCAAAGAGCCCCTTTCCTACGACGAGCTGTTCGAGATCAACCTCACCGAGCAAACGTACAAAACGCTTTGCAACGAACCCGGCAAATTCAAAACGCTGCCGCCTGAAGGCTCGTTCGGCGGCACTCCGAAAAAAACGTTCGAAGGATTCGTGCACCCCGACGACATGCAGCGGTTTTTGGAATTCTGGAACCTCGAAACAATGCCCGAGCGCCTGGACAAGGCCGGCGGAACGCTGCAAGGGGAGTTCCGCAAAAGCTTGCAATCAGGCGACTGGGCCTGGACCTCGCAAAGCGTCGTTCCCGTAAAGCGAGGCCCCGACAGCGAAATCGTGGTCATGTGCTTCGTCTGCGACATCGACGCAAACGTGAAGCTGCGGGAAGACAGCCTGGAGAATGCCCATCTCGTCACCTTGAGGGAGCGAGATCAGCTAACCGGCCTGTACAACGCGGGCACGCTGTACAGAAAGGCCGAAGAGCTGCTGGAAAGCACGCCTGGCATCGTGTATGAAGCCGTCTACGTGGACATCGAGCACTTCAAGCTGTACAACGAATGGCATGGACACGAAGCCGGCAACGACATGCTGCGCGCCATAGCCGACCACGTATCGGATATCGCGGGCGCCAAGGGCGGAATCGCCGGGCATCTTGGCGGGGACGACTTCGTCCTGATCCTTCCACGCGGCCTGGTCACGCAGGAAAGCGTTGAGAAGCGGCTGAGAATGCCCCCGTTCGACTCCGAAGACGCCATCGGCTTCCAACCTGCCCTGGGCATCTGCGAGATCGATTATCCACGAACGCCCGTCATCACCGCCTGCGACCACGCCATGACGGCGATGAACAACGCCAAAGGATCGTACACCAAACGCGTATCGCGCTATCGGCCGTTCATGACCGAAGCGCTGGAGAGCGAAACGAAAATCCTGCTGGAAGTCAAGCGGGCTCTGGAAAACTGCGAGTTCGTTCCCTATTGGCAGCCGCAATGCAGCACCCGCACGGGGCGCATCGTTGGGCTGGAGGCGCTCGTGCGGTGGAAGCACCCCGAACGAGGGATCGTCGCGCCCGGCGAATTCGTCCCGGTGCTCGAACGAAACGGGTTCGTGACGTCGCTCGACCTGTACGTATGGGAAGCCGTATGCCGCCAGCTGCGCGACTGGATCAACCGCGGCATAGACCCGCTGCCCGTCAGCGTGAACGTATCGCGCGTAGACATCCACACCATCGACGTGCCGGAGGCCATCGAAGACCTGACCAGGCGCTACGGGATTGACAGATCGCTTCTGGGAATCGAGATAACCGAAGGCGCGTACGCTGAAGACGAAAAGATAACCGACATGGTCAATCGGTTGAGGAACTTGGGATACGTCATCTTCATGGACGACTTCGGCAGCGGGTACTCTTCGCTCAACATGCTCAAGGACATCAACGTCGACGTGCTGAAAATCGACATGGGGTTCCTCTCCCAAGAAAAAAACGCTCGTCGGGGCGAAAGCATCTTGGAAGCCATCGTATCCATGGCCCGGCTTGTTGACCTTCGCGTTGTCGCCGAAGGAGCCGAAACGGAACAGCAGGTCGATTTTCTGCAGGACATCGGCTGCGAATACGCCCAGGGCTACCATTTCCACAAGCCCATGTGCACAACGGATCTCGAAGCGCTTTTGAGCGACGAAGACGCCATCGATCGCCACGGCATTCTCGATGCCGCAGTGCCCGCCATAGATATGCAGGCCCTCATGCGCGACAACGGCATCAGCCGCACCATGCTGAACAACCTCATTGGAGGCATGGCCGTGTACGCCGTGTACGACGACCACTACGAGCTGCTACAAGTGAACAACGCCTACTATCATGTAACCGGATGCAACCCGGCCGCCCTCAAGGAGCGCCAGGCTGTCATCTGGAAGCAGATTCACCCTGATGACCTGGGCATGGTGATGAGCGTCTTCGACGAGGCGGAACGCCACCCCGTCACCGGGGCGCAAGGCGTAGCCCGCCGCTACCGCATCAACGGCGATCTCATGTGGATGAAGGCACGCGTGTTTTTCCTGAGCCATCAAGAGGAGCGCCGCCTGTTCTACGCTTCGGTGGAGGACGTGACCAAGCAGCGCATGCACGCCATGGCCTCGCTCGGATCCGTAACGCAGCTTGGCCACGCATTCGAGCTGCTGGGCGCTCCGGCGATGAACCATTGGTACATCAACCTTTCGCGCAAGGCGTTCCTGAACGAGCAGGATCGAGCGCTCCTGAACGAAAAACTTGGCGTGCGCTTCGAAGACTGGAGCATGTACGACGTGGATGACGTTTTGAAAAGCGCCATCCGAACGAACCACGACAAAGAAGCCGTGCGCACGTTCCTGGACCAAGGCCGTATGCTCGACGATTTCGCGCAAGGCATAAGCTCGCGCAAGCTGGAATACCGTCAAGCGAAGCTCGAATTCTCGCCGTTTTACGAAGACGGGGAAAGCGCCGACGAAGACCTGATCGACGACACCGCGTTTTGGGCCGAGCTCAATTACCACCTGATCCGCTTCGACGAAACCGGCGACGTGTACGTCTATCTGTACGCAATCGACGTGGACCAGCGCAAACGCCGCGAACTGAAACTTGAAAGCCAGGTTGATCACGACGCTCTTACCGGCCTGCCCAACCGCCAAACGGGCATGACGCGCATCCATAACCTGATTGAAAAAACGGTTGAGAAAAAAGCCGTGGGAGCCTTCGCCATCATCGATCTGGACAACTTCAAGTCGATCAACAACCGTTACGGATACCTGTGCGGAGACACCGCGCTCTCGCACATGAGCCGCCACCTCCGCACGGCCCTTTGCAAGGAATCCCTTATCTGTCGCTGGGATGGAGACGAGTTCGTGGCGTACTGCGAGGGCATTTCAAAGGAAGAGGCTTCCGAGCGCATGCGGGCGCTGTGCGAAAGAACCTGGGAAACGGAAGCCGAACCCGGCCAGGTCATTGGCCTTTCGGTGTGCGCAGGCGTCTCCCTTGTCCCCGATCATGCAACCAGCTTCGAGCAGGCCTACGAAAAAGCCGATGTGGCGCTACGGCAGGCAAAGGAAGCGGGAAAGGGCCGCTTCTTCGTGCACGATCCCAACCAGCAGCAAGCGCACGGCCACGACCAGCTTCCCTAGATGCCCATTCCCACGGTCATGTGCATCATGTAGAACGCAAAGCGCATGACGAAAATGCCAACCAGGGCAGACCCCGCCGCGGCAAGCGCGCCGGGCATGCTCAAGCGCGAACAGCCCCACAGGGCGAACGCGTCCAAGCCTACAGCCAGCGCGCCCGCAGCGGCGAACACGCCGACCATCGCCCCGAACCCCGGAACCAGGTCGGCCGCCGTGGTAAACGAGTTGCCGATCAGGGGAAGCTCGGCCCCCTGCAAAACAAAGCCTCCCACATTGAGCGCAAGAGCGGCTGCAGCCGCGGCAACCAAAACTCGGCCCCAACGACCGCGCACGCCCCCATATCCCGCCGCGCACAGGCCCGCAATCGCAAGAACAGGGCCTCCGACCAGGGAATTCAATATCAAGTTAAGCGGAACGTAAACCGTGTGCCACGACACGATGGTTTCGGCCGCGTACGCAAAAGCAACCGCAATCACAAATCCAACGCCAGCGACCATCGCCGCCATCAGCCACAGACGCTGCAACAAGGGGCGCGGATGCTCGGCAAAGCAATACAGCCAGTACAAACCGGCAAGCGCCAAGAACAGCACCGCGCAGAACACCTCGGTGGAAAGCGGACTGCGCCCGACGCCTAAAAACACGTAGAGCGCGTTCGCAGGATTTCCCAGATGCGTGGCCGAAGCCACCAAGCCCACCATGGATACGACCAACGGAGCAGCAAGAAACACGTTGAGGCGCTGGCGCATGGCCGCATCGGTTCCGCGCGCCAGCACGGGTACGGCCATGCAGAGGTACGCGACAACGCCCGACGGCGCAAGCGTCGTGAACAGCACCAGCGTGATCTCGCTGAAAGCGGTGTCGAATCCCGTGATCACAAGCGTCCTCTAGCGGTAGAACCGCGGATAGACAACCTCGAGCCCCAGCTCGTCTTGAATCCCCTCAAGCGACGCCTTCGTCAGGCGGGCAAGGCCCTCGTAAAACGGCTGCTCGGCTGCTTCGGCCAGCTGACCGAGAAAATGAGAAGACCAGGTAAGCAGGTGCAAGCGCATAAAATCGTCGAGCGCTTCCGGCTTCTCGCGGGCAATCCAGGCCATAAGCGCAAGCATCAGGCCGATATGATCCTCGGGCGTTTTATCGTCCACCAGGCGCTCGATACCCTGCTCGCGCATCCAGGCGCGCAGCTCAAGCGTGCTCTTGCCGAACACCACACACTCGCGATCCGTGTACACCGAGCCCCACGGGGGAGCCGGCTTCACGGCGGGGCCGATGAACAGGCGACGATACTCCCAGACCAAAGCCTCATCGTCGATGCCATTCGCAAGCCCTTGCGCAATCAAGCCCAGGTCGCGACGCGCCTCTTCCTCATCCGCAAAGGGCCATTCGGCAGCGGCAGCGGCGGCATCGAGCGCAGCCATCGCCGCGAACGCCTCCTTCGCATCGCCCGTTTTCGGGTCCTGCAAGAAAAACGGCGCGAGCGTTTCGCCCGTAAAGGCAACGGCTTCGAGCACCAGATCCTTGTGTTCCTCCATGAGCAGTCCTCTCTCCCTCATGCTTGTCTTCTATCGGCTTGCTTGCTACAGCACTTCAAGCGGATTCACGATGCGCCCGTCCTTCGACCCCGATGGCCGTGCGTCCGAGCACGGCCGCACGAACAGGTTCGGAGCCGTTGCCGAAGCCTCGGGAAGCGGGGCGATGTCCGCGCGACGCCCAAGTTTCTCCATGGCTTCGAACGGGCCGAAATCCAAAGCGCGCGCCGGGCAAGCCTCAACGCACACCGGCTTCTTCCCCTCGTCAAGGCGATCCCGGCAACCGTGGCATTTCACGGAATGCCCCTTTTCACGATCGACCTTCGGGGCGTTGTACGGACACGACAGGTGACAGTACCCGCAGCCAATGCAGCGGCGCACGTCCACCAGCACCAGGCCCGATTCGGCCTCTTTATGCATGGCTTCGGTCGGGCACACCCGCACGCATGCCGGGTTCTCGCAATGGCAGCACGACACCGACACGCTGTACGCGAAGCACGTCGTGGCGAAACCGTCGCCCAAGCGAACCGTTTCGCCTCCGGTGTATTCGTACACTTTGCGATACGCCGTGCCCACGTCAAGATCGTATGCGTCCTTGCAGGCAAACTCGCAGGTTTTGCACCCGGTGCAGCGCGACGCGTCAAAAAAGAATGCCCGCTGAGACATGCAACGATCCCCCTTTCGTCAACATCCGAGCACGCACGCCCCTTACCGAAAAGGCGGGGCACGCCTATTTTAGCGTACCCCGCCTTTGTCCTACGGAACGTCGAGCGGATTCACGAACCCTCGGCAAGAGAGCCGCACGCCCGTCGACCGTCCGCATTCAGGCGATAGAGCCTACGCAACCTCAAGCGGGTTGACCACCTCGGCGCCGCCCACCGGCTGCGCGTCGGCAGAAGCCTTGACGAAGAAGTTCGGAGTGGTTTCCGATACGTCGGGCAAAGGCGCGATGTTGGCGCGCTCGCCCAGCTTCGCCATCTCCTCAGCCGTGCCGAAGTCAAGGGCGCGAGCCGGGCAGGCCTCCACGCACACCGGCTTCATGCCGGCGGCAACGCGATCGGCGCAACCGTGGCACTTGACCGACTTCTTAGCCTCTTCGTCGACCTTCGGAGCGCTGTAGGGGCACGTCAGAGCGCAGGTGCCGCAGCCGATGCACTTCTCGCGGTCAACCTCGACGAAGCCCGTTTCGGAATTCTTCGAGATAGCCGCCTGCGGGCACTTGGCCATGCAGACCGGGCTGTCGCAGTGGTTGCACGACATGGACACCGGGTAGCTGACGCACGTCGTGGTGATCGCGCCGTCGGCGTCGCGCGTGGTCTCGCCCAGCGTGGCCTCGAAGACCTTGCGGAACGTCAGGCCCACGCCCAGATCGTTGAAATCCTTGCACGACATCTCGCAGGTTTTGCAACCGGTGCAGCGCGTGCCGTCAAAGTAGAATGCCATTTGAGACATGATACATCATCCTTCCTGAAGCTCGCCGCTTACGCCTTCGCAACCTGGCAGATGTTCGTGTGCTGGGGGTTGCCTTTCGACAGAGGAGAGGGGCGCTGGGTGGTCAGCGTGTTGATGCTGCCGCCCTTGTCCACGCCGCCCTTGCGGTCGCCGTCGTACCAAGCGCCCTGGGACACGGCCACCACGCCCGGAAGCGTACGCGGCGTGACCTTCGCCAGCAGCTCGATGGAGCCGAACTCGTTCTTGACCTGCACGGTATCGCCCTGCTTGATGTTGCGGGAAGCCGCGTCGGCCGGGTTGATCCATGCCTCCTGCGGGTTGACTTCCTTCAGCTCGGGCATGAAGCCCCACGAGGAGTGGATGCGGCCGCGATAGTGGAAGCCGTTGAGCACCAGCGGATACTCGTCGGTGGTCGTCTCCACGCCGTACCATTCGGGAACGTACACGGGAATCGGGGGCAGCGTCGCCATGCCGGACAGCGTATCGCCCTCGGTCAGTTCCCAACCCTCGGTGAACTGCAGCAGCTTCTCGGAGAAGATCTCGATCTTGCCCGACGGCGTCTCGAGCGCGTTGGCCACGGGATCGTCACGGAACTTCTTCATGGAGATGACCGGAGCGTAGTCGCGCGTGTACACGCCCATCTCCACGGCCTCGTCCCACGTGGGAAGCTTCTCGTCCTTCTCGCGCGAGGTCTCGTAGATGCTCTTGATCCAGTCGTCCTCGGTCTTGCCCTCGGTGAACTGGTCCTTGACGCCCAGCTTGTCGGCCATGAGCTCGGCCATTTCGTAGGCGGTCTTGCGCTCGAACTTCGGCGTGGTGCAGGCCGTGCCCGTGATCATGTAGCCCGTGTCGGAGCCGGTGGCGATCTGCGACGTCTGCTCGAAGCGGAACAGGTCGGGCAGGATGATGTCGGCATACATGAGCGAATCGCACAGCACCGTATCAACGCCCAGGATGAACTCGCACTTGGACTCGTCAGCCAAGACCTCATGCGCCTTGTTGATGTCCGAATGCTGGTTCGTCAAGCAGTTGCCGGCGTAGTTGATCATGTACTTGATGCCGGTGGACAGCTGATCGACGCCCTTGACGCCTGCGTTCTTCGAGGTCATTTCCGGACCGTGATCGATAGCGTCGGTGAACAGGAAGCACGGGATGGAAGCCTTTACCGGGTTGTCGCCCTTGGGCAGCGAGCCGAGCGAAGGAGCATTGCGCGCTTCACGCGTGCCGTTGCTGGTGCCCGGCAGGCCCACCTGGCCGACGAGGCACGGCAGGGTCATGATGGACCAGGCCGTCCATTCGCCGTTGCTGCGGCGCTGCGGCCCCCAGCCCTGGTTCACGTAGAGCGGCTTGGTGGTGCCGATTTCCTGAGCCAAGCTGCGAATGCGATCGGCGGGGATGCCGGTGATCTTCGCGGCCCACTCGGGGGTCTTCTCCACCATGTCGTAGCCCTCGCCCATGATGTAGGCGCGGTAGGACATGTTCTTGCCCTGGTACGCTTCGGGCATGGTCTCCTCGTCGTAGCCCACGCAGTACGTGTGCAGGAAGTCGAGGTCCACCATGTCGTTGGCGATCAGCTCATGGGCGATGCCGGCGACGAGCGCGGCGTCGGTACCCGGGTTGATGGGCAGCCACTGGTCGGAGTGGCCCATGATGGAGTCGTTCATGCGGGGGTCGATCATGTAGATCTTCGCGCCGGTCTTCTCGCGCAGGCTCACCCAGTCGTAGTGCGTGGTCAGGCCGCCCTGACGCGTTTCCGTGGGGCTGGAGCCGAAGATCAGGATAAGGGCGGAGTCGCGCGCCGCGCTGAAGGAGCTGCCGCCGTTGCCCTTGGCACCGTACATGTACGGCGTGATGCAGGAGATCTGCGCCGTGGAATAGCTATTGTAGTAGTTCAGGTAGCCGCCCACCAAGTTCAGCACGCGGTTGAACGGACGCGACGTGGTTGCGGACACACCGGTAGCGTACGGGACGTACACGGCCTCGTTGCCGTACTTCTCGATAACTTCCTTGAGCTTCGTCATGGAAGTCTCGATGGCCTCTTCCCAGCTGATCTGCTCCCACTTGCCCTCGCCGCGCTTACCGACGCGCTTCATGGGGTAGTTGAGGCGGTCCGGGCTGTTCATCCAGCGACGATAGCTGCGGCCGCGCAGGCATGCGCGAGGCTGCGGATCGTCGAAGCCGGCATCGGAGCTGGTGTAGGTATCAACCCACACAACCTCGTCGTCCTGCACGTGGAACTTCAAGCTGCAGCGACCCGGGCAGTTGATGGCGCAGTGGCCCCAGGTGATGGTCTCCTCGGCGCCCACGGTGTTCGCGCCCGTCACCTTTGCGTCGGCGGCCTCTTCCTTCGGCGCCTCCGCCTTAGGCGAGCAGCCGAACAGCGCGCCGCTGCCAAGCGCGGCAGCGCCCAGACCGGCGAGCGTCGAGCCCTTCACGAACGTGCGGCGCGACAGCGTGGAGTCATTAGAACCTAGCATGTTCCCTCCCTCTCCTCTATCTTCCTCGTCTTGCCAACCGGCTCGCCTCGTCCTGCGAGCCGTAGCCTTCCGAGCGGGAAAGAGACGGAAGCCCGTGCACCAGGCAACGATGCGCTCAGCCCCTCCCCCTTGCTCAAAAGCTGTCGTCATTCTAGGAGAGGGAGCTTGCCGGCGTGTCACATAAAATATGCGAATTTGAAGTATACCCAGGTCAGAGACTGTCACA
Organism: Paraeggerthella sp. Marseille-Q4926; assembly: GCF_916618935.1. Taxonomy (NCBI): domain Bacteria; kingdom Bacillati; phylum Actinomycetota; class Coriobacteriia; order Eggerthellales; family Eggerthellaceae; genus Paraeggerthella; species Paraeggerthella sp. Marseille-Q4926. The sequence continues at coordinate 134,315 of NZ_CAKAKF010000005.1, read as the reverse complement.
TACGGTCGTCACCAAGCAACTGGCCCTGCAAGCACCAGCACGGCGCAACGCGGCGCGCCAACGACGGCACCGACGCAGGAGGCTTCTTCCGCGTGCCGCAGGGCACATCTCGCGCGCCCGATCCAACAGCGCACCTGCGCGGAAACGCGATCCGCGATCCGCAATCAAGCCAGAGACAGCACCAACCCGCGAACCAAACCGCCGTCAGCGAGAAATCGCCATGCCGCGCACGAAAAACCGGCTTTGCTGGCAGGTTTTGACGGTTTGAGGTCGTCTGACCCGGCTGCGCGAGCGTCATCGAAAGCGCAATGCGGAAGCGCGGTCTTCTGACCAGGTAAAACAAAAACCGAGCTGAACAACAACGAAGCCAAGGCCCGGCACAACGACCTCAAACCGTCAAAACCCACCACGAAACCCGATTTCGTGAGCGCGCGGGCTCTCGCGAGGCGGCGCGAACGCCGCGAGCGCCGCCCCCTCGTGGGGCGGTGCCAACGCCGCGAGTGCGCGGGCCCTCGTCAGGTGGCGCCAACGCCGCGAGCAGCGCTCAATCGAACGCATCGAGGGTCGTGCGCGCTGCGTCCGCATCGCAGAGCGGCATCCACGCGGCAACCGCCGCCCGCGGCGCAGCCCGCATACCCGCACGCGGTCGCAAACCCCCTCGCCGCGCGCGCGAGCGCCCCCTGCGCCAGCAAGCCGAGCCCGAGAATCGCTTGCCGCACCATCGAAGTCGGGTATACTGCACAGGCACAAACGCTCTTCAACCTTGCAGGGAGCAACCGTGTCCATTAAGAGCATCGCCCATATCCTCAAGCCAAACGTCACGTCGCTCGGCTACGGCTTGTTCATCGCCATCAACGCCGCCGGCGTTTGGGGCGGCGTGTTCCCCTTCCTGCCCATGGAGTTCCAAACGCCGCAGATCGTGTTCTGGTTCTTCCTGGCGCAATCGCTCGTGTTCTCGTTCAGCTACTTCGCCAGCGCGTTGGGCGTGTACTTCTTCCCCGGCCCTACGCGCACCTTCATCGTGCGCCTGGCCACCATGCCCTACCTGCTGGGATGGTGCTGCCTGATAGCCGCCATCTATCTTGACGGATACAAGCTTCCGCTCGTGGTTGCCGGCGGCGCGCTGCTGGGCCTGGGCTCCGCCGGGTTCTACATGCTGTGGCAGCGCGTGTTCGCAAGCCAAGACTCGGATTCGGGCAACCGCGACCTCATCTTGGGCACGGCATGGGGAGCCTTGCTGTATTTTTCGCTGTACCTTATTCCCCAGGCGGTGACGGCGTTTCTCATCCCCCTGGTGTTCCTGCCGCTGTTCGGGCTGACCATCGCGCTGAAAAGCCGCCAGATCGACCGCGAGCAATCCATGTTCCAGGACATCCCCCGCGAGCATCCGCGCGTATACAAGCGCGTAATCGAAGACTATTGGCGCAGCGCCCTGTGCGTGGGCGCGCTGGGATTCTGCACGGGCATCATGCGGGCGCTGGCTATCGGGGAACCTTCGGTGGGATCGCTGGTGAACGTGCTGTCCATGGGCGGATCGCTTACCGCCGCGGTGGTGCTTCTGGTGTTGTGGCAGTTCAAGAACCTGCGCGTGAACGTCGTGGGGGCGTACCGCATATTCTTCCCCTTCGTTATCACGTCGTTTCTGCTGCTGCCGTTTTTCCCGGTCGAATATCAGCGTTGGCTGGCCGCCGTTCTGTATGCGGTATACAGCGTGGCCATCATGCTCATGATGATCCAATGCGCGCAAGCGTCGCGCGACCGCGGCATCAACCCGGTGTTCATCTACGGCTTTTTCGCGGGCATCGTGTACGTGCTGCATGACGTGGGCTTTGCCGGAGGAACCTTCGCAGAGCAGATCATGGTTACGGGAATTACGCCGATCGCCGTGATTGCGCTGGTGGCCGTGTACTTGCTGGGCCTCATGTACTTCGTGGGGCAGGGCGGTTTCAAGCGCATTCTGCACCATGCGGGGGAAGGCGCGCAGCACGAGGCGGCGGCAAGCATCGAGCTGGTCGCCCTGCGTCCGCGCGACGAGAAACCGCGACCCGTCGACGCGTCGCCCGCCTCCAACGAACCGGCAGACAGCTCCGCCGCAACGCCCGATCCGCCGAAAAAGCGCCGAGCGGCACGTGCGGAATCCCCTAAAGCAAGCACCGACGCCGCGCCCGTTTACCAGGACCGCATCTCCAAACAAGCAGCCCTTTTGCAGCAGCACTACCGCCTGAGCGCACGGGAAGCCGAGGTCATGGAGCTGATCGCGCGAGGCAACACGGTCGCGCGCATCGCCGAAGAGCTGATCGTGTCGGAAAACACCATCCGCACCCACTCGAAGCGCATCTACGCCAAGCTGGCCATCCACAAAAAGCAAGAGCTCTTGGATCTGATTGAGTCTTTCGACCCGAACGACCTGCGAGAATAGCCGCGCATCTTGCGGCCAAAACCGACGAGCGACAGCGAAGAATACGAGGGGGCGCCGCGAAGAGAAAGGGGAGAAAGTCGCGGCGCCCCAAGGAGGAAGATCGACGGCGCCGCAGGAGGGGGAAGCGCGGGCCGCCTTCGCATCCGCCGAGAAACCCGGCGGATGCACGAATATGCTTACAAGTACATAACCGGAAGCGCCGCCAGGATAACCAGCAGACGCAGCAGGAAGCCGCCCACCAGCACGCCGGCCTCGCCCACCACGCTCACCGCAAGCGAGGTCGTGGACGTTTCCACGCGCTTCGCGATGAACACCGGGTAGCCCTCGATCAAAAGCGGCGCCACCAGGCCCAGCAGCACGATGCCGCCCCAGAACGCCGGCGCGTACGGGCCAGCCACCAGCGACTGCACCGACGCGGCGCCTTCGTAGCTGCCAGCGCTCACGATGATCAGCATCGTCGCAAGAACCACGATCTCGACAACGGACAGAATCACATGCGACTTCTTAACGAGCCACATCTGCTCGAAGCGCTCGCGATCCACGATAAGCCCCACCAGCGACGTTGCCGCCAAACCAGCCGACAGCGCCGACACCACGAACAGGATGGGCAAAATGGCGTTGTTCCACAGCGGGAACGCCTTCACCACGCCCAGCAGGAAGCCCGTGTAAGCCGCCACGGCAAACGCGAACACGACGCCGATCCACATGAGCCACTTCGGCACGCGGCGCTTCAGAAGCTCAAGCACCGCAGCCGCCAGGACAACGGGCATGTAGATGCAGATGAAGTACACGCCCAGCGTCATAACCGACCCGGGATTGGAAACAAGCAGGAAAAAGCGCAGCGGGTTGTGCAGCCCAGCTTCAGCGTCCAGCATGAGCATGAGCAGGCCGATGCCCAAAAAGATGGGCGCGATGATGCGCCCGGCCACGCGCATCTTCACGCTTTCGGGGTACTTGGCCTCGACGAACGCGGCCGTTAGAAACGCGCCCGCCGACGCGCCGGCCAAAAACAGGTACCACGCGATCATAGGTCCCCAAACCATGGCTTCATCACCTCACGTAATAGATTTTCGAAACGGTCAGATTGTCAGCGAGCGGCTGCGCATGGTAGTGCGCGATAGCCTGGTTGATCTCGCTGTCGGGATCATCCAGGTCGCCGAAGATGCGCGCGCCCGAAATGCAGGTTCCCACGCACGCAGGCGGGTTGCCCGGATTCTGGCCGTCCCAGCAGAAGCGGCACTTCTCCACCACGCCAGTTGACTCCTGCACGATGCGCGCGTCGTAAGGGCACGCGGCCATGCAGTACTTGCAGCCGATGCACTTTTCCGCATCCACCAGCACCACGCCGGAATCGGTGATGTAGGTGGCATGCGTCGGGCAAACCGCCGCGCACGGCGCATCCTCGCAATGCATGCACTGGGTGGGCACAACCTCGTTGTACACGTTGGGGTACTCCCCCGTTTCGATCTCGTGATATTTGATGAACGACTCCGTCGGTTCCAGATGGTTCTTCATCTGGCACGCCACGCGGCATGCCGAGCATCCCACGCACTTCTTCGTGTTGATGAGCATTCCGTACCGTGTCATGTTACGCCCCCGCCTTCTTCACCGTAACGGCCACTTCCTGGCTCATCATCGAGCCCACGCCCGGTTCCGCATCAAGCGGAATGAAATCGGTCAGACTGATGCCGTACCGATACGCGCGCGTTTGAGCAGGGGAATCCCCACCGTAATGCGTGGGCAGGAACACCACGCCCGGCTTGAGACGCTGCGTCACGCGAACTTCCACCTGGCCGGTGTGCTCGCTTGACGACACCTCGACCGTATCGCCGGTTTCAACGCCTATGTCCTGAGCGTCCTTGGCCGACATCCACAGCCGCTCCATGTGGTACTCGCGCGAAATGGCATGCAGCGCTTCGATGTTCTGCGTCATGGTGTGGGAGTGAATGCCCTGCTTGCCGCCGACGATGGCGAACTCCCCTTCCTTGAACGCCACCTTGCGCGGAATCCAGCCGATCACCGGGTTGAGCCCTGCTTCGGCGAACTTGTCCGTCTTGAACTCGAACTTGCCCGATGCTGTCTTGAACTTCGGAGGACCGTACTCGAAGGGGGCGGCGGGAAGCTCCATCACGCCCTCGCGCTTCAAATCCTCGATGTCGACGCCCACCGTAGCCAGCTGCGCAGCAGCCCAGTCTTCGGCCGTGAACTGGAAGAACCGCCCTACGCCGCATGCCTGCGCCAAGCCGTTGAATATCTCGTCGCACGTCTTCGTTTCCGGATGAATCCGGTCCAAGACCACCGTGCGCATGCCCACGAAGTGCTTCTTGCCGCCCACGAATTCGGGCAGCTCCAAACGCTCGAGATACGTCACCTCGGGCAGCACGTAATCGGACTGGAGCGCCGTTTCGGACATCTGCACGTCGATGGTCACCACAAGATCGGTCTTGCTCAGCGCCTCGGTCCACGCCTTCGGCTGCGCGTAGCCCTTCGCCGCGTTGGAGTTGTAGAAGAACAGGCCCTTCAGTCGTCCGTCAAGCGCTGCCTGCAATGCAGCCACGTTCGTTCCCGCACTTGAAAGCACCAGCGGATACTCCTTGTCGCCGATGCGCTTCGCTTCGGGCTTCGGCGGCTCGGCGAAACGAGCGTCAGCAAGGGCGCCAACCTTGGGCGAGGACGTGATCAGCGCGCCGCCCTTCGCGCCCCAGCTGCCCAGCAGGGCGTTGATCGCCGTGATGGCACGCGCCGTTTCGAGCGAGTTCTTGTACGAGCAGCCGATAACCGAGCGCCATCCAGACTCGATAGACGCAGCGGGCGCGGCGGCGGCCATAGCACGGGCCAGCTCCTTGATGCGCTCGGCCGACACGTCGGTTATTTCCTGCGCCCAGGCCGGCGTGTACTCTTTGGCCTGCGCGGCGAACTCGTCGAAGCCGTAGGTGTACTGCTCGACGAAGTCATGGTCGTACAGGTCTTCCTCGATAAGCACGTTCGCCATGGCCATGAGCAGCGCCAGATCGGTTCCGGGGTTGATGGGAACCCAGTCGCTCGCAAAAATGCCGGAGTTGTTCAGGCGCGGGTCCACCACGACCACGCGCGTTCCGTGCTCGGCGGCGTCGGCCAAGCTATGCACCGACGACGGGCGGATGCCGTCGCCGTAGCTGCGACCGATGAACATGACCATCTTCGCGTTGGCGAAATCGTTCGAGAAACCCGTAGCTCCGATGGTCAGCTGGTAGGCGCTTTCCTTCGACAGGTTGCATGACGAGGAATGCGCGTACACGTTCGGCGAGCCCAGCGCATGCATGAAGCGCTTGGAGTACTGCTTGCCCGACGGGCGCGGATCCTGGATGATGGCCAACGACTCCGGTCCGCTTTGAGCGATGACGTCCTTCACCTTCTGCCCAATCTCGGCAAACGCAGTGTCCCAGTCGATGGGCTCGAACGAGCCATCCTCCTTGCGGCGCAGCGGCTGGGTCACGCGCTCGTCGGAATACGCCAACTGAGCCAAGCCATGGGCGCGGGCGCAGATGCGGCCTTGGGCGTACGGGTGGATTTCGTTGCCGCGCAGCGTCCACAACCGCCCGTCAACCGTTGTGGCAACCAGCCCGCATTTGCTCGAGCACCCGTTACACAACGACGGAGCCTCCACCGCCCTGCCTGTTTGTCCGCCGGCTTCGGCAGCTTGAGCGCGCCAAGCGCCCACTGAAAGCGAACCCGCTGCTGCAAGGGCCACCGTCGCCGCGGTTCCCTTCAGAAACGTTCGCCTTGAAACATCCGAAATGAACATTTCGCCTCTTCCTTTCCCTGTTGTCAAATCTCGTCTTCGCTCGTCTATCGGCGTCGAAACGCCTTGAACCCTTGAACACCGCTGCACGCAGCGGATGATCACTTGGAACGGTTCGACGCGCGCATGCGTCGAACTGCCGGAAGAGCCCTCACGCCAGCGCAGGCTGACCTGATCGCGCGACAACCTCGTTTGCCAAGCACTGCGTCACGCCGAGCAGCGCTCGCACCTGCGCGATACCGCGCAGCACCGCGTCAAGCGCATCGGCATGAGCATGAGCATCGGAGCCGAACAGCAACGGTGCTTCTTCAGCCCGACAGGAAAGGGCCTTGTCGCAGCTCCCAAGCCAATCGAAGTGGTCGGCAACAAGATCGCGCGCAGCAACGCGGTTTTCGCACTGCGCGTACAAAGCAAGCAGGTCCAGCAGCAGCGAAAGATGATCAGGAGCAGCCGCGAACCGCGCGGGAACGTCGATCTCGAGCGAGCGGTACACGGCCTGAATATGCCGGGCGGAATCCCCCAGGAATAAACCGCGCGATGCCCCATAGCCGTTGCCCGGCTCTTGGGACCACGGCTTGTACAAAGACTCCACGGGCAGCGCCGCAAGCGGCATCCCGGATGCGAGCACGTTACGCTGAAACGCGGCGCGGTCGGGCCAGTCGAACGGCGCCGACAGCGCTCGCTCCCACGAATCGGCCTCCTCGGCCGACCGAGCCAAGCTGCGCGCGGCGCTTCGCGCGCACTCCCCCGCACCGCTTTGCAGAACCTGTGCGTATTCCTCTTCACTTAAACATGTGAACAGAGGTGCAATAAGTGATAATGTACGTGCCAAAGCCAGTTCCGCCCGCATGATCTCGTCCTCTCTCGTCGGGACAATCGTAGGCATCTGGAAAATTCGGCAGGTAATCAGTTTTTGGTGATTTAGACATTTTGCCTGATAGATAAGCCATTATTAGGAAATTGCAATCAAGGGCGCGCACTCGTCGAAGCGCGTCACTGCAAGGAGGTAAGCTTTTGAGCGATCCGCTGATCGCCACACGCGGGCGGCGCAGCATGCGCATGGTATGGAAAACGCTGAGGCTTCGTCATGTCGGGCTGGCGTTTTTCTGGGCATGCAGCATGCTCACGTTCCGCAGCTCCATTCTGCTTGCGGGCCCGGCGAACACGCCCGGGTACGAAACGTTTGTCGTGCTGGTTTCGTTCGTAGCGAACATGACCACGCTCTTCGCCATGGCCGCCTTCATGGAACGCAACCCCTCCGTTATCGACCGGCTTCCCGGGAAGCTGTTCTGCGCATGCATCATAGCGGGCATCGTCGCCCTTGCAAGCGCGGGACGCACGGGAAACGAAGGAGCGATGATCGTGCTGCTCGCAGGCGGCGGCGCGCTGACCGGCATCGGCTACGGATACTACTGGGGAAGCTGGGCGGAATGCCTGGGGCGCATGCACCCGTCACGAACCTCGTTTTACATCCCGGCGGCGTTTCTGGTGAGCGCAGCGCTGTTCCTGGCAATCTCGTTTGCCGCCGAACTTGCCGGCGTGCCGCCTCTTGCGCTCATGGTCCCGCTGCCTGTTTTGTCGCTGGCGTGCCTGCACCGCTGCCGCGGCGAAGCCCCTGACGGAGGCCATGCAAGCGCCACAACGTCCAAGCGGTACCTTTCCGTGCTCGGCTCGCTGGTAACGCTTATCGTGGCAAGCTTGGTATTGTCGCTGCTGTTCGGGTTCGTATGGGAAATGACCGTGCTGTCGGTCGGCTCGGTCAACGAAGCCCATCAGATCCCGCTCGTCGCAGATCTTGCGGTGGCGGTCGGGCTCATCGGCTTGGTGCTCTACGCGAACAAGCGAATGGATCTGGCGCTGGCGTACCGCGTGATCGTTCCCATCATCGTGGTCCTGTTCGCCGTCATGCCGTTTTTCTGGGAGACGAATCCCGTGGTTCTTAACGTCGTGATGAGCGCAAGCTATGGCGTGTTCGACGTCATCATCTGGTACATGGTGGCTTCGACCGCCTACGATTACGCTGTGTCGGGATTCGTGGTGGGCGGCATCGTACGGGCGCTGTCCATCCTTGCGCGACTGGTGGGCATCGGCATCGGGTATCTGCTCATGCTCATTCCCGGCACTCCCTCCATGCTCATTGTCGGCGTGTCCACCGGAGGCGTATACGTGCTGGCTATGCTGGGCCTTTTCTACGTCGCGCGCAAAAAGTCCGAGGGTGCGACGACGGCGGGAAGCTCTGCAAAGCGCATCGAGTCCGCCGCCGACGCGTCGAAGCCGCAAACCGCGCCGCCGCACGCACGGCCCGAAACGCCAGGACTTCAAGCTTCTCCTGCGCCAAATTCGCCGAGTTCAGACCAGGCTATCTACGACATGATCGCCGAGGACTTCAGCTTGACCCGTCGCGAATCGGAAGTGCTTCCCTACTTGGCACGCGGACGATCGGCCAAGGTCATCGCCGAAGCGCTGTTCGTGTCGGAGAACACCATTCGCACCCATACGCGACGCATTCTGGAAAAGACCGAGCTGCACTCGAAGCAGCAGATCATCGACCTTATAGAAACGTACCGCTAACGCGCGAAACGAAGAATCCGAGACTCCGGAGCTTCGCCGCCGTGCCCCCAACCCGGCCTCGAAAAGTACGTCGCAATCGAAAAAGGACGCCGCCCGGAAAAGGCGACGTCCTTCAAGGAGGGGCTTGCAGCAGCGATCGCGCGGCGGTGCGCTACAGGTACGCCACCGGCAGCGCGGCCATCACGACCAAAAGGCGCAACAGGAAGCCGCCCACCAGCACGCCCGCCTCGCCGATGACGCTCACCACCATAGAGGTCATCGAGGTTTCGACGCGCTTGGTGATGAACACCGGATAGCCTTCGATCGCGAAGGGCAGCACCAAGCCGAACAGGACGATGCCAATCCAGAACGGCACGGCATACTGCCCAGTCAGCAGCATCTGAACGGACGCCGCGCCCTCGTAGCTTCCGGCGGACACGATCACCAGCATGGTGAACAGCACCACCAGCTCGATAGCCGACAAGATGACGTGCGACTTCTTGACCAGCCACATCTGCTCGAAACGCTCGCGGTCAACGATCAGTCCCACGAAGCTGGTGGCAGCCAAACCGGCCGACAGCGCCGACACCACGAACAGGATGGGCAGCACAGCGTTGTTCCACAGCGGATACGCCTTCACCACGCCCAAGAGAAAGCCGGTGTAGGCCGCCACGGCGAACGCCGCCACCACGCCGATCCAGGTGAGCCACTTCGGCACGGGCTTCTTGAGCACTTCCAGCAGCGCCGCCGCCAGGGCAACCGGCATGAACACGCAGATGAAGTACACGCCCAAAGTCATCACCGATCCGGGGTTCATGACCAAGTACACGAACCGCAACGGGTTGTGCAGCCCGGCCTCGGCATCGATCATGAGCATGATCAGGCCGATGCCCAGAAAGATAGGCGCGATGATACGTCCGGCGATGCGCATCTTCGTGCTGTCAGGATACTTCGCCTCCACGAAAGCAGCCGTTAGAAACGCGCCGGCCGACGCGCCCGCCAGGAACAGGTACCAAGCGATAAGGGGTCCCCATACCATTGTTCATCACCTCACGTAGAAGATCTTGGATTCGGTCAGGTCGCTCGCAAGAGGCTGAGCGTTGTAGCGCGCGATAGCCTGGTTGATCTCGCTGTTGGGATCGTCCAGGTCGCCGAAGATGCGAGCGTTCGTGATGCACGTGCCCACACACGCCGGCGGGTTGCCCGGCTCGCCCTCGTACCAGCAGAAACGGCACTTCTCCACCACGCCCGAGTGCAGCTGCACGCGAACGCCGTAGGGGCACGCGGCCATGCAGTACTTGCAGCCGATGCATTTCCCCTCTTCAACCAGCACCACGCCCGAATCGGTAGTATACGTGGCGCCCGTCGGGCACACCGACTGGCACGGAGCGTTCTCGCAGTGCATGCACTGCACGGGCACGTTTTCGGCGTACACGTTGGGATACGCCCCCGTTTCCAGCTCTTCGTAATGGATGAACGCCTTGTCAGGATCCAGGCCATTGATCATCTGGCACGCCACGCGGCACGCGTAGCATCCCACGCATTTCTTCGTGTTGATGAGCATTCCGTAACGAGCCATCTTACGCCTCCACCTTCTTCACCGTGACCGCCACTTCCTGGCTCATGGTCGAGCCAACGCCCGGCTCGCCGCCGTGGAACGGCACGAACTCCGTCATGCTGATGCCGTACTCGTACGCGCGCGTCTGGTACGGCGACGTTCCGCCGTAGTGCGTGGGCAGGTACAGCACGCCGGGCTTGAGGCGCTCCGTGACCTTCGCGCGCACCTGGCCGGTATGCTCGCTAGACGACACTTCCACCAAGTCGCCGTCGGCGATGCCACGATCGGCCGCGTCCTTCGCGCTCATCCACACGCGTTCAAGGTTGTATTCGCGCGAAATGGCGTTCAGGGACTCCACGTTCTGCGTCATGGTGTGCGAGTGGATGGACTGCTTGCCGCCGATGAAGTGCAGCTGATCGCCCTGCGGCATGACCAGGCGCTCCACGTAGCCGATTACCGGGTTCAAGCCCGCGTTGCCCGCCTTCTCGCTGACGAACTGGTACTTTTCCGTCGGCGTCTTGAACTTCGGCACGCCGTATTCGAACTTCTTGGACGTCACGTCCACGATGCCCTTTTCTTTAAGCTCGTCGAAGCTCACGCCCAGCGTGTCAAGCTCGGCCTTCGCCAGCTCCTCAACCGTGAAGTCGAAGTACTGGCCCACGCCGCACGCCTGAGCCAGGCCGGCGAAAATCTCGTCGCACGGCTTGGTTTCGGGATGCAGGCGATCGATCACCTGGGCGCGCAAAGCCACGAACTGCTTCTTGCCGCCAATGTAATCCGGCGCCTCCATGCGCTCCAGGTACGTGCACTCCGGCAGCACGTAATCGGCCTGCATAGCCGTCTCAGACATCTGCACATCAATGGAAACCACCAGGTCAAGCTTCTCGAACGCCTCGGACCACACCTTGGGCTGCGCATAGCCCTTCGCCGCGTTGGAGTTGTAGAAGAACATGCCCTTGACGCGGCCGTCCAGCGCAGCCTCAAGCGCGGCGATGTTCGAGCCGGAGCTGCTAACCGCACCGTACTCCTTGTCGCCGATGCGCTTCGCTTCGGGCTTCGGCGGCTCGGCGAAACGCTCGTCAGCTATCTTGCCGGCCTTCGGCGAGGAGGTGATGAGCGCACCGCCCTTCGCGCCCCAGCTGCCCAGAAGCGCGTTCACCGCAGTCACCGCGCGTGCCGTGTCGAAAGAGTTCTTGTACGCGCAACCGAACGCAGCGCGCCAGCTGGCCTCCACCGCGGCAGCCGGGGCCGCCTTCGCAAGAGCCTGCGCCAGTTCGCGAATGCGATCGGCGGGCACGTCGCAGATCTTCTCGGCCCATTCGGGCGTGTACTCCTTCGCCTGCGCGGCGAATTCCTCGAAGCCCACCGTATGCTGCTCGATGAAATCATGATTGTACAGGTCTTCCTCGATGAGCACGTTGCAGATGCCCATGAGCAGCGCCAGGTCGGTGCCGGGGTTGACGGGCACCCAGTCGCTGGCGAAGATGCCCGCGTTGTTCAGGCGCGGATCCACGATGACCACGCGCGTGCCGGCCTCGGCAGCATCCGCCAAGCTCATAGCATGGGACGGACGAATGCCGTCGCCGTAGCTGCGGCCGATGAACAGGACCATCTTGCACGATCCGAAGTCAACCGAATAGTTCGACGCGCCGATCGTTTCGGTCAAGCCGGCTTCTTTGGACAGGTTGCACGCCGCTGCATGCGTGTAGACGTTCGCCGATCCCAGAGCGTTCATGAAGCGCTTCGTGTAATACTTGCCCGACGGGCGTGGATCGTGAACGAGCGCAAGCGACTCGGGGCCGTTCGCAGCCACGATTGCCTTTACTTTTTCGCCGATCTCCCTGAACGCGGTGTCCCAATCGATGGGCTCGAATTCACCGCTTTCCGTACGCCGCAGCGGCTGCGTCACGCGTTCCTCGTTGTACGCCATCTGCGCGAAGCCATGTCCGCGAGCGCACAGCTTGCCCTTGGAATACGGATGCTGCTCGATGCCGCTCAGCGTGAACAGCGTCCCACCCAGCGTAGTTGCCATCAGGCCGCACTTGCTCGAGCATCCGTTGCACAGCGAAGGCGCCGTACCCCGCTCGCCCCCGGCCGCATTCGCGCGCTCGGCGCTCCAAGCGCCCAGCGAAAGAGACCCGACCGCTGCAACCGATGCGGCGGCGGCCGATCCCTTTAGAAACGTTCTGCGCGAAACCGTTGAATCGAACATTTCTCCTCCTACCATCTCGTCTTCGCCGCGAGCAAGCCCGCAGCCTCCTCCCTGTTGGCCCCAGAATCGAAGCAGCTACGCAAGCCGAGCATGCACCGCTTTATCGACCGCCATCGTCAGCGTCCGCAGAAAGGCGATCCCCTCCGCAAGGGCGCGGCGCTTGGCTTCGTCGAAAGCGGGGGCGTCGGCGGCGCGCTCTGCACGGTCGCGCAAAGCGGCATCGTACTCGCCCAGCCAATCGAAGTGATCCCGGATCAGGTTGTCCGCAGCCTGATCGTTGCCAACCTCGAGAAAAAGCGCCAGCAGCTCCAAGAGCAACGACAGGTGGTCCGGCATCGCCGAGAACTCCTGCGGAATCTCCAAACCGCACGCATCGAACAACGCTTGCGCGTGACCCGCCGTTTCGCCGCCGTACAGTCCGCGCGACGCACGCACGGTTCCGTCGGGCGCCCGCCACGGCTTGTAAAGCGATTCCACCGGCATAGCGGCCAGGGGCAGCCCCGGCACAAGCAGCTCGCTTTCAACCGCATGGCGCGCATCGGCCGAAGGCGCTTCGATAACCACGCCCGCGCACGCCGCCATGCCCTCCCATGCACGTCGCTCGCTTGCAGCGGTGAACCCGTCTTCACCCATTCTCGTGAACAGCAAAGCGGCCTCGGCGCAAGCGTGCATGAGCGCCTTGTTGGATTGCTCTTGGGAATTCACTAGCGTCCTTTCTCGTCGCGAAAAAGGCTAAATCCAGCAGCTTGCTTACATATCATCAGTTTCTGATGATTCTGCGTTTTGGCTGGTAAACTATAGTGTGACAAGCAATAGAACACGTAGGCAATCACGGTGTACAGCTACAACCGCAACGAGGCGGAACGCTATCGGGGGGCATCGATTCATGGTTGGAAACTCGCGTATCAATGCAGATCGGCGAAGCATGCGCATGATCTGGAAAACGCTGCGGCCGCATCACGTGGGACTCGCATTCTTTTGGGCGTGCAGCATGCTGACGTTTCGCAGTTCTCTTCTTCTGGAGGGGCCTGCCGACAACACGTCGTGCCAAACGCTTATCGTCATCGTCTCGTTCGTAGCGAACATGACAACGCTGTTTCTGATCGCCTCGCGCATCGAGCGAAACCCTGCGTTTTACGACCGCTTGAAGCCGGGGGCGTTCACCGCGCTCATCATTATCGGGCTTGTGCTGCTATCGGGATCGGGTCCTCTAGCTAGCATGGGATTGCTACCGGAATCGGCTCTTGCCGCCCCTATCGTCACGGGCGCCGTGCTTGCGGGCGCCGGGTACGGCTACTACTGGGGAAGCTGGGCGGAGTACCTGGGACGCATGCACCCCTCGCGCACGTCGTTTTACATCCCCGTCGTGCTGCTGCTAACGGCTTCGCTGTTCGTCGTGATCTCGATCTGCTCGGATCACGGAGGCGTCCCCGCGCTCCTGCTTATAGCTCCCCTGCCCGTTCTTTCCCAGCTTTGCCTTGCGCGATGCAAGCAAGAGGTTCCCGAAGGGCGCTACGCCAGCAACGCCAATTCGGATCGGTACCGCACCGCGCTCGGATCGCTGGTGAGCCTGATCGTATCCAGCTTGGTTCTTTCGTGCCTGTTCGGCTTCGTCTGGCAGATGACGGTCGTTTCGGTTGGGTCGGCGGACGACGCGCACCGGCTGCCCTTGATCGCCAATATCATCGCAGCTGCAGGACTGATTGCGCTCGTGCTGCTGGCGCGAAAGCGCATCGATCTTTCCTTCGCGTTTCGCGTGATCGTGCCCGGTATCGTCGTTTTGTTCGCCATCATGCCGCTGTTCTGGGAATCGAACCCGGTCATGCTCAACGTCATCATGAGCACCGGCTACGGCATGTTCGACGTCATTATATGGTACATGGTGGTTTCGACCGCCTACGACTTCGCAGTGTCGGGTTTCGTGATCGGCGGCATCGTGCGAGCGCTGTCCATCATCGCACGACTTGTAGGCATTGGCATCGGGTACGTGATCATGCTCATCCCGGAAAGACCGTCCATGTTGATCGTGGGCATCTCGGTGGGCGCCGTGTACGTGCTCGCCATGCTCCTGGTGCTTCAAAGTACGCGCCATCGATTCTCGTTCTTCTTCCAGGGAGCAGATGCCCAGCAGGAGAAGAGTACTTCCGCAAACATCGGCGACGCGTCCGCAACGCTCACGGGCCAGATTGCCGCCGCAATGCCAGCGCCGCAGGTCAACGCTGCGGAAGCGCCCAAACAGCCTGATAAGAAGCCCGCCGCCACCGGAGCAGGATCCATGAGCGAGGCAGAGGCGGAGTCGGCCAGCGAACGCGTCTACGACCAGATAGCCGAGTACTACGGCCTGACGCGCCGCGAAGCGGAAGTGCTTCCGTACCTGGCGCGCGGGCGATCGGCGAAGGTCATCGCGGATGCCTTGTTCGTATCCGAAAGCACCATCCGCACGCACACGCGGCGCATTCTGGAAAAAACTGCGCTACACTCCAAACAGGAGCTGATCGACTTGATCGATCGGTACGAATGACAACAGATCCCCGCAAGAAAGAGGTCGATATGAGTCCTGCGTACACCATGGGCATTATTCGCGTGATCACGCAGGAGCAAGCCCAGGTGGACGCGCACGGGCAACTGATCGAACAGTGGATCCCCGGCGTGAAAACGCTGTCGCGCTGCATCCCCGACCAGCCCGAAGGAGTGCACGACGCGCGCACCAAACGCGCAGCTGCGCCCAAAGTGGCGGCCCTGGCCCAGGAACTCGAGCGGGCGGGCGTCGACGGGATTATCGTGAGCTGCGCGGACGATCCCGGGGTTCTCGAAGCGCGCGCAGCCGTGCGCATCCCGGTTGTCGGCGCAGGCGAGAGCACCGCTTCCGCCGCCGCGCGCTTCAACGGACCGGTCGGCGTTCTGGGCATCACGCCCGAAGCTCCGCCAGCGTTCGACCGCATCCTGGGACCGCAGCTGCTGGCAAACGTCGTACCCGCCGGAGTGAAGAGCACCCTTGACCTGCAAACTCCCGAAGGGCGAGCAAGCGCTCTGAAATCCGTCGAAAGCCTCTCCGCGCAAGGAGCTCAGGCGGTCGCATTGGCATGCACCGGGTTTGCTACCATAGGATTGGCCCCGGAACTCGAACGCGCAGCAGGGATACCCGTGCTCGATGCCGTGCAGTGCGAAGCTTGCGCCCTGCTGTTGGAGCTTTTAAGAACGCGAGCCACCGCATTCGGGGAACCGCTGCGTCGGCCCGAATAGCAGGATCGCCCTCTCCCGATCGGAGAATCGACTCAGTAGCCTTCGGTCACGTCGCCCGATTGGTCCAAGCTGATGGGATCGCCCACGAACGTCGACGGGACCTCGAACAGCGTCTTGAAAAAATCCTTCGTGCGCGCAGGTATTTCACGCAGATCGTATTGGGTCTGCTTCGCGTACGTGCGATAGTCGCTCGGAACTCCAATAGCCTCAAGCCCCAGGCCATGTGCCGCATAGAGCGCTCGATACAGATGGTAGGTCTGCGTGGCCACCACGATGCGCTGCGCGCCGAACACGTGCTTGGCGCGGTACATGCTCTCGTACGTGGAGAACCCAGCGTGATCGCAGAACACGTCTTCGCTAGGAACCCCCTGGGAAACGGCATAGTCTTTCATGGCCTTGACTTCGTTGTACGCGATCGTGCTATTGTCCCCGCTCATGATCAGCTTCGGAGCAACGCCGGATCGGTACAAAGCGATACCGTCGTCAAGCCGGTCCTGCAAAATGCTCGACGGCGTTCCGTCCGCGAACACGGATGCGCCCAACACCACTATGGCGTCGGCATCGTAGCCAATCGCCTCCTGCGAGTCTACGATGCTCCCTTTCGCCGTGACCACGGTCACGACGTTCGTTATCGCGAACACCGCCCCAACCGCAAGCACGCATCCGAGCACTGCACCCAGCATCGCCTTTACCCATCCATGTTTCTTCGCCTTTGCCATAGGCGTCGATGATAGCAAACGAGGGGCGCCCGTGCGCTGCAACATCGGCGTTGCCATCGAAACTCAAGGGGGAATCCACGCAAACCGCGAGTCAAAGCAGCCGGAAAGCGCCGATGCGAAACGCCTACGGCACTATGCAGCGATGGCCGGGCGAGGAACTGCATCCGTTGCACGATACGCAACGCGGCACGGCATTCGGGTCGGCGCTCCAGCGTCGCACAAGGTGCGGCTCGCAAATAAGCGGGCGACACAAGCCGAAGCCCGCGATGCCGCCTTCCGTTGCAAGGCGTTCCATCGCAGCAAAGCTGCGGTTGCCGCCCGTCAAGATCACAGGTATGTCGAGCTCACGTGCAAGACGCTGCGCGTAGGAAGCGAAGAACGGCTCGCCCGCATAGTCTCTCACCCGGCAGGAGCGCCAATTTCCGCTTACGTCGATAGCCGACACGCCATGTGCCTCAAGCAGCTTCGCCACTTCTGCGCTTTCGCTTTCGGTCAAGCCGCCCTCCACGCCGTCGGAGCTGTTCAGCTTCACGATCAGCGGAAACGCCTTGCCCACTCGATCGCGGACGGCATCGACAACCTCTGTTAGGAAGCGGGCGCGATGCTCAAGGGAGCCGCCGTACCCGTCTGTACGCTTGTTGAACAGCGGGCTTAGAAACTGGCTGAGCACGTAGCCGTGCGCCGCATGCAGCTCCACACCGTCGAACCCTGCGGCCTGGGCACGTTCAGCCGCGTCCGCGAACGCGCACGCAAGCGCTTGCAGATCGGCGTTCGTCGCCTCCACGGGAACGATGCCGGTCTTCGGATTGGCAACGGAAGACGGCCCGAGGATTCGCGTGCTGGGCGGATCGAGCCTGGTAGCCGAGCCGCCGTACACGATCTGCGAAACGACGCGCGCGCCGTGAGCGTGCAGGTCGTCAACGAACGCACGGTACGCGGGAACGAACGAGTCATCATAGATGCCAAGCATGCGCGGGTTCGGCTGCTCGTCGCGCGTGACGTACGCGTAGCCCACGATGATCGTGCCCACTTCGCCGCTGGCAAGCTCCTCGTAAACAGCTCGGAGCTCTGGGGTCATGCGCCCATCGTCGGTAGCCAATCCTTCGTAAGTTGCCGCGCGCACGAACCTATTCCGCGCTTGCAGCGCTCCTATCTCCAGCTTTTCGAACAACGCGCCCATCAAGCCGCCCCCCCCTTGCTATGCGTTTCCGTATTCGTCAATCCCCAATGCCCAGCAGCTCATAAAGCTCGTCCCGGCTGTGGACTCCGAGCTTGCGATAAATGCGACTCGTATGCGCTTTCACCGTACCGCGTGCTACGAACAAGTTTTCCTCGATCTGCGCTGAAGTTCCTTTGCGCGCGAGCAACTGCAACACCTCTTCCTCACGCGGGCTCAAATTATGCTCGCGCGACAAATCGGACACGCGCATAGCAAGCAATCCCGGCGAGAACACGTCATCGCCGTCGGAGGTTTGTTTCAAATTGATGCCCCACTTGGCAGATAGCCGTTTTTCCGTAAAAAACAGCACCGTGAACGCCAGCGCCACAACCGCTACGATTCCTAGATGGATTGCCGTTACAGTATCTTTCGACAAATAGAAAGAAGTGACCGCAAACAAACTCCAGCCCCCTGCTTCCACCAGATAGCGAATACCACGTTCAATACCATTCAACCAAGCAGCTGCAATATCGAATCGGTACGTGATGTTGCTCAAGACAATCATAATGAAAATGGACAGCATGGTATAACCTGCATCGTAGCAACCCGCTACTGTTTTCGAATCAAGCGAGAATTGCGGAGCAATGAGCAGAAGCCCCACGATCATGAGAGGAAACGCCAGTTGGTATATGATGTCGAAATTAAACCACCTCGACGATGAAAGGACGCCAAAAAACACAAACGCCGCAACCGACATCGTACCCACAGTATTTCCTGCCGCCAAGGGCTGATCAGGAAGAACCCCAAACCCTGTCGCAAACGTGCATATCCCCATGAGAGCAATCGGTTTCCAGGGAATTTCGGAAATCCCTGCTTTACCCATAGGTTTAGGCAGGTCGATTTCTGGTAAATGCTTCATAGAACGGCGCACCCAATCAAGGGAAACGAGCGGAAGAGTTAAAGAGAATACGACGATATATGCAGGTTCAAGTCCACTAAACAGCCACTTTAACACCTCTCCCAAAAAAATAGCCGCGGCATAATAGGCAGCAACACGCATAGGATTAAGTGATCCAAAAAACTCCGTCCACATGAGAATGAGCAGCCCAAGCCCCGCGCCCGCCAACATAAGCCCAAGATACTTGAGCGCCGCAATCTGCACCCAGAAGCATGCAATGGCGCACAGCGCCGACCCGCCCACCATGCCGAAGGCAACCAGGCCCACCGCCACCCGGTTCGACCAGAGAGGAGTAACGCGACGCGCAAGAAAAACAACTGCAAACGACGCAACGCCTATGGCTCCCTCGAACAACGCATAATCAAAAAAGTCGACGGTCGGAAATGCATCGTACCGAAAAAAAGTTGCAAGCCACGCACGGTACAATCCAATACCGAGAAACGCAACGGGCATAGTCCCGATGCGCGTAAACACATTCTTCCAACAACCGCACAACTCCTTCATGCAGAACCTCCCCTTCCTGCAATTTCGGGTTTTCATCTTACCCTGAAAAAGCATGATGCACCGAGCGTTTTGCCTAGGGTTACCTATTTAAACCAAGGCTGGGTTACACATTGAACCCCTTCGGCGTCCATCCGATGCGGTACTGCGGTGCTATGTTCTCGTCGTCCCGAACAGCGCGACCAAAAAAGGTGGCGCACCATGGGAGGCGGGACCGGATACAACAAGGAGGATGAACAAGATGGCAGGACTTTCACGTAGACAGTTTCTTACGGGTGCTGCGTTAGCGACGGCAGGAGGCGCGTTGACATTGGGCGGATGCACGTCATCAGGAAGCGCCGCGAAAGAGCGGTCCGCCGACGCAAGCATCGCAACCGTCGGCAGCGGCATGGGAAAGCACGGCGCCATACAGATCGAGGTTGTCTCGAAAGATGGCGCTATCGAACGTATTGATGTATTAGATTCTCGCGAGTCCGCAGGATTGGGCGATGTGTGCATGAAAAAGCTGGGCAAGCTCATCGTCGACAATCAAACGTTGAACGTTGACGTCGTGACGGGCGCCTCGCTATCCAGCATGGCGTACCTCACCGCCGTTGCTGAAGCACTTGACAAGGCAGGAGAGAAGTCATCCGAATGGAAGAAACGCGACAGAGCCGTGCAACAGCCAGAGAGCGATATACCCACAGCGTTTGATATTGTAGTCGTGGGTACAGGCGGCGCAGGATTTACTGCCGCCATTAGCGCGGCCAACAAGGGCCAGAAGGTACTGCTCATGGAGAAGCTAGGAGTATTCGGGGGCTCCACCGCATTGTCCGGAGGAGAGATGGCCGTGCCCGGCAATTGGATCCAGCAAAACTCAGGATTAAGCGACAGCTCCGAACAGCTGGCGAATGACATGCTAGAAGGCGGGGACCACCGCGGCGACCCTGCCCTAGTGAACGTCATCGCAAACGGCGTGTACGACGCAGCGCAATGGCTCACTTACGAAGGAGGAATATCTTGGGAGCACAACCTTCTGTTCTTCGGCGGCCACTCGGTCAAGCGCTCCATCATTCCTTCGGGACACATAGGCAACGCCATGACGACCAAGTTGACCGCCCGGGCCCAGTCAATCGATAACATCACGCTCATCGACAACACGAAAGCAACCGCGCTCGTGCAAGATGCGAATGGAGGCATTGGCGGCATCAAGGCAACGAATACCGTCACCGGTAACGAATACTCCTTCGAATGTAAAGCCGTCGTACTGGCATGCGGCGGGTTTGGCGCAAACGTCGAAATGCGCGAGCAGGCAAATCCTGAGTTTGGGAAGCAATTCAATTCAACCGATTCGGTAGGAGCGCAGGGAGACGGACTTACCATGGCATCCGCTATCGGTGCCGAGCTCGTAGATATGGAACTCATCCAAACCTATCCCATCTGCGATGTAAACACCGGAGCGCTGCTGTATTTGGACGACATGCGCCTGGACGAACGCACGGTCATGTTTAACAAGGAAGGAAAACGCTTCGTCGAAGAACTTGGCCGACGAGACGTTTTGTCCAAAGCCATTCTCAAACAGACCGACGAACGCGCTTACGAAATCTGGGATCAGGCGGCTGCAGACGAGACTAAAGTGGTCGACATCCATGCAGACGAATTTGAAAACCTCGTTTCACGGAATCTTTGTACGAAAGCAGATACGCTTGAAGAAGCCTGCAAACCTTTCGGCATCGATGCCGCCGCGCTCGCAAAGACAATCGAGCAATGGAACAGTTACGTAGACGCAGGATCCGATCCCGATTTCGCCTACCGCGGAACCATGCATAAGATCGATACGCCGCCCTACTACATCATGGCGTACAAGCCGGCCGTGCATTACACCATGGGAGGCCTGCACATCAACGCGAACGCCGAGGTGCTCGACGCGAACGGCAATCCCATTCCCGGACTCTTCGCTGCAGGCGAAGTGGCCGGCCACAAGATGGGGGCAAACCGCCTAGGATCCACATCCATGGCAGACATCTACACGTTTGGTCGTGTAGCGGGAAACAACGCCGCCGACTACGTGGGATAACGCCTCATCGACCCCCCCCTCAACGAAAGCGGCTCGGATACCCGAGCCGCTTTCGCATTATCCATCTTGCCTGCCGCCCTACTTCGCTACGATGTTGACCAAGCGACCGGGAACCACGACAACCTTTTTGACGTCCTTGCCTGCCAAAGCAGCCTCGACGGCAGCCAAACCATCGGCCTTGATATCGTCTTCGGCGGCATCGGCAGCAACCGTGATCTTCGCCTTCACCTTGCCGTTCACCTGAACTGCAAGCTCCACTTCGTCAGCCTTCGCCTGCTCGGGATCAAACTCGGGCCACAGCTGCACATGCACCGAGCCTTCGTTGCCCAGTGCGTCATGCCACAGCTCTTCGGCCCAATGCGGGGCAAACGGAGCCATAAGCTTGACGATAACCTCGGCAACCTCGCGATCGAACGTCTGTGAGAACGCGCTTGCGGCGCGCTCGTCCGCGGAGCACTTGCGCAGGTAATCGCTCGCCGCATTCGTCAGCTCCATGATGGCGGCAAGCGCCGTGTTGAAGTTGTTGCGATCGAAGTCATCGGCCACCTTGCCCACCACGCGATGGCGCTCGCGTACCAGCTTCTCAAGAGCCTTCTTGCCCTCGTCCTCCGAAGATCCCGCTTGGAACAGCGTTTCTTCATCGGCGGTGCCCATCAGGTCGCACACGATGCGCCACGCGCGGTTCATGAACTTGTAGATGCCAGCCAAGCCGCCTTCGTCCCACAGCAGATCCTTGTCAGGCGGAGCCATGAACAGGATGTATGCGCGCACGGCATCGGTTCCGTATTCGGCGATCATGTCCTCAGGCGCAATCACGTTGCCCTTCGACTTCGACATGGTCTCACCGTGCTCGTCCTTTACCATGCCCTGGCACAGCAGGTTCGCGAACGGCTCGTCCACGTTCAGCAGTCCCAAATCGCGCAGCACCTTCGTGAAGAAGCGGCTGTACAGGAGGTGCAGGATGGCATGCTCGATGCCGCCGATGTACTGATCAACCTGCATCCAACGGTTCGCCTTCGCAGGATCGAACGGCAGCTCGTCATTATGAGGATCGGTGTAGCGCAGATAGTACCAGCTCGAACACGTGAACGTGTCCATGGTGTCGGTTTCGCGCTTAGCCGGGCCGCCGCACACGGGGCACGTCGTGTTCACGAAGCCCTCGTGGGTAGCCAGCGTCTCGCCAGCAGCCAAATCGATGTCCTCGGGCAGGCGCACCGGAAGATCCTCTTCGGGCACGGGCACCAAACCGCAGGTCGGGCAGTGAACGGCAGGAATGGGATTGCCCCAATAGCGCTGACGGCTGATAAGCCAATCGCGCAGGCGGAACTCGACCTTCGTGCGGCCCTTTCCGGCCGCTTCGAGGTCGGCGATGATCGCGTCAACCGCCGGGCTGTGCTTGCCGCCCACCATGCCCGTGTACTTGCCGGACTGCACCAGCACGCCTTCGGCATCGTAGGCATGGTCCCAATCGACCGAGGTGACGCGACGATCCTGCACCCCGTTCAGCTGATCGAACAGCGGGTCGTCCTCGCCCAAGATGATGGGAATGATGGGCAGGTCGTATTTGCGCGCGAACTCGAAGTCGCGCTGATCGCCGCACGGAACAGCCATGACCGCGCCGGTGCCGTAATCGCTCACGATGTAGTCGGCAACCCACACCGGCACCTTTTCGCCATTGATGGGGTTCACCATGTAACGGCCGGTGAACGCGCCGTGCTTCTCGCGATCGCCCTGCGCGCGCTCGACAGCGCTCACCTTGGACGCCTGTTCGACCACCTCGCGGACGGCAGGTTCGTATTCCGTGCCCTCGACCAAGCTCATCAGGCCCTTGTACTCGGGGGCCAGCAGGAAGAACGAGCAGCCGAACAACGTATCAGGACGCGTGGTGAAGACGGTGATCAGATCGTCATCGGTCGGGTTGGCCGGAACCTCGCCGTCGGCACCGCACAACGTGAACGTGACTTCCGCGCCCTCGGAGCGACCGATCCAGTTCGCCTGCATCTGCTTGACGCGATCGGGCCAACCGTCCAGCTGATCCAAGTCGTCGAGGAGCTCCTGCGCGTAGTCGGTAATCTTGAAGTACCACTGCGTCAGGTCGCGCTTCTCCACCGCGCCGTGGCAACGCCAGCACTCGCCCTCGGTCACCTGCTCGTTCGCCAGCACGGTTTCGCAGTTCGGGCACCAGTTCACCGGGCTGTTGCGGCGCTCGACCAGGCCCTTCTTCCACATTTGGAGGAAAATCCACTGGCCCCAGCGATAGTACTCAGGATCGCACGCCACCACGGTGCGGTCCCAGTCGTACGAGAAGCCCATGCGCTTGAAGCTGGCCTTCTGGGTTTCGATGTTGGCGTACGTCCACGTAGCCGGGTGGCTGTTGTGCTTGATGGCCGCGTTTTCCGCCGGCAGGCCGAACGCGTCCCAGCCCATGGGATGCAGCACGTCGAAGCCGCGCATCTTGGAGTAGCGGGCGATCACGTCGCCGATGGTGTAGTTGCGCACGTGACCCATGTGAATGTCGCCCGAAGGATAGGGGAACATCTCGAGCACGTACTTCTTAGGCTTCGAGGCATCCTCGGTCACCTTGTTGAGGTCAGTGTCGGCCCATACCTGCTGCCAACGGGGTTCGATCTCGTGCGGATTGTAAGGTTTCATGGTCATGTTGCTTTCCTCGTCAGGTCGGCACCGCCCGCGCGCGTCCGCGCAGAGGGTCGTTTATTCGCGAATGCTCCCATTATAGTGATTGCGGCGCGAAAGCGAAGCGTTATCGATCGACTTCACGACTTCGCAGGGGCAATCAAACTCTTGCGCGCAGACCTCGATCGTTTTAATCGCAAGCGGACGAACAAGGCCTCTCCTGCGTCAGCAGATCGAAGCCGCGCCCCCTTCGCAAGCTTCCTCGACGTCGTCGAGAGCCCCTTCGCGTTGGCCTGTGTTTTAAGTTGTTAGCCAACCGCTACCGGACAGGCGTATTCATCATAAAGTATTCTGCAATACTATCTAATAGTGAAATATTGAGATTTTTCACTATTAGATAGTATTAACATGCGTTAAAATCGTGAAAAGCATTCGAAAGAAGGTCTTACGGTATGGCATACAAAAGAATGGACAGGCTCTTTTACGAAGACGCTTCGAGCGATCGCAAGGGCGAAAACGAGCGTGAAGCCCGCAAGCGCCTCACGGCCGCTTCGTCATTCAGGACCGGGATCAACGTAGAGACAGGCGAGCTTTTTCTTGCCGTGCCGCGCGAGCTGTCTCTTGTCACGGAGCAGGTTCTTCGCGCCGAGCGCAAGGTGTCAAGATCATGGAGTGCCTTACCCGGCATTGCGCAGGGCGCTTACGTACGCAACCTCATCGTCGACGAAGTGGTATGCACGAACGAAATGGAAGGCGTTCGCAGCACGCGCAAGCAGATTAGGGAGGCTATCGACAGCATCGAGCAGCCTGTCGGGGAGAATCGGCGGACAAAGCAGTTCATGGAATTCGCTCACTTGTACCTTGGCCTGACGAGCGGCGACGTCGTGCCGCCCAAGACTCCTGAGGACATCCGTGCGCTGTACGACGCCGTCGTGGCGGGTACGCTCGACTCGGGCGACGCGCTTGACGGCCAGCTGTTCCGCGCCGATGGCGTGGACGTCAAGGCGTCCTCGCAACGGATAGTCCATCGTGGCGTGCAACCCGAATCCGCCATAATCTCGTATCTCAACGCTATGATCAGGCTGGTCAATTCCGAGGAAGTGCCGGAACTGTACAGTGCGTTGCTTTCGCATTACCTGTTCGAGCACATCCACCCCTTTTATGACGGAAACGGGAGAACGGGCCGATTCTTGCTGGCGCTGCACTTGAGCAGTCCGCTGTCCCTACCCACCACGCTATCGCTTTCGCGCGTTATCGCCGAGCATAAAGGAGTGTACTATCAGGCGTTTTCGGTAACTGAGCACCCCCTTAACCATGCCGAGGGCACGTTCTTCGTGCTGCAAATGATGAATTTGATCAGGACGGCTCAAGACGAACTGGTAGCCGAGCTGCAGGCAAAGCGGGAAGCGCTGATGAAAGCCGAAGAAAAACTCGGCAGCGTGCGCGCTGAGTTTGACTTGTCGGAGCGGGCATGTAATTTGCTGTACCAAGTGGTGCAGGTGTCGCTTTTCGGCGCGAACGCGGACGTGACGCTGCAGGACGCCGCGACGCACCTTGAAGTCACAGCCCAAAGCGCTCGCAAATACGCATCCGAGCTAGAACGGACCGATCTTGTTGAAACGACAAGCCGCCGACCGCTCAAGTTCAAACTGAGCAGCCAAGGTGAAGAGACGTTCGGCGTGGCGAACGCGGCCGGGATCCGTTAGCCGTACGCCAAACTGCAAAAGGAGCTAGCCGAGCCGAAAGAGGGCGCCCAAATCCGCGAGCCGTCAAGGACATCAGACGCTCACCCGCCGGCCCAACGCTGATTCGCAAAGTGAGGATCGCCGCAAACGCTTTCTGTTCCCTACTGCACAAACACCAGGCAGTCGTCAGTAGAGCGCGCCTTGTCGAACGCATAGCCAGCTACGTCGAACGCGCGCAGATCAGCGACGGACTCGACGGCGCATTCGGCGCACCAGCGCACCATGGAACCGCGAGCCGCCTTGGCAGCCGTCGAACGCTGCGCCAAGCGGCCGCGCGCATCGATCGTACCGAACAAACACGTGACGGTTTGCAAGCCAAGACACTTCGCATGCGGAAGCACCGCTTTCGCATATTCGACCGAAGCCAAGTTCACCACAACGTCAGCCTCCGAAGCCAACGCGCGCGCCAGCGAATCGCCCCAAAACTCGTATAAGGTGCGCGCCGGGCCCACCGCCAACTTGGCTTGCATCTCAAGACGATACGGCGCCACGCCGTCGAACGGACGTAGCACGCCGTAAAGGCCCGACAG
The DNA here is from genome assembly GCF_916618935.1 of Paraeggerthella sp. Marseille-Q4926. Classification (NCBI taxonomy): domain Bacteria; kingdom Bacillati; phylum Actinomycetota; class Coriobacteriia; order Eggerthellales; family Eggerthellaceae; genus Paraeggerthella; species Paraeggerthella sp. Marseille-Q4926. Next base: position 108,250 of record NZ_CAKAKF010000005.1, on the reverse strand, counting down.
GATGCGCACATGCTCCTGCACGTATTCCAGCTGCGCGGCGGTCATAACGTGCGGAGCCAGATGCTGGTACTGGATGCCTTCGTACGCAAGTACCGCCGGAACAAGCGAGCCCGCGCCACCGGACACGTCCATCGTGCGGAAGCGATCGAAATTGAGTTCGGCAAGCGCGTCGCTGCACTGCCACAGCGCCTTCGCCTCTTCATACGTCAGAGCCCGCACAGCTTCGACCAGCTGCTCGGCACGGTCAACGAACGCCGGCAGCTCGCGCCATGCGAACATATCGTCCGCTACGTTCATCTTCTTGGCGGGCGAGATAATGAAGCGCACGACTCCTACCCTTCTCTCAACATGTCGACCGCCCACTGAGCAGCCACCATGGATCCCTTGACCAGCACGCTTTCGTCCACTTCATAGTAGCAACTGTGCTGGGGATGCTCGGCGCCCACAGCAGGATTGCGCGTACCCACGAACGCCATGACTCCGGGAACCAGACGCAGGTACTCGCTGAAGTCTTCGCCGGAAAGCGTACCCTCGTAACTGCCGACGGCCTCTTCCCCCAGCACCTCGACAACAGCGCGCCGCGCCGCTTCCGCGCACTGAACGTCATTCGCCAAGCCCGCATTGCCCGGCTCGAACGTGAACCGAGCTTCAGCGTTGAACGCACGAGCGATCTTCCCCACAATGCGCTCCAAACGGTCAGGCACTTCGGCGCGCAGCTTATCGCTCCAGGTACGCACCGTGCCGGTCAGGTAAGCCGTCCCCGCCATGATGTTGCGCGCTTCGCCGCCATGAAACTCCCCCACCGTAACCACCACGGGTTCAAACGGCGAAACGTCTCGGCTGACCAGAATCTGCAAAGCCGTCACCATTTCAGCACCCACCACCACGGCGTCCACACCCTTGTGCGGCATGGATCCATGTGCGCTAACGCCTTCGATATCGATGCGGAACCAATCGGTATGAGCCATACGCTGTCCGGGCTCGCACGAAATCTTCCCGGCATCCACTTCGCTCCAAATATGAGCCCCGTAGATCGCGTCGACCCCGTCGAGCGCACCGTCTTCGATCATTTTGAGCGCGCCGATAGATATCTCCTCCGCAGGCTGGAATAGCACGCGAACCTCGCCGCAAAGCCGATCGCGCAAGCCGTTCAGAATGCGAACGGCGCCCAGCATCATAGCCATATGGCAATCATGGCCGCATGCGTGCATGATCCCTTCGCTTTGCGAAGCGTAAGGCGCGCCCGTCTGCTCGGTCACGGGAAGAGCGTCGATGTCGGCGCGCAACGCCACGCGCTTGGCAGGATTACCGTCGGCGTCGTACGCACCCTTCGCTTCACCGCGAATAGTGGCGATTACGCCCGTCCCTGCTGCACGGCGATACTCCACGCCCAGCTTGCCCAACTCGATGCAAAGAGCTTCTTGCGTCCGCGTTTCCTTGCCGCTCAACTCGGGATGCTTGTGCAACTCGCGCCTGAGTGCGATGACCTCGGATTCGATATCCGCCCCGATTTCGCGGATGCGCTCAGTCGTGCTGGCCGTCCCCATATGGATCCCTTTCGCCGTTCCCTGTGTTCAGCAGGGTACCATATTCCAGCCCGCACGGGTTTGACCAGGATGGATCCCGCCAGCACAAACGCCGAAAGCAAGGCGATCAGCCAAGAGTTTTCAGCTCAGCCAGCTTTCGTTCCAGATACGCCAAGTGCAAGCGCTCTTCGTCGCTCCACTCACCGAACAAGATTCGCTCGAGCGCATCGCACGCATACCCGCCGTCATCTTTGCTGAAGAACAATCGGCGCTCGGCGCGATCGTACAAGCTTACGGTATCGAACAACCCGGATTCCTCAAGCACTTTCAAGTTACTGACGATGCTTTCAACGATCAAAAGATGATGGTTCGGGTCGACCGCCCGAGGCTCTGTACCCGCAATACGCATCTGCTCGTATCGCAGCTGGCAACTTACCAGCGATAGTTCCGGCTTCACCGCCATCAGTGCCAGCGAAACGTCGTATCCCCGATCGCGCAAGAGCCTTGCCGTCTTGAGTGGGACCTCGGATGTCCGCAGCGTTCCTTCGATGATCAGGTTGTACCCTGCAGTTGAAAGGGCGTCAACCAGCGCCTCCACCATGCTTCCAGCCCATGCTGCCGCATACGACGGAGCATCAATTCCATACCGCGCACTGATTTCCCTGAATCGCGGATGATGAGACCGGTACTCGTCACCATTTATGATGATCGCATTGCCCTTCTGGGCGATAAGAAAGATGTTGTGCAGCGTTGTTTTTCCCGCACCGCTCTGCCCGCCAAGCAAAACAGCCCGCGGGCTGCTGAGGGGCGCCAGGTTCCCATCTGCCACGAGGGCGCTGACGATCCCTTGAAACCCGTTCTGAAATTCCTCATTCGAGTACTCTTCAATACCTGCCATGTTACGCAGCTTTCACTTTGCGACTTTCCGCCACGCGCCCCAAGCATTCGATCTGCGCCTTCAATTCCAAAAGCTTCACTTTGTCCAAATGACCTTCACTGATAATGCGAGGCTTGACCATGGCAAGCTGCATATACACGTCTTCATAGACCGCCGCAGAAGCGACATCCCCTCCATTGCGAGCAGCGATAAGCAGTCGCGAGATCTCCCCCATCAGCTGCGCAGCCTGCTCGTTAAGAACCTCCTGCTGAAGCGTGATTTCGTACAGTTCGTTGATGTCCATGACGTCTCCATCCTCGTCGAAAGAAACCAGCGCATACACGATCTTCTCGGTTTTCTCGCGCTGGCTGTCCGCAAGCAAAGCCCCGTCGCGCTCAAGGCAATCCGCAAGAAACCTCGGATCATCCGCAGCACGAATGAGGTTCGCATTCGCCTTGCTGGGAGTTTGTCCGTTTTCGTACCGAACCACGCTAGCCTCGCCAAGTCCCAACAAGCGCGCAAACCCTTGCTGCGTCAGCCCGTACTTTTCCCGAATCCTCTTAATATCCTGCGAAGTCAGATCATGCGACATGATTACCTCCCTTTTACTATCTTTTGATAGATTACACTATATCATGTGATTGCTTTACTGTATAGGGAGAGCGAGGCAAAAAACGAGACGGAGGGACGCGGCCAGCAGCCCGTCCCTCCGCCTCGAAAAAAAGACGCCGCTGTTCAAGCGGCGTCTTTTCGCATCCTTAAAGCCCCACTCACGCCCAATCTCGGCGCATGGCCTCCCAAGCAGCGTCACGACCGGCTTCAACGCTGGCGATCTCGTCATCGGAAAGCGCCTTGAAGCGGCCCTGCCTGCGCAGGTACGCCTCAACGCTGGCGAAATCCTTCGGGTTCCTGTTCAGCTTGAAGCGGCCTCCGTACTGGCCGCACACCGCTTCGCCTTCGTACTCGGCCAGGTACCACAAGCCCGTATCCACGATATCCTTCGCGATGTCCACCATCTCGTCCACGCCGCAGCCCCACCCTGTCGGGCACGGAGCCATCACGTGAATGTAGCGCGTGCCCTTGATGTCCCGGGCGCGCTCCACCTTGCGGACGAAGTCGTTCAGGTAGCCAACGCTTGCCGTGGCCGCATACGGAATGCCGTGCGCCGCCACGATTTCGAACATGTTCTTCTTCTGCGTCAGACAGCCGTGCACGTTGCGGCCGGCAGGCGTCGTGGTGGTCTTGGCGCCAAAAGGCGTCAGCGAGCTTTTCTGGATGCCCGTGTTCATGTACGCCTCGTTGTCGTAGCAAATGTACAACACGTCGTCGTTGCGGTCGATCGCCCCGGACAGCGCCTGGATGCCGATGTCAGCCGTGCCGCCATCGCCCGCAAAGCCCACCACGGTGCAATCGTCGGGCTTCTTTCCCTGCGCGCGCAGCCCGGCCTCAATACCGGTCAGCACGCTTGCCGTAGCCGCAAAAGGCGTGATCATTGCGTTGTTGGCAAAGGAAAGCTGCGGGAAATTGAAGCCGACAGCGCTCATGCAGCCCGCCGGCAGCGCGGCCACAGCGTTCGGGCCCAGCACCTTAAGCGCAGCGCGCAGGGCAAGGGAACCGCCGCACCCCGCGCATGCCTTGTGACCGAAGAAAAACTCGTCGTTGGCTATGGTCTTCGCATTGAGAGCCATTCCTATCGCCCCCTTTCGTCGCAGCTCGCAGGTTCGCATGAATCAGCGACGGAAGCCGCAGCGTCGGCTGCTTCCGTCGGCTGGCAGGTCGGCGGAACGTCATCAACGCCCAAAAACGACACGCGCGGCAAGCTGCCGGACCCCGCGCCGTCGGCCACCTGCTGGAGAGCGCGAAACATACCGATCGTCTGCGATTCGGAAATGTCGTCGCCGCCCAAACCTCCTACAAAGTTGTACGTGGGAACGCACACGCCCGCCTGCTGCAGCGCCGAATTGACGTTCGTGAACACGGTTCCCTCCGAACCGAACGAGATATCCTTCTCCAGAACGCCCACCGCCTTCGCGCCTCGCAGCGCCTCGGCAATCAGCTCCGAGGGCATGGGGCGCAGGTAGCGAATGCGCAGCATGCCCGCGCGAACGCCCTCGGCGCGCAGCTGCTCCACCACGGAGCGCGCAAGGCCTGCAGCCGACCCCAGCGTGACCAGGACAACGTCGGCATCTTCGCAGTTCAGCGTTTCGATCATGCCGGTGTATTGGCGCCCGAACACCTCGGCGAAGCGCCGCTCGATCTGCTCCACCACGTCGGGAGCGTTCAGCATGTCGCGATGCTCCCAGTACTTGAAATAGCGGTTGTACTCAGGGCCTGCCGAAAACCCGATGTTCACGGGATGCTCGAAATCGAAGTGATTCCCAGCAGGCTCGTAAGGCGGCAGAAACGCGTCCGCTTGCTCCGCCGAAGGCACGTCCACGGTCTCGTACGTATGCGTGAGCGCGAAACCGTCCAGGTTCACCATCACCGGCGTCATAACCGCCGGGTCCTCCGCCAACGCATACGCCATAAGCGCAAGATCGAGCGCCTCTTGGTTGTCCTGCGCATACACCTGAATCCAACCGTGATCCAGCAAGGCGAGCGAATCTCGCTGGTCGCCGTAGATGTTCCACGGCAGCGCGGTTGCACGGTTCGCGTTCATCATGACAATGGGAAACCGCCCGCCCGATGCATAGGTCAGGCATTCTGCCATGTACAGCAAGCCCTGGCTCGACGTAGCCGTGAACGTGCGGGCGCCCGTAGCCGACGCGCCGATGGCGCACGACAGCGCCGAATGTTCGGACTCCACGTGCACGTACTCGGCGGCAAGCGTGCCTTCTTCCACCATCTCGCTCAAACGCTCGACCACCACCGTTTGCGGCGTAATGGGATACGCGCTGATGACCTGCGGACGCGCCAGGCGCACGCCCTCCGCCAGCGCTTCGTCGCCGGAAAGGAACCTCTTCATCGGGCATCCGCCTCGCTTTCGGGAATCATGGCAATCGCATTGAACTTGCAAGCCTTCGCGCACACGCCGCAGCCTTTGCAGAAGTCCAGGTCGATGGCAACAGGAGCGCCGACGGACGCAGCCTGGTCAACCTTGAACACCGTGCCGTCCGGACACAGCCAGTAGCATTGGAGGCATCCCGTGCACGCAGAAGAGTCGATCACGGGGCGCACGTTGCGCCAGCCAGCGTTCTTCGCGGTCAGATAACCTGCCTCGAAGCACGTGGTGCGCGCGAACACGGCGGGGTCCAAAGCGTCCCCGCTGCGCAAGGTGCAGATGCGCGCGGGCGGACGAGCGGGCGATTCCGAGGGCGAGCCATCCAAGCCTTCGGCCGCCTCGAAGTTTTCCGCGCGCAGATCGCTTTCGCCGGATTCAACCGCAATCCCCGCAACAGGCGGCCGATCGATTGCTTCGGCATCGGAAGCATCGGCCATCCGCCGGAGCGCTTCCTCCACGATTGCCAGGTTCTTACCGTGCAGTTTTTCCGGCATGTACTGGCGAATCGCCTCATCCAGATCCTCGAGCGACACCCGATCGCACAGGCCCGCGATCGCCCCAAGAAACACCGTGTTAGGAATGGGGCGCCCCAAAAAAGAAGCGGAGATTCCGTCGGCATCGATAGCCACGATGCGCTCGTCATCGAAGGTTGCAGCGCTGTTCACCAGCACGCGTCCTCCAGGTTTCAGCTCATGCTCCCAGCCAGACCCCAGCAGCGTCTCGTCCAGATACACCACGTAATCGGCGCGCGCCACCGCGCTCCGATCGCCGATAGGCGCATCGTCCATCTTCGTGAACGCGCGCATCGGCGCGCCGCGTCGCTCGGGTCCGAACGACGGAAACGCCAACGCGTAGCGGCCCTCGGAAAGCGATGCGGCCGCACCCAGCAGTCGCGCCGCAGTGAACGCGCCTTGACCGCCGCGCCCATGCCACAGTACCTCGATCATGGAACTCTCCCATTCGTGTCACGTCTTGATCATGCCAGTATAGCGTTGCCCTCGCGCGTTCGCGGGCGCGCGCAGACGACCAGCCGTCAAACTCCCCCGATTGGGGAACAGGGGAACAGGGGGACAGTCTCGAACGGAGCCGCCCCGGCCCGTGTCGCAACAGGCGCGGAACCTCCAACCGCGCCCAGCACGGCCAGACGCAAGCGCGCAAGGACGCGCACGCCCTCGTTTGCTGCTGCTATGAATCTTAGGGGACCAACTGCGCACGACCCCTATAATGCTCAAGGAGAGACAACGACACACGCAGCGAAGGAGCTCGACGCAGCTTATGGACCGCATGCCGCGGAACAACTCCGAACAAGAACAGCGCAGCCAGCCCACCCGGGCGCTCCATCAACGCACCGCGCCCGAGCACGAGGCGACCGAGCGCGCGCCGCTGCACGCAACCAGGCGCAGCGCCCAAGATCCGAACCCGCAAACACAGCCCGACAGCGCCTCCGATCAGCGCGGGAACCGCGCACGTCGCGCGGCGAAAAAGCCTCGCAAGCCCAGCTTCATCACGCGCGCCGTCAACCACTGGTGCAACCGGCTTCTGGGGGCCGTATCCGAACGCTCCCTCTCGGCGCAGCAAGAAGAATACGCCGCCGGACGCACCACGCGCGACTACGTGTGCAACACGCTGGGCATCGCTACGTGGGGCATGGTGTTTCCCTTCCTCACCATCGTGGTCACGCAGCTGGTGGGCGTCGAGCAAGCCGGCATGTTCTCGCTGGCGTTCGTCACCGGCACGCTGCTCATGATCCTTGCCAACTACGGCGTGCGAACCTTTCAAGTGTCCGACCTGGCCGAAGAGCACTCGTTCGCGGACTACCAGGTAAACCGTTGGATCACGTGCGCGCTCATGGTGGTTGTCGGCGTGGCGTACTGCTCGATTCGCGGATACACCGATCACATGCTGACCATCAGCTTGGGCGTGTACCTCTACAAGATGATCGACGGCCTAGCCGACGTGTACGAGGGGCGCCTGCAGCAAGTGGACAAGCTCTACCTTGCCGGAATCTCCCAAGCGTTTCGCTCGGTCGCCGTGTTCATCGTGTTCTCGTTGGTGCTGCTGATCACCCGCAACCTCGGCGTTGCCTGCATCGCCATGGCCGTGGTGGCCGCCGCCACGTTCCTGTTCCTCACGTTTCCGCTGGCCCTGTTCGAAACGCCGAAATCGCGCCGCGTGAGCATGGGCAACGTGGGTGCGCTGTTCAAGCAGTGCTTCCCTCTGTTCGCAGCGCTGTTCATGTACGCGCTCATCGACAACATGCCGAAATTCGTGATGGAAGGCGTGCTCAGCTACGACAACCAGCTGTACTTCAACGCGCTGTACTTCCCCGCCCAGGCCATCCTGCTGACCATCGGCCTCATCTACAAGCCGATGCTCGTCCGCATGGCCGAAGCGTGGGCCGACCCCGGCAAGCGGAAGCGGTTCGATCTGACCATCGTGGCCGCGCTGGCCGTCATCGTTGCCATCACGTTGGTGGTGGCAGGCGTTATGGCGACCATCGGCATTCCCCTGATGAGCTTCATGTACGGCCTTGACTTCGAGCAATTCCGCGGCCTGTGCTTCATCATGCTGGCCGCAGGCGGGGTAACGGCAGCTATCGATTTCCTGTACCAGGTGATCACCGTGCTGCGCCGCCAGAAGGCCGTCACGCGCCTGTACCTGATCACGTTCGGATTCTCACTGTTCGTTCCCATCCTGCTGGTGAACTTCACGGGATTGCCCGGCGCGGTGATCGGCTACCTCATTGTGATGTGCATCCTGTTCGTGTTGCTGGTCAGCGAATACATCGGCATCCGCATGGGCTTCTCCAAAGCCGAAGCCCCGCGCGAAACCGCCCCGCAGCAAGCCGACCGTCCGCGCCCCAGCGAAGCACGCGCCGAACGAGCGCGGCGCGAACGCGTGCTGGAAAAACGCGGCGCGCACGCGGGACCCGTCGTGAGCGAAGAGGCTCGCGACCTGGCCGGCAGGCGCCATCCGAACGACAACGAGTAAACAACGAGGGGGACGAGCGCGGCATCGCCGCCCCCGTCCCCCTCGTTTCAAGAGCTGCCGTTTCGCCTACACGCGACGGCAACCTACTTAGAATCGAGCGTACTTGACCAGGTTCTTCTTCAACGTGTCCACGAAACGCTGGGCATTCTCATCCAGCTGCTCGCCCTTGCGCACCACGTAGCCCAAGTGCAGCGACACATCGGTATCAAGCGGCACGGTGTTCAGCCCGGCGCCGTCGGAAATACCCACCAAAATGCCGCTCGTCACCGTATAGCCGTTCAGTGCCACGATCAGCTCCGAAAGCGACGCGCGGTCGGTGCAGGCAATGCTCTTGGCACGCGGCACGCCCGCAAGCGCCTCTTCGGCGAAGGCAACCGGAGAATCCTCGTCCTGCTCGAAATACAAGTAGGGATAGTCCTCCATATCCTCCAGAGTAAGGCTGGCAGCGTTCACCATGGGGTGGCTGGCCGGCAGCGCAACGCGCGGGGCCGACTCGATAAGCTCCACGAATTCAAGACCCGCTTCGTCAAGCGCAGCGTTCAGCGTTTCAGCGGAAGCCGACGTCTGAAACAGCACGCCCAGCTGGCTTTTCCCCGACGCAACATCATCGATGACGCCCTGCGTGCTGCGATCGCGCAGCGCATACGCGTACGCATCGCCGCCCAAAGCCAGAACCACATGGGCGAACGTCTGCACGTTGAACAGATAGTGCTGACCGGAAACTGCAAAGGTGTTAGCCATGGGTAGAATCCTTCCCTATCGAGTCTGGCAGCTGCGCTCGTCAACGAAGCGCGACGCCTTGTGCTCCGACGACGTTCCCAGCTTACCCGCATCATACACGATGACCTTCTGCGGACGCACGCCCACATGCGCCTTGATGGCCGCCATCGTGCGCTTCGCCACCTCGTCGTAAGGCTCGTCGCTACCCAGCGCACGCTCCACGGACACTTCGTACTTGCACGTGAAGTCCTGCTCGTACACGCGAATGGAATACTCGCCCGTCAGCCCTTCCAGGCCGCGCACCACGAACTCGATATCGCTCGGGAACACGTTGACGGCGCTCACGATGAACATCTCGTCCTTACGGCCCGTAATGTGAATACGTGCAAGCGTGCGGCCACACTCGCACGTATCGGTGCTCACGTAGCCGATATCGCCCGTACGGAAGCGAATCATCGGGCGCGCCTTCTTGCTCAAAGTGGTGTACACCAGCTCGCCCGTCTCGCCCGGAGCCAGCACCTCGCCCGTGTTCGGGTTCACCGTCTCGACCAGAATCTGGTCCTCCACGATGTGCAGGCCGTCGTGGGCCTCGCACGCCGCAGCGCATGCACCGTAAATGTCGGACAGGCCGTAGAAGTCAACAACCTTCGCGCCCCACAAGTCCTCGATGCTTTCGCGCGTGGATTTGATGGAACCGCCCGCCTCGCCAGCAACGATGATGGTGTGGATGTTGAAGTCGGTGCGCGGGTCGTATCCCTTCTCCTTCGCCACCTCGCCCAAATGCCATGCATACGAAGGCGATGTCCAGATAACCGTCGGCTGGTACTGCTTCAGCACGAACAGCAGACGGTCGGACGGCACCGCGCCCACCCAGATGGCCAGCGCGCCCAGCCGCTGCGCGCCGATGACGTCGGGGCCGCCCACGTACAGCGCGAAGTTGAGCGCGTGCACGTAGCGATCGTTCGGGCGCATACCAGCCTGCCAGAACAGACGCGCCTCGGTGTCCTGCCACAGGTCGAAGTCCTCCTGCGTGAACGGGCTCACCGTGGGCACGCCCGTGGAACCCGAAGACGTGGCCATGAAGATGACCTCTTCCTCGGGCACCGAGCACATCTCGCCGAAGAAGCTTCCCACGTGCTGCGTTTCACGCTCGGTCTTCTTGTCGATGAACGGGAACTTCGCAATGTCCTCAAGCGTTTCGATGTCGGAAGGCTTCACGCCGGCCTCGTCGAACGCGCGCTTGTAGTACACGGTATTCTCGTACGCGTAGGCCACCATATCCTGCAATCGCTGCAGCTGCAGCTCCTCCAGCTGGGGCCGCGGCATGCACTCGATCTCCGGATCGTAGTACTTCTGATCGTAGGGGATGTCCTTCGCCATGAAATGCTCCTTGTTCGTTTCGTCTTTCGCGCTGCCGCCGCGCACCGTCGACCGAAATCGCTCAAACGACTCGCCGAGTTGCGCGGCGCGCGCTTCCCTGAAGAAAGAAACGCCCGCATGCGCCGAATCGTTTTGCGCGCGAAGCAGCGTATTGCATGAAACCACGAACAGCCGCTCAATACAACCATATAAGTCATTCAATGTTTTGATGCTTTGCTATCGATATTGACGATAACCCGGTAGAATAGCGACCAGAACGAAGAAAGGGGTCCTTATGACGCTTCAACAGCTCCGCTACTTAATAGCCATCGCAGAATACGGATCCATCAACGCCGCCGCGCAAAACCTGTACGCCTCGCAGTCGAACCTGTCCACCGCCATAAAAGAACTGGAAAGCGAACTGGGCATCACCGTGTTCACGCGCAGCAACCGCGGCGTCACCCTCACCAATGACGGCACGGAGCTTTTGGGGTACGCCCGCCAAGTGGTCGAACAGGCCGACATGCTGGAGGCGCGCTACCAGAACAAGGGAGCCGCGCACCTGCGTCTTGCCGTGTCCACGCAGCATTACGCGTTCAGCGTGCAGGCGTTCGTGAACGTAGTGGAAGCATGCGATGCCTGCGACTACGAATTCATCCTACGAGAAAGCACCACGGCGGAGATCATCGACGACGTGCGGGCGTTTCGCAGCGAAGTAGGCATCCTCTACACCGACAGCTTCAACCGACGCGTCCTGCAAAAAGCCTTCGACGACGCCGATGTGGCGTACGCGCCCCTTTTCGACGCCGACGTCCACGTGTTCGTCGGCGAGCACCATCCGCTTGCGAAGCGCGACCGCATCGCGCCCGACGACCTGGCACCCTTCCCGCGTTACTCGTTCGAGCAGGGAACCACCAACTCGTTCTACTATTCCGAAGAGCCCCTGAGCTATCTTCCGCACGCGCGCAATATCCGCATTTCGGACCGCGGCACGCTCACTAACCTGCTGACCAGCCATAATGGCTACACACTGTCCACCGGCGTGCTTTCGGCCGAAATGCAATCCGGCATAGCCAGCATCCCCTTGGATACCGACGAAGGCGAGCGCATGCAAGTCGGCTACATCATGCACAACGAGCGACGCCCCAGCCCGCTGCTGCTGCGCTACATCGAAGAACTCCATGCCATCATTCACGCGAATCCCAGCGTGGAAGCCCGGGAAGACTGATCGAGCGATTCGCGCCCGACTCCGAAACGCCCACCCTGCCCGACGCGCCGAGCACTCCCTTTGCACCGTGCTCGGCGCGTCAAAAAAGCGGGACGACCCGAAGGCCGCCCCGCTCGCGAATCCGTTTTTCCGACCGCGCCCTAGTGGCTCGTGTTGCTCACGTAGGGGGTCTTGTCCTTCAGCAGAACGTCGTGCGCGCCGCCTTCCACAATGGACGTGCTGGACACGATGGTCAGCTTCGCCTTGTCCTGCAGCTCGTCAATGGTAAGCGCGCCGCAATTGCACATGGTGGAGCGCACCTTGGAAAGCGTAAGCGCCACGCCGTCCTTCAAAGCGCCGGCATACGGCACGTAGGAGTCGACGCCCTCTTCGAACGTCATGCCCTTCTTGTCGCCGCCCAGGTCATAGCGCTGCCAGTTGCGAGCGCGCGCCGAGCCTTCGCCCCAGTACTCCTTCATGTACGAACCGTTCACCATCACCTTGTTCGACGGGCTCTCGTCGAAGCGTGCGAAGTAGCGACCCAGCATGACGAAGTCGGAGCCCATGGCCAGCGCCAGCGAGATGTGGTGATCGTACACGATGCCGCCGTCGGAGCAGATGGGCACGTACACGCCCGTCTCCTTGAAGTACGCGTCGCGCGCAGCGGCAACCTCGATGGTGGCCGTGGCCTGGCCGCGGCCGATGCCCTTCGTCTCGCGCGTGATGCAGATTGAACCGCCGCCGATGCCAACTTTGATGAAGTCGGCACCTGCATCGGCCAAGAAGCGGAAGCCCTCGGCGTCAACCACGTTGCCCGCGCCGATCTTCACGGTGTTGCCGTAGTGCTCGCGCACCCATTCGATGGTGAACTTCTGCCAGTCGGAGTAGCCTTCGGAGCTGTCGATGCACAGCACGTCAACGCCGGCTTCCACCAACGCGGGAATGCGCTCGGCGTAGTCGCGCGTATTGATGCCGGCGCCCACCATGTAGCGCTTGTGGTCGTCCAGCATTTCGTTCGGGTTGGACTTATGGGAATCGTAGTCCTTGCGGAACACCAGGCTGACCAGGTGATCGTCCTCGTCAACGATAGGCAGCGAATTCAGCTTGTGATCCCAGATAATGTCGTTCGCCACTTTCAGGGACGTGCTGACCGGGGCCACGATCAGCTTCTCGCGCGGAGTCATGAAATCGGCGACCTTCTCGTCCAAGGACATGCGGGACAAGCGGTAGTCGCGCTCGGTTACCACGCCGAGCAGCTTGCCGGTAGCGGTGCCGTCCTCGGTCACGGGCATGGTGGAGTGGCCAAGCCTCTCCTTCAGCTCTACAACCTGGGCCAGCGTCATGTCGGGAGACAGGTTGGCGTCGCTCGTGACAAAACCAGCCTTGTAGTCCTTCACGCGCGACACCATCGCGGCCTGGCTCTCAATGGACTGAGAACCGTACACGAACGACATGCCGCCCTCGGTGGCAAGCGCCACGGCCATGCCGTCGTCGGACACGGCCTGCATGATAGCCGAAATCATGGGGATGTTCAGCGAAATGGGGCACTCTTCTTCGCCCTTGCGGTACCTGACCAGCGGCGTCTTCAGGCTGACGGCAGCCGGAACGCACGTAGACGGCGAGTAGCCGGGAACCAAAAGGTACTCGTTGAATGTACGGGACGGCTCGTCGAAATAATAGGCCATGAACTCCTCCATCTGCTGTCGGCATGTCGCTTCGCTCGCGCGGCCGGCGCGGGCGACGGTCGGCAAGGGGACGACGTGCGCGAACGCCCCGCATAGCAACCGTTACTCAAGTGTTATCCGCTATTATAGCCACGGGAAAGCCGGAAACGCGAGGTTCCGCCCGGGAAAACTCCGAATATGAAGAAATATTCGCGTCGCAGTTCGCGAAAGACGCTATCCAAGCCCCATCCACGTGCGAACGATAGGCACGTAGCCCATCACGAACACGGCCAGGATAAGAACGGGCAGCACGAACCGCATGTATCCTCGAGCCCACCGGGGAAAGCCAAGGCCCTTGCCGGTGTCGGCCTCGGCCACGAACGCCTTCCAACCCCATCCGCGCTTGCTCGTGCAGAACAAAAGGAACACGAGCGCGCCCAGCGGCAGCACGTTGTTCGACATGAGGAAGTCCTCGATGGCCTGGATATTACCGATGCCCGGCACCTCCACGCCGGCCCACACGTTGAAGCCCAGCACGCAAGGCAGCGAAAGCAGCGCCAGCGCAATGCCGTTCACCAGGCAGGACTTCTTACGGGACCAGCCCCATTGATCCATGCCGAAGCTCATAATGTTCTCGAACACCGCGATCACGGTCGACAGGGCGGCAAAACTCATGAACAGGAAGAACAAGGTGCCCCACAGCTGACCGAACGGCATTTGCTCGAACACGCTGGGCAACGTGATGAACACGAGGCCCGGGCCGCTTCCGGGCTCGACCCCGAAAGCGAAGCATGCCGGGAAGATAATCAGACCCGCCATAAGCGCAACCAGCGTGTCCAATCCCGCGATGCGCACGGCTTCGCCCGCCAGCCGATGACGCTTGTCAATATAGCTGCCGAAGATGGACATGGACCCTACGCCCACCGAAACCGTGAAGAACGCCTGACCCATGGCGGCAAACACCGCATCGGCAAACGTTCCCCACCCGCCTGCGAACAGCTTTCCGAAATCGGGCATGAGATAGAACTCGAGGCCAGCCTCGGCTCCCGGAAGCGTGATCGCGCGGACGCACAGCACGGCCAACACGGCGAACAGGGCAACCATCATGAGCTTCGTAACGCGCTCGACGCCGTTGCGCAATCCGGCGCGCGTCACCAGCACGCCAATGACGACCACCGCAAGCATGAACGCCGTCATCTCCAAGGGATTCGCCAACAGCCCGTTGAACACGCCTTCCACGCCGGAAGCGTCCATGCCGTTGAACGTGCCCATTGCAGTGAGCAGCATGAACGCCAGCATCCAGCCGGCCACGGTGGTGTAGAACATCATGAGCAGGTAGTTGCCCGCCAAAGCCGCCCACTTGAACCGGTGCCATTTGGACCCCTGCGGCTCCAGATCGTCGAAACTGCGCGCGACGCCTTTTTGGCTCGCGCGGCCGACGGCGAATTCCATGACCAAAATGGGCAACGCGAAAATAACCAGGAAAAGAAGGTACAGCAGCACGAATGCCGCGCCACCGTACTCGCCGGTAATGTAGGGGAAACGCCAAACGTTGCCCAACCCAATAGCGCATCCCGCACTGATGAGGATGAACCCCAACCTTGATCCAAACTGCTCCCGAGCCATAAGCGCCTCGCTATCTGAAAGCGCCCGAACCGGACAGCGGCTCGGGCGCGCACGTACAATGCGAGCAGTGTAGCGGAAAGGGGGCCGAAGCACCAGCAATATAATCGACTCGTGCGCACGCGATCGACCACGTGCGCACGAGTTTTGGAATCGACGCGCTACGCGTTCTTCAAAAACGCTTCGTAGCCCTTGAACGCCTCGTAGATGTCGGCTTTGCTCGTAACCTCCCACGGGGAGTGCATCGACAACACAGGCACGCCCGAGTCGATAACGTCCATGCCGTGCTCGGCGGGAATGTAGGCGATGGTCCCGCCACCGCCCGCATCCACGCGGCCCAGCTCGGCCGTCTGGAACGACACGCCGGCATCGCCCATGATGCGGCGGATGCGCGCCATGTATTCGGCGCTTGCGTCGTTCGAACCGCTCTTGCCGCGCGCGCCGGTGTACTTGTTGAACACCAGGCCACGACCTAAGAAAGCGGAATTCTTAGCCTCGAAAACACTCGCGTATGCAGGATCGAATCCTGCGGACACGTCGGAGGACAGCATGCTCGACGAAGCCAGCGCGCGAGCCAACGGCAAAGGACCGCCCTCGCCAGCAAGCTCCATGACCTCGGCTATCGTGTTCTCGAAGAATCGCGAGGCCATACCGGTAGCGCCCACGCTGCCAATCTCCTCTTTGTCCACCAGCACGCATACCGCGGCCTTGTCGAGCATCTGATCCGCCATGGCCAGCTGCGCGGCCAGGGACGTGAACGCGCATACGCGATCATCCTGCCCATAGCCGATGACCATGCTGCGGTCGAAGCCCAAGTCGCGCGCACGACCGGCCGGCACCACTTCCAGTTCAGCCGAAAGGAAGTCCTCTTCGGCGATGTCGTACTTCTCGGCCAGCAGCTTGAGCGCGAACGCCTTCACCGGCTCCTTTTCCGCCAGCTTTTCGAAAGCGGGCCTGTCGTCCGCCGCTTCAGACGTCGCTTCGCCTTTGCCTTCCCGCTCGATCAGAAGCGGACGGTTTCCCACCAGCAGGTCAAGAGCCTCCCCTTCAACGACTTCCGACGCCTTCTTGCCCATCTGCTGGCTCGCCAGGTGAATGAGCAAATCGGTCACGCAGAATACCGGGTCGCCCGGATCGTCGCCCACCTGCACGTCCACCACGGAACCGTCGGTCTTCGCCACCACGCCATGCAAAGCAAGCGGCAGCGTAACCCACTGGTAGTGCTTGATGCCGCCATAATAATGCGTGTCCAGAAGCGCGAAGTCGTTCGCCTCGTACAACGGATTCTGCTTGACGTCAAGGCGCGGCGAATCAATGTGCGCACCCAGAATGTTCAAACCGGCCGTCAGCGAACCGGCACCCAACTGCACTAAAATGAGCGCCTTGCCATGGGCGAGCGCCCATACCTTGTCGCCCGGCTTGAGCGTCCGACCTTCGCTCACAGCAGCCGCCAAAGGCCGGTAGCCAGCGGCCTCGGCCATGGTCACAGCAGTTGCCGCGCACGCACGCTCGGTTTTGTTTTCGGAAATGAAATCGATGTACTCGGCAGCTAGATGCTCAAGAGCTTCCAGGTCAGCTTCGTCGTACTTTTTCCAGGCTGTCTCGTGTTCCATACGCTTCCTTTCGCACGTCCGTTAGTTCAGGGTCATTATCGCTGCTGACGCCGTGTATGAAGGGCCTCGCAAGGAATTTCTTGAAGAAACCAAGGTAGGATGTTCAAGGTAACCGTTCGGTAACTCGGTGGAGATTGGGAATTCGCGGTTTATTCGAAGCGAGAAAATTTACTATAGAAACTAAACTAATTGCAAACGCACATTGCGCGCCGTGCACCCGGCAACGAGTCGCGCATTGAAAGGCGCCCCATGCTGCAACTTCTGAACATCTGCAAGTCCTACACTACAGCCGATTTCACCCAAACCGCCCTCGACAACGTATCGGTGTCCTTTCGCGATAACGAGTTCGTCGCCATTCTGGGTCCTTCCGGCTCGGGCAAAACAACCCTGCTGAACATTGTGGGCGGCCTGGATCACTACGACTCCGGCAACCTTATCATCGACGGCATATCCACCGAGCAGTACAAAGACCGCGATTGGGACGCCTATCGCAACAACCGCATCGGCTTCGTGTTCCAAAGCTACAATCTGATCCCGCATCAAACGGTGCTTGCCAACGTGGAATTGGCGCTTACGCTATCAGGCGTTTCTCGCGCAGAACGCCATGATCGGGCGGTCGAAGCGCTGCGCAAAGTAGGACTGGGAGATCACGTCAACAAAAAGCCCAGCCAACTGTCCGGCGGCCAGATGCAGCGCGTCGCCATCGCGCGCGCACTCATCAACGACCCCGAAATTCTTCTTGCCGACGAGCCTACCGGCGCGCTCGATTCGAAAACGTCGGTGCAGATCATGGACCTGCTGACTGAAATCGCGAACGACCGCCTTGTGGTCATGGTCACGCACAACCCCGAGCTGGCCGAAGAGTACGCTACCCGCATCGTCACCCTTGCCGACGGCGTTATCCGCGCGGACACCGATCCCTTCGACCCCAGTTCGGAGGATCTACGCGTCAGCGACAAGCCCGTACGCCGAACGAACATGTCGTTCCTGACCGCACTTGCACTGTCGTTCAAGAACCTCATGACGAAAAAGGGTCGCACGCTCATGACGGCGTTTGCGGGGTCGATCGGCATCATCGGCATTGCGGCCATCCTTTCGCTTGCCAACGGCGTGAACAACTACATTAAGAACGTCGAAGAAGAAACCTTGTCCGAATACCCGCTGCAAATCCAAAGCACCGGATTCGACATGACGTCGATGATGCTGGGAGCCGCCGGCGTTGAGAGTGACGTTTCAGCAGGTCAGGAAGCCGCAGAAAGCGACGGAGAAGACACTGTCCGCGTGGCTGAAATGATCACCAACATGGTTTCAAGCATTGGATCGAACGACCTGGCGTCGCTCAAGGCGTACTTCGACAGCGGCGAAAGCGATATCGATCAGTACACGAACGCAATCGAGTACACGTACAACGTCGCGCCGCAGATATACAGCTCGAACACCGAAAAGCTCCGCCAGGTGAACCCGGACAAATCGTTCTCGGCGCTGGGGCTGGGCTCGACCACCAGCTCGAACAGCCTCATGTCCATGTCCATGAGCACCGACACGTTCTACGAAATGCCCAGCGATCCCGACCTGTACGAAAGCCAATACGACGTGAAAGCGGGCAGATGGCCCAGCAACTACAACGAGGTCGTACTCGTGCTAACGGGGAACGGAGCCATCAGCGACCTCATGCTGTACACCATGGGCCTTCGCGACTCGGCCGAACTTGACGACATCGTGAAGAAGTTTGCCGCAGAAGAAGAGATAACGGCTCCTACCGACATCGAACAGCCCTCCTACGATCAAATTCTCGACGTGTCGTTCAAACTGGTGAACGCCACCGATTATTACGTCCGCGACAACGAGTTCGGCGTCTGGAAGGATAAAACCGATGACACCAACTACATGCTGGATCTGGCGTCGAAAGGCGAGGACGTCAAAATCGTAGGCATTGTCCAGCCGCGCGAAGACGCAACCGCCACTATGCTCAGTTCGGGCATCAACTACCCCGCGTCCCTCACCAACCACGTGATCGAGCAGGCAGCCAACAGCACCATCGTGAAAGACCAGTTGGCAAACCCCGGCACCAACGTGTTCACTGGAAAGCCCTTCGGCGAAGAGGATGAAAACGACGGCGGCTTCGCCATGGATTCGCTGTTCACCATTAACGGCGACGCCCTGCAAGCGGCATTCACCATCGACCAAAGCAAACTCTCGGTCGACATGTCCAATGCGCTCAACCTGTCGTCCGGGCTTCAGAACATGCCAGCGGTCCCCGAGCCGAACATGGACGAGATCGCCGGGAAGATCAAGTTCGAGGTCACGCCCGAGCAAACCCGCGACATCGTCGATAACGTCATGGCCGGATACAAAAAGTACCTGCTCACCCATCCGATCGACCCTAGCGATCCCGACGCGTTCAACAAGAGCTTCTCCGATTACATGGCGACGCCCGAAGCCCAAGCCATCATCGTCGCATCCGCAGCGGGCATTGCGACGGAAAGCGACCTGCAAGCTCAAATCGCCACCGCCCTGCAAGGCTATATGCAAACGACTATGACCACGTACATGGGAGCCATGGCAACCGAGCTGCAAACGCAGGTCACCGCCGCGCTGCAGCAATCGATGAACCAGATGGCCGCCAACATGGCCTCCGCCATGTCCATCGATCCCGACAAGTTCAAAGACGCGTTCCAGATGAACATGAGCGAAGAGGAATTGGGCGAGCTTATGATGTCGCTCATGAGCAGCGAAGACGCCTCGTATGACAACAACCTCAAGAAACTGGGCTACGCCGACCTCAACAAACCAGGCGCTATCGACATCTATCCTGTCGATTTCGAAAGCAAAGAAAAGGTCATCGAGATTCTGGACGCCTACAACGATCGCATGACCACCGAAGGCCAGGACGACAAGGTGATCACGTACACCGATTTCGTAGGAACGCTCATGTCCTCGGTTACCGACATCGTGAACATGATCAGCTACGTGCTGGTGGCGTTCGTGGCCATTTCGCTTGTGGTATCGTCCATCATGATCGGCGTCATCACCTACATTTCGGTTCTCGAACGCAAAAAGGAAATCGGCATCCTGCGCTCCATAGGCGCGAGCAAGGGCGATATCAGCCGCGTGTTCAACGCCGAGACCATCATCGTGGGCTTCACGGCCGGGCTTATCGGCATCGGCACCACCGCGCTTGCCTGCATCCCCGTCAACGCGATCGTGTATTCCCTGTTCAACGTAGCCGACGTAGCGTCGCTGCCGTGGCAAGCCGCCGTTATCCTGGTTGCCATCAGCGTGTTCCTCACGTTCCTGGCCGGCCTCATCCCCTCGAGCGCCGCAAGCCGCAAAGACCCCGTGGAAGCGCTAAGAAGCGAGTAGTACGACAGCCCTCGCCCACGAACGCTAACGCTTCGCACCGCCTTTTCGAGCGAGCGGCCCAAACAGGTCGCTCGCTTTTTTATGCGGAACGCAGCGCGGCGAAGGGGCAGAACAAGGGCATGCACCGCGGCCTTTCGTCCCCCTGCCGCAGCCCTCGCGCCGCGCCCGCGCTCCGCTCCTCGCCCCTTACTCCGAACCACCCCATTCCGTCACGAACCGTTCGTACAGTCGCGCCTGATGAAAGAGCCGCAAGAACCAAACCACCTCGCCGTCTATGCGATACACGATGACGTACTTGAGAACGTAGTGCTCCCTATAGGAACGACCGAGCCAACGAGGTCTGCTGGAAACAGCGTTTATAAACGGACTACATGCTAAAAGTTCCTTTGCGCGATCCACGGCACGCACCATACGTTCAGCAGCATTCGGCGAACCGCAATCAACCATCAGGTACGACAGGACATCTCGAAGATCATCATCGAATGCATCTGCTACGCAAATACTAAAATCCGTATTCATTCCGAATCCCAGCGCGCATATCTTCGTACGTCATATAGCGCCCCTCCTCGATATCGCGCTCAGCCTCCTCAACCCTTTCCCTCACCGAGACCACTTTCTTTTTCAAAGAGCAGTATTGCTCGATCAGCTCCTCGCCCTCGTAGCCTTCCGAGATCAAATGGCGCAGGATATCAACCGTCACGTCTTCGTCTTCCACCTCAAGCGGCTGAAGGAACATCCCTTTGTCGGTCCAAGTGCACAAGGCGTAATCCCCAAAGCCAGCCTTTTCGTATATTTTCGCCGGGATGGTGATCTGCCGCTTGCTCGATATTTTGATAGCTTGAGGCTTCTCCAAAACCGCAACGTTCATATCCTTCTCCTTACCAAGCGCTTGGTTCTTGGTAATAGTATACCATAAGGGTACATCTGTTCGCAATATTAGAGCCGTATGAACTTTGTGCGAAGCCTTGTCATCCGTTTCGATTACCCTCTTGCATGCACCTGGCGTTCAGGGTAGTATTTCAGTTAATGAGATTTGTTCTCATTAAGATGAGAAGACGAACTAAGACGAGAAGGAGCATGCATCCATGAAAGTGCGCGCGCAAATCCCCACCGCTGAGAATTCCACGAACATGAACGGCTTCGGCACGTGCGAAGTTGGCTCCACCCTCGACAACCTGAAGGCTGCCATCGGCGGCGAGACCGGCGCTTCCGCGAAGTACACCGCTTTCGCCAAGGCCGCCAAGGAGCAGGGGTACGACCAGATCGCGCGTCTGTTCGAGGCAACCGCAGCCGCCGAGCAAATCCACATCGGCTTGGAGTACGCCCTGGTCGCCGACATGGAGCCCGGCTACGAGAAGCCCGCAGCTCCTGATTGCTCCGGCGCTCAGACCGACCTGAACCTGATCTCCGGCGCGCAGGGCGAGATCTTCGAGACCTCCGACATGTATCCGGCATTCATCAAGAAGGCTCAGGAAGAGGGCAACGCCAAGGCCGTGCAGGTGTTCACGCGCGCCAAGCTGGCTGAGTCCGTGCATGCCGAGCGTTACCTGGCCGCATACAACGACCTCGACGCTGCCGACGACGACGCTTTCTATCTGTGCCCCATCTGCGGTTATATCCACAAGGGCGAGGATTTTGAGAAGTGCCCCATCTGCTTCTGCCCGAAGGCTTCCTTCAAGGCGTTCTAAGCTAACTTTTTCACCTGCGCAAGAAACGGCCGCCCCATCGGGCGGTCGTTTCGCATTGTTTCATGCCGTTCGACCAACAACACGGACAACGCGAAAGCCCGGCAAACGCCCGTCGTTGCGCTATCATACTACCCTTCAAACAAGAGAGGGCACCATGAACCAACGTCAATGCATTACCGCATCCTCCACCGTCGAGGACATCCTCGCTCACAACCGCTCGTTCGTCGAGCAGCGCGAATTCGAGCGCTACGTCACCGACAAATACCCTGACAAAAAGCTCGCGATCGTCTCGTGTATGGATACGCGCCTGACCGAGCTGCTGGCCGCTGCGCTCGGCCTGAAAAACGGCGACGCGAAGATCATCAAGGTAGCAGGAGGCGAAGTTTCCCACCCGTTCGGCAGCGTGATGCGATCGCTCTTGATAGCCGTATGCGAGTTGGGCGTGGAAGACGTCATGGTGGTTGCGCACACGAACTGCGGAGCGCAACACATGAGCGGCGCGAGCATGGTAGAGAACATGAAACGGCTCGGCGTATCCTCTGAGCGCATTGATTTCGCACGCCATTGCGGCATCGACTTCGACCATTGGCTCGCCGGCTTCGGAGATACCGAGGAGGCCGTACGGAAGAGCGTCGACATGGTGCGCGCGCATCCCGTCATGCCGCCGCACGTGCGCGTCACGGGCTGCGTGATGGATTCGGAAACCGGAGAGCTCGCCATCATCTGCTAAGGGTAAGCCCCGCGCGCAACGAAGAACGCATTGTCGCCCGAAACGTACGGTTTTGCCGCGAAAACCGTACGTTTCGGGCGACAATGTGCTTGCAGCAGTGTGCGCACGACGACGCGCGTACGATGACGTCGGCGACCTCGCAGCGCTACGCCCACAAGTACGTCACCCCGCGCCCTTCCGCGGCGGCCTCGATCCCCCACTGGGCGAACAAGCCGTCGTGATACGTGTCGGGACGATAAGTTTTCGGCTGACCGTAGCCGTCGATCACCTGAATGGCATTCAACATGTACTGCGCGATGACAGCGGGATCGTCGGCCTCGGCGGCACTGGCGGGCAGGGTTCGCCACACGTAGGCAAGCGGACGACCGTACTTGTCAACCTGGCTGGTATCGTACTGCAGCCACAACGTGTCGCCCTCGCCCACAAGCCCCTTCATATGGTCGGACGCCCATACGCCCTCTTCGCGATTACGCTCCTTTTGCGGCGCCACGCTTTCGGGCGTGTCTATGCCGATAAGCCTCACCGACGCTCGCTCGCCATCGGCAAAAAGCACCGCCAGCGTATCGCCGTCCACAACGTGCCGGACCGTCACCTGGTCGAACGCAGCAGGATCCGCGTTCGCACGCTGAACGTCGGTCGAGCGCTTCGCGTCCTGCTCGGCAGCGCGGCGCGCATCTTCCGTTACATGCGCGGCCTCCAACCCGGCAGACGCAGTCGGACGCGCACCCGACCCGTCAGGCGAACCCCCTCCCGACGAAGCAAGCTGCGGCCCCGCCCATGCGGCAACCGCCAGCGCAAGCAGCAGCAAACCGCTTGCGATCCTGCCCGCCGGACTCTTTCCCAGCCGCTTCGCCATGCGCCGCGCAGCTCGCCGAACGTCCCGCTCCTTCACCGGCGGAAAGCGCCCGTCGCTCACGCCCGCTCCCCTGCGCTCATGATCACGTCGCCGCTCAACGACATGATGCGCACACGCAACACGCGCCCGTTCTCAACCTCCATCCGCCCCGTGCAACGAGGAAACCCGCCGCGCGGGCGAAATGCAGCTCCCGGACACAGAAAATACTCCGCGGGACGAGCGTCTGCGCCGGTCAGCAATTCCGGAACGTGCGTGTGCCCGTGAACGCACACCTGCGGAATGGGATCGCCCGCAGCAAGCCCCGCGCACCCGTTGAACCCTATGCGAACATCGCGCGGGTAATGCGCGACCAGAAAACGTACGCCATCGATAACCGGATGCGCGAACCGACTCACGCGCGATCCGTACTCATCGAAATCGTTGTTCCCCAATACTGCCGTTGTGGGGGCAAGCGCCTCCAGAGCACGCAAGATATCAGGGTTGCCGATGTCTCCCGCATGAATGATGTGGTCAACGTCGGCCATAGCCGCCAGCGCATCGTCGGACAGATTCCCGTGAGTGTCGGATATAAGGCCAATTACCGTCATGTGCGCATCCTTTCCTCGAATGCGCACCAGTATAGGCCATCTGCCAAGAGCAAGCCCCTCCTTCAGCGAAGCGCCAAAACCGCAAAGGCATGCCGCAAACCCCCTAAGGTCAACGAGAATGTTACGTTTTAGCACTCTCGCTTGACGAGTGCTAAAACGCGTACTATAAATGAATCGTACAAACAAGCGACGCAACCGAGGCTTGAGTCACGCCCATGCGACGACGTACCTGCATGACGTGCACGCAAGCCGCACGAAATGGAGATGATGAACATGGCAATGATGGTACCCATGCGCAGGAACCGCAACCTTCTCAGCGAGCTGATGACCGACCCCTTTGACGCATTCCTCAACACGGCAGCCGCGCCAATGCAGGCAATGCAGAAGATGTCGCCCGCCCTCATGCGCACCGACATCAAGGAAACCGACGAAGCATACCAGCTGACCATCGACCTTCCGGGCTTCAAGAAGGAAGACGTGCAGGCAGAGCTCAAGGACGGCTACCTTAGCATCACCGCGCAAACGCAATCCGAATCCGAGGACAAGGATGAAAAGGGCACGTACGTGCGCAAGGAGCGCTTCAGCGGAAAATGCAGCCGCACCTTCTACGTGGGAGACGATATCGAAGAAGACGACATCAAGGCTAAATTCGAAGACGGCGTGCTGAAGATCGCCGTGCCCAAGAAGCAAGAGCAGCCCAAGATCGAGGAGAAAAAGACCATCTCGATCGAAGGCTAGCACAGCATCGGACCGCACTGAAAACGCGGACGGCAGCAAAAGAAACGAGCAGGGCGGCCCCAAAGCCGCCCTGCTCTACGAATGAGGCGAGAGGGCGGAGTCATCGACTCCGCCCTCTCGCCTCATTGCTACACTATACAAAATGCAACAATCGCCTAAGGAGACCCCGTGACCGCAACCGCGCCCCGCCTCAAAGACATCCGACTGGTAGCAGACGGATGGATCAAGAAGTACGTGCTCACCTACACCATGCCGGACGGATCGCTGTACGAATACGAAAGCGCATCCAGAAAAGGAGAAGACGCCTACCGTCGCGCACTCGAAGCAAATGCCGCCGGGAACCCAACTCCTCCCGATGCCGTATCCATCGTGCCTCAAACCCCCGACGGAAAACTACTCCTGATCAGGGAATTTCGCTATCCGCTGAACAGCTGGTGCATCGCGTTTCCGGCCGGCCTCATGGAGCCGGGAGAAAGCCTGGCGGAATGCGTCGATCGAGAGCTTCGCGAAGAAACAGGGTACGCGCTGCGAACCAACTTGGGCGCTCAAGCAATCGACCCGCTGCCGCAAGCCGGCTTCTCGTCCACGGGGCTAACCGACGAGACCGTGCACGTTGTGTTCGCCCAGGTCGAGAAAGCGGCGGACGCGCAACCGGAACCCGCCGAGCTCATCGAGCCGTTCCTGCTTGACATTGCCGACGTCCCGCGATTCCTTGCAGAAAACACCACCCCGTTGGGCACCCGCGTCCAGTTGGTGCTGGAAGCCTTCGCGCGCAGACGGTAGCCGCCAGCGCAAAGACGCCCCACATCAGCGGCCCACGCGACTTCGCGCCTTCGCACGCCGCAAGCAAACCAGCACGGGCCTCGCCTTCGGTTTTCAAGCCAGGCGAGGCCCGCACGTATCACGGAAAAACGCACATCGCACGCTTCAGCTGCTAACCCTCCAACTTACGACGATAGGCGCGCACCGCAATCAGCGACAACGCTGCCGCCGCACCGGCAATGCCGGCAAATGCCGCAGCGGGAAAAACAGCGTCTCCCGTCTTGGGAATAGCTTGCGCCGCTGCACGGCTGTCCGTTTTTGCAGCAACGACCTTCGCCGCATCAGTCGACCCGGCGGCCTGGCCCTGGCCGCCAGACAGCGCAGGCGAGGACCCGGACGTCCCGGCATTTCCAGGATTCGATGGAACAGGCTTGTCAGACGCGTTGGAATTTCCCGGGGCGTCCCCGCCCGGAGTGCTGGGGTCGTTCGGCTCCGGAGCCGGAGGCTCCTCGACATCGGGAACGCTCACTTCTACGGGCATCGTTGCGATATTGCTCTCGGCACCTTCGCCAATTCGCTCTGCGAACAGGTAAAGCTTGTCGGTTTCTTTATTGAAATCGGCGGGCAGCTCAAATGAGACCGAACCGCTCTCGCCCGAAACCTTGCCCACGGTGCCATAGCCGACAGGGGTACCGGTCCTCCAATCGCCGCCGCGCACCACAAGGGCGGACACTACGCGATCATCCTGATCGAGGGCAGCGCTTCGCGACATTCGACCAGAAGGGGAGGCGTTGGCCGCATACTCTACGGAGATCTTTTCGCCGTCAACGCGAGGGCTGCTTGCATCGAACTTCCAAGCATCGTTGATCAGCGTGAGTTTCCAAGCGTTATCTTCGGTGGCCAAAGGCTTCTGAATGCCCGAAGGAACCGCCGCAGACGCCGGTGTAGTCAACAAAACCTTGCTCGGATCAAGCGTGATACCGGGCTGAACTCCCAGATTGGGGGTATAGGGCATCATAGTGTTGAAGCCGCTTTCAAGGTCTCCGTCTGGCAGAACAATCAAGACCATCGTCATGAACGACATGCTTTCGTCGGTCGTGCGAGTCAAAAGCGATATCTCCTTCGCCGCACGCGATTCATTGGAAACGAACCCGTAAGCCTTGTTCCGGTAATCCTGTATCGAAAGCGCGAAAACCTTGTCCTGCGTGGCAGGCGCCACCTCTTTCGATGCGTCCGCCAAAGACAACGACTTCACTTCCGTGGTCTTCACCGCTTCCTTGGACAGTGCGTCGAACGTCTTGTTGAACCACTCGTCGTTCAGGTACGTACGCAGCGTGGCGGTATTCCAGAACAACTCGCTGGCAGGAATGGACATATCGGTGTTCCATGCCTGACCGGTAACGGTGTGCTCCGAATTGAGCAGGACCCCATCCTTGGAAGTCTGCAGAACCCTCCAGGAAATCGGCTTCCCTTGGTCGTCCTTGCCGAAGTATACACGGCTGCCAGCCCAGGGCTTGCCCGGAGCGCTCTCGTCCGAAAACGGGGCGTTAAATCCGGAAATACCCAGGTTAACCGTATTGCCGCTACCCGCATTCTCCGCAATGGAAAGCTTATCCATCGCCTCGGTCAACGCCGCGAGCGCGTCGTTGACCGTCGTCTGCGCGTGAGAGGTGTCGGCAGCCACGTCCTTGGCTCGAGCAAGCGCCTCGGAAAGCACGGCGAAGCTCGACGCCGTGTAGGCCGGCGCGGCAAGACCGGAGGCCTTCTCTATGGCCGCGGCAAGCTTGCGGAAGTCTGCCGTGGTGCGAATCGTGCTCCAGTCGAATGCCAGGGTATGTATTTTGTCGGGACTGGCCGAAGTTGCCGTCACCTTCGCCTTGTACAGACCGGTGCTTGCGAAGTAAGGCAGATCGAACGTCCAGGTTGCCCCGCCGTCGTCATGCTGCTCGATCGCATTGTTCGCAGCGGCCTCCCCTTCGCGATCGAGAAGCGTTGCCGCCGACACCTGATAGGCTCCTAGAAAATCAGAGTACGGGTTGAAACGCAGCGTCGCCTTGATGGTGCCGGCTTCGTCAACGTCGAACCGGGCTTCAAGGTCAAGCGCTCGACTTCCCGTGGGGTCCTGATCGGTCACGTCGACATAGTAGGTACGACCCGCTTCAAAGGGGCTTTTCGCCGCAGCGTTCAGCCCCTGAACAGCGTTGTTGACGGCGTCGATCGACGCCTGGAACTGTTCGGGCGTCGAATCAGGATTGGCAAGAACCGCATCCGCATCCGCAATCGCGGCCTTCAACTTACCGAAAGAATCCTCGGTGTAGTCGTTCGCGGAGTACTTTTTGGCGCTTTCCACCAAACCGGCCAGCGTATCGCCCAAGCCGCCCGTCTTCTTCAACGTGGGCCATTTCACATACAACAGCGCGTCTCTGTTCATGATGTCAGAGCGCATCTCAACGCGATACAAGCCGTCATTGGGCACATACGGCAAGACGAACTGGCAGATAGCGGAGTTGTCTTCGCCCAACTTGAACGAAACCCCTTCGATGAAGTTGCTCTGGGAACCCTCTTCATACACGCCAAGGTCGCTCGCATGCACATCAAGGCCCATGATCTGGGCGGGCACGAAGTGCAGCGTGATGCGCGCCCGACCCGAACCGTCCACGTCGATCTCGGCGTTTTTAGCCAACATGCCGGCAGACATCGACGGCTCGGAAGGATTGCCGGCGTCATGGACGTCAACCGAAACCGTATAGCTTGACCCTGCATCGAGCGGCGGCGCGACGCCCTCCGCTCGAGCCACGCTCGGCGTAATGCTCAACCCCGTCAGCGCTATCATAAGCGCCAACGCAGCCGCGCATACCCGGCGAACCGGTTGCAACGTACTTGTCATATCGTTCGCTCCTTTCTCATGATTCTTCGTATAGCTTGTCCTTTTGCGGAAAGCCGCTTTCATACCGCTAACACGTACGGCTTGCCCCGTACGCGCACCACGTCCAGGTCAACTCCGTACACCTGGCTTAGAAAAGCGGGGGTCACCACATCGTGCGGCGCTCCCTGCGCAACAATCCGCCCCTGCACCAAGGCCACGATCTCATCGCTGTACTCGATGGCTTGATTCATATCGTGCAGCACCATGACCACGGTCATGCCGTGCTCTTCGTTGAGCATGCGCACCAACTTGAGTATTTCCAGCTGGTAGCGCACATCCAAAAACGTGGTAGGCTCGTCAAGCAGCAGCACATTCGCCCCCTGGGCAAGCGCCATGGCCATCCACACGCGCTGGCGCTGTCCGCCCGAAAGCGACGAAATGACGCGATGCTCGACATCCTTCAAATCGCAGGTAGCAAGAGCCCACTCGATCATGCGAGCATCCTGCTCCCGATCGGGCAAAGACCGTCGCACCCCCAGCTTTCGATAGGGAGAACGCCCGTAGCCGACCAAAGTTCGCACCTCCGCGTCAGCCGGAGCCATATTGTGCTGATGCACAACCGACACCAACTTGGCGAAGTCCGCAGGACGCACGTCCGCAACGTTTCCGGCGCGCAAGAACACCCGGCCTTCCTGCGGCTTGAGGCGCTTGGTCATCACGTTGAACAGCGTTGTCTTTCCGGAACCGTTCGCTCCGAGCAGCGTGGTCACCGCCCCTTCGCGCACGACAAGATCCAGTCCCTTGAACACGCGGGTCGACCCGTACGAAAATCCAACGCCCTCAAGGGTGAACGCGTTACCCGCCATACGTATCACGCGCCCTTCTCAGCAGCAAAATGAACGCGGGGCCGCCCACTACCGACATGACGACAGCGGCGCTAATCTCGTACGGTGCGGCAATGGTTCGTCCCACGGTGTCGGCCAACAGCAGACAAAACGCGCCGAGCACCATGGAATACGGAATAAGCAGCCGGTGTCCCGACCCCACCAAAATGCGCGCACAATGCGGGACCACCAAACCCAAAAAGCTGATCGGCCCCACGATAGCCGTGGCAACCGATGCCAGCAAAACGGCAAAAGCGGAAACCACCAGGCGGTTTTTCGTCACGTCCACGCCAAGCGAAGCAGCCGTCTCGTCGCTCAGCGACAAAAGATCGCAACGCCTGGCAACAAACAGAGCCGGAACCAACCCGGCAAGCGCATACCCCGCAAGCGTGAAGAAATCGCTCCACGTTTTAGCCGAGATGTTCGCATCAACCAAGCTGGCAACACCCGTCAACACCCCGCCCGATCCCGTGCTGAACGCCGAAGACAGCCCGGCGAACAGAGCGCTCACCGCGATGCCGGTCAAGATGATGCGCACAGGCGCGAGCGCTCCCCCTTTCCACGACAACGCGTACACCAGCGCAAACGCAAGAAGGCCCCCTGCGCACGCGGCAATCGGCATGAAGAAGAACAACGAGGGCGCAAACGCCGTCACCAAAATAGCAGCGAACGACGCGCCCGCATTGACGCCGATAATGCCCGGATCCGCCAAAGGATTGCGCACGGCCGCCTGCAGCAGCACGCCCGACACAGCCAAGGACGCGCCGGCCACAAGCGCAATGAATATACGGGGGAAGCGCAGGTCGAAAATGGTTGCAACCCGATCGTCGTAGGCCACAAACAAGCCCGCAAGCAGCTCGTCGACAGGCACCTTGAGCGTGCCCGCATTGACGGCGAACGCGAACAGCGCTGCCACGGCACCTACTGTAAGCGCGAATGCCGCGATATTTCTGGCTTTACGCATAGCTCCTTGTCCTAAACGGTTTCGCCGTTGCCGTACAGCAGCGGCTTAAGTTCTTCGAGCGCTTCCGGATAGGCAAACGTCGCGCTCATTCCAAATCGCTCATGCGAAAGGTCGTAGACGCGCCCCGCACGCACGGCACGGAAGTGCTTCCACGTGTCGTTCGAGGAAAACTCCTGAGCGAACATCTCCATGACCTGGTCGGGAAGAGCATGTGACGTACGCAAAATGACATCCGGGTCGCGATCGAGCATGTCCTCGACGCTCACGTTAACGAATGCGTCCGCAGCATCTGCGTACACGTTTTCGCCACCGGCCTGCTGCACAAGGCTGCCCGCGTAACTTCGCGGCGTCGCCACCAAATACGACCCGGGAACGCCCATGAGAACCAGAACGCGCGGGCGGACAAGCCCTTCTATTCCCTGCCGATACGCAGTCATGAACGCTTCGTATTCAGCGCGCGCCTTCAGCGCCTCGGCTTCGCGCCCGAAAGCGATGCCCAGGTAATCCATCGAGCGATGCAAGCCCTCCACGCTGTTCAGGTCAACGAACATGGAAGGCGCTCCTATCTGAGCGAACTTCGGCTGCAAGTCGTTCAGCAGCGATCCGGGCGCCACGATGCAATCGGGCCGCAACATCGACAATTTCTCCAGGTCGGGTCCCATAGGAGGGCCTACCACCTCCGCATCGCCGTATCGCTGCGGCAATGCGCGCGACGTAGCGGGAACGCCCACCAGGTCAAGGTCAAGCCGATCGCACATGCTTGCAACGGCCGGCGAAGTGGCCACGATGCGCTTTCCCGATCGCTCGTCCCCGCCGTCGCGCGCAGGATGCTGGTCCACGCACGAGGAAAGGGCGCACAGCGCAGCCAGGCACAGCGCCGCAAGCCCAGCCCGGGCAAACGTCTTCCTGCTCATGCAACGAAGCCCTAAGCCTCGGGCGGCGCGCTGCCGCCATGCCCCGCTGCCGCTGCGGCAGCGCTATCGCTTCGCGCCTTGCGCTTGCGACCGTACGCCAGGTAGTACGTCGCAGCCACGGCCGCGATCGCCGCCGTAGCTGCAACCGCGGCAATCGCATACGTCTGGGGAGAAGCGAAGATCGGGGCGGCAGAGCCCGTCACCTCGCGACCCTCGCCGTCGAACTCCCTCACGCCCGAGCCTGCGGAATCGCCGGACGCGGCAGTTGAAGCGGCAGAGCCCTCCAACGCTTCGCTCGATCCCCGAGCCGTTCCACCGTCCGGCGCTTGGCCCTGCTCGGACCCCTGGCCAGCAACGATGCTTTCGACAAAGCCTTCAGAGTTTC
This sequence comes from Paraeggerthella sp. Marseille-Q4926, assembly GCF_916618935.1. Taxonomy (NCBI): domain Bacteria; kingdom Bacillati; phylum Actinomycetota; class Coriobacteriia; order Eggerthellales; family Eggerthellaceae; genus Paraeggerthella; species Paraeggerthella sp. Marseille-Q4926. The sequence goes on along the minus strand of NZ_CAKAKF010000005.1, from coordinate 76,932 downwards.
CGGGAGCCGCATCGGACAACTGCACGAAGTACACCACCGAGCGCCCCATGGGATGCACGTACATCGAAATGCGCAACGTAGCCTGCGCCGATGCCACCTGCGCACGATAGTCCGCCGTATTGAGCTCGGCATCGCGCTGCATTATCTCGGCCGCAACGTCCTCGGCATAAACGCCCGTACGATCGACGTCGGAGGCAATGCTGACCTCGCCGATCTGGTCAGCTTGGGAAAGCCTGATGGTCACGAACTCGCTTCCGTCCGCATCTTTCTCGACAAGCGCCGAGGATCCGGTAATGCCTTGGCTCATCGACGTCCCCAAAGCCTCGCTTGCCTGCCCGCCCGAATCCTCGATCACGCCGGTGTCGGGATTAGCGTAGCTCGCATGAACCGCAGCTGTCGAAACCGATGAAACTACCGCATGAGCAGGAGAACCGCCAACGGAAAGCGCAGCAGAGAACGCCAGGGCAACAACGGCGACAAACGCGCGCGAGGACTTCACGGCGAACGATGACCGCACGTTCAACGACCTTCCCCTCGCCCCTGCAGCGAAAAGCGTCGCCGCGCTGCCGCGCCGACCGCAACCGCTCCCGCCGCAACCGCAGCGGCTCCCGCGGCAACAGACAAGCCGTCGTCACCGGTCTTCGGCAGATACGAACCTTGCGCACCGCCGGAAGCGGGACTATTGCCGGTCTTTCCGCTGGTCGGAACACCTGCGTCGCCCGACCCCAAATCCTTCACCTTTGCATCTCCCAAATACAGATGCAGGTCGGCAGACACGTCGCCGCCGCCCATTTCGCGCATGGGCTTGATGGTCATCGTGATGGGCAGCACCACGGTATCCTTCGAAGCTGCGATCACCACGCTGTACGTACGGCTTGCGCCGTTTTCGCTCACCACCGAGGCCACGTATCCACCGTACGAGAGTTTTTCGACGTAGTCCGACCTGTTCGTCGTGAAGCGCACTTCGAACATGCCATCGGAACGAGGAACCACGTAAGCGGTGTCGCCGAAATACTGATCGGCCATCGACAGCTCGCCGGAATTCGCCTTGTAAAACTTCATAGGCACGGCATACGTATGCCCGGCAACGTATTCGGCGCGAGAAGAAGCGGTGCTCGGCTGCTGAAGCTGCGAGGGAGTTGTCGTCGAGTTCCCGTTTCCGTTCGAGGCGTCGGTATCCGGCTTTTCAGGCGTCGGAGCAGGCTGTTCGGTTCCGGGACCCTCCGGAACAACGGGGTCGACCGCATCAGGCGAGCCGTTGAACGTCTCGATAGCCGACGCCAAATCCGCTTCGGCAGACACGATCTCCTCCGGCGTTGCAGCGGCGCCCTTTTCGACAACGGCACGGGCGCGCGCGATAGCATCCTGCAAAGATCGATACGCCTCGTCGCTCTTGCCACCCTGCACGATGGCGGCGGCTTCATCGACAAGGGTCTCCAAGGGTCGGCCCTCGCCGTCAAGGCTGTCAACCGTCAAGCCGCTCCAGTCGATCAGGACCGCAGCGGTCTGGCGATTGTCGCCCATGGCCTGCGCGCCAAGTCGCAATGCAACGTAACCGGAAGTCTTGGCAACCTCGCCCAAAGGAACATCCGCCACGAACGGCCTACCGGCTTCGCCGCCAAAGTCCACAACTGCAACATCGGATCCGTTGGTGGCAAGCGCGTTCCCATCCACGTGATACGACCCGAAATATCCCAGGTAGTTGCAGTACTGACCCAGGACCTGCCCGCTCATATTGAGGCTGAGCGTGTACGCCCCATGACGTACCGTCAGCAAACCAATCGGATCCAGCGCACTGCTTGCAATCGAACCCTGAGACGAACTCAAGTTGGAAGCCTGCAGCATGCGCACCGGAACCGCATAAGTTCCGTTCGCAAGATTATCCTTGTCCAAGGAGACAGAGCTTCCCGTCGCTGCCTCTGCAGTCGGCATCGGCGCTGCGCCAACAGCCATGGCCTGCGCCGGCACTGCGCCCGCCGCCAAAGCAAACGCCAGCGCAACAGCGGAGCCTCGCGCGACAACGCCCGCCTTCATCGAATGTTCCATGGATATCCTTTCGTGTCGAACCGCCCGCTTCAAAGGGCTTCCCCTGCATTACATGCATGCGAAATATATTATTAGCTTAGTAGTAATATGTTATCTAAGGCTAACTTTTTGACACGATACCACAGAACTTTACAAATTCCTATGCAAAAGTTTTTCCGAACTTTGCCGCTACGCCAAAGTCGGCACGGCTCGAAGGCGCCGTTTTGCCACGCGCCTCGCTCGCTCGAAGCGGCAGTCTCATCAAATGGGTGACAGCGTTTCCTATGCAGAGAAGGCGCGCGCACGAAAAATCGCTTTCCGTGGCAGGTTTTGACGGTTTGAGGTCGTCGAAGCCGGCGAATCGCGCGCACCCGAAGACATCACGCAGCGACCCAACGCCGTGATCAGGCAAAACAGAATGCAAATCAGACGACGAGAGAAGCAGCGCCCCGTTCGACGACCTCAAACCGCAAGAACCTGCCAGCCATCAAGCTTTTACGAACCCCACGTGCAAAACAAGGCGGCCGAAGACGCGCGCAGCCGTCGCCGGGCGGCTGCGCGCGTCTTCGGCCGCCTCGCATTCCTCAGCCAAATCGTTTTCTCAACCTGGCACGCAATCTCTGCGGCGGAACAAGCAGGAAAGGCTACCGCGCGTCGTTCGGAGCCCGCCCCTCAAGGCGCCGGCTCAGCAGGAAGAACGCAATCCCCGAGCCCAGCGCGGCACCCGCGGTGTCAACCGCCCAATCCACGGGATCGCACATGCGACCAGGAACGAACAACTGATGGAACTCATCGGTCACGCCGTACAGGCTGGCACACGCAACAGCCAGCGCGCAAGCACGTCGAAGAGGCATGTGGCAACGCAGCGCATTCGCCCACAACGCACCGAACACGGTGTATTCGCAGAAATGAGCAATCGAGTTGATGGCATCGGCCTCGGGTCCCAAGATGTGCGCCTGCAGCTCCTTCAACGCCTGATACAGGTGCGAAAGGAGTCCCGTGCCTTGATTCAGATCGCTGCCCGTGTTCGCCGACATGCAAAAGATGAACACCGCCCAAGCAGCAACCGCCAACCAGCTCAGAATCGTGAATCGCTTGGATTTCAGGTGATCCATCAGCGATTGGCCACCTTGATCTGCAGGCTTTCCATCGTATCGAGGGCAGCCTCGTTCAAGCGGGCGTCGAACGAACCCGTGCATGCAGCATCAACCGTAACCGGCACATCGGGACATGCGGTCTTCACCAGCACCGCATTGGCCACCACGCATATATTGGACACCAACCCCACCAACTCGATCTCCTCGAACGGCAGCGCTCCCGCTTCGTCGGCTGCGCGCTGGGCCGACCTCAACCAATCGAACAACTCGACCGAGCCGAAAACGGGCTTGAAAAACACTTTGTCAGAGTCGAGCAGTTCCGAAGCAACCGCTCCGTACAGCTTGTGACCAGGCGTATTCTCGATGCAGTGTTCAACCGGAAGGTTGCGCCCTTCCTGGGTGCTTAGGTAGTCGGATCCGTGCGTATCGAACGTAAATACAACGTCGTCCCCCCGTTTCCGGTACTCCGAAATCTTGTTCGCAATAGGCTGCGCGAGCTTTTCCGCTCCCGCAAAGCCCAACGCACCATCTACAAAGTCAACCTGATAGTCCACCACAATCAGCAAGCGACTCACGTGCATTCCTCCTCTGCCTTACCGCCAACTCACCCGAGTTTTGCCATCTGAGCGCGCGCCTTGTCCATCTGACCCTCAACGTCAATGCCCACGATGTCCAAGCCCTCCGCCGCCACGAAACGCGTTTCCGGTATTCCGAACATGCGCGCAATGCCGCACAGGTAGTCGTATCCGAAGTTCGCATCCCCCACGAAGCCGCCGGACGTCGTAAGGTACGTGAGGGTCGCCGCCTTGCACAAGCCTTCGCACCGCGCATCCTCGGTAAAGTGAAACGTGCTGTCGCACACGCTGACATGCTCCAGATACACCTTGAGCGAAGCCGGGAACGAGAGGTCCCAGTACGGCGCGCCAATTACAATGTCATCCGCCTCGGCGAACTGGCGCGACAGCACGAATATCGGGTCGTCCCACGCACCCGCAGTCTGCTTCTCCACGCGATCCGCCACCATATCGGCGTCAAAAGGCTTCAACGCGAGCGCCGCCAAGTCAACTTCGACGACGTCCTGCTTCCGCGCAAGGTACTCGCGGCACAACGTAAGTGTACGGGAATCATGCCCCCTCATGCAGGCATTCACGAACAATGTGGTCATTGCGGCTCCTATCGCCCCGAACGATTCATCGGCTTTCGTTCGCTCATGATACCGCAATTGGATCCATGTCCAGGCGCAACGCCTGCTCAACCACCTTCATAAGAGCTTCGTCGGATATGTCGGGATTGATTTTGACAAGGCCCACCAAGCCGAATATGACCACGCAGAACATCTCGTACACCAGGTCTATTTCAATATGGTGGTATTCCGCGTACTCCACTACGATGTGGTCGTGAATGCAGTCCACCGTTTCACGCACGGCGCGCACGTCGAACGAGTCGCGCATCCCCAGCTCTTCGAGCACGCGAATCATCGGACGCTGATTGCCCTCCGCGTCGTACAGTGCGCGCCGAAACGTGGCGATGCAGGTTTTAAGGGATCCGGGCGTATCGCCGAACGCGCGCGATTCGTTCCACACGACTACGCTTTCCACCAGGTCTTCTACGTAGTCGTCCAGCACCGCATCGATGACGGCTTGCTTGTTTTCGAAGTAATAGTAGACCAGTTCACGCGTGACGCCCGCCTCTGCCGCAATGTCCTTCACGGTAGTCGCGCGCACGCCTTGCCGCTCGAACAGCGAACGGGCCGCGGCCATGATATCCCCCGCCGGGCCATCGAGTCGCTTGCGCTCGATCAAAGAACGCCCGCAATCGCGCCGCGCCGGCTCGTATCTGGTCTGTCGGGTGCCCAACCGCATTGCATCTCCCCTCGCGCCGAAACGCGCATGGACGCGCACAGGGCGATCCTGTGCGCGTCCATTATACGAAAGATGACTCTGTTCAGTCATGGCGAAGATGCGTTGCGCGTCAAGCGGCTGCCGACGCGGGGCGCAGTCGCCCTCGCGCCGACGCATGCTAACGGTTTTCCTGGGCGACCCGCTGGTACGCCTTCGTATCGGCGTACAGCTCGTCCTTCACCGGGTTCAACTTGCAGCGGCGAATCTTGCGGAACTGGTAGACGGCAAGCGCCACGTTCGACGCAAGCGCCACCAAGCTCACCGCGAAGAACGCAGCCGGATTATGCGTGGTCGGAATTGGAGCCAGCACATCGGCGAACTGGGGCACCGTCATAACGAACATGATCCACAAGCCCAGCGTTTGAGCACGATGCTGCAGCCAAGCGCCCTTCTTGATGAAGAACGTGGGAATCGTGCATGCCAGCAGCAGCGCCAAGCCGCAGTAGGCGGAGTGGTCGGAAATGCAGTTGTACGTGTAGGCGAAGTTCCACAGATCGTACGCGATGATCCATGCCCAAATCATGTCGGGCCAAATCATGTCCTTAGACGAGTCCTTCGAGATGAAGATGCCGAACCAACCGCAAATGGTAACGATATTCAAAATGCCCGCAATGCCGTTCATGATGTTCCACGGACCCGAAATCGTCCACAGGTTCTCGACGATACCGCCCTGCCATAGCCCGAAGCTGAACACCTGGAAATCGCGGATGACCGCTTCGGCAATATTGATCGCCAGAATAAGAGGCGGGAAGCACAAGGCCCACTTCTTTTCGTACAGATGGTGCACCTTGCCGTCCTTGCCGCGCCACTTCACGAAGCGCAGCGCGATGAATCCCAGGCAGCCGGCCAATGCCGAGTACGTTTTCACCCAGTTGAACCACGTGCCCGTACCGTATTCGTTGCCAGGCGCCGCCGTAGTCGGCCACACGAACACGGTCAAAACGATAGGCACCACGGCAAACAGCGCAATGCCCGCCCACAGCGACGTGCGGCCCAGTTCGTTGAACGCCATAAGCGCAAACAGGATGAACAGCCAAATGGCCCAGTACAGCGGATCGGCCGCTTGATACAGAATGCCCACGAGAATCGCCCCTTTGCAAACTCTCTTGCGGCGAACCCCTCCGTCGCCACCCATACGCCCCGCAGTATACGAGGGGCTTTCAAGGAAGTCTTTCACACAAGGGGTCCTTTTGTGAAAGAAGCCGAATCGCAGACGATGCTAGACTGGCGCCAAGCGCGCCACCTGGGAAAAGAGCGCGAATGCCGTCGCGAAAGACGGCCAGGTCGTTTCGGCAGAAAGGGGATTCGCCATGACCGTGCCCGTTTGGGTCACACCCGTCTCCATGGTTGTCTACACCGTGTTGCTCATGCTGCTCACCGAGTTCATGAGGCGACATTACCGCACGTCAATGTGGGTATGGGTAATTTCTCTGATTACCGTTCCGCTTTGGATCGCCAACATTCCGGGCGACGACTGGTTCCGCTGGGCCAAAAACCTGTCCGTCATTTTGCCGCTCATCTTCGCGGGGCTCGGACGCATCGCCGCCGTCGAGCAGAAAGACACTCCTTTCTGGCGGCTCATGCGCAAACGCTGGGTTCGATGGGTGCTGTACGGAATCGTGTTCTGCAACATTGCCGAAGCCACGCTGCGCGACGTGCAGATGGGCAATACAATGAACGCCCTAGCTGGATTCATCCTGTGCATTACCATGCCCTTCGGTGACAAATTCTGGAAATACGACACTTCCAGCCATGGCGAGATCCTGTCCTACACCGTACCCATGTGGAACTTCCTCTACACCACCTGGAACGCCTGCTTCGTGTACGCCGAGGGCCATGAGTTCTTCGCTTCCACCTGCTGCATCCTGGCAGCGGCCGAATTGTATCCCATCGTCATGCGAAGGCCGGAACTCTACATCACCGGGCGTATTTACACGCTTGGCGCGCACCTTTTGCTGCGCAGCTGCTTCCCGCTTTTGTTCCCCACCATCATGAACAGTGCTTCCTGGTTCAACCCCGAAGTCATGTACTGGTGGGGCATGGTCAACGGCATCATCGGCATCCCATTCGTATTCTGGTACTGCTACCAGCTCAACAGCGGAAAGGCGCCGGTAACGTTTCGTCGCGGCGCCGCGCGTCAGAAGTACCTGGAAGGCCGCGCAAACGGCACTATCGACGAATACGGCGACCCGGTAGCGCCGCCCGCAACGGCAACCGGCGCATAGAGGTAGACACCAGCTGCTCAAGAAGGTTTCGTCCAGAACGCACGAAGGCCCGGTCGGACTCGCCCCGCGAGCCGTCCGGGCCTTCGACGACAACGCCGAAAACGACGTGGAACGTGGCGCGAAATCGCGGGTCTGTGCTCCTTGCGCGGCTTGTCGGGCGCGGTTGTTTTGTGCGCTTGCATCAACGGTCCAGGCCAGCAAAGTGCAGTACCCTCAACGATTGTCGAAGGCGCGTGTCCAGAAGCGCAGACCCGCGATTTCGCGCCACGCTCTGCGGCCGCCGCGCGTCGACAACAGCTCAACGGCAGAATTGGACGCATCGGCGCCGTGCCAACAGGAGCGCACTGCGAGCAGAACTCAACTTGCAGGCCGCAACCCTTGGACCGCAAAGCCGTCCTCGTAAAACCCTACCCGCGCTTCGAGGTATCGCCAAGCGCAGCAAGAGCGGCACCGTAGCCGCCGGACCCGTAGCTCAAGCACTTCGACACGCGCGCGATGGTCGTGGCCGACGCACCGGTAGCTTCTTCGATGGCCGCGTACGACTTCCCCGCATCAAGCTGTCGAGCCACAGCCAATCGTTGCGAGGTATCCTTGATCTCTCGAATAGTGAACAGGTCTTCCAACAGGGCGAAAATGGTGTCTTCGTCGTCGAGCGCAGCGAACACGTGCAGCAGATCTTCAACTTCGGGCGTCCTGAGATCGCTCATGCTACTCTCCCATCTTCATGAGGCCGTACTCTATGGAATCCACGATGGCATTCCACGAAGCCTCGATAATGTTTTCCGACACGCCCACGGTTCCCCAACTGCCAGAGCCGTCGCTTGTGGTGATGACAACGCGGGTGATGGCGTCGGTGCCCACGTTCTCGTCCAGGATACGCACCTTGTAGTCCACCAACTCCATGTCTGCTACCTGGGGATAAAAGGCCACGATAGCCATGCGCAGCGCATTATCCAAAGCGCCAACGGGACCCGCGCCTTCGCCGGTGGCCACGAATCGCCGATCGCCTACGTGAATCTTGATCGTAGCTTCGGACATCGCGTCCTTCGCAAGAGCGCCCGTATCCTCATGGTCGTCCACGATAACGCGAAAACTCTCCAGCGTGAAATGGGGGCGATACGCGCCCAAATGCCGCTGCAGCAGCAATGCCAGCGAACCGTCGGCGACCTCGTACGAGTACCCGCCCGCCTCGCGCTGCTTGATGTCGTCCAAAATACCCTGGACCTTGTCAAGATGGGGCGTTAGGTCAATGCCCAGCCCGCGCGCCTTCGCCATAAGAGACGCCTTGCCCGCAAGCTCGCTTACCAGCATGCGAGCATTGTTCCCCACGCTTTCCGGCGAAGCATGCTCGTACGCTTCGGGGAATCGGGCGATAGCGCTGGCGTGCAAGCCGCCCTTGTGCGCGAACGCCGAAGCCCCCGTGTACGGATGATGGGTCGGCAGGGCCATGTTGCACGACTCGGCCACGAACTGCGCCACGCTGGTCAGCTGGCGCAGGTTGTCCCTCCCCACGCACGTCATGCCCATTTTGAGCTCAAGATCGGCAATGACCGTGAGCAGATCGGTGTTGCCCACGCGCTCGCCGAAGCCGTTCACCGTACCCTGAACCTGCACCGCTCCCGCACGAACCGCCGCAAGCGCGTTGGCCACCGCGCACCCGGAGTCATTGTGACAGTGAATGCCCAGTTGCTGACCGGGAACGGCAGCAGCCGTCGCGCGCACGACCTCCTCCACCTGAAACGGCAGCGCGCCGCCGTTGGTCTCGCACAAATCCACGGAGTCGGCGCCGGCTTCGCTAGCAGCACGCACGCAAGCAAGCGCGTACTCGGCGTTGGCAGCATAGCCGTCGAAGTAGTGCTCGGCATCGAACACCACCTGCAAGCCGCAACGCTTCAAAAACGCTACGGAATCGCGAATCATTCGCAGGTTTTCCTCAAGCGTCGTCTGAAGCGCGCGCGTAACCTGGGCATCCCAGGTTTTTCCCACGATAGTGGCAACCGGAGCCCCGCTTGCCACCAAATCAGCAAGACCTTGGTCTTGCTCGGCAGCAACGCCTTTTTTGCATGTGGACCCAAACGCCGCTATGCGCGCGTGGCGAAGCGGGAGGGTTTGCACGCGCTGGAAAAACGCTATATCTTTAGGGTTGGACGCGGGGAAACCTCCTTCGATGAAGTCGATTCCCAGCGCGTCCAACCGCTCGACGATGCGCAGCTTGTCCTCAAGCGACAGCGTGATGCCTTCGCATTGCTCGCCGTCGCGCAACGTGCTGTCGTACGTGAGGATTTTCAATGGCTATACTTCCGCTACCCATTCGGCGTACTCTTCGATATTGCCATAGACAACGTCGAAGAAGCGCTCCTGCAAAGCGCGCGTAACCTGCCCGGGCTTGCCCACGGTGCGGCCGTCCACAGATCCGATCGGCGTAAGCTCGGCGGCGGAGCCGGTCATGAACACCTCGTCGGCCACGTAGAGGTCGGCCCGCGTCAGGCTCTCCTCGATAGCAGGAATCTCCAGGTCATCGGCCAAGCACAGCACCGTGTCGCGCGTGATGCCCTCCAGCAGGCCGTCGGACAGCGGCGGCGTCGACAGGATACCGTCGCGGACAATGAACAGGTTCTCGCCCGTTCCCTCGCACACCAAGCCCGCCTCGTTCAGCATGATGGCCTCGGCGTAGCCGTGCTCCTTGGCCTCCAGCTTCGCCAGGATGGAGTTCATGTAGGAAGCGGTGCTCTTCACCGCAGGAGGAATGGCGTTGTTGGAGCGCTGGCGCCAAGACGACACGCCCACGGCCACGCCCTGCTCGAGCGCATCGGCGCCCAAGTAGCTGTCCCAAGGCCAGCAAGCGATGGCCACGTCGGTCGTCGATCCGGTCGGGTCGACGCCCATCACGCCGTAGCCACGATACACGATGGGGCGGATGTAGCACTTCTCAAGCTTGTTCGCGCGGATCACTTCAAGCGTAGCATCGCACAACTCGTCAACCGTGTACGGCAGATCGATGCAGGCAATTTTACAGCTGCGATGCAGGCGCTCCATGTGGTCGCGCAGGCGGAATACGTAGCTCTTCTTGGTGTCGGGGTTCTGATAGCAGCGAATGCCCTCGAACACGCCGGAGCCGTAATGCAGCGAATGGGACAGGATGTGCGTCGTGGCATCCGCCCAGGGGACCAGCTCCCCGTTTTTCCAAATGTACTCGACTTCTGTGATGCCTGCCATATTCATCCCTTCTCGCTGACACCGGAACCGTTACCGTCTGCAATGGTCACACCGCTGCGGTTTGACCGCAATGGGCAAAAGGGCGAGTCCATACGGTTTGACGTGCAGATTTCGTCTAAGCTACCGCGTTTATTGTACTCCAATGCGCTAAAGCGAACGCACCGGTTCCGGCAAAGGGTCGCCGATTCGACGAAAGGGACAGAAAAGGCAAACCGAGCGCGTCGCCGCCCAAAGCAGCCGGGCGGCACCTCCGCGCTTTCCGCGCTCCCGCGCTGCGCCCAAGAGCATCAAAAACACCGCCGAAACGCGCCCAGCCCCCTGAAACCGGAGGCAGAACGAAACCGGCCGCTGGCAAGCGATAGGAACTATCCTCTCAAAACCTCGACGATAGTGCGGTCGGTCCTCAACTCGGCATCCCAAATCTCGAACGCCAGCAGAGTGTCGATACCGGATGCAGTTCGCGCCTCCTCGAAAACCTCGCGATAGCACAATTCGAACGTTTCGCGCTCGACCCGCCGGCCGCAAAACGTGCCGCCCGGCAGCGCAAGCAGGCGCATGCCGCGCTCCTGCGGCGGCGCAGCCAGCTCTTCTCCCGGCAGTGCCTGCACCTCAAGCGCAACGTACCAGGACGGCTCCGGAGCCTCGGCCCCCTCCTTCCCGCCATCGCCCGGAAGGCAAATCATGCCCTGCAAGAACAACGGCGCCATAGATGCGCGCTTCGTTTCGCCGTACAGCTCGGACATAGCCCTCGTATAGCGCTTCGCATCGAACGCAGCGTGGCCCCAGGGCATCGCCAAAAACGTGCGCTTTCCCAGCACACGCTCGTACGGGGCTGGCGAGGTGCGCAACGCATGCTGTACGGCAATCTCGCGACGATACCCGTCCAATTCCAGCAGAATGGCCTGCGTGTCGCGCAGCTTTTCCTTTGCCAAAATGTACGCGCGCTCCAACAGGGACGATATATCCATCGCGCCGCAGTCGGACACGTAGTCGGCCAGCTCTTTCAGCGGCACGCCCAGCTGCACGCACGACACGATCACGTCCAGTTCGTTCATCTGACGCAGCGCATAGTAGCGATAGCCGGTATCGGGGTTCACGTACGCGGGGCGCAAAACGCCAATGCGCTCGTAATAGCGCAGCGCCTTCACGCCCACGCCCTTGAGGTGGGCCACTTCGCCGATAGACAGCAGGTCGTTTCTCATGGCGCTCCTCTGCATTCTGCATACAAAGCAATTGACTCTCCCCTTAGGGGATACTTTAGGATATCAGAACTTGGCCAATAGGAGCCAAGCGAATAGGAGGAATCATGTCGCCCTACGTGCTGCTCGGCATCGCCGTCATCTTCGAGGTGTTTGCCGACTCCATGATGAAGCTCTCGAACGGCTTCACGCGAAAAGCGCCCATTATTGGCATCGTCATTGGATACATCGTTGCGTTTTACCTGATCGCGCAAACACTCGAGCAACTACCGCTCGGTTTCGCCTACGCGGTATGGACCGGCCTCGGCATTGCGCTCACTGCCGTGGTGGGCACCGTGTTCTGGCATGAGGGCCTCAATGCGAAGAAGATCGTGGGCCTTATAGCCATCATCGCCGGCGTGGTCGTTTTGAAGATGGGAGTGTAATCATGGACCGTGTACATCCCTATGCGCTGCTCAGCGTGTCCATCATCCTCGAAGTGTTCGGCACTACCATGATGAAGCTGTCGGAAGGATTTTCCGTACCGCTGTTCACCGCGCTGACCCTTGCGGGCTATCTCGTGTCGTTCACGCTGCTCACGTTCACGTTGAAGCACCTGCCGCTCGGCCTCGTGTACGGCATCTGGGGCGGCGTGGGCACCGTGCTGACGGCCGCCATCGGCATTATCGCCTGGGGCGATCCCTTCAACGTAATCACGTGCGTGGGCATCGCGCTGGTCGTCGGCGGCGTGGTGCTACTGAACCAAGGAACGCAAGAACTGGAAGATGCGCGCAAAGCGGCGAAGGACGCGCAGCAAGCCTAAGCCGATGCAGAGCGCCAGCCCCCGAAAGACGCAGGACAAAAAAGCGCTCCCGATTCGTTTTGCGAATCGGGAGCGCTGCTCGTTTCCTTACACGTAGAACAGAATGTCGTTGTATGTGGGAACTGGCCACATATCGCGATCCACCAGTATCTCCATGCTGTCCACAGCCGCGCGCAAAGCCTCCATGACGGGAACGATCTCGTGGGCGTATACGTTCGCCTTTTCCTGCTCGTTCTCCATCTTCTGTGCAGCGTGATGCATCGAGTCAAGCTTCTGCAGATGCGTGTCGATCTCCTTGATGCCGCCCAGCAACTTATGCAGCAACGTTTCCTGCTGGCTGGTCTCGGCGCCAGGAGCCGCCGTTTTGAACGCCGTGATGCTGTCGGCAATCTCGGCCGCATACGCGTTGATAGCCGGCAAGAACGCGCGGCGCACCATGCGCTTCATCGTACGCACCTCGATGTTCAGCAGCTTGGTGTACTTCTCCAGCTTCACCTCGTAGCGGCTGCGAACCTCAATCTCCGACAGCACGCCGAACTCTTCGAACAACGCGATGCTCTTCGGATCGACGAAGCACGGAAGCGCGTCGACGGTGGTCTTGTAGTTCGCCAGCCCGCGACGCTCGGCCTCGACCTGCCATTCCTCGGAGTACCCGTTCCCGTTGAAGATAATGCGCTGGTGCTTCGCGAGCGTCTTCTTCACGTACGCGATAGCCGCCGCCTCGAACTCTTCGCCCGACTTGCCCCCCATGGCGTCGGCGAATTCCTTGAGGCTTTTCGCCATGGCCGTGTTGAGGATCATGTTGCAATCGGACAGGTTAACCGCAGAGCCGGGCATGCGGAACTCGAACTTGTTGCCCGTAAACGCGAAGGGGCTGGTGCGGTTGCGGTCGGTGTTGTCCTTGAGGAAGTTCGGCAGTACGGCAACGCCCAGATCCATGGCCACTTTTTCCGCATTCGTGTACTCATGCCCGTCAACAAGCGCATCCACGATGGCGTCCAGCTCGTCGCCCAAGAAAATGGAGATGATGGCCGGGGGAGCCTCGTCCGCCCCCAGGCGATGATCGTTGCCCGCCGACGCCACCGACATGCGCAACAATTCCTGATAATCGTCGACCGCCTGGATGACGCCCGTCAAAAACACCAGGAAGCGCAGGTTGTCCATGGGGCTTTCCCCGGGCTCGAGCAGGTTCGTCTTGCCCTTGGAAAGCGACCAGTTGTTGTGCTTGCCCGACCCGTTGATGCCCGCGAACGGCTTCTCGTGCTGCAGGCATACAAGACCGTAGTGGCTGGCCAGAAGGCGCATCTTCTCCATGGTCAGCAGGTTTTCGTCGATCGCCCGGTTCGCGTTGGTGAAGATGGGAGCCAGTTCATGCTGAGCGGGGGCCACCTCGTTGTGCTTCGTGCGCGCCGACACGCCCAAAGCCCACAGCTCGTTGTCGAGCTCTTTCATGAACTCGTTGACCGAAGGGCGAATGGCGCCGAAGTAATGCTCTTCCAGCTCCTGCCCCTTCAGCGGCGCATAGCCGAACAGCGTGCGCCCGCACATGATAAGGTCCTGGCGCTTCGCGTAGTCTTTCTCGGAAATAAGGAAGTACTCCTGCTCGGAGCCCACGGTGGGCACCACGCGCTCGTGCGGCTCGCCGAACAGGGCCAGCACGCGATTCGCCTGCTCGTCGATGGCGCTCATCGAACGCAGCAGCGGGGTTTTCTTGTCAAGCGCCTCGCCCGTGTAGCTGCAAAACGCCGTAGGAATGCACAGCACCTCGTCCTTGATGAAGGCGTAGGACGTGGGATCCCAGGCCGTGTAGCCGCGCGCTTCGAACGTAGCGCGCAAGCCGCCGGAAGGGAAGCTCGATGCGTCCGGCTCGCCCTGGATCAGCTCTTTTCCAGAAAAGCTCATGATGGCGCGCCCGTCGCTGCACGGGTCGAGGAAGCTGTCGTGCTTCTCCGACGTAATGCCCGAAAGAGGCTGGAACCAATGCGTGAAGTGCGTAGCGCCCTTCTCCATAGCCCATTCCTTCATGGCGTGAGCCACGACGTTCGCAACCTCGATTTCGAGCGGCTTGCCCTCTTTGATGGTCTTGAGCAGGCTTTTGTACGTTGCGGAAGGCAATCGCTCCTGCATCGTATGCTCGTTGAACACCATCGAGCCATAGATATCCGAAATCATCGCCATCGGCGTGCGCTCCTAACTTGTCGCATTCAAGGCGTGGCCCTTCCCCTGCGCGCAATCCGCCACACCCCCGTTGAGTCATCCGCATACGATAGCACGGCCGCAGGGGAAAACGCGCCTTCATCTTGCCTTATTCAAATTAACGGCGAAATGTTTCAAGAAGTTTTCGAACCTCGGAATTACGGCCGAAGCCGTAGGTTTGGGCGCGAATCGGCACCCGTGACAATTTTCGGTGAGTCCGAACCTCCCTGTTGGCCGCATCTTGAATTACGACCAGGCCTTTTATCCGTGAACCACGCGCAAGCAAGCCCTCGAAACCCCTCCGCAGCGTCGTAGGTGCCAATTCGCGTCCACATGCCAAGCTCGGCCGCCCCTCCCCGCAGCCAAAAGCC
The DNA here is from genome assembly GCF_916618935.1 of Paraeggerthella sp. Marseille-Q4926. Taxonomy (NCBI): domain Bacteria; kingdom Bacillati; phylum Actinomycetota; class Coriobacteriia; order Eggerthellales; family Eggerthellaceae; genus Paraeggerthella; species Paraeggerthella sp. Marseille-Q4926. The sequence goes on along the minus strand of NZ_CAKAKF010000005.1, from coordinate 61,900 downwards.
GGAGTCTCCCCGCAACCATACGTCATTGCAAGCGCCGCCGCCGAGCAATACAATATGCTTGCGTTTTGCGCGCCGCGCAACGCAATCGCAAGCGGCGCCGCGCATTGGAAAGGAGCACGCTACATGGACGCCCTCTGCTCCATGCTCATTGTCGACGACTCCAGAATCGATCGCACGCTTTTGGCCAATATGTTCGCCGAATCGTACTCCATCCTGGAAGCAACCAGTGGGCAGGAAGCTCTCGCCGCCATGGCCGAACGCAAGGTCGACGTCGTCGTACTCGACATAGACATGAAAGGCATGAACGGATTTGCGCTCATCGACGCGATGAAGGCCGACCCGTCGCTTTCAGATATACCCATCATCGTGGAAACCGGCGAATCGGCTCACGAGGAGCCGGCGCTTTTGCGCGGCGCAGATGACTTCATAGCGAAGCCCTTCAACACGACCGTCGCCCGCCGACGCGTCGACAACATCGTCACGAAGCACGTGCTTGAACGGGAGCAGCTGCAAGCAGCGCTGCGCGAAACCGAGCTCCTTGCCGCCCATCGCGCGCAAGAGCTCCTTTACGCGGCAGAACACGACGGCCTCACGGGCTTGTACAACCGTGCTGCGTTCTGCCGCAAAACCGCCGAACTGCTCAAGTCCCGTCCCCATGAAGCGTTCGCCATCGTGCAGTTCGATATCGAACGTTTCAAGATATTCAACGAGCTGCACGGCAGCACCCGAGGCGACGAGGTTCTGAAGGCCATCGCGCAATGTCTCGACAAGACCATACGAGATCGCGGCGTATACGGACGCATGGAGGCGGATCATTTCGCGCTATGCCTGCCCAAAGATATGGCCCTGAGCGACAATCTGGCAACGCAGCTGGAACTTGCCCTCGCCAACGCGGAGGCGGAACATGAGATCGTGCTTTACTTCGGCATGTACGAAATAACGGACCGCACGATGCCGGTCGACATCATGTGCGACCGCGCGACGCTTGCGCTGCGTTCCATCAAAGGAAATTACAACACCCGATTCGCCCTGTACGACTCCAACATGCACCAGTCGCTCATCGCAAAGCACACAATGAAAGCCGAAGGGGAACGTGCGCTCGAAAAGAGGGAGTTCGAACCGTTCATCCAGCCCATTTTCAACCTTGCCTCGGGCGCTCTTGTCGGCGGCGAGGCCCTCGTCCGCTGGCGCCATCCCGACAAAGGCCTTATCCCGCCGGGACAGTTTCTTCCCTTTTTCGAGAACAGCGGCTTCATCGTCCGCCTCGATAGCCACATCCGAGAAGAAGTCTGCTGCTTTCTCGCTTCCATGGAAAGCAGCGGGATTGCCCCGGTCCCCCTGTCGGTCAACATATCGCGTCTGGAATTCTACGACCCGCACCTCTGCGACAATCTTGTCGACCTGGTAAAACGGTATAAACTTCCGCCCTCGCGATTGCGACTGGAAATCACCGAAAGCGCGTACGCCGACAACCTTCCGCAATTGCTGCAGGCAATGGGAAAACTGCAACGATTCGGATTCACCGTGCTCATGGACGATTTCGGAACGGGGTATTCGTCGTTGAGCATGCTCCGCGACGTTCCCATCGACATGATCAAGCTCGATATGCGCTTCCTCGGCGGGGAAAGCAGGAACCGTGCCCGCGAAGAAAGCATCTTGCGAGCTATAGTTCCCATGGCAAAATCCCTCGGCCTCCCGGTTATCGCGGAAGGCGTGGAAACCCGCGATCAGGCATCGCTGCTCGAAAGCGTCGGATGCGACCTCGTGCAAGGATACCTGTACGCGCAACCCATACCGAAAGATGAATTCTTGGCACTCGCAGTGCGCGAAACCGCGAAAAACGCCCTGAAGCAGAAAGCCTGAGGCACTTTATGGATAATCGGCTTCAACAACTCGAAACACTGGGCATCGACGTCGAAACCACCCTCAAGCGGTTTTGCGGCAATGCGAACCTGCTCATGTCCATGCTTGAGGTGTTCGTTCGGGAGGACACCCTTGAGAAGCTTCCCGAAGCGATGCGCGCGAAAGACTACGAAGCTGCGGAAAGCATCGCTCACGCCGTGAAAGGAACGGCTGCGAACTTGGGGCTCGCATCCCTCAGCACGCGATGCGATGCCCTGGTACAAGCAATACGGGCGAATCATCTGCACAATGTCGACGATCTGGCCCTGGCGGCGCTTGAAAGCTACCGGACGGCGCGAGCGAACATCAACGCGCTCTCTTAGCGCGGCCGCGGAATCGCGCAAGCAAGCCTGCGCTTGAACCCCGCCGCGCTCCTGCCGAAAGCTATCTTTTCAGCAAACGACCCAGCACGTCGAACAGCTCGTCGATATCCAAAGGCTTGGTAACGAACTCGTTCATCCCCGCGTCACGCGCCGCGTCCTCGCTCTCTTTGAACGCATTTGCCGTCATCGCAACAATGGGGATTTCACGCGCATCGGACCGAGGCAGAAGCCGAATGGCACGCGTGGCTTCCACGCCGTCCATAACGGGCATCCTCATATCCATGAGCACGGCATCGAACTCGCCGAGCCGACTTGCAGCAAACAGGTCTACCGCCTGCCGGCCGTCAATCGCCCAGGTCACCCGAGCACCATGCAACTCCAGCACATTCGTCGTGATAGCTGCGTTTACCGCCCCATCCTCCACAAGCAGAATATGGAATCCCTTGAATAGCTCCCGATCCACTGAACGATCCCGCCTGGGTTCAGGATCTCCCATTGCAAAGACAAGGGAGAAGCTGAACTCGCTTCCTGAACCAAGTTCGCTGCGAACCTGCAGTTCACCGCCCATAAGACGCACTAAGCTCTGGCAAAGCGGCAGACCGAGACCAGTCCCTTGGCTCTTCGAAGCAGCTGAGCCCACTTGGGCGAAAGCGTTGAATATGCGCCTCTGATCTTCAGGGGAAATGCCCACGCCGCTGTCAGCAACGCCGAAAAAGAACGTCGCCCGCTCCCCGTCGAAACCCGTCTCCTCAACGACAAGCCTCACGACGCCGCCCTCGGGCGTGAACTTGATGGCATTCGACAACAGGTTCGAAAGCACCTGCTTCAATCTCAGAGAATCGCCCACGACGCCTTCATGAGAAACCTTCGTTACCACCTGCAAATCGATGATCCGGGCATCAGCTTGCGCTTGCATCATATCCTGAAGTTCGGCAACGTTTTCCGTCAATGAAAAGGGCTCGTAGGCAATATCCATCATGCCGTTCTCCACACGACTGGTATCAAGAACGTCGTTGAGCAAACTCAGTAAATAGTCCGACGACGCTCGAAGTCGCGCTATGTTCTTGCGCAAGGCTTCCGGATCGTCTTTTTGCATATCCAGAACATCGGTGATGCCCACAACGGCATTCATAGGAGTTCGTATCTCGTGGCTCATTCGAGAAAGAAACTCGCTTTTTGCACGGCCCTCCGCAGCCACCCGCTCGGCCTCAACGCGCATATCGGCCGCACGCACCCTCGATCGCGTTACGCCAACGGCAATAGCCAGAATCAGAAGCACCGTCACAGCAGCCAGGCCGGCAACCAGCATTGGATTTGCGCTCAAGTAGTCAACCAGCGTAAGGGTACCGTACCCCGCAGTTATTCGATTCTCCTCAACCGCCGCCGCCTTTTCGTTGACGGACATGCTGTTAAGGCTCTTGTTCACGATAGTCAGAAGATCGGGATCTGCCGGACGCGGCAGTGCGAAGCAGATATCGGTCGCGCTGCCCGTTAAAGAGACCGGGACGACGTTGGAGTACACCCCCTGCTGCATCGCGCCCTCGATTTGAACGGACAAACCGAACACAACGTCAGCCTGACCCTTATCCACCATATTAAGCGCTTCGTGCTCGCTCTTGACGTAGCGCACATCCCCCGTCGGCACATCGCTGGGAATCTGCGTACCCTCAAGCGCGACATAGCGCAAATTCTCAGAAGGATACGCAACAAGCTTGTTGCGAGCAACCAGATTGCTGAATGTCGCATACGAGGAGGACAGAGCCAAGCCGGCTTGTGCCGCATCGTCTTCGTCGCCCAAGAAAAAGCCCAGCATATCCACCTGGCCACTGCGCAGCGCGTCGAGAGCAGCACTGTACGATTCGACGTACAGACAATCAACGTTCAAGCCGGAAAACGCCTCGATCCTATCGAGGAATCGATAGACCACGCCCCCAACCCGACCGTCCTCCGAGTTGCCGCCTACGCTCAAAGGGCTATAGTCGCAAGGAAGCGCCACTGTTATCGATTTCTTTTTCTCTACGTACAGGCGCTCTTGATGGTTAACGCGATACATGTTGATGTCTGCGTCGGGAAAGTTTCTAGCGTACGCCTCTTCCGCGAAGTTAGGATTCGCCTCCATAATATGCTCCAGGGCCCAGTTCAGACCATCTAGCACGTCTTGGTTTTCGGGGGTCGTCACCAAATAATGAGGCTGCCCATCAAAAATCGCAGCAGGGCGATAAGCACCCGTATTGTCAACGGCGTTTCCCAACAGCAAGTCGACCTCCCCGCTATCAAGCAGGTACTCCAGGGACCCGTCGACGAACTCATCAATCGTGTACTTCTTAATCGTACAGTCGATATTCTCCGTAGCCAGAAAGCCTTCTAACCGCCGTACGTTTTCTGTAGCTCGAGCCGACACGGCAATCGTTTTGCCGTTCAAATCAGCATAATCGTATCCGCGAATACTCCCGTCATCCCATCGCGAGAACAGCACCGATTTCGAAGGGCCGCAGCTGTATTCAGGATAGGCTATCCGCGACGCAGCCGCAGCAACGTAGTACGTGCCGCCTAAAAGATCGTACTCGCCCGACGTAAAGTTGCTTAATGCGAAATCGTCCGAAACGGTCACGTACTCGTATTCCCAGCCGGTGTACTTCGCGATTTCATTCAGATAGTCAACAACCAGCCCGCGATGAGAGCCGTCCTCGTCCGTCATGGAGAATCCTTCAACTTGAGGAAACAGCACGCGCAAAGGAGCACGATCGGGCGATTCATCTGCAAACGCAAGCCCTGCGCCCATCGCCGTCAATGCGCACGCAAAGGCGCATGCAAGAATGATCGACCCGAGTTTTTTCATCTCCGTTGCCTTCCGCGATCAGGCTGCGAGCCTAGCCGAGAGACGCCCTCCCACGCTTTCATGGTATACACGCAGACCATTCTCCCGCAAAGCCGGCCCCGCGGCAACAACGCGCAATTGGAGGTAGCAGAGTTCAATCGAGCGCACTACAGCGCAAGTTCGTACAGAACGAACCCTACCGTACCCAAGTCGTCATAGAAAAGGTCATGGATTCCCACTTTCTGAAACCCGCATGATTCGTACAGCCGATGAGATCGTTCGTTATCCGCAAACGTATCCAAGCGCAGGGCCTTCTTCCCGTGCGCCCGCGCGGCGGCTATACCGCCGTTCAGCAAAGCGCGGGCGCATCCTCGCCCATGGTACGCGGGCAGGGTAGCCAGCACATGGATTACCGAGACCTCGCTCAGGTCGGCGGATACGCGCCACGGAACGTTCTCGTAACCTGAAGCCCCGCTCCCGTTCAGCACCATGGCGGAAGCGATCGCGCCGTCTTCAGGAGCCTCGACAAGGTACACCTCGCCCGCATCGACCGATGCGCGCAAGAACGCGGGCGACGGATGCTCTCCGTGCTTCCAACGCACGTCGAAATCCGTGCCGCGCATCTCGTCGATCATTCTGGTGTAGAACGCCATGACGCGATCGAACTCGTCCGACCGAGCCGTCCTCGCTTGCAGCATGCGCACACTCCTCCTTCTCACGTTCGCGGCCTTCCCGGCGCGGTGCGCGCAGCATCGCGCCCATCCCCTCAAGCGCAGAAAGGGCCCCGGAACCTGTTACGGCTCCGGGGCCCCTGGGTCTCGGCGGAATACGCCGAGCGCCCTGCGCGAGCGCGACGTCCTATCCTCCCACAGCCTTGCGCTGCAGTACTTTCGGCGATGGCGGTCTTAACTTCCGGGTTCGGAATGGGACCGGGTGATCCCCGCCTCCAAGGTCGCGCTCGCGCAGGGCGCTTGGGCTCCGCGCGGCTTCTATGCCGCAGGGCGCGCTCTCCGCGCCACCCTGGCGGTTGCACAGCGTTCGGTCGTGACGGACCGCGAACAAGCTCCAATGTGTGAAGACGAAGAGCTCGGGCTATTAGTACCGCTCGGCTGAGGCGATCGCTCGCCTTGCACCTGCGGCCTATCGACCAGGTGTTCTGCCTGGGCCCTTACCGAAAAGAGGACTCATCTTGGAGACGGCTTCCCACTTAGATGCTTTCAGCGGTTATCCGTGCCGGACGTAGCTAGGCAGCCGTGCCGTTGGTCGACAACTGCTGCACCAGAGGTCCGTCCACCCCGGTCCTCTCGTACTAGGGGCAGACCTCCTCAATCCTCTTGCGCCTGCGGAGGATAGGGACCGAACTGTCTCACGACGTTCTGAACCCAGCTCGCGTACCGCTTTAAATGGCGAACAGCCATACCCTTGGGACCGACTTCAGCCCCAGGATGCGATGAGCCGACATCGAGGTGCCAAACCTTGCCGTCGATGTGGACTCTTGGGCAAGATCAGCCTGTTATCCCCGGAGTACCTTTTATCCGTTGAGCGACGGCCATTCCACTCTGGGCCGCCGGATCACTAGAACCGAGTTTCCTCCCTGCTCGACCTGTACGTCTCGCAGTCAAGCCCGCTTGCACTCTTGCGCTCTGCAGACGATTGCCAACCGTCCTGAGCGGACCTTTGCGCGCCTCCGTTACTCTTTAGGAGGCGACCGCCCCAGTCAAACTACCCGCCTGACACGGTCCCTGCGCCGGATCACGGCCGCAGGTTAGATCGCCGACGCGACGAGGGCAGTATTCCAAGGCCGGCTCCACGGGAACTGGCGTCCCCGCTTCGAAGCCTCCTGCCTATCCTCTACGCGCCGAGCCAACGATCAATGTCAAGCTGCAGTAAAGGTTCACGGGGTCTTTCCGTCCTTCCGCAGGTAATTCGCATCTTCACGAATAATACAATTTCACCGGGTCCATGGTTGAGACAGCGCCCAAATCGTTACGCCATTCGTGCAGGTCGGAACTTACCCGACAAGGAATTTCGCTACCTTAGGACCGTTATAGTTACGGCCGCCGTTTACTGGGGCTTGGCTTCAGGGCTTCGCCTTGCGGCTGACCCATCCGCGTAACCTTCCAGCACCGGGCAGGCGTCAGACCCTATACGTCGCCTTGCGGCTTTGCAGAGTCCTGTGTTTTTGATAAACAGTCGCTTGGGCCGTTTCGCTGCGACCCCCGGCCGCTCCGGACGCGAGGTCCTTCACCGCCAGGGGCACTCCTTCTCCCGAAGTTACGGAGTCAGTATGCCGAGTTCCTTAACCATGGTTCTCCCGATCGCCTCGGTATGCTCTACCCGCCCACCTGTGTCGGTTTTGGTACGGGCGCCGATGTCCCTTCCTAGAGGTTTTTCTCGGAAGCATGGGCTCGCCGACTTCGCCAAAAGGCTTCGTCTCGCGTCTCGGGATGCATGCGCGGCTGGTTTCCATGCCGCGCTCCCTACGCGCTTTCACGGGGACGTCCAGAACCCCGCTCGGCTACCCTTCTCCGTCGCCCCATCGGTGATGACGGTCCATCGGCGGTACAGGAATGTCCGCCTGTTGTGCATCGGCTACGCCTTCCGGCCTCGCCTTAGCTCCCGACTGACCCTGGGAGGATTAGCCTTGCCCAGGAACCCTTAGGCTTACGGCGGCGGCGTTTCTCGCGCCGCTCTCGTTACTCATGCCAGCATTCTCACTTCCACGCGGTCCACCGCAGGTCGCCCTGCGGCTTCGCCCCCCGTGGAAAGCTCCCCTACCACTAATGAAATTAGTCCGCTGCTTCGGTACCATGCTTAGCCCCGTGAATTGTCGGCGCATGTCCACTTGACCAGTGAGCTGTTACGCACTCTTTAAATGCATGGCTGCTTCTAAGCCAACATCCTGGTTGTCTAGGCAAACGCACATCCTTTGCCACTCAGCATGGATTTGGGGACCTTAGCAGGCGGTCTGGGCTGTTTCCCTCTCGAACACACAGCTTAGCCCACATGTTCTGACTCCCGGACTCTGAAATGGCGGCATTCGGAGTTTGGTTCCTGTCGGTAGGCGGTGAAGCCCCCTCGAGGATCCAGTGCTCTACCGCCGCCATTGAACGTCCGAGGCTAGCCCTAAAGCTATTTCGGGGAGAACGAGATATCTCCGGGTTTGATTGGCCTTTCACCCCTATCCACGGGTCATCCCCTCCGTTTTCAACCGAAGTGGGTTCGGCCCTCCACGGGGTCTTACCCCCGCTTCAGCCTGCCCATGGATAGCTCACCCGGCTTCGCGTCTGCAGCATGCGACTAAAACGCCATCTTAAAGGCTCGCTTTCACTGCGGCTCGCTTAAAAGCTTAACCTCGCCGCATACCGCAACTCGCTGGCTCATTCTACAAAAGGCACGCCGTCACAGCGCATAGGCTGCTCCGACTGCTTGTAGGCGCACGGTTTCAGGTACTGTTTCACTCCCCTCTCGGGGTGCTTTTCACCTTTCCCTCACGGTACTGGTTCGCTATCGGTCACAGGAGAGTGTTTAGCCTTGGAGGGTGGTCCCCCCAGCTTCGCACCGGGTTTCACGTGCCCGGCGCTACTCGGGTGCCGCGCTCGGAGGGGGCGGGGCTTCGCGTACGGGGCTCTCACCCTGTTCCGCCGGCCTTCCCAGGCCGTTCCGCTGCCGCGCCCCTTTGTCACTCCGCCCATGGTCTGAGGCCCATGGGATGCTCGGTCCCGCAACCCCTCATGCAGCAACGCCCTCAAGCTTACACATGCATGGGTTTGGGCTCGCGCGGTTTCGCTCGCCGCTACTCCCGCGATCTCGGTTGATTTCTCTTCCTCCGGGTACTTAGATGTTTCAGTTCCCCGGGTTGCCTTCCGCCGCCCTATTTCGTTCAGGCGGGGATAGCAGGGCATGACCCCTGCTGGGTTCCCCCATTCGGAGACCTGCGGATCAAAGGGTGTTTGCCCCTCCCCGCAGCTTATCGCAGCTTGCCGCGTCCTTCGTCGACTTCCTGTGCCAAGGCATCCGCCGTGCGCCCTTAGTATCTTCGTCTCTTCGGATCTCGTTCAGTATGGTTTTTGGGTATCCATATCGATGTATTCGCGATCGTGATAGATGCTCCATTACTTTGACAGACCACCCGATGGAATCGGTGATATGCATGTGATGAAGATCTTCTTTGTCACTTTAAACGCTATGCAACTGTCAAGGTGCGCGGGAAGGCGCTCGCCTTCCCGAGGCTTCGAGAGCCTCGGAAGCCGGATGCTGAGAGAGCGGGATGCGAGAGGGCCTTCGCGACGGGCCCGCGGACGGGTCTTCCGTTTCTGTTTCTTTTCCATCCAGGCGAGGGAGCTTCGCTCGACCTCGTCGGACACCTGAGTGTCTCCCTAGAAAGGAGGTGATCCAGCCGCACCTTCCGGTACGGCTACCTTGTTACGACTTCACCCCCCTTACCCTCCACACCTTCGACGCCTCCGCCCCTTTCGGGTTCGGCCGGCGGCTTCGGGTGCAGACGACTCGGGTGGTGTGACGGGCGGTGTGTACAAGGCCCGGGAACGTATTCACCGCGGCATGCTGATCCGCGATTACTAGCAACTCCGACTTCACGGAGGCGGGTTGCAGCCTCCGATCCGAACTGGGGCCGGCTTTGAGGGATTCGCTTCCTGTCGCCAGGTCGCAGCCCGTTGTACCGGCCATTGTAGCACGTGTGCAGCCCAGGGCATAAAGGGCATGATGACTTGACGTCGTCCCCACCTTCCTCCGGCTTGACGCCGGCAGTCCCGTATGAGTCCCCAACTCAATGCTGGCAACATACGGCAGGGGTTGCGCTCGTTGCGGGACTTAACCCAACATCTCACGACACGAGCTGACGACAGCCATGCACCACCTGCGCGAGCTCCTCTCGGCCACCGGGTCTCCCCGGCTTCACTCGCATGTCAAGCCCTGGTAAGGTTCTTCGCGTTGCTTCGAATTAAGCCACATGCTCCGCTGCTTGTGCGGGCCCCCGTCAATTCCTTTGAGTTTTAGCCTTGCGGCCGTACTCCCCAGGCGGGACGCTTAATGCGTTGGCTTCGGCACGGAGAGGCGATCCTCCCCACACCTAGCGTCCATCGTTTACGGCTAGGACTACCAGGGTATCTAATCCTGTTCGCTCCCCTAGCTTTCGCACCTCAGCGTCAGTGTCGGCCCAGCAGGCTGCCTTCGCCATCGGTGTTCTTCCCGATATCTGCGCATTCCACCGCTACACCGGGAATTCCGCCTGCCTCTACCGAACTCGAGCGCGCCAGTTCGGAACCCGGCTCGAGGTTGAGCCCCGAGGTTAGAGGTTCCGCTTGGCGCGCCGCCTACGCGCGCTTTACGCCCAATGAATCCGGATAACGCTCGCCCCCTACGTATTACCGCGGCTGCTGGCACGTAGTTAGCCGGGGCTTCTTCTGCAGGTACCGTCGTCGGTCTTCCCTGCTGAAAGCGGTTTACAACCCGAAGGCCGTCGTCCCGCACGCGGCGTTGCTGCGTCAGGGTTGCCCCCATTGCGCAAAATTCCCCACTGCTGCCTCCCGTAGGAGTCTGGGCCGTATCTCAGTCCCAATGTGGCCGGTCGGTCTCTCAACCCGGCTACCCGTCGAAAGCACGGTGGGCCGCTACCCCGCCGTCTACCTGATGGGCCGCGACCCCATCCCTTGCCGCTCGAGGCTTTCCCGGCCCCTCCATGCGGAGGGGCCGGAGCATCCGGTATTAGCCTCGGTTTCCCGAGGTTGTCCCGGAGCAAGGGGCAGGTTGGTCACGTGTTACTCACCCGTTCGCCACTGTATGCCCACCCGAAGGTGGCTTAACCGTTCGACTTGCATGTGTTAGGCACGCCGCCAGCGTTCATCCTGAGCCAGGATCAAACTCTCCGTTTAAAAGAGTGCGGCATCGCTGCCGCGTTCGATCTTGGTTTCCCGCCGCCCGCTCCCCCGAGGGGTCCGCGGCCGGCCGGGGTCCGTCTCATGCGGATCCGTTCACTTGGCTTTTTTCTCGCTTGTTCTGCTTCTCAGTATCCGGTTTTCAAGGTTCTCCGCCTGGGGCCGAAGCCCGAAGCGCAAGGAGACATACTACCCGTGCCCCCGCCCGGCGTCAAGAACTTTTTTCGAAAAAGTTCTTCGCCCGTTCCCGTCGAGGCTTCGTCCGCCTTGCGAGGAACCGCGGGTTGCAGCCGCGCCCTCCCCTCGGGAAGCGCGGAGGGAGCATATTACGGGAAGCCGGGACGCGACGCAAGGCCCTTTTCGGGAATCGCGCGAAATCGCATAGCTTCACCCGTCCGCAGTCTCGCCCTACCTATATACAGAAAAAGCCCGCCTCGAACGAGACGGGCTTTGCAAAGACATGCTGTTCGCAAATACGACTTAGCGCTTCGAGAACTGCGGGCGCTTGCGGGCCTTCTTGAGACCGTACTTCTTGCGCTCCACCATACGGGAGTCGCGCGTCAGGAAGCCAGCCTTCTTGAGCTCGGCGCGATAATCGCCAGCGGAAAGCAGCGCGCGGGAGATGCCGTGACGCAGAGCGCCGGCCTGACCCGAGATGCCGCCACCGTTCAGAATGGCGATAACGTCGAAGTGGTCCACCGTGTCCGTAACCTTGAACGGCGTCTTGGCGTAATCGACCAAAGCCTCGCGACCGAAGTACTGCGCAGCTTCGCGGCCGTTGATGGTCATCTTGCCGGTGCCGGGAACGAGGCGCACGCGCGCAACAGCGTTCTTGCGACGGCCGGTGCCGTAGTACAAAGCTTCACCTGCCATGGGTTAACCCTCCATCTCGATCTTGCGGGGCTGCTGAGCCATGTGCGGATGCTCCGCACCCGTGTACACCTTGAGCTTCTTGCCCATGGCGCGACCAAGCGTGTTCTTCGGCAGCATGCCCTTGACAGCATGCTCGATAACGCGCTCGGGATGCTTTGCCATGGCCTCTTCAAAGGTCTCGGACTTCAGCCCGCCGGGGAAACCACTGTGACGGTAATAGCTCTTGGACTGAGCCTTCGTGCCCGTCACGCGGATCTTGTCCACGTTGATGATGACCACGAAGTCACCGGTGTCGACATGCGGCGTGTACTGCGGCTTGTGCTTGCCCTTGAGAATATGAGCAGCCTTTGCAGCGACGCGACCGAGAACCTGGTTCTCTGCGTCGATCAAGACCCACTCGCGCTCAACTTCGTTGGGCTTCGCGTAATACGTCTTCACTATCTTCCTCCAAAATCCTGTCCTACCCCGCCGTGCGGGGCGGGATTTCCGTCGCTCTTCAGCGGCTCGGCAAAGCGAACCAACCGCTTCGCGGCGAATGATCGGTTTCAAAAGTGCAGGTAGATCGGATGTCGGGTTCCTACGCCGACGCGCAACCTAAGGTCTGGACTCCCTGGTTCGCGCTTCCGCTTCTTACTGCATGCACGGGGCTTTCGAAAGCGAACCTTTGCATTGTAAACAGGGAATACCCCAGAAGTCAACGAATAATCATGACGCTGCGCGCTATTTGCATAAAGAAAGAACGGCCGAGCCCCTGGGCAGGCAACGCGGGCAACGATCCGCTCTGCAGGGCGACGTCGGACACGCAAGCGGTCCCCCGCGCCGAAGCGCGAGGGACCGAGGGAGGGGCCGGGAAATCGGATTGACGGAAAGGCCTATGCCTGAGCCAACTCGTGTCCCAAAACGTAACCGTACGTGATGCAGCGACCGTGGCTGTTGCCGGCAACGTTGATGGGATAGTCAACCGCGCAGATGTCGCCTTGCACATTGCCGAGCGCGTAAAGGCCTTCGATGGCCTTGCCTTCCGCATCGAGGCACTGGAAGTCGACGTTCGTGCGCAGGCCGCCCGGGATGGCAAGCAATGCCGGGCCGACTTTGAGCGCGTAGAACGGGCCTTCCTTCACGGGGGTCAGGAACACGGGCTTCTTGTAGTAGTCGGTGTCCTCGCCCACTTCGCACATGCCGTTGTAGCGATCGACCGTGGCCTTGAGCGCAGCGGCGTCGCAGCCGATCTTCTTGGCAAGGTCGTCCAGAGTGTCTGCCTGATAGGCAATGCCCTGCTCGATGTACTTGGGGATTTGCGTCTCGAAGTACTGCGGAGCCAGCTCCAGGTCGCTGCCGTAGGGGCGGAACGAATCCCAGAACATACCGCCGCCGTAGGGCAGACCGTTCACCAGGTCGGTCTTCCAGTTGGCGTCGAACACGGACCACGCTTCGCCGTTGGGCTGGCGATTGATGGCGAGCGACTTGCCTTGCACCCAGGTATCTTCGCACATGAAGCGCTCGCCGTTGTCGTTCACGAACAGGAACGGCCCGTGGAACCAGCAAAACGCCTGCGGATGCATCATCGTGGGAAGCGGTAGGTCCTGCAGCTGCGCACCGGCCCACATGCCCATCTTGTGGCCGTCGCCCGTGTTCACGCCCATCGGGGTGTACTGGCTGCGCGGCTGTCCGTACTCGGCGCAGATCGGCGCGTACGCCTTGACCATCTCCGCATCGCCGCCGATGTCGCCCGTGCACAGCACTACGCCCTTGCTTGCGTTGTACTGCACGTAGCCGTCCTTCGTCTCGCAGATGCAGCCCGTCACCCGAGAGCCGTCTTTTACCAGCTGCACGGCCGGCGCGTCGAAGACGAACTGGGCGCCATCGCGCACGGCGTCGTTGTAGCACAGCTCGGCGCCGGCGAACCCGGTGGACTTGAGGCCGGCTTCCTCGGGGATTCGGAGCATGTGGTAACCCGGCTGCTCGGCGTACACGTCGTCATGGCTGTAGAACGCGCCCACCATGGCCGAGCCGCCCAACGCTTCAGCCTTGGCCAAAAGCCAGTTCGATGCTTCTTCGGAATGGTTGAAGAACTTGGAAATCAAATCTTCGTTCGCACGGCTTGCGCACTGCGCGATCCAGTGCTGCTTGGCGTTCACGCGATCGACCTTGATGCCCAGTTCGTCCATGTAGTGCGAGTTGATGGCGCCGAAGCCGCCGCCGCGGCCGTTCCAACTGGACGTCTTCTCGACCACCGTGACCTTGCCGCCTTTTTCGGCAGCCGCCGCAGCGGTCGCGCATCCGGCCAGGCCCGCGCCGATAACCAAGATGTCCGTGTCTACCGTGGACGCGATATCGGTAATGGGCTCCGGCGCAACTTCCCAAGCGTACGCAGACTTCCCTGCGGCGGAATCATCCGTCGTAGAAGCCTTCGAGTCTGACGCCCCGCCCGCCGCAGGCGCACAACCAGCAAGACCCGCTGCGCCCGCCGCAACGGCAGCCGTAGCACCCAGGCCTAGAAACGCACGGCGCGATAGGCCGCTTTTCACATGCTCGGACATACGAACCCCTTTCGATTCATTCGCAGATCCCTCCGTCTGCGCTTGAGGTCATCATGGGTCTTCCGGGATGCGCAGTCATCGAACAAAGCGGCCCATTTTCGCAGGAAAACGGCTTATGGGCCACATCGGACCATAGGATTTCCCGCACGCAACTTGCACCTGTCCCACGGTTTTGCTAGCTTTGAAGAGGGAGGCCAGGGGGAAGCGAAACGGAGTACGCATGGGCGAAGCACGGTTGAACCAAGAGGGCGAGCGATTCTCAGGATGGCGTTTGCTGGGCCTGGGATTCTGGCAGGCTTGGCAAATGATCAGCATGTGCACCGCCACGCTCATTCCCGATGCAGAACGATTCTCTTTCGCCGGCAATGCTTTGCTATGGATACTCGCTCTTACCGCGATGGGATACCTAGCCGTAATGCTCGCAGCTCGGTGGCACGCCCCGTTTCTCACCCGACGTAGCTGCTTTGCAGCCGCAGGAGGGCTGACCGCAACAGGATCGGTCGTCATCCCCCTCGCCCTGACGTTCGGGGTCGGTCCGATTGGCTTCTCTGCATTTTTAGCAGGGGCGCTCGCCGTAGCGTTCGGCAATGCGTTGCTGCTTGTCATGTGGGGAGAATTATGGAGCGCGCTTGCCACCGGCCGCGTAGGGCGTCATCTATACGTGTCGTACACGTTTGCCTTCGCGCTGTTTTTCGCAGCATACGCGCTTCCGCAGTGGGCAGCCGTAGCCTTCAACGCCGCAATGCCCCTGGTGTCGGCAGCCGTTTTGAAAGCCTGTAAAAAGGAACCGCGCAGAGAGCCTTCCGTGCTGCCGCTTGATATAAAAACAATACCGGTACCTCGGGTCCTCACATGCATCCTTATCATAAGCGTTGTGTACGGCATGTCGCAGGGAATGGCCAACACGTTTGCCGACGGAGACGCTTCGTTCATCGCGAAAGCGCTCATTTTGGCAGGAGGCGGCATAGGCGCCATCACGCTTTCCATGGTGGCGGCACCGTCGTTCGCCGAGCCCATCGCGTTGTACCGTCCCGTTATTCCCGCCATGGTCGCAGGCCTTGTCCTCTTGCTTCTTCTATCCGCCCCTTATCGCTTTATAGGAGCGGGGCTCATCATCATGGGTGTGTACTGCCTGGATATGTTCATGATGCTGGTATCTACCGACGTTGCTTTCCGCGCGCGCATTCCCGTGGCGCTTTCGTTCGGGCTGGTCATCTTCTGCGCGCGAACGGGCACGCTTGCGGGATCGTTCGCCGCTGACGTGCTGCAACAGCCATCGATATGGTCCGGCGCCTTGAGAACCGACGTGTTCCTTGTAGGCGTGCTCATTCTGACATTGGTGGGCATGCTGTTTTTCACGCAGACCGACGTGCAGAGACTGTATGCCACGCCGCGCACAGCGACCGACACGAGCCTTGAGCAAAAATGCGCGCGCATCGCGGCAATGTGCCGACTGACGAACCGCGAAGGAGAAGTGCTGGTCCTGCTGGCGCGCGGACGTACGGTCCGCTATATCTGCGACGAATTGTCCATCGCCCAGGGCACCGCGAAGCACCATGTAAGCAATATCTACCGCAAGGTGGGCGTATTCGATCGTCAAGGGTTGCTCGACACCATCGAGCAAGGAGGAGTTGGAAAGCCGGGCTGGGAATAGGACCGCAAGCCTGGCTGCGCCTGGGAGGGTGAACGATTTACGAGAAGAACTCCCACGTATTGCCGCCGCTGCGCTTGGCTCGGTACATGGCCGCATCGGCGTTGCGGTACAGCTCTTCGTATGTGGCGCCGTCGCGCGGGAACCGAGCGATGCCCAAGCTCACGGTAGGATAGTCTCGGCGTCGCGGATCGTTGGAGGCCATCTCCGACACGGCCGCGCACATGCGCCGTGCAATGGCCTCGATGACCTCGCGCGACGAAATGCCGCGCAAGCACACCATGAACTCGTCGCCGCCTATGCGCCCAACCATATCGCCATGACGAACGGCCTCGGAAAGCGCCTCTACCGACCACACCAGCACAAGGTCGCCCACCGCATGGCCGAGCGAATCGTTCGTCATCTTGAAGCCATCCAGATCGGCCATAATGAAAGCATGGTTGACCTGGTCTTCTGATTCCCGGATAAGCTGAGAGGACAGCGCCTCGAACGTAGCCCGGTTCAAAACGCCTGTCAAGGAATCCCGTTCCGCGCGCGTCTTCTGCGCGTGCTCGAGCTCGCGCCGCTCGGTCACGTCCCAAAACGAGATAACCGCTGAAGCGGGATTGCCCTCATCATCGGTCACCAGCGTATAATCAACCTGATACCACCGAAAATCGCCGGAAACAGACCTGCGCATGCGGATGACCGCCGTTCCATGAGGAACGCCCCTATCGATATCGTGGTACAGCCCCAAAAACGCATCGACCCCTTCGGGGGCAACCAGCCCTCGCGTTACCAGACTATCGGGAACGTCCTCGTAGCGGATAGGCTCGATCAGCCTTCCGCCGGAAACATTCTGCAAAAGCAGCGCTCGCTCGACGGTGTCGAAAACCGCAATGATCTTGCCGCTCATTTCGACGGCGACCCGAAAAGCATCCTCGCTCATGCGCAAGCGTCTGCGCGTCTCCAACCACGACGTCACGTCCAGTACGCTGCATGAGGCGATTCGTCGATCGGGGTCGTACTTGCAACGCGTTCGAACCCGGAGGACAGATCCATCAAGGGTTTCTTGAGGAACTTCGATTTCGATTATGGTTTCGCCCGCTTCGATGCCAATCCGCAGGCGCTCGGAAAACTGATCCCAACCAGACGTGGCAAGCAGGGCTTCGGGATAAAGCTCTCCGGGTGCGCGAACGCAACCCATCAAAGCGAAAAACTCATCGTTGGCAACAAGTGGCCTTATCCCCTCGTCAGTGCACTTCAACTGGGCAAACTCGACGGGGATATCAGACAGCGCGACCATATGCTCTTTGCGGTTTTCCATGAAAAACAGTATACCGAGCCTTGGCCGTCGACCGGAGGGGAATTCAGCAAGAAGCCGTCCGATTTCGAACTCTACCTCGCCGAAAAAGAAACGCAGGCGCTCGTTTTTCGAGCGTCCTGCGTTTCGCGATGCTTGGAATTCTTCTCGCTTGCCTAAAATGCGGCGCGTCTACACTGCGGCAAGAGCCTGTTCGACATCGGCGACAAGATCGCCCGTGCCTTCGATACCGCACGACAAGCGAATGAGATCGGCGGTGATGCCGGCGGCCGCCAGCTCCGCATCGTTCATTTGGCGATGCGTCGCGTTCGCCGGGTGCAACACGCAGGTCCGCGCATCTGCCACGTGCGTAGCGATCTGGGCCAACTTGAGGTTTTTCATGAACGTCTCCGCTGCCGCCCGACCGCCGGCAACGCCAAAGCTGACCACGCCGCTTGCGCCATGGGAAAGGTACTTCTGGGAAAGTTCGTATTCGGCATCGCCCTTGAGGCCCGGATAGCGCACCCACGCCACTTTTGGATGCTGCGCCAAGAATTCGGCCAGCGCAAGCCCGTTGGCATTGTGCTGCGCCATGCGCAGGTGCAGGCTTTCCAACCCCATATTGACGAGGAAGGCGTTTTGCGGCGACTGTGTGCACCCGAAATCGCGCATGAGCTGCGCCGTCGCCTTCGTGATGAACGCACCGGCCAAACCGAAACGCTCGGTGTACGTTACTCCGTGGTAGCTTTCGTCCGGTTCGCACAAACCGGGGAACTTGTCAGCATGCGCGGTCCAGTCGAACCTTCCAGAATCAACGATAGCCCCGCCGACGCTCGCTCCGTGACCGTCCATGTACTTCGTGGTGGAATGGGTGACGATGTCGGCGCCCCACTCAATGGGACGGCAGTTCACCGGCGTGGGGAACGTGTTGTCCACGATAAGCGGCACGCCGTGCGCATGTGCCGCCGCGGCAAAACGCTCGATGTCAAGCACGGACAAGGCGGGGTTTGCGATGGTTTCTCCGAATACGGCCTTCGTGTTCGAACGGAAAGCAGCCTCGAGCTCTTCGTCGGTGCAATCGGGAGACACGAACGTGCACTCCAGTCCCATGCGCTTCATGGTGACCGCCAGCA
Organism: Paraeggerthella sp. Marseille-Q4926; assembly: GCF_916618935.1. Lineage (NCBI taxonomy): Bacteria > Bacillati > Actinomycetota > Coriobacteriia > Eggerthellales > Eggerthellaceae > Paraeggerthella > Paraeggerthella sp. Marseille-Q4926. The sequence goes on along the minus strand of NZ_CAKAKF010000005.1, from coordinate 43,481 downwards.
AATTGTAAGTACCGCCGTAGATTGCCGAACTGGCCACAATATGGTCGCCGCAACCGGCGATGTTGAACACCGCGAAAAAGTTTGCCGCCTGTCCCGACGAAGTGAGCATAGCCGCCGTGCCGCCCTCAAGCTCGGCGATCTTGGCCGCCACGAAATCGTTGGTGGGATTTTGCAGACGCGTATAGAAATACCCTGCTTCTTCCAAGTCGAACAGCTTGCCCATGTGCTCGCTCGTATCGTATTTCCAGGTGGTGGACTGGTAAATGGGAATCTGCCGAGGTTCGCCGTCGCCGGGACGGTAGCCCCCCTGTACGCAGGTCGTGCTTATGCTTTCACTCATAAAGGCTCCTCATCGCAAGGGTCCGGGAAATGTGTCCGGCTCATTATACCGAGCACTGCAACGCGCTTGGTAGCCGTGTCTTTCCGATAACCTGCAATCTGTTTATGGAATAACCGGGCTATCTGTTTTCAAACGCATAGAAACGGCCCCGGACGATCCGGGGCCGTTTCGGCAATCCGCCAAGCAATTTCATCAGGTAGCCGTGAACTCCGCTACGTCGGCCAGGGGACTCGCCGTCCCGTCCTCGGCAACAGATCGAACCAGCAGACGATAGAAACCAGGCTTAGGCGGCGTGTACGAGAAGCTCCATTGAACGGACAATTCGGGAGCAGAGTCGGAAACGTCGAACGTAGTCCAGTTCCGACCGTTGTCCAACGAAAACTGCACCGATGAAATCTGGTTTCCGTAGTCTTCGGCGTATCCGCTCAACGTCACCGGCTTCCCGGCCTCCACCTGCATAGGAACGATCATGGCTCCACCTATTCCTGAACGCCTGCCAACACGCCAATATTGGGGCTGTTGGGGTGAGCGTCGGAAAGCCCTGGATCCGCAGGAGGCTGCTCCTGCGTGGAGACCACGATGCTCGCAATGTCGCGAACGAAGTAGTTTGCAGGCGTTTTCGTCATCCAAAGCTGGTTATTGCCGCCTACGGAAGCGGACAGGTCTTCGTCGTTGATCTGATAGCTCAGCACCGCATGATGCCCCAGCACGTAGCCCAAAGAGAACGAAACTTCGGCACCGTCGGAAGAAACGAACGTCACCGTGTTCGCTCCCGGCTGCACGGACGCACGGCTTAGCAAGTGCTCCACGGGAATGCCCTTCACGTCGGCCGTGATGGTTGCGCGCCCGCCAACCGGATTCCCGCCGCAGGTGCATGACATCACCTTGTTCGTGGACTCCTCCTTGGCAAGATCGCCAACCGAAGCGGTGAACGCTGACTGCACGTCCCCTGAAACCGACAGCTGCCAACCAAGGGGATTGTCGACCGCAAGATCGACGGATGCTCCGCACAAGGCGTTCGTAGCCCGTTGAAACAGTGTTTTGATGAGGGCGTTCGGCGTAATGGCACCCTGGTCATACGAGAATTCGCCCTTGACTACAGTATCAGTGACCTGCACGTTCTCGATCGGCGCACCGTAGGTCCGCGCCTCGTTTTCGCCAGCGGGACGCGATGTCGAAGCATCCGTCTCGGACGCGAGAGCAACCGGCGCGGCCGCCATCGAAGCAACCATGGTCAAACCGGCCAAAGCGGAGAGCGTCGTGCGACCGTGCTGCATCTTCGTTTTCATGTCGACTCCTCTCTACTCTACCGTGAACATGAATTGCGTGTTGTACTGGCAAACACGATCGGCTCCGTCGGGCGTTACGCTGGTGGTGCGAATATCAAGCAGGTACGCACCCGGAGACGGCGGCGTGAAGTCCATGCGCCAATACGTCCAGTAATCGGCATTGTTGTCGGGCGTGTCGAGCGTCGTCCACGTTTTTCCATGGTCGAAGGAGAATTCAACCTTCTTGATAGGCTCGTCCCATGCATCGGCAAAGCCTTCCAAATGCACGGTCTTGGCCTCATCGCCCGACAGGACCACGCCGGTCGGGTAGTTCAGCACGCCGCTGTTGGGCTTGGAATAGATCTCGCCCGTGCGATCGTCGGTGAACTGGCCCACGTACAGCTGGTCATTGAGTTCGTCAGCGGGCTTCGTCATGAACGTCAGATTGGAGATGCGCTTCGTGAAGTTGCCGCCCGAAGTCTTATACACCCAGATCATGCAAGGATATCCTTGAGAATTGGAGAGCAGCTTGCCGTCCATCTTGGTCACGATGATGGCGTCGTTGTCGCGCAGCCAATCGAGGCTCATTTGAGCGTAATCGTATCCGTCGGAGCTGATGGGACTCAAAATGTTGGCACCCGCTTTGGGCTTCGCATAGTTGATGATGGCAGATACGGGAATGCCCTCCACCTCGCTCTGCATGATGGTAGCCTGGCCCACGCCGTTGATAGTGCAGTCCATCTTCATGACCTGCTTCACGGTGCCGAACTTCTGCTCCATTTCGGGCAGCGTCATCTCGACGGAATTCTCGCAATCGCCGTCAATGGAAACGACCCAGTTCTGGTAGATGGATTCGTCAACCTGGGAATCATCGGTCAACCATTGGCTCGGCTCGTCTTTGATGGTCTTGTAGAATCGGTTTTCCGGCGGTGTGATGGTGGTCTGGTCGTACGAGATGGAGGGCTTTGCCTCGTCGGCCTTCAAATCGGTGATGCCCTTGTACAGGTTGTACTTCACTTCGTCCCATCGCTCGAACGTCCCTGTTTTCGCATCGACGTAATGGCAGGACTGGCACGTGCCGCCGTCTTTGTCGACGAACATGGGGCTGCCCATGTGCAGCGTATGGATGGGGTCGCTCAGCTTGTTTCCCGAGTAGGATTCGGAATGGCACGCGATGCAATTTTGGTATCCCTGCTCGGTATTGTATCCGAAGAAAATAAGCCGATGGTACGTTGGCAAGCTCATGAGCGCGTTCTCGAGCGTGTGGCACGAGGTGCATCCGCGCTTGTCTGCGTCAAGGTAGGTGTCGTTGAATCCGATGTCATCGGAAGGAACCGGCTGCACCAAAAAACCGTTGCGGTCGGTGTAACGACGCGGAGAGCGAGACTCGGCGTTGGCGTCGTTCTTCTCGGTGTTCTGGTAAAACTCGGGCAATGACGCAATGCCGTCCACAAAGCGACCCGACTCGGGAAATCCGCTATAGGCTGCAAGCTGATCGGGACCCGAACTAGCTGCAGGTTCCGCCTTCGTCCCGGTTGAATCCGGCTCGTCCGACGAAGGTTTGGGGCTGCACCCCCATGCGGCAAACGAAGCGACCATAGCTACTGCCACGAGGGAGGCGATCAACTTCGGCTTGCTTCGATGGCGCGAACCCGCGCATTCTTCTTTCTTCATGAAATCCTCCTTTGCAATGGGAAACGAAAACCGATTCTCCTTTCTTCCGGTTGTCCTCTTTTGGCAGGCCAGCGCCACAGCAAGCCGCGAACCCCTCCCTCGTGCCATGGGTTCGCAGCCGCTTGGCGCAGCTATCCCTTCGACTGTCCGCGTCTTTGCGGGCCATCTGATTCTGCGATTTGCGCGCGACGATGGTCGTAATGCTCGATATAGGTCTTGTCCAGCAGGGACTTTTCGTAAAACCCTACGTCTCGGTTGTATTCAAGAGACGCGTCCTCGATGCTTTTGAACTCATCTATGAGCGATCCGTCTTCGCGATAGTATCGAAGAAACATCTCGGAGCAGTGTTCTTGCAAGTAAGGCAGAAACGTGAGGTGGAACTTTTCGGAAGCCACGAAAAAGTGCCGAATACCATCATCATGCTGCCGCAAAAACCCCAGATCAAGAAGGCGGGCGAAATCGCTTCGAGCACATGGATAGGATATCCCGTACCGATGGACGTGGATTGCGTACGTGAACTCGGCGTTGCTGTGCAGAACGGCCTCGAGCAGGACCGCCTTTTGTCGATAGTTCAGCGACTCGTCAGCGTCGATAATGAGGCGAAGTCGCTCGCGCCGGCGCCGCATCCCCTCAAGCTTGGTCATGGTCCATCGCTGCTCGTCCACCACAAGCGCGACGGCCCGCTCAAAATAACCCGTCCAATCGTAGTACCCGTCGCAAGCCACAGCCAGATCTTCGGGCGTTCCGGAAAGGCAATGGTCCTCGACGAAGTTCTCGTCATCGGAGTACAGCAGCTTAAGGACGGGAATATGGGCGGAGAAGTGGTATCCAGCCCGATGCAAAACGATAAAGTACAGTATGTAGGCGAGCACGGAATTTCCCGCCGGAAAGAGACGAAACGTTTTGAAGTAGTACAGAGAAACAAGCGCGTTGATCAGCGTGTGGTTTCCTTCGCAGGTCGCGCAAAACGACTCCAGCGCCAAAGCACGCCGCTCGGAAACGTCGGCTTCGAGAAACTCGACGCCGCATACCTCTTTGATCGAAATGCCCTCGACCAGCTTGGCATGCAAAGACTCGATGAACGAAGCGGAAAGCGGCTCACCGCGATACGCCTCGATGTTCAGCAAGATGTTTCCGGCATTAGAAACAAGCAGTTCAACGCCGTTTTCAGGTTCGCATGCCTGAACGCACACGCGCTTCAACCGCAAGGTGTCGGACGCGCCGTACTCCAACCGCGCGGCAGCAGCAACCTCTTCGGCCGCAAGGTTCAACTCGTAATGCCCGCCCTCGGGATCCGACAAAATGCGAGCGTAGTGAACAGCCAAACCTTCGTTCACCTGGTACGTTTCAAGCAAGCTGCTCAAAAGCCATGTGGGAGCGTACCAATTCTGCGTCATCGGCGCTTCAGTGCTTGCGGCAGATTGTTCCACGGCGAAGGGAACGGGCAGCGCTCTGCCCTGGCAGCGGCGCAGCTTATTGAGCACGATCCAGCACAACGACAGATCCTCGGGAGAAACGTCGAGGGCTTTCGCGATAGATTCGAGCGTTTGCGACTTTCTCGACGCAAGGGAAAAAGCACGCCCCAGCAACGACCGATCGTCTGCCACAAGACCCTCCCCCATGATCCTCACCTCGTCTCAAGAATCACCTTCTTGGGCCATAGTCTCAAATGCGTAACCAGGCGTTCAAGAGTTCGAGGAAGGACTAGAAAGTATTTGCTATGGGCAGATCATGGGCCGTGAAACCACGTGAAGCAATCAGCTTTCCAGCCCCGTAAGCGAAAGGACGATACCCTCCGGCAAGCGGTCGCGATACGTAGTGGTCTGCACGCGATAGGGATGAACCTTGTTATCTTCTTGGCACAAGACCTCGAAACCACGTTTGCCGAAGAACGCGAACGTCTTCTCCTTGTTGCGCGTCAGGTCGTCCTCGAACAGCTCCCCCATGATTCCGCGGCACCCGTAGTAATCGGCGATCAGGCACAGCACCTCCAGTACGAACGTGCCGCAGCCCAAGTCCTCCTTGCGCGTAACGAAATCGATAATGCGCACGTGATCGTCCGAGGAATCTCCCTGAGTAAGCGTGACGTCGGCGATAATGGTGGAGGCGGCATCGGCGTTCGCATCGTTTTCGGTGCGCACGTTCAGGTACAGCTGAATCCGGTCGTAGCCAAACGGCGCGTATTCAGGCTCCAGGCGCAACCTTCCCGCCAAAAAACAGTAGAGCGTACGCTCCCCGGTATCCTTCGTCGCAATAAGCGTCTCGATTCCCGCCATTGCTTCCTCCCGTCTCGCACCGTATTGCCACCGCACGTCGCAGCGCATCCCTATCGTATCCATTTTCCTCGGCGGATTCGCCCCGCAATGCACGACGAACGACCGGACGAACGCGGCATGGCTGAAAAACGAGGAAGGTTGGAAAAGGAATGGGGCGTTCCGATAACGCGTTATCTCTTCTTCGGATAGGTAGGTCATCTGATTATCCGGTATCATACACTCAGCCAAAACACTCGGCCTTGAGCGCCGCCGCAGCGCATGAAGCGGCAGACGAGATTGCGAGGTCATCATGCCCATCAGAATCCCCGATTCCCTGCCCGCCACCGACATCCTCGAAGGCGAGAACATCTTCGTCATGACCGAGTACCGGGCCATGCATCAGGACATTCGCCCGCTCAAGGTCTTGCTACTGAACCTCATGCCCACGAAGATCGTCACCGAAACCCAAATCATGCGCAAGCTGTCGAACACGCCGCTGCAAATCGAAGTCGAGCTGCTGCAGACCATCAGCCATGAGGCGAAAAACGTGTCCGGCGAGCACTTATCGACGTTCTACACCTCGTTCGACGAGATCAAAGACAAGCGATACGACGGCATGATCATCACGGGTGCGCCCGTAGAGCTGCTGGACTTCGAGCATGTGGATTATTGGGACGAGCTGACAGCTATCATGGATTGGTCGACGACCAACGTGCACTCAGTGTTCCATATCTGCTGGGGCGCGCAAGCGGGCATTTACCATCACTACGGCATTCAGAAGCACGAACTGGAAAACAAGCTGTCAGGCGTATTCGAGCACCAGGTGGACAAGCCCTCGTCGCCCTTGGTTCGCGGATTCGACGACGCGTTTCGCGCCCCGCATTCGCGCTACACCGAAGTGCGAGCCGAAGACATCGAGGCCCATCCGCAGCTCGAGCTGATCGCGACATCGGAAGAAGCCGGCGTGTATCTTGCCAAGAGCGTCGACAGCCGTCACTTTTTCGCGTTCGGCCACCCCGAATACGACGACGATACGCTTCTGAAAGAATACGAGCGAGACGCGGCGAAGGGCATGGGGGTGGCGCTGCCTGCGCACTACTTCCCCAACGACGACCCAACGCAAAAGCCCTCGGCAACATGGCGCGCCCATGCGCAGCTTTTGTACACGAATTGGCTGAACTACTACGTCTACCAGACCACTCCCTACGATCTGGACAAAGTGGGAACCGAGGAGGACTCTTCGCATGAGTAAGCAACGCGACGAAGCGAAGGAACGAGTTTTGCACTACACGCTGCGACCGGTATCGACGCCGATCACGGAGACGATCGATGGATCCGCCCCCGCCCAAAAACAGGCGGATCCATTCATTCGCCCGGCAACTGAAGACGACGACGGCTACGACCCTTTCAGCGATCGACCGCCCGCACCGGAGCCCACGTACCAGGAAGACCCCTGGCGCTAACCTTCCGCAATGCAACTTGCTATCGAGCTTCGTTCCAAGCCAAGAACGCTTCCACCTCCAACTCGTCGAACGTGCGAACCGCATGATCGCATGATTCGACGAGCTCTTCGTACGTGCCGGAAACGTCGCAGTCGTAGATGCCGAGCGTCCGATAGCCCGCCTTTCTGAGCGTGTGCACGGCGTACACCGAATCCTCCATGCCCCACGTGAACGAACGCGGCGTGCCCATGAGCTCGCGCGCGCGATCCCAAACAGCGGGTTCGCGCTTCGACGCGTTCACGTCATCCACCGACACGATAGCGTCAAAATACGGAGCAAACCCGCAACGCTCCAGGCCAGCTTGCAAATACAGCTGAGGGCTTGAAGATGCGACGGTCATGCGGACCCCGCGGCTGGCAAGTTCCTGCACGAACGCGAGCGCCCCCGCACGAGCCTCGACGCGCGTGCGATAAAAGTCCAGCATGAATTCGTCGACCATGTCCTCCACGTCTTTCCCGGACGCTCCCAAGCCGAATCGCTCATGGAAGAAGGCGCCGCATTCAGGAATGGTGAGCGTGGTCAGCACGTCTTTGTCGTCCTCAGTCAGCGTCACGTCCGCGCGGCGCGCAAGCTCGGCTTCCATCTCGCGCCACACGCACATCGAATCGAGCAACGTGCCGTCGCAATCGAACACGATGCCGATCGAAGATGGGTTCATGGTGGGGGTCCTTTCGCGGATACGCCGAGCGACCAACGCACGTCGCTGCGGCAAGGTTTCTTGTTCGGGCAAATCTTAGCAAACCCCCGCCGTCGGACGAGCGACCGGAAACGCGAATTTGCAGGATATTTACCTCCGAAGCCAACGCCTGCCTTCGGGCGCTTGAAAGATGGCGGGTTCGCACGTTGCCCACGCGTTCCGCAACGCATGAAGCGCGCGAGCAACCGCAGATCGCAAGTCCCGCCCTCGCTGCCGGGAAGGGTCCCCGCCGTTCTACGACTGCCAGCGCACGAAAAACCGCCCTCGCTGGCAGGTTTTGACGGTTTGAGGTCGTTTGACTCCGCAGGAGAAGCGCTTGCATCTGCGCAGTTCAGCTATCCGCCGCCGTGACCAGGTAAAACAAAAAGCGAGCCGGGCAACGATGAAAACGCTGCCCGGCTCGACGACCTCAAACCGCAAAAAGCTGCCAGCGAGGGCGGTTTTTCGTGCGCAAGGCCCTTGTCGATAGCGGTCCAGCAGCGAGCCCCGTCCTTCGCTGCACACCGGGACCGGCAACCGCGGGCACTTGGCTACTTCACGCCGTACTGCTGGTAATATGCGTCGAGCGCCGTCTTCACGGCGTCGTCGATGACCACGCCTCCCTGCACTTCGCGGTTGTACAGGTACTCGGTGACCTCGGCCATGCTGACGATGGACGCCACGGGGAACCCGTACTTCTCCTGAACCTCTTGCTGAGCCGTCACAACGCCGCCCTTCCCCACTTCCATGCGGTTGAGCGACACGATAAGCCCCTTGATGTCCACGTCAGCCGCGCCCTTGAGCACGGGATACGTTTCGTCAATGGACTTGCCGGAGGTGGTCACGTCCTCGACCATGACCACGCGGTCGCCGTCTTGCAGGTCGGATCCCAGCAGATTGCCCGCATCGGCGCCGTGGTCCTTGACCTCTTTGCGGTTGGAGCAATAGCGAACTTCCTTGCCGTACAGCTCGGAAATGCCCATGGCGGTAACCACCGACAGGGGGATGCCCTTGTAGGCCGGACCGAACACCACATCGAAGTCCAAGCCGAAATTGTCATGGATGGCGCGCGCGTAGTACAAGCCCAGTCGGTGCAGCTGATCGCCCGTCACGTAGGCGCCGGCGTTCATGAAGAAGGGAGACTTACGGCCGCTCTTGAGCGTGAACTCGCCGAACTTGAGCACCTTGCTCTCTACCATGAACTCGATGAACTCCTGCTTGTACTGCTCCATGCCCGGCTCCTTATCCGTATGCGGCGCGGCCCACCCGCGCACGATCTTCCGGTGAACATGATACTAGAATCAAGCCGGACGAGGGCTTCGAAACGCGAGCAACGCGCATCGCTCCGATACAAGAAGCGGCCCCGACGATCAACATCGTCGGGGCCGCTTGCATACGCTGTCAGAAAATCGGATCGCAGCTTGCTCAGCTGGAAAAGCCGGTCGCTACTCGTCTTCCACGCGGATGACGCTGGGTTCTTCGCGCAGGATATCGTCAAGCTGCGCGATCTCGGCCAGCACGTCGCGCACGCTCTTTTCGCATGCGGTATGCGTCACGTACACCAGATCCACCGTGCCGCCTTCCTTCTTGCCGCGCTGCACCACCGAGTACACGCTTACGTTATGCTTGGCGAACACGCCGGCCATAGAGGCAAGAACGCCCGAGCGGTCGGCTACCTTGAAGCGGATGTAATACTTGGTCTTGAGCTCTTCCATGGGAACGATGGGCAAGCTGTCGGTGCAGGTGCAGCCCACAAGCGGCCCCACGCCCAACGTAACATGACGCGCCACTTCCAGCACGTCGCCCATCACGGCGCTCGCAGCCGGACCCGAGCCCGCGCCCTCGCCGAAGAACATGGTCTCGCCCACGGCATCGCCCGTCACGTAAATGGCGTTGAACACGCCGTTGACCGTGGCCAGCTGATGCGTCAGCGGCAGCATGGTGGGATGCACGCGCACGTCGATGCCCTGCGCCGTACGGTGAGCAAGCGCTAGCAGCTTCACGCAATAGCCCATGTCACGCGCCGCATCCAAGTCCATAGTGGTTACGTTGCGAATGCCCTCGGTGTGCACGTCGTTGATGGTCACGCGCGAGTTGAATGCAATGGAGGCCAGGATGGCAATCTTGGCGGCAGCGTCGAACCCGTCCACGTCGGCGGTGGGATCCGCCTCGGCGAAGCCCTTCTGCTGTGCCTCCTTGAGCGCGTCGTCGTAGCTCAAGCCGTCTTCGACCATGCGGGTCAGCATGTAGTTCGTCGTGCCGTTCACAATGCCCATGACCGACGAGATCTCGTTGGAGATAAGGGAGTGCTTCATCGGATCGATGATGGGGATGCCGCCGCCCACGCTCGCCTCGAACGCGATTTCCTTGTTCGCCTGGTCCGCAGCGTGCATGACCTCTTCGCCATACGTAGCCATGAGCGCCTTGTTGGCCGTGACCACGTTCTTGCCGGCGCGCAGCGCGCCCAGCACCACATCGCGCGCCACGGTGGTGCCGCCGATCAGCTCGATGACGATGTCGATGGAAGGATCATCGAGAATATCCTGGTAATCCTGGGTGAAGATATCCTCCACGCCGTGTTCGATAGCCTGCTCGGGATTGCGCGAGCACACGCGCACCAGTTCCAGGTCAACACCATAGTGGCGCTTGAAGTCCTCCCGGTGGTTCTTCAGGATGTCGATGCATCCGCCGCCCACCGTGCCGGTGCCTACCAAGCCAAGTTTAACCGCCATGTCGCTCTCCCTTTCCTAAATGTCCCGGCTCATCAGATCATCGTACGTCTCGCGGCGCGTAACCACGCGCGCTTCGCCGTCCTTCACGAACACGACGGCCGGCCTCGGCTGGCCGTTGTAGTTGCTTGCCATAGTGTAGCAGTACGCGCCCGTACCGAAGACAGCAACGATATCGCCCAGGTCAGGATGCTGGATTGGCATGTCGATGACCACGGCGTCGCCGCTTTCGCAATGCTTGCCCGCAATAGTGACGATCTCGGTACGCGGCTGCCCCGCCTTGTTGGCGATGACCGGCTCGTAATCGGCGTGGTACAGCGCCGTGCGAATGTTGTCGGACATGCCGCCGTCAACCGCCACGTACTTGCGAATGTTCGGCAGGGTTTTGATAATGCCCACCGTGTACAGCGTTACACCGGCGGTAGCCACCAGGCTGCGGCCCGGCTCGGTGAGCAGACGCGGCTCAGCCACGCCGTACTTCTGGCATGCGGCGAGCACGGACGAGGTCACCGTTTCGGCGAACTCGTCGATGGAGGCCGGCTTGTCGTCAGCCGTATAGGCAATGCCCAGACCGCCGCCCACATCCAATTCCTCGATGCGATAACCGTACTCTTGCTCGATGCGGGCCATAAGGTCCACCATGACCTCGACGGCCTCGGGGTAGGAGTGCAGCGAGAAGATCTGCGAGCCAATGTGGCAATGCAGGCCCGCCAAACGCACGTTCGGCGCAGCCAGCACGTCCTTCACGCAACCGAACGCAAAATCCTCGCGCATGGTGAAGCCGAACTTCGAGTCCTCGCAACCCGTGCGAATATACTGATGCGTGTCGGCCTCGACGCCTGGCGTGATGCGCATGTAGATAGGCTGCTCGACGCCCAGCTCACCGGCGATCTCGGAGATGCGCTTGAGTTCGATGCGACTGTCGATGATGATGCGGCCGACACCCGCCTGGATGGCTTCGCGCAGCTCGCGCGGCGTCTTGTTGTTGCCATGCATGAACACGCGCTCGGCCGGAAAATCCACTGCACGCGCGATAGCCAGCTCGCCACCGCCCGATACGTCAAGGCACAGGCCCTCGTCGGCCACCATGCGAGCCGCTTCTTTATTGAGAAACGCCTTGCTGGCATACACGATATCGGAATTCTGATAGCGGCTGCGGAACGCCTCGCGGTAGGACTCCATGCGGCTGCGCATGTCCGCTTCGTCCATGACGTACAAAGCCGTGCCCTGCTCGCGCGCCAGCTCCACCATGTCGACGCCGCCTACGTACAAGTGGTCGTCGCGCACTTCGGCGGTACGCGGCAGCACCGCGCCCAGCTCCATGGTGGTACGGTTGTCGGGCTGCTTGCTCAAATCGGATGCGGGCAAAGCCATAGGTCCGCCTACCTTTCTGCCTGTTTGCTTCCCTTGATGTCGCCGACCTGCCCGTCGGCAGAGCCGGCCCGTCGCCGGCTGTTGTGATTGGGGTTCATACTACCAGCCTTGCTGCATTTCCCCGGGTGCAGAGCGTAAATTTTCGTAGAATGGATACCCTGAAGCCAGGAGAAAGCCGTGCGCCGCCAAGTCGCTTCAGCCACCGCGCTTCCGGGCGAAGCCCGCATCGGCGCACGGGGCGCAGGCGAACCGGAATGCGCAGCAAAACACGAAGCCTTGCACGCACGCCGCACCTCTGTAGGGTTGAGCTCCATCCGTAAAAAAGGCAACTTTTCCCTATCAACTTGCTATGACTTTATAGCTTCTATAATCCTCAATAGAGTATACTATGCAGCACAGACAGAAAGGAGCTCGCTCATGGCCAAGCAGGAACCCTCTATCGATCAGTGGCTCAAGGAAGCGAAGCAGGATCCGAAGGCCGCTCAGTGCGGCATGTTTCTCACCCACAACGGCGTGGTGCGCATCACCCCGAAACAGCAGGTACGCGAAGGCGTCGAAGGGCTGGGCGACGTTGCGCAGGTGGAGTTCTCCTACGACGCCGCTGGCGTAGATGCAGCCGTTGAGGAAGCTCTGACCTGGCCGGGCGTATACTACGTGCGCGTATGGCTGAACGAGGGAGTGCTGGGCGTGGGCGACTCCATCATGTACGTTCTGATCGGCGCCGACATCCGCCCCAACTGCATCGACGCCTTGCAGAAACTGGTCGGCAAGATCAAGAACGACCTGGTGGTGGAAAAGGAAATCTACGCGTAAGACAACGGTGCTCGACGTTTCTCAAGGCCCCGGCTGCGCAGCTCATTCAGCAGTCGGGGCCTTCCCATATAAAAGCGGCCCTCACCGCGTGCAGGAAGCTGGTGCGCTACACTAGAGGCAGGCACCAAGCGGTCGATCTGCCCTGAAGGAGCGCGCATGAACATCCTCGATTACCTGGCAACGGAATTCGCATCCTTCGACGAGAAGCCGTTCAACCCGGTAGATTCAGCGGCCCTTTCGCAGTTCTGCATGGTTCGCATGGAAGACATCGCCCCTATGAAACGCGCATGGAGCGAACCTCCGAGCCTTCGAGCAGCCGTCGCGGATCGCCTCCGTCCCGTACGGCCCGTGCGCTTCACCGACGCGCTGCGGGCGGAGCATTACGACAGCCTGTTCACGGGCCTGGTGCCCGAGCCCGTGAAAAACAACATGCTGGCCCTTGCAGCCAGCCCGCGCTTTCGCACTATGACCGTACAGGACTGCGCAAGCGTGTTCGACGAGGCGACGCAAACCCAATTCGCCGCCATGACGTTCGTTTGCGGCAAAAAGTTCGCCTACGTGGGGTTTCGCGGCACCGATCGGTCGTTCACTGGATGGCGCGAGAACTTCAACATGACCTACCAATTCCCTGTTCCCGCGCAAGACCTGGCTGTTCGCTACCTGGAAGCCGTCGCGCCCCGCCTGCCGCAGCGGCTGTATCTAGGAGGCCATTCCAAAGGCGGAAACCTGGCCGAATACGCAGCTCTGCATGCAACGCCGAAAGTCCAAGAGCGTATCGAACGCATATACGACCACGATGGCCCCGGCTTTCGGGCGGGAGCCGTCGACGACCGCGCGTTCTCGATCATCCGCGATCGCGTGCACAAGACGGTGCCGCAAGAGTGCATCGTGGGAATGCTTCTGGAAACGCCGCGTGAACTGCCCCTGCACGTGGTGCACAGCGCAGATCACGGTATGATGCAGCACAGCGTGCTGAACTGGGAAGTTAAGGGAACCGATTTCGTCTACGCTGATCAGCTGGCAGATTCGTCCCTCTCGACCCACGCGATCATGGAGCAATGGCTGGCCGGGTTCTCCCCCGAGAAAACCCGGCAGGTGGTCGAGGCCGCGTTCAGGGCCATCGAAGCATCGAGCGCGCTCGATGCCGCAGACATCCTGATGGGCGGGGTGAAGTCCATAGCCTTGCTGGTCGAAGCCGCCAAAGCGCTCGATCAGGCGAACCGGGACATTCTGGTAAGCGCGCTGGGCACGCTGACCAACCTGATCGCCCACGACGCAGCGCGAGGCGTTGCGGGCTGGCTTGCGCCGAAAACGAAGAACGCCTCGTAAACCGAGGCCGACGATCGCCCCGACAACTTCACCCATTTGGCAGGAAAAGCGACCCGTCAATGCAACAAGGGCCGACGCACCTCGTGAGTACGCCGACCCCTGCGAACACGCTGTACGCGGAATCGATTAATCCGTGAAGTAACCCACGCCGCCCTCGAACAGGGGCTGGTACAGGTTGCCGGGCACGTTTTTGTACAGGCTGTAACCGCTGCGCTCGGTATGGCCCATCTTGCCCAGAACACGACCATCGGGGCTGGTGATAGCCTCGACCGCCCAAGCGGACCCGTTCGGGTTCACATCCAAGCCCATGGAAGGCGCGCCCTGATCGTCAACGTACTGCGCGGCGATCTGGCCGTTGGCAGCCATACGTTCGAGCAGTTCAGGACTCGCGACGAACCGGCCTTCGCCATGGCTGATCGCCACTGTATGGATGTCGCCCACTTCGCACCGGCTCATCCAAGGCGACAGATTCGACGCCACGCGCGTGCGCACCAAACGGCTCTGGTGACGGCCGATGTTGTTGAACGTAAGCGTGGGGCAATCCTCGTCCATCGGGCGAATATCGCCGTACGGCACCAGCCCCAGCTTCACAAGCGCCTGGAAACCGTTGCAGATGCCCAGCATAAGGCCGTCGCGATTCTGCAGCAGATCGCGCACGGCTTCCGTCACTGCCGGAGCGCGGAAGAACGCCGTGATGAACTTCGCCGAACCGTCAGGCTCGTCGCCGCCGGAGAAACCGCCCGGAAGCATGATGATCTGGCTGTTCTTGATAAGGCGAACCAGCTCCGCCGTGCTTTCGGCAACCGCCTCGGGCGTCAGGTTGTTGATGACGAACGTCTCGGCCACAGCACCTGCGCGCTCGAACGCGCGGGCGGAGTCGTATTCGCAGTTGTTGCCCGGGAACACCGGGATGATGACGCGCGGCTTCGCGATGGTACCGTTGTACACAAGCGGAGCGCCGTTCGTGAAGCTCACGGCCTTGACCGGCTCGCCCTGGGCACGATACGGGAACACCGGCTCCAACGCGCCTTCCCATGCCTCCTGCAAACCGGCAAGGTCGATCGATTCGCCAGCAGCCTCGAACACGTACTCGTCAACGGTCTGGCCCAGCTCGGACACGCACACGGCATCGCTTGCATCCGGCAGTTCGACGCACGCGGGCATCTCCACCAGGAAACTGCCGTAAGCGGGAGCGAACAGCTGATCGGCCTGCACGCAATCGGCCAGCTTCACGCCAATCCCGTTGCCAACGCACATCTTGAACAGGGATTCCGCCGTGCCGCCATATCCGGGCGTAGACACGGACAAAGCCGCGCCGTCGCCGATCAGGCGCTCGACCAGGGCAATAGCCTCCAGCAATCCATCGATCTGCGGCGTGACGCCGTCCTCGGCGTAACGCGGGGCAATGCGCACCACACGATTGCCGGCGGCCTTGAATTCGGGCGACGTCGCGCGCTCGACCGAACCCACCGCCGTCGCAAACGACACCAGCGTGGGCGGCACGTCCAGCGTTTCGAAGCTGCCGCTCATGGAGTCCTTGCCGCCGATCGAACCCACGCCCAGATCGATCTGAGCCATCAGCGACCCCAGAACCGCCGCCGCGGGCTTGCCCCAGCGCTCGGGTTCGTCGCGCAGGCGCTCGAAATACTCTTGGAACGTCAGGTACATGTCCTTGCGCAAAAAGCCCGCAGCCACCAGCTTCGCCACGCTCTCCACCACTGCAACGTACGAACCGGTGAACTGGTTCGCTTCGGTCAGGTACGGGTTGAATCCCCAGGACATGCCGCTGCACGTGGTGGTCTCGCCATCTACGGGCAGCTTGGCAACCATAGCCATGCTCGGCGTAAGCTGGTGCTTTCCGCCGAACGGCATGAGCACGGTAGCCGCGCCGATAGTGGAGTCGAAGCGCTCGGACAGGCCCTTGTTCGAGCAAACGTTGATGTCCGTGACCAGCGCCTGCATGCGCTCGGCCAGCGTGGAGCCCGGCCAAGAGCGCTCGTAGCGGCCGCCTTCGACCACGCGCACGTCCTGATGCTTCGGCGCGCCGTTGCTGGACAGGAAATCGCGGCTCACGTCCACGATGGTCTTGTCGTTCCAGACCATGCGCACGCGCGCTTCTTCAGTGACCTCGGCGATAGGCGTAGCCTCGAGGTTCTCCTCGCGCGCAAGCGCCAGGAACGCATCGACGTCTTGGGGCGCCAGCGCCACGGCCATGCGCTCCTGGCTTTCCGAGATTGCCAGCTCGGTGCC
Source organism: Paraeggerthella sp. Marseille-Q4926 (assembly GCF_916618935.1). Lineage (NCBI taxonomy): Bacteria > Bacillati > Actinomycetota > Coriobacteriia > Eggerthellales > Eggerthellaceae > Paraeggerthella > Paraeggerthella sp. Marseille-Q4926. Next base: position 27,271 of record NZ_CAKAKF010000005.1, on the reverse strand, counting down.
ATCCAGTCCGTCGTACTTCTTGGGAACCTTGTTCAAGTTGATGAACAGGCCATCGGCCAGCTCTCCCACCGCCACGGACACGCCGCCCGCGCCGAAGTCGTTGCAGCGCTTGATAAGCCGGCACGCGTCGCCGCGGCGGAACAGGCGCTGAATCTTGCGCTCGACAGGCGCGTTGCCCTTCTGGACCTCGGCGCCGCAGCTTTCAAGGGAATCAAGGTTGTGGGCCTTCGAGGAGCCCGTAGCCCCGCCGATGCCGTCACGACCCGTGCGCCCGCCCAGAAGCACGATCACGTCGCCCGGCGCCGGCGTTTCGCGGCGCACGTGGTCAGCCGGCGTAGCGCCCACGACCGCGCCGATCTCCATGCGCTTTGCCGCGTACCCGGGATGGTAGAGTTCGTTCACCTGGCCGGTGGTCAAGCCAATCTGGTTGCCGTACGACGAATAGCCTGCGGCAGCCGTGGTCACCAGCTTGCGCTGCGGCAGCTTGCCCGGCAGCGTTTCGGACACGGGCACCAGCGGATCGGCCGCACCCGTCACGCGCATGGCCTGGTACACGTAGCTGCGGCCCGAAAGCGGGTCGCGAATGGCACCGCCCACGCAGGTGGCCGCGCCGCCGAACGGCTCGATCTCCGTCGGATGGTTATGCGTCTCGTTCTTGAACAGGTAGAGCCAATCCTGCTCTTCGCCGTCCACGTCGACCTTGACCTTCACGGTGCAGGCGTTGATCTCTTCGGACTCGTCAAGGCCGGTCAGCACGCCCTTCGACTTCAGGTACCGAGCGCCGATGGTGCCCATGTCCATAAGGCACACCGGCTTATGATCGCGGCCCAGCTCATGACGCATGTCCAGGTACTTCTCAAACGCCGCGCGCACCGCCGCGTCGTTGATTTCGACGTTCGTGAGCTCGGTGCCGAACGTAGTATGACGGCAGTGGTCCGACCAGTACGTATCGATCATCTTGATCTCGGTGATGGTGGGATTGCGGCCCTCTTCGGCGAAATACTGCTGGCAGAACACGATGTCGGCCAGGTCCATTGCCAACCCGCGATCGGCTATGAACGCCGCCAGCCCTGCCTCGTCCAAATCAAGGAAGCCCTCGATCGTCTCCACCATGCCGGGAACCGGCTGCTCCATCTTGAGCGTGTCGCGCTCTTCGAGCGACGCCTCGCGCGCCTCGATGGGGTTGATCACGTACTGCTTGATAGCTTCGACGTCCTCGTTCGAAAGGTTGCCGGACAGCACGTACACCTTCGCGCTGCGCACGTCGGGACGCTCGCCCTGGCTGATCAGCTGCATGCACTCGCTTGCCGAGTCGGCGCGCTGATCGAACTGGCCCGGCAAGTACTCCACGGCGAACACGTGCGCGCCATCAGCCTGCGGAAGCTCGAACGTCGCGGTGTCGGACTGAGGCTCGCTGAACACGGTGGGAACGCACTGGGCGAACAGCTCGTCGCTTGCGCCTTCCACATCGTAGCGATTCACCAAACGCACGCTCTCAAGCCCCTCGACGCCCAAAATGCTGCGCAGCTCATGCGCAAGCTGCTGGGCTTCCACGTCAAAACCGGGCTTCTTTTCTACGTAGACACGAGAAACCATGGGGTCCCCTTACTTTTTGGAATCTTGCGCAGGCTTCGCATCCTGCTCGGTGGCCTTCGTCTCCTCGGCCTTCTTCAGCCTGAAGCCGCTGCCGAACAGCCCGCGCTTCTTCGGAGCCTCTTCGGCAACCTCCGGCGTTTCAGCCTCCTGCTGCTTCGCGGCGCGCTGAGCAGCCTTGGCCTTCTTTTCCTGCGCGCGCATCTCCTTGGACTTCTTGCTCATCATCTCTTCTTGATAGGCACGGCGAACCTTGCGGATCTTCGAGAAGTCCACGTACAGCGCGCCGATGATGCAGGCGTACGCCAAGCCCAACGAAATGTACGTCCCCACTTCCGGCAGGAAGGAACGGCCAACCCACGAAAGGGCCGTCAAGGCGATCGCGCCGATCAAAAGCCCCCACCAGATCTTGCGCAGCCTCTTGTACTGGGGCGTAGGCGGATTGTAGTACTGGCGATCGATCTGCGACTGCTTTGCGCGAGCGGCCTTTTGCTCGGCCTTCTTCTGCTGCTTGGTCTTCTGAGTGGGCTGCACGCGCACCGAAGCCGCGGCCTTGGACTTGGGCTTCGCGGACGCAGCGCTCTTGCGCGTTTGTCCCTGATGCTCGTCAGTCTGGTACCGGTCGTTCATGGGATTGCGTTGGGTCATGAGTTTGTTGCTCCTTGTTGGTTACTTGCGATTCGACGAAGCGGGCGCGGCTAGTACGCGAACGCGCGGCCCGTGATCTTCTCGTAGGCTTGGATGTACTTTTGGCTGGTCTTCTCGATAACGTCCTGAGGAAGGCGCGGCGGGTTGCCCGTCTTATCCCAGTTCGCGGTCAGCCAATCGCGCACGAACTGCTTGTCGAAGCTGGGCTGATCCTTGCCTTCGGCGTATTCGTCGCCCGGCCAGAAGCGGGACGAGTCGGGCGTCAGCACTTCGTCTGCCAAGATGATCCTGCCGTCCAGGCGGCCAAACTCGAACTTGGTGTCGGCAATCACGATGCCCTGCTTCTCGGCATGGTCGCGCGCCGTGGTGTACACCTTCAAAGACAGATCGCGCAGCTGCGTCGCATCGTCTTCGCCAATGATCTCGACCAAGCGATCGAAGCTGATGTTCTCGTCATGGTCGCCGATCTCGGCCTTCGTGGACGGCGTGAAGATGGGCTGGGGAAGCTTCGACGAATTCACCAGGCCCTCGGGCAAGTCGATGCCGCACACGGTGCCCTGCTTCTGGTACTCCTTGAGGCCGCTGCCGGCCAGATAGCCGCGCACGATGCACTCGGAAGGGAACATCTCGGCCTTCTTGACCAGCATAAAGCGTCCGCGCAGGTAGTCGGCATAGGGCTTGAACTGCTCGGGAAGGTCCTCGACGTCGGCGGAAATCAGGTGGTTTTCCACCACGCCGTCCAAAAGCTCGAACCAAAAGCACGACAGCTGCGTGAGCACCGCGCCTTTGTGCGGAATTTCGTCTTCCAGGATGTAGTCGAACGCAGAAATACGATCCGTCGCCACCAGCAGCAGCTTGTCGCCCAGATCGTACAGATCGCGCACTTTACCCTGCGCATCGGGCTTGATGTCAATCCCCGTCATGCCGGTCCTTTCATTGCTCTCTCAACAACGCAGCGCGAGCCGGATAGCTCGCGCGCGATAGTTCCCTCAACCTACGTTATTATCGTCTATTTCAATGGCTATTTCTGGTCTTTACGGGACTTTCCACGTGATTTTTGCGCTTTTTGGCCCTTTTGCTGCCCCTCGTCCTTATACAGCGGAATATGAATGGTGAAGCACGCTCCCCTGCCCTTGGCGCCCTCCACCTGAACCCATCCGTGATGACGATCCACGATCTCTTTCACCACGGACAGGCCAATGCCCAAACCGCCGCTTTCGCGCGTGCGCCCGGCGTCCGCTCGCCAGAACCGCGAGAACACCATTTTGGCCTCCTCGGGCGACAGGCCGATGCCCGTGTCCTCCACTTGAATAGCCGCCATGATCTCGCCGCGCCTCACGCGTACAGAGATATGACCGCCTTCGGGCGTATAGCGCACCGCGTTCGAAATGAGGTTGGCGGTTGCCTGGCGAATCATGTCGGCATCGCCGAGCACGCACACGTTGCGCTCCATTTCGTAGGACAGCGTAAGCCCCGAGTCGGACACGAACGCTTCGTGCGTGGACACGATGCCGTTGATCAACTCGCCCACGTCCACGATTTCTTTCTTCATGGGAGTGGAGCGGCTCTCCAAGCGAGACAGGCGCAGAATGGCATCGACCAGGCGAGATAGGCGCTGAACCTCAGAGTTCACCGTTTCCAGGCGCTCCTCGTCGGCAGCGAACACGCCGTCCACCATAGCCTCGACCGTCGACTGGATGGCCATGAGCGGCGTGCGCAGCTCATGGGCAACGTCGGTGGTCAGGCGGCGCTCCAATTCGCGGTCGCGCTCGATGGAATCGGCCATGGCGTCGAACGTCTCGCCCAACCGCGCGATCTCGTCCTCGCCGTGCAAATCGGTTCGGGCGGACAGGTCGCCTTCCTTGATGGCCTTTGCCGTACTGGTCATGCGGTTGATAGGGCCGACCAGCGTGCGCGCGAACAAGAAGCCGATGCACGAGGCCAGCACGATGGCCAGCACTGCGGCGAATACCATCGCCTGGTAGGAATTGTTGCGGAACTCCTCGTCGGCCTGCGTGACCAAAGTCTCCGATCCGTACACCCATACGCGCACGGACCCGATAGCCACGCCGTCAACGATGATGTTCGCATGCTCCATGCCGTTGAAATTCACGCCCGGAGCAAGCGACGGACCGCCATCGAAAGAAGGCCCGTCGTTCGGAGCAGGACTGGCGGAGTTCCCCATCTTCATGCGCGTGGAGTTGTAAACTTCCGATTGCCCGATGTTGTCAACCACCACAATGCCCACGCCGCTGCTCAAGCTTTGGGCGTATTCGGCAATAGCCTGCACGTCCCGGCTGTAAAGCGTACCCGTTTCGCGGTACGACTCTTCGATTTTATGAGCGGTGTTTTCCGCCAGGGACTTCATGTTGTCCTGGGAGTACGTCTGGAAATGCTGCTCCCAAACGAAAGAAAGCACGCCAATGGCGACAAGCGCCGTCATTACGGCGATAAACGCAAAGGCGGCGGTGACGCGCGTCGTGTAGGTCAGGTTCTCCCACGAAAGGATTTTCTGGCCGCGCTTCCTGCCGGCCCCGGTGTGGGGCACAACAACAGGTCCGGTTGTACCGGAATCGGCTTCGACCGTCACGCGTTCTGCCGATCTATCGGAAGAAGCGGACGTTCCGGTCGAAGCTTGTTCGTTGATTGCGTCGCTCACGATGCGCTACAGGCTACTGGGAGACCTTCGTGGGGTCTTCAAAGCGATAGCCCACGCCATGCACCGTGTGCAGCCACTTCGGGCTACGCGGGTTGTCGCCGATCTTCGCGCGAAGGTTCTTCACGTGCGAATCGATAGTGCGCTCGTAGCCCTCGAAGTCGTAACCGAGGACCTTCTCGACCAATTCCATGCGCGAATACACGCGACCCGGATAACGGGACAGCGTTGTGAGCAACTTGAACTCGCTCGCGGTCAGGTCGATTTCCTCATTGTTGACAAGCACTTTGTGGCCCGAAACGTCAATGGTAAGCTCGCCAAACTCCAAAACCTCGCGCTGAGGCTCCGAATCGGCATGCACGCGACGCAGAAGCGCGCGAGCGCGGGCAACCAGTTCGCGCGGGCTGAACGGCTTTACCAGATAGTCGTCAGCGCCCAGCTCCAGACCGATGATGCGGTCTTCAACTTCGCCCTTGGCCGTCAGCATGATAATGGGCACATCGGAATTGTCGCGGATGGCGCGGCAGACGCGCTCGCCCGGAACGCGAGGCAGCATCAGGTCAAGAATAACCAGATCGAAATGGTGCTTTGAAAATTCTTCGAGGGCTTCCTGGCCGTCGCCGACTGCCGTTACCCAGTAATTCTCGCGCTCGAGATACGCGGTCACCGCATCGCGGATGGCCTTTTCATCTTCAACCAGCAAGATGCGTCGTGTTTCGTTGCTCATGGATCACTCCTCAAGCTCGGTGGCTACCACCGCCGTGGCCCGCTTCCTCTAAAGCGACCAGGTGAAAACGCGGTGGTCGTGTTTGCGTTTATTGTAGCAATTACGCGAGAGGGCACTTGAACCTGTACAGGAAATGACACAATAAACACCATGGTAACCCGCAGATCAACACACGCTAATCACGCCAAACCCAGCACGGCATCGAAACGACGCGCGAACAGGCGCGCCGCCTCGGAGAGCGCACCGCTTTACGCGGGCGGCAAGGCCAATGCGCGCGGCGGGCATGTAGGCAACGTCGCAGGATTCGGCACCGGAAGCGGGGGCAGCAGCCGCGGAGCAGCCCCGAGCGTCGGCAACGTTGCCGGGTACGGAACCGGCAGCACCAACGTCAGATCCGGCGGGGCTCATCGACGCACGACCTCTCCCGGCACAAGCCACGCAACTCCCCGCGCAACCACCGGCGGCAATACGAGCGGCCCGCGCATCCCCACGCCAAGCGGCGGAGAAATCCTGCTGACAAGACGGCACTTCCTGTTCGGCGCACTGGGAATCGGCGCGTTGGCCGCGGTCGGCGGCGGAGCTGCCGTGGTCGCGCAGCAGATGGAGAAAGACCCCGACGCCGACCTGACCGTACTCAAAGTCCCCGCTAGTGCCGTCACCTCATCGGACTCGCTCGCGAACGTGGACGATTACCGCACGCGCATGAGCCTGACCGGCAGTTTCGAGCTGCCCTACGGAACGCTCGTATGGGCGAACGACGAACACGTAGCCGCTTGCCTGCTTCCCGCCGAAAGCGCCAAGCCACTCACGCACGTTGCCCTGCTGGCCTTGGGATCAGGCGTCTCCACCACGGTTCTGGAGGGAGCCGTGGGCCTTGACGAGGGCTTCGAGATCTACGATGTACGCGCAACGTCTTCGGGACTGGTTTGGACCGAGGCGGACATCCTCGACGGCATCTGGCGCATTTACACAGCGCGCTCCGCCGGCACCAGCATAGGCGAGCCCGTGCTGGTTGAAGAAGGCAACGCCGACTACGAGACGCCGTCCATCGCCGCAGTTGGAAATCGTGCGTTCTGGCAAGTGCTTCCCAAGCCGAAAGGCGCAAAGAAGGCGGAAAGCTCCCTGCTCAAGCGTGCGACCATGGGAGCATCCGACACCGAGGTGGTATACACCTCGCGCGGACGCATGGCAACGCCGCCCTATGCGTCGAACGACTCCGTGATCATCACGCCCCGCACCGACACCTCGTCCATTCACTATCAATTGACCTGCATCGATGCAAATTCTGGCAACGTGAAAGACTCGTTAGCCCTTCCCGTTTCGATGAAGCCGCTAGAGGCAGGGTACGGCAAAACCGGATTCACGTTCTCGTTCGATGCCGGGTACGACTACGGCGACGGCATCTCCAAAGTGGGCACGTACACCCCAACCGCCGCCGCAACGAACGCCGACTACAGCAACGCGCCGTGGTTCTGGTTCGGCCGCGCGCCGTCCGCCCCGCCAGCGTGGTGCGGCAAGTACTTCATGGTGAAGTCCACGACCGCCGTATGCGGAGTTGATTTTGCGACCAACGAGTACTTCGCGTTCGACGTGGAGAGCGGAGCCGACGACTACGGCGAGTATCTTGCCTCCACCGGATCGCACGACACCGTGGTCACGTTCGCCAACATCGACCACGTTCCGCTTGGCGGCGAACCCGTGAAGTGCTGCCGCGTGCGCGTGTGGACGCCGACGGCGTAAGCCGGGAACAAGCTGCAAGCGATTCCCAGATCGGTTCCGAAGCCGAAGGTCGGCGCACCGTCGAATGCGATTCAGGGCTTGCCGCTTGCGGCGGGCGACTTGAGGCTCGCAACTTGAGGCTCGCAACTTGCGGTTCGCAACTTGAGGCTCGCGGCCCGCATTTTGGCACGAATCGACGGGCTTGCGCTCCCCTCGGTGCGTCGCTTTTAGACGTCGGAAAAACGCCAGAGCTCTGACCTGCGCTGTTTGTTCATGTGCGCAAAAAGAGTCCGCTTTATACACTAGCTCGAGAGCGCAGACCGGGGATGCCGTGCCAGCTTCATCTGGATCCGACGCCAGAAACGCGCGGAAGCGATCGCGAAGGCTCCGCAACTTGCAGGCATTCAAACCCCGGCCGGCAGCCCATGAACCACGAAGGCCCTCCGTACGCGAAGGGCCTTCGTTACCATGCGATCTTGCGTCCCGGCGATCAGCTAGAACTCCAGCTCCTGAAGACGATCGAACACGATGTCCTTACGGGTAAGGAAGTCCCACGGATCAAAGATCTCGTCGAGCGTTTCCTTCGACAACTTGGCTTCGGGATCGGCCTCGAGGTTCTCGCGGTACGTGGGGCCGTCCACCGCATTCTGGATGTCTTCCCACACCTTCATGGCGTTGCGCTGCACGATCACGTACGCATCCTCGCGGCTGATCCCCGTGTCCACCAGCGCAAGCAGCACTTTCGAGCTGAAGATGAGACCCTTGGTGCGCCACAGGTTGTGCTTCATCTTGGCGGGGTAGGTCTGCAAGCCGTCCAGCATCCACTGCATCTTGCCGAACATGTAGTCAAGCGCCGTGAAGCTGTCGGCCAGCACCACGCGCTCGGCACCGGAGTGGCTGATGTCGCGCTCGTACCACAGGGCCACGTCGTCGAAAGCCACCTGCGCGTTGGACTTCACCACGCGCGCCAGGCCGCAGACGCGTTCGGCCGTGATGGGATTGCGCTTGTGAGGCATGGCGGAAGAGCCCTTCTGGCCCTTCGTGAACGGCTCTTCGGCCTCGATCACGTCGGACTGCTGCAGCAAGCGCACCTGCATGGCAATGCTTTCGAGCGTAGACGCCGTCACGGCAAGGCCAGCCATGACCTGCGCATGACGATCGCGTGCGAGCACCTGCGTGGACAGCGGGTCGGGCGTGAGGCCCAGCTTTTCGCACACGTACTGCTCCACGTACGGATCGATGCTGGAATACGTTCCTACCGCACCGCTGATCGCGCCCGTTGCCGCCACGTTGCGCGCCTCTTCCATGCGCGTTTGCGCGCGCTTGAGCGCCCAAGCCCAGCTACCGAACTTCATGCCAAACGTCATAGGCTCGGCGTGAATGCCGTGCGTGCGACCGACGCACAGCGTGTTCTGGAACTCGAACGCACGACGCTTGCACGTTTCTCCCAGTTGCTTGATGTCCTCAAGAATGATGTCGATAGCCTGCGTGACCTGGTACGATAAAGCGGTATCTCCCAAGTCGGACGAAGTCATGCCGTAGTGCACCCAACGGCTGGGAGGTTCCTGGCCCTCCGGCACGTCAGCGTCAATGTACTCGGCCATGTTCGTGGTGAAGGCGATAACGTCGTGGTTCGTCACTTTCTCGATCTCGTCGATGCGCTCCACGGTGAAATCGGCATGCGCGCGAATCCACGCAGCCTCCTCCTTCGTGATGCCCGCTTGGCCCAGCTCTGCTTGGGCTTCGCACGCCAGCACCTCGATCTCCTTCCAGATTTCGAACTTGTTCTGCAACTCCCAGATGGCCCCCATTGCGGGGCGCGTGTAGCGGTTGATCACGCCGGTCCCTTTCACCCAATCGTACCTGATGGCAATAGGATACCGCAAACATGCGGCCAAGCGACGGTTTCCACGGAAAGCGCCGAGGCCGCAGACGAACGCGGCGGCGCGGTGGGCCGGACGGAAGAAGCATCCTTGACTTCTTCCGTCAAATCAGTACTCTATTTCCTAGTAAGTTTCTAGTTTTTAGGGGGACGTCATGGAGCAAGCAGAACGAAATCGAAACATGCGAGGCCGCGTACGCTCGGTCAACGTCTCCAAACGAAAAGGCACGCGCAAAACGCCTTGCACCTCCCCTATTGCCGTCATCGAGCATCAGGGCGTGGCGGGCGACGCGCACGCCGGCGATTGGCACCGACAGGTTTCGCTTCTAGCCTGGGAGTCCATCGAGAAGGCTCGTGCCATGGACCTTGACGTGGCAGAAGGCGATTTCGCCGAAAACGTTACCACCGAAGGTATCGATCTGCTTTCTTTGCCCTTGGGCACACATGTGCGCATCGGCGATGACGTGCTTCTGGAGCTTTCCCAAATCGGGAAAGTCTGTCACACGAAATGCGCCATCTATCACCTAGCCGGCGACTGCATTTTCCCGCGCGAAGGAATTTTCTTCGTTGCGCTTTCCGACGGCCAAATCAAGGAAGGCGACGCCGTTGAAGTGGTTTCTCTAGGCGACGGAACGTGCGGCTACACGCCGCCCGAAGCCCTTGAAGAGCTGCGTGCGGCACAAGGATAGTCGACCGGGGATCAATCCATCAGCAACGCATCGTAGAGCATTCTTGGAGCCGCAAGGGCCAACTTTTCAGCAGCCTCCTGAGGTGAGGGCATGGTTCCCATGCGGTACCATTCAGTGAGTATCTCTGTTTCAGTTTTCACCCATCTATCGAGGCAAAACATAAGTTCATCGCTAATCTCCATATGACGGTAATCTTGCAGGGTTTCGAGCAACGCGCACTTTCTGTAATGAGGCATGATGCTGCGCTCGCTCGGGCAGTTAAGCGTGTATTGCGTCGCTACTTTAAAAAAATCGCTTTCAAGCGACAGCAGGGTCAAGTGATGGAAATACCCCGTTTCCCAGTCTATCGTACGACCGACCTCTATAAGATAGAACTTGTGAACATGCGTCGGCCACCACCAATGCAAGCTGTACTTACTGTCGAAATGCCGATAGAACATCTGTCGGGATATACCTGCGCGTTCGCAAAGATCCGTCACTTTAACCTGATCGAGAGATCTATCGACTGCGTGCATGATGCGCAATTTCATCTGCACATCCTCGTCATCAAAAAGCCCTTTCGGCTCCCAAGAATCCGCCTTCATAGCCCCCTCCGTCCGCATCCCCATACGGCCCCTCCAGTATACACTCACGATGAGCGCCAGCATACAACCCAGCTCCGTCGCGAAACGGAGCTGGGAAATCAACAGGCTATTTCAAACCTACATCGAAGCTCGTTAAGAGCGAGGCGGATTCAACCCGGCTGATTCGGCGGCTTCGCGAAGATCCTTCCAAACCGACAGGTGATCGATCTCAAGCGCCTTGCACACGGTATCGCACATGCCGCATTCTATACATTCCCACAAGCCGTTTTGCACAGCCTCCACCACACGGTCCCCTTGATCGTACGGATCGTAAAATCGATTTGCGATAGCAATCATGCCCGTCGGTCCAATATAGGATTTAAGTCCTTTCTGTTCCACAACAGGGCAAGCTGCCGTGCACACGCCGCAACGAGCGCAATACTCAAGCGGTTCGAGCTTCTTGGGCAAAGATGCGTCGACCGGAGCCTTCACCTCTTCGACCGTAAGATCGAAAGCACGCTGGCGCGCAAGAATTCGACTCACCCTGTCGGTAATCTTCGTCTTGTCCACGATCAAATCGCGCACTACCGGGAAATGCTTAAGAGGGGTAACCTCGTTTTTATCTGAATCTTCCACCAGCGTCACGCAAGCGAGGCAAGGAACCCCGTTGAGCGTCATAGCACACCGCCCGCACACGCGTCCACGACAGCTGTAGTCGAAAGCAATGGGCTCTATCGTATCGTTAACTTGAACCAACGCCTCGAGCAAAGTCATATGCTCGGTATGCGTGATTTCGTATTCCTCAAAATGAGGAGCGGGATCCACCGAAGGATTGTACTTTTGAATCTTGATTTTCATAACTTACCTCCTCGTAAGCGCGCAAACAGCAGCAGCTAGTCCAATTCGACAACGGGAACGGTTTCGAGCTGCATTTTGCCGTCCACGTTTTTAGCGACGATGTTGCACGTCCACTTTGCCGGGTCTTCTTGCGGGAATTCAGGTCGATAGCTATGTCCACGGCTTTCTTCGCGCATAAGAGCTGCTTTCGAACTAGCTTCGGCAATGTCGAGCAGGTTGTAAGCTTCGATAGCGGCCTTCCAGTCGGTGTTGTAGTTCAGAGAGGCGTCTCCGAGCTGCATTTTGGGCAGTTCTTCCGCACGGATGCGCTCGAGCTCCGCCACGGCCTCTTTCATTGCCGCGGTTTCCCGCGTAGGCTGACATGCTTGATAGCAGGCGCGTTGAATCATGCGCGTAATTTCCTGGGGGCGCTTGCCACCGGATCGGCGCGTACGCATTTCGTGCAACCGCCCGACTTCCTTTTCAACCGAAGCGAAGGTAAACGACTGCGGCTTGTTCTTGCCCGGTCCTTCGGCGTATTCAATCGCCTTCATCATCGCATAGGATCCGTCTCGGTATGCGACATTGACCGAAGTGCCCCCTTGAGCACCCGAGACGCCGCCGCCGCGGGCGCAGAACAACCCCGGCATGCCCTCGACCATCAGGCTCTCGTCCACACGCGGATTTCCACCGTGCTCGTACGTTTCAAGCGCGCATTCGAGCTTGGAAGAGGATACGTCTATGCCGAACACCTCTTTCCACAAGGTAACGTTGCGACGGTAGACTTCCCCCATAGCCGCGAAAGCCTCAGGGCTCGAGAAATCCACGTACACGCCGCCGTTGGGCGACCCTCCGCCATCGTGGATAGCCTTGGCAATCGTTCGCGTGAACGTGATGCGGTCGAGCGTCGAGTAGTCCATCCCTCTGAAGAAGTAGTTGTCGTTCGCATCGCAAATGTACTCGCAGCATAGGTTGTCGGCGCCGATACCGCCTACGAACGTAGCTGCAAGACCGGTCGGATACATGCTGATGAGATCGAACTGGAAGAACTCCGAATCCTGCAAGGCCGCGCCTCGTCGATAAGCTGCGGCATCGACATCGCCCGTATTGTCCGGTGAGTTGATGGAAGTGGCCGCTACTGTATTCCACCCATACACCCACGAGCTTGCGCCTGTGCAGGAAATCGTCGACTTGGCTCGAAACGCGCGCACCGTCCCGGTAGGAATATGCAATCCGATAGCGCCTATGCACGCGCCGTCTTCAATAATGACATCAGTAATCATAGTTTGATCGAAGATACGAGCACCTGATCGCTCTACCGAGTCGGTAAAGTAACGAGGAAAGCCATTGAAGGTTCCGAAAAGCGGGTACCCGGGCATGTCGAGGCCGGGGACGAACGCGCCCGTCTCGTCTCGCATAAACAGATTGTTCCCTTCCTGCGCATAACGCAAGAGAAGATTGCGATCCTCGACGGAAAATGCCTCGTGAGTCGCCTTGGCGATCTTCTTGTTCGTAAGCTCGTTCAGGACGAAGTCTTCGGACTTGTCCCATGGCGTATCGGTCTGGATGAAGTTCACCCAATTGCACCAATTGTATCCGCATGCTCCCCCGAAATGGAAAGGTGCTTTCTCCACCACCACGACGTCTTGTCCCTGCTTGTAAGCCTGAAGCGCCGCATGAGAGCCGGCAAGGCCGCCGCCGATGATAAGGATGTCCGTATCATAGAGCTCATACAGCACTTGCTCGCCGTCGACGGGTCCTTGCGCGCCCTGCTTGCCACCTTCCCCCGAAGAAGAGCACCCGCTCATAACCCCTGAAAGCACCATCGTGCCAAAGGCTACAGCACTGCCTCCGAGAAACGTGCGCCTCGATATACCCGCTTCGCCAAACGACCCGTTACCGCAACCGTCTTTCATACGATCCCCTCCTTGTTGCGTCCCATTCTCAGCGGAGCAGCGTCCGCTCGATGCACCCATTGTCACAGGTGCTCTGGGAAACTTTCAAAGAACGGAACTGGATAACCGTATGAGAAACGCAACAAAAAGCGAAGTTGTCCGCGCAAGGACAACAACTTCGTTTTCTGCTCGGCCTTTCCGACGCATAACGAAGGAGCTTTTTCAAAAAGCTACAACGCTTTGAACAAAGCTCGCACTTCGTCGAGAACCTCGTTGTCAACCACGACGATGGCCTTGTCGCCCGGATAGAGCACGGTTTCCTCGTTGACCACTTCCACGTTGTCGTCGTCTTGAGGAGAGACGGCGGCAACCAGGCTGTTTTCGGGCATGGGCAGCGACGACACCAGAATACCCGCCTCGTTGGAGTGATGGCGCATGCGCGGCACCACGATCTCGGTCAGCATGACGTTGCCGTGCGTAAGCGACGACGCAACGCTCACGCTGCCAAGCAGCGTCTCCTCTTCGATGAGGTTCGCAATGAGCGTGGTGGACGACACGCATTCGATGCCCACCTCTTTGAAAATGCGAAGGTTCTTCGGGCTGTTCACGCGGGCAATGCAGCGCGGCACGTTGAACACGCGCTGCGCGATCTCGCACGACACCAGATTGTCGTCGTCTTGGCCTGTAGTGGCCACGAACACGTCAGCGCGGCGAATGCCCGCATCTTCCTGATACTTCGAATCGCAGCCGTCGCCGTGGATGACCAGGTACCGGCCCTGCAGCGCCACCGACAACCTGTCGGCCGTCGAAAGCGTCTCCTCTATAATGGCCACGTCGTTGCCGCTTTGCAGCAGCACGGTGGCCAGGTACTCGCCAATTTTGCCACCTCCCGCGATCACGATGTACATGAAGCTTCCTTTCCCGACAGCCCTGCAAGCCGCCCGCATTCATTGCAGGCCAACGCTGCACCTTAATCTTGAATATACTTCGAAAACGACTCGATTAGCTCATGGCGCACGCACGCCAGCACCGAATCTCCGTTATACAGAATGGAATCGCGCGTGGGAATGGAACTGGCCGATCCGTCTCCGCGCTCGAACGCCACAATGCGGATGTCGTGATCGCGCTCCAGCTCGGACACGCGAATGGTGCGTTTATCCGACCAACTCAGGTCAAGCGAAAAGCGCAGCACTTCGAATTCCCCGAACGTGTCCAGGTGCGCGCCGTGCCCCGACACCACCTTGCTGAACACGTCCTCGGCCACAAGCGACGTGCCGCACACGTAGTCGATGCCCAACTGCATGTACGCGCGTTCGTGGTCGGGATTGTACAGACGCGCGATAACGTGAGGCACGCCGAACAAACGGCTGCCCACCTCGGCGCACATAAGATTCGTGTTGTCGAACTGAGTAACCGCCGCCACAACGTCGCAGTCCTCCACGCCAGCCTTTATCAGCGTCTCTTCGTCGAAGCCAACCCCTTGCACGGTGGAACCGTTGAAGTTGCGGCCCAGGTTCGCAAATGCATCGGCATTGCGATCGATCACGCACACGTTGCTGCCGTTGTCCGACAGCATGTTTGCCAGCTGAGAACCGACGCGGCCACAGCCTACGACGATCACGTTGCTCATACCAGTCCTTTCGTCTGCGCCCAAGGCGCACTTTCCTGCAAGCACCCAGCATACTGCAATAACAAGATAACGGAACGAAACGGTAGCGAAGAGGTGAAGCGGCAAGCGAAACGGAAGGGCGAGCACAGTGCCTCGATCGTTGCCTCGCTTCGCGCACGGGGCGGGCTCGCGAGCCCGCAACAAGCGAAACGCCGCCTTTCCGGCGGCGCTTCGATTAGATCATCTTCATTTGCGTAAGCGTTTTATTGAACCAGTCCATATAAGTAGGAGGACAATACTTCTGCGCGTTCGCTACGGTGATGGAATACCCGTAGTTGCTAGCCAAACCCGCAACGTGCGCGTTGATGGACTCTTCCCAACTGCTCCACGCAACCGAGGACATCCACCCCCAAGCGTTGTAGGGCTTGAAGCACGCAGAGCCCTTCGAGCTTTCGGTATTGGAGATAGCGGGTGACCAGCGAGGATCAACGCCATGGACCCAAGCAGCTTCCGCGAACGTGGCACCGTGCCCAAACAAGGGAGAACCGGCCAGATACGCGTCGATGCGGCCGCTCCATTCGGCCACGAACGCCTCGTGGCCCACCGACCAGTCAACGTCGGAAAGGGAAGCCAGCGCATCTGCGGCACCCTCGCGAGCGGCGCGAGCCTGCTGCTCGGCCTTCGCAGCCTCTGCGGCGGCAATGCGAGCCGCCTCTTCCTTCCGAGCGGCCTCTTCGGCGGCAAGGCGAGCAGCCTCCTCTTCCGCCTCTATGGCGGCGATGCCCTGGGATATATCGCGCGAAGCCGTGCTGGTAAGCACCGTGGACTCGCGAGCGTCAGAATCGGCGTCCTCCGACGAAAAGCCATAGTCCGTCGTAGACGCAGCCGTGCTTACCGAATCAATCCCGAACGAATCTATATCATGAGAAGCGCCGCTACCCGCGGAGGCGAAGCCGAAACCAATGCACCCAGCCAGCACGCACGATGCGCAGCCAACCGCAGCGATTTTGGCAGCTATGTTCGACTTCCGTTGTTTAGTGCGTTTCACCGTCAAAACTTCAATAACCTTTCGTTACACAGCGCACGACCCCTTACCGCTTAGGCGGTTGACAGCGTAGTAGATTGTAAGAGGGATTGCTGCCTGGAGGGCGATATGCTGTTGTGGTACAAGACATTTTAGCGGACAAGGGGGCTATAGGGCAAAAAAGTGTGGAGACACCCTACATCATTTGTTCGCTTGACAAAAATTCGCTTTACAAAACCGCAGGTCGCAATGCGTTCGATTGAAAAATCGAACAAGCGAACGAAATGTGCAGATGCGGGCGAACGGTAAGTGCTCTGCTAGCTAAAGCCGAATAGACCACTCTAGAACGTCTCCGTTGAGCAAATCGAATTCGCGCTCCTTCAACAGCATCTGAATATGGTATTCGCGCCCGTACGGAGCCATGAACACGATCTCGGTCGTAGGGCCGGGGATGGAATACCACAGCACCCCCACCGTGCAGAACACCGCGAAGCAAGCGCCCGCAAGCAAATTCATCATGGAAGATTTAAGCGTTGCCGAAAACACCGCGAACGCAAGCGTCATGAGCAGCAGGGGCCACAGGTAAACCAGCATGGGAACAATGGATTCCCAAGCAACGATGCCCAAACTCATGGTCAACGCCATCGAGCCTATGCAAAAGCACGCAAGCCCCTCCACGAACTTGCGCATGCGGCGCCCGGGGGTTCCCGGAACAACCATGCCCACAATTCCCAAGATGACAAAGAAGAGCGGTGCGTATTGCCACCACGCGATATCGCGAACGAACGTCACCGCCATCGCGACGATGCCGGTAAACAGCAAAAACGAGCCCAGCCACAAAGCGGCTCGAACGCCCGCTTCAGACGCCTCCTTCGGAGGATCGACGGGATGGTGGACCACCGGTTGCGGGACCCGCTTCAACGGCGCGGCCGCAGGAGGCTCGGGCGGCACGTGCGCGGCGCCCGTATACGATGGCACCGAATAGCGCCAACCCGCTGCCTGGGCCGGCGTGTTCGACCGCGACGGACCCTGCCCGGTCGAACCGTATCGACTGCCGAAGTCCACCGTTCCGTACGTGTCGGAATGAACCGATTGGGGTTTTACTTCAAGCGGTTTCACTATTTTAGGAGCCTTGGGAACCACGATCCACATCGCAAGATACGCCAAGCCAAGCAAGCCCCCGGAAGCGAGCGTAAACGCAGCTGCCAAGATGCGAACAACAAGCGGGTCCACGGAAAAATAGTCGGCTACGCCGGCGCAAACACCCGCTATAAGCGCATCGCGCGAACGATACAGCTGCCTTCCTTGCGTCACGCTTCCTCCCGGCCTAGTTCCTCACATGAGCATTCAGAGGAATCGGGCTGGGCTTTCAGGCGTTCAGCGCGCACCGACAAGATGCGGCGACGGCGCATGGACAAGATCTTGAATCGGTAGCCGTCGTGGTCGAACTCATCGCCGGTTTGAGGAACGGAGTCGAGCATGTTCATCAACCAACCGGCAATGGTCTCGTAGTCTGCGGACTCCTCGACCGGCCACCCCAACTCTTCGGCATCTTCTACCGGGAAACGCCCGTCGACCACCCAGGTGTCGCCACTCGCTTGCTCCACGAACGGATTCTCTCGGTCCGACTCGTCAATGATCTCGCCGACGATCTCCTCCACGATGTCCTCTACGGTAATTAAACCATCCGTTCCACCGTACTCGTCCACGACAATGGCCATCTGTTGCCTGTTCGTTTGCATTTCCGCAAGCAGCGGGTAGATGTCTTTCGTCTCTGGAACGAACAGCGCTTCATACGCATAAGAAGAGGCCGGATCAGCGCCCTTGGAATCCATGAACGGACCCATGAGATCCTTGTAATGAACGATGCCCACGATGTGATCGATGTCCTCGTGATACACGGGAAGGCGCGAGTACCCCGTGCCGTGCATGCGTTCGAGAGCCTGCTGCACCGTTTCCGTATCCTCGACCAGAATCATGTCCACGCGCGGCTGCATGATCTCATGCACGCTCATGTCCCCCAGATTCAGAATGTCGTGGATCATGCGCTTCTCGTCTTCAAGCAGCTCGTCGTTGTCCGTGACCATGTACTTGATCTCTTCTTCGGACACGGTTTGACGCTCGTCGGCGTTCTTGACGCGCAGCAGCTTGGACAATCCGTTAGCAGAAGCCGACGTGAGCGTGACCAGCGGCGAAGCAATCTTGGCGAACACCATAAGCGGGCCCGCCACCGCTTTGCTCATGCCCTCCGCATCGGCAAGGGCAATGCGCTTCGGGACAAGTTCGCCCACCACGATGCTGAGGTACGACACCACCAGCGTGATGACCACGGGAGCCAAGCCGGGCGCAATAGCCGTAAGCCACGCCACGTTGAAGCTGGCAAACCACGAAGCCAAAGGCTCGGACAGGTTCGTGGCAGCGGCGGCCGAGGCAAAGAAGCCGACCAGCGTGATGGCCACTTGGATGGTTGCCAAAAACTGGCTGGAATCGCTCGCCAAGCTGTACGCGCGTTCCGCCCGTTTGTCGCCTGCTTCCGCTTCATGCTGCAGCAGCACCAACTTGGCGTTCACCAACGCCATTTCGGACATAGAAAAGTATCCGTTGACCAGCACGAGCAAGAATGTGACGATAATGCTTATCCAGATATCCATGCTGCTTCCTGTTTACATGACGTACAGCGCGATAGCCAAAAACTGCAAAACGCTGCCGGCAAGAACCCATAGATGAAAAATCGAATGCATGTAGGGAATCTTCTTCAGGACGTAGAAGATGCACCCGATGGAATAGCACACGCCGCCGCCCACGAGCAGCCACAGGCCTTGCGCGGGGATAGCCGAAACCAGCACCGGCAAAAACCACACGACGCACCAGCCCATGAGCAAATACAGCAGCGCCGAAATCCAACGGGGACGAAACACCCAGAACGCTTCGCACGCCACGCCGGCCAACCCGACCGCCCACACGAACAAGCACAGCCACATGCCACCGTGATCCGCAAGAGAGATCAGGCAGAACGGCGTGTAAGAACCCGCAATAAACAGGTAGATGCAACTGTGGTCGAGAATCTTGAACACTTTCTTCGCACGATCGACCGCAATGGCGTGATAGAGCGTGGACATGGTGTATTCAAGCAGCATGGTCAGGGTGTACACAAGGGCGGCGAACAGATACACGCCGCCGCCGTCATCGAGCGCGCGCACCACCAAGATGGGGATTGCGGCGATGGCCAGCAAAGCGCCGATGCCATGCGTGATGGAGTTGGCGATTTCCTCGCCAAGCGTGTACTCCCGCACGTTGCGAGCCTTGTTCACCGCGCTAGCCGACGTGTTCGAAACCTTGTGGCGGTCGCGGCGCATGCTGGCGAAATTATCGGGCTTGAACTGCGAAGGCGTCCAACCGGGAGCCGGAGGCTTCGCGGAAGAGTCCCCCGGGGCATCGGGCCGCGCGTCGGCAGTGCCGGACTCCGTGCTTCGGGGGCTTTGTTTGTCAGATGTCGCTTGGGTATCCATGGCTCTACTGTATCACATTTCCATGGGGCTTGATCCATTCGAGCCAATCTTGCGCATCCTCGACGCGCGCATCGATCAAGCGAATGGTAGTCCCTCCGATGCCCGCCGCCGTGCGGGCGTTAACCGTAGCGGTGCCGGCTCGACGCTGGAAGGGGTTCGTCTTCGTATAGCCGAACTGGATCTTCTTGCGAGGGAAGCTGATGGTCTCGCGCGCCAAACCGCCGTTGCTCACCTGCATGAACCGATCGTTGTACGCGAATCCCGAGCCGCGGAACCACAAGATAGACCCCGCAACGTCGAACGCGAACAGCGCCACGCACAGCGCATAGCCCGCCCACGCACCCGCGTTGACGAATCCGAGGGACGCAGCCTGCGCCGGATCCGCCGGATTTGCGGCGATGTTGACGGCGATATGTCCGGCAGCAATAACAACAGCCAGCCAGAAGCCCGTGCCCTGCAACAGACAGCGTCGGATGAGCGCGCGCCTGAGCGCAACGGGAGCAACGGGCGTGGTCTCAACCGGCACGTCGGCAAACTCGGGGGCGATGCCGGCCAAGATCTCCGGCACGCGGTTGAGCTTCACGAACGGGTGGATGACGACGCCCTGCGGGGCAAGCCCCTGCTGCTGCTCGTCCGAGCCTTCCGCAGCCGCGTCGATCTTGCCCAACGATATCTCGCAATAGCCGATAAGCCGACGAATGAAGCTCTGCTTCACCATGATCGACTGCACGCGGTCGACGTCAACGCCCTGGAACTGATGCTGCAGCAGACCGCGCTCAACCTCGATGCGGCTACCGCGACGGCACGCACGGAACCCGCCGTACGAAAGGCAAGCACCAACCGCCGATATGGCCCAGATCACAACGGACCCTACGAAGAACGCAGCAACGCCCAGTGCGATCAAGTTGCCCCCGAACAAATGCGTGCCCAGCGTGACCGCTTGATCGACCATCGGCTCCGCCGCACCGGAAAACAAAGAAGCAAGCTGGCTGACAGCGCCGAAGGCGCCCAGAACAACCACCCAAAACGCCGTGTGGTTCGACAGGCCCGTGAAAACAAGCTCTTTGTTGGACAGGCCGTATTCGTAGCTGACAGCGCCGGTATCGACGTGCTGCCCACCGAACACGCCGCGCACGTCCTGCCAGATCTCGGCAGGAGCATCCAGCACGTTGGACGCAGGCCGATCCGCAGCAACTCCCGTCGCACCGGGAACAAGCACGCCGGTTGCCGCCGCAACGGCTTGGGCGGCAGCCTCGGGAGCCGCCCCGTTCTGCACGGCAACCGCGAACTGTTTGCGCGCAAACAGCTCTCTGCGCAATTCCTCGGCGCGCGTTTTCTGCACGTAGGGAACCTGAACCGCCTTGTTGGCCGCGCCGCCGGCCGTATCGATGCTCACCGTGCACACGCCGAAAACGCGCTGCATAAGGGTGGCTCGCTGATCGACGGACTGTATGCGCTGGTAAGGAACGTGGACGCGCTTCTTGTTGAAGATGCCCGAATACAGGTTGAATTCCTCGGCCCCCAGTTCGTAATACAGATGCTTGTACGACCACCACTGGATAAGCCCTATCAAACCCACCAGAAGAACGAAGCCGACAACGCTCGCGCCCAGGACGAACAGCACCAAGGGAACGCTGCCCGGACCAAACGCCTGCCCGTCGGCAAGCACTCCGATAATGGACGAGAACGAAGTGAACGCCATGACTACGAGCAGCGTGACGGCCACCTGGATGCTGTTCAACCAGATATAGCTATGGTGCACATGATGGCGTTGGGGCTCATCGGCCTGGGGCTGGGGTTGCGTCGGTTCGGACGGAATCGTTTGCTGCTGGAAGTCGGACATCACACGTCCTCCTGCGCCAAGCGAGCCAGCTCGGCGGCTTTGTCGCGCAGCTGCTCGGCCGTATCGGCGTCAAGGCCGGGAATCTCGTGTTCCCCCGCAGCCGTAGCAACGGTGACGCTCGCCAAGCCAAACGCGCGCAGGATGGGTCCTTGACGCGTATCGGTGTTCTGCACGCGAATGAACGGAATAATGTAGCGCTTGCGCCAGACGATGCCCTTCGCAATGTCCAGATAGTCATCCGACAGCTCGTAGCGCCAGCGCATGAAGCGAATGGGCGGCAAGACGATCAGGCACAGGATAAGCGACGCCGCGTACACGGCGGCGATAGCCGCCAAAACGACGAAGATCCAAGGAGACGCATCCGTCACCGCCGCTATCGCAAACGGCACGAAGCAGCACAGGAACACGACGGTAAGCCACACTGCGTCGTTTATCCGCCACACCGACTTGATTTTCGGATTGAGTTGATTGACCGGCAATTCTTTCATGGAGGTCCTTTTGCTCGTTATAGCTCTAACACTGGAATCCATCATACCAGAGCGGTCAAAAGGCTCCGACGCTATATCCCACCCTGTAACGAGGTTTTTGCACAAGGCACCAAGGTGCGTCCGCGAAATGCAGCGCCGACAGGACCGGCAGCGCTGCCGGCGCCGCCAATGCTGCGTCTTATTGTAAACTTTACCTCGACCAGCTATGATGCGCCTGGGGAATCTCTCTACGCGATCTTCGTTCGGAACGCTGCATCGCGCTGCTCCCTCCGCGTTCCTCGCCGAACGCGGGCGCATCGGGAAAGGAACTTCATGGAGAATCACGCCGTCGCACGTCGCTTCGCCTCTCGGCAAGCCGGAACCGCAGGCTTCACGCTGGCGGAATTGCTGGTAGTCGTAGCCATCGTGCTCGTGCTGGTGGCCATTGCCGTGCCCGTGTTCACCGGCGCGACCCAAAGCGCCGAGGAAGCCGCTTGCGCCGCCAACCGACGATCGCTGAAAGTCATGGTGGCCGACAACTACCTGCTGACGGACGAAACGCCCACTCAAAGCATGCTGGACGGATACGTCGCCCAGCTCAAGGAGGGCAACGGCAACCACGATCTGTGCCCCGCGGGAGGATCTTACAGCCTGGCGCTGGGGAAGGAACCCGGAAACATGGTGGTCAAATGCTCCAAGCATGGGCTGAGCTCCGAAGACGCCATGGTCAATTGGCTGGGCGGTCAAACATGGACCGGAAAGACGGATGATGAGTATCGACAAAACTACGCAAAAGCAGCCGGCATAACGGAATGGCCTTCGGTGCAGTCGACGGACGACAAAAAGACGTACTACCTGCAGTTCAAAAGCTACGACAATTCCGCCGCCCACGTGTTCCTGTACGCGGGCCCCGAAAAGCGCATAAGCGAAGGAGATCGATGGAAAGCCAAGTACATCTGCGACAACAACGGGCTGGTGGGCGAAAAGGGCCAATGGTACGAACTGCCCGCAGAAGAGAGCATCGCAATGTCCGGAAACGGAGCCGAGAATGCGCTGAGAAATCTTCTGCAAAAAGAGGGCATCAGGAAAGTCACTCTGGAAAACGAAAAGTTCGTAGCGGTTTCGCAGTAAGGTATACTCGGACACGAACGACGGCCGCAAGCGAAAGAGGAAGCGCATGAACTACGAGGAACTGCAAAACGAGATCAAAGCAGCCATGAAAGCAAAGGACAAGCCCCGCCTGTCGATCCTGCGCCAAGTGCACGGCGAGATCAAGAACATCGAGGTGAACGAACGCCGCGAGATCACGGACGCCGATGTGGACGCCATGCTCAAGCGCCTGATCAAGCAGACGAAGGAAACGCTCGACGGATCCATCAAAGCAGGAAACGACCAAGAGCGCACCGACACGCTGACCGCTCAGGTCGCCGTGCTGGAGAGCTATCTGCCCAAGCAGGTGGCAGGCGACGAGCTGGCCTCTTTGATCGACGAGGTGCTTGCAGAAACGGGCGCATCGTCGAAAAAGGATATGGGGCGCATCATGGGCGCCCTCACGGGAAAGACCGGCGGCAACTTCGACAAGGCAGCGGCCGCCCAAATGCTGGGCCAGAAGCTGTCCTAGCGCGCAACCATCGAGCGCCGCGGTTCGTACTGAAACGAACCGCGGCGCTTCTCATGTTCTAGTAGTACAGTCCCAGCAAACGCTTGAGCTCGATGTTCCAGGCATCCTGGTCGACCTTCCACACATCGCCCTGTTGAACAAGCGATATCCCGGAGTAACTGGTCGTAGTGCCCGTTGACTTCGCCATGGAGGAAGCGTAGATCTCGCCAAGCTTGGCCTTCATGGCAGCCTCGTCCAAGCCGTCCAGCTGGCCCGAATCGAGCGCCGCCTGGGCGTCGGCCACGAACGCGTTAGCGAAAGCGGTCGCATCGCGCACGGTCACGTTCGCGTAAACGGTTCCGGTTCCGTCACCGTTGTCGTACGCGCCGTCAAGGCTGTAATCGAAATCGGTCAGCATCCATTCAGCAAACGTTTGAGGATCAAGCCCCAGATCAGCCAGCCCGTAATGAGCCGCAGACGCAAAGCTTTTGTCCACGCTGGCCGCAATCTGCTGAATCAACGCAGCATCCTTGTTCTTGAGCCTATCGTATTCAGCCGCGGCAACGGCCTCCATATCGGCCTCGTTCGCGCGGGCGTCCCCCGTCGACAGCGAGGAAAGGTACTCGGTGCTGGTCGATCCCGCCATCAGGTAAGCCATGGTGCCGAAGCTGAACAGAACCAGATAGAGAACAAGCGAAAGCACCGCCAGCACGATTCCGATGATGCCGCAGGCCTTTCCTCCCGTAGCCTTGCCGTCTTTCCCGGACTCCCTGACCGCCTTGCCAGCCAAAACAATGGCCGCCACGCCAAGCGCCACGCCAAGCAAGGGCATCCAAGCGAACAGGATAGCAAGAATGCCGCATGCAAGCGCACCTACCGCTTTGCCGTTCGAGGGCGCATGAACAGGCTGCTGATCAGGAGCCGGCGGCGCAACAGGTTGATTGCCTTCGGGGTTTGGCGGCATGACGGGCTGTTGGGGCTGGTTGGGATTGTTCTCGGTACTCATACTAGTCCTCACGTATTCGGTGTCGTTAAACCCAAGGGGCTGGTTAGGCATTATACCGACGGCACCGCCGATGCAATAGATTCAGGCCGAAGGTTCGCGCCATGCTTTACCGATCGATTCAGTTCTCAAACAAGCAAGAGCGGGGCCGCATGCAACGGCCCCGCTCCAAGAACACCCTGGTCAACATGCCCGCTTGCGGGCGCTTGCCTAGTAGTGTGCCAGATCCTCTTCGGTCACCCGGCCACGGAACGTGCGGTAGATGATAACGTGGTACGCCAGCACCAGCGGCAAGCCAACGCACGTGATTCCGGTCATCCACATAAGCGAAAGCTCGGAAGACGCCGCGCTCATCGCCGTGATGGCGGGACCCACGCTGCCGGCCGACGCAACCACCAGGTTCGGGAACATGGAAGCAGCCAGCAATCCCACCAGCATCGCCGCCGAAACGGACTGGGCAAGAAACGCGCCCAGGTCGCAGTTCTTCTTGAGCGCGAAGAAGATCGACGCGCCGATGCCGCCCAGAACCAAAATCGCGAACATCCAGCGCAGCGCGCCGAGAGCGGGATCCATGGCCGGCTGGATGATGAAGTGGCCGTACACCGACACTGCCGCGAACAGAACCAGCGCAACCACCTGCAACGGCAGGCGCAGCTTCGCCGCGCGAGCCTGAAGGTCGCTTGGCTTGGGAGCCTTCAGCGACAGCCACGTAGCGCCCTGCGCCAAGAACATGGCCAAGCCCAAAAGACCGCACAGGAGCGTGAACGGCGTGATCAGGCCCAGCAGCGGAATACCCGCGTAATCGCCGTTGGCGTCCATGGGGATGCCAGCGTAGATGTTGCCCACGGCCACGCCCAAAAGCAGCGCGGGAAGCAGCGAGCCCACCGTGAAGCAGCCGTCCCACACCTTCCCCCACTGGGGGTCGTGGCCGCGATACTCAAGGGAAACCGCGCGCACGATCAAACCGAACAGCACCAGCATAACCGCAAGGTAGAATCCGGAGAACGTGGTGGCGTACGCCGCAGGGAACGCCGCGAACAGCGCGCCGCCCGCCGTGAGCAGCCACACCTCGTTGCCGTCCCACACCGGCCCGATGCTGCGACGCACGATAGCCTTATCGCGATCGTTCTTCGCAACGAACGGATACAGCACGCCGGCGCCCAAGTCGAATCCGTCGAGCACGAAATAACCAGCGATGAGCACGAAGATCAGCAGGAACCACAGCCCCTGGAAGAACGTGATTTCCATGACTACTCACCTTCCTTCTTCAACGCAGGCTCGACAACGGGGCCTTCCTTGATGAAGCGGCCCAGGACACGCGCCCACGCCACCATCAAGAACGTGTAGACCACCAGGAACAGCACCATGGTAATGAGCAGTTCGACGCTGGAAACCGACTGGGAGATGCCCTCGTTCGTCAGCAGGCTCACGCCATCCGGGCCCGTTGCGGACGGATAGACTACCCAGGGCTGACGCCCGACCTCAGCCGTGAACCAACCGGCCTGGATGGCCAGCATCGGAAACACCGGGGAAATGAGGATCAAGCGCTGGAGCCACTTCATGTTCTTAATCTTGCCGCCGCGCAGCGTGAAGAACAGCGCCAGGAAAACCGTGATGGCGATCAGGCCGAACAGGGCCACCATCAAGTGGTACGTCTGGAACACGAAGTTCACGGGAGCGGTCGACGGGTCGAAGTCACCGTACTTCTCGGACTTGGCAAGATCGTTGAGGCCCTGGAACTCGGTGTCCCACGTGCCCGTTGCCAAGAAGCTAGTGCCGCCCGGAATGTAGAACGGGGTAAGGACTTCCTGTTTCTCTTCGTCGACCCATCCGAACAAGTACAATGCGGGAGCCTCGGACTCGTACATGCCCTCCATCATGGCAAGCTTGGTGGGCTGCTCCTCGGAAACGACCACGGCCGAAGAATGGGCCGTGCCCAGCATCACAACGGTAGTGACAATGCCTACCACCGCGCCAATTTTCATGGTCTTCATGGCGAAGTCGGCATGCTTGCCCTTGAGCAGGTACCATGCAGCAACGGCCATCGCCACGAACGCGCCCACGATAAGCAGCGCGACCACCGTGTGCGAATAGCGCGCCATGAGCGACGGGTTGAAAGCCGCGGCGAAGAAGTCCGTGATGACGGCCTTGGAACCGTCCGCAGCAAGCTCGGCTCCGGCAGGCGTCTGCATCCACGAGTTGGCGATGAGGATCCACAGGGCGCTCAGGCACGACCCGAACCACACGAGCCAGGCCGACACCAGGTAGAACTTACGCGACACGCGATTGCGCCCGAACAGCAGCACGCCCAGGAACACCGACTCCAAGAAGAACGCGAACAGAGCCTCTGCCGCCAGCGGAGCGCCGAAGATGTCGCCCACGAAGCGCGAGTAATCCGCCCAGTTCGTTCCGAACGAGAACTCCATCGTGATGCCCGTAGCCACGCCGACTACGAACGTCGCGGTGAAGATCTTGACCCAGAACTTGGTAGCCGCCGCATCCGCCTGATTGCCGGAGCGGTAGTACCGTGTTTCGTTGATGGCAAGGATAAGTCCCAACCCGATGGTCAGCGGCACGAAAATGAAGTGGTAGGCCGCCGTGCAAGCGAACTGCAAACGCGCCAGAAACGCTGGATCGGTGAAGATATCCATCGCACACCCCCTTACTGTCTCGTCTTGCACCCTCGTGCCGAACGCCCTCTGAAACCATCCGACACCCTAATTGTTACAATATTAACATCATTTACGGAGAAGCGCCAGTACGTTTGCACGGGAATACCGCGCCGACGCCTTGTTTCGAGGGCGAAACAGCCTTGCAGCATCAATATACTCCCCTTTTCGTAAGATATTCGACCTCGTAAGGGAAGCGTAGAACTCGGGGGGGGGGTGCGGGATGGGTGCGGGCGCGGGATGGGGGGTGTTCCTATGAATCCGTCAAGTAGGTATTTGGCGGGATTTCCGCAATGACGAATCCATCTGCGGGCATGGTGACGCGCCGCCCCGGCTTC
>NZ_CAKAKF010000004.1:0-553321 GCF_916618935.1 Paraeggerthella sp. Marseille-Q4926 | reverse complement strand
GCAGGTCGCCGACAACCGCCTCCGCCTTGAAGCCGGGGCGGCGCGTCACCATGCCCGCAGATGGATTCGTCATTGCGGAAATCCCGCCAAATACCTACTTGACGGATTCATAGGAACACCCCCCATCATCAGGTCGACGCGCTTGAGCTGCGTCGACAGACCCTTCCTTTGGAGCCGGAGCCCGCAAAAGGCGCCGGCTCTTTTCACGCGCGGCGACAACGGGGCAGGAGGCCGCCCTGCCGTTGCAGGTCGCCCGAACCGTTGCAAGCCGCTGCGCGGTGGGCACGCTCGCCGTCGGGGCCGCGCGAACGCGCGGCGGGCGCGCTCGCATTCGCCGTCGTGGCCGCTGCCGCTGTCAAAACGGACGAGTTTTGCTGGTCCTCGAATCAGGATAATGGCCAGCGGCAAGCTTCTGACCTGGCATGTTGCAAAACGCCCGCAGCCGGGTCGCCCCGAAAGGGCCGAAAACCGCCGCAAAACTCGCTCGTTTTGACAGCGGAGGGGAGCGTCACGCGCCCCGGCACCAGAATCGGGCCGCTGCAAGCGCCCCTTCGCCTCATTCCGCAGCAAGCTACAAGAATCTCGCCGAATTCTCAACCGGTTGAAACGTTTTGCCATCCTGTCGCATGTTAGAACCATAGAAAGGTGATGCGGATGGATGAGAACTGCCGATCGGAATCGTTTATGGAGCGCGCCATGGGCGCATGGGGGCCCATGGCGTATCGCCTTGCGCTCAGCCAGACGCGCTCAACCTGCGATGCCGACGACGTGGTGCAAGACGTGTTCTTGAAGCTATTCAAAGACAACACCTGTTTTCGCAGCGACGAGCACCTGAAAGCCTGGCTCATCCGGGTCACCATCAACCGGTGCCGGGAACTTCGCCGTTCCGCCTGGCGGCGGCGCGTGTTCGCCACGGATTCCGACGACCCCGCGTTCACAAGCCTCGAAGCGCCCGAGCAGGAGCTGTTCGCAAGCGAAACATGGGCGGCCGTCGGACGTCTGCCCGAGAATCTACGTCTTATCGTGCACCTGCACTATTACGAGGGATACTCCCTCGAAGACATCGCCCGCATGCTGGACTGCAAGCCAGCCACCATACGCACGCGCCTGCATCGCGCGCGCAAACGGCTCAAACTCGATCTGGAACAGGAGGCGGAACGTGAAGCAATCGAACTGGGACGAGTATCGCTCGCTGATGAACGACGTTGAGCTCCCCGATCGCGTGCACGCTCGCGTGATGCGAGAGGTGCGAAAGGAGCACGCTGCGGAAACCGGCCCGAAACCGCGACCGCGCCCAAGGGCTCGTCGAACGCAGCCGAGCTTCGCGTTCAAGGCCGCCGTCGCAGCATTCTGCGCAGTGGCCCTTACCACCGGCGTCGCATTCGCCAGCGGAATGGTCGAGCTTCCCGAGCAGCTATTCTCGTTCAACCAGCTGTCCGACAAGCCCAACTCGTTCACGCTCGAAGCATACGCGGCCGAAGGCTCCGAAGGAGGAGACACAGTGCTTTTGGACTCGTCTTTATTTCGCGGCGGCGGGGGCTACAGCGGGTCTTGGTACAACCCAGCAGACGGCACGTTCTGGGGACCCGAATGGGCCGGCTACAAGTTCGCCTTCAACCTCAAGTGCTCCGGACAGAACATTGAATCCCTCACGTACGAAATAGAAGGAGATCGTTCGTATTTCGAATTCCTCGATCCAACCATGTCATCCATCCCGCTTGAAGAACGAGAAGGGGACGGAAAGGCATTCCATTACCGGAAGTCGTTCACCGTAGGATACGACGAACAATGGGATCCCAACGGAGAGTTCAAGCACCTCTACAAGAATCAGATCGTCCACCTGTACGTAGGATTCCCCTTGCCGCAAGACGCCATCGACGCCATGCACCACATCACCACGATAGAGCACACCGACGATCTAGCCAAGCTTCTCGATACGGCCGTAGAAACCGGCGCCGCGCGCGAGATCAGCGCGTCGCGCCTTACCGTAACCGCCACGTTCTCCGACGGCACATCCCAATCGAAAGCATACGCCATCGCGCCCATCGACACCTTTGCCGAAGCATATTCAACCTTTTGGGACGCGCGAAACGAGGCCGCCAAGCAGGAACGCGAGCAGGGGAATTCGAACAGGATCACCCGCCCCGACATGCCCCGGTTGTACACCATCACCGAAGTAGACGCGTCGTAGAACCTCCCGAACCCCGCGCACCAAAAGGGCCCGGATCAATTCGATCCGGGCCCTTTCGACTTGCTGGGCGCATGCTGCGAATATGCCGCTGCGTTGCACGTGTATGCTTGCCGCGCGCCCTTTCCTCGAACCGGCGAACCCGCCGGGAATCAGCTTGGGGACGCTACGCCGGCACCTGGGCCTTCATAGCGTTGATGCGCTGGAACACTGAAGCGGCTCCCGCGACAACGTCCACGGATCCGTCGGCCGCAACCTCCAGCAACGTCGGCGCCTGCATGATGCGGTACCGCTGCGCAAGCTCCGCGTTCTCCTCGGCCAGCAGCTCTTCGTGCACGATGCCGGCTTCGTCCATCTGCGCCGCGGCGAACTTGCAGTTCGGGCACGTGCGCGTGGCAACCAGGTACAAGCCCGCGGGCAACGAGCTATGCGCCGGCGCGGTCGGAACCGTCTCAATACTTGCGACATCCGCCGCTGCAGCATGGGGCGCAACGTCCGCCACCGTCACATGCGACCCCGCCTGCCCCGCCTTCTCGGCCGCCGCCGTCATCTGCACGCCCTGGTGCGTCAGACGGGAATGCCCCAAATCGTACTCGACGCGATCGGCAAACTCCTGCGCCTTGCCGTCGTTCCAGTTCTTCACCGGGCGATAGTAGCCGGTGATGCGCGAGTACACTTCCGTTTCCTCGTGGCAGCACGGGCACTCGTACACCTCGCCCGCAATGTAGCCGTGGTTCTTGCACACGGAATACGTCGGCGACATGGTGTAATACGGCAGCTTGTAGTTCTGCGCGATCTTGCGCACCAGCGTGGCCGTGCTCTGCCAGTCGGGCAGCTTCTCGCCCAAAAACGCATGGAACACGGTTCCCGACGTGTACAGCGTCTGCAATTCGTCCTGCACGTCAAGCGCGCTGAAGATATCCTCGGAGAAGTTGACCGGCAAGTGCGACGAGTTCGTGTAGTACGGCGTACCCTGGTCGTTCGCCGTGATGATCTCGGGGAAGCGAGCCTTGTCGTGCTTGGCGAATCGATACGTGGTGGACTCGGCAGGCGTTGCCTCCAAGTTGTACAGGTCCCCGTATTTCTCCTGGTAATCGGCCAGACGGTCGCGCATGTGGTTGAGCACGTCCTTCGTGAACGCCTGGGCGGGACCCTGCGTCATGTCGGCGCGCAGCCATGCGGCGTTCAGGCATGCCTCGTTCATGCCCACCAATCCAATGGTGCTGAAGTGGTTCTCGAACGTGCCCAGGTAGCGCTTCGTGTACGGATACAGGCCCGCGTCCAGCAGCTTGGCGATGACCTGGCGCTTGGTATGCAGCGAGCGCGCGGAAACGTCCATGAGGTGATCGAGGCGGCGGTAGAAATCGGCTTCGTCGGTTGCCAGGTAAGCGATGCGGGGCATGTTGATGGTCACCACGCCGATGGAGCCCGTAGACTCGCCCGATCCGAAGAAACCGCCGGACTTCTTCCGCAGCTCGCGCAGGTCAAGGCGCAGACGGCAACACATGGAGCGCACGTCGGACGGCTCCATGTCCGAGTTGATGTAGTTGCTGAAATAGGGCGTGCCGTACTTCGACGTCATTTCGAACAGCAGCCGGTTGTTCTCGGTATCGCTCCAGTCGAAGTCCCGCGTGATGGAATAGGTGGGAATGGGGTACTGGAAGCCGCGGCCGTTCGCATCGCCCTCGATCATGATCTCGATGAACGCCTTGTTGACCAGGTCCATCTCGTGCTGGCAATCGCCGTACGTGAACGCCTGCTCGCGCCCGCCCACAATGGCCGGCTGATCGCGCAGGTCGGCAGGGCACACCCAATCCAGCGTGATGTTGCTGAACGGGGCCTGCGTGCCCCAGCGCGACGGCGTGTTCACGCCGAACACGAACGACTCGACGCACTGCTTCGTCTCTTCGTACGTCAGGTCGTCGGCCTTCACGAACGGAGCCAAGTAGGTGTCGAAACTGGAGAACGCCTGGGCGCCCGCCCATTCGTTCTGCATGATGCCCAAAAAGTTCACCATCTGGTTGCACAGGCTGGACAAGTGGCTGGCCGGCTTCGACGTGATCTTGCCGGGCACGCCGCCAAGGCCCTCCTGAATAAGCTGCTTGAGCGACCAGCCGGCGCAGTAGCCGGTCAGCATGGACAGGTCGTGCAGATGGATCTCGGCGTTGCGATGGGCGTTCGCCACCTCGTCGTCGTAAATCTCCGACAGCCAGTAATTCGCCGTGATGGCGCCCGAGTTGGACAGGATCAGGCCGCCGACGGAATACGTGACCGTGGAGTTCTCCTTCACGCGCCAGTCTTCCACCTTCACGTACTGATCGACCAGGTCCTTGTAGTCAAGAAGCGTGGCGTTGGCGTTGCGCACCTTCTCGCGCTGACGACGGTACAGGATGTAGGACTTCGCCACGTCGGCGTACCCGGCGGTGGAAAGAACCTCCTCCACGCTGTCCTGAACGTCTTCGACCGAAATGATGCCGTCTTTGATCTTCGGCTCGAAATGAGCGGTCACGTTGAGGGCCAGCAGGTCGATGGTAGACGGATGGTACTGCTTCTCCAGCGCATCGAAAGCCTTGGCGATTGCAGACGAAATTTTGGCAATGTCGAATTCCGCGATCATGCCGTCACGCTTTTGAACCTGGTACATGCTCTGCTCCTTTTGCTGTACGTTTCGTATCTGCTTCGATCGGTCCGCGAGGCCTTTGGAGGGGCTGATTTCGGAGCCGGTAAGAATAAGGCGTCGGGTATCGGGTAACCGCTTCACCATACCCGCGAGAATTGCCATCGTCAATGGGGGTCACCAATATGTTGAATACAGAACTATAGTGCGCATCAATATATTGTGGTTTTCCACCTGGGGTTTTAGAAATGGGCATTTTGGCGTTCTATGAAAAGCGACCTGCAAAAATAGAACAAACTGCCCCAAACGCCAACGCCGGCGGCAAAAAACACAACTCCGCAGACATCGTGGATTTCGGCAAGCGGAAAGAGGCTCGCGGCATTTGCGTCCAGGGAAGCGGCGGTCTATGATGAAGGCGATCCGCATCCCTTTTGACGCGGGGCCCGGCCCAAGCGAAGGAGCCTTTATGATCGATCATCCCATGCGGCGCTCCGACCGCGCCCTCTCCCCCGACGAAGCGCTCGCCGTGCTCGACGATGCGGCGTTCGTCACGCTGTCGACCGTCGACGAAGAGGGCGCGCCCTACGGCGTGCCGCTTTCGTTCGTGCGCCGCGGAAGCACGCTCTACGTGCACGCCACGAACCAGGACGGCCTCAAGTTCGACTGCTTCCGGCGCGACGCGCGCGCATGCGCCACCGCCGTAACCGACGTGGTTCCGTTTTTCGCGAACGGCGATTTCTCCACGTACTACCGGTCCGCCATGGCGCTCGGGTCCATGCGCGAAGTGGAGCCGGGAGTCGAGTTCAAGCGCGCGTTGGTGGATCTGTGCACGAAGTACGTGCCCGAGGCCAAAGCGCACATCGGTGAAGCCATGCGCTGCGAGGGGCCGAACACTTCGGTGTGGGCGCTGGACATCCGGCGCGTGACCGGCAAAGCCCAGCCCCTTCCCCCATCGGGCGCCGCGCCCGCCAGCCCCCATGCGGAACAGGCGCGCTAGCCCATGCGCGTCGCAGGATTGCAGAAGCTCACGCTGCTGGACTTCCCCGGCAAAACGGCCGCCACCGTGTTCACTCCAGGGTGCAACTACCGTTGCCCGTTCTGCCACAACGCCGACCTGGTGATCGGCGCGGCGCGCACGCCCGACGCCGTTTCCCTCGACGAGCTCTTCGCATTTTTGGACAAGCGCCAAGGACTGCTCGACGGCGTGTGCGTCACGGGCGGCGAGCCGCTTTTGCAGCCAGGCATCGAAGATTTCCTGTCGCGCGTGCGCGATCGGGGGTTCGCCACGAAGCTGGACACCAACGGCAGCTTTCCCGATCGACTGCGCGCCCTCGTCCAGGCCGATCTTGTGGATTACGTGGCCATGGACGTGAAGAACGCGCCGTACCGGTATGCGGAAACCGTGGGCGTGCCGGGCTTCGACCTTGTGCCCGTGCATGCCTCGATCGAGTACTTGATGGAAGGGCACGTACCCTTCGAGTTTCGCACCACGGTGATGCGGGAGCTGCACGCGGCTGACGATCTGCGCGCTATCGCTTGCTGGATCGAGGGCGCTCCCCGCTGGTTCCTGCAAAACTACCTGGACGCGGAAAGCGTTCTTGCGGGCCCGGGGCGTTTCCATGCATGGGACGTCGACGAACTTGAAGCGCTCCTGCCCGAGCTGCGCGCACATGTGCCTGCCGTGCAGCTACGAGGATCGAAGTAGCGCAGGGCCGGACGGACGGACAGACGGGCGAGAGCATCCCGCGAGGGCATGCGGCTGCCCGCATGTTCGCCTGGCAGCACGCCCGCCGGCCCGCCGCGAAACGCCGCCGGCCCGCGCCGCGCCGCTGCCGAGCCGCCGCGTTTCGCAGCCCGCGCCGCCGCTCGCCCGGCCGCGAAAATCGTTGCTCGTGGAAAGCGCAAGGAAATGGAGCCGCTTCGGTTCCGTGCGATCATAATAGGACGCTACCCCGCGCACCGGCCGGGGGCGCACGTCCGCACCACCGCAGAACAGGAGCATGCATCATGGTGAATTGTCTTGTCGCGCAATCCGGCGGGCCCACCGCCGTCATCAACGCCAGCTTGGCCGGCGTCGTCCGCGCCAACCAGCTGAACCCCGTGTACAACCGCGTGTTCGGCGGCCTGCACGGCATCGAGGGCACGCTCGCGGGCAAGCTCTACGACCTGACCGATCTGCCCAGCCGAGATATCGACGTTCTCAAGCAAACCCCCTCGTCGGCGCTTGGCACGTGTCGCTATAAGCTCAAGCGCGGCAACGACGCCGACTACCGCCGTCTTGTCGACGTCATGGACGCGCACGACATCAGCACCATGTTCTACATCGGCGGCAACGACTCCATGGACACGGTAGACGCGCTGGCTTCGTGGGCGCAGGAGCACGCGCCCAGCAAGCGCTTCATCGGCATACCCAAAACCGTCGACAACGACCTGGTTCCCGTGGACCACTGCCCCGGCTTCCCCAGCGCGGCGAAGGTCGCCTGCCAAATCACGCATGCAACGTATTTGGATTACGCCGCGTACACCCGCCCGGAGGTGTTCGTCCTCGAGGTCATGGGGCGCGATGCGGGCTGGCTGGCCGCAAGCACCTGCGTCACCGGCAACGTCGACCTGCTGATCTTGCCGGAAACGCCGTTCAACAAGGATGCGTTCTTGTCCGAGGTGCAGAAGAAGTTCGACCAGAAGGGCGAATGCTACATCGTCGCATCCGAAGGCGCTCGCTACGCCGACGGCGCCTACCTGTCGGCCGGCGAAGCGGCCAACGACGGTTTTGCGCACGCGGTGCTGGGCGGAGCCGCAGCTACGCTCAAGCAGATGATCGTCGATGCGGGCATCGTCCCGCGCGGCGTGGTGCAGGATCTGTCGCGCGCCGCGCGGTCGAGCAACTTCGCCCAAAGCCTTGTCGACGTGAACGAAGCCTATGACCTGGGATTGAGCGCGCACATGCGCAGCGCCGACCCCGCGTTCACCGGCCAGGTGGTGGGCGTGCGCCGCAACGCCGCGGCGGCAGCAGAGGGTCGCTACGATGCCGAGTTTTTCGCCGGTCCCGCCAGCGAGTTCGCGAACTTCGTGAAGCAGTTCCCCGCCGCATGGATCCGCCCGGACTACCAGGGCATCACCGACGAAGCGATCGCCTATTTCCGCCCGCTCATCGAAGGCGAGCCGAAGCTGATCATGGACGGCGGCCTTCCGGCTACGCTGACGCCGTTCAACAAGCGGTAGACAAAAAACGCGCGCCGCAACCCGACCGCGTATGCTAGCATGACGCAAACAATTACGCGCAATCGGCCGTGCGGCGCGCGGCCCTCAGCAAGGGAGTCCTCGTGTCCGCAGAAGCAGCAGTGTCAACCTTCATCATCCTCGGCGCGTTCGTCGCGCTTTTGGCAGCACTCAAGGTCCTGAAAAGCAAAGGCGTCGCATTCACGCCGCGCGTGTTCGCCGCCTTAGGCATGGGCATCGTGCTGGGCATCGGCATCCAGCTTGGCGCAGGCCGAGGAGCGGAAGCGGCCACCGTGGCGCTCGACTGGATGTCGATCGTCGGGCAGGGCTACATCGGGCTTTTGAAGATGCTCGTCATGCCGCTTGTGTTCGTGGCTATCGTGGGCGCGTTCACCCGCACCGAAGACACGCTGAACCTCGGTCGCATCGGCGCTATCGTATTGGCCGTGCTGATGGGAACCGTGGCGATATCGGCCCTAGTCGGTTGGGCGTCGGTCGCGTTCACGGGGCTTGCCGGAGCCAGCTTCACCAGCGGAAGCGTCGACGCCGCGAAAATGGACGTGCTGCAAGGCCGCCAGGAGCAGGTGGCGAACCTCACCCTGCCGCAGGAAATCCTCTCGTTCATCCCCACGAACATCTTCGCGGACTTGGCCGGCACCCGCTCCACCTCCACTATCGCGGTTGTGATCTTCTCCGCCATCGTCGGCATCGCCTACCTCAAGCTGCGCGACAAGGACTCCGGCCAGGCATCGTTTTTCAAGCAGCTGATCGACAGCCTGTACGGCATCGTCATGCGCATCGTGTCCATGGTGCTGGGGCTTGCGCCTTACGGCGTGATGGCGCTCATCGCGCACGTCATGGCCACGAGCGACTACAACGCTATCCTTGATCTGGGAAAATTCGTGCTGGTATCCTACGCGGCCATCGCGTTCATGTTCGCAGTGCACTGCCTGATCCTGCTGGCGAACCGCACCAGCCCCCTCATGTACCTGAAGAAGGCCTTCCCAGTTCTGAGCTTCGCCTTCGTGGCGCGCACGAGCGCCGGAGCGCTGCCCCTCAACATAGAAACGCAGACGCGCGCGCTGGGCGTGGATTCCGCCACGGCCAACTTCTCCGGCAGTTTCGGGCTGTCCATCGGCCAAAACGGATGCGCGGGCATCTATCCGGCCATGTTGGCCACCATCATCGCGCCCACGGTGGGCATCGACGTGTTCTCGCCCACGTTCATCATCGGCTTGATAGCCGTGGTGGTCATCAGCTCGTTCGGCGTAGCGGGCGTGGGCGGCGGCGCAACGTTCGCCTCGCTCATCGTTTTGGGAACCATGGGGCTGCCCATCGAGATCGTGGGCCTGCTGGCGTCGGTCGAGCCGCTGATCGACATGGGGCGAACCGCGCTCAACGTGAGCGATTCCATGGTTGCCGGCGTGACCGCGTCGAACGCCGTGGGCAAGCTCGACCGCGAAACGTTCAACGATCCCGAAGCGCGGGTGAGCAGCTCCGCGCAAGCCGAGCTGTAGACGCCGCGCTTCGTCGACGGCCGTCGCCTGCTCCTGCTAGCTGCGTGCGCCCTCCAGCAGCCCGCGCAGTTCCTTCTGCACGCTGTTGTCGACGTTCGAACCGATGATTTTCGACGCAATCTGCTTGATGGCGGAACGACCGTTGCCCATGGCTACGCTTTGACCCGCCATGCGAAGAATCTCGTAGTCGTTCATGGAATCGCCGAACGCCATCATCTGGTTCGCCGCAAGCCCGTGCGCGTCGAGCACTTGCTGGATGCCCGTCGCCTTGCTCACGCCGCGTTGCATGACGTCGATCCACTTGCGCCCCGACGGAGCGAACACGAAGTCGTCGTCAAGCTCGCGCGTGAGGATGTACGCCATATCCATCACGTCCTCGTCGCAGTACACCGAAGCCTTCAGGATGCTCGTCGTGGGGGAAGGCACGGCCAATACGCGCGTCGGGTTCGGCAGGTTCTTGTCCACCTCGCGCTCGAAGCGCGCTTCGTCGTCAAGCAGGTAGCTGCTGGTTTCGTCGAACAGGGCCAGGTGCATGGTGTCGAACAGGTCCACGATGCGAGCCAATCGGCGCACGGCGGCATGCGAGAACACCTCTAAGTCGACCAACTCGCCCCCAACGATAACCTGCGCGCCGTTCGATGCCACGAAGTCCATGCAGTCGGCCACCGGCTCGAACAGCTCATGCAGCGTATCGAAGCGCCGACCCGACGAAGCGACGAACTGAATGCCCGCGTCGCGCAGGCGCAAAATGAGATCGTACGACCCTTCGGGCACCCGCTCGCTTCCATCGAGGAACGTGCCGTCCATGTCGCTGGCGATAAGCTTGATCATGTTTGCCTCCTTCGCGGACTCCCCGCGAGCCCGCTTCTTTTCCGTGTGTTCTCGTATCTTCTCCCCTCATTGTAAAGCCCGTTTTCGCGCGCCACTGTTTCTCCGCGAAGAGTTTGCAAGCCGTTGACGTGAAGCACAGGGCGCAAGGTTCAGGGCAAGGGCGCAAGGCGCAGGACGCGGGACGCAAGGCGCGAACGGGTACGGCGTCTCGTTTTGCAGGCGGCCCGTCGTTTCGAAAGGAACGCTTTCTTTGTCGAAGCACCTTCGACCCGCCAGTCCTTCGGTGCGCGCCGGGCGCCCGTCCGCGGCTCAAAATTGCGGGTCTGCGCTCCTCAGCCAACCCATCATTCGCAATTGCTTTGAGCGGTTGCATCAACTGCCCAGTTCATCATGGTGCAACAAATTCGATATTCGGCAGAAGCTCTTCTAGAAGAGCGCAGGTCCGCAATTTTGAGCCAAATCCGATGCGCGGCCAGACTTGACAGACCCCGAGTTCGCAGACGTTCGCGCAGCAGCGCAAGCCCCTCCGCGGCATCCTGCGACGCAACAAAAGGCGCATCGCAAAATGCCGCAAGCAGACTCTTCAGTCTCGCAGGATAACAAGACGGACACCTAGCACACAAAATACCTGGTCACAGCCTACGCAACCTGAGCGTGCGCAAAAAATAGCGAAACGCAACGCCAAAGTGGTGGAACGGGCAAGCCCGCAATCGCATCATACGAGCCACCCCAGCGCACGGCGCCGCGCTTCGGGTATCATGAATCAGATCAAACAGAAGGGACCAACCACATGAGCTTCGCCGACAACCTCGTCTACCTTCGCCAACACTACGGCGTGACCCAGGAAGGGCTTGCCGAGCAGCTTGGCGTATCGCGCCAGACCGTATCGAAATGGGAAGCCGGCACGAACTACCCCGAAATGGACAAGCTGCTTGCGCTGTGCGACCTGTTCCACACGAACCTCGACGACCTCATGCGCGGAAGCGTGCACGTGGTAAAGGAAAACGACACCGAGAGCTACGACCGCCACATGAACCGCTACAACCTGTCCATAGCGATGGGCGTGGGGCTCATTTTGGTAGGCGTCGGCGTGATCGCGCTGCTGGAGACCTTCGGATGGCCGAGCAACCTGCAAACCGTTGCACTGCTGTCGTTCGTGGTCGTGGGCGTGATGCTCCTCATCGTCGGCGGAATGAATCACGCGGAGTTCAAGCGCCGCAACCCCTCCATCGAGCCGCGTTATTCCACCGACGTGCTCGAGCGATTCGGGCGGCGCTATCCCGTCATGACCGCCGGAGGCGTAGGGCTCATTCTGCTTGACGTCATTTTCCTGGTAGGGCTGTCTCCGGAAGACGCCTCTTTCGGCGTTGTGCGCGGGATTCACATGGAAGAGCTTCTCATGGGCCCGTTCATGTTCGCGATGGCTCTTGCCGTGGGGATCCTCATTTGGGCCGGCATGCAAAAGTCGAAGTACGACCTGTCCGAGCTTACCTACATTGCGCATCGCCAAGACCTGGGAGCCGATCTGCCGCCGTCCGCTATCGTCAAAACGCCTGAGCAGGTGCGCGCCGAACGCATCATGGGCGTTATCTGCGGGTGCATCATGCTGCTGGCTACTATCGTGTTTCTGGTGTGGGGCTTCGTTCCGCTGTTCGACCAGATCGGCACCTGGGACGGCCTGGACAAAAGCGCGCTCAAAGACGCTATCCGAGACGGCCAAGGCGGGTTCTACATCAGCTGGATCGCGTTCGTGGTGGGCGGCATCCTGTGCGGCATCGTTTGCCTGATCGGCAGCGTGTTCACCAAGTCGAAGGAAGACTGGATTGCCGAGGCGCGCCAAGAGGACGCTTGGATGAAGGTGGCGAAAGCCGACGAGCAGCAGAACAACCCCTGGTCGCACGGGACGAACCCGACCTCGCAGCCGCCCGCGCCCGGTGCGCCCGTGCCGCCCCCGGCGCCGAAGCCCACGACAAGCGATCGCGACCGCACGGGAACCAGCTGGCGATAGCCCGGCAGCCCCGATCGGGGCTGCCGACCCGCGCCTGCGCGGGACCGGGGGCATTATCGCCCGCTGCGCGGGTGCACGCCGGAGAACATTGTCGCCCCAAACGGACGGTTTTCGGCGCCAAAGCGTCCGTTTGGGGCGACAATGCCCCTCGTTTACTGCGCGTAGCCCCTGGCTGTTGCCGGGGTTGCAGCCCCTGAC
Organism: Paraeggerthella sp. Marseille-Q4926; assembly: GCF_916618935.1. NCBI lineage: Bacteria > Bacillati > Actinomycetota > Coriobacteriia > Eggerthellales > Eggerthellaceae > Paraeggerthella > Paraeggerthella sp. Marseille-Q4926. Next base: position 540,743 of record NZ_CAKAKF010000004.1, on the reverse strand, counting down.
CTTTGCCGAGGCTCCGGCCCGGCGCCCTATTCGCCGAGCTTTTCCGCTGCTTCGCTCACTGCTCACAGCAAAGTCAAGCCGCTGTCGCACGACCAGCCTCGCCGCAAGGCTCACGCCGACCCATCTGACCGAACCGCGCACCGCAAACCGGCGTCTGCAGGAATGAGATTCGTCAAAAAGTACGTTTTGGACAGGGCAAAGTACCTTTTGCGTCTATCCCGTGGCACCCTCCCGCCCGTAGAGTCCCAAGATGCAGGGACCACGTAAAGCCCGTTTTCAAACGGGCGAAAGGAGGGGCATCATGACCCAACAGGAAACACATTCCTCTATAAGTCGAAGAACGTTTTTGCAAGGCGCAGCGTTTCTCGGCGTGTACGGAGGCCTAACAAGCCTTGGGCTCGCGGGCTGCACGGCTCCCGCATCAGGGGGGAAGAGCGGCGGCAGCTGGACGGCCGGCACGTACAGCGCCCAAGTGACGGGGCACAATGCTCCGTTCACCATCGACGTGACGTTTTCCGACACCGCAATCACAGCCATCGATGCCAGCACGAACCAGGAATCTCTAGGAGTAGGGGCATCGGCTCTTCAGGACTTGGCAAGCCAAATCATAGAGCACCAAACGCTCAACGTGGATTCCGTGACCGGCGCCACGCTGTCCAGCATGTGCCTGCAACAAGGAGTGAAAGAGTGCGCGGGACAGGCAGGAGCCGCCAAAGACTTAGAGAAAGCCACCGGGCCGGAAGATATCGTCAAAGATTCCTATACAGCCGACGTCTGCGTGATCGGCGGCGGCGGAGCCGGGCTGACCGCGGCAATTTCGGCAGCCCAAGCGGGAGCAAAAGTCGTCGTCATCGAAAAATGCGGAATCACCGGAGGCTCTACAAACGTATCGGAAGGCGCGCTCAACGCAGTAGACCCCGAGCGTCAACAAAAGCAGGGCATCGAAGATTCGACTGAAAAGTTTTACGAAGTCACTTACGAGGGAGGGCACGGCCAAGGCACGCCCGAGCTCATCCGATACCTCACCGACAACGCGCTCGATTCCGTCCATTGGCTCGAGTCGATCGGCGTCGAATTCAAGCCCGAAGTAGGTTCGGCGACCGGCTCCCTGGGAGAACGCAGTCATTATCCCGCAACCCCTTCGGGCAACACGTATATTCGGTCTTTCCAAAAGTTCATCGAAGATCACCCCGATCAGCTGACCCTTCTCAACGAAATGCAAGCACAGGAGCTCATAACCGAGGGCGGCAAGGTTGCGGGCGTGAAGGCCGTCCATCGCGGCAAGCAACCCGTCACGGTTCAGGCTCGATCCGTCGTCATCGCAACCGGCGGATTCGGAGCAAACGTCGAGTATCGCCAGCGCGTCAACACCGGCGTATGGGCCGATGTCAAACTGGATGACTCCATAGGCTGCACGAACATCAAGCCGTGCGCGCAAGGCGAAGGCCTCAAGCTGGCCGAAGCGGCCGGCGCAGAACTGGTGGGATTGCCCGATATCCAACTACATCCATGCGGCACGCCAGGCACCGGGCTTATGGAGGACATCCGCACGTCAGGACGCAATCGCATTTTCGTGAACAAAAACGGCGAACGTTTCGTCAACGAAGGAGCCGAGCGCGACACCCTGTGCAAGGCCATCTTTGCGCAGCCCGATTCCACGTACTGGATCGTCGTTAACAAAGTTCGATATCCTTCGGAAACGCAACCTGATGCGAACGGGGCAACCATCGAGAACATGCTCGCCCTCGGCCACATCGTCAAAGGGGAAACCATTGAAGACCTGGCCAGCAAAACCAAGATGGACGCAGTCAAACTGCAGGAGGCCATCGACGGCTATAACAAAACAGTGTCCGGAGAAGCCGAGGATCCCTTCGGATTCAAGGCGACAAACACCGCCGACCAGCAACTGACCGAAGGGCCTTGGTACGCATGCCGCAAGGTGCCCACCGTCCATCACACTATGGGCGGCGTCCGCATCGACGTGGATACCCGAGCGCTCGCCCCTTCCGGATCTCCGGTTGAAGGCCTGTTCGCGTGCGGAGAATGCACCGGCGGCATTCACGGCAGCAACCGGTTGGGAGGAAACGCTATAGCCGATTGCGTCACGTTCGGTCGAACCGCCGGCACGAACGCCGCGAAAAACGCGCTTGGAGCCTAACCCCATTCGCAACCCGGCAATCGATATGAGTGCTCGGCCGTCAAGTAGGTCGAGCACTCGCCGCTTTAAGACCGAGGGCGAGATCCGTCCAACACCTTATCAAGAAGCTCCTGCTTAGAGTGCACGCCTGCTTTTCGGTAAACCGTGCGCGTGTAGTTTCGTATCGTATTCTCGGAATAGTTCAGTTCCTCAGCGATAAAGCTCCGGCTCCGTCCTTGCGCAATCAGGGCAACAATGGCTGATTCTGTTTCATTCAATCCGCAATTTGCCGCAAACGCTCCAACGGTATCTTCCTCGCGCGCCGCCTGAGGCTCGGACGGCGCACATTCCGCCATTCGATCAAGCTCGAACCCAACGGGGTGATCCCCCATGAAGTGAGGCCGCAGTATCAACGTCGCTTCAACTAGCACCACAAGCGCCATCACGATGAGCAGCCAAAGACTATGGTCGAGCGTTGGACCCACCGCGTACACGATCAAACGGCCAACCGCCATGCACAGCAACGACCCTCCGTACAACGCGGCATATACCAGCGTCGTTGGCCAATGGACGTGTCGCCCGATAAAGCATATGAACACTACCAGCGGAATGTAAAAACAGGTGACCGCATTCGCCAGCAAAAACGTACTCGATTCTTCCGAACCACCCCATCCGCTCATAAGAAAGCAGATGCTCGCCATCATGAGCGCATTTTGGAACAGCCAGTACCCCGACAGCTTGAATGCCCGCCCCCGAACAAGCACGAACCACACAACAACCGCTATTATCAGAACAACGAGCACCTGATGAATCGATCGAACCGCTTGCGAAAGCTCGCGTAGCCGACCGTCCGGATACCCCAACGCCATGCCCAGCAGCAAAGCATATAGAAAAAAGGCTGCGACAACTTGCAAAACACCTTTTAAAAGATCCTTTTCCTCGTACAGGCAATCCTCCTTGTTCGCCACGTAGGGCCCTCGCGGATCGCTCGACCTGTCCCGTCGATCCAATTCCGACATAGCCTGCCAATAGGCGAAAACGGAAAGCGCCGGAACGAACAAGTTGATCATGCCTGCAACCACGTCATCCAGGTAGCCCATCAACAACGAGAGCACGCATGAAAGGGCCAGCCCTCCGGCAGCATAGAAAAACACCTCGCCAGGCCTCAAGCGCTCGAAAAAGAATATCCATAGAATTTCACCGCCAACCAGCCCAACGCCGCCAACCACCACGCGCAACGCCTCGAACTGCGTACTATCGAAAAACAAGTCAAGCAGGTACAGAAGACTCGAAGCGGTCATGAGAAGAAAACCCGACCATACGAATACACCCCGCGTCGCCCGCGAAAAGCCCGCCTTGTAGACCAAAAAGACCAGAACGGCGATAACAGCAACGCGAGCAATGTTCGCACCTACCGTTATCATTCCGACATCAGCTGAAAAGTGAAGATTGTAGAAATTGAATTGATACCAAAGTCGGTAAAGCCCAATTCCGAGAAAGGCAAGGACGAAGCCCGTTAGATACGTGGCTTTAAACGCGAGAAGAGAACCGGTATGCAAATACCGATCAGCCCCGCACGTCGACGAGCGAACGCTATCCTCCCCGTGTCCCATGCGCGCATTGTATCATAGCGCTTCAAACGAGCCAGACGAACCCCGGACAGCCACGGTGCGCCCCTTGCATCCACTTCGGAATCGCGCTGCAGCCCACCCAACCATCCGGCCGAGGCGGGCACCGTGCGGGTGCACGCCGGAGAACATTGTCGCCCCAAACGGACGGTTTTCGGCGCCAAAGCGTCCGTTTGGGGCGACAATGCCCCTCGCTTATTGCACGCAGCCCCTGGCTGTTGCCGGGGTTGCAGCCCCTGACCTTTGCCGAGGCTCTGGCCCGGCGCCCTATTCGCCGAGCTTTTCCGCTGCTTCGAGCCACTCTTCCTCGAGCGCGTCGACCTGCGCCTCCAGATCGTTGATGCGCGCCTGCAAATCGCCGAGCGCCATGAAGTCGGAGGGGTCCGCCGTCGACATCTCCGCTCGCACTCCTTCGATCTTGCTGCGCAGCGTATCCATTTTCCGCTCGTTCGACTGCATCAGCTTGCGCAACGTGCGAATCTCCCCACCCGAAAGAGAAGCGCCCGCGGAAGCCGAATCCGAAGCAGGCTCCCCGCTCCCGCCCAATCGGCCCGCGGCGCTCGCCGATCCGCGTCCGCCGCCAGACGAAGCCTGCTTGGACGCTTGAGCACCGCCGCTGCCGGTCGGGCCGCCGTCCGTCATTCGCAGGTATTCCTCGACTCCGCCAGGCAGATGGTGGATTTTGCCGTCGATGACGGCAAACTGATGGTCGGTCACGCGCTCCATAAGGTAGCGATCGTGCGTGACCAGCAGCAACGTGCCGGGCCACGCATCCAGCAAGTCCTCCACTGCGGCAAGCATATCCGTATCCAGATCGTTGCCCGGCTCGTCCAGGATGAGCACGTTCGGCTCATCCAGCAGAATCAGCATCAAGGCAAGGCGGCGCTTCTGGCCGCCCGACAAATCGCACATCGGCTCATTCAGATCGGCGTTCGTGAAGCCCAAGCGCTCCAGCAGCTGACCGGGTGTCATTTCCTTGCCGTCGAGCATCGTACGGCGATTGTAACGCCCGATAACCTGACGCACGCGATCGTCGCCCAAACTGGACAGATCGTCCAAGTGCTGGGACAGCACGGCGAAACGCACGGTCTTGCCAATCTTCACCAAACCGGACGTAGGCGCTTGCAGTCCTTGAATGGTGCGTAGAAGCGTGGTCTTGCCTGCGCCGTTCGCGCCCACGATGCCGTAGCGGTCGCCCGGCCCGATAATCCACTCCACATCGTCGAGAATCGGCTGGTCGGCACCGTCGAAGCGCACGGTCACGTGTTCCAGATCCACCACCTGCTTGCCCAGGCGCGCCATTGCCATACGCTTGAGCTCCAGTTCGTTGCGCAAGGGAGGAACGTCGGCGATCAGCTCCTGAGCCGCTGCCACGTGGAACTTCGGCTTCGTTGCGCGAGCGCGGGCACCGCGCGACAGCCAAGCCAGCTCGCGGCGCAGCGCGTTCTGCCGCTTCTGCTCGGCCAATGCCGCCAGCCTGTCTCGCTCGACGCGCTGCATGATGTACGCCGAGTACCCGCCCTCGAACGGCTCGACCACCTTGTCGTGCACTTCCCACATGCTCGTGCACACTTCATCAAGGAACCAACGATCGTGCGTGACCACCAAAAGAGCGCCTTGCCCCTGCCGCCAACGACGCTTCAGATGGTCGGCCAACCAGGTGATGGCGCGCACGTCCAGGTGGTTCGTGGGCTCGTCAAGCGCAAGCACGTCCCAATCGCCGATAAGCAAGCGAACCAGGTCAACCCGGCGGCGCTGCCCGCCGGACAGCGTGCCCACCTGCGCATCCCAAGGAATGTCGGATGCCAAGCCGGCGATGATCTCGCGGATGCGCGCATCGCCCGCCCATTCGTATTCAGCACGATCCCCCACAACGGCGCGCTCGACGGTGTCTTCATCGCGCAGGGCGTCGGACTGAGCCAACACGCCCACGTGCACGGCCCCGTTCCTTAGAACGCGCCCCTCGTCAGGCTCTTGCGCACCGGCCAGCAATGCGAGCAGCGTCGATTTTCCGTCGCCATTGCGTCCGACGATGCCAACGCGATCGCCCTCCTCGACGCCAAGAGACACGCTCTCGAACACCTCTTTGGTCGGGAATTCCACCCGAACCTTCTCGCAGCCAAGCAAAAACGCCATATGATTCCGTCCTTCGCAAAGTATTCGCGCTCTATGATAGCAAACCCATCGCGAAAGAACGCAGGCGAACGCCCTGCGGCAACATTGCGGTGCATGGCGCCCTTCACGAACGAAACGTGCGATCTTCGGCGACGAGCGACGAAACGTCGGCCCGCTTTCGCGAAAAGCGCCGCACGGTGCAGCAGGCGTCACATCATGACCGCAACGGCAACCACGAAAGCCACCGTCAACACGAACCCGCCCGCCATGATGGCCCAAACCGCAGGGCGTCCCCAGTTCATGGTCCAGCCGATGCCGAACCGTTCGGGCAAGAACAGGCTGGGATCATCGGGGTTGAAGTAGAACACACCCAGCTTCCAGTGCTCGTCATCGTCGGCCAAGAGCTTTTCCGAGCCGCCCATGCGCGCGAACACGCGCGCGCCGCCTTGCCCGTACACCACGCTGATCACGATGGATCCCACCACCAACGCCAGCGCCAGCGCCACCACGAACACGCCCGCTTCAGCTATGCCGATCACGCCGATGAACGCAAGCTCCATAACCGGCCCCAGCAAGCTGAGAATCAGGCCGCCCACCACCAGCAGAATGCTCTGAGCGCGCGCGAACATACCGTACGCCAGCGCAGACGTGGCGGGCGCACCCGGGTCGGATGGCTTCTTCGACCGCAGGATAGTCCAATGGGAAAACGCCATGCAAGCCGCCATGAAAGCCACTATGAGCACGGGCGCCAGGACCACGAACGGGGATTTCTCCATGTAGTCCGTCACCTCGCCCTGGAAGTTAACATGCTGCGGAATCAGATCGGGCATCTGCGCATAGCCTACCGCGCCGATGAGCAGCGTAACGGCCATGACCGGTATGTACAGCAGGTTCCACTTGAGCGACACCGCGCGAGGCACCGGCGCGTCGCCCACCACCGCTACGGATTCCTGCGCTTCGGCCTTCCAGCCGCGCTCCTTTTTATAGGCGTTCACCTTGGCGCGGAAGAACAGCATCAGCCCGTAGCTGCAAGCGCAGATCAGCAGCGTGCCCGCGCAAAGCGTCGCAAGGACAAGGCTCGGGTTTTGCGTGCATGCACCCCATGCGCCAGCAGCCGTCAGAATCGTAGTAAGCCCCAGCATGGCAATCGCGTATTGGCGCTTGAGCGACCGTAGGTACGGATCGCGCGCGGCTGCATCGGGCACGGTAACCGCGAATACCTCGCCGCGCCGCATGAGAAACGGCGTCACCACCGTCATGAGGCCGGTCAGCGGGACCAGCGACATCGTGAGAACAAGCATCGCCGATGCGAATTCAGTTGCAGGTGCATCCATAGCGATACCTTATCCTTCCGTCCCGAAAACCCCGGATCCCCCGCGCACGGTAGCGCACTGCGCAGCGCCCGACCGGCCAGCCGACGCCGACGGGTTCGCCCCTCGGCAATCCGCGCGCTCGCCCGCCCCGTACGCGCGCGCCGCCTGAGCCTGCGCGCATTCCAGAAACTCGCCCCAGCTGCCGCCGCGCGCCCGGTGTGCGAGCGCGAGCTCGAACAGGCTATCCTCCATCTTCGCCAGCTCGATCTGCGCACGATCGGCCCGATCGTCCTCGCAGGGGTCGGCGATGTAGGCGCCGCTGCGGCCGCGCATGAGCACGTAGCCCTCGTCGCGCAGCACCGCGTAGGCCTTGTTCACCGTGTGCAGGTTGATCCCCAGGTCGCTGGCGAGCGACCGCACGGATGGCAGCGCGGCGCCGGGAACCAGCTCGCCGCGCGCGATGGCCGCGATGATCTGGCTGCGAATCTGCAGGTACAGCGGCTCCTCCGCCTTCTGATCGATGCGCAAGATCATGTCGATCGCACCCCGCTTTCATTTCGTCGCAAAATTTCTTTCCTGTTTGTTATATTTATGCTATAACAGATGGAACAAAGATGCAAGTTCACAAGGGCAACGCGCGTGAAGCGTGCCGCAAAGCGAGCCGCAGCGCCGAAACGAGTTGCAGCGTCGAAACGGGTCGAAGCGCCCAGGCGGAGCTGACGCACCTTGCCTATCGAAAGGGGGCACCATGAAGCGAATCGTGGTATTTCTTGTTGTTACCTTTATATTAACCTGGGCATACGAATTTGGCGTTGTGTATCCACTCGCAACGGGCGCCATCGAGGGCGTTCCGGCCATGGCTACGCAGCTTGCCGTCGGCGCGGCCATGTTCTTCCCCGCCTTGGGCGTGCTCATCACGCGCCTGGTCACGCGCGAAGGTTTCAAAAACAGCGTCATCAAACCCAAGCGGTTCAAGAAGTCCGCGATCTGGTTCGTCGTGGCATGGTTCGCGCCGGCGGCGCTGGCTGTCGTCGGAGCAGGCGCGTACTACCTGGCATTTCCGCACGACTTCGACCCCAGCATGTCCGCCATGATCGCCGCCCAACAGCAGGCGGCCGCGGCGGTTGGCGCAGGGAACATCCCCGCCGACCAGCTGCGTACCATGCTGCTGGTTCAACTGCCCGTCGCCGTGTTCCTGGCCCCCGCGCTCAACATCGTCACAACGTTCGGCGAGGAATGGGGCTGGCGCGGCTATCTGGTGCCGAAGGTGTCCGAGCGTCTGCGCATTGTGCCGACGCTGCTGGTCACTGGCGTAATTTGGGGGCTTTGGCACGCGCCGATCACCGCGATCGGGCACAACTACGGCACGGACTATCCCGGCTGGCCGTTCGCGGGAATTGCCGCCATGTGCGTATTCTGCATCGTTATCGGCATCTTCCTGACGTACGTCACCGTGCGCACGGGCAGCTGCCTGGCCGCAGCCATCGGCCACGGCGCCATCAACGGCTTCCTGAGCGCCGTGCTGCTGGTCTCGGCAACGGGCGGCAACCCCTTCGTGGGGCCGTTGGCCACCGGCGTCATCGGAGGCAGCGCCTTCATCGCCGTCGCAGCGCTCATGCTCTGGGACCTGCACCGTCGTGAAAAGGCCGGCACACTCGATATGCCGAAGGCAGGGCTGCCCGACAACACGACGAAGGCGGATCGAGCCCGCAGCACGTCTGCAAGCTAGCGTTTCGCGCAACACGAAGGCCGCGACCCGTTGCAGCACGGGATCGCGGCCTTTCACTGCTCGGACGTGGGCTAGCGAGAACCGTAAGCCTTCCAGTTATCCGGAACGTCGGCGTCGGCATGGCATTGCGTGCAAGCATTGACCGACGGTTCGTGAACCTTGTGGCAGTCGCCGCATGCCAACCGCTCTAGCGCACCTTCGCCACGATAAACCCGAGCGTAGCAACCGCCATGACGGCGGAGAATCCGAAGGCAACCTGATACGCCAGCGCCGGGTCCGCCACGCCCGCCGATGTTGCGCCCACCGCCGTGATGGCGAACACCATCACCGACGTTCCCAGCGACGCGCACGCCTGCCGCGCCGCAATGCAAAACGACGATCCATCGGCGACGATCGGGCGCGGCAACTTCGCCAAGCTCCACGAAGTCAGCGGCCCCACCAGGCCCGATACTCCCACCGCGCGCACTGCTTGACAGAGCGTCACCGCCCAAAGCGGCGTGTCGGATTCCAGAAACGACATGAGCACCGCGCCAGCCGCCAGAAACACGCCCGACACCACCGCGACCGGGCGCACGCCCACGCGGTCGGTCAGCACGCCGGCCAGGGGATTCAACAACAGCGCAGCCACCGTTCCCGGAAGCAGCACCACTCCGGCCTCAAGCGCAGTTCCGCCGCACAGGCCTTCCACATACAGAGGCACGATCAGGGTAACGCCCATGAACGAGGCATTCAGCAGGTTCTGCGCCACGAACCCCGCCGTGTACTGGCGCGATGCGAATATCTCCATCGTAATAAGCGGATGGTCGACCCGCTTTTGCCGACGAACGAACAACGTCAAGAACAACGCACCCAGCACGATGGGAGCCCAAATGAACGGGCTGCTGGGTGCAAAGCTGCTTGCGTTCGAGAACCCCAGCAGCAACCCGCCGAATCCAATCGTGGACATTGTCAGCGACACGATATCGAGACGCGCGCCCGTATCACGCGCAGAAGCAGGCTTGATGGCAATGGCCGCGGCAATCGCAAGCATCACCGTAAGAGCGGCCAGCAGCACGAAGAAGCTGCGCCAACCCCACGAGAAGCTCATGGCGCCGCCAATGGTAGGTCCGATGTTCGGCGCAAACCCCATGGCCACGCCCGCAATGCCCATAGCGGTAGCCTGACGGCCAGGCGGGAAGCTGGTCATGGCGATGGTCTGCATGAGCGGCATGAGCAAGCCCGTGGAAACCGCCTGCAAGACGCGCCCCACCAGCAAAACCGCAAAGTTCGGAGCCAGCAGATCGGCAAGCGCGCCTACCAGGAAAAACGAAAGAGCCAGAAACACATGACGGCGAACCGAGAACCGTCGCGAAAGAAACGTGGCAACGGGAACCGTTACCCCAAGCACCAGCATATAGCTGGTCGTAAGCCATTGCCCCAGATCAACAGATAGAGCGAACTCCCCCATGATGTCGCCCAGCATGGCGTTCACCGCTGTTTGCGACAGGTTTCCCGAAGCCGAAGCCAATACCACGATGGCGAACAGCGCGTACACCGCACCGCGCTTTCTTGCCTGGTTTTCGCCCGCCATACCGCCTCCGCTCCAGAACCGTCGCTCCCGCAAGGCCAGTATATCCCAAGCGTTTCGGCAGTAGAGGAAAAAGACCGCCCGCAGGCGTTTGCGCCGATTGCAGGCGGTTTGCGCTGCTTGTCGGACGAGCCGCGTCGACTTCGACTGAACCACTGAGCCGCCGGGCCACAGGGCCACGGAGCCGCGGGGTCGCTGGACCGCGGAGCCGCAGGGCCACAGGGCCAGGCTTGCGCACGAAAAACCGCTCCCGCTGGCAGGTTTTGACGGTTTGCGGTCGTCAAGCCGAGCACTGTTCCGGTCGTCGCTCGGCTTCCGTTTCATTTCGCCTGTTCACAGCATTGAGCTGTCGCGTCGCGCCCTTGCGCGCGACCAACCGGCCAGATACGACGACCCCTAAACGTCAAAACCTGCCAGCGGGAGCGGTTTTTCGTGCGCACGGCGCCAAAGCGACAGCAAGATAGGCGCGCGAGCCGTCAACCCGCGCACCCACCTTGCCTATTAGTTGAACGTCTGCTGGGTCTTCTCCAAGCCTACCTGTACAAGCGACAGTGCAGCCTGGGCGCCTCGATCCACCGCGCAAGCGAAATCGTCGGCCGCCTCCTTCTTAGGCTGCGACAACACCCAATCCACCACGGGCATGCGTCCCGGCGGACGACCGATGCCGATGCGCACCCGAAACCAATCGCGCGTTCCCAGCTTGTCGCAGATAGAGCGCAACCCGTTGTGCCCGGCATGCCCGCCGCCGAACTTCACGCGCACCGTGCCCGGATCGATGTCCAGCTCATCGTGCACCACAACCACGCGGTCCGCGTCTACGCCGTAGGCGTTCATCAGCTGCTTGACCGGTCCGCCCGAAGTGTTCATGTAGCTCTGCGGCTTAGCCAGAATCAAATCATGATCGCGGTACACGCCCTTCGCCGTCAGGGCGCCGCATTCAGTCTTCCAATAGCGCGCGCCCACCTCCTCGGCAAGGGTGTCGACGGTGTCGAACCCGGCGTTATGCCGCGTATGCGCATATTCCTCGCCCGGATTCCCCAGGCCAACGATTAAGAACATGAAAATCAGCTTTCCACTTGCAGGTTGTTCAGCTTGCGCGTCGAACGTGCAAGCCGGCAAGAAGGACCGCGGTGCCCGAGATTCGCGGGACGGAGAAGGCAAGCGCACTTCGGTACGCAAACCTTCGCCATCGCGCGAAGAAGGGGTGCCGCGGTCCTTCGCAGCGTCGACTTGTTACGCCGTTCGCAGAACAGCGCAACTTCTCTACTCGAACAGCGACGCCACCGAGCCGTTGTTGTACACGTTGTTGATAGTCTCGGCGAACAGCGAAGCCAAGGACAGCACCTTGATCTTGCCCGTCTGGCGCTCAAGCGGCACGGGCACCGCGTTCGTAACCACAACTTCCTCGATGACGGAGTTCGCGATACGATCGTACGCCGGGCCGCTGAACAGGCCGTGCGTTGCGCAGGCATACACCTTCGCCGCGCCCTTCGCCTTGAGGGTGGCCGCTGCGGCAACCAAGGATCCCGCGGTGTCGATCATGTCGTCGTTCAGGATGCAGATCTTGTCCTTCACGTCGCCGATCAGCGCCGTGATCTCGGCCTGGTTGTGCTTCGGACGGTCCTTGTGCATGATGGCGATGTCGCAGCCCAGCATGGTGGAGAACTTCTTGGCGGCTTTCGCGCGGCCCACATCGGGAGACACCACGCACAGGTCCTCGGGGTTGAATCCCATGGACTTGTAATAGTCCACGAAGATGGGCATGGCCGTCATGTGGTTCACCGGAAGGTCGAAGAAGCCCTGGATGGCGTCCTGGTGCAGATCCACGGTGATCACGTTGTCCACGCCCGCCGCAGCCAGCAGATCGGCGACCAGCTTGGCGGTGATGGGCTCGCGCGGAGCGGCCTTGCGGTCCTGGCGCGCGTAACCGTAATGCGAGACCACGGCAGACACGGAGCGAGCGGAAGCGCGCTTGGCGGCATCGGTCATGATAAGCAGCTCCATCAGGGCGTCGTTCACATCGTAGCCGTCGGCGCCGCACACCGACTGAATCAGAAACACGTCGGCGCCGCGCACGCTCTCCTGATAGCGCGCGTAAATTTCGCCGTTTGCGAACTTCTCAAGCTTGACGTTGCCCAGCGAGACGTTCAGGTCCTTCGCGATCTCGTCGGCGAGCCCGGGGTTAACCGACCCCGAGAACAGGGCCATGCTCTTCTGCACTTCCGTCATGTACGCGCTCCTTTGCGTCACCTCATGGGCCGCCGCGCTGCGCGACCGTCACCCCTTATCCCGTTCCCTCCATTGTATCCGCAGGTGGCTCGGTCGCACAGGGGGAACGCCCGCTTCTTCGCAGATTGATCGCAAGAGAATTTCCATGCGCGGCGTCGCAACCCCTCCTCCGACCGGCGCGCCGTAGAGCATTGTCGCCCGAAACGTACGGAATTCCCGCAAAAACCGTACGTTTCGGGCGACAATGCGTATATGAAAAACGGGGCGATCTCTCGCCCCGTCGCAGTTTCCGTTTTCCGCGTTCCTACGCTTCCGCTTGCCTCGCGCGCTTCTTGGCGGCCCAACCGGGAATCTCGCGCTGCTCGGGTCGCGTCAACGCCAAAGCGTCGGCCGCCACGTCCTTGGCAATGCACGATCCCGCACCGATAATCGCGCCCGCGCCGATGGTGACCGGCGCCACCATCATGGTATCGCTGCCCACGAACGCACCGTCGCCGATAACCGTCGGCCACTTTTTCTTGCCGTCGTAGTTGCAGGTGATCGAGCCCGCGCCGATGTTCACGTCTTCGCCGATGGTCGTGTCGCCGATGTAGGACAGATGCGGGACCTTCGACCCCTTGCCCACCGTGGACTTCTTGATCTCCACGTGCGTGCCAGCTTTCGCGCCTTCGCACAGATGGGCGGCAGGGCGCAGGTACGCGCGCGGACCAGCCGTCGCGCCGTCGTCCAGGCGCGCTTCCACGGCCACGGTCTCGTCGACCGTGCAGCCGCGACCCACCACCGTGTCGATCAGGCGGGAATTCGGCCCGACCACGCTGTCTTCGCCTATGCGCGTGGACCCCATCAAAAACGTCTGGGGCAGCAGCTCGACATCCTGCTCGATAACCACGTCCGGTCCGATCCACACCTGGTCGGGATCGGTCATGGTCACGCCATTCGCCATGTGACCAGCGTTGATGCGACGCTGCAGCAGCTTCGTGGCCTCAGCCAGCTGCGCACGAGAGTTCACGCCCAGGCACTCGGAAGCGTCATCGCACGGCAGCGCCAGCACCGGACGGCCAGCACGGCGGCAAATCTCCAGCACGTCGGTCAAATAGAACTCGCCCTGGGCATTGTCGTTGCCAACCTGAGCCAGCGCGTCGAACAAAGCACGCGCGTCAAAGCAGTAGAACCCGGAGTTGCATTCGCGCAAAGCCGCCTCTTCGGGCGTTGCGTCCTTCTGCTCCACGATGCGCGCCACCGAGCCCCGCTCGTCGCGCACGATGCGCCCGTACCCGAACGGATCGTCCAGCTCCATGGTCAGCACCACCACGGCAGCGTTATCGCGCTCGCGCGCCTCGACCAGCTGCGCAATCGTTCGGGACGTGATAAGCGGGCAGTCGCCCGACAGCACCACCAGCGAGCCGTCGAAGTCGGCAAGCGCGTCCGCGCACACCAGAACCGCGCCCGCCGTGCCGTTCTGCTCGCTTTGCGCAACCGCCTGCGTATCGCCCTCGATCAGCGGAATCACCTGCTCGCGAGCATGCCCCACCACGGAAACCACGCGGTCCACGCCAGCTTCGCGGGCCGCGTCCACCACCCAGCGAACCAGCGGTTTTCCCAGCACCTCGTGGGCAACCTTGGGCTTCTTGGACTTCATGCGGGTGCCCGCACCCGCAGCTAGAACGATAGCAGCTGCTTCCATGTCATTCCTTCGCAACGTGGCTTCTATTCTTTCCCGGACATACCGGTAACGTCATCTTCCTCGCGACGCAACGCGCGCTGTCGAGCCGCCTCGCCGCCTTCGCGCACCAAGGCTTCCTCCACGCTTACCAGCGGAGGCTTATCCTGGTTCTCGTGCAAATCCTCCTGCACCTGCTCCAGCAGATCTTCCTTGCCCTCCTCGCGCAGCACGCGCGCCACCTCCTCGCGCAGCGCCTCGCGAACGTCCCCGATGGAGCCGCCGCCCAAAAGACCGGTCGGGCCCAGATCGACCACGATCTCGAACATGTGGCCCCGCGAATGAGCAGCCGCGAACTCCTCCTTCATCTGAGGGTTCTCGATGTCCCGCAGCATTTCCTCGTACTCGCGCGCCGCATCGCGGTCGGCCGTCTGCAGGTTCTCGTCGTCCTCGCGAGCCGTGGACAGGTAAGCCACGCCGCGCTTATGGGCGCGCTTCGCCTGCAAAAGCAGGAACAGAAAGCCGATGATGCCCGCCAGAAGCGACGCCGCCAGAATTCCCAGCTTCGCCGTAGCCACCAGGACCTCGTCGTCGAACGCCAGGTTAGCAACAAAAATAGCCATCGTGAAGCCAACGCCGCCCAGGATGCTCGCGCCCAGCATGTGCCCCCAGTTCACGTTCTCGGGAAGCGACGCCAGCTTGCTCTTCACAATGGCGAAGCTCATCACCATGATGCCAAGCGGCTTGCCCACCAGCAAACCAAGCAGAACGCCGTACAGGACAGGGTCGGTCAGCATGGCCCCAACGTCCACGCCGGTAAAGCTGACATCGGCGTTCGTCAGCGCGAACAGCGGCAGAATGGCGAAATACACCCACGGGTACAGCTTGTGCTCCAAACGCGTCGCGGGGGGCACCACCTGACGTGCCACGCGGCTCAGCGACGAAACCGTCTCGATGTACTTGCCCTGCGCGATAACCGGCGTCTCGGGCTGGAATGCCTCGTGCGCTTGCCGCACCTTGGTGCCCGACCAGTCGGTGAAGCTCTTCAGGTCAACGCGCGAGCCCGACGGGATGGCGAAGGCCAGCAGCACGCCAGCGATGGTGGAGTGCACGCCCGACATGAACACGCAGTACCACAGCACAGCGCCCACCAGCAAATACGGGACAAGCGAATAAATATGGCTGCGGTTCATCAAAACCAGCACCACCAGCACCGCCGCGGCGGCCCCCAGCCAGAACAGCGAAGGACTCTGGCCGTAGAAGATGGCGATGACCAGGATGGCCATGATGTCGTCGGCCACGGCAAGCGTGCTCAGGAACACGCGAACGCCGCTAGGAACGCGATTGCCCAGCAAGGCCAGGATGCCCAGAGCGAACGCGATGTCGGTTGCGGTGGGAACGCCCCAGCCGTGAGCCGTTTCAGGATTCGTCGCGTTGAACAGCAGGTAGATGCCAACCGGCACGATCACGCCGCCGAGCGCCGCCATAATAGGCAGCAGAGCTTGGCGGATGTTCGTCAGCTCGCCCACCGTCAACTCGTACTTGACCTCCAAACCCACCAGCAAGAAGAAGATGGCCATGAAGATGTCGTTGATGATGTGCGCCATGGACATGCCGGCGAACGCATCCCCGAAGAAAAAGCCCACTTCCGTGTGCCAAAAATGGATAAAGGCATCGTACGCGCCCGTATTCGCAACAACAAGCGCAACCACAGCCGCCAGCAGCATTGCGCCCGCAGCCTTCGTAGACGAATGAGTGAACTGGATGAGCTTCCAATATCGAGCCTGATGGCCCTGAACCTCCGAAATGAAAATACGCTGAGTGCCTTCTTGGTTCGTATCAGTCATAATTGCCTTAGCGCATGCCCGCGACCCTTCCGGGGCGCCTCTCTTGCCTGTCATCGCGGGAGCCGGGCACGCGGCGCTCCCCTAAAACACCCTCGTATTATCCATCATCGCCCGGCACTTCCTTGTATCCACGCTACGTTTTTAAACCGATTTCATAACATGGTGCAAAATAGCCCTCCAAAACAAAGGGTTTTGCGCTATGCTATTCCTATCAGTTCGACGAAAGGAGTCGGCTTGCAATGCGACGAAAAAAGCTTCTTTTTGCCCGCATGACCAGGCCAGGCGCTTGATCGAGCTGTTTTTTTATTCGCCACGAGGTAAGAGGTGATTGCTATGAGCATTACCGTCACCGGACGCAAAATGCCTGTAACCGATGCACTGCGTCAGTACGCCGAAGAAAAGATCGGCAATTCCATGAAGGTCATGGACATCGATCCTCTCGTAGCCGAAATCGTTCTGTTCGTCGAGAAGAACCCCGCCAACCCTCGCCCCGCCGTCTGCGAAGTGACGCTGCGCACGAAGGGCCACATCATTCGCGTTGAAGAAAGCGAAGAAGACATGTACGCGGCCATCGACGTCGCCGCCGCCAAGGTGGTACGTCAGCTGCGCAAATACAAGACGAAGGTCATCGACCGCAAACTGCGCGCCGAAGACGAGACCATCCGCATCCAGCCCGCCGCTGCTGGAGAGCTCGACGTTGATGGCCTCATGCAAGAGCTTGCCGGCGACGAGGTTGTTCGCGTGAAGGAAATGGAATTCGCACCGCTGACCGAAGAAGAGGCGCTGGTTCAGATCGACCTTCTGGGCCACGACTTCTACGCCTACACCGACCGCGACAGCGGCCTGGTCAACGTACTGTATCGCCGTGACGGCGGCGGCTACGGCCTGCTCAAGCAAAAGGAGGATTAAGCTTCATGCCCACTATCGACACCATCAAGGAAGTGCTGCAGGAGAACCTGGACATCGATCCCGCCAACGTGACGGAAGAGTCCACGTTCGACTCCTTGGGCATCGATTCGCTCGACATGGTAGAGCTCATCTGCGACCTCGAAGAGAAGTGCGAAGTCGACTTCGGAGAGCCTGAAGGCCTGAACTCCGTAGGCGACCTGGTGCAGTACGTAGATTCGCTGTAACGCTTCGCCATCCATGAAAAAGGACCCCTCAGGGGTCCTTTTTCATGCGTCGAAAGGATTAACGCCAGCTAGCCCTGTGCAAAACAACCTACCTGCCGCCAAAAGACCGCGCCGTGAACACCAGAGACAGGTAACCTGCCGCTGCTCCGCCGAAAGCGCACGCGCAGCCCTTGAGCGCCATCATGGTCGCCGCGGAGATAGGCGCAGAAAGAGCGGATGCGGCGACAATGCCCAGCAACCCCATGAAAGTTCCCGCGACGACGGCTATAACCAGCATCGCCACACCATAACTGCGCGGAACGACACCCGCAACACCCCCGAACGTCTCAGGCGAGACGAATGCGCCGGCCCGCATATCCCTCTTGGTGAGAGGCACTGCGCATGCGAACAGAATCGCACCCAAAATGAGGCCCGTGATAGCAAGATCGGCCACGATACCAACGAAATCGAACTGCACGGTCATATCGCCGCTGTGCATGAACCAGAATATGACAGCGTTCAACACACCGTTAACGGCGCCAAAACCGATAAGGCATTTACGTAGGGCATAGGATGAGAACTTTACCGTATTTCCGGATATGGAGTTCCCTTCCGTCACATTCACGGCCATGGATGGTTCCTTCAATCGGGGATTTATTGGTGAGGAATTATAGCAACAAGCCTAGGTAGTCTCCGATGAGCTATTTCCGTTGATACGGTAATTTACTGCTCCAAATCTCAGATAATCTCATTTCTGCAGAGGCTGCGAAGAGGTCCTTGACTCTAAACGGACGCACGTTGGATAGGCCATTCGGCTGCGTCGGCAAAAAATCACGGCCGAAGCCCGTTTCCAGATGCGAAGTCGCCCTCAAGTTAGTATCGAAGAGGCGCCGTCCCGGCAAAGGCAGGACTTGCGCGCGAAAAAACGCGTTCGCTGGCAGGTTTTGACGGTTTGAGGTCGTCGGAGTTTGCGAATCGGGCGCACCCGAAAGCGCGACGAAGCAGGTCAACGCTGTGACCAGCGGAAACAAAACGCAGGTCGCGCGGCGGCAAACGCGATGCCCAACTCGACGACCCCTAAACGTCAAAACCTGCCAGCGAGAGAGACTTTTCGTGCGCAAGCCCTTCGCGCGCGGCGGCAGCAAGCCGCGGGCCGAGTAGCAGCAGCAGCCTGACGCGTGCCGAGTCGCGGCAGCAAGCCGCAAATCGAGTCACGGGCGCGCAGGCGCTACCAGCCCGCTCGACGCATGGCAGCCCGAAGCGCGGCGATGCTGTACAAGCTGCCGAACGCGCATACCAACCCGTCGGAACCAGCCAGTTCGCAAGCCTTGGCCACCGCGTCGTCGAAATCGCGCGCTTCGTAGGGATTCACGCACGCAGAGCACCCGAGCAGATCTTGCCCCGTCCATCGAATGGCGCGCGCCAGCTTCGCCGCCGAAAGGGCGCGGGGGTTCGGGGGCGCAACGGCCACGAACGCGCTGCCCAGCGGCAAAACCGCTTCCAACATGGTGGGGTAATCCTTGTCCTCCAACACTCCGATCACGAACACAGCCTTGCGATCAGGGAACACGTCGCGCAAGGAATCCGCGAGCGCCTGCGCGCCTTGGGCGTTGTGCCCGCCGTCTATCACGAACGTCGGTCGGTCGTCCCGACTTGGCAGCACTTCGAAACGACCCGGCCACTGCGCCTGCGCGATGCCCGCGCGCAACGCCTCGTCCGAAATATCCCACCCGCGCAAGCGCAACGCGAACACGGCCTCAAGGGCAAGCGCCGCGTTCATCGGCTGATACCGGCCAAGAAGCTGCGTTTCGTACGATTCGCCGCAATAGGAGAACGGCCGAACATGCGCCTCCCCCGCTTCCGTAACGCGATGCTCGACCGGCCGCACGTCCAAACAAGAAACATCGGGCTTCACCAGCGCATCGCCGCAATCCGCCGCAACGCGCTCGATCACGGCCATGGCCTCGGCCTCTTGCGGCCACGACACGACGGTCGAACCCGCTTTCACGATGCCGGCTTTCTCGCCGGCGATCGCGGCAAGCGTGGTGCCCAGCAAAGCCGTATGATCCAGGCCGATGCGCGTGATGACCGCAACTTCAGGGGCATCTATGACGTTCGTGGAATCAAGGCGACCCCCCAACCCCACTTCAAGCACGGCGATCTGGCATCCGCTGCGCGCGAAATGCTCGATGGCAACAGCGGTCATCAGTTCGAACTCGGTGGGATGATCGCCCGTATCGGCGGCCATCGCTTCGGCGTGGTCTTTGACCTCCAGCGTTACCGCCGCAAGGTCTTCCAAGGAAATGGAACGTCCGTCCACGCGAATCCGCTCCTCGAACGTCTCGATAAACGGGCTGGTGAACAGCCCCGTGCGCAATCCGGCGGCGCGCAGTATGGAAGATAGGAACGCGCTTGTCGACCCCTTCCCGTTCGTGCCCGCCACATGAACGAACCGCATGCGATCCTGCGGGCGGCCCAAACGGTCCAGCAACTCGCGAATGCGGTCGAGCCCCAGGCGGGACGCTTGCCAGTGCGGCTCGTTGATGTAGGCGATAGGGTCGAATTCCATGATCAGCTCCTCTGCAAAACGAAAGCGAGCGCTTCGCACGAAACGCTCGCCCCCAAGATAGCACAACACCCCGCAAGCAGCACGGCGGCCGGACGGCCGCTACTGCTGCGACAAATACTCCGCGATACCCGCAGCTGCGCGCTTCCCGGCGCCCATGGCCAAGATCACCGTAGCCGCGCCGATCACCGCATCGCCGCCCGCGAACACGCCGCGGCGCGACGTTGCGCACGTGCGCTTGTCGGCAACGATAAGGCTGCGAGGCGTAACCTCCAAGCCGGGCGTCGTCTTGGCGATAAGCGGGTTCGTCTTGGATCCCACGGCCATGACCAGCATGTCGATGTCGATCACGAACTCGCTGCCCGCAACCTCCTCGGGACGACGGCGCCCGCTTGCATCGGGCTCGCCCAACTGCATGCGCACGCACTCCAAGCCGGTCACCCAGCCGTCCTCGCTCCCGATCGCCCGCTTCGGGTTCGTCAGCATTTGGAAGCGGATGCCCTCCTGCTCGGCATGGTGCACTTCCTCCGCACGCGCGGGCATCTCGTCGCGGCTGCGCCGATACACCACGGTGACGTCCGCGCCCAAGCGCTTCGCCGTGCGCGCCGCATCCATGGCAACGTTGCCGCCGCCCACCACGACGCAGCGCTTTCCCGCATACACCGGCGTATCGTACGCAGGGAACTGGTACGCCTTCATGAGGTTCACGCGCGTCAGCAGCTCGCTTGCCACCATGACGCCGTTGAGCCCTTCGCCCTCGATTCCCAAGTAAGCAGGTAGGCCAGCGCCCGTTCCCACGAACACGGCGTCGAATCCGCGTTCGTTCAAAAGCTCGTCGATATCGTAGAGCTTGCCCACCAACGTGTTCAGCTCGAACGAGACGCCGCTGTCTCCCAGCTTGGAAACCTCGCGCTCAACCAGGTCTTTCGGCAAGCGAAACTCGGGGATGCCGTACGTCAGCACGCCGCCCAGCTTGTGCAGCGCCTCAAGCACCGTCACGTCGCAGCCGAGCTTAGCCAGCTCGCCGGCGCACGTGAGCGACGCCGGGCCGGATCCCACCACGGCCACGCGCTTGCCCGAAAGGTCAACATGGGGCACAACGGCGGTTTCGCCATCCGCATCCGCAACGGGAGCGGCGGCTTCCTCGGCGCGCTGCTGGGCAATCGCGGCGGCGGCCTCCTGCGGATGCTCGAACGCCCAGTCGGACGTGAAACGCTCCAAGCGACCGATGCCGACCGGCTCGCCGTTCTTGCCGCGCGTGCACACGCCCTCGCACTGCGTCTCCTGCGGGCACACGCGCCCGCACACCGCCGGCAGAGCACTCGCGCTCTTCACGATGGCGTACGCCCGAGCGAAATTCCCCAAGGCAACCTGCTCGATGAAATCGGGAATGGGGACGCCCACCGGGCAACCGTGCACGCAGGGACGCGTCGGGCACTGAATGCAGCGACGCGCTTCTAGCATGGCCTCTTCGGCGGAATACCCGCGCGCGACCTCGTCAAACGTTTTGGCACGCTCGACGGGATCCAGCTCGGGCATGGGAACCATCGTCTTCTGCCTGTTCACTTCGTAGCTGGTCCGCGCCATGTTAGGCCCCCTTCCGGTCGCCATGCGCAGACGCGCACCCGCAATTGCGGCCTTCGGAGGCTATTCGACCCGCCGCCGCATCCCGCGCCGCCGATTCGAACGAGCGGTACATCACCCCGCGACGCATCGCGTCGTCGAAGTCGACCAGATGCCCATCGAAATCGGGACCGTCCACGCACGCATGCAGATATTCGTCGCCCACCTTCACGCGACAGCCTCCGCACATGCCCGTACCGTCGATCATCAGGGGGTTCATGGAAACCAGGGTTTTGATGCCGTAAGGCTTCGTGGTGGCCGCCACGAACTTCATCATGATGACCGGGCCCACGGCAAGCACCAGGTCGTAGTTCGCGCCCTCGTCGATGCGCTGCTGAAGCGCCTGCGTGACCAAGCCCTTGTTGCCGTTCGATCCGTCGTCGGTCATGATGATCTGACGCGTGGAGCTGGCGTTGATCTCGTCTTCGAACAAAACGAGGTCGGCGTTACGGAATCCCGTGATCACATCCACTTCGCAACCTTGCTCATACAGCCACTTGGCCTGGGGATACGCAATAGCGGTTCCCAAACCGCCACCGATCACGCACGCGCGGCGCGCACCGGCAAGCTCGGTCGGGTTCCCCAGCGGGCCCACGAAGTCCAGCAGGGAATCGCCCGCCTTCATGTTCGCTAGGCGCATCGTCGTTGCCCCAACCGCCTGAAACACGATCGTGACGGTGCCCGCCTGCGCATCGCAATCGTTCATGGTCAAGGGGATGCGCTCGCCGCGCTCGTCAATGCGCAGCATAATGAACTGACCCGGCTTGATTTTCTTCGCAATCTCGGGAGCCCGCACAACCATGCGGGTGACTTCGGGGTTCAACGCCTCAACTCGTTCGATGGGATACACTCGCCCTCACCCTTCTCGTCTCGTCTCAGAACAAAAACAGCACCGGGTATCGGTGCCGATTCGAACTTGATAAGGCCGCCAGTATAGCAAACGGGGTTTAGGGGTATTGTTTCGGACGTGTTTCCACACGGCCAAAGGTATCCGACGCGCGCGGATGAGCGCCCTTCCGCAAAGCCCCTCGCGCGAGCGGTCGCAACGGCCCGCCAACGGCGCCGGCAACGGCAACGAACCGTTGACGGACCGTATGCCCGTCCAGGCCGCATGGTAGGCTCGAAACGTGGAGCCGTCCGAATGTTCGCACCCCAAGGAGGAGCCCGTGGCACGCATCTACGCCCTCGACAACCGCATGACGCCCGTCTCTTCCCTGCAGGATCTCGCGCACGGCCGGCCCGTCGCCATAGCGGCAGCGCCCCCGGAGCTCGACAGCCTAACCGCGCCGAGCGAAGAGGGGAAGCAAGCGCTTCGTTTGCTCGCTTCGGCCGAAAACACGTATCTCGACGTATTTCCCTCGTGCTTGGTCGGGTCGTTCGCCGTCCCCGACAAAGCGCGCATCCTTGACGACCCCACCTGCTTCACGTTCTATCTCGACAGGGACCGACTGGTTTTCCTGGACGAAAGCGGTACGTGCGAGCGGTTGCTGAGCGCCATTGCCGAACAAGGCGTACTGAAGCAGCCCACAACGGCTCACTGCCTGTTCGAGTGCATGAAGCTGCTCATAAAAGGAGACCTTGCGTTTCTGGCAGATTTGGAAGACCAGATGGAGGACGTCGAGGAGGCCATCATCGACCGCGGCATGGACGCAAGCAATCGCCGCATGCTGCTGTTCCGCCGCAAGCTACTGCGCATCGACACGTACTATCAGCAGCTGGTGGACATGACCAGCAGCCTTGCCGAAAACGAGAACAAGATGCTCGCGCGCGAAGAAACGCGCCTGTTCCTTTCGCTGCAAAAGCAGGTGGAGCGCCTGCTCAAACGCTCGCTCACGCTCAAGGAGTACAGCCTGCAGCTGCGCGAGCTGTACCAAGCGCAGATAGACATACAGCAGAACAACACCATGAAGTTCTTCGCCGTGGTCACCACGCTCTTTGCCCCGCTTACGCTGCTGACCAGCTGGTTCGGCATGAACTTCGCGCACATGCCCGGCATAGACTGGTCGTGGGGTTACCAGGCGGTCATCGCGCTGTCCATCGTCATCATCTTGGTGGAGCTCGCGATTTTCAAACGGAAGAAATGGCTGTAGAAACGCCCGTCCCCCGGCGAAGGGCATCTTCGCCAGGGGACGGGGCTGCATGATGCAACGGATAGCGCACGGCGTGCGCCGACGCTATTCGGCGTCGGCCGCGCGCAAAAGCTCGCCCAAAGTGGTGAAATCGTTTTCCAACGCCTCGCGCTTGCTGCCGTCGTACAGCGCTGCGGCCGGGTGGAAGATGGGAAACACCTTGAACTTGCCCGCGCGCTGCAGCGTGCCGTGCAAGCGCGTGATGCCGATGTCGGTTTTCAAGATGAACTTCGTGGAGAAATTGCCCAGCGTCACGATGAAATCCGGATCGATGGTGCGCGTCTGCTCGCGCAGATACGAAGCGCACAGCTCTATTTCCTCAGGCCGCGGATTGCGGTTTCCCGGAGGGCGGCACTTCAGCACGTTGGCGATGAACACGTCTTCGCGCGTGAGGCCCGCCGCCGCCAAAAGCTCGTTGAGGTACTTGCCCGCCGCGCCGACGAACGGCTCCCCTTGCAGGTCCTCGTTCTTACCGGGCGCCTCCCCGATGATCAGCACGCGCGCCTCGGGGTTCCCCACCCCGAACACGGTTTGCGTGCGGCCGTCGGCCAACGGGCACTTCCGGCACGCTTCCACCTGCGCGCGAATATCGTCCAAAGGGATGTGCGGTTTGGTCATGCGGTCCCCCGTCTACACGTAATACCTGGGCATACGATGGCTGAACCCGATGGCAACCTCGTAGTTGATGGTCCCCAGGGTGTTCGCCATGTCGTCGATGGTCACAACGGAATCGCCTTCGCGGCCCACCAACAGCACTTCGTCGCCAATTTGCGGGTCAAGCTTGAGCCGGTTCGCATACGTGCGCATGTCCACTTCGAACATGCACTGGTCCATGCAAATGTTGCCCACCTGACGGCAGCGCTGCCCCTTCAAGATAACGTCGGTCCTACCGGAAAGCCCGCGGCGCAAGCCGTCGGCGTACCCGATAGGCAGCGTGCATATCTTCACGCTGCCGGGGCTGCGGTAGTTCATTCCGTAGCTCACGCCCTCGCTCATGGGCACCGTGCGCACGTCGGAGATGCGCGCATGCACGCTCATGACCGGCTTCAAATCGATCAGCGGACGCGTCACCGACGAGGGATGCAGGCCGTACAGGCCCACGCCCAGGCGCACCATGTCGAAATGCACGTCGGGGTACCGAATGGCAGCCGCCGTGTTGGCCGCGTGCACGATGCCGGGGTTGAAGCCCGCCACGTTCAGCGCGGTAACGGCCTCGATGAAGCGCTTGACCTGGATCTGGAAATCCAGCGTTTCGGCGGAATCCGCCGTGGCGAAGTGCGTGAACGTGCCCACCAAATCCAGCGCCCGATGGAAGCTCACCTGCCCCATGAACTCGACCACTTCGTCGTGACGGACGCCGATGCGGTTCATGCCGGTGTTCACCGCCAAATGGTAGGGCGCCTTCATGCCGTATGCATCGGCCGTTTCCGCATACTGGATAGCGAACTCGGGCGTGTACACGCTTGGCATGACCTTGTACGCAAGCAGCAGCGGAATAGCGGAAAGCGGCGGCTGGGACAACACCAGAATAGGGGCGTTCACCAGGGCTTCGCGCAGCTCGATCGCCTCGTCCACGGTAGCAACGCCCAGGTAGTCCACCCCGGAATTGAGCGCGGTTTTGGCGCACTTCACCGCACCGTGTCCGTACGCGTCGGCCTTGACCACGGCCATCACGCGCACGCCGGCTCCCACTCGCTGCTTGATCATGGTGGCGTTGTACCGAATCGCGTTAAGGTCGATCTCGGTCCAGGCCCATCGACGATCGGTGGTGGGGATCAGGCGCAGTTTATCAGGATCGAACTGCGCCGGCTCGTCATCGGGGCGAGCATGGTCGCGCGCGTACTGGAACGCGCCTTCCGCGCCGCTGTTGAACGCCGCCGAGGTCGCTTCGTACGCGCTTTGCCCGCCCGACGACCCCGCGCCGCGCGCGTTCGCGTTGATGGCCGAACGCGCCGATTCGAAGCCGAGCGGCTTGCGATTCGCGAAGCCGGTGAATCCGTTGGGAAGCTCTTGTGCCGTCATGCTGCATGCCTTTCAGTCGATCGGGCACCAGTATAGCACTGCAATGTTCGACCGGCCCGGGGACCGCCGCGAGCGCAACACCCCGACGTTAGCGGTACGTGCCGCACAGCCGTCTTCCGGCCTTGCGCGCAGGCGGAATCCGAACGCAAGGGCTGCCGTTCGCGCGGGGCGCCGTTCGCACGAGCGACCCTCCCCCTCCCGAGCGCAGCCATCCCGGAAGCGCTTCTCTGCAGAGTTGCATACAGGGTTACATGCGAGGTTGCGCGCGAAAAAACCCGTTTGCTGGCAGGTTCTGACGGTTTGAGGTCGTCATGCCGGGCCTCGGCTTCGCTGTCGTTCGGCCCGGTTTTCGTTTTGCCTGATCAGGAAGCCGGGCTTCCGCATCGCGCTTTCGATGACGCTCGTGCCGCCGGGTCAGACGACCTCAAACCGTCAGAACCTGCCAGCGACAGCGGTTTTTCGTGCGCAAGCGGCATGCCGCGCCCGCGGCACCCGCGCGACGCCCGGGGCCTCCGCCCGCAGCACCCGCGCGACACCCGACACCAGGGGCCTCCACGCGCGCCGCCGCAGCGCACGCCCGACGCCCAGCACCAGGGGCCTCCACGCGCGCCGCCCACGCGGCGCGCGAGAAGCCCTACCCGTCCAGCTCGTGCAGCATGTCCAAAAGCTCCTGACGCTTGTGGATGTCCAGCTTCGTGTAAATGTGCTTGGCGTGGGTGCGCACCGTGTTCTCGCTGATGACCAGGCGCTCGGCAATAGTCGCCATGCTGTTTCCGCGCGCGATAAGCTCGGTTACCTCGGTCTCGCGCATGGACAGGCCGTAGCGCTCCTGCAGCTGCAAGCACTGCTTCGACGTGCGGTCCCGTATGGCACCCGCATCTTCGGAGGCCGAAGGACGATTGCGACGCTTCTTGGATGACGCGCCCTTGCGCGACGACGGATCGGCGTCCTGGGTAGGTCCATCGGCACCGGCGATCGCCCTGCGGGCAGCGCGCCCCGACGCCTGGGAAATGCCCAGAGGCAGAAACTCGATAGGATCCGCCGTCACGGTCCCCTTAGAAGCAATCGACTTGAACAGCGTGCCCGTTGCCGCAAGCAGGGTAAGACCCAGCACGTAGCTTGACGCCATCGCCACGATGAACAGCCATTCGCGCCCGTCCACGGACACGAAATCGCTCACCCAGCCCAGCAAGAATCCCACGCTTTGCATAATGTAGGCAACACCGCCGAAGAACCCGTAAATGAACACGGGGTTGATACCGCGGTCGCGCGAAACTTGCGCGCACTGCATCATCATAAGCATCTGCACAAGCGAGAACACCATATACGTAAAGCCCGCGAACAGGTTCAGGTATATCGGACCCAAAAACGGCAGCAGCAAAAATCCCGTGATGATAACGGGATACACCACGCGAAACACCGACGTAAGGCCGAAGCGAAAGCTCATGCGATACCACAGCACCAACAGCACCGCCGCCGAGACGAACGAGCCCAGCATGGACGCGCTGTTCACCACCGCGGCGATCTCTTCGTGCAGAAGCGCAATGCCGCGAATGACGCCGCTGGCTAAAGCAAGCGATCCTACGCACAGGGCGCTTCGCCAATAATCGGATACGGCCTGACGGTACACGCGCGGATGCTGACGTGGAACGTCCTCGAACATCGGCTGGTCAACGCGCATCTCGCGCACCGAAAGGGCAATGCACAAACCGCACAGCGGAACGAACACGAGCGGAATCAAAAACGCCGTTAACGCAATAGGAACCAAATACAGTGCGAAATAGATGAACGGGGCTATGGCCGTGCCCGCGATCAAGCGCAAGTTGCCCCGCTCCGCCGGCAACGACGCGAAATAACGCTGCCACAACATGAACATGCCCGCACAGCCGACGCCCAGCAAAACGCCGCCGCCAGCCACCAGCACAAGGGTGGCCACGGTAGCGTACATGGCGCCGATGAGACACGCCGAGCCGCCGAACACCAAAAGCGCGCTCAAAGAAACCAGCATGCGACGGGCGCCGCCGGGAACGTAATAGGAACCGAACATGCTGGCAACGAAGGCTCCGCCGAACGCCAAAGCCTGCGCCAGGAAAAAGGTCAGCGTGACTTCTGCCGTTTGAAACTCAAGCGGCAGAAACGGAAAGACGCCTCCCCAAATAGACGTCGCGTTCACCGTCAAAAAGCACGCATAGCCCCAACTGGACACGTGCGTCCGCGCCGCCGATTGCGTCATGTAGCTGCCACCCCCCTCCGGTACCATACTGCAAAGCATGGTAGCATACGAGCGTCGTCTCGCAAGAAGGCACCTTGGCGATTTTTGCGGTATGGTTATATCGCGACCTGGGGTTTTACCCTTAAATCACATGACGAGTGTGATTCTTCTTCCGCCGGTTTCCGGTACTTTTGAACACGGCGAGAGGAACAACCATAGTCAGAGGAGGGAACTATGACCGTACACGAATCGACGCTATCGCGCCGCACGTTCGTCAAAGGGTCGCTCGCGGGCGTCGCGCTCGCAGGAGCTACCGGGTCCGCGCTCTACGGCTGCGCACCCAAGGCCGAGGAAACCGCGAAAGACGGCGCTGCCGCGACAAGCGACCAGATTGCCTGGAGCCAGTGCAACGTGAACTGCGGCGGCAACTGCGTCTTCCAGTGGCATTCCCGCGACGGCAAGATCGTCTACATGGAATCCGACAACACGGGCGACGCCGACCTGCAAGCGCGCGCTTGCCTGCGCGGCCGCTCCATGCGCCGCTGGATCAACAGCCCTGACCGCCTGCTGTATCCCATGAAGCGCGTTGGCAAGCGCGGGGAAGGCAAGTTCGAGCAGATTTCCTGGGACGAGGCCATCGACACCATTGCAAGCGAGCTCAAGCGCGTCATCGACACGTACGGCAACGAAGCCATCTACGTGAACTACGCCACCGGCATGTACTCGACCACCGGGCGCAACCCCAGCAAGCGCCTGCTCAGTCTGCTAGGCGGCTTCATCAACCAGGGCTACGATTACTCCACGCACATGATGTCGGCCGTCATGCCGTACATGTTCGGCAGCGACAAGGAGAAGGGCAGCGTTTACAGCCCGTACGACAACGTGAACGCCTCCTCGTTCTCCGAGGCCGAGCGCGCATCCGACCTGGTGGTCATGTTCGGAAACAGCCCCGCCGAAACCCGCATGGGCGGCGCGAACGCCGTGTGGGACTTCGCCAAGGTGCGCGAAGCCGTCAACGGCCGCGGCGGCAAGATCATCAACATCGACTACCGCCTGAACGAGTCTGCATCGGGCCATCCGGACGAGTGGCTGCCCATCCGCCCCGGCACCGACGCTGCGCTGTGCTCCGCCATCGCGCACGAGTGGATTGCCAACGGCCAGGTGAACAAGGAGTTCCTGGACAAATACTGCGTCGGTTACGACGAGGACACCATGCCCGAGTCCGCCAAGGGCCAGAACAAGTCCTACAAGGACTACATCATGGGTACCGGCTACGACATGATTGAGAAGACCCCCGAGTGGGCCGCCCCCATCACGCAGATCTCGGCGGACAAGATCCGCGAGCTGGCCGCTGCCATCGCCGCCGCCAAGGCTCCGTTCATCTGCCAGGGCTGGGGATCGCAGCGCCACACCAACGGCGAGGACACGGCCCGCGCCATCAGCATGCTGCCTATCCTGATCGGCCAGCTGGGCCTACCGGGCACCAACACGGGCCAGCGCGAGGCCGAGCCGCCCACGTACTTGGTCGGCTCCCTGCCGTTCAAGAACCCCATCAAGACCGCCATCCCCGTGTACCAGTGGGTGAACGCCGTCGACCACGGCAAGGACATGACCGCCACCAATGCGGGAATCATCGGCGCCGACAAGCTGGGCAGCGACATCAAGTTCCTGTGGAACTACGCCGGCAACTGCATCACCAACCAGCACGGCGACATCAACTACACGCACGAAGTGCTGCAGGACGAGAGCAAGCTCGAGTTCATCTTGGTGTGGGACACGGTGATGACCGACTCCGCCAAGTACGCCGACATCCTGCTGCCCGACGCCATGCGCTCCGAGCAGCTGAACATGCAGACGCAGGGCTACTCCGAGTACTACACGGCCGTCGTGGTGGGCGGGCCCGCGCAGGAGGCTCCGGGCGAGTGCCGTTCCAGCTACGACGTGTGCGCGGACATCGCCGACAAGTTCGGCAAGAAGGACGAGTACACCGAAGGCCGCACGCATGACGAGTGGGTCCAGTACCTGTACGAAGAGGGCGCTAAGGCCGACGGCGAGATGCCCAGCTGGGACGAGATCAAGGCGCAGGGCATTTACAAGCGCGCGCTCGAGCCGTCCATCGGACTGAAGGACTTCCGCGACGATCCGGCGAAAAACCCGCTGGGCACGCCTTCCGGAAAGATCGAGATCTACTCCGAGCAGCTGGCGACCATCGCCGCTACGTGGGAGCTCAAAGAGGACGAGGTCATCAACCCCATCCCCGTGTTCACGCCCGGCTTCCAGGGATACGGCACCGTTACCGACGAGTACCCGCTGTATTGCTCGGGCTTCCATCACAAGAGCCGCACGCACTCCTCGTTCGGATTCATCCCCGAGCTTGAAGCCGTGGCCCGTCAGCAGCTGTGGATCAACCCGATGGACGCCGATCCGCGCGGCATCAAAGACGGCGACAAGGTGGCCGTGGAGAGCCCGGCAGGCGAGATCCGCATCGAAGCCAAGGTGACGCCGCGTATCGTGCCCGGCACCATCGGCATTCCGCAGGGCGCTTGGCACAAGGCCAACATGAGCGGTGACCGCGTGGACGAAGGCGCATGCGTCAACACGCTGACCACGTACAAGCCCACGCCGCTGGCAAAGGGCAACGGTCCTGCGCATTCCATCATCGCTCAAGTCACCAAGGCATAAAGGGGGGAAGACGACATGACTCAGTATGGATTTTACTTCGATAGCACGCGCTGCACGGGTTGCCGCACCTGCGAAATGGCGTGCAAGGACTACAAGGATCTGCCCGTCAACATAGCGTACCGCCGCGTATACGACTACGAGGGCGGCTCCTGGACGGACGCAGGCGACGGCACGTTCACCTCCGACACGTACGCATACCACGTGTCGCTGGGCTGCCAGCATTGCGAAAAGCCCGCTTGCATGGCAAAGTGCCCGCAGGGCGCCATCGTGAAAGACCCGGAAAACGGCTTGGTACATATCGACGACGAGAAGTGCACCGGCGTGGGGGCCTGCGTGGAGACGTGCCCTTACAACGTGCCCATCGTCAACAAGGAGATCGGCCGCGGCGTGAAGTGCGACGGCTGCGCCGACCGCGTGGCCGAGGGCAAGAGCCCCATCTGCGTGGAGGCGTGCCCGCTGCGTGCGCTTGAGTTCGGCGACATTGAAGAGCTGCGCGCGAAGCACCAAGGCACCGTGGCCGGCATTGCGCCCATGCCCTCGCCCGACACGACGAACCCCTCTATCGCCATTCTGCCTTGCCCGGCGGCGAAAGAGCCCGGCGACAAGACCGGCGCCATCGCCAACGAAAAGGAAGTAACGCTGGCATAGACCGACGAACCAAGCACCCCTCCCCGGCCGGCGCGCTGCACTCAAGCGGCGCGCCGGCTTACCGTTATAATAGGCCCAGACGAGAGGGAGCCGACAACCAGCCGGCCGTACGGGAAGCGATGCCATGCCACGGGGATTTTTCTTCGACAACACAAGATGCACGGGATGCAGAACCTGCGTCCTTGCGTGCAAGGACTACCACGACCATGGCTCCGAGCTGGCATTTCGCATGGTTCTTGACTACGAAGGCGGCGGCTGGACGCGCACCAACGACGGCACGCTTTACCAAGATGCCTACGCATATCACATCTCCATCGCCTGCAACCACTGCAACAGCCCAGTATGCACGCAGGTATGCCCCACCGGCGCCATGCACAAAGACGACCTGGATTTGGTGTGGCCGGACGTACGCAAGTGCATCGGATGCGGCTACTGCACCATGGCCTGCCCCTACCATGCCCCCCGCATCGATCAAGAGCTGAAGCGATCGAGCAAGTGCGACGGATGCCGCACGCGCGTCGCGAACGAGCAGGCCCCCATCTGCGTGGAAGCATGCCCCGTGCGCGCGCTCGACTTCGCAGCGGCGGGCACGCTGGCCGAGCGGTACCCCACCGCGGTACGCTCCATCATGCCGCTTCCTTCCGAGGATGCGACCGACCCCAACCTGTTCATACTCCCGTCGCCCGCCGCCGAGCGCGCGACGGACGGCGGCGGACGCATCGCCAACCGCCAGGAAGCGGGCATCGCATGAACAGCGGATTCGATTCGTTCTCGCTCGCTTTGTTCACCTCGCTTGCTCCGGCAGGCGTCGTGGCGTTCATCGTACTGGCTTGCGCGCGACTGGGCGTCCGCAACCACGAAGCCGCCGTGCGCATCGATCGCGTGATCGCGCTTCCGTTCTCCGTGGCGTTGATCGGGTTCATCGCTTCGGCAACGCACCTGGGAACGCCGGCAAACGCGCTGCACGTGTTTTTCGGCATCGGAAGATCGCCGCTGTCGAACGAAGTGCTCTCGGCTGTGGCGTTTTTGTTTCTTGTGGGATCGTACTGGATGACGGCGTTCAAGCAGCGCTTTCCCGATGCCGTGGCAAAGCCGTGGCTCGTGCTTTCGTGCATCGCGGGCATCGTGCTGATCGCGGCAACGTCCACCGCGTATTCCGTGCACACGGTTCCCACCTGGGACACGCCGTACTCGCCGGCGAACCTGGTTCTTTCCGCCCTGCTGGCTGGGCCCGTGCTGGGAATGCTGTTCCTGGAAATGGCCCACGCACGGCCCTTCGGCCTGGAAATCGGCTTGTTCGCTGCGGCCTGCCTGGCTTTGATCGCCGGTACTGCGGTACTGATCATGCACGATGCCAGCCTATCGCTTATAGCGAACAACGAAATTGCCGCCACTTCCCTGGCTCCACGATATCCGGCGGCTATAGCAACCCACCTTGTGCTTGGCGTTGCGGGCGTAGCGGCCGCCGGCTTCTCGCTTCGCCGCGGGCAGGCGGAACGTCTCACGTTCATTTTGCGCATTGCGGCAAGCGTCCTGGTGCTGGCCGCCGTGCTTGTCACGCGCATCGTTTTCTACAACCTACACATGACGGTAGGGTTTTAGAAAACGGAGGGCGTCGGCAACGCCAAAGCATCGCCGACGCCCGCTTAGGCAGAGCCGGTCGAGTCTAGTGCCCGCCGCCCGCCATCATCTTGGCCGCATGCGGAAGAGCGGCCGCGATGCCGTCCCAATTCTCGCGAGCTGCCTTTTCGCTGCCAGGCAGATTGATCACCAAATGACGGCCCCGCTGCATGCACAGCGCGCGGGACAGCATCGCATACGGCGTGATGGCCAAGCTGTGCGCGCGCATAGCTTCGGCAATGCCCGGAACATTGCGCTCGCACACGTCCATCGTGGCCTCCGGCGTCACATCGCGCAAAGAAAGGCCGCTTCCGCCGCAGGTCAAAACGATGTCAGCATCAAGCTCGTCGCACGCATGCACGATGGCGGCCGAAATGTCCGCACGCTCGTCCTTCACCACGACGTGGCTTTTGCACTCCCAGCCGTTATCGGCGATGAGCGCTTCGAGGGCCGCGCCGGCCGTGTCTTGCTTCAAGCTGCGCGTATCGGAGCAC
The DNA here is from genome assembly GCF_916618935.1 of Paraeggerthella sp. Marseille-Q4926. NCBI lineage: Bacteria > Bacillati > Actinomycetota > Coriobacteriia > Eggerthellales > Eggerthellaceae > Paraeggerthella > Paraeggerthella sp. Marseille-Q4926. The sequence continues at coordinate 507,410 of NZ_CAKAKF010000004.1, read as the reverse complement.
GTGATAATAGCGAAGGTGATGTTTCGATCCATGGTAAACCTTTCTCACCGGTTGGCGTAGTCAGTCAGCGAGAGGGGCTGGGGTGCGCCGAATTCGCGGGATCGCGGAGGCGAAGCGTACCTTGGGTACGCGAGCTTCCGGGATCCCGCGAATTCGGTGTGCACCGGTCCCTCGCAGCGTCGAGCCGTTCCGCCGTTCGGCAGAACGGCGGAACCTTACAGGCAAACTTCCTCGTTGACGTCCAGCAGAATGCACCTGACCAGCGAGCCTTCCGTACGCCCCTCCAGGCCCTCGGGCAGCACGACCATGCAGTTGCTTTTCTGAAGGGGGCCGAACAAACCGGAGCTCTGGTTGCGAGCAGGCTCGACCACGTACTCCCCCGATTCGTTCTTGGACAGGGTGGAACGCAAGAAGATGCGACGAGGGTCGCGCTTTTTGGCGTCGCGCGCCAACTTGGCCATCACGGACGGGCGCTCGAAGCACGTATAGCCCTGCATTTTGCGCAGTGCGGGACGGATGAGCATCTCGAAGCCCACGTAAGCAGCCGCCGGATTCCCCGGCAGGCCGAACACGGGCGTGCCGTTCACCACGCCGAACGTCTGCGCTTTTCCCGGGCGCATGTTCACCGTGGTCATCAACAGGTCGCCTAGTTCTTCCACCACCGGCTTGATGAAATCGAAGTCGCCATTCGACGCGCCGCCGCTGGTCACCACGAAATCGAAGTCGCGCACCGCCGCGTTGATCGCCGCCGCCAAAGCCTCCTGCGTGTCTTCGACGATGGGCAGTACAACGGGCTTTGCACCAGCCGCGCGCGCCGAGGCGGCCAAGGCGTAGCTGTTCGAGTTGCGAATCTTGCCCGCTGCGGGGACCTCCGAAGGATCGACCAGCTCGGACCCGATGGAGATGATGGCCACGCGAGGACGCTGATGCACCGGCGCCTCAACCACGCCGCATCCCGCAAGAAAGCCTACGCCAGCAGGGTTGATAACCTCGCCGCGCTCAACCACCACCTCGTTGGCTTTAGCCTCCTCGCCCGCTTCGCGCACGTTCGAGCGCACAGCGGTCGGTGCCGTGAAGGCAACCCGGCTGCTTGGCTTGCCATCGCCCGTAACCACCTTCACGATCTCGTACTTCACCACGGAGTCCACCGCATCGGGGATGGGGGCGCCAGTCATGATGCGCACGCACTGCCCATCCCGAATGGGACCGTCGAACGTGTCGCCCGCCGCCACTTCGGCGATGACGTCAAGCTCCATCGGAGATTCCGGGCTCGCATCGACAAGTTCGGCGGCCCGAACCGCGAAGCCGTCCATAGCAGAATGCGCGAACGGGGAAATGTCGATGTCGCTTTTCAAATTAGCTGCGGCAACCCGCCCGGCGGCGTCCAAAACAGGCACCGTTTCGGCCGGCAACGTCTCAACATGGGAAAGAACCAGATCACGAGCTTCTTCGACCGAAACCATTTCAAGCATGAGCATCCTCCCTACCAGGCGAGTCGAGCTTGCACGCGCAACCCCTCGCGCACAAGCTCGGCGCAACCGCTTATTCACTAACGCATATTATAGCGCTTAGAGGATATAGAAAAGCGGCGCGATTCCGGTTCGATGACCAATCTTTAAGCAATTGCAATCGACAGTCCGACCCCTACTCGACATGCGCGCACGACAAAGGCCGCCCCGAAGGACGGCCCTTGCAACCACAACGGCGTCTTCAATCATCCGGTCAACGCCGATGGACCATCTGTTTTTATCCGTCAGCGCAAACGTCGCCGCTTCGCACGAATCCCTGCTCGTATCGGTGGCGGCATACGCTCCCGCCCCTATCGCAAACAGCAAAATGCTCACGATCATCGACAAAAAAAGAATTAATTGGAACGAATCCACCGTAGCTATGCACCCTTGAAAACGCATCTACGAACACGTTGCAAACTACCTGATGCACCAGAGTGCCCATTCGGCTCGGCCGTCTATCGCACAAGAATGCAAAACCTATCATGATCAGGGATGTTGCAAGAGAAGCCTGTCCCATGGCGATGCCGAACGTTCGGGACACGCTCTGCCGCAACACGACAAGCGCGACATTTCCGAAACCCGCTTCGATGGCAAGCGCGATGCCATACGCCGAAATGACAGATCCCGCCACCAAAAGCACAAGGCGCCTGGCCAGGTAAGGCCCGTCGCCAAAAAGCGCGAACCTCATCCCGTGTCTTGGCCGGGCGCCTCCCTTCAGCGAGATCGTACGCAGCTGCGGCACAGCACCGCCTGAACCAAACTTCAGTTCATACGGGTCTTCGCAAACGCAGCCAAAGCCCCCTCAAAACATTCGATCGGCGGATGCACGATGCCTGCACCCACTTGACCCACGCCCGGAACTCGATGGGCAATGCCCGTGTTGATAACCGGGAGCACGCCACTCTCCAGCACCTTCAACACATCAATACCCGTCGCCGTTCCCTTAAAATCAAGCGACGGTAACGAGAAGCCAGGATTTTCAGCCACGGTGATGTCCCCCATGCTCTCGGTGTAGCGTATCGCGTCGCCAACGGATCCTCCAACGAATTTAACGATGGCTGGAGACGCGCCCATGGCAAATCCGCCAATCCCCATTGTTTCGGTGATGGCGCTGTCCCCTAGATCAGGATTGGCATCCTCGGCTGAAAAACCAGGAAACAGCAAGCCCTCTACCATTTGGGCGGGCGCCGTAAACCAAGCGTTCCCCAAACCGCTTACCTTGATACCGAATTCCACACCATTGCGAGCCATGGCCGTAACCACGGTGGAATGCTCGATGCCCATCGCCGCATCGAGCGAGCACTTGCACGAAGGCATCGACAGGTTGAGAAAGTAATGCTCGTTCGCCACGATGAACCGCAGTACTCGTTGAGCCACGCCAACAGGCACGCCGCAATCCATCAACACGGGCGCCAGCTCCTTAATCAGTAGACTGGTAGCAGCCTTGTTTCGATTATGGCACTCATCGCCCATCTGCACGGCCTGCGCGATAATTGCCTTGGTGTCTATGCCGCCGAGCGCTTGGACGGCAGCGTCCATCACGGGAGCGAACTCCTTTTCTATCCAAGAAAGACGATCCAGCACCGAAGCGTCGAACGCCCCGAAACGCAGAACCTTTCCCAATCCTTCGTTGACCGTGCAATAAGCCTTCGTTCCGTATGGTTCGTTTTCTATGATATGAACAGGCATCGAAGGGGATATGATGCCTGCCATAGGCCCCACGGCATTGTGCTCATGGCATGGAGAGAACGTTATGACGCCGCTTGCCGCCAACCCGCGCGCTTCGTCCTCGGTTGCACACCGGCCTTCGTACAGGAGCGCGCCCACGATGGCGCCTTGCATAGTGCCGCACATGTCCCGCCATGCAATGGGTGGGCCGGCATGCAAGATGGTATCGTTTGTCATACCGGGAATCACATCGAGCGCGCGCGCAAGACCCACCAGTCTCGTCTGAGACGACATGATTCGGCGCACGGCTTCCTCATTCGCAGCCTGCACGGCATCGTCGTCCATCAGCTCATCGAGCACCTCGAGCAACGACGCATCCATAGCAGGAGGCTGCCATGCCAGCTGAATGACCGATTGCCCCTGCAGCTTGAGGTCTTCCGCAAAGTTGGGAGCCCCAATGTTCACAAATTTCAGAGCGGTGCCGAACAGATCATTGATTGCGTTCATGGTGTCACCTTCCGTTTACAGTACTTCGGCGGCCAGGAGCGATGCAGCCTTATTGCTGTCAGCGACCAATACGCCTTCTTGCTCGAGCAGCGCGCATTGGGCTGCCAGGTCCTGCTTGTCAGAGGCGGTTCCGCATACGTAACCGATGAAGAGCAGCTCGCGCCCTTGCGCCGCAGCAACCGCACGTGCCTCGCGAATAGCAGAAATGGTTTTGCCCACCGGATCTTCGTGCGAACCGAACCCCAGCTCGAAATCCAGAAGAATGACGCCCACGCTTGGATCGTGCGCTTGCTCGACGATCTTGTCGTTGCGCAGCGAAGGCTCGATCATGGGATGAGGCCGCCCGTTCGTGAACTCGTCATCGCCCATGTCCAGCAGCACGTTGCCCACGCACCCATCCGACCCATGCATCTCCTCGCCGGGCCGATGGGATACGTTGCTTTTCAGCGAGCCCAGGCGCGAGCGCAAGATAGACACGGACTCGGCGCACAAAGTGCCGCCGCAAAAGAAACCTCGAGCGAATTTCTGGTCGGGCAGGAAGCGCCCTTCCACGCGCGAGGCCATCGCATTCGCCCACGCATCCGGTTCACCAAAATCTTCTCTGGAAGCAACGTTTCCGTTGGCCAGCGCCACCGCCAAGACGGCTGTGTCGTACAAGTTGTCGCACAAATGGATATGCGGTGCGACGGCAAGACCCGTGTCGCCCTCGAGAAAGCATGCAACCACCGGACAATCCACCGTCTCCAGCAGATCAAGGATCTTCAACATCACAGTTTTCGCGGGAGGCTTCGATACGAGCACGATCACCTTCGTATCGCCATCTGTATCAAGCGCCTTGATGCCCTCGAGCATCATGATGCCGCCTACGGCTTCACTCAAGTCGCGCCCACCAGTGCCGACAGCTTGAGAAACGCCGCCTCCCATGCGATCGATCTGCACCATGACCTCCTGCAACCCCGTGCCCGACGCAGCAACAAGACCGATCGACCCGCGACGGACGCTGTTAGAGAAGCATAGGCCCACACCATTGAGGGCCGCCGTTCCGCAATCGGGACCCATAACAAGCAGTCCGCGAGCGGCTGCGTACTTTTTCAAGCGAAGTTCATCTTCAACAGGCACGTTGTCGCTGAACATCATGACATGGAGCCCCTGCCGCAACGCCAGCATGGCCTCTCGAGCCGCATACCGACCCGGGACCGATATGACGGCGATGTCACCCATGCCCTTTGCAGCCACTTGGCGCACCGTTCGATACTCCTCGACCTGCTCTTGCTTGGAAGCATCGTTTTTTCTGTTTAGCTTCTCGCGCACCGACGCAACGGCCTGCTCGCACTCCTCTTCAGTTTCGGCCATCACGGCAATGATGAAATCATTCGAACCGGCAGCCCGGACTTCCTCGGTGGCAAGCCCAACGTTCTCGAGTATCTCCTTGTTCAGCTCGGTAGCCATGGCTACAACAGCTTGTTCCACCCTGCCTTGTCCCTTGATCTCACTGCCAATGGACATCAGGGTCACCGAATCGAAGTACGAATTCTTCTGAACGATTGTTACGCAATGCATTATCGCGTCCTTTCCTCAGTTTTAATGGTTGGATACAAACTCCCAGAGCGCGCTTGCGGCTCCGGAGGCAAAATCGGCTCCAGATGTATGGCCGATTGCAAGAAGCTCGGAAAGAGCTGGACGCATATCCTGCGCATCCCGGAGCAAGGCGTTCACCAAGCGCAAGTGAGGCAAAGCAGAGCGAAAGGCGCATTCGCATATGAGCATCTGGCGGCTTACCGCCGTCGTAGCCTGCAGCACTCCCGGCTCCAGCAAATCCTTTACGATACGTGCGCGAACGGCCGCAGCATCGGGATGATCGATACTGCCAAGCATGCACAAGAATCCATCGATATAATCATCGCCCGAAGGAGTCAAGCCGATACCCGCTCCCACCAATCCTCGAACGGCCCCACCAACGGCGTCTCCTTGCATCGCCGTGCGCAGCAGGCGCATCGCCCGCCATTCGACACAGGCGGTCATCGGGTCCATCTGCCTGCTCTCCTTGAATCGACGGATGCGGTACCCTGCAAGACAGCCGCAATCGAAATCCCAAGAAACCAGATGCTCATCGAATGCACTTAGACCCGCAATCGCCTTTTCGCTGCTCCAAGGAAGAGCCGAACATCGCACGTCCGAAATCTCGCATGCCGAAAAACCAACCCGCAGCGAAGGAGCAAGCACAAGGTCGCCCCGCTCCCATACCGCCGTACATCCAGCAACAATCGGATGCGAGCGGAACGAGAATCCATCTTCCACTGTTGCAGTGCACGGAGCCGCATAGCTGCGATGGGAAACCAGAGAGTACACGCTGGACCCAAGCAGGAAGTTCACCGCATGGTCGAACACCTGCATCGTTTCAAGAGGCGTTCGGCTTTCCATGGCCTTTCGAAACTCCTCGTCGCACGCATGCGCTTGCAGCGTGAGCATGAACGCCCCCAACCGTACCCTTATGCGAAGAAGAACGAAACCGCGATCAGCAGGACAAGCATGCCAACCATGTACTTCATGTTGTTCTTCACGATATCCATTATGCTCTTGTCAAATCCATTCGAAAGCGCAACGACATTGATCTGAACAGGGCTGATTTGGGTTCCCAAGCCGGTAGCCAACGCAATAAGGCCCATGGCGATAGGAGAAAACCCCATAAGCGCCATGGTAGGCAGAATCAGCGTGAGCACACCGGCGCAATACGCGCCCGAAGGTATGGCGATCAAGAAACCGATGATCATAGCCACCGGAAGCATAATGAACGTCGGCACCGCGCTCGCAATAGAAGCAATATTGGAAAATGCGCCAATCTGCTCCATAAGGTTGATGAATCCCAAGAAGATGCCTACCGAGAACATGGTCGTCAGAATGAACTGAGATCCGTCGATAAGCGCATTGCAGGTTCCCTCGATGTCGAGCGGCGTGCACATGACGATGAGAATGCAGACGACGCATACGGTGACGGCGGGAACGATAACATGCGAGCCCACCAAGCCGTTGACCCAACCGCCAAGAACCACCATAAGCAGCAACACGATAACGGGAATGGATTGCACGAACAGCTTCGCATTGCTGACGGATTCCTCCACAACCCCCTCAGATGCCTTAGCCGCGCGATCGGCCACCATGGTGCCGCGACGGTACACCCCATAGAAGGCAAGGGCGGCTGCCAGCAACACCAACACGATAGTGAACGGCGTCATGATATTGGCGAACTCGACTACATCAATCCCAATATTCTCAGCCGTGACCACGCCCTGCGCGCCCGCAGGGGAGGTGATGAAGCACACGGCGCCCGCAATAGCCATGCCCGCAACCACTTCAGGGACCGCGCCGATGGCGGCAAACACCAGAGGTGCGATAACCATGGTATTCCCTGCAGACAAACCGGCCATGTACGTAGCGCAAGCCTGCACGACAACCAACACGGCGGCGAGCACGGCAAACTTACCCTTTAGCAGTTTTTCGCAGAGATTGACCAGCGATTTAAAGCAACCGCCTTTGCCGGCCATAGCCGCTGCCGCAGCGTACAGAATGGGCGCGACATTGCCGAACATGGTTCCCAAACCCTTGGTCATGGCACCGCCCAAATCGCCGAAGGAAATCCCGCCGATTATCATAGCGGCGAAGCCCCCGACAAGGCCCGCGAACAGCATGTGCTTTTTCATGACCAGAAGCACGATGATGACAGCGAGCGGAACAAGACTCAAGACAAATTGCATCTTCCCATCCTCTCTCTGGAATGGTTATGAGGTGCAGACTTCGGTTTTAGAAGGAGCCCCATGCCCATCTGATCGGGGCATGGGGCATTCGACTATCGTTCAACGATGACGGCAATCGGGCCGCCGCCGTCCGGACCCTGATGCTCGGCACCGCCCGATACGTAGATCATCGGATCCCCTACAGCAGCAGCTATCACACCGCCTACGGCACCGCGCGCATGACGCGTATGGTTTATATCGGAATCAGTATGCATAGTATTGCGACGACCGCGAACATAACCTGTCGAGTCGGCCTCTGCCTTCGCAAGCGCATTGACGATCTTTGCCTTCTGCTGCGCCGTAGGCAGCCCATCGAGCTCCATGCCGGCATTCTCGATGGCCTCCAACACAGCCTCGAGGTCAATGGCGTCCTTCATGACGCTGTGCCCAATGGTATAGGCGCTATCGTATTCGACAGAATTGCCCATCAAGATGATTTCGCAATTCAGCAGTTCAACACCAGCCGACGTCGATGCCACTTTCGAGTACAGCGACCAATCGCTGCAAATGGCATCGCCGGTGACGGACCCCTCGGCAGCCTCCCCAAGCGCAAGCGCGACGCCCAATGCAGAAGCTCCGCGGTTGTATCCCATAGATTCGTATGTGTCATGAACTACAACATCATGACCACGTTCCTGCGCATCAAGAATCCGCTCAGACGTAAGCAACGGACATTTTATCTGCACAAAATGCACGTCTTCTGCAGACGTGATGCCAGCCTGCTCCATAAGCTCCAGCGTCACGCGCTTGCATTCCTCCACCACCGCCATGGTTCCCTGCTCTTCAGGTAGAAACTCTCGAGTGAAGCCAGAGCTTGCGGCCAGCGTCTTTGCAGACGTAGGCTCGCCCTCCGCCTCGATACGGCAGAATACGGAAGCATGAGGAGCTAACACGCCTTCAGTGCCACCGGACATCACGAAAGCGACCTTCTTCGCAATATCCTCTTCAGACCAGCCGGTTTCCTTAGCAATGAGCAATTTGAACGCGATGGTCGAAAGACCTCGCGTGAAGTCGTTCACGCAACCGTTGCCTTCGGTTTTACCGAGCACGGCAATAATCGTTTTCGGATCCACGACGCCTTCGTCTATAAGGCTCTTCAAGCCACGTGTGTCATCAGGACTGGACATTTCGATCTTGTGAACATCGATCTTTTTCATACAGCATCCTCCTGGTTGAAGTGACTGGGCAGAACCATTGGCCAATGGGCTTATCCCTATGCACCCATTGTATGGACGCGATTTTTACCTGTCATTGTCGTTCGTCACCAAAGGATCGCGATGATCATTGTCAATTCGAACCAACACCTATGAAAGGACCGGCTATACGGAACTACTCCATATCCTCAAGCGCACGAAGCCACACCCAACAATCGTGAGCGACCACCACTTCCGCAAAATCGCGGCCAGGCTTCAACCCAACCCCCAACTGCTCGATCTTGCTCACGCGATACCGTACGGTGTTGTAATGAATGAACGATCGCTCTGCCACGCGTTTGTAGTTCAGGTCCCCTTCTATCAGAAGTCCGAGCGTCTCCATGAGATCGGTGCCGTTTTTATGATCGTAATCAATAAGCACCCCTATCTTGTCGCGAACAAACTGCTTCAGCGTGTCAACGTTGCTTACGTTTTCGATAATAGAGAACACCCGATGCTTGGAGTACGTGTCGACGAATGACTGCTTGTTCAGAGCCCCTCCCGTTTTAAGCACGCTCATAGCCTGCGCGTACGCCATATCGAGCGCCTGAATATGGTCGCATGAGTCTGATATTCCCACTCCTATCTTCACGCTTTTGGCACGAGCCAACGCAATAAGATCGGGCATGATGCTCCGGAACAAAGCCACTAATCGATCCTCGTCGGCAACGCCTCCCAGCACCACGATGGCGTCATTGAAATACACCAGGTACACCCGCTGGATCAAACGATCCCCCAGCTTAGCGTACCATTCATCGAAAAGACCGGTGTTGATCGCCCTGTCATAGAACTCCTTGCGGGCAATTTCATCCTCCGTGAATGCCTTCAAGCAAATGACCGGCTGCGGGAACACAAGGGACATGCCGAACGCCTTCGTCTTATTCTCGATCTCGATAGGTGACTTCACTTTGCCCTGCAACAGGTCTCGAATGAACACATCGCGAAAGTTCTTCTGATTCTTAAACACCGCATCCGTTTTAAGAAACAGCGCTGCAAGCAAAATAGCAGACTGCTCCACAGCTATATCGATGCTGATGCGGTCATTCGAATCGGCTGGATAGTCTAAAACGTAAACATACCCGAATCGATGCTTGCCGGCGACAATAGGATACAAGCTGTGGTCGATCAATAATTTGCGTCTGCGCTCCAGCATACTCCGAGGATCAACCCGATCGGCAAGCGCGCCCTCTTCGAAAAGCTGGCCGGCAGCCGACGCGGCGCACATGATCTTCATGTCCTTGTCCAGCACGCAAACATCCCTTTCCACAAGCACGCCCAAGCACTCTACGAGCGCCTGCACATCCGAATCGTTCAGTAAAAGCTCAGCCAGCACATTGTGCACATGGCTGCGGAATTGAAGCTGCGCGATGTATTCGTTCAACGATAGGGAGAGTATCTGGTTGGCCATGTTTGAAAGATTGGCGTCAGGCGGCAGTTCGAGCACGGGGACTCCCAGCTCATCAGCCTGCTGGAGCATACGTTCCGGTATTTTCCCAATATAGCGCAAGGGCTTTATACACACGCCGGCCACGCCGCACTCGTATACCCGGGCTATGAAGTCATCCATGCGCTCGGCATCGTCGGCAATGGGAAACAGCGTGGTCAGCAGAAGCGTATCCCGTTCCAAATAAGGGAACACGTCGGGAACCTCCATAAGGGATGCCCCTACAACGGTGTTCGACAAGCCGCTTTCCCCTGCGACAACCTTAGCGCCCTCGAAACTTTCAAGACCAAACATATCCCTGACTGTTTTGTGCATGAAGCCCCCTTTGCCATCGCACACGGAAGCGCACTATTTATCCTAGTGGAAAGACATGATTTTCTGCTGCCAAATTACCATCGGGGTCTTTGGCAACAACTGACAAAGACCCCGATGCATCAATTCTGTAAGATTGTCTACACAAGGACGCGCATCCTCCTCGCCAGCATTGTTCAGCCGCTCGCCATGCTCGGACGCATGGTCGAAAGGAGGGAATGCCCCATGTCCTCCAACTCTGCCAACAAGCTCGTATATGGCCCGGACGATACGCCTCGGACAAAGCGCGACGCCATACTGTATTCGGCTCAATGGATTATGATCATGTTCTATCCCGTGGTCTGGGGGTACTCCATCGTTGGGAAAGGCCTTGGGTTCGAAGGGCAGGATCTCTGCCTATACATGACGCGGGTAGTGTTCGTCATCGGTGCATCAACCTTGCTGCAAGCCCTCTTTGGGCATCGACTTGCCATGATTTCGGGTCCCAACATCATCCCCTCGCTGGCCATTGTGGCCGCCTGTTCCGTCGGAGGGGCAGATTACGCCCTGGAGTCTTTCAACGCCTTCATCATAGCGGGCATCATCGTAGCCATTTTGAGTGCGCTTGGCATCATGGATAAGATTGGCAGCGTATGGACCCCGATTGTTTCAGGAGCCATGATACTCATGGTGGGCCTCTCCACCAGCACCACCGGCGTCAGCTTGGTGGCATCGGACGGGTTTTCGATGCCCTTCGCTCTGGGCATCGGGCTGGCGTTGTTCTGCGGATGGCTGTCCATCAAAGGACGCGGCCTGATTGCCACCGTCCCCGTGCTCATAACCATCGTTATAGGCTACCTTGCGTTTATAGCCTTGGGTAAATTTGACTGGGGTCTCGTAGCTTCCATGCCGGTTTTCACCATTCCCCAACTGTTCCCTTACGGCATATCGCTTCCGCCGATCGATCTCATCGTCACCATGACCGTAGTGACGATATTCGCATCGGCGAACGCGTACGGCAACGTTGAAGGGTATTCGGAAATCGTCGACGCAAAACAAACCGAACGAGAACACCGACGCACGTTCACGATATTCGGCTTGATCGAGCATTGCCTAACAGGCGCCTTGGGAGCCCCGCCGACCGCACCATACGGAGAGAACTTAGGATTCGTGCTGCTAACCCGCGTAGCCTCCAGGTTCTTCTTGATATGTGCAAGCATCGCATGCATTGCCATGAGTTTTTTCGGCACCATCGGAGGAGTGATGGCTGCCATGCCCGAATCTGTAGCCGGAGCCGTGCTCATAGGGGTGGCTTGCACGCTCATCGGGATTGGTGCACGCACCATGGTTCAAGCGGGCGCGTTCAATACGCGAGAAATATTCATCGTCGGATTCTCGGTCTTCCTTGCGCTCGGCACATCGTTTCTGCCCGATTCCTTCTTCTCCGAAACCCCGCGCCTTGTTTCCACCCTGCTCAAGAACCCCGTAATCATGGTGATCATCCTGACGGTAATCATGGAACAACTCGTTATGAGAAAGCCGCAGTGTCGCTACGCAGCCGATACGACCAGCACGGCGTGCGCCGAAAACCCACCCCGTATCACCAACTCGACCGACGAAACAAAGTAGTTGTCCGACAACATAAAAGGAGACAGATATGATCGACGCGCCAAAAATCCACGACGAAGCCAGGGGCACCATGCTGAAACGGGTGGACGAAGCTTACGAGGACTTCCTCGAAACCCGAACGTTTCACTATCCCTCGTGGCTCTACGGCAACCCGATCGGGACCCTTGTGACCTTGCCCGTGGAGGACTGCCCGAACTTCGGGGACACCGCCTATGTCGAAATGGACTCAGCACGAACGGCGTTCATCTGCGTTGACATGCAAATCGATTTCTGCGGCAAGAACGGTTATGTCGACGTAATGGGCTACGACCTTCAGCAGACGGCATCAGCGCTAGGCCCTATCGAGCGTGCCTTGGCCGCCGTTCGCACAACCGACATGAACGTTATCCACACAAGAGAAGGCCACTTGCCCGACCTATCCGATGCGCCGTTCAATAAAATCCTACGCAGCAAAATCATCGGCAACGGCGTAGGAATCGGCGATAAACCAGAGCAGGGCATGGGACGCCTACTCGTACGCGGTCAGGAGAATTGGAATCTGCACGAACGCGTGAAGCCCATGCCAGGAGAATTCATAGTGGATAAAGCAGGAAAAGGGGCGTTCGGCTCAAGCACCATCCATATGGTACTGAAAAATCTCGGTATCACGCATATCGTCATCTGCGGAATCACCACCGACGTATGCGTACATACCATCATGCGCGAAGCCAACGATTACGGATACTGGTGCATTCTCATGAAAGACGGCACAGGGGCCACCGACCCGGGCAACCATGAAGCCGCCATTAAATCCATCAAGATGCAGGGAGGCGTGTTCGGCAACGTAACCGACTCGAAACGACTCATTCAAGCAATCGAGGCAATGAAAACCGCCTAAAAAGACAGTCGTACCACAAGAACGAAGCCGCCAGCCCCTCAAGGAGGCTGGCGACTTCTTCCGCCGAAAGGCATGAATTTCGCACGCCTCTCGATTTTGCAGATAACCCTAGCGCTTGATGTTGTAGAACGCAGCCATACCGGCATACGTCGACTGAGCGTCAAGCTCTTCCTCGATGCGAAGCAGCTGGTTGTACTTCGCCACGCGGTCGCTGCGGCACGGCGCGCCCGTCTTGATCTGGCCGGTGTTGCAGGCCACGGACAGGTCGGCGATGGTGGTGTCCTCGGTCTCGCCCGAGCGGTGGCTCATGACGCACGCATAGCCGGCCTGCTTCGCCATTTCGATGGCCTCAAGCGTCTCGGTCAAGCTGCCAATCTGGTTCACCTTGATAAGAATGGCGTTCGCGCAGCCCATCTCGATGCCCTTGGCAAGACGCTTGGAATTCGTGACGAACAGGTCGTCGCCCACCAGTTGCACGCGATCGCCGATGCGCTCGGTCAGCTGCTTCCAGCCGTCCCAGTCCTCTTCGGCCATGCCGTCTTCGATGGAGATGATGGGGTACTTGTTGACCAAAGCCTCCCAGTAGTCGACCATTTCGGCGCTCGTCAGCTCGCGGCCCTCGCCGGCCAGCACGTACTTCTGCTTCTCGGCATCGTAGAACTCGGTCGAAGCCGGGTCCATAGCGAACATGATGTCGGAACCGGGCTTGTAGCCAGCAGCCTCGCATGCCTTCATCACGTACTCGAGCGGCTCTTCGTTCGTCTTGAAGTTCGGAGCGAAACCGCCTTCATCGCCCACGCCGCCGCCAAGGCCGGCATCGTGCAGAACCTTCTTCAGCGTGTGGTAGATCTCAGCGCACCAGCGCAGCGCTTCGGCAAACGAGTCGGCGCCGACCGGCATGATCATGAACTCCTGGAAGTCCACGTTGTTGTCGGCATGCGCGCCGCCGTTCAGAATGTTCATCATGGGCGTGGGAAGCAGATGCGCGTTCACGCCGCCGACGTACTTGTACAGAGGAAGTTCGGCAGACTCTGCAGCAGCCTTCGCCACGGCCAGGGACGCGCCCAGGATGGCGTTCGCACCCAGCGCGCCCTTGTTGTCGGTGCCATCGATTTCCAGCATAATGTCGTCGACGAAGCGCTGGTCGTCGGCTTCCACGCCAATCAGGGCGTCGGCGATTTCGCCGTTCACATGAGCAACCGCATCGAGCGTCCCCTTGCCCAAATAGCGACCCTTATCGCAATCTCGCAGCTCAACAGCCTCGAACGCGCCAGTCGAAGCACCCGACGGCACAGCCGCGCGGCCGAACGAACCGTCCTCCAGCACGACCTCAACTTCCACGGTCGGATTGCCGCGCGAGTCGAGAATCTCGCGACCGAACACATCGATGATGACGCTCATGAATGCCTCCTCGTAGGATGATGACGATTTACATCAAGAGCAATCATAGCACGTCGGAAACCGGGAGACGGCAACCCTGCGCGTTTCCCATAACCGCAGCGACGAACGGCAGCCCGCAAGACCGAAGAGCATCAAGAAAGAGGCATCCAGGCGCTAAGAAACGTACAGTCTCGAATGCAGGTTCACAGCAAAATCGACAACACCGCGCACACCGCCAACCCTGCCGCCAGCACCACGCCGCTCGCCAACGAGAACGCGCGCGGCGCAAGCGAGGTGCGTTCCACGTCGGGGGCGCCGTAGCAGCGCGCGTCCATGGCCACGGCCAGCGAGTCGGCACGGCGAAACAACCCCACGAACAAGGGGATGAGCACCGTCTGCCAAGCCCGCAAACGCTGCCACAACCCGCCTACGTCGAACGATGCGCCGCGCGCTTGCTGCGCATCGTGCACGCGCGCCAGCTCTTCGGCGGTAACGGGAATGAAGCGCAACGCGAGCGAGAACACCATGGCTATATCGTCCACCGGAACGCCAAGACGTCGCAAGGGGCGAAGAAAACTGCTTAACGCATTGGTCAACTCAGTCGACGTAGTAGTGTAGGTAACCACCAGGCTGCCCACCACAAGCAAGATGATCCGCACGGCGAAGAAGCAGCCGCGCGCAAATCCCGCAGGCACGAATCCGAACGTGCCAAACAAAGCAATTGGGGACCATGCGCCCAAAAAACCCGCCGACACGTCGCCCAACCCCGAAGGGGCGCCTGCAGCAGCCGCCTGGGCCACATCGAACGAAAACGCATTGAACACCACCGTGAACGCAACGATCACGTACACCGGCAGCATCAAACCGAACAGCCTTCGAGCGGGCACCGTCGACGCCATCGCAACAGCAGCGAACAGCAACGCGCACAACCCCAGGCCAATCCACGTATGCACCAAAAACAACGTAGCGGAATATGCAGCAAGCAGCACGAGCTTAACCCGTGCGTCGCACGCATGCACCGGCGAGGCGCCGGGAATATAAGAGCTTACGTTGATTCGCATGCAGGCAGTATGCCACAATCGGAGGATGCGCGCACGAACTGCACGAAGCCAACGCTAACGCGAGCGCGAACCGCAAGGCGCACGTCACGCCCGCAGTTTGACGATCATGCTCGCCGAACACTCAAAAAAAGGGACCCGCGCATGCGGATCCCTTTCTCATATCAGTATGAAGCGAAGCGAAAGCTATTCAGCCTTCTCCTTCTCCACAACCTCGGCCTCGACGGCTTCCACGTTCTCAGCAGCAGCCTCTTCAGCCTTGTCGGCAGCCTCGACGGCGGCTTCCTCAGCCTGAGCCTCAGCAGCCTCCTCGACCTTCTCGACCTTCTTGGGAGCAACCTTCTTCGCAGCCTTCTTGGCGGCGGGCTTCTCCTCGTCCTTCTTCTTCACGGGCTCGGTCACAAGCTCCATGATGACCATGGGGGCGTTGTCGCCCTTGCGGGGACCCAGCTTCATGATGCGGGTGTAGCCGCCCTGACGGTCCTGGAACATGCCCTGCTCGACCTTCTCGAAGATCTCGCGCACGAGTTCCTTGTCGCCCAGAGCCGCGATGGCCAGACGACGAGCATGCAGGTCGCCGCGCTTCGCCCAGGTGATGATCTTGTCGACGTCAGGACGGATCTCCTTGGCGCGCGACTCGACCGTCTTGATGCGGTCGTTCAGGAACAGGGCGTTCACCAGGCTCTTCTTCATGGCCTTGGTGTGGCTGAAGTCGGTGCCCAGCTTGCGGCCCTTGTAATTGTGTCGCATGATACGTATCTCCTATAGCTTCAAATTGAGGTCCATGGAAATGAGCTTGTCCTTCACTTCCTCAATGGACTTCGCACCAAAGTTCCTAATGTTCAGCAGGTCGTTTTCGGAGAACTCGACCAGCTGGCGAACCGAATGGATACCGGCGCGCTTCAGGCAGTTGTACGAGCGAACGGACAGGTCGAGATCCTCGATCTGCTTGTCCAGCTCGGCGTTGGACTCCTGGCCCTCCGGCGCGAAGATGGACGGAACTTCGCCCTCCTCCTCGTCGGCCATATCGGACAGGCTCAAGAACGCGCCCATGTACTGGTTCACGATGTTGGACGCGCGGCAGATGGCCTCGGTCGGCGTGATGCTGCCGTCCGTTTCCACCTCCAGCACGAGCTTGTCGTAGTCAGTACGCTGGCCCACGCGGGTGTCGGTCACGTTGAGCGTGCAGCGACGGACCGGCGAGAACAACGAGTCAACATGGATGACCCCGATGGGATCCTCCGTGCGCTTGTTGCGCTCGGCAGACACGTAGCCGCGGCCGACGCCGATGCGAACCGTCATGTCCAACTGGCCGCCATCGGAAACCGTCGCAATGACGTGCTCCGGGTTGACCAGGGTAAACTCGGTCGGGATGTCGAGGTCCGCGCCCGTAACCGTGCAAGGACCCTCCACCGACACATGCGCCGTGGCCTCTTCGATGTCGTCGTTCAGTGCAGAGAACACGAGTCCCTTGACATTCAAAACGATGTCCGTGATGTCCTCGATGACACCCTCGGCCGTCGTGAACTCATGCTGCACACCCTCGATCTGGATGGCCGTAGCCTTTGCGCCATCCAGGGACGAGAGCAGCACGCGACGCATGCAGTTGCCCAGCGTGTAGCCGTAACCGCGCTCGAGCGGTTCGACGATGAAACGCGCGACAGTATCGTTGACTTCTTCCGTTGTTACAGTAGGCCTCATGAACTCTGTCATGTGGGGTAAGCCTCCTTACTATGCCGCGATTATTTCGAGTAGAGCTCGACGATGAGCTGCTCGCGAATATCCAGATCGATCTGGTCGCGTTGCGGAAGCGCGAGAACGCTGCCCTGAAGTTTCTCGATGTCAACCTCAAGCCATGCCGGCACCTGCACGCGCTCGTTGGAGATCAGCGCGCTCTTGATGACCAACATGTCCTGAGCCTTGGGAGCAACGGCAACCACGTCGCCCGGACGAACGCGGAACGACGGAATGTCGACGCGACGACCGTTGACAACGATGTGACCGTGACGCACCTGCTGGCGAGCCTCCGCGCGAGACTTCGCAAAGCCCAGGCGGTAGACGACGTTGTCCAGACGGCTTTCCAGGATACGAAGCAGGTTCTCACCCGTAACGCCCTGCTGACGGTTGGCCATATCGTAGTAATGACGGAACTGCTTCTCCAGAACGCCATAGATACGCTTGGTCTTCTGCTTCTCGCGCAGCTGAGTGCGATATTCGCTTTCCTTGATGCGCTTTTTGCCGGCTTCGCCCGGCGCGTAGTTACGGCGCTCGATTGCGCACTTCTCCGTGTAGCAGCGGTCGCCCTTCAGGAAGAGCTTCGCACCTTCACGACGGCACAAACGGCAGTCCGCTCCAGTATAACGAGCCATAATACTTAGATCCTTTCAGCTACACGCGACGACGCTTGCGCGGACGGCAACCGTTGTGCGGGATGGGTGTGCAATCCTGAATGCTGGCAATCTCCAGGCCGGCGGCCTGCAGAGAGCGGATGGCCGTCTCGCGACCCGAACCCGGGCCCTTGACGAACACGGACACCTTGCGCAGGCCATGCTCCATCGCCGTCTTCGCAGCGGCCTCGGCGGCCATCTGAGCAGCGAACGGAGTGGACTTGCGCGAGCCCTTGAAGCCCACCGTGCCGGCGGACTGCCACGAGATCACATTGCCCTGAGGATCGGTGATGCTCACGATCGTGTTGTTGAACGTAGACTTGATATGCGCAGCGCCAACGGCGATGTTCTTACGCTCGGAGCGCTTAATGCGCGTGCGCACGTTTTTCTTAGCTGCCACTTCTAGCTACCTCACTTTTTCTTTCCGCCGATTTGCTTACGAGGACCCTTGCGCGTGCGCGCGTTCGTGTGCGTGCGCTGTCCGCGAACGGGCAGGCCGCGACGATGGCGGAGTCCACGATAGCAACCGATCTCCATGAGGCGCTTGACGTTCTGAGAAACCTCGCGGTGCAGGTCGCCCTCCACCTTGATGTTGCCCTGGATGTAGTCGCGCAGCTTCTGCAGATCATCTTCCGTGAGGTCCTTCACGCGGACGCTCGGATCAACGCCGGTCTCGGCGAGGATCTGCTTGGAAGTGGTCAGGCCAATGCCGTAGATGTAGGTCAAGCCGACTTCAATGCGCTTGTCGCGAGGAAGGTCGACACCAACAAGACGTGCCATAGGTTATATCTCCTCTTTCTTCCTAGCCCTGACGCTGCTTATGGCGCGGGTTCTCGCAGATAACGAGGACCTTGCCATGGCGTCGGATGATTTTGCACTTGTCGCACATTTTCTTGACCGAAGGACGTACCTTCATAATCATTTCCTTTCGGTTATGCGTTCCCGTCTATACTCCACACCCAGCCGCAGGTGAGAATTTTCTTAACTGATTAACGCGCTTGACGCAAAAAACTGCGCCTACTTGAAACGATACGTGATACGGCCGCGATTCAGGTCGTAGACGGAAAGCTCAACCGTCACCTTGTCTCCCGGCAGGATCTTGATGTAGTGCATACGCATCTTGCCAGAGATATGGGCCAATATCTTGTGTCCGTTTTCGAGCTCAACCCTAAACATAGCGTTCGGCAACGCTTCTAGGACAGTTCCCTCAAGCTCGATTACATCTTCTTTGCTCAAAAGTGCTCCTTCAAAGCAGGTCGTTATAAGCAGCAACGATAGATTCTACCAAATAAAGTGTAGATTGAGCAAGAGAATTTTTTGGGCACAGAAAGCCAACAAACCGTTGGTTCGAATATGCCTGCATGTCAGGCGTGCGGTTCGGAACCGCGCAGTCCGCATAAGGAGCAGGACCGCCAGGTACTCGCGCGATGCGCAGCCGCCTTGTCGGCTTCGACGGGGTCGGGCGCGTTTTAAGGGTGGACGCTCCGCCAGAGAAATAAGTATAGGCATTTTGCCTGCAAGGTCAAGGGTATTTAATGTGAAGAAGACGAGCCAAGATCCGACTCCCCCAGCAAAGCCGCCAGCTTCCGGTACGAGACAATGGCCAAAACCGAGTTCGCCAACGCCTTGAGCACGTTGAACGGCAGCAGCGCGGGAAACACGAGCGCGGCAACCTGCTGATACGTCGCCTCAACGTACAACGGCATCACCACGAAATTCAAACAGACGGAAACGGCCGTAGACGCGGCCACGCCAGCCGCGCAGCCCAGCACGACATACAGCAAGCATGGTTTGCGGCGATACACCGCCCCTACCACCATAACAAGGGAGACGGTTGCCATGATGTTCATGAACGCGCCCAAGGGGTCGGTAATCAAATGGGGTATCCACGAAGCAACCGCCACGCCGACCCCTATCCAAGAGCCGTACAGCACGGTGGCCAGCAACGACACCGCACCGGAGGGGTCGTACTTCAGCCATTCGGCGCCCGGGACCACTGGAAGCTCGACAAAGCTGAGGACCATCGCCATCAAGACAAGCAGGCCGATGGCGGCACCCTGCTTGGGAGATCGGTTACGTCGCTCGTACGGCAATGCGTCCATAGAGTCTCCTATCCGGCTTTCCGCCTATTATAATGCGCTCGGCAAGCAACGGCGAAGCGAGCCGACGCGTACGACAATCGGCTCGCTTCGCAAGGGGAACGGAACAGCGAATCTAAGCAGCCTTGGCAGCCTCTACCGCCGCCTTCACATAGCCGGCGGTGTCCACAAGCGTCGCACCGGAAACGGCGTCGGGGCCCTTCGCCTTCACGTCGGAGATCTTCTGGCCAGCCACAAACGATTCGATGGCCGCCATGGACTCAATCCATGGCGTAGTGGCCTGGGCCTTCTCCTTCATCATCGCGGAATACGCTTCGGAGTTCACCGACTTGGACATGAGCATCTGGCCCTCGGCGTAACCGGCGGCAAACGCTGCATCGGAATTCGGTACGGGAACGAAGCCTTCGGAAGACGTGGCGACGAACTGGAACTCGTCGATGCTCGTTGCAACCAGCACGTCGTCTTGCACGAGCGAAACGGCTTCGGCAAACGCCTTGTCGCCATGCGCAGCGGCGTTGATGCGCCCTAGCTTGAGGCTCGATCCATCACCCGAATACGTGCCCGACGAGGTGATGGCGTCGCTTTGAGCAACTTCGGACACCAGCTTAAGATAGTTGGGAGCGTCGACGAGCGTAGCCCCCGACACCGTATCGATGCTGGCCTTCTTCAGCTCCGAAGGCTTCTTGCCAACGCAGTAGTCTTCGATAGCGCGCATGGACGTGAGCCAAGGCTGCGTGGCCTGCGCCTTCTCCTTCATCATTGCGGAATACGCATCGGTGTTCACGGTTTTCGACATGAGCACCTGACCCGTTGCGTAGCCGGCCGCAAGCCCGGCATCGGAATTCGGAACCGGCGTGATGCCCGTCGAACCGGCCGGCATGAATTGGTAATCGTCCACGCTCACGGCAAGGATCGAGCCGTCATCTGCCGTAGCGACGACCACGCTTGTGAAGCATTTGTCACCGTGAGCCGCGCCGTAGCCGCGATGAAGGGTAACCGCGTTCGAGGAGCCGCCCGAACCGACTGCGGGCGTCGCGCCTTCGGATGTTGCAGCGGCGCCGCTTGGCGCGCACGAACCCAGCATGGAAGCGCCTGCCGCGCCCAGCGCTACGACAATGCTCCCCTTGAGAAAATCACGACGAGTGACTTGCAGTTCCATGGTAGCCTCCCTTGAAGTATCTTCAAACAACGAGGCCACCATACGAGCCGAAGCAAGGGGAATCTATCGTCAAAACGAGGGGACTTGCTCCCCACCTGGCATGTTCTTTCTAAACGAAAAGGGGGAGATTGTTCAAACGCCTTCGTCAGCCTGGTCATCGAGCAGCTTGAACAGCTCTTCGTGCGACGACACGCCAAGCTTGCGATAGATGTTCTTGCGATGGCTGCGCACCGTGGATTCGGCCACCGTCAGTTCTTCGGCAACGAAAATCGACGTGTGCCCGCGGCCCAAAAGCAGCAAGATTTCGGCTTCTCGAGCAGTCAGACGATGCGTTTCCGCCAGCTGGGCGCAACGACGCAGGTAATCTTCCCGCGCGTCAGGCAAAGCCGACTCCGCAGCATCGATGCCTTCAAGCATGACGCGCCACAGCCGCGAGCTGGGCGTGACCATGAGGACAACGGCCATGATCACGAACAGTACGATGAGGATCTGGTAGCGATACGCGCCCAGGACGCCCGCGTTGGCGCTGGCGTCCGAAAGCAGGCACACCAGACAGCTGAATATAATCATGATGCCGCCAGCGGGCAACGCGAGAGAGCGCATGCGACCCGCCATGGAAACGAGCATTGCCGACATAATGAGCGCGTAGACCGTGCAGAACGCAAGAGAACCCACCACCATCGCCGAACGCTGAAGCGGCGGATCGACAAACGCGGTTGCGGCAAACGTCGCGAAAGCCATCAGCGGCAAGAAGAAGCGATAGGAAAAGTTGATCAGGGCTTGGTCCGTCTTCAGAAACGCAAGGAGCACCATAGCGGCTTCGGCGAGCAAGCCAGCCCATGCCAACGGCGCCATCCCCCACTCCATCGTCTGCGCCAAGCTGCTGTCGGCAACGAACAGCAGCAACATGGAAAACGGCATGACCGCGAAGAACAGTGCCCGGGAAAGCGGCGTCTTGAAATCCCCGGTCCCTTCCACTACGGAAACGTCCAGATGGCCGAACACGTCCCACCAGTTCGCGCCCGATTGCGCCAAGCGATCGTCCTCACGCTGCGAGCGAAAGAACAGCCGAGCGCATCCCGCAAGGGAAAGAGCCGCCGCGCACGTAAGCGCTACGCGCGCCGCATCAACGTTGAGCATCGGCAACAAAGCGCTGCTGGCAAACAGGCCGAGCGCGGAAGCCCAAACCACCGCCAACGCGCGTCGAAACGCGAGCACGCGCAGCCGGCTCACCCAAACAAGGCTCATGACGGCCGCTCCGAACCCCATCATAAGGCCGCATCCCGCCTCAACAAGGGATCCATCGACAACCCCGAAGCTCCACAGATCGAGCAGTGCATATCCAAGCGCGTAACAACCTAAGGCCAATAGCACGACCGTGCGGTTCAGCCGAGCATGCGCCGTTTTGAGCAAACAGACAAACAGGAACGCGAGCGACGTGAACATGGCGGCAAGCGAGAGCGCCGTCGAGAACGAAACGGCCGGCAAAAACGAACCCGCGCCAAGGGCTGGGGTCGTCGCGCGCTGCCAAAACTCGAGAACGGGCAAAAGCAGGGGAACGCTCATGCAGAAGGAAAGAAGAGCAACCGTGTCGAACGCATCGAACTGCGGGATGAGGCCTCGCTTTTCAGGCTGCATTGCGTTTCTCCTTCCACCGCTCGTTCGCCGTGGCATCGGCCGACGCCGCTCACCCGCGTCGCATGCCGCACCTGCAGCACGGCTCCAAAGAAAGTATACTGTTCCAGTAGCGTATGGCGCTTCACGTTGAAGGGAACGGTATGGTTTCTCGGGAGTTCTTTCGGTTCAACACCACCAACACCATCAGTGCGGAGACCGACGATGCAAGCATCATCGACCGAGCCGTGGCATGGTGCGACCGCTGCGAGCTTTTGCTCTCGCGGGTTGATCCCGCAAGCGAGCTGTTTCGGCTCAACCATGCGCGCGGCGTTCCGACCGACGTCGATCCCGAGCTGGCAACGTTCATCGACACGGCGTTGGCATACTGCCGCGCCACCGACGGGCTGTTCGACATCACCATGGGAAGCGCAACGCAACTCTGGGACTTCAAGCGGCAAACGATCCCCAACCCCGACGATCTGGCTGCAGCGCTGCGCCACGTGGACTACCGAAACGTTGCCGTGACGGGCTCGACCGTGACGCTGTACGACCCGCTGGCCTGCGTTGACTTGGGCGGCATCGCGAAAGGATACATCGCCGACGGCATCCTTGCGCTGTTGCGCGAGAGCGGCGTCGAGCGCGCGTTGGTCAACCTGGGAGGCAATGTGGCGGTTATGGGAGGCAAGCCCGACGAAACGCCGTGGCGGGTGGGTATCCGAAAGCCCTTTCCTTCAAGCGCCCTGCCGATGCTAGATTCGTTCGCCTGCGTAAGCGTTCGCGACGGATCGGTGGTGACGAGCGGCATATACGAGCGCGCGTTCGAGCGCGACGGCACGCTGTACCACCACATTCTGGATCCGCGCACCGGCTTTCCCGCGCAGACCGACCTGCTGAGCGCCACCGTGGTTTCGCGCGCTTCGCTTGACGCGGACGGATTCACCACAGCGCTCGTCATCATGGGCGCCGATCGCGCGCTTGCGTTTGCGGAGAGCCATCCGTCGTTGGAAGCCGTGCTGGTAACGAACGAGGGCGATGTGCTGGCAACATCCGGGATAGGAAGCGACATCCCCTTCGAACTGCTGGAATAAAAACGCCGCCCACGCGGAGCGGCGAAGCAAAATGCGGTGCGCGATGCACTGATGCGAACGACATGAGCGGTGTGAAGTGGCTGGGCCACCAGGATTCGAACCTGGATAGCTGGTACCAAAAACCAGAGTCCTGCCGTTGGACGATGGCCCAGTTCAGAACGGCATGCAAAAGCCGAAGCCCCTGCCATCGCGATTGGAAGGAAAAAAATGGTGGGCCGTGAGGGAGTCGAACCCGCGACCTTGGGATTAAAAGTCCCCTGCTCTACCAACTGAGCTAACGGCCCACGTCGCTCCAATGCGCGAGAATACATTTTAGCCGTGCGGACAAGGCCGGTCAATGAAAATGTTTGAAGGCCCCGCAAGCCCACAAAACGCTCGGACTCTTCGCGAAAGGATCCTTCCCCCTCGCTCGTCTGGAAAACCTGCGCCCGCTTTGGGCGGGCGCTCGAATGCGAATTCGTTATTCGGCAGGCTTGAACGTGTCCCTGTCCGGCGCGAACGACTGCATGGCCTCGATGGTGCGGGCGAACAGCTCGTCAAGCTCCCAACCTAGCATTTCCGCCCCGGAACGAATGACGTCGCGGCTGACTCCGGCGGCGAAGCGCTTGTCCTTGAACTTCTTCTTGAGCGATTTCACTTCGAAGTCCATGACGCTTTTGCTGGGCCGCATGACCACAGCCGCGCCGATAAGCCCCGTCAATTCCTCCGCCGCAAACAGAACCTTCTCCATTTGAAGCTCGGGTCTGGGCAGATCCGGATTGAAATCGGACGTGTGGCTCTGGATGGCGCGGATGAGCTCGGGCGTGCCGCCAGCAGCCTCGATCCAAGGCGCAGCGTACAGCGTGTGCTTCTCCGGCTCGTCATCGTGCTCTTCCCAATCAAGGTCGTGCAGCAGCCCCACGATACCCCAGAATTCTTCGTTTTCGGGGTCGAACTCGCGCGCGAAGTAGCGCATGGTCTGCTCCACCGTTTCGCCATGTTCGATATGGAACGGATCCTTGTTGTGCGCTTGCAGGAGCGCGAACGCCTCGTCGCGCGTCATACCGGCTTCCAGCGTTGACATGATGTCCTCTCTTCCTTCTTGACATCGATCTCGAGTGCTTCTTGCCACTATAGCGCATAGCACGTCGGGCAAGCAAAGCGCCGCGCTGCCAAGAGCCGACAAGCAAGCGCCGCGTCTGCGCAATCGCTAGAACACGATGCCCAGCGCGTTCGCAATCAGGCCCCACGCCACGCCCGTGCAATACAAACCCACCACAATGGCAACGTTCTGCCTCCAGTTGCGGTTCGCCCTGAACAGCACCAACAAGCCCACGCCCGCGCTTACCAGCAAACCCGCCAGCATCGCCCCCGAGCCCAAGGCGCCGTCCACGTACAGCTGCGCGATGACCACGCTTGCGGCGCAGTTCGGCACCAAGCCCACCAGCGCGGAACCTAACACCGAAAGAGCCTGGTTAGCGCCGAGAAACGTTGCCAGAGCATCTTCTCCCACCACTTCAAGAACGGTGTTCAGCGCAACGGTCACGGCAAAGATGAACAGCGCGACCTGAACCGTGTGCTTAAAGGCGCTTTTCAAGATGCCGCCCTCGCCATCATGGCAGTGGCAGTGGTCGTGCTCGCAAAGATCGTGAATGTGCAACGGCGCGTCGATGCGCCGCGCGAGGCGCATGCCGGCGTCCACGATAAAGCCCATCACCATGCCGATAACGATTTTCGCCCCCAGGATTTTCAGGATCACCGCAAGAGGCACCTGCTCTGCAATGAAGATGGGAAGCATCTCGTCCGACGTAGACAAGAACACAGCGAACAGCGTCCCCAGCGTGATGACGCGGCCGGCCCACAACGTTGACGCGGCAGCAGAGAACCCGCATTGCGGAACCACGCCCACAACGGCGCCGACGATAGGGCCCGCCGCGCCAGCGCGCTGAACTGCGGCTTGGGCTTTACTGCCGGTTTTATGCTCGAGCCACTCCATCGCCAAATAGGTGACGAACAAAAACGGGATGAGATACAGCGTGTCCGAAACGGAATGCTCCAGAACATGCCCTGCGATATGTATGAATTCTTCCATAACAACTTATTGTAGACCAATGCTCAACCGGAGCAACCGCCCGTCGTGAAATGGGCACGGAAGACCGCCCGCAGCGGGGCGCAGGCCTCGAATGAGGCGCGCGAAGGCGGAAAATCCGGACGGAGCCGGGCGGCGAAGTATCGAAAGAACAGGTAACAACCCGCTTGGAACCTAATAAGAGCCAAACGATTCAGTTATACTGGACTCAATTTCCATTCGTTCATGGAGGCAGTATGACAAACCCACAAGCTGGATGGTACGCAGACCCCTCGGGAGACGCAGCAAAACTTCGCTACTGGAACGGCGAGCAGTGGACCGACGACTACGCCGACGCTCAGCCCGCAGGTCAAGAGCCGACTTACGGAAGCCCCGCTCCCGTCTACCCGCAAGCTTCGGGCGGCCAGGCTTACTACCCGCAAACGGCCAGCAACGACAGCGACCGCACGCTCAGGCTGGTCGCGTTCATCCTGTGCATCGTGTCCACGGTGTCGGTGTGCTGGCTCATCATTCCCCTGGCCTGGATGATCCCCATGAGCATCCGCTGCTGGAACATCTACAAGGGAACGAAGCCCAACACCACGGCATTTGGCGTATGCACGCTCATCTTCGTGACCCTTATCGGCGGCATTCTCCTGCTGGTCTCGAAAAAAGACGCCTAGCAAACCAAGACGCAGCACCATCGAACAGCCCGACTCCTCCGGCGGCAACACGCCCAGGGGTCGGGCTGTTTTGCGTCGAGGGGCAAATTCGGAAAGTTCGCGAGCGCCGCGCATAGGTCGCTCGACGCCCCAAGCGCCCTGAGCAACGGGATATCGAAATCCCCCGATCGCGCTTGATCCGAAAACTCGTCAGGACGTTTCGAATTGGGCAACAGGATCGACGGGGGGCTGGCGGGGCGGCGGGGTCAACGGGGCTGGCGGGGCGTTCGGGCTTGGCGGGGCGTTCGGGCTTGGCGGGGCGTTCGGGCTTGGCGGGGCCGACGGGACTGGCGGGGTCGGCGCTACTCGGACGCTTCGATTTGCCGCGGAAGTTTCCAGACTCTGTCAAAACGGACGAGTTTTGCGGCGGTTTTTCGCTTTGCGAAGGCAGGTTGACAAGGGCTGTTTTTTATCATGCCTGGTCAGGGGATTGCTTGTTGCATTTATCCTGGCTTGAGGACCATCAAACCTCGTTCGTTTTGACAGAATCCCGGCGAAGAGGGCGCGCCGTAGCGAACGCGTCGCAACGAACGCAACGGAACCGGCGCGCACATGCGGGACTCGCATCCCGCTGCGAGCACAAGAAGGGCGACCCGCGGGCCGCCCTTCTTTCCGAGTTTAAATTGTGCGATGCAGGCCGCAGGGCTTACATCATACCGCCCATTCCGCCGCCGCCAGCAGCTGCTGCCAGCGCGGACAGGTCCGGACCCTCCTTCGGGATTTCGTTGATGGTGGCCTCGGTGATGAGGATAAGGGCCGCAACGGAAGCAGCGGACTGCAGAGCCGTGCGGGTCACCTTGACGGGGTCGTTGACGCCCATCTCGATCATGTTGCCGTACTCGCCGTTGGCGCAGTTCAGGCCTTCGCCCTTGCCCATGTTCTTGACATGCTCAACCACAACGCTGCCCTCGTAGCCCGCGTTCTGGGCGATGGCGCGCATCGGAGCCTCCAGAGCCTTGCGGATGATGGCAACGCCCACTTCCTCGTCCTTGTCGTCAGCCTTGACGTCGTCGAGCGCGGGAAGCGCGTCAACCAGAGCCACGCCGCCGCCGGCAACGATGCCCTCTTCGACAGCCGCGCGGGTTGCCTGCAGAGCGTCCTCGATGCGGGACTTCGTCTCCTTGAGCTCGGACTCGGTTGCAGCGCCCACCTTGAGCACGGCCACGCCGCCGGACAGCTTCGCCAGGCGCTCCTGCAGCTTCTCGCGGTCGAAGTCGGAGTCGGCGCGCTCGAGCTCGGCCTTGATCTGGCCGATACGATCCTCGATGGCCTTCTTGTCGCCAGCGCCGTCCACGATCAGAGCGGTGTCCTTCGTGACCTTGACCGTCTTGCAGTGGCCCAGCATGTCGACGCGAGCATCCGCCATGGTCATGCCGAAGTCCTTGTCGATGACCTGCGCGCCCGTGACGGCGGCGATGTCCTCGAGGATGCGCTTGCGGCGGTCGCCGAAGCCGGGGGCCTTGATGGCGACGCAGTTGAACGTGCCGCGCAGCTTGTTCAGCAGGATGGTGGCCAGAGCCTCGCCCTCGACGTCCTCAGCGACGATGAACAGCGGGCGACCGGACTTCATGATCTCCTCCAGCAGGGGAACCATGTCCTGGATGTTGGTGACCTTCTGGTCGGTCAGGAGGATGTAGGGATCGTTGAGCACGGCCTCCATCTTCTCCATGTCGGTAGCCATGTACGGCGAGATGTAGCCGCGCTCGTACTGCATGCCCTCGACGATGTCCATGTCGATGCCGAAGGTCTGGCTTTCCTCAACGGAGATGGCGCCGTCCTTGCCCACGGCCTCCATGGCCTCGGCGATCTTCTCGCCGATGTTGGCGTCGCCTGCGGAAATGGTGCCCACGTTGGCGATCTGGTCCTTCGTGGAAACCGGCGTGGCGTCGGCCTTGATGGACGCGACGATGGCGTCGGTGGCCTTCTGGATGCCGCGACGGATGCCCAGGGCATCGGCGCCGGCGGTCACGTTGCGCAGGCCCTCGGACACGATGACGTCGGCCAGCAGCGTAGCGGTGGTGGTGCCGTCGCCGGCGACGTCGTTCGTCTTCACGGCAACTTCGCGCACCAGCTGGGCGCCCATGTTCTCAACGGGATCCTCCAGCTCGACTTCCTTGGCAACGGTCACGCCGTCGTTGGTGATGAGCGGAGCGCCGTAGGACTTCTCCAGAGCGACGTAGCGACCCTTGGGGCCAAGCGTCACCTTGACGGCGTCGGCCAGCTTGTTGACGCCGGCAGCAAGCGCGCTGCGGGCATCAGCCTCGAACTTGATCTCTTTAGCCATGATGCTTTTATCCTTTCAACTGCGTTGTTGTTAGCGGGATATTCGCTTATGCAAAGACAGCGTACAGATCGTCCGCGCGAAGAATGAGCACGTCCTCGCCGTCCACGTGAATCTCGGTGCCGCCGAACTTGCCGTAGACGACCTTGTCGCCCACCTTCACCGGAACGGGAACCAGGTTGCCGTCCTTATCGAGCTTGCCGTCGCCCACAGCCAGAACGGTGCCGCTCTGGGGCTTTTCCTTCGCTTCGGTCGCAAGGTACAGACCCGACGCCGTGGTCTCCTCGGCCTCGTCCTGCTTGACGATGACGCGATCACCCAGGGGTTTCAGATTCATAACGTGCCTTCCTTTCGTCGTCCGACTCGCGTAGCGGAACGTTTGATGTTCGCTATGTAACCACTCGATTGCGGTGACTGCTAGCACTCATCGTTAGCGAGTGCTAAACATTGCGTTATCATAGCAGCCTCAACGCCGATTGCAAGAGTATTCAGAGAAATCTAAGCCTATGCGTTTCAGGTTTGACAGAATCGCCAAACGATCGTCACAATTGGGCCGCCGGACGGCCCGCGCCGCGTGCCCGCCGCGCACACGCGGCACCGGCACGGTCTGCGCGTCGCGCCGAAACCTGGCCCGTGCGCCGCGCACGCCCCACGGCAAGCGCGTCAGCCGACGCCGGGCCGAACCAGCCCGCTTTCGTAGGCCTTCACCACCAGCTGAGCGCGATCATGCGCGTCCAGCTTCGCCATGATGCGCGCCAGATGGGTTTTCGCCGTGGCGGGAGAAATGAACAGCTCGGCCCCTATCTGCTCGTTCGTCATCCCGCGCGCAACCAGCACCAGGATTTCGCGCTCGCGATCGGTCAGCGCGCCGATGGCGGACCGAACCCCCGCGCCGTCCCCCGGAACGAGCGGGCGCGACGCGACGAACTCCTCGATCAAACGGCGCGTGATGGACGGCTGAATAAGGGCGTCTCCCCGCGCGACCACGCGAACGGCAGCGGCGATCTCGTCGGGTTCGGCATCCTTGAGAAGAAAGCCGCTCGCACCGGCGGCCAGGGCATCGTACACGTATTCGTCCAGGTCGAACGTCGTCAGGATGAGCACGCGAACGTCCTCGAGCCGAGGATCGTTGCTGATGGCGCGCGTGGCCTCGATGCCGTTCATGTGAGGCATGCGGATGTCCATGAGCACCACGTCGGGCCGCAAGCGCTGCGCCAGCTCCACCGCCTCCTGGCCGTCGCGCGCCTCGCCCACCACGTCGATGTCGCCGTACGTAAGCAGGATCAGGCGAAACCCGCTGCGCACAAGATCCTGGTCGTCGACCACCAGTACGCGCACCTTGCCTCCATCGTTACGCTCCATGCTGCGCCTCCGCTCCCTTAACCGGAATGCTGGCCATCACGCGGAAACCGCCTTCCGCGGCGTTGCCTGCGGAAAACGTTCCGCCCAGCAGATGAACGCGCTCGGACATTCCCGCAATACCATGCCCCGCCCCGTCGGCAGCCTGGGGAAGGCCGTCGCGCAGCGCAAGCGCGCCGACAGCGGGCTCGAACCCGCGTCCGTCGTCCTTCACCGTCAGGCGCGCCTGCCCGTCCTCGATCGCAAGGCGAATCGAAACCTCGCGGGCGCCCGCATGCCTGACTATATTGGTTGCCGCTTCCCGCGCTATGCCGAACAAGGCCATGTCGACGTGCGCAGGAACGCCGGCGCGATCGTAGCCCGCAGCGTCGAGGCGCACCGAAAGCCCCGCGTCGCGCAGGTACGCGGCCAAGTCCTCCAGCCTATCCGTCCCCGATGCCGGCGCCGTTTCGGCCGTCTCGTCGCCGTGCCGCAGCACCCCGATCATGCTGCGGATGTCGTCGAGCGCCGTTTTAGCCGTGGCCCGCACCGTGGCGACGGCCTCCTTCGCCGCCGCAGGATCCACGTCGATCAAGCGCTCGGCGGCAGCGGCCTGGATGCTCACGGCCGACAGCGAATGAGCAGTGATGTCGTGCACCTCGCGCGCTATGCGCACGCGCTCCTCCTCCACGCGACGCGCGGCCTCCTCTTCGCGCGAGCGCTCCGCTTCGAGCGCCCGCTGCTCGGTGGCTTCGACGTACGCGCGATGCGTGCGGTACGCATAGCCCGCAAGGGCGGCGGCCAGCACCAGCGCGATGTTTTGGAACCGCGTGAAAAACGTCAGGCTGGCGGTGCGCGAGGGCGCGTCCATCAGCAACAACCCCGCAACCGCCACAACCGCCGCAAGCGCCGCTTCCGCACGGCCGCGCTCGTTGGCTATGGTGTACACCGCTATCACGGGCCCCACCACGGTCAAGGAAAACCCGCTGAACGCATTCTGCAATCCAAGAAACGACACGAAGCAGAACAGGAACACGGGCCAGGGAAAGCGCCGACGCAAAACCAGCGGCAACGTGGTGATGGCAAGCGCCACGAACACCTGCACGTTCGGCATCACGTTCACCATGCCCAGGTACTGGCGCAACGCCAGATCGGGAATCACAATCGACGAAGCCGTCAGCATGAGCTGCGCGCTTCCGAACAGAAACGCCAGCAAAGCGACGGCCGCGTCAATGCCCCAATCGCGAGGCGTCATCGAACGATTATGTACTAGATAGTTATCCATGCGTGCCATACTACGCGACCTTGAACACGCGCGCCATACACCAGCAGGCGTACTGCAGGGAACAAAACCGTTACAGACGAGGCGACTCCACTAAGTCGATCAACTGCTGGCGCGTATGGATACCCAGCTTGGAATAGATGTTGCGCACGTGGCTGCGAACGGTATTCTCGGTTACGAACAGCGCTTCGGCAATATATGCCTTCGTGCGGCCCCGCGCCAGATAAACCAGCACCTCCGCCTCGCGCTCCGTCAGGCCGCCCTCCCGAGCAACGGCGGCGCAGCGCGATTCAAGCGCACGCTCCCCTTCGGACGCCGCATCGGCCTGCGTCGCCGCAAGCGCGCCGTCGACGCCCGGCCCGTCCTGGCCGGCCGGCTGGCCAGCCCCTTCGCGGCGGCGCTTCCGATCCCGCGAGAAGAACACGAGCGCCATGCACAGCGCGTACAGCACCACCACGATAATCACCAAGAAGCGCATGGTGTGCTCGCCTTCGTCGCTCGGCCCGCCTCCCGCAACCGCCGCAGCGAACCCGCCCAGCAGCGCAACGGCCAAGAACACGCGCGCGACGCCCATCGTCACGCCCATGAGCACGTACGGAGACACGCGCCGCACATGCGCGACCTCGGCCACCAGGTACGTGATCAAAAGCGCCACGAAGTAGTAGCTACCCAGCAAGAGCATATAGAACACCAGGTTGTACATTTCGCTGAGAAACGGCAGGAACACCAGCATGGCCGCCAGCACCGGCATGATGACGCGCGACACCGTCGACACCTTCGGCATGCGGTGCATCACGAACACGACGAAGCAGAACACGATGATCGCGCCCACAATGGCCCCGGACGACACCTTGCCGGAACCTTCGAAGTCAAGGGATCCCGTCAGCATGAAGCTGTTCAAAAGCCCGATAACGGCTTCCAGCACGAAAAACGCCACTACGGAATCGCCCAACTCCAAAAACGCATCGCGATACGCGGCAAACCGCGCGCGGAAGGAAGCCTTGTCCTGGCCGCCTGCGATTGCGCCCGCGCCTGCTCCTGCATCAGCATTGACGCACGCGGGAGCGCCCTCGCCCTGCTCGCACGCACGCGCATCGCCCGCGCCGGCCTCGGCACCCGCGGGCGGCGCTCCCTCGGCGCACACGTGCGGCAGCGCACGACGGACGAACCGTGCGCACAGCGCCGCTACCACAAGCAACACGCAGCTCAGCTTCATCTGCACGTCGGGATCAAGCGGCGTCAGCTCGGCCGAAACCACCACGTTCAACAGCATGCCCAGCGCAATCTGCGTAACGATCACGCTCGGCTTTTCCGCAGAGAACACTTCGATCCAAAACAGCGAGAGCATCACCGACCCCGCGCCGTACAGCACGCCCGGAATCAGCAGGGCCATGTCGGCAGGAAGCGAAAGGACCACTCCCACAAGGGCGGCAGCGTTAGCGGCAATCAGAAGCCCCGTCGGCAACACGTAGGGCATGGAGAACGCCTTGAGCCGACCGGTCAAAGCAAGCAGCACGGCGATGCCCGCGCACACGACCACCGAGCACGCCACCACCACGTTGAAGAACAGGTCGGGAACGAACAGAAACGGCGACTTCACGAACGCGAAGGCCGAAAGGTACGCGCTGGAGTTCACGCCCCGGTACAATCCGAAACCCAAAACAATCGCGGCAGAAAGCACAAAAGGACGCACGCTCGCGCGTGACGAATGCGTTTCTTTTCCCCGGCTTCTCTCCCTCATGCTCTGCATGATACGGTATGGGCAACCTTCCCACCAGCAGAAATTCAAACCCTCCTGCAATATAGTCCGAAACGGACGGTGACGGAACAAGCCGGCATCCGTATGGTGAACCCCGTCGCACAGCAACGGCGACGCACAACAGGAGGAGCCGCAGCCAACCGAAACCATGCTCGGTGCAGGATGCGACCCAAGGAGGGAGACCATCATGGAAACAAGCATGAATCGTCGTAATTTCTTGAAGGCGGCCATCGCCTCGGGCGCCGTCATCGCCGCCGGCGGCGCGCTTGCCGGATGCGCCAGCAACAACACGGCGGGCAGCAGCACCGGCGCGGAGAACGTGGTAGGAACCGCCCCGGTTTCGTTCAGCGACGAAACCGACGTGCTCATTCTGGGCACGGGCATTGCCGGCATGTCCGCAGCCATGGATCCGGTGGAAGCCGGCCACAAGGTCATGCTGGTGGACAAGCTGGAGCGCGTGGGCGGCGAGAGCTTCATCGCCTGCGGCGTTATGAACGTCGTCGGATCGAAGATGCAGAAGGACGCCGGCCTTGAGGTTGACCCCGAGACGAACTGGCAGAAGTTCCTCCCCATCCTCGAGAAAAAGGGCGAGACCGATGACATGGACTACAAGCACAACGTCTACGTCTACCAGACCGAGTGGGCCGACCGCGTAGCCGCCGACTACGGCGCGGTGTTCCAGCCCATCACCGACTACATGGGCACGGGCGCGCCCACGTCCATGCTGCTGCCCGGCAACGGCATCGGCGACATGCAGGCCGTGCTCACGCCGCTGCAGAAGGGCCTGGAGAAAAAGGGCGCCACGTACAAGCTGAACCTGCGCGCCACGAACTTCATCGTCGACGGCGAGGGCGCGCCCATCGGTGTGCGCTTCAACGACGAGAAGAACGGTAAGACCGTCGACATCAAGGCGAAGAAGATCATCGTGGCTACGGGCGGATTCTCCTGCAACCAGGAAATGGTGTCCACCTACCTGCCCAGCCAGGCTCGCCTGGGGCCGCTGACGGTCAACTCCATGGGCGAAGGCCACCAGATGTGCAAGGCACTGGGCGGCGTGTACACGCACATGGACATGGAAGCGAACCGCATGAGCGACCTGGCGCAGGTTACCGTTTGGGGCTACTTCTCCCCGCAGGTGCAGGTGACGCCGCAGGGCCGTCGCTTCATCAAGGAGGACCAGAGCCACGACTCCCCCGATGCCGCCGCCAAGCTGGGCTTGGGCTTCTGGTGGACCATTTTCGACGACCAGGCCATCAACAGCAGCCAGAAGTGGAACGTCGAGATGAACATGAAGGGCAACGCCGATCGCCTGGTGGGCCCGTGCTCCACCCTTGAGGAATTGGCCACCGCCATGGACGTTCCCGCAGCCAACCTGCTGGAGACGTTCGCCCGTTACGACGAGCTGGTAGCCGCCGGCGAGGACACGGACTTCAAGAAGAAGCTGTTCCTGCAGTCGCTTTCCGCTCCGTACTACGCCATGAAGCACTTCCCGTACCGCTACAAGACCCATGGCGGCATGAAGATCACCACCGACAGCCAGCTTACGGACAAGGACGGCACCCCCATCCCCAACGTGTACTGCTGCGGCTCCACCGTGGCCGACAGCGGCAGCGACCTGTCCCCCAACGCCGGCAGCGGCTTGATCAGCGGCAAGGCCGTCGTTGAGGCTCTGAAGGCATAACCCGATTCACACCCCTCCCCCTCGGAAAGGGCTCGAGCCGCACGGCTCGAGCCCTTCTTTTCAATCGAACAAGACGGGAGGAAACCGAACGCCGCCCGCGCAGACCTGCCGCACAGGGCGCGCCGCGCATTCAACGCGCCCTGTGCGGCGCGAAGCCCTGGCGTTTAGCGAGCCGCCTCGAGCGCCGACACCACGGCCTCGCCCACCAGCATGCCGAACGCACCGTTCGAGGCCAGGCCCTCTCCTCCGTTCGCAGCCACCGACCCGCAACAGTACACGTTGCGGATGGAAGCCCCCGACGTACCGGTCAGGCGACCGTTTTCGTCAGTCAGCACACCGCCGCGCGTGCGGTAGCGAACGGGAAGCTGCTTGATCGCGTAATAGGGAGCCTGCAAGCTTTTCAAATTCACCGTACGGCCGAAATCATCGTCCTTTCCAGCCGAAACCAGTTTGTCGAAGCGATCCATCGTAGCTTGCAGCACGTCGGCTGGAACCCCGATTGCCGCGGCAAGCTCGGCCGCGTCGTCACAGGGCCCCACCAGGCGCTTCGCGTATTTGCTGGTCATCTGAGCGGCGCTGCGAGACTGCGACCCGTCGCTTATCCGCTTGTCGAACACCGTCCACCAGTACCCGCGATCCTGGCTGAAGCACGCGTTCGCCGGCGCGTTCACGTCGTCCTCGCACGCAAAGCGACGCCCCTGCGCATCCACGATCAGCGTGGGAGCGAACATGCCCCAGGCCGACACTTGCGGCAAGTCGCTGGTCAAAGGCAGGGTCCCGTCCATGCCCGACAGCTGCCCGCCGGCCCGTCGGCACAGCTCCTGGCCTTCTCCCATGGAAGCGTACGTGAAGCAACCCGCCCTGAGCAGCGCGGGGGCATGAGCGCTCACCAACGGCTGACTGCTGGCAAACCCGCCGGTGGCAACCACTACCGCTCCAGCCCGAACGTCGACGACCGAACCGCTTTCCTCCACGAAAAAGCGCATGCCGCACACCACCGCGCTTTCGTCCAGGATGAACGCGACCGCGCGGTACCCCGTCTGGAACGCCGCGCCCTTGCTTGACAGGCCATCGCGCAGGGGAACCATGACGGACTGCATGTCGCCCAGACCGTTTTTCGGCAGCATGACAGCGTCGTTAACGCCCTCCTTCCCGTAGGTGGACGGGTCGGCGAACTGCGCACCGTAGCTCTCGGACAGGCGGTCGACCCATCTCGGGGCGGCTAGGTACAACGATTTCGCGAAATCGAGATTGCCCACGCCTGCAGCGGAAAGCTCTTTCTTGCGAGCCGGCCACGCGTCTTCGGCACTTTGCGCGAAACCCGCTTTCTTCTGCAGCTTGCTGCCGGCCACGTGCATGATGCCGTCCGCGTCGTAGCTTTCGCCCCCCAGCAGGCTCAACTTGTCAACCACCATCACCTTGTAGCCAGCCTCGGCAGGGGCCATGGCCGCAGACAAACCGGAAACGCCGCTGCCCACGATCAGCACGTCGACCGAGTTCGAAAAGGAAACGGGCGGCTGCGCCACCACCGTGGAAACCTGCGACGCGCCATCGGAATCGGCCGAGGGCACCAGCGTGTTCGATATGCGCTCGACCGACGAGCATGCCCCCAGCACGCCCCCAGCGGCGAACGCGGTAGCGGAAAGGCCCGCAAGCTTGAAAAAGGCGCGGCGCTCCATGCAGCAGGCTCCTTCGTTTCGAGGTAAAGGCACGAATCGCCTCCGAGTATAGTGAGGCCGCGTTCGCTTGTCGCGACATCCTTGCCAGCCGCCACTCAATCTTCGCAAAGCGCGAAAACGGGTCGAGCGTCAGCTCGGCTTCGCGCTCACTCGTAGAACGAAACAGCAGGCGACGGCGGCTCCAACGCCCGCTTGAACGCCGTAGCGCGCACCGTGGCGAGCACGCGGTCGACGTCCCCTTCGGCAAATCCCGACTCCTTGAGGGCGGCGGCGTCCTGGCCATGTTCGACATGGGCCAGCAGCAGCTTGTCGAGCGTCGCGTAGTCGATGCCCATGCTTTTCTCGTCCTCTTGATCGGGAGACAGCTCCGCACTGGGAGGCTTGGTCAGCACGCGCTCGGGGATAGGCGGAACCTGACCGTTCGACGCGGCTTGCGCGTTGCGCCAACGAGACGCCGCGTACACGTCGGTCTTGTACAGGCCGCCCAAGGGAGCGAATGCGCCGGCCATGTCGCCGTACAGCGTGGAATAGCCCATCATGGCCTCGCTCTTGTTGCCCGTGTTCACCAGCATCCAGCCATGCGCGTTCGAAAGCGCCATCAAGCACGTCATGCGACAGCGGGCCTGGGTGTTTTCAGCCGCAAGACCCCGCAGCTCCCCTCCGCAGGCTTCGGCAAGCGCGCGCTCAAAAGCCTCGTACGGCTCGCAAATGGACACGACGCGCGACTCCATCCCCAGATTGGATGCAAGCTCCTGGGCGTCTTCAAGAGAGTGCGGCGTCGAGTAAGGCCCCGGCAGCAGCACGCAGTGAACGCGCTCGGCACCGAACGCGTCTGCGCACATCACGGCCACCAGCGCCGAGTCGATTCCGCCCGACAGCCCTATAACCACATCGGAAAAGCCCGCGCCCTCCACGTACTCCTTCAGAGCCTTGACGCAAAGGCGATACCGTTCGTCAATGTGCATGATAGCAACCCTTTCATCCGCGCTTGTCCGCCCAGTATGAAAGCCCTTTGTTACATCGGTGTTGCCAACCTCCAAACCGGGGCGGCGCATCCCGAAAAGAGGGCCTACTGGATTGCGCGAATGCGATTCGCCAGCCATTCCGCCCATTCCTCCACGCCGTCGCCCTTCGTGGCGGCAATCGGGAAGATGGGAGCCTGCGGATTCAGCTGCTTGACGGACGCCTCGAACGCATCGCGGTCGAAATTGAACACGGGCAGCGTGTCCACCTTGTTGAGGACCACCGCTTCCGCCGCTTGGAACACGCCCGGGTACTTGAGGGGCTTGTCGTCCCCTTCGGGCACCGACAGGATCATAGCCTTCATGTTCTCGCCCAGGTCGAAATCGGTCGGGCACACCAGGTTGCCCACGTTCTCCACGATGATGAGGTCGAGCCGCTCCAAATCGAGCACGTCGACGGCGCGCTTGATCATGGCGCTTTCCAGATGGCACGCACCGCCCGTGTTGATTTGCACGGCCGCGATGCCCTGCGCCTTTATCTTCTCGGCGTCCACGTTGCTGGCGATGTCGCCCTCGATGACGGCAATGTTGAACTCGTCGCGCAAGGCGTCGATGGTAGCCAAAATGGTGGACGTCTTGCCCGATCCGGGGCTGGCAAGCAGATCGAGCACGAACACGTGGTTCTCCGCGAAACGTCGACGCAAGTCAGCTGCCAGCTGGTCGTTTTTGTCGAGGATGGGCTGCTTCATGTCAATCTGCATACGTTACTCCTTGCCTTCCGCTTCGTCCTCTTCGCCTTCATCGGGAATATCCACTTCTATGCTGTCGATCTGCAGCTCGCGACCCGCAATGAGCTTGGTCGTGAAGCTGTTGCACTCGGGACAGAGCAGGTGGAACCGGTCGTGCTCGAACTCAGCACCGCATTCCAGGCAGCGCGACTTCGGCTTGACCATGGTGATCTGAAGCTCGGCGCCCTGCACCATGGTGTTCTCGGACAGCGCCTCGAACGCGAACACCAGCGCGTCTTCAATGGCTTCGGTCATCTCGCCAACCGAAAGGTTGACCTTGAGCACGCTGGTGGCCCCGGCTTGCTTCGCCGATTCCTGAACCGCTTCCATCACGCCCGTCATGATCCCTAATTCGTGCATGCCGCTCCTTCGCACTTGTTTTTCGTCCCCGCCCATAGTATCCGAATGTTCGCGGCGCGCGAAGCCAAGATGCGAAGCCTTGGCGCGAACGCCACTCGGAATACGCAAACGGCCTGCCGCAAACGCGACAGGCCGTCATAAACAAACGCAGTATCAGAGAACCGTTACTTCTTGGCCTTCTTTGCTTTCGTCTTGGCCAATGCGGCATCCTGCGCCGCCTCTTCGGCTTCTTCGCGCTCGATCTCCTCGTTCTGCTTCTTGATGCGCTTGCTCAGAACGATGCGCGAGATAAGCAGGCTGACCTCGTACATGCCGATCATGGCAGCGAACATGAGCAGCATGGTGACCGGCGAGGCATCGGGCGTGGCCATGGCGGAAATAACCATGAGCACCACGTAGACCATGCGCCAGCTGCCGCGCAGCTTCTTATAGGGCACCACGTCGAAGATGACCAGGTAGAACACGACCAGGGGAAGCTCGAACGCCACGCCGAAGCCCAGCTCGAACTTGATGATCATGTCGATGTACGACGACATGCGCGGCGCGACGGTGCCCAGGCCTGCCGCCTGATCCGTCAGCCACTGGAACGCCGGGTTCAGGATGATCAGGTAGCAGAACACCGTGCCGAAGATGAACAGGGCCACGGCGGCGGCAAACGTGGGGATGAACCACTTGCGCTCGCTCGGCTTCAGCGCTGGCAGGAAGAAAGCGAGGATCTGCCACAAGATCACCGGAGCGCAGGCAACAAGCGAGGCCCACAGCGAAATCTTGAAACGCGTCGAGAACGCCTCAAAGGGGTCGATGGCCTGCAACGATGCAAACCCGCTTGCATCTTGAGGCAAGAATTCGGAAATAGGCAGCAGCAAGAACTGGCCCATGATGGGCGTCGCCATGTAGAACACGACCACCGCGATAGCCAAGCAAGCGATGATGCGCACCAAGCGCATGCGCAGCTCGCCCAGGTGGTCGAACAGGGGCATACGTGCCGGTCCGATAGGCATGGCTTATTCCCCCTTCTCGTTCTTCTCGGCCGCAGCTTTGGCAGCTTCAGCGGCTTTCCTGTTTGCGGCGCGCGTAGCGGCGGCCTTCTTCGCCGCAGCGGAACGTGCGGCGGCCTTCTCAGCATCGGTCTTGGCAGCTGCGGGCTTTTTAGCGGCAGAAGGCTTCTTCGCGGCGGACTTCGCCGGGGCCTTGGCTTCCGGCTTGGCAGCTACGGGCTTGGCGGCCGTCGCGGTTGCAGCAGGCTTGGCGGCGGGTGCGGGCTGGGCCTTCGCGGCGGGCGTCGACGCCTTGGCTGCGGGCTTCGTGCCGTACAGCTCGTCGGGCGAGGGCTTGGCCTTGGAGGCGGCGTCGGCGGTTGCCGGCTGCGCGGCAGCAGCCTCGACAGGCTTCGGCGTTTCGAACGACCCGTCCGGCTTCGCGATGGGCTTCGGCGTCGCAGACGCAGCAGCGGCCGTCGTAGCCGCGGCCGTCGCAGCAGCGGCAGCCGGCGCCTCCGCGGCCTTCTCGGCCTCGGCAGCCTTCTTGGCCGCGCGCTCCTTGTCGTAACGAGCCTTGCGCTCCGAGAAGCTTTCGGTCTTCTCTTCCTTCTTGTCGTCCTTGCCGATCTCGGACACCTTCGACAGGGCCTCGAGCGGGTTCTTGAACGGCTCGTCAGAGGTGGGGTCGTAGACTTCCGTCTTGATGACCTTGTTCATCTCTTCCTGAGCGCTTCTGAACTTGCTGATTGCCTTCCCCAACGTCTTAGCCATTGCTGGCAGCTTATCGGGCCCGAAAATAAGGAACCCGAACAGCAGAATGAGGAATAACTCGAATCCACCGATACCAAACAAAGCAAACCCCTTTGTGCGGTCTTATCATCTTCTCAACGCCGCGCCTCTGCGCGGCAACGATTTATAGTATCACAACCGCGCCCGCGTAAGGCAAAGGAGTCTACTTGGCAATAAAAAGTGTGCGAGAACTCCCCGGCATCGGGGCGTACCGGGCACGACGAGCACCGTGATCGCCGCAGCGGCAACAATCGAAGTCATGAAATCACGGGACGCCCGCACCGACGATGCGCCCGGAACTCGCACCCAGGAAGCAACGTACGCGCCACATGCCCGGAACCGAAACCGGCCGACTCCTGCGGCGCGTACGCACGCACCAACGCCAAAAAACGCACGGGGCGAACGCACATGCGTCCGCCCCGCCTTCAT
This sequence comes from Paraeggerthella sp. Marseille-Q4926, assembly GCF_916618935.1. Classification (NCBI taxonomy): domain Bacteria; kingdom Bacillati; phylum Actinomycetota; class Coriobacteriia; order Eggerthellales; family Eggerthellaceae; genus Paraeggerthella; species Paraeggerthella sp. Marseille-Q4926. The sequence goes on along the minus strand of NZ_CAKAKF010000004.1, from coordinate 466,614 downwards.
CCGAACAACCCGGAAACCAGCGCCTACGAGCCGGTCCCCAAAAACGCAAGGGCCACCGTTGGGATGCCCAGCGCCAAAACCAAGATCACGCATATCACGATCGTGAACAGCTTCTTGGTTTTCTCGGCGGCCTCTCGGCGCTCCTTGTCCTTGCGCTCGCGCTCCTGAGCGGCCTTGATGCGGTCGCTCTTCTGCTTTGCCGTCAGCTTTTGATTCGTTCCCATGTGCTATACCCTCAACTTACCGCGGATCTCGATGACGCGGGCGATGTTCTTGGCAACCTCCACGCCCACGTTCCACTTGTTCTTCTCGTACAGCGAAACGCCGTCGACCATGGTCATGAGCACGTCCGAGCCGCTGCACGCGTTCACGACGGCCGAAACCGGATCGCTTGTGGGCGTCTGATGCGAACCCGACAGGTCAAGCGCCACGATGTCGGCGCGCTTGCCCACTTCCAGCGAGCCGATCTTGTCGTCAAGCTTCAACGCGCGCGCCGCGCCGATGGTGGTCATCTCCAGCATGGTCTGCGAATCCAGGAAGGTGCCCACGTTCACAGCGCGCTGCACCAACATGCCGATGCGCATCTCGATGAGGATGTCCGTGGAGTCGGTTGCGGCAGGCGAATCGGTGCCCAGGCCCATGCGCAAGCCGGCGCGCATGAACTTGTCGATGGGGGCAACGCCCATGCCCAGCTGCGCGTTGCAGCGCGGGCACACGGCCACGCCCACGTCGTATTCCTTGAGCTTCTGAATGTCCTTGTCGTCAACATGCACGCAATGAATGGCCAGCACGTTGTCGGATTCGAACGCGCCCCAGTTCAGCGCATAACGAACCGGCGTGGTACCCGTGGGAAGCCACGGCGGAATCTCAACGAAACCGCGCTTCTGGTCCATGGTGTGCACCGAGAACGGCGAGGAGCCGTACTTGATGAAGTTGTACTCTTCGCGGTTGCCCGCCATGTGCATGGCGACGGGGACGTTCTCGCGGCGAGCGAACTCGGATATCTTGCCGAACACGGACGGATGGCATGCGTACATGGACGTGGGAGCCACGCCGATGGTGATGCGGTCGCCGTCCACTTCCTCGCGCCAGTGCATGATGTCGTTTTCCGCCAGGCGCATCGCGTAGTCCACGCGACGCTTGTCCATGGCGCCCACCTCGCGGTAGATGACGCTGCGCATGCCCAGCTTCTGCGTGGCCGTGCACGCCGCGCCCGTTGCCGTGATGTCCGCAACGCACGTGATGCCGCTGGAAAGCGCTTCCAAACCGCCCAGGATAGCGGAGTCGTACCAGTCGCTCACGTCCATCTTCGCGCTTTTTTCCATCATGGACATGATCCACGTGGTATAGGGAACGTCATGCACGATTCCGCGCATGACCGCGTTCTCAAGATGCGTGTGCAAATCGATAAGACCCGGCATAATGGCGGCCATGCCGAAGTCGACCACTTCCTCGTCGGGGTAGCGCAGCTTGAGCATGTCGATCGAGCCGATGTCGCGAATAGCCCCGTCGCGAACGAGCACCGCGCCGTTATGCAGCGGCTCGGACGTGATGGGAAGAACGTACTGTGCGCACAAGAGCATAGCTGCTCCGCCCTTTCTCCCATGGTTCCCGTAATTCATGCATTTTCGTGTAACGGCTATCATAGCATTCTCCAACCGCTCTTCCGCGAAAGCACACAGGCCAATCGGCGAGGTGCAGGACCTTTGCGAGGCGCGTGATCCTGGCGGCAGAAGGCAGGATTGCGCTGGACGCGAAATCGCGGCGATTCGGGGAGGGACCGCAGCGGGGTGCCGCCCTCGGCGCCAGGCGGGGTGCGCGAAGGAGTTGGGACTGGCTGGGTTGGCTGGGGTTGGGGCTGGGCTGGGGCTGGGCCCCTAGAGCCTTGGTGCCGAATCCCCGGAGTCCGGGGTTCCGAATCCCCAAACCCCCGAAACCTTGGAGTCCCCGAACCTTGATTTCCAGAGCTTCGGGCTTTCGGAACCTTAAATCCCCCGAGTCCGGGGCTCCGAAGTCCAGCCGCTGTCAAAACGAGCGAGTTTTACTGGTCCTCAAATGAGGATAAAGCCACATCGCATCTCGATGACCAGGCACGATGCAAAACGCTTGTCAGCAACCCACGCCGTCAGGGCGAAAAATCCCCGCAAAACTCGTCCGTTTTGACAGCGGGCGCCCGTTTCGGCAACGCGACACGCATGCGCGCGCAAAACTCACTCGGCAAACTTCGCGCACCCATTATTCGGCGCGAAAAATAATCCGCGTGCACCTCAAAATTCAACAAGGTAACGATCGGCAGGCGCGCTATACTTCTCGGCAGTATGCAAACATTAGACATGACATATATCCACGCGCCCGCAACCTACGACTTTCGCGAGCGCTCCATCATGTACGGACCGGTGTCCGACATGGTGCCTTCTACTCCCATCTTCGAAATGTACCCGCTGGGGCTGACCACGCTGTGCGAGTACCTGGAACGACATGGTCTGCGATCGCGCATCTACAACCTGGCTTCCATGATGCTGCACAAGAAGAACTTCGACGTAGAGAAGAACCTCGCGCGCCTGGACTCGCACATGTTCGGCATCGACCTGCACTGGATGCCGCACTGCCACGGCTCGGTGGAAGTGGCGAAAATCCTCAAGCGGCTGCACCCGCGCACGCCCATCAGCTTCGGCGGACTGTCGTCGTCGATCTTCCACGAAGACCTGATCAAGTACGATTGCATCGACTTCGTATTCCGCGGCGACTCCACCGAAGAGCCCATGCGCATGCTGGTGGAGCGCGTGGCGCGTGCAGCCAAAACGCACACGCCGCTGGGCGATTTGTCGGACATTCCCAACCTCACCTGGAAAGATGCCGAAGGCTCCATCCACATCAACCCCTTGAGCTGGGTTCCCGACGACATGAACGCCATATCCATGGACTACGACTACCCCATGAAGGGCGTGCTGCGCCACCACGACATGACCAGTTACCTGCCTATGAAGGGCTGGCTGAGCTACCCCGTGACCGCCAGCCTGACCTGCCGCGGCTGCGCGCGCAACTGCGCCACGTGCGGCGGCAGCGCCTACGCGTTCAAGAACCACTTCGGTCGCCGGCGCGTAGCCTGGCGCGATCCGAAGCTGCTGATCCGCGACATTCAGCACGTGCAGGACCATATCTGGGGCCCCATCTTCGTGCTGAACGACTTCCTGCAAGCCGGCGAGGATTACACGCACGAGTTCATCACGGGGCTCAAAGGCAAGGTGCACAACCCCATCGGGTTCGAGTTCTTCGGCCCGCCGCCGGGCGGCGACGAGTTCTACCAGCTACTGGACAAGAACCTGGGCAACTGGTCGGTGGAGATTTCGGCGGAAAGCCACGACGACGACGTTCGCGCGGCGTTCGGCAAGGGCCACTACACGATGGCCGAGTTGGAAGAAACCATCGTGGACGCGCTTTCGCACCCCAACTGCGAACGGTTCGACCTGTACTTCATGACGGGCATCCCCAAGCAAACGGCGGCCAGCGTGCGCGAAACAGGCGCGTACGTGCAGCATTTGTACGAGCGCGTGAACTACGATCCGCGCCTGGTGGTGCTGACCAGCCCCATGGCGCCGTTTTTGGACGTGGGATCCATCGCGTTCGACAACCCGGAAAAGTACGGCTACAAGCTGCGCGCCCGCACGTTCGAGGAGCATCGCGAGCGCATGATCCTGCCCTCGTGGAAGCACATCATGAACTACGAGAGCATCTACATGTCCGTGGACGAGATGGTGGACGCCACCTACGACGCGGCGCTCGACCTCAACCGCATCAAAGGCGAGCACGGCATCCTGGATCCGGGCATGGCCGCCGCCACCGACAAACGCATCCGCGAGGCGCGCGAGCAGATGAACCGCCTGGACGACGTCCTGTACAACGGCACCGGCCGCATCGATGCGCGGCTGGCGACGCTCAAGGAGGAGTTCGAGCGCCTGTCCGAGAACACGGTTGCTGAAAAATCGGAGTTGAACTGGGCGTTCGATGTAAAGCCCACGCATGCGAAGCACTTGGCGAAGCTCTGGTTCACCAACGAGCCCGCCAACGCCCTGGCGAAGCTGACCGGGACATGGCGCCCTGCGGCAAGCGATTTCGACTATCCCGATCAGGAGAACGGCGTGCTCTCCCCCGCCTGGAACGCCGACGGAACGGCCAACTGCACGTTCAAGGGGCTTGCCGTGGACGGCATCGCCGACGGACGCGCGCTTTCGGACGATACGGGCGCGCAGGTAGCCGCGTTCGGCAGCGTGGTGGCGCCGGGATTTTCCCAGGAGAACACGAACGAGGCGTTCGATGCCGCCAACGCGCATCTGGAAGCCGGACGTGCGGGCACGAGCATCGAAGCGGGACGGCATGCGGCCATCCGGGCCGAAGCACTGCGCACGGTGGAGCACGACCCCCTGCTCGAGCAGATGATGGCGGAGGAGCGCGAACGCGAGGAAGCGCTGGCGCGCGGCGAGATCGCGCGTACGGTGCCGCGCGACGCCGGCGGCCTTCAAGGCGCGGGCGGCGTCAAGGGCGCGCGCGAGGCGCGCAAGCTCGAGAAGCTGCGCGACCGCAAAACGGAGAACCCTGCCAGCTAACGGCGCATCCGCCGCTGCATGGCATTCGATAGCGAGTTGGACGGCGGGATCGTCCGCCTGGGCGCCGCGGCAAAAATAGTCGCGGCGCCCTTTTTTGTCATCGGCAAGCCAACCCGACCGGCGCGCCGGCGCTTTGCGCCGCGCTAGCCGATCCCGTCCCTGCTCAACAGCGGCGTCAGCCTCCCCTGCGCCAACAGCGTGATCCTTCCCGTGGCGCGCGACACGGTGGTGTAGAGCCGACGGCGCGACAAGGGATCGTCCGGGAACGTGCGCTCGCTTGCTTCGGGCACGATCACGTGGTCGAATTCCAGGCCCTTCGCAAGCTTGAGCGACGTGAGGACAACGCCGCTCGTAGGCAGCGTCGCCTCGGCGTCGATGAGCGGAGGCGCGCCGTCCCCCAGCCTCTTCTGCAGCTGCTTCGCCTGGTGCTTCTGCGGCAGGATCACCGCCGTAAGGCCCTCGTCCGCAGACGCCGCCTCGATGACGCGCACCAGCTCCCGATCGCGCTCCTCTTCGGTGGCGCACTCGATGATGGCCGGGGCTTCCTCCTGGCGGCGTATGGACGAGATGCGCAGGCGCTCCTCGTCCGCAAGCAGGCCGGCGAACAGCGCGGTGATGGCGGGCGAAGACCGGTAGCTGGTCATGAGCCGACATTCCTCCACCGAGCCGCGGGCTTTCTGGAATACGGCTTTGACGTCGTCAAACGTTGCCGTATCGGGGCTGATGGCCTGATTTTGGTCGCCCAGGAGCAAGAAGTGAGCGCGGCGGAAATAGCGCGCCAGCACCGTAAGCTGGGCCGCCGTGTAGTCTTGCACCTCGTCGATCATCACGTACTTGGCATCCGGATTGCCCAGCCCCGTGAGCGCCATCTTCAAGTACAGCCATTCCACGGGCACCAGGTTCTCCACGCCGAGCAGGCGCATGCCGATGCGGTCGATGCGCAGCCAGTCGTCGTTCTCGACGGCTTTGCGCGCGGCAGCGTAACGATCGTCCACGTACTGCTGCGCCCAAACGCGCGCTTCGTCTTCGTCCTGCGCGTCGAACGTCTCGCGGAAGAGCGCCACCTGTTCGTCGGGGCTCAAGGCCGACAGCTCGTCGAGGATTCGATCGGACGTCGCTATCTGCTTCAGGCGCGTGTCCAAACGGTGCGCCAGCTCGTCGCGCATGAGCGACACCAGGTGCGGGCCGGCCGGGATGTTCTTGAACTTGGCCGCCACCTGAAGGATCTGCCCCACGGACAGCAGGCGATCCCCGTTGCAGTGCACCTCTTTGAAGTCGTGCGGGTCGAACGCGAATCCCGCGCACGCCGCATCGATGCGCTCAAGCCGGTCGAGCGCCACGTTCACCTGCCCGCCCGTGCGATCGGGCGGCATGAGCTGTTGCAAAAACTCGTTCCACGTAAGGCATTCGGGGTTGCGCTCGCCCAGATCGGGTAGCACGTTGTCGATGTAGCTTTGGAACACGGGGTTGGGCGTGATCAGGAACACCTGGCTAGGATCCAGGCTTTCGCGCTGCTGGTAGAACAGGTAGGCGATGCGCTGCATGAGCACCGAGGTCTTGCCGCTGCCGGCAATGCCGTTCACCAGCAGAGCCGGCACGTCTTCATGGCGAATGACCTGGTTCTGCTCCTTTTGGATGGTGGCGGTGATGGACTGCATCTTGGCCGAGCGCTGCTTGGACAGCGACGCCAGCAACAGCGAATCCTGGATGGCCACGGTGGTGTCGAAGTACGCGTTCAGGCGGTCCTTGTCCACGTCGAACTGTCGGCGCAGCTTAAGGTCCACATTGATGGTGCGCCCGTTGGCCTGGTACGAAGTGGGACCGTTGTCCTGGTTGTAGTACACCTCGGCCACCGGCGAGCGCCAGTCCACCACCAGGCGGCGGTAGGAATCGTCGGACACGCCCGCAGTGCCAATGTAGAGCTCTTTGGGGTCTTCGCCCGGTTTGAACTGAAGGACCACTTTCGCAAAGTAGGGCTGGCCGAGTAGCAGCCGTATGCTGTTGAGCTTTTCGGCATCGACGCTCTGCGTCATGTTGTACGCGTCGATCACGCGGTTCACGGTGGCGAAATCGGCGTATGTCTCCATGGCGTCAGCGTAGCTGGTCAGGTTCACCGACAGCTCGTCCACCATGGCAAGCTTGTCGGCGGCGGCGTCTTTGCTGTTCTTGTCCATTTTCGCCACCAGATCGGCGGCCATCGACCGCAGCGTAGCGTACGTTTCGCTCAGATGGCGCTGCTCCGCTTCGAATACGGGGTCTTGCGCCAAAGATGCTTCGAGGTGCGTGGTGTCGGTGTGCAACGGTACTCCTTGATCGAATGTGCAAGGGGAGATTATACGGGTCTGCGCCCGCGTTTCCCAGCGACTTCACGCTTCTTGCTGAAACCGTAACCCAGGGGCAGGCGGGCTGGCGTATACTGTGCTCTCGCACGATTCCCGATCGCAATGGAGCATCACCTGTGAGCATCGACACCGCCACCGGCAAGGAAGCGCCTGCGGACATCTCGTCCGAGCGCGTGAAAGACATCTTCTCCACCATCGCCAAGAAGTACGAGCGCTTCAACGCCGTCTCGAGCTTCGGCGCTTACAAGGCGTGGCTGTCCGGCATGATGCGCCAGGCTCCCATCAGCCCCAACGCAGACGTGTTGGACATCGCGGGCGGCACGGGCGACGTGACCTTCACCGTGGCGCGGGCGAAGCATCCGCGACACATCCAGTGCACCGACCTGGTCGACGAGATGCTCGACGTTGCACGCATGCACTACGCCGACGGCAAGGCCGACGGCGTGCCGGTTGATTTCGAGGTGGTGGACGCGCAGAGCATTCCGTACGCCGACGCGAGCTACGACGTCATCACCATGGCGTACGGCATCCGCAACATGCCCGAGCGCGACCGGGCGCTTTCCGAAATGTTCCGCGTGCTGAAGCCCGGCGGGTCGCTCGTGTGCCTGGAATTCTCCACGCCGCCGAACGCGGTATGGCGCGCCCTGTACAACTTCTACTTGAAGCACCTGATCCCCTTCTGGGGAGGCCTGATCACCGGCGACCGCGAGGGCTTCGTGTACCTGTCGCGCTCCATCAAGGCGTTCCCCAACCAACAAGGGCTGGCCGACATGATGACGCGCGCCGGATTCACGGATGTGACCTGGAAGAATTACACCGGGGGCATCGCCGCCGTCCACGTAGCGAAGAAGCCGGAGGCCTAAAGCCTGCGAAAGGCCGGCTGACGCTTAGATCGAAAGAAGGCTGAGCTAGTCGAGACGCGCTCGAGCACCAAGTCCGACCGACGCCGAAACGCAACTGCACATCAACGGCGGTTCGATGCTACCGCTTGCGCGCTCAAATGCACGATTCTTCCCCTAATGTTGCGTTCGAAGGACCTGCCAAGAGGCAACCTTCGATGCGATCGCGCGTTTCGCCTGGTCGCAGGTTGTTCGCTGTCGGCAGAAAGGCTTCGGCATGCACTCGAACGCAACATTAGGGGAAGAATCGTGCAGCAAGCAGACCATTCGCTGTCGAATCGGCGCTGATGCGCACCGGTGCGCACCGCCTTCCGAGCAGGGCGGCTTGCAACGAAGCGGGAAAACGGGCTCGAGACGGAGCCGGAAGACGAAGCCAGCGTCTCACTCGACGCGCATCATGCGGTAGCCTACGCCGACGTGGGTCTGGATGTAAAGGGGGTTGGCCGGGTCGGGCTCGATCTTCTTGCGCAGGGTTGCCATGAACACGCGCAGCGACGAGCGATCGGACGCCAAAGCGCTTCCCCACACCTCCTTGAGCAGGAAGTTGTGCGTGAGCACCTTGCCCGTGTTGCGCGCCAGCAGGCACAGCAGCTTGTACTCGAACGGCGTGAGGTGCACCTCCTGCCCATCGCGCTGCACGCAGGTGGAAGCGTAGTCGATGGTAAGGCCGCCGTTGCGATACACCGGATCCTCGGCACCTTCCTGCATGGCGCGCTCGCGATCAAGACGGCGCAGCGCAACGCGCACGCGAGCAAGCAGCTCGTCAACCGAGAAAGGCTTCACCAGGTAGTCATCGGCTCCGGCGTCGAGCGCCTCCACCTTGTCGGCATCCTCCAAGCGGGCCGACAGCACGATCACCGGCAACGACGACCATCCGCGCAAGGTGCGAATGACGTCGACCCCATCGCCATCAGGCAATCCGAGGTCAAGTATGACCAGATCAGGGGGATGCGAAGACAGCTCCAACAGCGCCTGCGCAACCGAGCGCGCCTCTCGATGAGCGTAGTCGTGCAGCTCGAGCGTCGTCGTCACCAAACGGCGCACCGCCGCATCATCCTCAACAACCAGTATCCGATACCGTTCAGCCACGTACCGCCTCCACCGATCGAGCGACCACATCTTCAGCATCCACCGCGGGCAGCGTGAACCAGAACTCGCTGCCGCAAGGCTTCCTGTTGCGCACTTGCAAAGTCCCGCCGTGAACCTCGACGATCGAGCGGCACAGCGAAAGGCCCAGGCCCATGCCGCGCTTGAAATCTCCGCTCTTGCCGCCGGGCTTGCCCGTAGAGCCATTGTAGAACATATCGAAGATGTGCTTGCGGTCCTCGTCCGGGATTCCCGGACCCTCGTCCGAAACCGCGATCCGCACGCGCGGCAGCCCGTCCTCGACGGCGCGGCGTGCGGTCACAGCGATGCAGCTTCCCTCGGGCGCATAGGCAATGGCGTTGTTCACCAGGTTGATCACAACCTGCACGATCAGGCGCGCGTCCATCTCGGCCATAAGCAGCTCGTCCTCCAAATCGACGCGCACGCAACGATCCGCAATGCGCCGATCGACATGCCGAAGCGCCTCCTGCACCACATCGCCGACCAGCTCGGGCTGCACCGCCAGCTGCATGGTGCCGTTGTCGATGCGCGTGATGGACAGCAGGTTCTCGACCAGCGTGACCAACCAACGCGCGTCGTCGTGAATATCGCGCAGCAGACGCCGCTTCTGCTGCGCTGTCAGTGCGTCCTCATCGTGCAGCAGCATGTCCGCATCCCCCGAAATGCTGGTGAGAGGCGTGCGCAGATCATGAGAGATCGTCCGCAGCAAGTTCGCGCGCAACGTTTCCTTTTCCATGCGCATCTCCATGCGGCGGCGCTCGTCGGCGAACAGGATCTGCTCGGTCGCCTGCCCGCATTCGTCAAGAATGGCAAGCAGCAAGTTCTTTTCGAACGCACCGAAATCCTCTTCCCCGTCGATGTCGTCCATGGCAACGCCAGCCACGCCGAACACGACATCCTTCGACCGAATGGGCAGGTAGAGGCAGTGCGCGTTGGCCAGCGTGTCGGTTGTGGCGCCCGCGCGCTCGTTGTTCGACGCCGACCACGCCGCCACCGCAGCCTCGGCGGGGGAAGCCAGCACGGCCGTATCCGTCGCGCCGCCTATCGTTCCCGGAACATCGTGGAGCTCGGGGTTCGCCAGGCTTCCGTCGCCGAGCATCCGGTACATCACCACGGGGCGGTTCAGCAGCTTGATGACCTGCTCGGCCGCGAACCGAAAGCACTCGTCGGCGGTCGACGCGCCCTGAAGCTTGCGGCTCGACTCAAGCAGAACCTCCATGCGGTACGCGCGACGCGCGGTACTTTCGGCCTGGCGTTTCATGCGGATGGCCAAAGACGATGCAGCAAACGTCCCCACCAGCAGAAACGCGAAGATGAACGGGTAGTTCAGCCCAACGGCGTGCAGCGTGAAGCGCGGCACGGTGAAGAAGAAGTTGTACGCGAACACGCTGCCGAGCGAGGCGAACAGCGCGTAGAAAAACCCGTCGGCGCGCGTGGCCATGAGCAGCGCCACGATGAGGTACAGCATGAGAACCACCGACCCCGCCAAGCCCAGCTCGTAGATCACCAGGCCCAAGGCCGTGGCAAGCGCGACCGACGCGAAGGCCCGCCATATATCGGCAACCGTGAAATGGAAGCCCGTCGCCTCGCGCAGCCGCCCGTACTGAGCGGGCAGGTCCTTGGTGGGCACCACGTCCACCACGGCACCGTGTGCAAGCTTCATCAGCCGGTTGACCAGGCTTTCCGGCCCCCACCCCAGCGCACGGAAGCCGCCAATGGCGTTTCCCACCACAATATGGGTCGCCCCTGCGGTTTCCGCGTACTGCGCAATCTGCTGCGCTATGTCGTCGCCGAACAGCGTGACCACATGCGCGCCCAGCTCTTCGGCCAAATCGACGTTCGCCCGCAGGCGCCCGCGCCGTTCGGCGTCGAGTTTCTTGCTCTGCGACGACTCCACCACCACCGCGGTGAACGCGCCATGGTACGACTCCGCCATGTTGGCCGCGGCGCGAATGGCCTTCACGTTGCCGGCGTAGGGAGTCACGTACACCAGCACGTCCTCGCCCGCCTCCACGCGCGCGCCCGACTCGCCGCACTCGGCCTTGCGCGTCAAGCGATCGGCCATGCGGCGAAGCGCGATCTCGCGCAGCGCCGCCAGGTTCTTGCGCGAGAAGAAGTTGCCGAGCGCCGTGCGCGCACGGTCGGGCAGGTAGATCTTCCCCGACTCCAAACGATCGATCAAATCGTCCGGCTCGATGTCCACCAGCTCCACCGAAGCCGCCTGGTCGAAAATGCGATCGGGAATGCGCTCGGAAACGCTTACGTGCGTGATGGCGGCGATCTTGTCGTTCAAGCCCTCCAGATGCTGCACGTTCACCGTCGTGAACACGCTGATGCCCGCGCGCAGCAGCTCCTCGACGTCTTGATAGCGCTTCCGATGGCGGCACCCGGGGGCGTTCGTGTGAGCCAGCTCGTCCACCAGCACAATCTGCGGGCGGCGCGAAAGCACCGCATCCAGGTCGAATTCGCGCAAGGTGATGCCTCGATGCGTGACGGCGCGCGGCGAAATCTGCTCCAAGCCTTCCGTCAACGCCATGGTGTCCACTCTTGTATGGGGCTCCACGTAGCCCACCACCACGTCGAAACCCTTGTCGAGCACCGCATGGGCCTCTTCCAGCATGGCGTACGTCTTGCCGACGCCCGCCGCATAGCCGAAGAATATCTTGAGCTTGCCGCGCGCGTCGCCCTCGGCAGCTTCCCCCTCGACGATCTGGCGCAGAATAGCATCGGGGTCGCGGCGCGTCTCCAAATCGCCCATCGATGCAGCCATAGCGTTCCTTCCAACCGGAGGTGGAGCCGACGCACGTCGCGCCCGCCCCACCGTTCATCATACCTACGTTGCCGCCGCCGGTGCGACGTGCGTTACCGAACCGGCAAGATGCCGTCCAGCATCAGGTTCACCTTCAGCACGTTCACGCGCGCGTCTCCCAAAATTCCCCCTTGCGGCTGCTCCGTGCAACGCTCGATGATAGCGCGAATGTCGCGGGGGCTTTTGCCCGTGGTCCTGGCCAAGCGCTCGACTTGATACTCGGCCGCCGCCGGAGAGATATGCGGGTCGAAACCGCTGCCCGACTCGGTAACCAAATCGCTCGGAATGGGCTTGTTGCCCTGTTCCGGATGGGCCGCGCGAAGAGCGTCGATGCGCGCCTGCACGGTTTCAGCGAACTCGTCGCCAGCCGGACTGAGGTTCGACGGAGCATACCACAGCACCTTGGATCCTCGATCGTCGGTGAACGTCTTTGCGTCGGGGCTCATAGGGCGCCCCCATAGATGGTCTTCGCCCGCAAACGGCTGGCCCACCAGCTCGCTGCCGTACGCGGTGCCGTCAACTTCGATGGTAGACCCGTTAGCCTGATGAGGGAAAGCCAGCTGAGCCAAAACCGTGCAGGCAAACGTGTACGCAACGCCGCATAAAAGCATGACCACCAGGAAGAACAGCACTGCGCTTCCCCACAGCTTCGCTCCGTTTCCCACATGCAACATAATGATCTCCTCTCGTCTAACGATCCTGCGCTACGCAATGCCCAGCGCCGTGATAGCCATATCAAGAACCTTGATGGCCACAAACGGAAGCACGATTCCGCCCAGGCCGTACACCAGCAAGTTGCGCGTCAGCAGGCTTTGCGACGTTGCCTCGCGGTACTTCACCCCTTTGAGCGCCAGCGGAATGAGCGCCACGATGATCAGCGCGTTATAGGTGACCGCAGCCAGAATGGCCGTTGTCGGGCTGGTCAGGTGCATGACGTTGAGCGCATCGAGGGCAGGGTACAGCGGGACGAACAGCGCCGGAACGATGGCGAAGTACTTCGCCATATCGTTAGCGATGGAGAACGTGGTCAGGCTTCCGCGCGTCATGAGCAGCTGCTTGCCGATGCGCACGATGTCGAGCAGCTTCGTGGGGCTGGAATCAAGGTCGACCATGTTGCCAGCCTCCTTCGCCGCCTGGGTGCCGCTGTTCATGGCAACGGCCACATCGGCCTGCGCAAGCGCGGGAGCATCGTTCGTGCCGTCGCCCGTCATGGCCACCATGTGCCCTTCGGCCTGGTACTGGCGGATGGCGGCGAGCTTCGTTTCGGGCGTTGCCTCGGCAATGAAGTCGTCCACGCCCGCCTCGGCAGCGATAGCCGCAGCCGTCAGGGGATTGTCGCCCGTGATCATGACGGTCTTGATGCCCATCGTGCGCAGGTCGGCGAAATTCTCCCTGATGCCCTGCTTCACGATGTCCTTCAGGTACACCACGCCCAGCACGCGATGATCGCGCGCGACGAGCAGCGGCGTACCGCCCGCGCGCGAAACGCGCTCGACGGCAAGCGCGCATTGGGCGCTGTACCGCCCGCCGCCCGCTTCCACGTAACTCTTCACCGCATCGGCCGCGCCCTTGCGAATCTCATGGCCGTCGAAATCCACGCCGCTCATCCGCGTTTGAGCCGTGAACGGGATCGACGCCATGCCCGATCCCTCCAGCACCCGCGCGCGAATGCCGAAGCGCTCCTTCGCCAGCACCACGATGCTGCGGCCTTCCGGCGTTTCGTCCGTCAGGCTGGCCAACTGGGCCGCATCGGCCAGATCGCGCTCGTCGGCACCGTCGACCGCAACGAACTCGGCCGCCTGGCGGTTGCCCAGCGTGATGGTGCCGGTTTTGTCCAGCAGCAGCACGTCCACGTCACCCGCCGCCTCCACGGCGCGGCCGCTCATGGCCAGCACGTTCGCCTGGTTCAGGCGGCTCATGCCGGCAATGCCGATAGCCGAGAGCAGCGCGCCGATCGTAGTGGGAGCCAAGCACACGAACAGCGCAACGAGCGAGGTGATGGACGTAGGATTCGCCATGCCCTGTTGGTTGGCGCCGAACCCGCTGAAAGCGAACAGCGCCACCGACACGGTCAGAAACACGATAGTCAGCGCAATGAGCAGGATCTCGAGCGCGATCTCGTTCGGCGTTTTCTTGCGTGCCGCCGATTCGACCATGGCGATCATCTGGTCGAGGAAACTGTGCCCCGCATCGGCGGTCACGCGCACCACCAGCCAATCGGACAGCACCGTAGTGCCGCCGGTCACAGCTGAGCGGTCGCCGCCCGCCTCGCGGATGACCGGGGCGGATTCGCCCGTGATGGCGCTCTCGTCCACCGAAGCCGCCCCTCTGACAATCTCCCCGTCAGCGGGAATCTGCTCGCCGGCGGACACGAAGAACACGTCCTTCTTCTTGAGGAGCGCCGAGCTTACCTCGTCGGCATTGAGGCGAAAGTACTCGGCGGGATCGTCGACGTGCGCGCCCTTGGCCACCATGGCCTCGTTGAGCTTGTGCGCGTCGATGTCGCGCTTGGCGGCGCGCAGAGCGTCGGCCTGAGCCTTGCCGCGACCCTCTGCGAGAGCTTCGGCGAAGTTCGCGAACAGCACCGTCAGCCACAGGACCGCCGAAACCGCCAGGGTAAAAGCCGAATGCGCGTCCGCCACGCCGAACAGGGAAAGAACGAACAGCACCGACGTCAGGGCGGCCGAAAGGTACACCATGAGCATGACGGGATTCTTCGCCTGCTCGTTCGGCTTGAGCTTCGCAAACGAATCGGCCACGGCGCGCTTCGCAAGCTCGCGCATCGCTGCGTCTTTTCGCGAACCGCTTTTGGCGCCGCGGGAGCCTAGCAGCGCGGCCTTGCCTTGTGCAGCAGTCATCTTGCCTTCACCAACCTTCCTACAAAGCCATCGTCAACTGCTCGGCAACGGGGCCCAGCGCAAGCGCCGGAAGCATCGTCAGCGCGCCGATCAGCACCACCATAAGCACCAACAGGAACACGAACAGCCCATTGCTGGTGGACAACGTGCCAGCGCTGGCAGCCACCGTACGCCGACGAGCGAACCCGCCGGCAAGCGCGCACGCCGCCGCCAGGGGGATAAACCGGTTCGCCAGCATTTCCAGGGCAAGGACCGTGTTGATCAGGGGCGTGTTGGCGTTGAACCCGGCAAACGCCGATCCGTTGTTGCCGCCGGCGGAAACGGCCGCGTACAGCACCTCGGAGAACCCGTGCGCGCCGGGGTTTCCCAAACTGGCAACCGTAGCGGGATCAAGGCTCATGATGGCGGCACCCGCCAGGATGAGCAGCGGCGTAGTGATGCACAGGATCACGGCCATGCGCATCTCTTTCGGACCGATCTTCTTGCCCAGGTACTCGGGCGTTCGGCCCACCATCAGCCCGGCGATGAACACCGTCAGGATCACGAATCCCAGCATGCCGTACAGTCCGCATCCCACGCCGCCGAACACCACTTCGCCCAGCGAGATCAAAACGATGGGGACCATGCCGCCAAGTGGCGTGAAGCTGTCGTGCATGGCGTTGACCGAGCCGTTCGAAGCCGCCGTGGTGAACGCAGCCCACAAGGAAGAATCGGTTACGCCGAAGCGCGTCTCCTTGCCCTCCATGTTCCCGCCGGACTGGCCGTCGAAGCCCATGTACACCTGGCCGCCCGCCGCAAGCTGGGGCGTTCCCGCCTGCTCGAAAAAGGCGATTGCCGCCAGCGCCCCTATGAGCAGGATGAACATGGCCGCGAATATCGCGCGCCCCTGCCGGCGATCCATGACGAATCGCCCGAAGCTGAACACGCATGCCATAGGAACCAGCAACATGGAAAGACACTGCACCAGATTCGTGAGGGGCGTCGGGTTTTCAAGCGCGCTTGCAGAGTTGGCGCCGTTGAACCCGCCGCCGTTCGTGCCCAGCTGCTTGATGGCAACCTGGCTGGCCTGCGGCCCCATGGGCACCACAGCCTGATCGATCGTCTCAACCGCGTTGGGGTCGTTAGCGGAAACCACCTCTCCCTCGGCGTTCACGCCAACCGGCTCCAAAAGCTGAACCGTCTGGTACTCGTCGATGTTTTGGGGAGAGCCTTGCCATACGTTGATCATCGTCGCAACCAGGGCAAGCGGAATGAAGATGAACAGGATGGCGCGCGACACGTCGACGAAAAAGTTGCCAAGGCCTTCGCCCCCTTCGCTCACCAAGCCGCGAAACAGCGCGAACAGGACGGCCAGGCCCACCGCTGGCGTCGCGAAGTTCTGAACCGTAAGGCCAAACGCCTGCGAGAAGTAGCTGAGGGTGCTTTCGCCGCTGTACGCTTGCCAATTCGTGTTGGTAACGAAACTTGCTGCGGTATTGAATGCCAGGTCAACCGGGAGGCCAGGAAGCTTTTCGGGATTCAGGGGCAACACTCCTTGCAGCAGCAAAAGAGCGAACAGCCCAACCAAGCAGACGGCGGAAAACACCAGCGCGCTGGCAAGATAGCGCTTCCAGCCCATGTCTTCGGCCTTGTCGATGCCGATGCAGCAGCATATCGCATTCTCGACAGGCACGAGCACGCGCGACAGCACGGTGCGCTCGCCCGCCATGACTTTGTTGATGTATAGGCTCAGGGGAATGGCAAGGGCAACCAGCAACGCCAGGTAGATGCCGTATTCAAAGAGATTTCCCGTCATCGTCCGTCGCCGCCCTTCAGCAGCTTGCAGAACAAGTAGAACGCAAGCAGCACACTCAGCCCGCCAACGAAGCCCGTTACGAATTCCATCGTGGTCCTTCCTTCTTCTTTACGTTGCGCAGGTTCCGCGCGGGTGCTGCACCCAAGAGGAGCGACCCGTGCCGCGCGAAACCCTCGTGTGGCGATACAGCAGAAACCGGCAGGTCAACCCCCGTTCGATCGGGGCTAGCAGTACGCGCCAGGACACCGCCACATACTCAGCATAGAAGGGAGCGCGCAAGCATGGCGTAAAGATGTCGGCGTGAACGTTAAGATGGGGTAAAGACGATCGAGAAAGCTGAAGCGAGCTGCGGTTGGTCCGCTGTTGCGGCGCGGGCCGGAGGACTGACGAGCTGGTTGCGCGGAGCGAGGCGACGCACGGGGAACGCGCCCTCGATGCAGCGCGGGCGCGGCGGGCGCGGGGCGCAGCATGGCACACCGAGACGGAACGCGGGGCGCGGGGGCGATCGTGCGGCGCGGCCGGCCAACCGGTTCGCCGCCATCGCGGCGCGATGCCGCCAGCCGCGGCCCTCCGCCCCCTCGCCACCCGGTTGCGCACGAAAAACCGCCTTCGCTGGCAGGTTTTGACGGTTTGAGGTCGTCGAGATTGGCGCCGCCCCCGTTGCCGTTCGGCTTGCCTTTCGTTATGCCTGGTCACAGCGCTGGGCTGCTGTGCTGCGCTTTCGCGGGCGCTTACCCGGTCGGCTCAAACGACCTCAAACCGTCAAAACCTGCCAGCGGGAGCGTTTTTTCGTGCGCAAGGCGCCGATCCCGGGCAAGCGAGGGCGATTTTCCGCGCGTACGCTGCCGTTTCGAGCAAACGAAGCGTGGTTCTCGGGCCGCCGACGGCGTCGACGGCGAGCGCCGACAACAAGCGCGAAGCGAAATCCCTCGACCCCGCGGCGCGCGCCGGGCGCGGCGCGGCAGACGTCTCGCCATCACGCAATTGTTGCTCCGACCGTTCCGCGCCGCGCGCCGCGCGCCCGCAGCAGGCCCGCAAGCCCCGAGCGACGCGCAACCTCAAAGGAGAAACCTGGAGGACAGGCTTCCTAGTACGGCTCGTCCAAGTTGGCGTGGGCCTGGGCATCGGCGTCCAAGCCGAAGAACTTGCCCTGCCGATAGCGATCGAGCGCCACCAGCGCGATCATGCCGGCGTTGTCGCCGCACGCGCTCAAGGGCGGCATGACCAGGCGTACGCGCAAGCGCTCGCACAAGCTTTCGTACGCAGCGCGCAGCACCGGATTCGCCGCCACGCCGCCGCCCAGGCAGAACGTGCGCGCGCCCGTTTGCCGCAAAGCCATTTCGGCCTTCTTCACCTGCACGTCCACAACCGCCTGCTGAAAGCTGGCGCACACGTCGGGCACGTTGACGTCGCGGCCCGCCGCGCGTTCGTTGTTGATGTACGTGACCACGGCGGTTTTGAGCCCCGAAAGCGAGAAGCGCAAATCCCCCGAATGCATCATGGCGCGCGGAAACGCGATAGCGCGCGGGTCGCCCTTGGCCGCCTCGCGCGAGATCACAGGGCCGCCCGGATACCCCAGGCCAAGCGCCTTCGCTACCTTGTCGAACGCCTCTCCCACCGCGTCGTCGATCGTGGCTCCCAAAGTTTCATAATCGCCCCAATCCTTCATGTGCACAAGCAGCGTATTGCCGCCCGACACAAGCGACACCACAGCCGGCGGCGCGAAATCGGGCGCGCCGATCTTGTTCGCATACAGATGGCCTTCCAGGTGATGCACGCCGATGAACGGCTTTTCGACAGCCCAGGCAGCGCCCTTCGCGAATGCGACGCCCACCACCAGCGCGCCGACCAGCCCCGGTGCGTACGTCACGGAAACAGCGTCGAGGTCGCTCCACTTCAACCGAGAAACGCCCAGATGATCAGCGGCAACGTCGAAGCACTCGTCGCACACGCCGCAAATGGCTTCGATATGCTTTCGGCTGGCGATCTCGGGAACCACGCCGCCGAACCGCGCGTGGAAGTCTATCTGGGAAGCCACCACGTCGGACACCAACGTGCCCGCGCCGTCCACGATGGCCGCTGCCGTCTCGTCGCACGACGACTCGATGGCCAAAATGAGCGGGCGCACGAAATCGGAAGCCTCCGCGCAAGAGGACGCGCCCGCAGGCGACGAAGCGCGCGCTTCGTCGATGTGCAGCGCCATGCCCGCAACGTCGTGCTGGGCCAGCGGCAAGGGGCCCTCCAGGATGAGCGCGTCTTCGCCGTCGGAATAGTACCGAGGACGCGTGCCGATCGACCGGAAGCCAAGCGCCTCGTAGAACGCATGCGCGCCCTTGTTGCCCGCGCGAACCTCAAGCGAGCACGTCGAAGCGCCCAAATCGCGCGCATCGGACGCCACGCGCGCAAGCAGTTCGCGAGCGATGCCGCACCGACGCCACGACGGATCCACCCCCACTTTGAGGATCTGCACCTGCCCGTCGACCACCCATCCGCCGGCATAGCCGATCAAATGATCCTGGCTGTACGCCGCCCACCAGGTGCGATCGCCTCGCGGCAGCTCGTCTGCAACCAGCGCTGCGCTCCAAGCATCCGAACCCATGACCGTCGATTCCAAAGCCGCAACATCGGCTGCATGGGCAGCGTCAAGCGGCTTGTAGGTAATGCCGCTCGCATCGGGACGCGCGTTCAAAATCGCCGTATCGTGCATGCTGGCGCGCTGGTCTCGCCGAGGCGCCACGTCCTGCACACCAGCCGTCAAATTGCGCGGATCGTTCTTGGACAGGCGAATGCGCTCGTTCTCTTCCGCGTCCGACAAGCGCGTGTACACCGGCAACGCGAACGCCGGATCGTGCGCAACCGCGTCGAACGGATCCGCATCGCCCGCACGCCATGCAGCTTGCAGCGCCAGCAAAAGGCCCCGCCCCGTAGGCGTCCAGAGCGCTTCGGCAAGCGCCGATCCGCATGGATCGAACAGGTCCGCGTACTTGCGCAGCGCATCTCCGGCAATCAGCAGATTCGACAGGCCCGCTGCCGTCAGCTCTTCCGCAGCTGCTTCGACTTTCACCACGCGATCGGCTTCCAAGCGCTCGATGCCCTGGTCGTTCAAGGTGTAGCGCACCGGATACACCTCTTTGCGCATGGCGTCCGCCACCACCGCCAAGGCGCCGCGCGCGCCGTCGGCCTGCGCGTTCCATGCCACCGCGTCAAGCGACGACACGCCAATCAGGGGAACCTCAAGCGCCGAAGCGACGCCTTTCGCCGTTGCCATGGCAATGCGAACGCCCGTGAACGACCCCGGCCCGCGCCCGACGACCACGCAGGCGATCTGCTTGCGCGAGACGCCGGCTTCGGCCAAAGCCGCGTCGATGCGCGGCAGCAGCTGGGTATTCGACGCGCGGCGGGCCTCCGCCTCGACCGACGCGACCAATTCGACGGTACGGCTTTCGGAATGCAGCGCGCCCAGCCCGATGGCGATCACTTCATTAGCCGTGTCGAATGCAAGCACGTACGTTGCACGCGCAGACGCGCCCTGCGGACGCGGAGCAGCTTCACCCACCTGGTTACCTCGCAGACTTCATAAGGCGCGACTTGGAGTCCTTCGCCCAAAGAAACAAGAGCTGGCGCGACCGATCGCCGTACGCATGCGCCTCCACGGAGCGGTTCCCTTCGGAATCCACCGAAATGCACACCTCCAGATACCCGTACGGAAGCGACTCGGGAAACTTCTCGCCCCATTCGATGAACGACGCGCCGTCGGCATCTATGGTTTCGTAATAGCCGGTGTCCTCCAGTTGGTCGGCGGAGTCCAGTCTATACAGATCGAAATGATAGAGCGGCAGCGTGCCGCCGGGATACGTGAGCAAGATATTGAAGGTTGGGCTGGTCACCTGGTCGCGAACGCCCAGGCCAGCCGCCACGCCTTGCACGAACTGCGTCTTGCCCGCGCCCAGATCGCCCGTAAGCACGATGACGTCGCCAGCGTGCAGATACGGCGCCAGCGTGACCGCAAGCTGCTTCGTCGCCTCGGACGACGTGGTCTTGCGCGTGTATGTTAACCCGTTAGCCATACCCCGTATGATACGACAACCCGGCAAGACGCGGGAGCCGTTTCGGAATATCCCCATGCAAGGCGCGCGTACCTGCCCCGAAAGTCCCGAACGCGCGCAGAAGCGCTACTTCACCACGAAGTCGCCGGGCAGGCGCGGAGCGGTGCGACGGTACGTCACCGCCGGATATCCCAGCAGCATGCACGTTTGAAGCGGGCGATCCTGCACCTCCAGCCACGACTTCACCGCCGGAAGCCCCTCGGCCGCACGGCACAAGTACCCGTTGAAAAGCATGCCCAGGCCAAGCGATGCGGCCATAAGCTCCATGTTCTGCGAAGCAAGACCGGCGTCGTCCGCGCGATCAGCCGCCACGAACACCACCGCGGGGGCGTTACGGAACAGAAAGTCGCGCGAGGGTTCCGCCTTCACGCCCTCCAGGAACAGAGCGCATTGCGCAGCCCATCGGGGCCGATCGGATCCAGGCGAAGCGAGCACGTCCTCGATGCCGCCCCACACCAGCCGCTTGAGCTCGTCCAGGCCGTCCTGCACCACCACGAACCGACACCCTTGCGCGTTCTTAGCCGTGGCGGTGTAGCGTCCGGCCTGCAAGATCAGGTCGATCTTCTGGCGCTCCACCGCACAAGGCCGATACCTCCGAATGCTGCGCCGCGACTTGATCGCCTGCAGCAGATCGTGCGCGTCGACGAAGCGAGAAAGCGGCTCGGCGGGCTCCACGTCGGCCATATCGTAGCCGGAAATGGACACGGCACCCGTCGGGCACACGGCCACGCAATGCCCGCACAGGATGCACCGACCCAAAACCTGGGCGATTCCGTTCTGAATGCGCAGGTCATCGGCTACGCAATCGTCTGCGCACCTGCTGCACCCGATGCAGCGAGCCTCGTCGATCTCAACCCGCATCGCGCTACCTCAGCAATGCTTCCGCGGCAGCCACGGTATGAGCCATCGTCACCGAGGTGGTCACGGTTCCGATGCCGCCCGGCACCGGCGTGATGGCGCCCACGATGGGCTCCACCTCGTCGAAGTTCACGTCGCCGCACAGCTTGCCGTGCGTATCGAAGTTGATGCCCACGTCGAGCACCGTCTGACCAGGACTGAAGAACTCGGCCCCGTACGCCCGCGCGCGCCCCGTCGCGCAGATAACGATGTCGGCCTCGCGGCAAATGGCCGGCAGGTTCTCGGTCCGGGAATGGCAGATAGTCACGCTGGCGTTGCGCCGCAGCAGCATCATGGACACCGGCTTGCCCACCACCAGGCTGCGGCCGACCACCACCACGTGCTTGCCCACCAGGGGCACGTCGTAATGGTCGAGCATTTCAACGCAGGCCGCAGCGGTGCACGGCGGAAACCCGTCGCTCGCATCGGTGAACACGGAGGCCAGCGAGGCAAGCGATATGCCGTCGACGTCCTTCGCCGGAGCAAGCGCGTTGCACATGGCCTTCTCGTCGATGAAGCTGGGCAAGGGGCGAAACACGAGGCACCCGTGCACGGTCTTGTCGTAATTGATGGACTGGAGCGTTGCCTGCAAGGCAGCCTGCGGAGCGAATTCGTCCAGCACGTACGGCTTGACCGCGATGCCCAGGCTTTCCGCGCGCTTGACGGCCGTGCGCTCGTAGGACAGGTCGTCGGGACGCGCGCCCACGCGCACAAGAGCGAGCGTGGGAACGATTCCCTCCCGCCGCAGAACCTCGATGCGCACGCTCATATCCTGCGCCATGCGATCGACGACGGGCTTCCCTCTCAGCTGAATGGCCATACGATCAGGCTCCTTTACGAAACAGCTTGCTTGACGTGCGCGAACAGATCGTCGCACTGAGCACGAACGGAATCGGCAACGGCGTTGGCCTGGTCGCGATAGCGCGCGGCCCGGTCGCGATCATCCATCGAAGCGGCGTTGATGAATATGTTGAGGCTCGCCCCGTCCACGGCGGCGCGCGCGAACGCCGCAGCTACGCCGGCGTCGGAGAGGGCCATCCGGCTGCCGTGGTACGCCAGGAAGTCGGTCAGCTCGACCACCTCCGCAATGCGCTGCATAATTTCCAGGGGGACGTCGCATGCGCCCACAAGCGCGGTTTGCAGCGCTTCGTTTTTCGCCGCCTGCTCCTCGGGCGTCGCCTTGGGCATGCGATACGCAGCGGCCAGCGGCGCGAACGCGCGCGCATCCTCGTCCACCAGCTCGATCAAACGCTCCCGCACGGCGGCAAGCTTTTCCAGCGTCACGTACGCGTCGGCCTCCACATCGGCGTACGTTTTCTTGCCCACGGTCAGGTTCCCCACCATGGAAGCAAGGGCCGAAGCCAGCGCGCCCACGTACGCGGAAGCCCCTCCCCCGCCCGGCGTTGGAGCGGAGCTAGCCAATTCCTCGATGAACTTCGTATCCATTCGGGCCTCCTCGCAGGCAAGTCCAAAGCGCATTCCAGCTGACCGGAAACCGGGTGCGCGACGGCAACACGTTCCGAACGCGCTCTACGCGCCTTTTCTTGAAACGGTCATTGTGCCAGAAAGCCCGCATCCGAACAGCGCCTGCCGCCCAAAAACAGGCCGGTTTGGCAGGAATTCCACGGCGGAGGGAGCGCGAGGGAGCGGAGAGGGCCGCCCGATGACGGAGAGCGAGCGCCCCGCCGAAGCTTTGGTCGCCCAGGTTGGCGTAGTAAATCAGCGAGGGCTTCCACGGTGCCCCAGATCGGCCCGTTTCGCGGCCGAGCGTGCTTCGCACGTGAGGGCAAGCGAAAAAGGGTCGAGATGGAGTGCCGTGGAAGCCCGCAGCGTCGGCGTGTTCCGCCGTTCGGAGAACGGCGGAACACGATTAGAACAGTCCGGAAATCTTGCCGGTTTCGTCCACGTCGATCTTGAACGCAGCCGGGCTCTTCCCCAGGCCGGGCATGGTCATGATGGATCCCGTCAGGGCCACCACGAAACCAGCGCCTGCAGACACCTTCGCCTGGCGAACGGTCACCGTGAAGTCGCGCGGCGCGCCCAGCTTGGTCTGGTCGTCGCTGAACGAGTACTGGGTCTTGGCCATGCACACGGGCATGTTGCCGAACCCGAGCGCCTCAAGCTGCGCCAGCTCCTTCTTCGCAGCCGGCTCGAACGTCACGCCGTCGGCGTGGTAGATGCGCTTCGCGATGGCCTCGATCTTCTGAGCCAGCGTCAGGTCGTCGTCGTAAGAGAACTCGAACGTCTCGGCGCTGCGGCCCTCGGCGTCGCCCTCTTCGCACAGGCGCACCACCTCGTCGGCCAGCGCCTGGCCGCCCTTGCCGCCCTTCGCCCACACCTCGGACAGCGCGACGTTCACGCCCAGTTCGCGGCACTTGGCTTCCACCAGGTCCAGCTCGGCCTTGGTGTCGGTCGGGAACGCGTTGATGGCAACGACGCACGGCAGGTTGTACACCTTCGTGATGTTCTCCACGTGCTGCAGCAGGTTGGGCAGGCCGGCCTCCAGGGCCTCCAGGTTTTCCTCATTGAGGTCAGCCTTCGCCACGCCGCCGTGATTCTTGAGCGCGCGCACCGTGGCAACCACGACCACGGCGTCGGGCTTGAGGCCCGCCAAGCGGCACTTGATGTCCAGGAACTTCTCCGCACCCAGGTCGGCACCGAAGCCGGCTTCGGTCACGCAGTAATCGCCCAGCGCCATGGCCATGCGCGTGGCCATGATGGAGTTGCAGCCGTGGGCGATGTTGGCGAAGGGACCGCCGTGCACGAACGCCGGCGTGCCTTCGAGCGTCTGCACCAGGTTCGGCTTCAAGGCGTCCTTCAGCAGCGCCGTCATAGCGCCCTCGGCATGCAGGTCGTGCGCCGTAACCGGCTTGTCGTCGTAGGTGTAGCCCACCACGATGCGGCCCAGGCGCTCCTTGAGATCGGTAATGGAAGTGGCCAGGCAGAAAATGGCCATGACCTCGGAGGCCACCGTAATGTCGAAGCCGTCCTCGCGCGGCACGCCATGCGCCTTGCCGCCCAAACCGTCCACGATGTTGCGCAGCTGGCGGTCGTTCATGTCCACCACGCGCTTCCACGTGATCTTGCGCACGTCGATGCCCAGCTCGTTGCCGTTGTGGATGTGCGCATCCAGCAGAGCCGCCAGCAGGTTGTTGGCCGCGCCGATGGCATGGAAGTCGCCCGTGAAGTGCAGGTTGATGTCCTCCATGGGAATGACCTGGGCGTATCCGCCGCCCGCCGCGCCGCCCTTGATGCCGAACACGGGACCGAGCGAAGGCTCGCGCAGAGCCACGACCACGTTCTTGTCCTGAAGGGCCAGCGCATCGGCCAAACCTACCGTCGTGGTGGTCTTGCCTTCGCCGGCCGGCGTGGGGTTGATGGCCGTGACCAGGATGAGCTTGCCCGGCGCGTGCTCCACGTCCGCGAGCAAGTTGTAGTCGACTTTCGCCTTGTTGGTGCCGTACATCTCCAGGTACGACTCCGGCACGCCCGCCTTCTTGGCGATCGCGCTGATGTGCTCGGGGGTGGTCGCTTGGGCAATTTCAATGTCACTCAACACGTCGGGCCCTCACTTTCTTGGTTTGGTCTGGACTTTTCGGAATCATGAAGTATAGCGTGCGCAGCGGCATAAAACGGCGGGCATGCGGTCGAAGGTCTTAGGATAGGGCAATGCGGTCGCACAATCCGCATTCCGCCTGATCCGCCGACGCCTCGTACACCAAGCGCAATCCTTCCAACGTCAGATCGGGATTGGTCGTCGTAATGGTCTGCGACTGGGCGGCCACGCGAGAAGCAAGCCCGCCCGTAGCAACCACGGTGGTCTGGTAGCCCAGCTGATCGAAGATACGGCGCACCAGCCCGTCCACACGATCGGCCTCGCCGTAAACGATGCCCGCCTGAATGGCCTGCTCGGTGTTGTGCCCGATGGCGGTATGGGGATCGACCAGGTCGATGGCGCCCAGCTTGGTCGCATGATCGAACAGCGCCGACGACGACGTTTCGATGCCCGGGGCAATCACGCCGCCCACAAACCGACCCTGATCGTCCACTACCTCCATGTTGGTGGCCGTGCCGAAATCGACCACGATCACCGGCGCGCCGTACAACGCCTTCGCCGCCACTGCGTCGGCCACGCGGTCCGCGCCGATCTCGTGCGGGTTGGGATAGTCAGCCTCGAACAAATTCCCTGCGGTTTCAGCCGAGCACACCAGCGCGTGCTTGCCGATCATGCGCCTCGTCGCATCGCACCACGCCGCCGTCAGCTGCGGAACCACCGAAGCAAGCGCCACGCCGTCCAGGTCGTCGAACGCAATCCCCTCGGAGCTCAGCAAAGGCACCAGCTTGACGCGGAGCTCGTCCGACGTATGGCGTTTGTTGGTGGCCACGCGCCACCGAAACCGAAGAGCCCCTTCCTGGTAGATGCCGAATACCGTTTGCGTGTTCCCCACGTCGATAGCAAGTAACATGTTTCTGACAGTCTCCTTATACGGCGCCCGAAATGTTTATAGTTGCTCTCGTCATTATAGCAACCCGCTTACGCTCATCTGTCAGGCAGCGGCCACGGGACCTATCTGATAGAAAGGCACCACATGAACGACACCCCGCATCGCATCCTCGTTGTAGACGACGAGCCGTCGATAACCGAATTCGTCAGCTACGCTCTGAAAAAAGAGGGCTTCTACACCGACGTCGTGGACAACGGCGAAGACGCCCTGGCGCTGGCCACGAAAAACTCTTACGACCTGTTCGTTCTTGACATCATGCTCCCGGGCATGGACGGCTACGAGCTGTGCCGTCGCCTGCGCTCGAAGACCACCGTCCCCGTCCTGTTCCTTTCGGCGCGCGACACCGAGCTGGACAAAGTGGTCGGCCTGGAAATTGGCGGGGACGACTATCTGGCCAAGCCCTTCGGCGTGCGCGAGCTGATCGCACGTGTGCGCGCGCTGCTGCGCCGCGGATCGGGCGGAGATTTCCCCGGAGCCAACCATGCGGTCACCGCAAGCGGTATTACCCTGGATGAAGACGCCCACACGGCATCGGGCCAGCATGGCGAAATCGAGCTTACGCCGCGCGAATTCGAGCTACTGGCCAGCCTGATGAAGAACGCCGGAAAAGTGGTTTCGCGCGAAGATCTGCTCCGCGACGCCTGGGGTTGGGAATACTTGACCGAAACCAAGACCGTGGACACGCACATCAAGCGTCTGCGTGATAAGATTGAGTCCGCCGGTTACGATCCCGGCCTGGTAGAAACGGTACGCGGATACGGATACAGGTTCAAGCAATAAAAAGGCTACAGACATATTTTTCATTGCTGGCAACCTTGCTTTCGCTGCTTGCCAGCGCAGTTGTTCTCCTGGTTTGCCTTCTCGCCTTCGGCACTCCGCCGAGGGCGTTTTTGCTGCTGATTCCCGTCCTGCTGGTTACGTTTCCCTTAAGCCTGGTCATCGGTCATTTTCTGTCAGAGCCGCTACGCATGCTGGCCAAGAAAACCGCCGCGTACCGATCCGGCATGGACGTGTCCATCGAGGCGGATGGCAGAATGCTGGAGGCCGACCATTTGGCAAACGATTTCCGTGCGCTTGTTCAAACGGCAAAGACGCAGCAGCACGATCTGGCGCTGAAAGAGCGTCGCCAAGCTGCCTTCATCAGCGACGTTGCCCACGAGTTGCGGACCCCCCTGACCGCCATCCGCGGCAACGCCGAAATGCTGGAAGACCCCGACCTTCCTGCGGAGCTGCACGATAAGTTCTGTTCCATCATCATCAACGAGAGCGAGCGCCTCAGCCGCCTGACGCACGATCTGCTCACCCTTCAGCGTATAGAAGACGACAGCATGCCCTTCGAGCTTTCGCGCGTGAACCTTCGGGAGCTTGCCTCGGGCGTGGTCGATGCGCTGGAGCCCATCCTACGCGACCGGCAGGCGCACACCGAGATCATGGGAGAAGCGCCCGACGTGCTGGGAAATCCCGACAGGCTCAAGCAGGCCGTCACGAACCTGGTGGAGAACGCAAGCCGATTCATCGAGCTGGGCGGCCATATCACCATCGAGCTGTTCGGGTTGAGGGGCAACTCCATCATCGCCGTGAGAGACGACGGCACCGGCTTCGGCGACGTAGATCCGAAACTCCTGTTCGACCGCTTCTACCGCACCGACGCCTCGCGAAGCCGCGGAACGGGCGGCACGGGGCTGGGCCTGGCCATCGTGAAATCCGTGGTCGAAGCGCATGACGGCACCGTCGAGGCCATCAACCTGCCCGACGGCGGCGCCTGCTTCATCATCGCCTTGCCGTCCATCCCAGCCGACATCCGCACCGACCAGCCGGGACGGTAAGCTGCGCGAAAACGCTAGCGTGCCGGGTGATGGGCATGGCGGCGCGTCGAACGGAAAAGCACGAACGCAAGAACGGCAACGATCACGACGCTCGTTCCGATAGCGCACACGGCCTGCAAGTGAATGGCGGGGATGCCCACCAGCATGCCAATAATGTACGGAACCAGCCAAGCAAGCCATACCACCGTGCTGAACGTGTGGAATCGCAGCATCGAACGCTCGTTTTGACGAACGTAGGTGACGGTTGCCCAAGTGGCGTGAATCAACATGAGCGCGATGGCCAGCATGCCGGTGATCGCATGCACGCCGAAGCCCGATGCGCCCGATTGCTGCGCGATGTTGCTCATGAGCATGGTTCCCGTCGTGTCGCAAGTCAGACCCGCCCAGAACAGAACCACGTGACGGAGCGACAGCGTCCCCGACCGACGCTCGCCGAACACGCCGATGGTGTACAGGATCAGCGCAAACGTAATAGCGGTGCTCGCTGCAATCAAATCCCAGCTCATTGTATGCTCCTTTCGTTATCGGGCTGTCGCCCGTCTATATACATGAACCTCGTTCATTAATGAACAAGGTTCATATTAGAAAGAGGGCCCGCTCATGGCAAGCAGTCTGGAAGATCGCCACGGTTTCTTCACGCCCGCGTTCGCATCCTTCCTCTACAATGAGGGTCGTTCGCGCACCGACTACCCTTCGTACGGGAGGCTTCCATGGGTAATAAGCCCGTCATCACCAAGCAACAGGTACTGGATGCAGCATTCGAGCTGGCCAGCACGAAAGGCCTTTCGGGATTGAGCATCCGGGAGGTCGCACGATCCTGCGACGTTGCCGTTGGCACGGTTTATAACTCCTATCCCACAAAGTCCGACCTGGTCAACGATGTGGTAGGAAAATTCTGGAACGAATCGCTTTCCTGTTTCATGCCGTTGGCCGCTGCAAACGGCGACTTCGTGGATCTCTGCCGAGACCTTGCCGCCAAGCTTTCGGTCGCCCTCGAGAAGTTTCGCAACGACTGGCTGGCGGAGGTATCTACGCTCAACACGCACGATCTTGCCGCCGCACACCTGCGCGAGGAAGCGTGCTTTGCGCACATCCGAAAAGGCCTGATCTACGCAATCGAGCGCGATCCCCGCATCGTCAAAGAACGGCTCGAGGGTCCCCTTGCGCCGGAACCCCTGTGCGTTTTCGTATGGGCCAGCATGCTCACCTCCGTCAAACGGGGAGATTTTTCCTGCGAAACGCTGTTCGAGCTGCTCAGACGAACGCTGTACTAAGAACGCAAAGAGGGTGCAACCCGCGCCGGAAGGGGAACGAGCGCATGATCATCGGCATAACGACCACCTTCGTGGTGGAAGAGCAAAAGGACGAGCGCGTTCCCGTCGAACGCGTTACGGCAGAGTACGTGCGACGCGTTGCCGCCACGGGAGCGGTGCCTGTTCTGCTGCCGCCGATAGACGGCACGGACGAAGACAACGAACGCATCGCACGCGAGCTTATCGAACGCATCGACGGGCTGGTGCTTGCCGGCGGAGGCGACATCGCGCCGACCCGATACGGCGACCGCGAACAGCTTCCCGAAACAACTTACGTGTTCGACACGCGCGACGCGCTGGAGCTGGAGCTTGCCCGACTCGCGCACAAACTCGACGTTCCCACGCTGGGCATCTGCCGCGGCATGCAGGTCATGAACGTAGCCCTTGGTGGCACGCTGCACCAAGACGTGCACGCCTGCGGCCTGACAAAGCATCAGCAAAAGCCGCCTTACGACGTGACGCAGCAAAGCGTTCGCCTTGTTGTCGACAGCGCGCTAGGACGCGCGCTTCAGGCAGATCCGCAGGTCAAGGGCCCGCAACGCACGATCACCGTGAATTCCATGCACCACCAGGCGGTATCCGAGGTCGCACCGTCGCTTCGCGTGTCGGCCGTCAGCGACGACGGGCTGATCGAAGGCTTGGAAGATCCCACGCGCACGTTTTTCCTGGGCGTTCAGTGGCACCCCGAGTACTTGGACGACAACGCTCCCCTGTTCCAGGCGCTCGCCGACGCCGCGCGCTAGGGCGCATCAGCGCGCGGGACGAAACGCGGGCGCGCCGAGTCCGTGCAGAGCGCGGGATGCGGGATGCGGGATGCACGGGCATCGGGGCCGTGCGGCGCGCAAAGCGCGGGATGCGAGATGCGGGATACATGGCATCGGGGCCGTGCGACGCGCAAAGCGCTAACATGCCGAAGCCGCACGTTGCGGCCGCCACGGCGTGCAGCATGCGGCGCTCGGCGATGCCCCAAGCCGCGCCAAACAAACCCAGCAGCGAAAGCCCGATCGCTTCCTGTCAAAACAATCGAGTTTTGCGGCGATTTTCCGCCCCTGAGGGAGCAGCTTCTGGGGCGCGTTTTGCATCGCCCCAGGTCATGCAGCCGTCAGCAGCTTTTATCCTGGTTCGAGGACCAGCAAAACTCGCTCGTTTTGACAGGACGCGCGAAGCCGAAGCAGAACCGCACGCAGGGAGCCCGCGCGGAGCGCAGCCGAAAGCGCATCCGCCCTCAAGCCGCGCGCCGCCGCCCCCTCCTCAAAGCGCGCCTCAAAGCGCACCTTGCCCGAATCCCATTGTGAAGGTAGCCTGATGTTTCCGTAAAGCAAGCCGCACCGCCCGATGCAACCTCGGCGCCGATGCTATACTGCTTTTAGTTTGATTATCAAAGTATTTGCTCGCCAGGCACGGCTGCCTGGCGGCCGGGAACGGAGCACTATGGGCTGCACGATCATCGGATGCGGGAAAGCGCTTCCCGCGCTAGACGTCGACAACAACGCATTGGCAACGCTGGTGGACACAAGCGACGAATGGATCGCGTCGCGCACCGGCATCGAAAGCCGACGCATCGCCTCTGACGAAACAAGCACCGACCTGAGCGAAAGCGCCGCGCGTCAGGCACTCGGCTGGAGCGAAGGCGGCTACGCGGAGCGCGTCGTGGACGCCAGCGAAATCGACCTTGTCATCTTCGCCACCATCTCGCCCGACGTGATGGTCCCCTCGTGCGCGGGGCTGCTGCGCAAACGCCTGGGGCTCTCGAACGCCGCGGCATTTGATTTGAACGCCGCATGCTCAGGATTCGTGTACGGCCTCTCGGTCGCAGAATCGATGATGGCGGCATGCGCGCCCAACGTCGCAGGCGCAAAGGGGCGCAACCCCATTCGCCGGGCGCTCATCGTGGGCTCGGAGCGCTTGTCGCGCATCACCAACTGGGACGACCGCAACACGTGCGTGCTGTTCGGCGACGGTGCCGGAGCGGCCGTGGTGGAATGGAACCAGGACCGTGCCGGCATTTTGAGCAGCTTCATTGCAAACGAGGACGATCCTTCCAATGCGCTCACATGCCCTGCCGCCTACGACTCCCCGGTTCCCTTCGATGCGGACGGCGTGAACAACGATGCGAGATCGAACGATCGATCGCTGACGTCCATCGATGAAGAACTGGGCATAGCACAGCTGATTGCAGCCGGCGAACCGCGCCAGGTGCTGCGCATGGACGGGCCGAAGGTGTTCAAGTTCGCGGCAGACGCCATGGCCACCGCCGTGTTCTCCGCTTTGGAACGCGCGGACCTGACGCTTGATGACGTGGCGCTTGTCGTCCCCCACCAGGCTAACGAGCGCATCATCAAATACGCTGCGAAGAAAATGGGGCGTCCGCTTGACTTCTTCCAGGTTTCCATTGCCCATCGCGGCAATTCATCGGCCGCATGCGTGCCGATGACTTTGGCGGACGCATACGAAAACGGGCGCATCAAACCGGGCGACATCGTGGTGCTTGTGGCTTTCGGCGGCGGCTTCACCTCGGGCGCCGTCGTCTACCAAGCGTAGGAAATTGCGCTTCTAGCGTGAGATAGACGGGGAGGGGCGAGGTCAACGACCTCGCCCCTCCCCGTTCCATGTGCGAACCCGCATCGCGGATACGCGCGCTCTGTCGTCGCGCTTATCGCTGCGGCACGGCAGCGCGTACGGCACGTGCGCAGATGGCAGCCGCCACCATCTTCAGCACGTCGACCACCACGAACGGAGCAATCGTGGTCATGAACGCAGCCATGGGATCGGTCCCGGTCACCGCCATGAACTGCGCCCAGCCGCACACGTACACCACGCACAGAAACACCAGGCAAACGGCAACGTCCAGCACCAGCCCCTTCACCACGGAAACTTTCCCGTCGCCCTCGAAACGCCCGCGCAGCGCATGCAGCACCAGAAGCACCACTGCTGCGCCCACCAGGCATCCCCACAAGTAACCGCCCGTGGGACCCGCCAGAACGCCGATGCCGCCGCGCATGCTGGAAAACACCGGCAACCCGATAGCGCCCAGCACCAGATAGCCGGCAATCGCGGCAAGGCATTGCTTGGGCGTGAGCACCAGAATGGCAAACGCGAACGCGAACATCTGCAACGTGAACGGAACCGGACCCAGCGGAACGGTCACCCAAGCGGAAACGGCCATGATGGCGATCGAAAGGCCGACAAACGCTATCGAGCGCGTGCGGGACGCCGCGCCCTTCTTCTGCACCTTGCTGCGTGCTTCTTCCATGCGAAGACTCTCCTTCATCTCAACTCGATACTGCAAGGCGTCTATGCTAGCGCACGTTGCCCTAATTGTGAATCAAGAGGTCATCGCAAGGGTGACAATCGCCGATTCGCGCAAAGCAAACCGAAGCAAGCGCACGGCTGCAAACATGAACGCGCGGTATCGTTCAAACAGTCCGATACCGCGCTTCTTTTTAGAACTTGGCTTTGATCTCGCCCGCCTCGAGCTTCTTGAGTCGACCCATTTCTACAACGATGAACACAACCGTAACAAAAATGGACAGGAAATCCGAGATCGGCGTGGCGAAATACAGCGCATCCAAGCTGGTGAACTGAGGGAACCAACCCGGCAAAACCATCGGCAGGCAAACAAGCAGCGGAACCAGGAACAGAATCTGACGCGTCAGCGACAAGAAGATGGACTTCGCAGGCTGACCCGTAGCCTGGAAGTAGTTCGATCCCACGATCTGGAACCCAATGAACGGAAGCATGATCAGCTGCACCTTCAGCGCGAACACCGTGAAGTTCTGCAAGTTCGGATCCACGATGCCGAAAAAGCCCACGATCTCTTCCGGGAATATGTGCACGAGGGCCCACAGCACCAAACCTATGCCCGTAGCGCCGAAAATACCGTACCAGAGCGTCTTTTTCACACGCTCGAACAGGTGGGCGCCGTAGTTGAAGCCCAGCAGGGGCTGTATCGCGATGGCAACTCCAATCAACGGCAGAACGGCGAACATGGCCACGCGTTGCACCACGCCGATAGATGCAAGGGCCCCTTCCGCACCCAAAACGCTCATGGAACCGTACATATTCAGCAGGTTGTTCAGCACGAAGTTGACCACGGCCATGCCCGCTTGAACCGCAAAGCTTGCCAGGCCCAGCGACATGATAAGACCCACCGTTCGACCATGAAGGGGCATGCTGCGCAAGCGCAGTTTCATGGGAACGTTTTTAGTAAAGATGAAGTACCACAGCACGCACGCGCACGAGATTGCCTGGCCGAACACCGTGGCGAGCGCGCTTCCCTGCACGCCCCAGCCAAACACCATCACGAACAAGTAATTGAACACCGTGCAGGCCACCGCGCCAATAATCATGGTGGAGAGCGCACGGTTAGGAGCACCGGCAGTACGGATAAAGTTGTTCACGCCCATGCCGATGCACTGGAAAATGAATCCCAGAGAGATAATTTGGATGAACGAGCGCGCATATTCCCAATCTTCCGGCGTTGCACCGGACACCTTCAACAATCCGTCTATGCAAATCGGAATATGCACGATCACGGCCACGATGATGCACATGACGATAGAAAGCGAAACGGTGTTGCCCAAGCTTCGCTCGGCTTCGTCGCGCTTGCCTTCGCCCATGCGCAGCGCGGCCAATGCGTTGCCGCCATTGCCCACCAGCATGGCGATAGCCATGAACACCGTCATAATAGGCATGGCAACCGTTGCCGTAGCCAGACCGATCTCGCCCATGGCCTGCCCCAGAAAAATGGAGTCGATCAGGTTGTATGCGCCGTTCACCAACATGCCCAGGATAGAGGGGATGGCAAATTCCACGATCAGGCGAGGAATGGACGCCGTGCCCATGCGCGTGACTTTATCTTCTTTCGGATGCTTTCGTTCGGGCGATCCGGAACCCTGCGGAGGCGCCGTCTGAAGAGACCCGGACGGCGTCGTTTCACTCGTTGCTACCATGCCTTCGATGCTGCCTTTCGCTCATTTCGTACAAAGAGAACGCTCTATTGTACTCCCTTTCGAGCACATTACGAGGAACCGTATGCATACTCCACGAAGGCTCGGAGATCGGATACGGAAGCGGAAGCGGAAAGCGCGGAACGCGCGAAGGGCCCAGCGGCTTCAATGTCCCGGCGCCATCCATATTGTCGCCCGAAACGTACGCTTTTCGAGCAGAAAGCGTACGTTTCAGGCGACAATGCGATTGCGACGCCGCAATCTCCCCTGCAAGGGCAACCCTACGCGATATGGGCTTCGCCCGAAGTGACGGGGGTTTCCAGGCCGGCGTCGTCGCACAACACGAGCCGGCCGAAGGAATCAACCCGCGCAACCGTCCCTTCCGCGATAAGCGTCCCTTTTCGATCAACCAGGCGCACCTGCTTGCCCGAAAGAAGCGCATGCTCGTTGTACTCACCGGCAAGCGGCTCGAACCCATCGCGCGTCCACAGCTGGTAGAGCAGGGAAAACTCGGTTGCGATTGCATCGAACACGCGGTCGAGCGCATCCGCGGGTTCCTCGTGCGCCAACGCTGGAACAATGTCGGCAACGTACGCGGGTACGTTCTTGCCTCCCACTTCGGCGCGCTCGACCGGCGGAATGACGTTCACGCCCGTTCCCACGCACACCCCGCCCGCATGCGCCTCCAGCGAGATGCCGCACAGTTTCTTGAACATCGAACGGTCCATCGCGATCGGCGTCGCAGAGGGCGCCGAGCTAGCGCAGGAAGCCGTCGTCGATACCAGCACCACGTCGTTTGGCCACTTGATCGCTACAGCTTGAACCGCGTCAGGCGAAAGGCCAGCCAACGCCCGGCGAACGGCCATCGACACGACCAGGCTCAAGGTCGGCAGCGTGAATGCGGGAACCTCGGGACGAAGCAGCCACGAGCAGTACAGCCCGCCCTCGGGGCTGACCCACGTACGGCCCTGCCGACCGTAGCCGCCCGTCTGCACGCGAGCGCGCACCACCAGGCCTTCGTCCTCGCCCGCCTCAAGCGCCTGTTTCACCTCGTCGTTCGTCGAAGCAACACGATCAAGGTCGCGCACGCGAAGCGTCAGCTGGCTCACAACCGAGCGGCCTTCCCCACCGTTACGCCTTCGTCCGTCACCACAACGTCGTTAGCCAGCACATGACCGGGATGCAGTTCCAGGAGCGGCTTCACGGTGAAATCGCGCTCGAGCAAACGAGGATGGGGCAACGTGAGCACTTCCGAATCAACCACGTACAGCTGATAGTCCAGAATGTCGAGGTCGCACGTCCGCGGACCGTTCTCGATCTGGCGCACGCGGCCCAGGCTGTTCTCGATCGCCTGCAGGTAGCCCAACAGTTCTTTCGGGGCAATTCCGGTTCGCAGCAGCACCACGGCGTTCACGAACACGTCCTGGTCAAGGTAGTAGGCCGGCTCGCTTTCGTAAAAGCTCGATATGTCGATGATTTGCGTGTCGGGCAGCGAGCACATCTCGGTGATGGCCTGATTGAGCATGGCGATCTTGCCTTCGCGCTCCTCGCCCGGGCTTGCCACCAAGGGCACGTTGCAGCCCAGCCCGACCAGCGCGTACGGACGCAGGTCCTTGAGCGCTTCCACGGTAGCCTTCACGTTGTGCGCACGAACCACGCTCGCACCCAGCTCGCAAGCCATGAGCGCCTCAGCAGCGGACACGGCGTCACGATCGGCAGGGTTTTCGATGCCGTACGCATATCCAAGGAAGCTCTTGCGAGAAACCGCCACCATCACGGGGTAGCCCAAGCGCGCCAGCTCCTGAAAATTGCGCACCAGCTCCAGTGTCTGTTGCGGCGTTTTCCCAAATCCGGGACCAGGATCAAGGCATATACGGTCGCGCGCGATGCCCTTGGCCTCCAGCATGGCCGTTTGATCGCGCAGCCAGTCGCGCACCTCGACCACGACATCGCGATACGTGGGGTCGTCCTGCATGGTGGCAGGCTCGCCCTGCATGTGCATGACCACCAGCCCGCACGTGCTTTCGCTCACGGCCTCCACCATGGCCGGATCGGTGAATCCCGACACGTCGTTGACGATGGCCGCACCCGCCTCCAGGCACGCGCGAGCCACGGCCGCATGTCGCGTGTCGATGCTCACGCACACGCCCTCGGATGCAAGCGCGCGCACCACGGGCAGCACGCGGGCAATCTCCTGAGCCTCGGACACGGGCTGCGCGCCCGGGCGCGTGGACTCGCCGCCCACGTCGATAATGCGGGCCCCTTCGTCCATCATGCGTCGCGCATGAGCCAGCGCCTCCTCGGGCGCATCGTGCATACCGCCGTCCGAAAAGGAGTCGGGGGTAACGTTGAGGATGCCCATCACGATGGGCATCCTGGTATCAAACGTATAGTCAGCGCAACGCCACATCATCGTGCGGTTCCGTCGCCTTTCTCATCGTTGGACTGGGGCTGACCCGCAGAAGCGTCAGACGGCGCAGGAGCAGCGGGGTCGTTCGAAGGCGCAGCGGGCGCCACCGCATCCGGCGCAACGGGCGCGCGGAACGGCGGATTCGGATCCTGATCGCCCGGCTCGATCGGCTCTTCCTTCCAATTGGGGTCGGCAAGCTTCTCGTCACGCTCGCGCGCGGCGCGCTCCTCCGCCTCCTTCTTGGCGATGATCTCGTCCTCGTGCTTCAGGTATTCGTCCCACGTGTTGTCCAGCAAGGCCAAGCACGCCTCGCCCTCCACGGTTTCGCGCTCCAGCAGCACGTTGGCCATCAGGTCCATCTGCTCGCGATGGCTCACCAGAATGTCGTACGCCCGATCGTGCGCTTCCTTCATGATGCGCGCAACCTCGTCGTCGATGCGGCGCGCCGTTTCCTCGGAGTAATCCTGCGTGTTGCCGTAGTCGCGACCCAGGAACACCTCGTGATTGGGCTGGCCGAACACCTGCGTGCCCAGCTCGGTGCTCATGCCGTACTGCGTCACGATGGCACGCGCCATCTTGGTAGCACGCTCAAGGTCGTTCGAAGCGCCCGTGGTGATGTCATCGCAGAAGATCTCCTCCGCCACGCGACCGCCCATGAACACGGCCAGCTCGTCGCGCATCTCGCCCAGCGAGTTGAGCACCTTGTCCTCCTTGGGGATGGACAACGTGTAGCCCAGCGCGCGGCCGCGCGAAATGATCGATATCTTATGCACGGGATCGGCATGGGGCAGCAGGTGTCCCACCAGGGCGTGTCCGCTCTCGTGGTACGCGATGGTGTGCTTCGTGCGCTCGTCCAACACGCGACCCTTGCGCTCGGGACCTGCGATAACACGCTCCATCGACTCGCTGACTTCCTGCTGGGTGATGATCTTCTTGCCACGGCGGGCGATCAGCAGCGCAGACTCGTTCATAAGGTTGGAAAGATCCGCACCGGTAAAGCCGGGGGTGAGCTTCGCCACCTTTGCCAGGTCGACGTCGCTGCCCAAAGGCTTGTCCTTGGAGTGAACCTGCAGGATGCGCTCGCGACCCTTGACGTCGGGCGCGTCCACCACAATCTGGCGATCGAAGCGGCCGGGGCGCAGCAAGGCGGGATCGAGCACGTCGGCACGGTTGGTCGCCGCGATCAGCACCACGGAATCATTGGCCTCGAAACCGTCCATTTCCACCAGCAACTGGTTGAGCGTTTGCTCGCGCTCATCGTGACCGCCGCCCAAACCGGTGCCGCGCTGACGGCCCACGGCGTCGATCTCGTCGATGAAGATAATGGAAGGGGAAGCTTCCTTCGCCTGCTGGAACAGGTCACGCACACGGGACGCGCCCACGCCCACGAACATCTCGACGAAGTCCGAGCCGGAAATGCTGAAGAACGGAACGCCCGCTTCGCCAGCGACGGCGCGCGCCAACAGCGTCTTGCCGGTGCCCGGAGGGCCCACCAGCAGGCAGCCGCGCGGAATCTTCGCGCCCATGGACTGGTACTTGGCGGGATTCGCCAGGAAGTCCTTGATTTCCTGCATCTCCTCTACAGCCTCGTCCACGCCGGCAACGTCGGAGAATTTGACGTCGGGGCGCTCCTCGATGCTCTTCTTGGTTTTAGCCTTGCCGAAGCTCATCTGGGAGTTGTTCGCCTTCTGCATGGAATTGAAGAAGAAGAACAGCAGGCCGCCGATCAGGATGATGGGAAGCAGCGTGGACAGAATGCTGGCCCACGGGCTAGGCAATTGCACCTCGTACGGCACGTTCGGGTGAGCGGCCATCAGCTCGCCGATGGAACCGCCTGCGTACGTGGACGTGAACTTGTGCTCGCTGCCCAAGGTCACGGAACTCAAGTCGGACGTTCCCACGCCGCCCAAGGCCTTGCCCGTTTCAGGATTCTTGATGGTTGCCATCTTCGCGTTCAGCGCCTGGAAGGCCCCGTTGAACGCGTCGGCCGCAGTCGAGCCCGCGGTGATAGCCGGGTAGTACGTGCCGGACACCGTGTAGTCGCCCGCGTTGTACACCACCTTCGTCATGCGGTCCTGCTCGACGGCCTGAACGAACTCCGAGGTGATCAGGCGATCGGTAGGCATAGACCCCGACGTGGACATGTTCATGAACTGCTGCCCTACGAAAAAGGCAATGATCATGAACAAGATGACCGATATGACGGTCGTCCGAGGGTTCGGCTGCTGAAACTGTGATTGTTTGTTTTGCTGTGCCATAAAGCCTTGCTTTCGGGTTAGTAGATCTCCGGCTTCAAAACGCCGATGTAGGGAAGGTTGCGGTAACGCTCCGCGAAATCGAGCCCATAGCCTACGATAAACTCATCGGGACATTCAAAGCCAATATACTTGCAATCAATCTTCGCCTGCGCCGGCGTCTGCTTGCGCAGCAACGTCGCAACCTCGATGGAGGCAGGACCGCGCGACGACAGGTTCTTCAACAGGTACTTCAAAGTAAGGCCGGAATCGAGGATGTCTTCGGCCACGATAACGTGCCGCCCCTCGATTTCGGAGGAAAGGTCCTTGAGGATGCGCACCACGCCGGAGCTTTTCGCGCCGTTGCCGTACGACGAAATGGCCATGTAGTCCATCTCGAGCGGCAGCTCAATCGCACGAGCCAGATCCGCCATGAAAATTGCAGCGCCGCGCAGAACCGACACGAGCACGATGCCCTCGTCGGCGACCTTCGCGTAATCGTTCGTGATCGCCGCCCCGATTTCGCCCACGCGCCGGGCTAGATCGTCTTCGGTGAACAGGATCTCCGCAATGTCTTGATGCACGGTTTCGGCCTCTTCGTCGCTTTCCATTCGTATCCTTGACCGCCCATGCGCGAATGCGCATTACGTGAGCAAGGACGTCAACGCTTACCATGAGTTCGGTTAGTGTACCATTGCCCTCCAAGCAAAAGGAGACAATACGGTAACGCCGCCCCACATGCCACGATAATTACATTGTGCCGCAGGAACTGGGGCTTTATAAGCAACCGTCCGTCGTTGAAGCGCTAGGCGAGCGAAGTCTTCAAGTCCGGGAACTCTTCGAGCAAGCGCTTTACCGGCAAGCCGATAACCGTGTCGAGGTCGCCCTGCACGTGCTTCACAAGATCGGCTCCGGCTCCTTGGACGGCATACGCGCCAGCCTTGTCGAACGATTCGCCTTTGCGCAGGTACTCGACGATCTGGTCGTCGCTCAGCTCGTGAAACGTCACGGCAGCGCTGTCCACGAACGTGCGGAAGCCCAGCGATACCTGGTCGGGCTCGGGCGCGGCGACCAGCCATACGGATACGGCGGTGATCACTTCGTGCGTGGTGCCGGCCAGTCGACGCAGCATGCGCTTCGCGTCGGAAAGGCTCACGGGCTTCCCGAAAATCTCGCCCTCGCACACCACCATGGTGTCGGCGCCCAAAACGGCGGCCATGCCCGTGTAATCGCCCGACAGGACCTCTTGAACCACGGCTCCGGCTTTGCGCTCTGCCAGCTTTTTAGCCGCTTCGGGCGGGTCGGCAAGCAAATCGGGCTCCAACGTTTCGTCAACTTCGGACACGCGGACGGTGAATTCCACGCCTTCCCGCTCCAGCAGCTCGCGGCGTCGCGGCGACCCGCTGGCCAAAATGACGTCGACGGCGGGTGCGGGCTGGGTAGAAGGCGCAGCCGACTGAGCCTCGGCGCTTGCGGACTCTTGAGATGAAATGTTCTGTTCGTTTTCCATGACGGGTATTGTACCACCTTGGCGAAGCGCACAAGAAAACGGCGCACTTCTCCAACAAGCCCGAATGGACGCAGGCGCGCGAGGCGCTAGACCCGCTTCCTTCGCGCACGAAACGCAGCCATGGGCTCTATGCGCACGCCCTGCTTGTTGGCGCTGATAGCCAAATCGCCCTGCACGTTGGCCACGTACCCGCCCCTTGGGCGCGCTTCGCCCCATGCGGCCAGCACGGCGTCCACGGAAGCAGTCTCCACCCGCGCTTCGGGTCCCAGCATGTGATGCAAGATGCGCACCGCCACGCGACGAAGCAACGGAACGGGCTGTTCTCCCAGCTCGGGGGCCAGAACGCAACCGGCATCGAAATCGGGGGACTGCCCGGGAACATGCTCGATCCAGGACGCATGCTGCTCAACCAGATCGTCCACCAGGCTCTCGAGCATGTCGTCTTCGTCGGCGATCAGGTTCATGGTTCGGCACAGCACTTCCATGAGCTGGGTATTTCGCTCTTTCGCACGCGGCACGATCTCGTGGCGCACGTACGCGCGAAACCGGTCGGTATGGGCATTCGTGGCATCCTCGCGCCACAGCGCGCCCGAATCGTCGCGCGCCACCGGCAAGCCAGCCTGTGCACGGTCGTCCAAATACGCCCGAAGATCATCGCGCGTCGCGTCCAGCAACGGACGAACCACCGGCCCGTTTCGGTACCGCATCGCGCGAAAGCCGCCCGGCCCCGTACCCACGATGGACCTCATGTAGAAGCTCTCCACGCGGTCGTCGGCTGTGTGAGCCGTGAAAATACGCCCGTCCGCAAGCGGTGCGGACGCGTGCAGGCACAGGCTTTCGAGCGCTTCGTTCGCGGCAAGATAGCGCTCGCGCCGCGCGACGGCCTCCACGTTCTCGCCCGTGCGCTGCGCCTCGCGCGCTATATCGACCTCGCACAAGAACAGCGGCACAGCCAGAAGCTCGGCAAG
Source organism: Paraeggerthella sp. Marseille-Q4926 (assembly GCF_916618935.1). NCBI lineage: Bacteria > Bacillati > Actinomycetota > Coriobacteriia > Eggerthellales > Eggerthellaceae > Paraeggerthella > Paraeggerthella sp. Marseille-Q4926. The sequence goes on along the minus strand of NZ_CAKAKF010000004.1, from coordinate 425,482 downwards.
CTCTTCCACGAACCGCGCGTCGGCATCGGCGTCTTCGCCCCTGAGCTTGTGATTCACGTGCAACATGGCAAGCGGGCCCACCAGCCCTTCGTCGTGCAGGTCGCGAGCCAAATATGCCAGCGCCGTCGAATCCGACCCCCCTGACACCATAAGAAGCACCGGGGCGTCCGGCTTCGCCAAGTCGCGCTCGGAAACGGCGGCAGCAATGCGCTGACGCAGGATGTTCGATTCGCTCACGTTCGCTCCCCTTCTCGCATATCCCGCCGATCGAACCCACTCGAAAGCGGCGAAGCCCAAACGGGGCTTTCAAGTCCAACAGGACGCCAAGCGTCTTGGCGATATCATACTCCTCCCTAAGGGCTCAGAAGCTGGAAGGGAGGTTTCTGTTTGCAGGAGCCACGATAAGAGCAATCGTCTCGATGTGATCGGTATGGGGGAACATGTCAACCGGCTGAACAACCTTGACCGTAAAGCCTCGGTCACGTAGAAACGCCAGGTCACGCACTTGAGTTGTAGGGTTGCAGGAAATGTAAACCATGCGTTTCGGGGCAAGCGCCACGGCAGCGTGCAAGAATTCCTCGCTCGCGCCGGCGCGCGGCGGATCCATCAGCAGCACGTCTACGCGCTGGCCGTCAGCCGCCTGCTCGCGCATGAAATCGCCCGCGTCGCCCACCACGAACCGGGCGTTTTCCACCCCGTTGTGCCGGGCGTTCTCGCGCGCGTCGCGAATGGCCGAAGCCACGCTGTCCACGCCCGTCACCTGCGCGGCGCCGTGCTTTGCCGCCACCAAACCAATGGTGCCCGTGCCGCAGTAGGCGTCGATGGCGCTCTCGCTGCCGGTGAATTCGGCCAGCTCGATGGCACGGCGGTACAAAACTTCAGTCTGAACTGCGTTGACCTGGTAAAACGACTGCGAAGAAATACGGAAGCTCAGTCCGCACAGCTTATCCAATATGAAGCCGGGGCCATAGAGCGTTTGCTCGCGCTGCCCCAAGATGACATTCGTCTGACGCTCGTTGACGTTCTGCACGACCGTCGTGACGCCGGGGCAGCGCTTGACCAAATCGCGGCAGAAATTCCGCGACGCCGGGAACTCCCGCCCGTTCGTTACCAGCGTAACCAGCACCTCTTCGCTTGTATGCCCCACGCGCACAATGGCATGGCGCAAAAACCCCACCCCTTTGTCTTCGTCGTAAGGCGTTATGCCGTAGCGCGGCATAAGATCGCGAATGGCCCGGATAATGCGTTTGGCCTGCTGGTTTTCCAGCAGGCAGGCATCGGTGGAAACGATGCGATGCGTACCTGCGGCATACATGCCGCACAAGATCTCGCGCCGGGGAGCTGCGCCCTTGCCGTTCTTGCCGCCTTTGCCGCTCTTGCCTCGACCTTCCTTCGAGCGATCGGCTTTTCCCTTGCCGCCCGGCGCAGGGAGCTTGCGACCGGGCGCGTACGGAGACGCCACCTTATTGCGGTAGTAATAGGGGTCTTCCATTCCCAAAATAGGCAGAAGCGCAGACGGATCGGCCACCTGCGCGAACAGCTTCGCAACCTGCGCATCTTTGGCAGCAAGCTGATCGGCGTACGCCACGCTGATATGCTGGCACGCACCGCACTGGCGCTCAACGGGGCATTCGGGATGCGGCACGGCATCTTCCAACACGCTTGCGCATGCGCCCTTACTGCCAAACGAGGAATTTTGCATTGTCGTCACTCCAATGAACATCGCGGATATAGCGTTGCAGGCGCGCACCGTCGCGGCTTTCGAACAAGCGCACGATTTCGGCATGCTCGTCGTTTGCCTGCCGCAAAAGGCCGTCCAAATCGGATTCGGCAACGCGGGCGTACTCGCGCTTCATGAAGCAGCGGTTCAACTGCCGGATAAGCTCCACCAAGCGAGCGTTTCCGCACTTCTCCATATAGCAGGCGTGAAAGTCGCGCTGAAGATCGTCGTATTTTTTATACAGGCGCTTCTCGATGGCCAGCTCCATCGAACCGTGCAGAAACTGCAGTTGGGCAAGGTCCTCGTCGGTCATGCGGTCCACCGCAAGCAGAGCCGCCCGCCCGTCTAAAGGCCCGATGACCTCGACAATCTCCCGAGCGCTGTCCTCGGTCACGCTTTTCACGTAAAACCCCTTGCGCGGAACGTTTTCAAGATAACCGTCGGAGGCAAGCTGAATGAGCGCCTCGCGCACCGGCGTACGGCTCACGCCTAGCGCCTCGCATATCTGCTGCTCGCTGATTTTGTGGTCGTCGGCCAGCGCACCGCCGTCAATAAGATCAACGATGTAGTCGTACACATGGCCCTTCAGCGACCGGTACTCGTTTGTCATGTAATCCGCCTGTCACGCTGCTGCACTGCATACCAATATATCATACGCGCAACCCTGCCCTCTGCGAAGAACAGGGCAAACGAGCCCTTAGACATTCCCGAAAACAGCCAGGCGCAAACGCCGGGGTGGCGACCTTTTTCACGCACGCCCGCTTCACGCGTGCTCGCTTGCTTTCCCCAAGATCGACCGGGCTTTGCACCGTCATGCCGTCCGAGCGCGTTGCCAAGGCGTCGTGTCCGGGCGGTAACTTTTTCCTTATACGCCTTGATTGTATACAATATCCAAGCTACAGTTTGCACCATAAGGAATACCGGCAGCACCGAACCGCGCGAAAGGATTCGCAATGACCAAGTTCACGAACGTCATCGTCCGCCGCCCCGCCAAATCGATGGTCGAAGGCATCACCTCCGCACCCGAGCTGGGCAAGCCCGACTACGAGCTGGCCTGCAAGCAGCATGACGACTACATTGCGGCCCTGAAGGAATGCGGCGTCGAGGTAACCGTCCTGCCCGCGCTCGAGCAGTTCCCCGACTCCTGCTTCGTCGAGGACCCGGCGGTCATCACGCGCAAGGGCGCCATCATCGCGAACCCTGGCGCCGCCAGCCGCAACGGCGAGAAAGACGAGATCGAGCCCGCTGTTCGCCAGTTCTTCGATGACGAGCACGTGAAGCACATCGTTGCCCCGGGCACGCTGGACGGCGGCGACGTCATGATGGTGGGCGACCACTTCTACGTGGGACGCTCCGCTCGCACCAATGAAGAGGGCATCCGCCAGTTCTTCGAGATCCTGGAAGGCTGGGGCCTCGAAGGCTCCGAAGTGCCGCTGGAATTCGTCCTGCACCTGAAGACGGGCGTGAACTACCTCGAGGACAACAACATGCTGGTGTCCGGCGAATTCGTGACGAAGCCCGACTTCGCTCAGTACAACAAGATCCAGATTCCCGAGGACGAGGCCTACGCCGCCAACTGCATCTGGGTGAACGGCACGGTCATCGTGCCCGAGGGCTACCCGACCGTTTTGGCAGCCGTGCAGGACGCGGGCTACCAGACGCTGACTGTCGACACGTCCGAGTACCGCAAGCTGGACGGCGGCCTGAGCTGCCTGTCGCTGCGCTTCTAACCCAACGCTCGCTTGATACGCAGGCCCGGCATGAGCATGCCGGGCCTGCGTGCAGATAAGCCCGCTCAAAACCGAAGGACAACGCCAGCGTAAGCGGTAACGGATCTATAACTCTTTTAAGAAGCATTCAGCGACGCACGGTATAGTAGTCTGCGAGACACCGTACGTGAAAGGACTTCCCATGAACTTCATCATCCGCTGGCTGGTCACCGCTATCGCCGTCGGCGTGGCCGTATGGCTGGTTCCCGGCATCGAGATCATCGGCGGCAACGAGGCATGGGTGGGAATCGCCATCTTCGGCTTGATGTTGGCGCTTGTCAACATCAGCATCAAACCGCTCATGCAGGTGCTGAGCCTTCCCATCACCGTCATCACGCTGGGCATCTTCTATCTGATCGTAAACACGTTTTTGCTGTACGTAGCCGCATGGCTTGCAAACGGCATCTTCCAAGTTGGGTTCGCCATTGCCACCTTCGGCAGCGCGTTCGTGGCATCCATCGTGATCAGCATCGTGTCGGGAATCATGAACTCCCTGGTAGGAGCCGACGACTAGAACGCCAAGCGCCCGCAAGCACCGCGTCTTTCGACGCTGCCCGACGGTCCCGATCGCCTTGTGCGAAAGGGATCGTTTTTCTATCTCCAGAAAGCCTCCATGGACAACCGAGCATTTCGCTTTATGATGGACAGGAACTAGCCGCTTCGCATTGATCCGATGCCCGCGGGCGCCGCACGTCGTCGTCGCGCGCGGGCATCGGATCCGCACATCACGTGAGGATCCGAACCATGGAGCACATCGAAGGCGTCTCTCGCGACGCCTCGGGACACGCGTCTACGTCCCCGAAAAACGCCGCATCATGGCGATCGAAAACCGGCGCCGCCGCAAAGCGCATCGCGAAAATTCTCGCCCAACTCGTCTTGCTTCTGGGCGTGTACGCCGCAGGCTGCGCGCTCGCCTCGGTACTTCCCATCACCCTGCCTGGAAACATCGTGGGCATGGTGCTGCTGCTGGCGCTTTTGGGAACGGGCCTCCTGAAAACGCGGCATGTCGGCGATGCGTGCACGTGCCTTATCGACAACATGTCGCTGTTCTTCATTCCCGCCGGAGTTGCCATCATGGGGTGCGTTTCTCTGCTGGAAGGAAACGTGGCGAAGTTTGCCCTGGTCTGCGTAGCAACAACCGTGCTGGTGTTTTTGGCTACGTCAGGAACCGTGGTGTTCGTATCGCGCCTGATGGATCGATGGGAAAAGAGGTAGAGCATGGCGCCGCTTATTCTCACGCTTATTGTGGGCACCGTGCTTTCCGTTGCGACGTTCAAGCTTTCGGTCCTGCTGTACCGCCGCGTTAACTCCCCGCTTCTCAATCCCCTCCTGGTCACGGTGGTATTCGTCATCGCCGTGCTGAGCATCTTTCGCATTCCTCTGGAATCCTACGAGGAAAGCGTCCGGGTGATCTCGTTCTTGCTGGGACCCGCAACCGTAGCGCTGGCATATTCGGTATACCAGCAGCGCCAGATCCTGAAGAAGCACTTCGCACCTATTTTCGCCGGCTGCTTGGTAGGTTCCATCGTTTCCATGGTCAGCGCGTACGGGTTGTGCAAACTGCTCGGTTTGGGCGACGACATGGCGCTTTCGTTCGTTCCCAAGTCGGTCACCACGCCCATCGCCATCGCCGTTTCCCAGCAGCTTGGAGGCATCACTTCCATCACGGTGGCGGCCGTTATCGTAACCGGCGTTCTGGGAGCCATATTCGCGCCGCTCATGACGCGCGTGTTCCGCGTGCGCAACCGCGTGGCACGCGGCGTGGCCATCGGAACCTGCGCACACGCCGTTGGCACCACCAAAGCTATCGAAATGGGAGAGCTCGAAGGCGCCATGAGCGGCGTGGCCATCGCGGTGGCGGGCCTGCTCACAACCGCCATCGTGATCGTAGCCAGCTGCTTCATGTAAGTCGGGGGCCGCATGCGGCCCCCGACAATCACATGCTATTCGTCGCCCGATGCAAAAGCGATGCGATAGACGGCCTTTGCGTCGTCCATGCTCAGCTTCTTGAAGCTGCCGAACGGCTCGCCCTTGTTCTCTTTGAGCGTGGGAATCAGCTTATCGATATCGGCTTCTTCAACGCCCAGCTCGTCCAAGGTCATCGGCATGCCCAACGACGCGAAGAACGAACGGGTTTCGTCGATAGCCGACAGAGCGTCGGCGGCCACATCTCCCGTGGGAGCCAGCCCGAACACCTCGCGCCCGTAGTAGGCGAAGCGAGCCGGGTTCGCGTCGTACACGAATTCCATCCAAGCCGGGAACATGACGGCCAAGCCCGCGCCGTGGGTAATCTCCGGATACAGTGCGGAAAGCTCGTGCTCCAAGCCGTGCGTTGCCCAGTCCTCATGCCGACCAACGCCCGCCAAACCCTGATGGCACAGCATGCCCGCCCACATGACGTTTGCACGCGCATCGTAATTGTCGGGATCGGCCAGAACACGCGGAGCCTCGGCGCGCACCGTCTTCATAAGCGACAAGCACAGATTGTCCGTCACCGGAACCGCGCCCACGTCGTCGAAGAAGCGCTCGAGCAAGTGGCAGAACATATCGGTGCAGCCGGCAGCCGTCTGGAACGGCGGCAAGGTGAACGTGAGCTCGGGGTTCATGAACGCAAGCTTCGGGCGCTGCGCGTTGTTCGCATACCCTGTTTTCATTTGCAACGCATCGTTCGAGACCACCGTGTTCTTCGACGCCTCGCTGCCAGCCGCCGGAATGGTCAGCACCACGGCAATGGGCAGCACGTCGTTCGTCGGCCGCTTCGACTCGAAGAAATCCCACACGTCGCCTTCGTAGCGCGCGCCCACCGCGATCGCCTTCGCCGAGTCAACAACCGACCCGCCGCCCACAGCCAGTACCCAATCCACCTCGTGCTGCTTGCATAGCGCTACGCCTTCGCGCACCAACGTGATTTCAGGGTTGGGACGAACGCCCCCCAACGTCACGTGCTCGATGCCGTGCGCCTCCAAAGACTCTTTGACGCGATCGATCAAGCCGCTGGCCAAAGCGCTTTTGCCGCCGAAATGCAGCAGCACCTTTCGGGCGCCACGTTCGGCCAACTTTGTCCCCACCTGCAGTTCTGCGTCTTTGCCGAATACGAAATGAGTCGGCGACACGAATTCAAAGTTCTCCATGACCATGACCAACTTTCTTTTGACTGAACCGTTACCGCGCCCCGAGCGCAGCAGGCTTGCCGCCTAGCGTACAATAGCAAGCATAGTACATACGCGTGTACCGTACACCGTTCGAAAGGAAATTGCCATGCCTAACTCTGATGCGAAAGTAGTTCGTGGGCTGAGCATTGCCGTCTTGATTCTGTCCATACTTGCCGTTGCCGGCTCCTTGCTGGTCATGATCTTTCTGGGCATCGGCGGCGTAGCGCTCAGCGATCCAAGCGTCGCGAGTTCCGCTGCTATCGAGATCGACAACGGCTCGGGGATAAGCGCGGACTCTCTGAGCGGCGACGAGGTCGTTGTCCTAGCCATGCTGAGCCTGGGCGTTCTCGGCATGTTCATGGGCTGGTTGATAATCTGCTCCATCGTTCCGTTGGTGGCGGCAATCCTGGGAATGCGCAACTACAACAACGTGGACAAACTGGGCGGAGCTTTCGGCTGGGCCATCGCAGGCGCCGTATTCTCGTTTTTGTGCGGCAACCTTATTACCATGGTGCTGCTTATCGTATCCGCCGTGTACATCAACAAGCTGAGGCGCGCGCCCATGGTGCCCTACGGCCAGGCGCAGCCCGTGTACGGTTACGCACAGCAGCCCGGAAACCAGCAGCAGCCTCCCACCCCTCCGGCGCAGTAGCGCAACCTTGTTCGAGATTCGCACATGAAAAAGCCCGCTTTGCTTGCGGGCTTTTTCATGCCTGTTCGCAGCGCCTTACCCCAGCGCCACGTCCAAGACCATCATGACCAAGAAGCCGGCCATCACGCCAAGGGTGCCGGCGTTGGAGTGGTCGCCCAGATGCGCCTCGGGTATGAGTTCCTCCACCACAACGTACATCATGGCGCCAGCCGAGAACGCCAGCATCCACGGCATGTACGGCGAGATAAGCCCCGCGAAAAGCACCACGAGAATGCCGAATACGGGTTCGGCCAGACCCGACAACGTACCCAGCGCAAACGCCTTCGGCGCGCTCATTCCCTCTTGCAGCATAGGCAGCGCCACGGCCGCCCCTTCGGGCACGTTTTGGATACCGATGCCAATAGCCAGCGCTACGGCCATGCCGAACATTGCAGGATCGCCGCCGTTTTGCGCCGCCATAGCAAACAGCAAGCCCACGCTCATGCCTTCGGGAATGTTATGCAAGGTTACCGCCGTGAACAGCAGCGTGGGTCGATTCCATTTGCTGGGCAAGCCTTCGGGCTTGCTATCTCCTGGATGCAAATGCGGCAGCAGTTGATGCAGCGCCATAAGAAACGCCACGCCCAAAGCGAATCCGCCAGCTGCGGGGATCCATCCGATCTGGCCCGCTTCCTCAGCGCGCTCGATAGCCGGAATGAGCAGCGACCACACTGAAGCCGCGATCATAACGCCCGCGGCGAACCCCAAGAAGATGCGCTGGAACAGCAGGCTGTCGCGCTTTCGGAACAGGAAAACCGAAGCAGCGCCCAACGTGGTCATGAGAAACGTGAATCCGGTACCGGCGGCGGCCCAAAGCAAAGCCTGTTGCAACTTGTACTTCCTTTCGATCATTTCGCAGAACCATTACCGTACACCTTACCGCATACCCAGAAAACCCCCTCTACCTATTTGGCACACGATTGTGGGGCTTCCGAGGGCTGGACGATCGGAAAGCAAACCGTAACGCTTTGCTTTCGAGAGCCGCGAACAGGGGAATACGTAATGAGGCCGGGGGTTGCGCCCCGGCCTCATCGAAAGGAATACCGACAGTATCGCTTGGCTTTTGCTGCTTTTCCTACTAGCCCATCGCTTTCACGATGTCCGCAATAATAACCGCACGAGACTGTTTACTTGGCGAAGATAGTCTTATCGTTCGTATTGCGTTTCTATTCAACTGTCGGACACCGCGATTGTACTCTCTTTTACCCTAAAAGCGAACCCTTTCCAGGGTTTTTGTGCAGGTGAACAACGAAATTGTTACCTAACGGACCTTTGCCCGTCATCAAGAGGACCTTGCTACTCATATACAAAAAGACGGGGATTTTATTCATTTTTGAACTCGGCAGCAAGGTCGGCAAAGAGAAGCGAAAGGCTCGGAAAAAGCGATCGAAGCCCGCCATCCAAGCCGTATGAAGCCCGCCCTCGGCACCCGGGATGCAGAACGAAAAAACGCCCCCGGCGAAGCGGGGGCGTCCAACAAGCAAAGGCAGATCGCTTGCGGCTATGCGTTAGCCAGCGGCGACGGCGTGGTGTAGACGCGCGCGGCGTTTTCCTGATCCAGGTCGTAGAGAGCCTTGGCATCCGAGCCGAACAGCTTCATGCGCGTGATCATCTTGTCGGCGTTGTCCTCTTCCTCCTGCTGTTCCTCGATGAACCAATCGAGGAACTTCATCGTGCGGTAGTCCTTCGCATCGGCAGCAGCGCTGTAGATGTCGTTGATAAGGCTGGTCACGTACTTCTCGTGCTCGAGAGCAGCCTCCAGCGGCTCCAAGTAGTTCGAGAACTCCTTGTCGGGCTGGTCGATAGCCAGCAGCTTCACGCTCTGGCCGTTCTCATGCAGGTAGTTGCGGAAGATCATCGCGTGATCGCGCTCTTCCTGGGCCTGAATCTCGTACCAATTGGCGAAGCCTTCCAGACCCTCTTCTTCGTAGTAGTCGGCGAAAGACAGGTACAGGTACGCCGAGTACAGCTCTTTGTTGATCTGGTCGTTCAGCAGTTCGTATACGCGAGCATCCATGAAAAACTCCTCCTTTGTAACCGCGAGCGCCGCATGCGACGCCCCTGTTCATCTGCATTTATGATACCGCTGATCAATCATTTAAGACATACGCGTTGCCGCGAATTCACAGAGTGCGCAAGGAAAGAGGCCGATCGTACCCGCCGCCGAGCGAGAAGCCGCGCGCCACGCCCAACTAGGCAACCGGGCAGCCAGCCGATGCCTTCGCACCCGGCGGCGGGCGCGCAACCTACTGCGCCATAGACCGGACGATGCGAGCCCTAACCTGGGCAAGAAGGACAACCACCACGTAGACAGCCAACATGAGCAACGCGATTTTCTGAGCGCCGTCGCCCAGCAACTGAAACGCAACCATCCCCGCCGCAACGCTTGCGGCGCAGCTTGTGCAGAACATGGCGAACACGCGAGAAAAGCCCACCTCAGAGCTTTTGGCGGTCCAGAACAGCACCACCAGGCCCAAAATATTGAACACGGCCACGCCCAGATACGAAATCACTTGGAGCGCGATCGAGCCCTGCAAAACATCAACCGAACTCAGCAGAGGATACGCCAGAAGAAGCAGCGCCGAACACGGCAGCGCCGCACGGTAGAACGACTCCATAGCGCCGCCGACGATTTCACGCGTACGAGAAACAACCCACCACACCAGTGCGAACACAAGCAGGTACGCCAAAGGCTTCGGGGAAATTCCCGTTGCGGACAATCCACCCGCGTACGGCCAAAACGTCGCTCCGATCATGAAGAAGTTGAACATGAGGCCCAGCACGGCAGCCCATCCGTTGCGCATGGCCTGAGACATGGTGGAGATAGGCTTAGGCGCAACGTAGTCGTCGCGAAGACCGGCGCGCACCTCGTCGGCAAGCACGATTTCCCGCGCAAGAAGCGGCAGCCCTCCGCAAACGGCCAGAACAAGAAGACCCAGGCAGAACAGAAAGGGAGTTCCGGCAAATTCCATCGCGAACCACCAACATGCAGCCGCCAAAAAGGAAAGCGCCGTGTTCAGAAGCGCGCCGCGATGCGTGAACAGCCGGTAATAACGCCCCCACTGGCGCAGCAGGCAGGTAAGGCCAAAGCCCAGGAACAGCCCCGATCCCGCAGCGCATACCGCCGCAGGCAACAGACCCGTCAGCAGGGCAAACCCTACGCCGACAATGCTGGCGAACAAGCCAATGCCTATCGACCAGCGTCGTTGCTCTTCATCGTGCGCCGAAACCAGCACCGCCATGCAAAGCGACACCACCCCGATAAGAAACGAGCATGCGAACAGGCCCGCAACGCCCTCGAGAGCGTACACGGCAAGCAGTTGGTTGTCGGCGTGCAAGCACAAGCCGAATGCGGCCAGCACGCATGACAAAGCAAGGCCCACCGGTGACCATTCGCGTTCGTATGACGTCGTAGTGCTTATGCTCATTCCCTTCGTTTGAAGGTTCCCATTATAAAGCAATACAAGAAAACCAACCTTACATTGTGCCAAGCGGTTCCGAAGAGAAACCATCCCAAGAAGAACCCCGAAACGCAAGGGATCCAGCGTCAGCCGAAGCGCTTCCGCACGCTCGCCCAGCGCGCGGGCCAAACCTGCAGACCCGACAAAAAGCGCGCCGCCTTCCCAAGAAAGCGGCGCGCACGCACGTTTGCCGTGTGCCTCGGACTACAGAGCAGGCACGACCATCGTAAGGGGCAGCGCAGCAACAACCACCAGGTAGCGCAGCAGAAAGCCGCCTATGAGCACGCCTGCATCGGAGCCGAAGCTGATCCAATGTGCCTTGCGGCTTTCCTCGAACTCCTTCGGGCTGAAGAACAGCAGCCACGTCTCCAGGGCGGTAGGAATCACCAAGCCAATCAGCACCAAGCCGAACCAGAACAGCGCCGCATATCCTCCGGACACCAAGCTGACCACCGAGTTCCACCCTGCAACCGAGTTGCTCGACGTGATGAACAGCAGCGCAGCCACCAAAACCAACTCGATGATGGGCAGGCAGAAGTGGAACTTCTTCAGCACGCCCACGCGGTTGAACTCGTCGGCATGCTTCACAATGCTGATGAGCAGCACGGAAGCTGCACCGGCCGACAAAGCCGATACCAGGAACAAAACAGGCAGCAGCGCGTTGTTCCACAAGGGGAACGTCTTGCACACGCCCAGCAGGGCACCCGTGTACATGGCTACGGCCACGCCGAACACCGTTCCCGCAATGTCAAGCCACACCGGCACGTTCTTCTTCAGGATGTCCAGCAAAAGCGCCACCAGAGCAAGCACGGTGAAGCCAGCCAGGAACACCACGCCCCAGGTCATAACAGACCCGAAGTTCGTAAGCAGCAGCGCGAAGCGCAGCGGATTGTGCAGGCCGCCCTCGGCGTCGAACATCAGCAAAACCAAGCCGATGACCACCGCAACAGGAGCCACGATATGGCCGATCTTGCGCATGTTCACCGCTTCGGGATGACGCCAGCCCAAGAAGGCGGAGGTGACGAACGCGCCGCCGCCGAGACCGGCGAGGAACAGGTACCATGCGATGATGGAGCCCCAAATCGGTTCAAACGTCATCGTTCATCACCTCACGTAGAATACTTTGACTTTGGTCAAGTCGCCGGAAATAGGCTGAGCGCCCTCCGCGACAATGGCCTTGGATATCTTGGACTCGGGATCGTCCAAGTCGCCGAAGATGCGGGCATCCGTCAGGCACGCCTCCACGCACGAGCACATCTTCGTGCCCGTCACCTCGGCCGACACCGTGCAGAAGCGGCACTTGTCAACGGTTCCCGTTTCCTCGTTGAACGAACGCACCTGGTAGGGGCACGCCGCCATGCAGTACTTGCATCCGATGCAGCGACCGTGGTCAACGCCCACCACGCCGTCGGCGCCGATGAACGCAGCGCCCGTCGGGCACACCGCCACGCAGGGAGCGTCCTCGCAGTGCATGCACTGCAACGGCACCGTCTCCACCCCCACGTTGGGATACGTTCCCGTTTCCTGTTCCTCGTAGCGAATGAAGTGCTGCGTAGGCAACAGATCGTTCTGGCGCTGGCAGGCCACGCGGCAGGCGTAGCAGCCAATGCACTTCTTCGTGTTGATGAGCATTCCGTAGCGAGCCATTACGCACCCACCTTCTTAACCGTGACGACCGCTTCCTGCGTCATCGCCGACCCATATCCGGGCTCCATGTGGAAGGGCACGAAATCCATTTGGCGCAAGCCCACGTTGTACGCCGTATGCTGATCGGGCACCGAGCAGCCGTAGTGGCTGGGCATGTACAGCGCCGTAGGATTGATGCGCTGCGTCACCTTTGCACGAACGCGACCCGTGTGCTGATCGTTCGAAACCTCCACCTCGTCGCCATCGGCAATGCCCAGGCTGTCGGCCACGTCGGCGTTGATCCAAACGCGCGTCAGATCGTAGTCCTTCGTGATCTGCATGAGGTCTTCGATGTTCGCCGTCTGCGTGTGGCTGTGGATAGCCTGCTTGCCGCCAATCAGACGCAGTTCGTTTCCGATCGGCATGATTGCCGGCTCCACCCACACGGGAACCGCGGACAGCCCCGCCTTCTCGCACGCCTCGCTGGCAAACTGAACCTTGCCCGAGGGGGTCTTCCACTTGGGAGCGTTTCCGTACGAGAACTCCTTTTCGGGGAAGTATGCCGTGCCCGTTCGCTTGAGCGCGTCGAGCGAAAGGCCCACGGTCTTCAGCTGCGCGTCAGCCAGTTCGTCCACGCTGAACTGGAAGTACTCTCCCACGCCGCACGCGTCGGCCAGCTCGCTGAAAATCTGATCGACCGGCTTGGTATTGGGATGAATCTTGTCGAGCACCTGATCGCGCAACGACACCGCCGGAACCTTGCCGCCGATGAACTCGGGCAGCTCCAAGCGCTCCAGGTAGCTGGTGTCGGGCAGCACGTAGTCGGCCAGCATGGCGGTTTCGGACATCTGCACGTCCACGACCACCATCAGGTCCAAATTGGACAGCGCTTCGTTGAGGTACGCGGTGTTGGAGTACCCGGCAGCCATGTTCGAGTTGTAGAAGAACATGCCCTTCAACACGCCTTCTTTGGCCTGCTGCGCCGCAAACAGGTTCGTGCCCATTCCCGAAAGCGCCAGCGGATACTCTTCGGAGCCGGCAATCTTGCCTTCGGGCTTGGGAACGCTGGGGAACTGCGCCTTGTCCACGTCGCCAGCGGAAACGCTCGAAGTGAACAGCGCGCCGCCCTTCTGGTTCCAGCAGCCCAATAGCGTGTTGAACAGCGCAATGGCGCGCGCCGTCTCACCGGAGTTCACGTACGAGCAGCCGAACGCGCCGCGCCAGCTGGGCTCGATGGAAGCCGCAGGAGCGGCCTGGGCGAATTCCACCGCCAAGCGATCGATCGTCTCGGCGCGGATGCCCGTGACCTTTTCGGCCCACGAAGGCGGATACGCTTCAAGCTCTTTCGCCCACTGATCGAAGCCCACGGTGTTCTCGGCAACGTAGTTCTTGTCGTACAGGTCTCGCGTGACCAGCACGTTTGCCATAGCAAGCACCAGGGCAAGGTCGGTGCCGGGATTGATGGGCACCCACTCGTCGGCAAACTTGATGGAGTTGTTGCAGCGCGGGTCCACCAGCACGATATGCGCGCCCTTGTCATGAGCCTTCTGCAACGAAGCCACCGAGCTGGGGCGAATGGCGTCAGCGTAGCTGCGGCCGATGAACATGGTCATCTTGGAGTTCGCCACATCGCTGGAGTAATTGCCCGCGCCGATAGCCTGCGTGAAGCCGGCTTCCTTCGACAGGTTGCAGGCGGCGCCGTGCGTGTACACGTTCGCCGAACCCAGCGCGTTCATGAAGCGCTTCGTGTAGTACTTGCCCGACGGGCGCGGGTCCTGGACCATGGCCAGGGCCTGAGGGCCGTCGGAGGCGATGATGCCCTTCACCTTTTCGGCGATCTCGCTGTATGCTTGATCCCACGTGATGGCCTCGAACGCACCCTTGTCGTTTTTCTTGAGCGGATCGGTCAGACGATCCTTCGAATAGGCAATCTGGGAATAGCCGTAGCCGCGGGCGCACAGCTTGCCCTTGGCGTAGGGATGGTCGGCGTCGCCGATAAGCTTCGTCAAACGCCCGTTCACGACGTAGGCGGAGAAGCCGCACTTGCTCGAGCAAGCATTGCACAGCGTGTGGACCGTCTTCGTCTCCCCGTTCGTCGGCTCGTCAGCGTGAGCCTGCTGCCACGCGTCGAAGCTCACGAACCCGGACGCCGTCGCAAGCGCGACCGCCCCGGCACTCCCAGCCAGAAAGCCTCGCCTGGTTATAGCGTGTTCTGACATAGTTGTTTCCTCTCTATATGCATGCACGTGCATTCGATGTGCTCGACACCCGTCATGCGCTCATCTCCGTCGGCGAAACCTGCGCCCATATCCCCATGAGCACGTCGATCAGGCCAATGTAGAAACTCGCATCGTCTTCAAGCGACAGCAACCGCAACCGATACGCCGTAAGCCAGCCAAGCCGTTCCACAAGGAACAGTCGCGCTTCGTCGCGCATGTCAAAACGCAGCAGCGTTGCCGCAAGATCAAGCTCAAGGGCTAGATGATCGGGACACGCCGAAAACTCCGGCGGCACCTGAAAGCCCAAGCGCTCGATGAGATCGCGCATGTACAGCGCCGAATCCCCCCAGTACAATCCACCCGTATTGCGCAAGAACGGCGAAGATCCTGCCGCGCTGGTCCAAGGTCGGTACAAAGACTCGACGGGCAAAGCCGACTCGGGAAGCCCGCCAACGAAATGCCGAGCCGCGAACGCCCGCTTTTCCTGGTACGTAGGAGGACGGAACAAGGCGTTCACCTCGCCGACGGAAAGAAATTCCTGCAACGGGCAACGCCTGCGCGCATTGGCGATAGGGCTGGGAGTTTCCCCGAAGGCTCGATCGTCCTGCATGGCGCAACGCGCGGCGTCAAGGAAATCCGACCACGCGGCACCGGTCGACGCCTGCTTCCATTCGGCTTCCTCAACCGGCGCAAAGCACATCGACAGCACCGAAAGCATGGCCTCGTCTTTCATCATCGCCTTTCCTCCTCTCCTTGAATCATGCGCTTGTCGCGCATCAACAACAGATGAACCGGGGTTATCCCTGCACGAGGGTCGCCGTCCTCACGACGCCCTGATCGATGACCTTCTGAGCAATGTCTTCCCAGTCGATGAACTTGATGGCGCCATTGGGGCACTGCTCGGCGCAGCGGCCGCACGAAATGCACTTCGTCGAGACGCCCGTTTCGGAGTCCACCACGGGCATGTTCCACGGGCACGCCATGTGGCACATGCCGCATCCGATGCACTTCTTGACGTCTACCGTGCGCGCGCCGCTTTCTTCGTCGCAGTAGATGGCGTGAACCGGGCAGTAGTTCATGCACTGCGGGTCGGCGCACTGCTTGCAATGCTCCACCGTGAACTCGCAAGCTCCGTTGCCGTCGCCGAACACGCCGTCGCCGGTGTCGGGGCCGGCCCCCCAGTTGTAGTTTTCCCACACACGCACGCGAGCAATGTGCTGGCACACGCGACCGTCGTTCTTCAGCGTGCACATCATCTCGCAACGCTGGCAGCCCGAACAGCGGGCACGGTCGGTCACGATCATCTTGGTGGGCGTCGTGCGAATGTCGATGCGCCCCGAGGCGATCGAGGCGGACGTCACGCCCCACGAAGCCAGCACGCCACCGACCACCAAGCCGGCTACACCGCAACCGGCCATGGCCAGCACGTCGCGGCGCGTGATGTTTTTCTTCTTCGGAGTCTCCTCGGACGCGGCGGGCGTCGCAGCGGATCCAGCCGCTGCGGGCTCCTTGGCCTGAGCGCGCTGTTCCTCGGAGGTGTTGTTGTTCAGATTGGTATCTGACATAGCCTGATACTCCCCCCTCACATATATGGTGAGTCTCGTTTCAGTGGTTTCGCCGCCCTGCGAGCGCTTTCCTTTGCGCCCAGGGAGGCCCGTCCCGCGCTATCCTTGCATTTCTGCGTTTCCTGGTTCACACAACAATTGCAGTATGCCTACCCTACGCAAACGTCCCTACCCTCTTTGAGGTGCTTTTGGCTTTAATCGGGCATTTTTGCGAAATACCCTCAAACAGGGTACGCGCACTTCAGAAGAGCAAGGCATACTGGGCGGCGACGAATTCTGTCACCGTGTTCCGCACGCATCCCCTGGGTTCTCACACAACAAAGAGCCGACTATCAAGAATTTGGAGATGCAAACATGGCTGACGAAAAATCGTACGGATGGGCCGGTAAGATCCTCCGCGTCGACCTCAGCACGGGCGCGATCACGACGCAACCGACCGACCCCTACAAGGCTTACATCGGCGGCATGGGCCTTGCCAACAAGATCATCTACGACGAAGTTCCCGCAGGAACCGATCCTTTGGCGCCCGAGTCCAAGATCGTCTTCGCCGTTGGCCCCCTGACGGCATCGGGCGTGCCCTTGGCCGGCCGCACCACCATCAGCTTCTTGTCCACCTTCACCACCGACCACCTTCCGGTCGATGCGCACTGCGGCGGCATGATCGGCGCGAAGATCAAGCTGGCCGGCTACGACGCCATCGTGCTTGAGGGCGCTTCCAGCAAGCCCGTGTACCTGCACATCAAAGACGACCAGGTGGAAATCAAGGACGCCAGCTTCATCTGGGGCATGGGAACCCGCGCCACCACCGAAACGCTGAACCGCATCGAGGGCATGAGCGCATGCGTGGCCACCATCGGCCCCGCCGGCGAGAACCTGGTTCCGTACGCATGCCTCATGAACTCGCGCAACCACTCGGCAGGCGCCGGCGTGGGCACCATCATGGGATCGAAGAAGATCAAGGCTCTGGTGGTCGAAGGCAACGGCAGCGTGAACGTAGCCGACCCGCAAACGGTAGCGGAGCTGTCCGACTACATGCTGCGCGATATCGTGGGATCGAACAACAACCACGTGGTTCCCTCCACGCAGCAGGAATGGGCCGAGTACTACGACAAGGGCTCCCGCTGGACGGCGCGCAAGGGTCTGTACTGGGCGCAGGCCGAAGGCGGCCCCATCGAAACCGGCGAGCCCAAGCCCGGCGAATTGAACACGGTGGGCTACCGCTGCATGAAGTCCGTAAAGGACGACGGCCCTGAAGCCGAGAAGTACACCATCAAGATGAACGGCTGCCACAGCTGCCCCATCCACTGTTACTCGGACCTGCGCGTACCCGGCAGCAAGGACAACGGCGGCTTCGAGATCACGGGCAACACCTGCGTGCCGAACTTCCCGTTCCTGTACATGATCAAGATTTTGGGAGACAAGACCACCGTTGAAAACGGCTCCGAGGATTTTGTAATTTGGAACCAGGCTATGGGCTCTACGGTCGACGACCTGGGCTTGTGGTGCAACTACGCGCAGCTGTACCGCGACATCGCGCACTGCTACGCGACCGGCATCTTCGAGCGCGTGCTGCCGCCCGAGGAATACGCGTTGTTCGACTGGGAGGGCCTCAAGAGCAACGATCCCAGCTTGATGGTGAAGGTGCTGCAGCACATTGCCAAGGGCGACAACGAGATGTCCTACATCGCGCACGGCCCCATCGTGTGGTGCAAGCGCTGGGACGACATGGGATGGTTCGACAAGCCGGCTTCCGCGCTGATCAACTACCGCGGCTGGCCCGTGCACCACGCCATCGAATGCTTCGGCCAGGTGGGCGGCGTGTACAACATGATGTTCAACCGCGACGACATGATCCACTCCGCCGTCAACTTCCAGGGCTGCGGCTTGCCCTTCGACCTAAAGAAGCAGATAGCTGCCGAGATCTGGGGCGGCGAGGACGCCATCGACGCCGACAAGAACTACACCCCCATGAACGAGCACAAGGCGAACTTCGCTTGGTGGAGCATCGTGACCGACGTGCTGCACGACTCGCTTACGCTGTGCAACTGGGTGTGGCCCATGTCCATGAGCCCCTCGAAGACGCGCGATTACCGCGGCGACCTGGATCTGGAAGCCAAGTTCTTCACCGCCGTCACCGGCGAGCAGGTGTCCACGGATGACCTGTACAAAGCGGGCGCGCGCATCATGACGCTGCAGCGTGCCGCAACGGTGCGCGGCATGATGGACCCCGACGGCACGATAGGCTGCAACGACATGCGCAACGTCCACGACGTCATCACCGAGTGGGTGTTCACCAAGGATCCCGACAAGCAGCCCTTCACCGAAGGCACCGACAAAATGGATCGCGACGACTGGAACAAGGCGCTCGAAATGACGTACGCTAAGTTCGGCTGGGACGAAAAGCTGGGCTGCCCGACGAAGGATTGCCTGGACTACTACGGCATGGCCGACGTCAAGGAAGAACTTGCCGGCTTGAACTTGCTGCCGTAACGCCATTTCGCATACGGGCACCTTGGCGCAAGCCAGATGCCCGTACCCCTCTCCCCCTCCCTCCAAGCACGAGGCCCCGGAATTGCTCCGGGGCCTCGCTGTGTAACAGGGTAGCGGGAATGGCAGATGAGGGGCGGTGGAAAAGTTGGGCGCGAGGGGGGCTGAGACAATCCCGAACGCCCGCAAAACCGAATGAAGCCGCTTTTCATCCGCACTTCAAATGTGACCACGCCTTTTACCGGCGCGCCGTTCGTGCGGGCGCCCTCGAGGTTCTCCGTTTTTGCCACAGGCCCCGATTTGCGCCCACGCTGCTGCGGGGGGATCGCATCCCGCACGGGGCCCGCATCCCGCATGGGGCACGCATCCGCAAGCCCCGCGCCCCCCTTCGCCCCGTTGCGCACGAAAAACCGCGTTTGCTGGCAGGTTTTGACGGTTTGAGGTCGTTGTCGAAGTGCGATGAGAGGCATCCGAACACCTAGCAATTTTCTATAGATTTTTGACCTGGCGTAACGCGAGATCGCTCTATTACCGCCAAAAGCAAGGAGTCTTCCGACGACCCCAAACCGCAAGAACCTGCCAGCGATGGCGGTTTTTCGTGCGCAAGGCCATGAGAAGGGGCCGACGTGAGCCCGGCTGCGCAAGGCTCCGCGGCCCGCCCCGAGCCGCGCGCAGCCGGGTTCACGTCGGCGGCAGACGCGGGGGCAACGGCGCATCGCCGCCGGCCCGGCCCGCAAAGCGAGCTACACGTTCATGTAGCGCTCGACGGAAGCCCACTCGGCAAGAGAGCCCGCGTATGTGGGCGTAAGGTACTCGGTCGAGAAGTAGTACACGTCGCCGTTCGATGCGCGCGTCTGCTGAACATCGGGATAGAGGCCCGATTCGCGCACCTCGTCCCATGCTCGGTCAATCTCCTCGTCAGTCAACCGAAACGGCGGGTTCTTCAAGCTCGATGCAGGCAGCGGACGCGGGTAGACGCGGGATTCCTCGCGAATGCAATCCACGAACGTCACCACGTTGTTGTCCTCGGCCGCCAAAAACGCCCAGTGCGCAAACGTGTCGGTCATGCGGCCGCTGTCGTACAGATAGTAGCTGCGCGCTCCCACCAAAGCCACGATCCCGGTACAATCGACCACGCGCTCGACGGGCTCCGGGTCTTCGTCGGTCGGAACCAAAACCCACTCCCCTTCAAGCTCGACCAGCCGATAACCTGCGGGAATGTTCAAATTGGCGAAGGGGCTGCGATCGTCTTGCACAGAAGGCTCCGAAGCAGCCGCTTCGTCCAGATCGACGGCAACATCAACAACCTCGAGATTGCCGGCATCGGCAACCTCGAGCACGGCGTCATCCAACGCCGGCGAACAGGCGCAATCCACGGAAGCGGCGCCGTCCGGCTCCTCGACAGGCGCGGGCGCCACAATCGCAGGAGGAACCCCCACTGCGCGCGTGGCGCTTCGATACACAACGGCAGGTTCGTCCTCGCTCGCCTGCTCCTGAGCAGCAGCTTGCTGGTCTTCAAGGTACTCGTACACGAACATCTCGAATTCGTCCGCCGTCATATGGGCAGGAACCAACTCCAGGTCAACCCAGCGCGTCGGTTCGACCAACTGGCTGTCGGACGACTGCTCTCGCACGTCGTCGAACACGGCCGCAAGCGCATTGCGCTCGGCAAGTTCCAACGCAACCGCTTCTTGATCGACAACTTCTTCAGCCGCTTCACAATCGCAGGGCGCATCCTGAAGATCGGCGCCCGCCGACAGCGTATCCTGCACCTCGCTCATGCCCTCACGCCCGCTTTCGCCAATGCCTCGCTCACCTGCAAGTCAATGCGCGAATCGCGCAGCGAGCAGTGCTCGCACAGCATGCACGTGACCGAATATTCGTCGCACGGCAGTTCGCGATTCAGCCGATCCAGCGTCGCCCCTTGGCGGATGAGCCAGTCGCCGACCAAAGCGCGCACGCCCTCCACGGCGAACACCGGCGTATGAGCCTTGTCCCACGGAACGCCGTCGAGCGCTTCCTTCACGTCCTCGGCAGACACGGCAAGCGCTTCGTCAAAGGTTTTCCCTTCGATCATAGAGCAAACCACGCTCGCGCACGCCGTCATGGCAAGGCAGCCGCGCGTCTTGAACCCTACGCGCGCAAGCGTTCCCGTTGCCGGATCGACCACAGCGAACAGCCTCAACGCGACCTCGCCGCGCTTGGACTTCCCTACCATGCTCTGCGCGTTGAAACCCTCGGGCGCGCCGCCGTTGCTGAAGTTCGCCACCACGGCAAGCAGGGTATCGGAATACCCCGACACCCCGTCGTCGATAATCGTCTGGTACACATCGGCGGTGCGGATAACCGCCCGCTCGTTCGGCTCGAGGTATACGTCTCTCGTATCTCCCACGACCCCGCCTCCTTAGCCTCAAGCGCCCGTTACAAACCTGAATAGAACACTGTGCTATGATGAGCCTCGACGCAAGGCTTCCGTACCCTCTTTGGGGATAATTTGCAAGAAAGGCCTTGTTATCAGGAATATCAACGGATCGCTTCGGGGGAGGGCACGGTTGGACGATCGGTTGCACGATGCTGCAGGAGAAGCTGGTCAGCATGACGAGGTGTCGCTGTTCGCCCCGGCACCGCTCGAAGGCGAGCAGGAAGACGGCGCTCGCAATGAATTTCGGAAATTCTCGCCTTTGCTGCCCTCGATCGTGGGCTTGGCATTCGGTCGCGCCGGCCTGATCGTAGCAAGCTACGGAAGCTACACCAGCACCGATGCGGGCATGCTCACCGACGGAGCCATGCTGGTGGCGCTCGCTTTCCTGGGCGTGTTCTTCTTGTACATCGCCATTACGAAGCGAAGGGTAAAGAAGTCGTTTACCAACGCGCTCGTGCACGTCTGCATCTTCTTCGAAGCCGTCGGCCTTGCAGCTCTGGGCGCGTTCGAAATGTTCGGCGTGCAAAGCTGGGAAGCCCATTTCGCCATGAGCACCTTGTGCACCCTTGCGTCGTCGGGGGCCATTTTCTACTGGCTGCTGCGAGCGCGCGGGGCGGCAACCATCACGGCCGCCGTGTACGTGTTCGCCGCGCTCATCCTCAGCGAAATTGAAATCTATCTGTGCACGCTCATGCCCATCGCCCTGGGAAACCTGGTGGCGTGCGCCCTCGCTCTAGCGCAATACCCCTGCATCCGCTGGGCACGCAAGCAGGCGCTTGCTCACGACATCCGCTCCATTACGCTTCCTAGCGACTACTTCGGATTTGCAAAGAGCATGCTGACCAGCAAGCGATTCCTCATAGCTACCGCTATCGGCGTCGGGTGCCTGGCCGCAGTCGACGGCATGCTGCGCGGATACCCCAACGGCCAGCCCATATCGTTTACGCCCGTTACGCGGTTCATCGAATTCCTGGTAGTCGTAGGCATCAGCGGCACTATCGTTTTCCTGGTTGCGAAGCGGCATCAGCGCATCATGACCGTGGGGATTTTCGTGCTGATGGAACTGCTGGCATGCCTGGCGCTGATCTGCTATGCGGCGTTTCCGGATGCGCTGGACATCGGCGCCATCTTCACCACCACGCTCAACGCGCTCATGGTGGCATTCAGCTGGTACATCATCATCGCGTTCATGAGCTGCGGCTGGCGCGACCCGTACTACTACGCCATCGCAGGCTGGATGGTGTGCTGGGGGTGCCGCGCCGTCACGCGCGTGGCCCTGATCGAGTTCTACGAGCTGTCCGCCAACGACATGCTCATGTGCGCCGTCATGGGAACGGCTATCGTGCTGTCAACCCAGGTGGTCCTCACGCAGTTCTTAAGCGTTGCCCAACTGGAAAACGAGAAGGAAGACAAGCGGAAAGAGAAGCAGCAAAGCGTGCTGTCGAAGATCATGGGCCTCGACGAGCACGAAACGCTTGCCGACATGCGCCAAGCGTCCATGCAGCACAACGCCGAAGAGATAGGCAAACAGTTCATGCTCTCCGAACGAGAGGTGGAGGTACTGGCCCTGTACGCGCTAGGATTCACGCAAAAGCGCGTTGCCGAAGAGCTCTTCATCAGCCCCGGCACAACGCATGCGCATATCAAGCGCATCTACGCGAAGACGGGCCTGCACTCTCGTCAGGAGATTTTGGACTACATGCAGCACTACACGTCGTAGCGCCCGTGCAACGGCGTTGCGAAACCGCGCAAGCAAGGGGGACGCGCCATGCCGAACGTTATAGATGTTGCGCAGCGGATTGTCGACCGGCCGCCACTGGCGGTGCTGACGAGCGGACGCTGCCTTTCCGAGCGCGACCTGCACGCCAGTTGCACGACCTGCGCTGACGCTTGCCCCACGGGAGCAGCACGCGTAGAAGCGGGAACCTGCGGCGCCAGGGAATACGAATCCATCGGCAAAGACGCCGCTTCCGGCCCGCGCATCGATCTGCAAAGCTGTGCGTACTGCGGAGCGTGCGTGACTGCCTGCCCCGTTGATGCGCTGATCGCAATCTCCCCGCACGATGACGACACGCTGCTCGCAGCGTGCGCAGCGGCGGGATCCGCCGCCCGAGAGCAAGCCCAAGCAGAGCAGCGTGCAGCGTGCGAATACGGCGAAGCGGACGATCCGCCGTTCGCCCCAAACCCCGCAACGATGGGATTCGCCTGCGTGCGCGGCGCAGAGAACCTGGGGCTCGACGTCGAACGCACCCTGATTCTTCCTTGCTTGGCCTGGGTGGACGCTGCACTCATCCTGCATGCTGCATGCGCTGGCGCACAGCGCGTTTTCCTCCTGAGCGCTCCTTGCGCCTCCTGCGAACATCGTCAGGCCGTGACGCGGCTTCCCCAGGCCGCCCTGGACGCCCAGCGCATCGCCCATATCTGGGGCATCGATCTAACAACATGCGCATGCGAGGAAGCCGAAAGCCTGGCGGACGCACAGAGCCCCGCCGGGCAGCTTTCGCGGCGCGATCTGCTTTCGCAGGCGCGCTCGACGTTGGCAGATGCGGCAGCCGAAGCGCTGCCAACCCCTGTAAAATCGCTGGTCAACCCGCACCGCGCCGCAACGGACCCCGAACCCGATCGCCGACGTTGGCAGTTGCTCGACGACCTGCACGGCTTCGGGCTGCCCGCCAACAACCCCGTTGTGCCGCGCAGCCTTGCACCGCGCTTGAGCATCGACGTCGACCACTGCTCGGGATGCACGCTGTGCGCCCAGTTCTGCCCCACCGGCGCGCTGCGCAAGGCCGGCAAGGCGGCGGGCGGCGGCACGGTGCTCGAATTCGACGCTCCCCTTTGCCGCGATTGCGGGGTCTGCGCCGAAACTTGCCGCTACGGTGCGCTATCATGCGAGGAAACCCTAACGGCAACCGAGCTGTTCGCGCTCGAGCCGCATCGGATCATCGTCCCGAAAAGACGCGTACTGCCAAGTCGCCGCTGAACTGCGGAACGGGCAAAGCCGTGCGCTCTCCCAGCAAGAAAGGACCCGAACGCACGCCATGCTTCACTTCGACAGCGATTACATGGAGGGGGCTCACCCGGCCATCCTCGAACGTCTTGCAGCCACCAACCTCGACCAAACGCCCGGCTACGGCACCGACAACTACTGCGCAGCGGCGCGCGACCTGGTGCGAACCGCTTGCAACGCACCCGAAGCATCGGTGCACTTCCTGGTTGGGGGCACGCAGACGAACGCAGTGGCGCTCGACCAGCTGCTGCGCCCCTGGGAAGGCGTGATCTCGGCCGACACCGGACACATCCACACGCATGAAGCAGGCGCCGTGGAAGCCTGCGGCCACAAGGTGCTCGCGCTGCCGCACCATAACGGCAAGCTGCATGCCAACGACGTGCGCAACCTGTGCGAGACGTACTGGAACGACGCCAACCACGAGCACATGGTAGCGCCGGGCGTGGTGTACGTATCGCACCCCACCGAGTACGGCACGGTGTACGCCTTGCCCGAGCTGGAAGACCTTGCCGCCGTGTGCCACGACTTCGGCATGCGCCTGTTCTTGGACGGCGCGCGCCTTGGCTACGGGCTGGCCGCCGTTGGATCGGACGTCACCCTGCGCGATATCGCGCGCCTGTGCGACGCGTTCTACATCGGCGGGACCAAGGTGGGAGCGCTGTTCGGAGAAGCCGTCGTGTTCTCGCGCCCGGCATCCCAGGAGAACCTGGCCGCGTTCGGGCATCCGCTGGACGAGCGCTTCTTCACGCTGGTCAAGAAGCGCGGGGCCCTGCTGGCGAAGGGGCGCGTGCTGGGCATTCAGTTCGCTACGCTCTTCGAGGAGGACAAGGACGAGCTTCGCTACGAAGCGATGGGGCGCCACGCCGTCGATCTGGCGCAGCGCATCGCCCAAGGATTCCGCAGCAAGGGCTACCAGCTAGCCATCGATTCACCCACGAACCAGCAGTTCGTAATCCTCGACGACGCCACGCGCGATCGCCTGGCACGCGACGTCTCGTTCGGATTCTGGGAGCGCACGCCCGACGGTCGCACCGTCGTTCGCTTCGCAACCAGCTGGGCAACCAGGCCCGAAGCCGTAGACCAGCTGCTGGAACTGCTGTAAGAAGGGGGGCGCTCCGAGACGAATCCTCGCCCCGGAGCGCCCCCTGAAGATCGGAAGACGAAACAAGCGCCGCTGCGCTTCGATGCCAACGGAACACGACGGCATTCGCCAGCATCGAAAAACCCGGCAAGCCGAAGCTTCACCAAGCTGCACGACAGGTCCTAGCCGTGATACGACTCCATGAGCGCCTTGAACGCCGGCATGCTGTTCACGATGGTTTCGCGCGCGATGCAATAGCTGATGCGCACCCAGCCGCCCACGCCGAAGCTGTCGGACGGCACGATCAGCAGCTCGTGCTCCTTGGCGCGATCGCTGAACGCCTGCGCATCGTCTTCCAGCGCGCGCACCCACAGGTAGAACGCGCCCTGCGGCTCCACGTATTCGTACCCCAGCGCGCTCAGGCCGTCGGTCAGAAGCTTGCGGTTCTCGGCATACGCCTCCACGTCGCTCGGCTGGTCCACGCATGCGGCAATCACGCGCTGGAACAGCACCGGAGCGCAAATGTAGCCGAGCGCGCGACCCGCCCCGGCCACGGCGGCGAACACGCGGTCCGCGTCGTCCATGGCGTCGGACACGAACACGTACCCGATGCGCTCGCCCGGAAGCGAAAGCGACTTCGAGTACGAATAGCACACGATGGTGCGCGCGTACAAAGACGGCACGTAGGGGACCTCGATGCCCTCGTAGACGATTTCGCGGTAGGGCTCGTCGCTGATCAGGAACAGCTCGCGACCCAGTTCAGCCTCTTTCTCGGTCAGGAGCTTCGCAAGCGCCTCCAGGTTCGCGCGCGAGTACACGGCGCCCACGGGGTTGTTCGGCGTGTTGATGATAACGGCGCTGGTCTTGGGGCCGATGGCCGCCGCCAAGGCATCGATGTCAAGCTGAAAATCGGGCACGTGCGCGGGAACCTCTACGCACGCGCAGCCAGCCGTTTCGATCCACACCTTGTATTCCGGGAAGAAGGGGCTGATCACGATAACCTCGTCACCCGGCTGCGTGACGGCCGACAGGGATATGGCGATGGAGGCCGCCGCGCCCACGGTCATGTAAATGTGCTCAGCCGAAGCGGGCACGTCGAAGCGGCGGCGGATGCTCTCGGCGATGGTGGCGCGCACCTCGGGCACGCCGGCGGCAGGCGAGTAGCCATGAAGCGACACGGCTGGCTGATCGAGCAGTTCGAGCGCAGCCTGCTTCACCGCGTCGGGCGCGGGGACGCTCGGGTTTCCAATGCTGAAGTCGAACACGTTGTCGGCGCCGATTTCAGCCTTGCGCACCAGCCCGTACGCGAACAGCTCGCGAATCGCCGACGGCTCGTTCCCCAGCCCGTACATCCTCTCGTTCACCATGACGTCATCACTTCCCTTGTCTCGCATTGTTTTCGGACAAGAGTAGCACAACGTCATGCGCGCGAGGCGTCTTCGCACGCAAACGGCAGGTCATCGATGCGCGGAGCTTCACGTGCAAACCGGCTGCACTGCACGCACGCTCGAAAAGCAGCCTTCCTCCAACAGCGCCGCTTTCGCTTCCGCAACCAAACCAGCCCTGAAACAAGTCCGACCGTTCCGGCGGCAATCCGAAACGCGCTTGCGAGCGATGCGCGCTTTCGCATCCGATGAAGTCGTGTCACACTAACGCGTATGAAATCTTCGTACGTGAAACTCATCGCCTCGCTGATCCTATTCGGCTCGAACGGCATCATTGCCGCCCACATCACGCTGCCAAGCGATGCCATCGTTTTGCTGCGCACCCTTATAGGGAGCGCTTTGATGGTGTGCGTCCTGATTGCCGCCCGACGCTTGCCCGCCTGCTTGCCCAAAGGAGCCGACCTTGTGTACCTGGCAGCGTCAGGCGCAGCCATGGGTGCAAGCTGGATTTTTCTGTACGAGGCGTATCGCCTGGTAGGCGTTGGAATCTCGTCGCTCGCCTATTACTGCGCTCCCATTATGGTAATGATACTTTCCCCGTTTCTCTTCAAGGAACGGCTTACGTTTTCCAACGTGGTAGGATTCTGCACCGTGCTTGTTGGAGCCGTCTTGGTGAACGCGCAAACGCTTGACGGCGGCGGTTCCGCTTGGGGCATGTTCTGCGGATGGATGTCGGCTATCATGCACGCCGCCATGGTGATCTTCAGCAAGAAAGCCGACCGCGTGGACGGCGTCGCAAGCTCCGCCCTTCAACTGGTGACCAGCTTCTTTCTTGTGCTTTTGTTCATGGCTTGGAAAGGCGATCTGGGATTTCGCATAGCACCCGATGAATGGGGTTGGATTCTTACGTTGGGCTTGATCAACACAGGGCTCGGGTGCTACCTGTACTTTTCTTCTTTCGGCGGCGTTTCCGCGCAAACCGTAGCGGTGCTGGGCTACCTCGAGCCGCTTTCTGCCGTGATTCTAGCCGCCGCCTTGCTGCACGAATCGCTCGCGCCCATCCAGGTTGTCGGCGGTGCGCTCATCTTGGGAGGCGCGCTGTTCAGCGAAAGCTTCGCACGCGCTCGGCTCAAGTCGCGTCCCTCAATCACTCGCGCTGCCCCGGCTCTTCGAAAGCCGCCTCGCCAAGGCTGACGATCTTTTCACGCAGCTCCGGGCATGCTTGGAACACGAACGCTCGTCCCCGCTGCTCCCGTACAAGGTACCGCTTCTGCTCAAGCTCCAGAAAATCGCCCCGAGCCGTTGCATACGCCACACGAAACGTACGCTGATGAGGCCCGATGCGCAACAGGGCGTCGGGTTCTTTGCACAAGGTCGCAAGAATGGAGCGCTGACGGTAATTCAAATCGGCGCCGAACATGCGGCCGATCAGGTCGCTAAGCCGCTGGAACTGCTCGACCGACGCTTCCAGTTTGTCAAGTTCCGCCAAGTACAGCTTGACGTACGTGGAGAAATAGGACGTGAAGTCGAAACCGAACCCGTAATCGACCGACCAGTTGGTAAACAGCGCTTTCATGCGCGGCGTGTTCAACTCCCCGAAGGGGTAGTATCCCACGGGAAGCCAGCTCAGCACCGGATAGCCCCACTTGATGGCCATGATGTTCCTGAGCAAAACGCCCACCAGCGAGTTCAGGCAGGGAAACACGTCGAAGTTCCAAAAGAACCAGGACACGTTGATTATGCGCAGCACGGGACCAAACCGGAACTCGTCGTCGTCAAGCCGGGCGCGGCGGCATACGGCGTCGATCGCGGCTGCCGAGGTGGGCGGCGCAATGCGCTCGTCAAGCGGGCACACTTCGCCCCTGCGCGGCACGTTGCGAACGTCGACCCCTTCGGTTAATCGATAGTACAGCGTTTCGACCAGTCCGTACGTGATATCGCGCTCGGCAAGCAGGTCGGCGTCGCTGCTCACTTCAAAGTAGTTGCTGATCACACGGTCAAGATCACTGCGCAGCGGACCGCCTAGGAATATCTCGTGTATCCGATCGTCGGATACCTGCGCGCCCTCCGTTTCCAGAACCCGAGCCAGCGTGCGCTCGATGTAGCGCGTGACAAACGGAGATCCTTTCAAGGACGCAAGCGCCTTGTCCAGCGGAAAGCCCGCCATGCACCGCATCTCCAACATCTTCGAGTCGAAGGCCATGGCGCTTGTGGTTATGAACCAGCAATCGGCCTCGCGATACGGATCGTCGGGAACGAATATGGCAACCTGCTTGCGAATGGCAGTCAAGATCAACCAAATCTCGTCTTTCGTGTACCCCTCCGGGAGCTCGTATTGATCGAGATCTTCGAACAGCAGCAACCCTCTGTCGATAACGCTGCGCAGTCGATAGAAGCATTCGTTGTTCATAAGCTCTACGATATCCTCGGTCGCACATCGTCCCATGCCGCCTCCATCCGGTTGCTATCAACTTGAAGCAACTATACTATCAATTATCAATATAGTAAGTATCAATTTTTTATATATTGATAATCAGTAGCCAAGGAACTATAGTATATGCAAGGCGGGAACGTTGGAAACACCCATTCGTTGCCGTTGGCACCTCCTTGTATGGGCTGTTTTCATAAATTCCAGCCTGAGCGGATCCGCGACAATCCGCGCTCCAAGAAGCCCCGCCTTTAAACAGGACCCTTGCCAGGGTCCTGTTCTTTTTGGCAGCACGTCTCTTCGCCGTTGGACCCCATTGACATACGTTTGACCGCACCCGAGAAAAGGTTCGACCTAGAACGCGTGCCGTCTTGGGCGAATATCAGAGTGGGGTTTTCGCAAGTTGAATTCCGGTTTGCGCGCCTTGCGAGAAGGATGCCCAAATCGCGCCCGGTCAACTTGATGTCGCTTGATTCCGATTTGGCGCTCCTCAAGCGCAAGGCCCTCTAGCAAACAGCATTTGACCAAGCGAGAAGCTTTCGCTGCAAAACCGATTCCGCCGAACGCAGGCAAGCGGCGGGCGTGCGAAGCGGATATGGGAGCGGGTTCGCGCGGGACGCGGGTTTGCACGGGGAGCGGATCCGTGCGGAGGAGCGGGTTCGTGCGCGAACGCCGCGCATCCGAGCGCAGGCCGACCCACCCCGGAAAACCGCCCGTTCATGGCCTTCGTCAACTGGCGGACGACCGACGCGGCCCTCGACCATGCGCCGACGGCAATTTAGCAGCGGGCATGCCTCCACTTGGCACGAAATCGCGGGCCTGTGCTCTCTAAAACGCACCTTAAATAATAGACCGGTTCACTAGAGTTTTCCCACCTGCTCTTTTGATGCAAGTGCTCAAAATCATGCGCGCGCGGAAGCCTTCGTGGAGCGCAGAGCCGCGATTTTGGGGCACGTTTGGGGGGAGGCACGCCTCGGGGCACGCTTGGGAGAGCATGCCTCGGGGCACGCCTCGAAAGCGCTCCGCACATGCCCCGGGGCGCGTTCCAGGCACGCGCCCCCATTACAGTTAGACCTGGCTCTGCCGGGTCTTTTCTTTTCCAGCTCGATCCGCAAGCGGATTACGATGAAGCAGACCCTGCGGGGTTGCTGGCCGACCCGCCCCGGATGGCCCTTCGTCCCTGCCTCTCGCGAAGGCCCGGGGGGTGTTGCCACCGGGGACGGGCGCCGCGGCGAAGGCTGATAGAAACCTGCCGGCCCGAAAGGGCGCGGCTCTGTAATGTGGGTGCCGAAGCTGCGGCCCGCGCGGTCAGCCAACATGCCGAAAGGATAGCATCATGGAGGCCGCAAGGACAATCTGCATCGGATTCGACGTGGGCAAGGCGGCGCATCGGGCGTGCGCCGTCTCCCGGGCGTCCGGGGAGATACTCTTCAACAAGGCGCTTGAGAACAGGGAGGGCCCCATAGACGAGACGCTCGCGCTCGCGGGCGAAGGGGCGCTCGTCGTCGTCGACCAGAAGCGCAACATCGGGGCCCTCGTGCTCGAGCGCGCGAGGGCCGCGGGCATGGAGGTCGCCTACCTGCCGGGCCTGGCGATGAAGCGCGCCCGGGACATGTTCCCCGGTGCCGCCAAGACCGACGAGATAGACGCCGAGGTCATCGCGCGCACCGCCATCGGGATGCCGTGGTGCCTGCGGCCCGTGGCCGAGGACGCCGGCAGCGGCGCCGAGACAAGGCTGCTCGCATCGCAGCGGCGCTTCCTGACGAAATGCTCCACGCAGTCGAAGAACCGCCTGCGCTCGGCGCTGCTCGAGGTCGACCCCGCCTTCGAGGCGGCCGTCGACCTGGGGGCGGCGTGGCAGGTGGGCGTCCTGTCCAGGTTCGGGGGCGCCCCCGGCATAGCCGCGGCGGGCAGGAAGGGCTACCGCACCTTCGCCGTGAAGAAGTCGGGGGCGCCCGAGGCGGCGGCCGACGGGCTTTGGGACGCGGCCCTGGCTTCGGCGAAGTCGGGCAGGCCGCACACGGCCGCGGAGGACGCGGCGGTGAGGATGCTCGCCGAGCGGATAGAGGAAGACCTCGCCAGGGCGGCATCCGTCAGGGAGTCCATGGACGCGCTGCTCGCCGGCGACGCCGTGTACCGGGCGCTGCTCACCGTTCCGGGCATCGGCCCGAAGACCGCCTCGGCGCTCGTCGCCGGAGTCGACATCGGCCTGTTTTCGAGCCACGACAAGCTGGCGTCTTTTACCGGGCTCGCCCCGAGCAACAGGCAGTCGGGCACCTCTCTGGACTCGGCGTCGTCGTCGAAGACCGGCAACAAGGAGCTCAAGAACCTGCTCGTCTTCTCCTGCAACTCCCTCGTCGGCACTGACAACGAGTTCGGCCGCTACTACGATGCGTGCCGCGCGCGGGGAATGCGGCACAACAAGGCCCTCAAAGCCGTGGCGCGAAAGAGGCTGAAGGTCATCTTCGCCGTCATGCGGGACGCCCGCCCGTACGTCCGAGCCTAGTCCTCGGCCGAATCGCCGAAGAAGAGCCCTGCCGCCGGGGTTTGCGCGAGCATGCCCGAATCAAACGGCCCGATCCCGAAAAAGCAATTGACAAAACCATAGAAACACCCCCCAAACGTTTCGGGTTCTTGGCATCCCAGCAAAAGCGCCGCCCACACGGACGGCGCTTGAAACACGATGCAACCCATCACGCACGCAACCTAGCGCGCACGGCCCCAACCTGCAAGCTCCAAGCGCGTGCCGAAGCAGCAACGCCCGAGCCGTCGCACGCTCAAGCCCAAGCAAGTCTAGTCTTGCTTGACCACCAAAACGTCGCAACGCATGTTGCGAATCAGGAACGTGGACACGCTGCCCACGAACACGTACTTGATGTTGGACAGGCCGCGTTCTCCGCATATAACCAGATCGGGGTCTGCCGGCTCGATCAGCTGCTTCGCCAGCGTGTCGGTAATGCGTCCCGCGCGCACGGTCAAGTCGACCGACGGGATGTTCTCGTTCGCCTGGGCCTCTGCCAGCAAATCGGCCAAATCAGCCTCGATGCGCTTCTTGCCCTCAACGCACAGCGCTTCGAAGTCAACGCCCGAAGCCTCGTACGGAACCGAATCGATAACATGACCGAACATCAGATCGGCGTGGTTGTCCGCCGCGAGCGCTATTGCACGCTGGGCCACTGCCTCCTGCGTCGACGCCCCGTCGAGCGCCGCAAAAATACGCGTGTACCGCTGTGCCATGACCGCTCCTTCCCTACTGTTGCCGTGCCTTTATTGTAACCCAATTCCAACTCGGCGGCGAAACTACGAAGTTATCAGGAGGATGACACCTATGCACAGCAGCATGACGTACGTAAGCTTGAGAAACTTTTCCTGGCTGATTTTCTTTTGCAGCTTGTTGCCCAAGAAGGTGGCGAGCACGGCCAACGGGATGCACAGCACGATAATCTGCAACACGTCCCCGGTGAAATTCCCCTGTTGAAACGCAATGCCAGCATAGATGAGATTGAGGATCGTCCACGTAGCCGAAAGCGTGATGCGGAACTGCTGACGATCGCGCAGCTTCTGCACGGCGTAGATAACCAGCAGCGCACCGCCCGACACGAACATGCCCTGAATAAGCCCCGCAAGCGCCAGGATAATCCACAAGGCCCACTCCGGCATGAACTTCTGCTGGGGAACAATCAGGTTCTTCAGGCCGATCGCAATGACAACCACGCCGTATATCTTCAGCAGCACGTGAAGCGGCATAAGCGTGTCCAGCCAAATGCCCACGAACATGAACACCACCATAACGCCGATGATCTTGCCCAGTTCGCGCCAGTTCACGCTCTTCAGGTTCAAAACGGTCAGCAACCCGCACGCGAAAAAGCCCATGGCGTTGAGAATCGCCACGGTGGAGTGCAGCCCCAACAGCGTGGTGCCCACCGGCATCGCGAAGATATTGCCCGCGAATCCCGTAATAGCCTGAACGGTGTAGGCGAAGAAGAACGCCGCCAAGAAGAGCGCTTTTTCCATATATGCTACAATCAATCCTTATTCATAACGACCCAGCGTACCAGTGTAGCATCTACACGCCAAGGAATGGACGAGCATGGCGGGATTCACCATCACCATCGCGGGAGACTCGGCCCTTAACCTCGAGTTCGCAAAAACGATTTCGGCGGAAACCAGCGCCAAGATTCGCATGGCTGCGGAAAACCTTACGGCCGACCCCATCGCGGGCGTCACCGAGCTGGTGCCTACGTTTTGCTCGCTTATGGTGTACTACAACCCCTTGATCGTTACGTTCGATGAGCTTTCCGCGAAGCTGCGGGGCAAGCTGCGCGACGTGGAAGAAGCTGATTTGAGCGTGCGTAAGATCGTCCCCATCCCCGTGTGCTACGGAGGGGAATTCGGCCCCGACCTGGCAAATGTGGCAGAGCATGCAGGCATGTCCGAAGAAGAAGTCATCGCCATACACACCGGGCGCGACTACCTTATAGATATGCTGGGCTTTCTTCCTGGCTTCGCCTATTTGGGCGGCTTGGACGAACGCCTGCACACGCCGCGCCTAGCCGTTCCCCGTACGCGCATCGAGCCGGGCAGCGTGGGCATCGGCGGCGCTCAAACGGGCATTTACCCGCTGGCTTCGCCGGGCGGCTGGCAGATCATCGGCCGCACGCCGCTGCGTCCCTACGACCCCGACCGCGAGGATCCCATTCTGTACGCTGCGGGAGAATACCTGCGATTCGTGCCCATAACGCCCGAAGAGTACACCGCCATAGAGGCACGGCTCGCCGCCGGCACGTACTCGTACGGCATTTTCGTGGAAGGCGAGTAACATGGGTCTTGTCGTGAAAAAACCCGGCGTCATCACCACCGTTCAAGACAACGGCCGCTTCGGATACCAAGGCAGCGGGTTCGCCACGAACGGCGTCATGGATCGCCGAGCATACGCCATCGCCAACCTGCTTGTGGAAAACGACCCCGACGCCCCCGTGCTGGAGTTCGCGCTCGCAGGCCCCACGGTGCGCTTCACCACGAACTCAATCATAGCCATCACAGGCGGCGATTTCTCCCCCACGTTGGACAGCAAGCCGATTCCCATGTACGCGGCAATCACGGTGCGTCGCGGCTCCATACTGCGGTTCAAAGCACCCCGAACCGGCTGCTACGGCTACCTGGCCATTGCCGGAGGAAGCGTGCGCGTACCTGAGATCATGGGCAGCCGCTCGACCAATCTCAAGTGCGAGCTGGGCGGATGGCGCGGAGGCGCGCTGACTACCGGGGACTACCTGCCCTTCACCACGAAAAGCGTGGACTTCCTGCCGAACCTCGGGTCCCATCGCATCGACAACGATGACGAGTTCTACCAGTTCGATCAAGACGAAATCGTGGTACGCGTGGTGCCCGGACCGCAAGAGGATATGTTTGCCGACGAAGGAATCGAAACCTTTTACAGCCAGCCGTTCACCACCACGACGAAATGTGACCGCATGGGCTACCGCCTGGACGGTCCCGTTATCAAGACGAAGCACGGCTCGGACATCGTGTCCGACGGCATCGCCCTTGGCGCCGTGCAGGTTCCGTCGCACGGCAGGCCCATCATCATGTTGGCCGACCGGCAGACCACCGGCGGATACGCCAAAATAGGCACGGTGGCCACGGTGGACATACCCCGGCTCGTGCAGCGACCCCCGGGACGCAAAATCCGCTTCGAGCCCATCTCCGTCCAGGAAGCGCAGCGCTTGCTGCGCGACGAAGCCCACCTGTTCGAAGCGCTGGCACTCAAGGTGCGCCGACCAAGCGCCGACGGCATATCGCCCCGTCGAACGGCGCGGAGGCTTACCCCCATCTTGGAAGAGCAAGCGCGCAAATCGCAGGCCGACACCTTGTGGATCGACCGCGCCGATCGCGCTGAACGCGTCGGAAACCGCAACGTTTTAGGAACCGTACGCACGTCGAACGACGAGAAGATCGCAACACCGGAAACCACCGCCCACCGCACGACGGTATGAGCGAACGAGAGATACGAGGAGACGTCATGAACACGAAAGCCATCGAAGAGCTGATCGCCATTATGGACAAGGCCGAGCTCACGGCCCTGCGCGTTGACGACGGCGACCTGAAGATCGAGCTCGAGCGCAACCACGGGCCGCTCTCGTCCACCGCTTTGCCGCTCATGGCCGATCGCGTCAGCGCCCTGTTGGCCGGAAAAACCGAAAGCCACGAAGCCGCAGCCGTGGATGCCAGCGACGACGATCATTCCATCCTGGTGCGCAGCCCCATGGTGGGCATGTTCTACCTTGCCCCCAGCCCGGACGAGGATCCGTTCGTGAAGGTGGGCCAGGAAGTGCTGTCCGGCCAAACGCTGGCCATCGTCGAGGCCATGAAGATGATGAACGAGATCACCACGCCCGCACCCGGCATCGTGATGGAAGTGCTTGCCGCAAACGGCTCCCAAGTTGAATACGATCAGCCGCTGTTCCGCATCGCCACCGGCGACCACGCCTAAGGCGGCCCGCTCATGTTCGAGAAGATCCTCATCGCCAACCGCGGCGAGATCGCGGTTCGCATCATCCGCGCATGCCGTGCCATGGGCATCAAGACAGTGGCCGTGTACTCCACCGCCGACAAGCACTCGCTTCACGTGTACCTTGCCGACGAGAGCGTGTGCATCGGCCCGCCGGCCGCGCGCGACTCTTACCTGAACATCGCGGCCATCCTGTCGGCGGCGAAAGGCACGGGCGCGCAAGCCATCCACCCGGGCTACGGATTCCTGTCCGAAAACTCCACGTTCGCCAAGCTCTGCCGCGAAAACGACATCGTGTTCATAGGCCCGGCCCCCGAGGTCATCGACCGCATGGGCAATAAAAGCCAAGCGCGCAAGACCATGATGGAAGCGGGCGTCCCGGTGGTCCCCGGAACGAAGGAACCGGTGCACCACCCGGAAGAAGCCCTGGTCATAGCCCGCGAAATTGGCTGGCCCATCATGATCAAGGCATCGTCGGGCGGCGGCGGGAAGGGCATGCGCGTCAGCTTGTCCGAAACGGACTTCGCCGAGCAGTTCAACATCGCACAGCGCGAGAGCGTGGGCGCGTTCGGGGACAACACCATGTACCTGGAGCGCTGCGTCATGAACCCGCGGCATGTCGAGGTGCAGGTGATCGCCGATACGCACGGCACCGTGGTGGCGCTGGGAGAGCGTGATTGCTCCGTGCAGCGCAATCACCAAAAGATGATCGAGGAAAGCCCTTCGCCCGTTATGACGGACGAGGTCCGCAGCGAAATGCTGGCCGCAGCAGTGCGCGCCGCGCAAGCCGTGGGGTACTCGTCGGCGGGCACCATCGAATTTTTGCTGGATGACCAGCTGAATTACTACTTCATGGAAATGAACACGCGCATTCAGGTGGAGCATCCCGTAACCGAAATGGTCACGGGGACCGACCTGGTGCAGGAGATGATTCGCGTGGCGGCGGGCGACCCGCTCACGTTCACGCAGGACGACATCACCTATCGCGGGCACGCCATCGAGTGCCGCGTGAACGCCGAGGAACCCGAGCGCGGCTTCCTGCCTTCCCCCGGCGTCATATCGCAGATGCACCTGCCCGGCGGCAACGGCGTGCGCGTGGACACGGCGGCGTACGACGGCTACGACGTGTCGCCCTACTACGATTCGATGATCGCGAAAATTATCGTGCACGGACGCGACCGCACCGAAGCCATCGCCAAAATGCGCACCGCCCTTGAGGAAATGGTGGTCGTGGGCGTGAAGACGAACCTGGACTTCCAGTACGCCATCATGGAGAACGAGACGTTCGCCGCCGGCACGGCCGACACCAGCTTCATCGAGCGCTTCATGAAGGGCGAGGTTTGATTCACGGACGGAGCTTCGTTTAGCAACGTCGAACGCGAAATCGAGAAGCTCTTTCGTCATCTTGGACAAGACCGCAGCTACCAAGAAGGGAGTTCTACCATGCTGAATGCTCCGCAACCCGCCAAACCCGAAGGCGTTGCCGAGGACGTTTGGGCGCAGATGCTTGCCGCATCGCCCGTTGAAGCGCGGCGCCTCATCCGAACCGGCCAGTTCACAGCGCCGACCAGCGGTCTATGCCCCGGATACGCGCAGGCGAACCTCATCGTGCTGCCGAAAGAGCAAGCTTACGACTTCCTGCTGTTCGCGCAGCGCAACCCCAAGCCGTGCCCGCTTCTCGAAGTGACCGAGGTGGGTGCGCGCGAGGCCACCATCTGCGCCACCGACTGCGACATCGCCACCGACTTCCCGCGCTACCGCATTTACGAGCACGGCAAGCTGGTGGCCGAAGTGGAGAACGTCCAGGATTACTGGCGCGACGATCTGGTGTCGTTCGTCATCGGCTGCTCGTTCTCGTTCGAAAGCGAGCTCATCGAGGCCGGCATCGAGATTCGGCACAACACCATGGGCTGCAACGTGCCCATGTACCTGACCGGCGTGCCGTGCACGCCCGCCGGCAGCATGTCCGGCAACATGGTCATGTCGATGCGCCCCATCCCCTACAACCAGGTGGTGAAGGCGGTGCAGATCTCCGGCGCCATCCCGAAAGTGCACGGCGCGCCCATCCACATCGGCGACCCCACCGCCATCGGCGTGAACGACATCATGCGCCCCGAGTTCGGCGATCCGGTGGAAATCCGCGAGGGCGAAGTTCCCGTGTTCTGGGCATGCGGCGTCACGCCTCAGTCCATCGTGATGAACAGCAAGCCGCCCTTCGCCATCACGCACGCACCGGGCTGCATGCTGATCACCGACACGAAGAACATCAACCTGAAAGAGTAAGAAGGCAGGCTTATGTACCGAATCGACCTCAACAGCGACCTGGGCGAAAGCTTCGGACGCTACACGCTGGGACTGGACGACCAGATCATTCCGCTTGTTTCAAGCGCGAACGTCGCGTGCGGACAGCATGCAGGCGACCCGATGGTCATGCGCAAGACGGTCGGCATGGCAAAGGACGCCGGCATCGCCATCGGCGCGCATCCGGGCTACCCCGATCTGCAAGGTTTCGGTCGCCGCGACATGAACCTGTCGCCCGACGAGGCGTACGCGTACATGGTGTACCAAATCGGCGCGCTTCAAGCGTTCTGCCAGGCGCAAGGCGTGCAGCTTGCGCACGTCAAACCGCACGGGCAGCTCTACAATCATGCGGCCATCAACCCCGACTTAGCTGCCGCGCTGGCGCAAGCGGTCTTCGACGTGAATCCGAACCTGGTTCTGGTCGGGCTGGCGAACAGCGCGCTCGTTGACGCGGGCCGCAAGCAAGGGCTGATCACGGCCGAAGAGTTCTTCACCGACCGCAACTACACCGACGAGGGCAAGCTGGTCAACCGCAACGATCCCGCTGCGCTCATTCGCGATGAAGAGCAGGCTATCGAGCGCGTGAAGAACGCCATTCGAGACGGGGCCATCCTTTCGGTAACGGGAAAGCTGATCGATCTGCACCCCGACACCATCTGCGTGCACGGAGACTCCCCCACCGCCCTCGCGTTCGTCAGCCGCACGCGCAGCGCGCTCGAAGAGGACGGCATCGTCATCAAGCCGGTCGGCGCGCAATAACACGGCAAAGCGAATCAGGGGAGGATGCGAATCAATCGCGACCTCCCCTGATGCATCAACGCCGACTTGCGGCCACAGCCCTACAGCTCCATGCTATGCAGGCCGTCGAAATCTATGCGCTCGGCCTCCAGCACGTGGCGCAGCGCCTGACCGTTGCATGCGGGCTCCCGCCAGGCCAGACCGCAGCCCGCAGATAGCTGGCGCGGTATGGGAATCAACCGACCCTGCAAACCGCGTCGCCTTCCCGCTTGCTCCATCGCCATCGCATCCGTCGTGGTTCCGAACGCAACCACAAGAACCGGGGATTTCGTCCGCATGCCAACCTCGCCGTCACTCGATCACGATGGCGAAATCGTCGCCGATCTGCTCGACCGCGGCCGTCTTCTTTTTCCTGCGCGCCATTGCCATCACGTTGTCGCGCGCGATAGCCGTGCTCACCAGCACGCGAACCGATTGCCCGGAGTGCGCTTTCACGGCTTGCATGGCCATCATCACCGGTTCCGGGCACGAAAGGCCCCGCGCGTCCACTTCGATCATAGTTGCTCCCTTCGTGTCTAGTTCGCCGCTGCGGCGGATGCGTCCTCAACGCTTGCCGATGCCGACGACGCCGCAATGCCCGCGCTCTTCTGTTTGCTGCGCAGGTTGACTGCGCCAATCACGAACAGCACGGCAATGCACCCTACCAGCACGATCTGCCCCGCCAGCGCAGGACCGCCCGCCACAGCTGCGGCTTCCGCCGTAGCCGCCGAAGCCGCCGCGCCAGCCAAGCCGAAGTTGTGGGCGAACGCCGCGCCGATCAGCATGCCCAAAAACGTGACGGCGGCATCGCATGACCCCTGACCCGCCAGCGTCATCTGGCGCAGCGGGCAGCCGCCGGCGAGCACCGCCGCGAATCCAACGGCATACAGGCCCAGAATATTCCACAGATGCTGGGAATGAGCGATGGGCTGACCCTCGAAACTAAGCTTGAAATTGCCTGTGACCAGGTTGTATACAAGCATGACCACAAACAATCCCGCAATGGGAAGCAGCAGGTCGAAATCCCGCATGAGCATGACGTTGCGCACACCGCCCGCAAAGCAAATGCGCGCCTTCTGCGCCAACATGCCCACAACAAGCGAAGCAGCCAGCGCAATGAGCACGGGGGCGTGCTTGCTGCCGGGCCCCGTCTCGCTGGCGGCGAACACACCCGCGGTCAACCCGATGATCATCAGCGCGGCCAGCACAAGGGGGAGCACGGCGCCTGCGGACTTGTTCGTGTCGCGCTCCCGCCCCAGCGAATACCCCTTCTTCAGAAACAGCGTTCCCGTCGTAATGCCCAACACCAAGCCGATCAGGCCCACGTAAGCGTTCAGGTCGCCCGCGGCCATGCGAATGACCATGCGCAGCGGACAGCCAAGAAACACCAGCGCGCCGATCATCATGATGAACCCCAAGACGAAACGGATCATCGGGGACGACCCCGCGGTGGAGCGGTACTCCTTCGTGGCCAGGGCGATCACGAACGCGCCCACCACCAAGCCCACCACTTCGGGGCGGAAATACTGCACGACGGATGCGCTGTGCAGCTTCAACGCGCCAGCCGTATCGCGAATGAAGCACGCCGCGCACATGGCCATGTTCGCCGGATTCCCGAAGTAAGCAAGCAACGCGAGCATGGCCCCTGCAACCACCCCCACGGCAAGCAGGCCTTTCTTTTGATTCAGCAGATCCATAACAACACCTTTCCCTTCAAAACCGCGCACCCGTTTCGACCTGCGCGCAAACGCTACGCAAGCGAAAAACCGCGCGACAGCACGCTTCCAATCGAAGGCGGCGCAAAGCGCGCCCTTACATTGGAAGGTGCGGATTGTTCGACAGCAAGCAGCGGTGCAGAACGCACGGGGCGCAGCAGACAAGCGACCCGTCGGCTTCCCTCGAAGCCTATTCAATTAGCAATATATGAGCCGCTCTTGGTGCAGAAGGTCGAGCCGGCAGAATAGCCCGACCGTCCAAGAAGGCAACCAAGACTATACGCGATCGAAGAGATGAGGTGCAAGAATTTGGGATCAGCGGCCTCAACGCTGCGAGCAGCGGGGCATTGAGGACCGCGCCCGACCTAGCCGCCAACAAACAAGCGGAGGCCCCGCGCAGAAAGAGCGCGAAGCCTCCGTCGAAAGCCAGCCCGGTCGAACAAGAACGACCTATTTCGCAGCCAAAGTTAGCGGGAATGCGCACTTCGCGCTCCCGCACAATACGAAACCTACGCGTCAGCATCCTCAAACGTGCCAGCAGCGCGTTCCACGCAGCGAAGCGCATCCAGAACAAGCGGGTATCCGATGTAGGGAACGCATTGCGCCAGGACGCTGACCAGGAACCCTGCGTCGTTCCCCAAACGCATGTTGGCTCGCGCGTGACCGGTCAACTGCTCGTCATGGCCCCCTTGCGCAGCAAGAAAGCAAAAGGCGACCATCTCGCGCTGAGCATCGTCAAGACCGGTGCGCGTATAGCAATCTCCGAAGCAATGGGATTCCACCCAGCCGTCGATGCGAGCCGCATCCGCATATCCCGACGCAACCGTTCCTACCGCATCAGCCCCGAACAACTCGGCCTTCTTCTTGGCGCCAGCTTCCGCACGCGTAGCCATCGTGGTTGTAGCCTGGCCCTCAAGCGGCAGGGAAACCAGACGATGCTCCAGCAGTTCGTTGGTCGCATGCAAAAACGGAAGCGCGCACCCAAGCCCCAGATACGGAACAGCCTGGTAGACGATTTCCTTCACCTCAACAGGGGTAACTCCCACGTTAAACGCACCCTTGGCCATAGCCTGAAAAGCCTCGATGCCCCGGCACCCCACAAGCGCCGCCAGAATAGCCATCAGCCTTGTCTTGTCGTCAAGGTTGTCGCTTGCCGGAACCTCTCCGAAAGCGAATGCGTCGAAACGCTCCTGAAACTCCGGGTCGGTGACGGAAAACGGCGAGTCGAATCCAGGGAAAAGACGGTTGCGGTAAGCGTGCGCTTGCTCGACGATGTTCGATTCCATACTTGCTCCTTCGGTCGTTGAGACACTATGCTCTTGTTTCGCGCTCATAATACCCTGCCGAAAGAGGGCTTGGTCAACTGTTATCCAAAACGAAACATACCAATGCCATAGGGGCGCATGCACCATCTGGGAAAAGCACCTTGACGAACCCGGGCGAACCCGCGCGCCAATCCTTGCACGGCGACAGGCCGAAACCAGCGTCGTCCGGTCGGCTGCGTTTCGAGGCGTCTCGCTCGCGTCCGAGCGAGGCAGAAGCCCCCCAACGCCGAAAATCCCCGAAAGCGCCGGCGGAACCACGCGAAGCGGGCCATCCGGGGCCGCTTCGGCAACAGTTCGACAGCCCACGACGCAAAACTTGGCGCGAAATTGCGGGTCTGCGCTCCCCAACCGACCCATCAGCCGCAGTTGTTTTGAGCACTTGCATCAACATGCCAGGTCATCGAAACGCAACGAATTCGACGGTTGCCGAAGGCTCTTGGCCGAGAGCGCAGACCCGCAATTTCGCGCCAAAGCCTGCACCGCACGCATCGAGCCCGGCGCGCGACCGCATAACGAGCAGCGTTCTTCCCGTGCGCCTCACGCCCAGAGCAGGTCGCGAGCCCGAAAACGCAACGCGCCCGCCAAGAGGGCGGGCGCGCGTAACTCAAGCAACAGGGGAAGGCGTTAGCCGCCGATAAGCTTCTGAAGCGACGCCAAGAAGCTCGACATGTTGCGATAGCACATGAACAGCGTGATGACGATGATGACCACGCCCGCGCAGTTCGCGAACACGTGGTTCTTCCACTTGCCCAGATCCTTGCCGTTAGCGCAGTACAGCACGAAGAACGCCATAATGGGAAGCAGAATGGCGTTTGCGGCCTGCGCAACCAGGATAAGCTCGGTCGGGCTCTTGCCCAGCACGATGGCCATGCAGCAACCAGCCACCAGCACGATAATCCAGATAGCCTTGAAGCGGATATCCTTGGTCGTCTTCTTCCAACCCAGAACGCCGTTCACCGCATACGCAGCAGAGAACGAAGCCGTGATGGCGCTGGAGAAGCCGGCGGCCAGCAGGCCCAGGCCGATCATCCACGTAGCCCACGAGCC
Source organism: Paraeggerthella sp. Marseille-Q4926 (assembly GCF_916618935.1). Classification (NCBI taxonomy): domain Bacteria; kingdom Bacillati; phylum Actinomycetota; class Coriobacteriia; order Eggerthellales; family Eggerthellaceae; genus Paraeggerthella; species Paraeggerthella sp. Marseille-Q4926. The sequence goes on along the minus strand of NZ_CAKAKF010000004.1, from coordinate 382,793 downwards.
GAGCAAAGGCTGCAGCGCAAGCGCCATGTCCTTGCCGTTGGCCACGGTTGCCTCGGTGCCGTAGATGTTCGCGGCGGCGCAAATCAGAATCGCCATGGAAATGATGCCGCCCAGGCCGATGCTCAAAACGGTGTCGAAACGAGCGTCGGATACCTGCTCCGGATCCTTGAAGCGCTCGGAAGCGCCGGACGCGTGCAAGAACAGGTTGTACGGCACGATGGTGGTTCCAATCAGGCCCACTGCCGTCAGGATGCCCTTCGAGCCTTCTTCCGGAAGCGTGGGGACGAACAGGCCCGTCGCAATGGCGCCCCAATCCGGGCTGGAAGCAAGAGCCGTCACAAAGAACACGACGCCCATGAACACGACGATAGCCGTGAGGATAACCTCGACCACCTTGTACGAGCCGATCCACATGGCGGCGAACGCCAAAATACCCAGAACCACAACGATGGGGATCATCGGAACATCAGGCGCAACAGCCTGAATGCCCAAAATACCGCCCGTGATGTTGCCTGTTTCGTAAGCAATGTTGCCCACGAAAATGGCGATGATAACAATCACGATCGCAATCCACATCAAAATCTTGTTCGGAATACGATCGCGGATGTTTTCACCCAAACCCTTACCCGAAACAATACCAACGCGCGACGCCATCTCCTGGAAGATAATGGTCGCAACGGTGGCGAACAGCAGTGCCCACAGCATGGTGTAGCCATAGCTTGCTCCGGAAACCGTGCACGTCGTAACCGTGCCGGGACCGATAAAGCCGGCGGCAACCAGTGCGCCCGGGCCGACGTTCTTGAACTTCTGAACCAGCGTACTGCTCATACCCACTCCTTTCTTAGCCCTTAAAGCAACGATATGCCTGCAGCAGACATGCCGTCCCCCCGGCACGTCCGATTCCATTACGGGCCTTCTAGGCCTGCAACTGGCATAATGACCGATTTACTTTAGCAGATTAAAGCGTGCGAGTATACAGCGAAGCGGCACGCGGGCAAGGCAATCGGCATGAGACGGAAAAGCGTGATTGCCGGCCCGTTTTCAGGTCAGCCGCCCAAAACGAGTCGCCGAATCAACCCACCGCTGCCGTCTCGCCCTACGACGTCTTCCAGAAATCCTGGATCAAATCTTGGCGGTTGGTGCGGCCCGTTTTCTGCAAGATGTTGTGCACGTGCACCTTCACCGTGCTCAGCGCCACGTGCATCGTGGACGCGATGTTCTGGTTGTCCTTCCCCAGCAACACCAGGTGTAGGACCTCGCTCTCGCGCTCGGAAAGCTGATGGCGCTTCGCGTACAGCATAAGGTTCTCGCTGATCTGCTCGTCTTGCCGCTGATCGCCGCGCATCGGCGGACGATCGAAGCGAAGCTGCAAAACCCGGCGCGCATCCCTTCCTGCAAAGAACGCGCAGCTCATCAGCAACGCCTCTTCCGCATAGTTGCGCTCAGCCGAAAACGTGATGGGACCCAGCTGAATCACAGGCTCGTTCAGCAGCATGAAGAAGGTCATGTCCTCCAACAGCACAGCCGTGTTCAGAACCGCCACCATCACGTACAGCCACCGATGCTTCCACAGGCGGCTGCGCTCGACATCGTCCTTCGACGAGAAGTAGCGAAACCCCGTGAACAGCAGCATCCAGAACACGAACAGCTCGCGCATGCCGTAGAACAAGAAACGCTGCAAGTCGCCCTCGGGCAGCGCCACCAGCACCGCCACGCTCATCACCGCGAACACAACCCCCGGAGCCACCAAAAGCGCGCGCCTTGTTTCCCCCAGGTAGTCGCACACCAAAAACCAAAACGAGACAAGGAACCCGCCGCCCGTAATAACATTGGTCAGCGATCGTATAACTAGATAGATTTGACCCTGCTCGGAGCCAAGGACATACGAGACAAACTCGTCCTGAAAGACGAACTCGACGTCGAAGAAATAGAACAGAAACGCGAAAAAGGCGAACAGCATCAACCGCTTGCGCGAAACCAAGTACGCCGAAAGACACATGGCCGAAGCAAGGATCGATATCAACAACACAATAAGGGTGACATGGAAGAGCACGAGACCCACAGGCAACTACCTTCCCTTCCGTTCAGTTCTCTCGCATTGTCGGGAACCAGCTCCCATGATACAGCAACGCCTTGCGTTTAGGGCGGCATTACCCTCTCTTTGGCAACCTTAGGAAGAAAAATGGTCAGGATATATCAATCGAGCGACCACCTGGGGTTTATCGAAGGTGTAGGGCGGCTTGCAGCACGAGTACACCCTCTATCCATCTATCGGTACACCCCCTTTACATCTTTTCTTCACAACCTCCAGGGCGCATGGTGGAGCCAACGCGCCGAGGTATCGCCGCCGAGGCGCGAACTTGGCGAAGATAGCCTCACGTGAGGCACGGCAGGCCCCGGCAAGACGCCGGGGCCCGACGAAAGGAAGAAGGAGGGTTGCAATGGCTGGAGTAAACGTCAAAAGCGAAATCAAGCCTTTGAAGCAAGTCCTGCTGCACCGCCCGGGTAAAGAGCTTCTGAACCTGACGCCGAACACGCTCGAAGAGCTGCTGTTCGACGACATCCCGTTCTTGAAGGTCGCCCAGGAGGAGCACGACGCCTTCGCGCAGGCTCTGCGCGACAACGGCGTTGAAGTGTTCTACCTCGAAGATCTTATGGCCGAGGTTCTGGAGGCCGATCCCGCGCTGCGCGAGCAGTTCCTGAAGCAGTGGATCGAAGAGGCCGGCATCCGCACGGAGCGCTACCAGAAGATCATCTTCGACTACCTGCAGGAGAACTACCCCGATGCCAAGGACTTCGTCCTGAAGACCATGGAGGGCATCAACCTTACCGAGCTGCACACCGACAAGTCGAACTCCCTGGTTGACCTGGTTTCCGAGTCTTCCAAGATGGTCGTCAAGCCCATGCCGAACCTGTACTTCACCCGCGACCCGTTCGCGATGATCGGCAACGGCGTGTCCATCAACCGCATGTACTCCGAGACGCGCAACCGCGAGACCATCTACGGCGAGTACATCTTCAAGTACCATCCCATGCTGAAGGGCACCCCCGAGTACTACAGCCGCTACAACACGTTCCACATCGAGGGCGGCGACATTCTCAACATCAACGATAAGGTTCTGGCCATCGGCATCTCCCAGCGTACGGAGCCCGACGCCATCGACCAGATCGCTAAGAACATCTTCCATGACGAGACCAGCCCCGTCGAGACCATCCTGGCGTTCAACATCCCGAACAACCGCGCCATGATGCACCTCGACACGGTGTTCACCCAGATCGACGTGGACAAGTTCACCATCCATCCGGGCATCATGGGCCCGCTGACCGTGTTCGAGATCACCCCCGAGGGCGACGGCATCAAGGTCCGCGAGATGAACGACACGCTCGAGGCCATCCTCGAGAAGTACGTCGGCTGCCCTGTTGAGCTCATCCCCTGCGGCGGCGGCGACCGCATCGCGGCCGAGCGCGAGCAGTGGAACGACGGCTCGAACACGCTGTGCATCGCTCCGGGCACCATCGTGGTGTACGAGCGCAACGACGTGACGAACAAGGTGCTTGAGGACAAGGGCCTCAACCTGGTCGTCGTGCCTTCCGCCGAGCTGTCCCGCGGCCGTGGCGGCCCGCGCTGCATGAGCATGCCCATCTGGCGCGAAGACTAATCTTTACCCCCTCCATCAGCCCCGGTCCCCACACGCGAACGAGAACCGGGGCTGATGTATGCAGGGCACAGTTACCCCCCTCGGACGAGCAAGGAGAATCAATGGAAGAAAAGAAGAAGGGCATCAGCCTGTTTGGGCTGATTGGCATGGTCGTCAGCTCGTGTATCGGCTCGGGCGTTTTCGCTTTGACCGGCCAGCTTTCCCAGGTCGCCTCCCCCGGCGGCGCGCTGGTGGCATGGCTTGTGGTCGGCATCGGCTTTCTGCTGCTGGCGCTCTCGCTGAACAACCTGGTGGCAAAGCGCCCCGACCTGCACGGCATTTTCACGTACGCAAGCGAGGGCTTCGGCCCCCTGGCGGGATTCCTTTCCGGCTGGGGCTACTGGCTTTCCGCTTGGCTTGGCAACGTGGCCTTCGCAACGATGATGATGTCCACGGTGGGATACTTCTATCCCGATTTCCTTCCGGGAAACACCGTACCTTGCATCCTCATCGCCTCGGTGGTCATGTGGCTGCTCACGCTGCTGGTTATCCGCGGCGTTGAAAGCGCATCGTTCTTGAACGCCATCGTCATGGTGTGCAAGGTTGCCTCCATCGGCATCTTCATCCTGTTTGCCCTGTTCATGTTTAACGCCGGCGTGTTCACCGCCGACTTCTGGGGCACGCTGTACAACAACGCCGTCGCCGCAGGCGAATACGGCGCCACGGCCGTGGGCCTGGGCGGCATCGGCGAGCAGGTCATGAACTGCATGATCATCATGATGTGGGTGTTCATCGGCATCGAGGGCGCTGCCGTGGTGTCCTCTCGCGCCGAAAAGAAGAGCGACGCCGGCAAGGCCACCGTTATCGGCCTGGTCTGCCTGCTGGTTATCTACATTGGCGCGTCCGTGCTTCCGTACGGCTACCTTCCCTACACGGAAATCGCCGCCATGGACAAGCCCGCCATGCTGTACGTGTTCGACAAAATGGCTCCGGGCTGGGGCGGCGCGTTCATCTCCATCGCCATCATCATCAGCGTTCTGGGTTCTTGGCTTTCCTTCACCATTCTGCCGGCTGAAACCACCAGCGAAATGGCCGAGCACAAGCTGCTCCCGGCTGGCTGGGGCAAGCTGAACGACAAGGGCGCTCCGCAGTTCAGCCTTCTGCTGGTGGCCGTGTGCACCCAGGTGTTCATGATCATCACCATCTTCAGCCAGGACGCCTACAACTTCGCGTTCAGCATGTGCACGGTGGCCATCGTGGTCACCTGGGCGCTGGCCTCCGCGTTCCAGTGCAAGCACTCCGCGGAAAAGAAGGAGTGGGGCCAGTTCGCCATCGGCGCCATCGCCACCGTGTTCCTGGTGGTGGGCTGCCTCTACAACGGCTGGAGCTTCCTGCTTCTGACCTGCGTCGGCTACATCCCCGGCTTCTTCGTGTTCGCCGCTGCGCGCAAGCAGCAGGGCGTCGGTCTCAAGAAGTCCGAGATCGTTGGCATGGGCGTTATCGCTGCCCTGGGCGTTGCCTCCCTGGTCATGGTGGGCATGGGCATCATCTCCATCTAACCGCACCCGCCCCGCAAGCATCCGGGCGCACCGGATTCGCAAACCAACACGCAAAGGGAGACGGGCTCAGGCTCGTCTCCCTTTTTCAACAAAGGAGGGCTTCGCATGAACATCGCAACCATCGGCGTGGAAGACTGGCTCAACGTGTGGGAGAAAAGCGCCACGTACGACATAGCCCAATCCACCATCGCGTCTATGACCATGGGGGAGATTTTGGCGCTCGACAACGAGGAAGGCGCCACGTTTTACGAGCGCCTGAACCGCGAGAAGATGAACTACGGCTGGATCGAAGGATCGCCCGAATTCAAAGCCGAAGTGGCCAAGCTGTACCGCGCTGGCAATCCGGGCAACATCCTGCAAACCAACGGCGCAACGGGCGCGAACCTGCTGGCGCTCATGGCGCTGGTGGAGCCCGGCGACCACGTGATTGCGGAATACCCCACCTACCAGCCGCTGTACGAGATTCCGCGCACGCTTGGTGCCGAAGTGGAGTACTGGCACATCCGCCAGGAGCACGACTGGAACCCGGACATCCGCGAACTCGAACAGCTGATACGCCCCAACACGAAGCTCATCTGCATCAACAACGCCAGCAACCCCTTGGGCACCGTGCTCTCGGCCGACATGCTGCAGCAGATTGCCGACATCGCGCGCTCGGTGGGCGCGTACGTACTGTCCGACGAAGTGTACCTCCCCTTGCAGGATACGGAGTCGTTCGTTTCCATGGCCAACCTGTACGACAAGGCCGTGGTATCCAACAGCCTTTCCAAAACGTACTCCGTGCCGGGCGCGCGTATCGGGTGGATCGTCTCCAACGACACGGAATTGGTCGATCGCTTCCGCGTGTACCGCGACTACACGATGATCTGCGACGGCGTGTTCAACGACGCCCTTGCCGTGCACGTGCTGAAGAACCGCGAGAAGGTGCTCGAGCGCAACCGGGCCATCGTGCTGAACAACCTGGCTATCGCCCAAGAGTGGATCGACAACGAGCCGCGCGTTTCCTGGGTGCCGCCCAAAGCGGTGTCCACATCCTACATCCAGCTTGACATTCCCGTAGACGACGAGCAGTTCTGCATCGACCTGCTGCGCGATCAAGGCGTGCTGCTGGTTCCCGGCAGTCGCTTCGAGCTGCCGCGCGGCGCGCGCTTGGGATACTGCGCCGCTGAAGCCACGCTGCGCGAAGGCCTTGCACGCCTGAGCACGGCCTTGAGGCAGTTCGACTAGCATCGACCGCGCCGGCGGCAACGCGCGTCCCCCATCTTTTCACGCCCTCTTACGCTTGGCTCGCAAACGCGTCCCGAACGTAAGAGGGTTTTATTTTCCCAGGTCATACGCATGCAAAAACCTTTTGACAGCAAATCCTCGATCCGCGGAAGCCTATGTCGAAATCATTTGGTGGTACCATGGCCAACATCATGGCAGCCTCTTAGCCGTCGAAAGGACGCGCGTGGAACTAAGCAAGCAAATCAAGCGGTATCGGATGCAACGAGGATTGTCCCAGGAAGATTTGGCCGGCAAGATCTACGTATCACGGCAAACCGTCTCGAACTGGGAAACCGACAAGACCTATCCCGACGTGCAAAGCCTGCTGCTCCTAAGCGTTCTGTTCGACGTCACTATCGACGAACTGATCAAAGGAGACATGGAAGCCATGAAAGAAGCAGTCGAACACGACGGAAAGAAACTGAACGCCCTGGGACTCGTCATGCTCGCGTTCGCCCTTGCAGCCGTGGTGATGGTCGTAGGGGGCATCTCGTTTTGGGGCTGGGGCATCGTGCCCAGCACGATCATCGCTCTCTTGCTCTACGGCGTTGCCATGGCGGCCGCCATTGCAGCCGAGCGCCTTAAAAAGCAGCATGACTTGGTGACGTACCGCGAGCTCCTGGCCTTCCAAAAAGGTCAGCCCGTCGACCGGGACTGCCGAAGCAGCAGGCGCGCTCGCGAGCATCGCCCGCTTAAAACCGCCCTGTTCATGCTTATCGGAGCCTCGGTCGGCGCCTGCCTCGGCTACTTCGGCTTCATGTTCTTCGGATAAGCGGTCACGCCTCTTCCTCGACGAGCATCCCCCGAAGCAACTCCTCGCGCAGCGCGAGGTGGGCTCGAGTGAACTCGGGATCGACGTAGCGCAGCCGCTTGCCCGTCAGGTTCGCTATCTGACGGGCAAGCCGGTTGAACGCGCCGCCATCCATCACCTGCTTTCGCGAGACGGTCAGCACGGTGAATCCCAGCGAGACGAGCGTTCCGCGCCGGCGCGCATCGCTCTCCTGCCGCTCGGGATCGAGATGGTACCGCGCGCTATCGTATTCGGCCGCTAGATTCGAGTCCGGCCAGCACAGATCGCATTCGCAGTACCTTCGATCCGCGAGTTTCCTTATATGGGTAGGCACGTCCACACGGTAGTTAAACTGCGGCTTCTCGATCCCGTATCCGCCCAGCCGATACGGCAGGCACAGCAGAAGCGCCAGCACGGTCTCCATCGGAGACGCGGCGTTCTCCATCACGAAGCCCAACGCGCGCAGCGCCTCCGTGCGCCCATAGGCGTACTCTGCACTCTCGACGAACGCTCGCAGCCAAGCTGGATGAGCCGAGCAAGGCTCAGCTTGCTCGCCATCTGCAAAAAGCAAAATTCCGGCGTGCTCACGAAGAATCCTTGCCCCGCGTCCACCACCGACTCTTCCGGCAACGAGCTTCGCACGTGACAGACGATGCTCCCCGTTTGAGTCCGCGCCGATGCGCTGCCGACGAGCGCATGCACCGGAATACTGCATCCACCCGGTCGACGATTGCCCGCAGAAAGACGCGGCTTCTCCTGCGCCTGCAGCGCTTTTCGAGCGCGCGCGGTGGCTGACCGGCGCTTTTTCAACCCCTGCAGGAATCGAGGGCCGACCGTGCGCCAGTATTCCAGAGCCGATTCGTATCCGATGATCACAACCATACGCGCATCATACACTTTTTGGCAGAGATTAGAAGGTTTGTGGCTCATGAACGCGAGAAATTCCGCCTATAGCGAGCAAGTGATTACATAATGCCTGGTCGCAGATTTCATCTTCCCTTTTCGTGCGCGTCGTCGCGAGCCAAAAGCCACAAACCTCGGAATCTCTGCCATTTTCGAGCCCTCCGCGGGACGCTACCCAGGTTGCCATCCCGTACGCTGCTTGCATGCAGGTTGCTTGCACGCACGTTGCCATCCCGTACGTTGCCTGCACGCACAAGTGCCCCGGCCAACGTAGGCCGGGGCACTTGCAATCCTGCGGAAGCCGCCGCCCCTACCTCGCCTTGGCCGCGTCCTCCGTCTTGCCGCTTACGCTGGCGGCGCTGCGCCCGCCATGATCGAACCCGGTGTTGATGACGCCCTGCGTGTTGCCCGTCACGAATCGAGCCTTGCTCAGCGTATCGATTTCCTTCTTGATGTCCTCCACCAGCTTGACGCACAGCTGCATCGAAAAGTCCTGGCGCGCCACCACGCGCTGCACCGTCGTTTCCTGCAGGTCGGCGGGCATCGGGTACGCGGGCACCAGCCACCCGTTCATGCGCAGGCGATCGGACAGGTCGTACAGCGACCACGCCACGTCCGCATCTTCCTTCAAACCCCAGCACACAATGGGAATGTGGCCAGCATCTTCGTACAGCTCGAACATGCCCATGTCCTTGATCTCGGCGGCAAGGTAGCGGGCCACGTCAAGCGTACGTTCCTGGATTTCCCGGAACCCCTCGAAGCCGTTGCGCATCAGCACGTAGTACTGCCCCACAATCTGGGAAGCCGAGCGCGAGAAGTTGATGGCCATGGTTGCCTCTTCGCCGCCCAGGTAGCTCACCCAGAAGATCAAGTCCTCGGGCAGCGCTTCCTTGCTGCGCCAGACGACCCAGCCGATGCCCGGATAAACCAGGCCGTACTTATGCCCGGAGCAGTTGATGGACCACACGTTCTTCAAGCGGAAGTCCCACTCCAGGTCAGGCTCCACGAACGGCGCGAACATACCGCCCGACGCACCGTCCACGTGGATGCGAATCGGCAGCTTCGGGTGCTCCTGGTTGTACGCCTCCACCAGTTCGTTCAGCTTCTTCACGTCGTCGAACTTGCCGGTATATGTAATGCCCAGAATTGCCGTGATGCCAATGGTGTAGTCGTCCACATAGTTCATGACCGTGTCCATGTTGAGCGACAGATGGTCCTTCTCAAGCGGAACCAGGCGCATCTCGATATCCCAGTAGCGACAGAATTTTTCCCAACACACCTGATAACCCGACGAAATGACCAGGTTCGGACGCGTGGCGGAATAGATGTCCACCCCGGCTGCCGCAGCCAGCTTCTTCCACCGGAACAGCATGCCCAAGCCGCCCAGCATGCATGCCTCAGACGACCCGACGGTCGACGTGCCCATGGGCTGCTCGTTCGAATCGGCATGCCACAGGTCGCCGATCATGGCCACGCAACGGTTCTCCAAGTCGGCCGTCATGGGGTATTCGTCCTTGTCGATGGCGTTTTTCTCCATGGTCTCGGCCATGATCTTCGTGGCCATGGGCTCCATGTACGTCTGGCAGAACGTGGTGAGGTTCTGCGTTGCGTTGCCTTCGATGGACAGGTATTCCTTGATCATCTCGTAAGCGATGCGCGGCTCGACCGGCTTGTCGTTCATCTTCATGAGCGGCATCTGCGCATCGCTTGCCTCAGACCCGAAGATAGGCGTCAAGTAGCGCGTTCCCTCGTCCATGTTCTCCAAAATCTTGCTCGTAGTAGATTGCTTGTCCATGATGAGCCTCCTATGCATCCTTTGTTGTATGGTGCTTGTCATTGCCGCGCGCCAAGTCCTGGAGGCGCGCATTCGCGGCAGCAGCCGCAACGCCCGCACCGCCGGACACGCCCGTGCCCGCCGCTGCTCCCGGTCCCGCAGGGCCATCGGAAGCAGCCTCTTCCGGCGCTCACCGGTGCCGCAGCGCGTAAATCGCAAACGGAATAGCCACCGAGACCGCGAACGCCACCACCAGCGTTGTTTGGTACACGAGGTTCGCCTGATCCGAAAGGTTCGACGACGGGAAGAACGATATGATCAGCGTTGCCACCGTCATGAACAGCCCCGCCCCCGCCACAACAGCCTTGAACGGCGTGCCTCCGGGAAGCTGGAACGACCGCTGCAGGTTCTTCTTCTTGAAAACAAGGACGAAGTACCCCAGGAAGAACAGCACGTATCCCACCAGGTAAATGACCACCGTCAAGCCGATAGCCGTCAGGTACCCCACCGACGAGCTCGAGCCGCCGGAAAGCGCGATGGAGCCGCACAGTACCGCGTCCCACACTGTTACGATGATCGCCTGAATCACGACCGTCTTCACGCTCACGCCATGCTTGTTCACCTTTTTGAACGACGGCGGAAGAATGCCGTCATGCGCGGTATCCAGAAGCGCGCGCGACGGGCCTACGATCCATGCGGAAATCTCCGCCAAAACGCCCAACGCCAGCAACAGGGCAACCACGAACACGACCCACTCCATAGAAGGGCCGATATGCGTCACGAAGATAGCGCGGAACGCCTCGATCACGCCGAACGATAGGTTGCCGTCCAGAACGGATGCCGGCAGCGTAGTGGCAACGGCCAGCCCGCCCAGCGCGTCCAACGCAATGGTCAGCACCGCTAGAACGATCATGGCCAACGGGTAGTTTCGGTTCGGGTTCTGCAGCTCGTTCACGTGCGAAGCCGATGCCTCGACGCCCATGTACGCCAAGATGAACGACGCAAAAATAACCAGCGTGTCAACCTTCGTGAAATCGGGAACGAACGTGGCAGCATCCATGGTGATCTGAGATACGCCGCCCGTGGCGAAGTAGTAGATCAACCCTACGAGCAGCACCAAGACCGGCACCAGAATGCCGCCGATGAAGCCGACCTTCGAAATGCGCGCCGTGAACTTCGTGCCGCCCAGCTGCGTCAACGTAAGAATCCATACGATGGCCGCCACGCCGAAGAACATCACCAACGGGTTGTCGTACAGCGCGTCCCATTTGACCACGTACGCCAATGCCGCCAAGATGAAAAACGCCATGGTCACGAACCCTACGGTAATTTGGAACCATTGGAAGAACAAGGCCGCAAAGCCCCAACGCCTCCCTAGCGTATTGCCGACCCAGGCAAAAATGCCGCCCGATTCCCACCCCTTGACCGTGGCCATCTCCGCCGCGCACATCGCAACGGGCAGAAACCACAGAATTCCGCCGATGATCAAAAAGAACACCAGCTGAAAACCTGACGAGGCGAACGAGGGGTACTCGTACACCGTCATCACCATGGATGCGGTGATAGCGAAGAACCCGAAGAACGTCAGGGATCGCGTAAACGAGGGCCTGCTCGCTTTGCCTACGGGACCCGGATCGGCTGCGGCAGCTGCCGCTTGTCGACGAGGTTCGCTCATACTGCTTCACTCCTTCCTTTGCACCTGCGCGCGCTTCTACGGATTGCTGCAAATCGGCACGCGAGCGCACGGTCGCGCGTGCCTGCAACCGTTGTATCAAAGGAAGGAGTCGCAAAAGCAGCGACGGGAAGGCGTTAACCTTCCCGTCGCTGAAACGTTGGCTGTAGATTGCTTGCTACCGGGCGGCGCGCCCGTACACCTCGATCGCCGAAGCAAGCAGCTCGGATGCGAACGAAGACACGTCGTAGCCTTCGGAAATGGCGGCTACGGCAGCGCCGTCCACGATGGTGCCCACCATACGCGGCGGCATGTCGATCTGCGCGTGCGAGAGAATGCGACCAATAGCGGCGTCCAACGAAACGCGGCCCTTCTGGTACGCTTCGGTAACCACCTCGGATTCGGCAGCGGCGATCAGCTGAGCGTAGTGAGCCGAAGGAACAACGCTGTCATCCGGCAAGCACGCGCGAATCAGCAGGTCAACCACATGCTTGCGGCACTCTTCGACCTCCATGCCCTCCGCCGCCGACGCAGCCTTCTCCGCACGCTCCGCCCAAAGCTGTATGTTGTAACGGCCCGCCTCATGAAGAAGCTGTGTCACGGAATCAAAGTAGTAGCCCACCGAGGACGATGCGGCCCCTGCCCATTTCGCCACCTTGCGGTACGTGACCGCCTTCGGTCCCTGCTCGCGCAAAAGCGCCGCGGCCGCAAGAACCAACGATGTGCGCGTGATTTGCGCCTTCAACGATTTAGGCGTTTGCGTTGTCTCGCTCATAGGCCCTCCATCACCTCGGCGGCACGCCTTCGCGCCGCCTTGTGCACGGACGCCGTTCGAGCCAGCAAGCTCGAACGGCGCCGCTTCTTTCATGCCTTGTTGTGCAGCAAGCACAACCCTTAAAACAGCAGCTCAAAGAGCCTATACGTCGGCCAGATCCTTGCCCGTGTGCTCGTGCGACAGAATCATTGCAACAAGCGCCAGGCAGGACACGCCCACCATGTACCACGCCGGAGCCAGGTTGGATCCGGTGGCGGCGATCAGCGCCGTAGAGATAAACGAAGCCGATCCGCCGAAGATCGCATTGGCCATATTGAAGGACAGCGCGAAACCGGTGTAGCGCACAGCCGTGGGGAACGTCTCGGTCAGATAGCTGGACAGCGTACCGTCGTTGATGGTCAGCGCCAAGCAGAGCACCAGCTCAACAGCCAAAACGATGAAGAAGTCGGCCGTGTTGAGCAGCATGAACGCCGGCACCGTCAAAACGATGAACGACACGCACGCAATGATCAGCATCTTCTTGCGGCCGAACTTGTCGGACAAATGACCGCTTCCGAAAATGAACGCCACGTACACGATCAAGCTGATAGTAGTGATCAGCGACGACTGGCTCGGATCCATGCCCACGGCCGTCTCCAGATACACGGGCAGGTACGTAAGCACCACGTAGAAGCCCACTGCGTTCAGCACGCAGGCGCCGAAGGAGATGAAAAGCTCCTTGGAGTGATGGCGGAACAGGTCGCGAATGGGATGGTTCGAGTCGTCGGTTTTGTCGATGGCCTTCTGCATCTCCTGATACGTCGGAGAATCCTCAAGCTTGGTACGAATGTAGTGCGCAATCAAGCCAAGCGGACCGGCCAGCAAAAACGGAATGCGCCAGCCCCAATCGTTCACGGCCTCGGTAGGAAGCACCGAGTACATGATGGTGGCGAACGTCGAGCCGACCAGCAAGCCGACCGCCGTCGACGCCGGTACGAGCGAGCAGTACACGCCGCGCTTGTCCTTCGGCGCATACTCGGCCAAAAACGTTGCAGCACCTGCGTATTCGCCAGAAGCCGAGAAGCCCTGAACCATGCGGAGCAACAGCAGCATGATAGGAGCCGCCAAGCCGATGGTCAGGTAGCCGGGCAGCAAGCCAATGCAGAACGTGGCGCCCGTCATCAAGAAGATCGAGGTGGACAGCGCCCACTTGCGACCCTTCTTGTCGCCCATGCTGCCCCAGAAGATAGCGCCGATCGGGCGCAGAAGGAACGACAGTGCGAACACGGCAAACGTTTGCATAAGCGCAAGTGCCGGGTCGTCGTTCGGGAAGAACACGTTTGCGATCACAATCGCGAAGTACGAGTACGTAGCGTAATCGAACCATTCGATGAAGTTGCCAAGAAAGGACGATACGGCTACCTTTTTAAGCGTGCCTTGTGTGTCAGAATTAGCTTTCATGGTAATCCCCTAAGAAATGAACGGCCACGTCAGAAAGAAACGCAGACCGCCGGCGTATAAGTTGCTCCATTGAAGCCCCCTAACAGTCGGGAAAACGCCTTTACTGAGGTTATAATACCCCAAGTGCCTCCGCTTCAATGCAAGTCGTTACTTAACGTATCGCGAATTGGGAGCGAGGGGCACCGATGCCAGCCCCATTTCGGCATCGGGAAAAGGGGGACCCGCTTATTGCAGCATAAGCGGGTCCTTTGCACAAATAGACTATCAGTACTCGTCAAGCAGATCCGCTTGCGCCTTGCTGGCGCGGAAGATAAAGGACTTCTTGGCCTTCTGGCCGCCCTGGGCCAGCTTGGCCAGGATGACCCTCTTCAGGCGCGGGTAGTCGCGCATGCCGTACCAGGCGAACGCCGTGCCGCCCGTGTACGCTTCCACGATGCTGTGGACGGGCAGGCTCGCGTCGCGCTTGGCGTCGAGCGCCAGGTACTCCTGGATCTCGTCGGCGCACAGGTCGCGGATGACCTCGGCGCTGATCTCCAGGTCGTGGGCCAGCTGGTTGAGCTGGTAGTCCACCTCGGCGGCGTCGGCATGCGGGAAGTACGTCACGTCGTAGGTCACCGCGGACAGGCCGGAGGCCTTCGCGAACCCGAGCAGATCGGCAAGCGACATCATCTGCACGTGGTCCTCGGTGCGCTCGGCGATGTCGAGCTCGGCGGCGAATCCCTGGAAGCCGTTGCCCTCGAACGCGGCGCGCAGCTCCTCTTCAGTCAGCGGAGCTTCGAACTCCATCTCGGTGGCGATGTGAGTCAGGTTGCTCGTGATCTTCATAAACCACACCTTCCTTTCCGGTTATGGGTTACCGCTTGATAGCGGAAAGGCATGCACCCGGAAATCGGGTGCATGCCGCCAAACCTACTGCAGGTGCTCCTTGGCTTCTTCCTCGTCCAAGCGAGCGGCAAGATTCTCGCGAATCTCTTCCTCTTTCCTCTGCTTGCGAGCGGTGAGCATGCCCTTGATGGAGGGGATAGCGCCGCCGCCGATGATGAGGATACCGCCAAGAATCGTGTTGATGGTCAAGGCTTCGCCGAACACAACCAGGCCCACGAAGATGGCCACGGGAACTTCCCAGTACGCGATGGTGCCGTAGTCAGCAGCCGGCAGGTTGCGGCCAGCCACCAACAGGAAGCCCAGAGCCAGAGGACCGCAGATGACCCAAAGAAGCAGGGCGCCGATCCAGTTGAATGCGGTGAAGTGAATGTTGAGAGCCCAGTTCTCCATGCCGGGGTTTGCACCCAGGGCGTTCAGCACAACGGTGATGGCGCCGGCACCGAGCACGGCGAAGATGAAGTTCCACACGCCACGAGCCGTGGTGTCGGCATCCTTGCGGTAGCCGTTGAAGAACATCGAAGCGCCATAGAAGAAGCCGGAAGCCAAACCGAATGCGTCGCCGAGGCCCTTCTGCGGGAACTCAGGCGTGGACGGAACCAGGTTGAAGTCTACGAAGAAGCCGGACTCGTTGAAACCCATCAGGTTGTTGCCGAACAACATACCGATGAACACTGCCACCAGGCATACCCACTGCAATGCAGACATGGGTTCCTTGCGGAAGATGCGAGCGAGCACTACGCAGACGACAGGGCCGATGTAGATGAACAGAACGGCGTTCGAGATGGTGGTCAGCAGCGTGGACGTTACGTAGCACGCCAGCGACATGCCGATCATCAAACCGCCCAGCGCGATTGCCGGGGTCAGCTTGAGCTTCTTGAACGTCTCAACCTTGCCCGTAGCGAACATGATGACGACGAAGAACAGCACGCCCATGCTCATGCGGCCCACGGCCATCAAAGCGCCGATGGAGTCACCGGCGTTCAGGCCCATCGCTCCGTCGAACATGTCCGTACGAGTTGCCCAGCGGCTGAACAGGGGCACCAAGCCCATGCCCGTCGCCGAGATCAGCATGGCAATGGTGCCAAGGCCGATCTTCATCTCGTAGCCGGTCGAGCCGTCATCGGCCGTTGCGGTCTTGATTTCCTTGTTAGCGTTGTCTGCCATTGGTCCTCCTTAAACCAGTAGCAACAAAATAATCCCCTCTACCCCTCCGCAACTCGTGCCATGCGAGACCGAATTAGGGATGCGACAGCCCTATTCGACCTTATATGGCCGAATCACACATGCGGTAGTTGTAGGTTGGAACCAAAAAGGGGACCTGACTCTTATTCGGAACCAGATCCCCTTTCTGTTGTACGAGACTACTCTTGCTTCAGCAAGGGTTGGTCAGGTTAAGCGACTAGTCGTTCCACATCTCCGGACGGACCAGGGTCGGGTCGGCGACGCGGTTCGGGAAGTAGTCGAGGCACTCGCCCTCGCGGTAGACGTCCGCCGTGGAGCAGTGCAGGCCGCCGCCGAAGGCGTAGGCGCCGCGCAGGTCGACGGGGATGACGTTCATGCCGAGCTTGTCCATCTCCTCCTGCTGGTAGACCTCGGAGGCCTCCACGATGACCGTCTTGGGGTCGAGGACCAGGCAGTTCATGGACAGCCACACGGAGCTGTAGCAGAACTCGGGCGGCTCGGAGTGCGCCGGCTGGGCGGCGTCGACGATCTGCCAGTCGTTGGCCTCGAAGATCGCGCGCTGCTCCTCGGGCAGCTTGCGCTGCGGGTTGTTGATGATCAGGCCCGGGCGCAGCGGCACGAAGGTCGCGTCGATGTGGATCGGGTACGGGTCGCCGGGGAAGTTCACGGCGTGCACGCGGTACTCGGGGTAGTAGCGCTGGAACCAGTCCATGGCCGTGCGGTTGGTGGTCAGGCCGTGCTGGATGAACAGGTCCTTGCCCATGCGCATGACGTCGGCGGCGTCCCACATCGGCTCGACTTCCGTCGTGACGAAGTCCTTGTTGGCGGTGCGCACCAGGCGCTCCTCCAGGCTGATCTTCTCATCGTAGTAGTTGTGCTTGTAGGACTTGTCCGTCAAGCGGGGACGGGGGGCCTGGGTCCACAGGAAGTCCGGGTCCTCGTCGAAGTACTGCTTCATCAGCGGCCAGTAGGCCAGGTACTCGAAGTAGCGGCAGCGGAAGGAGTTGGCGGAGGCCATGATCTCGTTGCCGATGGTGAGCAGGATGTCGCGGGGCGGCATGCAGGTCATCATGGAGTCGTTGCGGAAGTCGGGCGTGCCGATGGCCTGGTTCCACTGCAGGGGCGTCGGGCGGTCGACGACCACGCCGCGCTCCTCGAGCGCCTTCACGAGGTTCTCGAGGCAGGCGTTGCCGACCTCGACCGTGCGCAGCGGGCGAAGGCCCCACATGCCGCGCATCTCGGAGTCGACGGGCACCTTCTCGGAGGTCGCGGGCTCCTCGGGCGGGATGACCGAGTTGTCGCAGAGGCCGACGATCACGCGCTTCAACGGATCCCAGTCGTTCCAAGAATTGACTATCTTCGCCATGACAGTCTCCTTTCTCCGGCAGCGCATCCTGCGTTGCCTAAAATGGGTGGCACACTATTGTGTACTGCAGCTCAGCCGGCAAAAGTGCCGCGGCTGCAGGAGAACTTTGGAGACAGATGGTTCATGAAAGCTCCTCGGAATCCTACCGTGGCATGTTTGCCAGATTTGCCGATGAGCAAGTTATACCATCTTTTTTGTTCACCTGCAACATGAAATTTACGAATAGTTTTAACCATTTTGAAATCATTATTGTTCAACTGCACAATAATTGAGAACGCGCTATTTCGGGCCATTATGCAATTTTTGCCCCCATATTGGATATTTCCCGATTATATTCAGAAGCGCTCGTATAAAACGTGAAAAAATTGAAGGGGCATGCACAACGATGCGGCTCTAAAACGCCCTGCAAACCGTCCCTGCATGCACAATATCGAAGCAAAAAAATTTATTGCCAACTTTAAGCAGGGTGCAAGAAAAAGCACAGAGTTGAGCACCTTGCCAAAACGAATCGGTTTTGGGCGCGCGGCCGAGCAGCATGCCGCACGGCGCAGCGCACCGCAAAATCCTCGAACAAGGGCGCGTCCCACCGCAAGCACCGGGACGCGCCCTTGCCCGCTAGTAATATCGGTAATAAGCGGCGCAGCTGCCTTCGCTTGAAACCATGCATGGACCCACAGGGTTTTCGGGCGTGCATACCGTGCGAAACAGCGGGCACTCGTCAGGCGCCATGATGCCGCGCAGCACGTCGCCGCAACGACAGCCCTTCGGATCCTGCGTAGGCTCCACGGACGGCGCAAAGCGTCTTACGGCATCGAACCGAGCGAACCGCTCGCGAATGCGGTACCCCGATCCAGGTATCTCCCCCAACCCGCGCCACGTAGCGGGACAGGTCTCGAACACCTCGTCGATGGCCGCCAGCGCAACGGGGTTGCCCTGCGGCATGACGCCGCGCGCATACGCTATCTCGATGTCTGCGCGACCCTCGTGAAGCTGACACATGATCATGGCGATGCCTTGCAGCACGTCAACGGGTTCGAACCCAGTGATGACTCCCGGAATGCCGTACTTCTCAGCCAGGAAGCGGTACGGCTCCACGCCGATGATGGTGCTTACGTGGCCAGGCAGGATAAGCGCGTCCACCGAAAGGCGCGGATCGTTGATGATGGCCTCCAGCGCGCCCGGCATGTTCTTGTGCGCGGCGAACACGCTGAAGTTCTTCAGGTCCAGCGCGGCGGCTCGCTTGATGGCCATGGCCACCAAGGGCGTCGTGGTCTCAAAGCCCACTCCCACGAACACGATCTGGCGCTCGGGCTGCTGCTGCGCCAAGGCAATGGCATCGAGCGGCGAGTACACGATCTGCACGGAACGTCCCGACGCCTGCTCTTTAAGCAGGCTCGACGTTGAGCCTGGCACGCGCGTCATGTCGCCGAAGGTGGCAATGGTGACGTTCGGGACGCGCGTGAGCGCGATCACCGTGTCGATATCCTTGTTCGAGGTCACGCACACCGGGCAACCGGGACCCGATGCCAACCGCACGCTTTCGGGCATGAGGTTCCGAATGCCGTTGCGCGCGATAGCCACCGTGTGGGTTCCGCACACCTCCATGAGCGTAGCGCCCTGGACAGGCGCTAGCTTGCCTATGGAGTCGATCAAACCGCGCGCCAGTTTCGGATCCTTGAACGCTGCCAGCTCTTGTTCAAGATTGGCCATGGCTCCCCCTAGGCAGGAATCTCGTCGCCGGCAAGATCGGGAAACTCCCTGATCAGATCAATGGTTTCCTGAGCAAAGTCGGGGTCGACCACCTCGATGGAAAACCCTGCATGCACCAGCACGAAATCACCGACGGCCGCCTGCGGCGTCAAGTCAAGGGATATGTCGCGCGTCACGCCCAAGATGTCGACCGTTGCCAGACGATCGTCTTTGAGCTCGATCACTTTCGCGGGTATTGCCAAGCACATGGTCATGCCTTCTTTCTTATATATGCGAGCGCTACGCTTGCCCGCCCTCGTCGTTCGAGGCCCATGCTACCACAGCCTGGCCGAAGGAAACGCAGCCGTCGTTGGGCGGCAGATCGCGGTTGACGGCAACCGTGAAGCCGGCCGCCTCCAAGGAAGCGAGCGCGCGTTCAACCAGGTAGCGATTCATGAACACGCCACCGGAAAGGGCCACCACGTCGATGCCGTACAGCCCGCGAACCAGTTCCGCCGCCGCAACGACAGCCTGGGCGAACGCGTCATGGAAGCGACGGGCGATCAGGGAAACGGGCACGCCGGCGGCCTTGTCGTCAAGCAGTGCTTCGAAAGCAGGGGCCGCGTCGAACAGGACGACCGACGTGTCCTGCGCCGTGCTGCTCTCGGTTGCCGTGTTCTTAATCACCGCGATAGCGTAGCGATCGCCCGCATCGGAATCGGACGCCTTGCCGTTCGCATCGGGCGAAGCCGGGGCGGCAAGAGCGCCTTCCAGCAAGATAGCCGGTTCGCCTTCGTAGCGCGACTCCGCGCACACCCCCAAAAGGGCGCTCGCCGCGTCGAACAAGCGGCCGACCGACGAGGTCATGGGCGTGTTTATCCCTTGCTCGATCATCTGGTCGCACAAAGCGGCCTGCGGCCCCAGCGCCGCAAGAACGTCCGCCGCCGCAGGATGCTCCAGCAGGTCGAATGCCCACAGCACGCCGTACGCCATGCGCAGCGGGTGCTTCACCGCGGCCGCACCGCCCGGCATGGGCACGTACGCGAAGTTCGCGAACCGCTCGAACGCCGACGCATTGGCCAGGAGCACTTCGCCGCCCCAGATAGCCCCGTCAACGCCATAGCCCGTGCCGTCGAAGGCGATTCCGCACGCGGGACCGAACAGCCCGTGCTCTCCCAACACCGACGCAACGTGCGCGTGATGATGCTGCACCTCGACCAGCGGAACCTGGCGCGCGGCGCTTTCCTCGTGCGCCCACTTCGACGTCAGGTATTCGGGATGCAGATCGCACGCCAAGCGCTGCGGGGAAATCTCGAACAGCTGCTGGTAGCGATCCTTCGCCGCCAGCCACGCATCGTAGGTTTCGGCGTTTTCCATGTCGCCGATATGCTGCGACACGAACGCTTCGGCGTCGCGCGTCAGGGTGAAGGTGTTCTTCTGCTCGGGACCCACCGCCAGGATAGACAGCGCTTCTCGTTTGCCCTGCCGGCTGGCAGCCGCAGGGCTTGCCGCAGCCTGGTCTTCCTCCGGCTTAGGACAAGCCAGCGAAAGCGGCAACGGCGCATACCCGCGAGCACGGCGGATGAACTGCACTGCATCGCCCGCACCACCAGCGCTGATGACGCGCACAACCGAATCGTCGTAGCGGGTGCGGATGGCGCGATCGTGCCCCAAGAACGCGTCCGCAATGCCGAACAGCTTGCCGTACGCGTCTTCGTCGTCGATGACGATGGGTTCGTCGTGCACGTTACCCGACGTCATTACCAGCAGGGGAACAAGGCCCCGTCCCTGGTCTTTCGAGCTGCCTGCATGGGCGAAATCGTGCAGGAGCAGGTGCTGGACGGGGGTGTAGGGCAGCATCACGCCCAGCTCGGAGAGACCGTCGGCAAGGCCGGGCGCCACCTGCGCGTCGGCGCGCTTGCGCAGCAAGACGATGGGTCGAGACGTCGATGCGAGCACGCCCGCCTCGGCTTCGTTCACCTCGCATACGGCGCGCGCCGCCTTGACGTCGGCCGCCATGACCGCAAGTGCCTTGCCTTCGCGATGCTTGCGCGTGCGCAGCAGCGCAACCGCGTCCGCGTTGTTGGCGTCGCACACCAAGTGAAACCCGCCCAGGCCCTTCACGGCGATGATCTTGCCTGCCAGCAGCAGCTCGACGGCGCGCGCGAAAATCGCATCGCTCTGCTCGCGCGTCGCCCCCCACAGCGCCTCGGTTAACGGAGCGTCGACGGCCCCGCCCTCGTGCTCGCGCCAGCTGATATGCGGACCGCACTCGAAGCACGCATCGGGCTGCGCATGGAAACGACGGTCAAGCGGGTCGGCGTATTCCGACGAACAGCGCGCGCACATGGGGAAATCCTTCATGGACGTGCTCTTGCGATCGTAGGGCAGCTTCTCGATGATAGTGAAGCGCGGCCCGCAGTTCGTGCAGTTTATAAAAGGATAGCGATAGCGGCGGTCGTTCGGGTTGAACAGCTCGCGCGCGCAATCGTCGCACGTTGCGAGATCGGGCGAGACAAGCGTGGTTCGCTCGACTTCGCCCGCATCGGAAAACCGAATGTCGAACGACTCGAAGTCTTCCAGCGGAACTTCCTTGAGCTCGATCTCGTTCACCTGCGACGCCGCCGGCGGGTTCTCCGACAGCTCTATCACGAACTCGTCAAGCAGCTTCGAATCTCCTTCGGCATGGATGAACACGCCGTCGGTAGCGTTCAAAACCCATCCGTTGATCAGGTATTTTTTAGCCAAACGATAGACGAAGGGGCGGAAGCCCACCCCTTGTACGATACCTTTGACTTGTATGTTGAGCGCTTCTTTCATGAATACGCCTCCCAAAGATTATCGCGCGTCAAGTTCCTCCAGAATGCTCGTGACCACCTCGGCCAGCGCTCGCAGGGTCACGCCCGAGTTGTCGGGCAAGTGCAGGTGCACTACGCGCCGACCGCGCTCGGCCAGCGTGAGCAGGTCGCCCGAAGCCTGCGCTTTCGCCAGCGATCCCAGGCTTTCGGCCTCCTGCTTGAGCGGGATGTCCTTCAGCTCGTCTGCCGACAGGATCAAGAACACGCCGCAGTTCGGACCGCCCTTGTGAAGCTGACCCGTGGAATGCAAGTAACGAGGTCCCACTTCCAAGCACGATACCACGCCGCGCTTGTCGGCTACGCCATGACGAATGGTCTCGAGCGCTTCGCGCCGACCTTCGCCGGTAAACGGCAAGAACGCGTTGAGCGCGAAGAAATCGCCCGGCTGGATGCTGCTCAGCAGCGCGCGCAAGGCACCGCGAATGTCGGTGCAGTCTTTGAAGCAGGGCGCCAAGCGCACCTCGGCTTCGCCCATGAGCACGTCCCCGATGAAGTCCTGAACGAAATCGGGCTCAGGCTGGCCGTCCCGCAGAATGTCGAGCACGACCGCCTTAGCCGACGCAACGTCGGGCTGATCGAAGGGGCACACGCGCATCAGGTAGCCGCACATGGCGATAGCGCATTCCCACATCACGAAATGCTCGGCCAGCTCCTCGACGGAGTCGATCCGATAGTTCTGGCGAGGGATAGCGGGGTCGATGTAGGACAGGCTCATCTCGAAGTTGCGGCGCTCGTCCCACAAGTCCGTCTTCGTCAGGTACGTGATGACGCTGCGATCGCCCGGATCCTTCTTGAGCAGCAGCGTGTCAACCTCGATGTTCGGCAGGATGCCCTGGCCTTCCTTGCCCAGGCTCTCGGCCACCAGCTGCTCGATCCACAAGCCCAGCACGCGGCCGCGCTTCTGCGTCAAGAACGAGAACTTGTTGCGACCCTGCAGGTAGTTGTCGTACAGGAACGCCGCAAGCACGATGGCCGGGTTGTCGATGGCGTCTTCGCTGCACTGATGCTCGGCTTCGACCGCGTGCCGCATAAACTCCTGAAGATCGATGCCCACAAGCGCTGCGGGAAGCAGGCCGAACACCGACAGCGCCGAGAAGCGCCCGCCCACCGTAGGTTCGCCGGAGAACACCGCAGCCCAGCCCTCTTCGCGCGCCTGGCGCTCAAGCTGGGAGCCGGGATCGGTGATGGCAACCAAATGCTGCACCAGCTCTTCCTCGCCGATGCGGTCGGCTACCGCATCGCGCACGGCGCGCAGAGCCAGACGCGGCTCGATGGTGCCGCCGCTTTTCGACGAGATGATGAACAGCGTGGTGTGCGGGTCGGCTTCGGCGAGCATCGCCCGCACGCGCACCGGGGAATCGGAGTCGAGCGTGCGGAACGTGACCGCAGACGAGTCCGGCTTGTTGTACTTGGTAATGGTCATGGGAGCCTGCGTGGAGCCGCCTTGCCCAATGAGCACGACCGTTTCGAGGCCCTGCGCGATGATCGAGTCGGCGAACGACTGGATCTCGGACAGAGGACAAGGCGGATTGCTTGCAAGATCCGTCCATCCCATATAGTTCTCGGCGCATGCGCGCGCTTCTTCGGAAAAGCCGTACAGAGTAGCATCCTTCGCGTGCAGCCTGCTGGCTACGCACTCTTTCACGAGTATCTTTGCGGAAGGATACAGTTTTTCCATGTCACCGGACAGCATGATACCTTCTTTCACGTAAGTCTTTTCATTCTAGCAAACGCAGGAGGTCAGCGCGTATAAGAGGAGATTTCTTGTGGTGGACTTGTGAACGATCGTCTAGTTCTTTTGTATCAATTTTATTGATTTTTATTTTTAATTAATATAAAGTATCGTTTAAGAAACGGGCGTTGCGCCCGTTCAAAACAAGAGGGAGGAAGCACCATGTCCGAGATCACCAGACGAGATCTTTTGAAGGGCGCCGCTGTGGGAGCAGCATCGGTTTCGACGTTGGGGCTGCTTGCGGCATGCGCCAACGAAAGCCAGCCCGCCAGCACGGATCAGCCCGCCGCCTCGACCGATCCCGCAGCCGCGCAGTACACGGCCGAGGTGCTGGACCCCACCTCGATCCCCGAGGCGAGCACTGCCAGCAACTTCAACATCGTGCCCGACAGCAAGACCACGGTGGGGACCACCTATGAGAACCTGCTCTCCGCCATCGAGGGCGAAACGGGTGCCACCACGAAGTACGAGGCGTACGCCAAGGTTGCCAAAGATGAAGGGTTCGATACGCTCGCGCGCCTGTTCCAGTGCACGGCCGATGCCGAGAAAATCCATATCGAGCTGGAATACAACCTGGCAAAGGAACTGGATCCCAGTACGGAAAAGCCCCAGCCGCCCACCGTCGAGGGCCACAAGAGCGACGTCAACCTGATCTCCGGAGCGAACGGCGAAATCTACGAGACTTCGGACATGTACCCCTCGTTCATCAAGAAAGCCCAGGAAGAGGGCAACAACAAGGCCGTGCAGGTGTTCACGCGCGCCAAGCTGGCGGAAGCCTACCACGCGAAGCTGTACATGGACGCCTACACCACCATCGACACGCCGTTCGATGGAAGCTATTACCTGTGTCCCATCTGCGGCTACATCCACAAGGGCGAGAACTTCACCGCCTGCCCCATCTGCTTGGCGCCGAAGAGCTCGTTCACGGCGTACTAAGCCGCCGTCGGGCATGCCCGAAACGCTTGCCCGCTACCAAATGAAAACGCGCCCCCGCCGGACGCGCTACCGAAAAAGCGGACCCGATAGTGTCGGGTCCCGCTTGCTAAATGCAGATAAAAGTCCTGCGCCAAGACGGGCGCGAGGGCGGCGTTACAGGCCGAGCGCCTTCTTGAGCGCCGAAACGCGGCGACGGGATACGGGGATCTTCTCCTCCACGGCGTTCAGCGTAAGCAGCAGCGTTCCACCAGACACGGACTCGATTTCCTCGACCATGGACAGGTTCACCAGATAGCCGCGATGCACGCGGAAGAACCCGTGCCCGTCCAGGCGCTTCTCCAGTTGAGCCAAGCTGACGGTCGAGAAATAGCGATCCGTGTCGGTTTGCAGATACGCATAGTCGTCGCGAGCCATAACGAAGCGGATCTTGTCGATGCCGATAAGGATCTTCTTGCCGCCCTTCTCCACCGGAATACGCTCCGATTTCTGGGCCTGCAAATGCAGGGACACATGCTCGCGAACACGCGAGATAGCCTGCGACAAGCGCTCGGTCTCAACCGGCTTCACCAGGTAGTCGATCGCGCTGACCTTAAACGCGTCCAGGGCGTATTCGCTGTACGCGGTCACGAACACAACAGCAGGGGGGAACTTGAGATGCTGCAAGGCCTCCGCCAGCTGCAATCCCGTAGCCTCGGGCATGTTGACATCAAGGAACATCACGTCAACGGGATACTCCTTGAGCTTTTCGATAGCCTCGCGCACGCTAGCAGCTTCGGCCACGACCTCGGTCTGCCCAAGCTCGTCCAACAGGAACTTGAGTTCAGAACGTGCGGGGGCCTCGTCGTCGGCAATCATGGCTTTCAACACTAATACCTCCTAGATTCCGAACAAACGCTTAAAGATTCTTTCATTATAAGTCATGGCAAGCCCAAACCGCGCAAAAGCAGAAATATAGGGCTAGACCAATTCAACAAGGGCCGCAATCGGCGGCGAAAGGCCTTGAGGCGAGCGCACGCACCGCGCAACAAGCGCGGTCGCTTGCGGATTCGCGAGAACGCCTTAGCCCTGCGGGCCGTCCGCCAAATACCGGTGCCGCAAGGCATCGCGCTGGTCGTCCGCCACGCCAAGCGCAACGCGCACGTACTCATCCAAGCTTCCGTACTCCCGGTCCACCGCATCGAACGCCGCTTGCAAGAACCGAGGGTCGGCCGAGTTGAGCACTTTAAGGCTTGCATCCAGCTTGTCCGCCAAACCGTACGCGGCCAGCGCGTCCATAATGTCTTGCGAGCGCGCCTCCACGTAACGGTTCGTGGCTTCGTAGTCCTTCACGATAACGTTGCGCGGCACGCCTAGAACATGGAGCATCAGCATGGTGGCCAAACCGGCGCGATCCTTGCCGATAGTGCAGTGCCACAGCACCGCCCCCTGTTCAGCAGCTAAAACGTCTTGGAAGAACTGGGAGAACCCGCGTTGGCTTTGCTCGTCGAGCACCATGCGAGCATACACGTCCATCATCATGCCGGCCGGGTTCTTCTGAACCGCCCGCAGCGCCTTGAGGGCCGAAAGGATCCCGCCTTCGTGCGTTACCCCGAACGTGGATGCAGACAGCACCGGAGCATCGCGAAACCGCACGTCCAGCAGGGCGTCTTCGGGATCGGGATGCTCGCGGCGCTCCTCCTCGGTTCGCAGGTCCACCACCGTACGAAGATCGAACTCATCCGCAAGAACCTTCAAATCGCGCTCGGTGGCGCGCGCAAGAGCGCCCGAGCGCAGCAGGCGCGCACGCTTGACGAACCTCCCGTCAACCGAAGGGAGGCCTCCCAAGTCACGCGTGTTCGGAAGACCCTCGAACTCGATGCGCCCGTCATCTGCCCGCTCGAAGCCCTCGGCGTCCGCTATGCCAAGGGCGGGATAAAAATCGTCCGGAACGGAATCGACCATCTGCTTCCTCTCCTTTTTGCGCACGACGCCCCGGCGATTGCCGAAAGCCGCCGGGGCGTCGCATCCATTACCGTTATTGCAGGTCGAGCTTCATCAGCTTATCAAGCGTAAGCACGTAGATCTTGAAAGACTGCTTGAGCAGTTCCTCGCTGACGGCCTCGTCGGGGCCGTGCATCATGCCCACCCATTCGGGATTTTCGACCCAAGGCTTCTCGGGCCCGAAGCTAGCGCCGCTCTTGAACTCGCGGGCGTACGTCCCGCCGCCCATGGTGAACGGCTTGGCATCCTCGCCGGTTGCCTCGTTGTACGCATTGAGCAGCGCCTGGATGACCGGAGAATCCGGCTCCACCAGGAACGGCTCCATAAGCAGCGTCCTTTCGAACGTGCCGCCAATTTCGTCGGTCAGCTTGCGCAGCCGGTCGGTTATCTCATCAGCCGTAATCGACGTGGGGAAACGGCTGTCGAGCGTCTGCACGAACCGATCGTCTTCCAGCTTGATGGTGCCCCCCACAACGGTCAGCGGACCGAAGTACTCGTCCGACGTGGCAATGCCCACACCGCTGCCGTCAGTATGGTTCAGAAGCTTCTGGTCAAGCTCGAGGAAGGCGCGCTCGTCGGCGCTGCACAAGCCCTGATCCAGCAAGTAGTCCACAATAAGGCCGATAGCATTGACCCCTTCGTCAGGCATCGACGCATGGGCGCCTTTGCCGGACGCCTCCAAGCGGGCCAGGCCTTCGCCGGCTTCGCTTATGGCAATACGGTCGGTGCTCGGCAGCTCGCTTGCGCTCGCCTTCACCACGGCATGGGCTATGCCCGGCACGGCGTTGGTGGCTGCGCCGCCCTCGAACGAAACGATCACGCGCGCGCATTCCTGAAGGGGCTTGCTGGATATCACGCCGTCGAAACCGCCCTTTTCGCCGTAGCACACAGGGAACTCGGCGTCGGGAGTGAACAAAAACGCCGGATCATCGTAATGCTTGTGGTAGTACGCCACATCCGCCATGCCCGATTCCTCGTTCGCGCCGAAAAGAAAACGGACGGTGTAGGGGAATTCCACACCCTGATCTTTCCAGAACTTCACGGCATGCAGCGCCACCACGCTGGGACCCTTGTCATCCAACGTGCCGCGCCCTACCAGGTAGCCCTCTTTGCGCGTGACGGCATACGGCTCGAACGTCCACCCCGGGCCCGCGGGCACGACGTCCATGTGGCCGATGATGCCGATCTGCGTTTCGCTTGCGCCGGGAAAGTCCGCGAACCCGATGTAGCCTTCTGCATCATGGGTCTCAAAACCCATGTCGGAAGCAAGTTCGAGCGCTGCGGTGAGCGCCTGCTTCGGGCCAGGGCCGAAGGGAGCGCCTTCGGCTTTCTTGTCTAGTTCCTCGAAGCTGGGAATGCGAACGAGCGTTTCGATGTCGCCGACCATCGCCTCCCAATTGTCCTCGAGGTACGCGTCGATTTTTTGAGCGAGTTCCGTTTGATCCATAAAGATTCCGCCTCTCTGTCGAGTGCGCCGAGCTTGGCGGCAAGGCTCGCTTGCATGGTGCCGCCAACGGTACGTGTCCTCATTATGAGCCTTGGCAAGATCCTGCGCCAGATAGACGTGCACCTGTTAACCGATTGTCGTTCGGGCAGCGGGCGCTCTGCCCGCGCGCGGCGAAAAGGGAGCGAACGGGAGCGCGACAGAGGTGCGACGGTGTGCGGAGCGAATAGCGGTGCGAACATGCCGAGTTTTTTCTCGACGGGTCGCCAAGCTTCGGGTATACTTTCATGCTGCGCCCGAGTGGCGGAATGGCAGACGCGGCGGTCTCAAAAACCGTTGTCTAACGACGTGCGAGTTCGACTCTCGCCTCGGGCACCATCTCGCTCATCAAGTACCCCGCAAGGCCCTTCGGCTTTGCGGGGTACTCGCTTTTCACGGCTTTGCGCGATCGCACGGATCCGCGAACGAGACTACCGGCGCCTGCGATGCGCGAACGCAAGCGTGCCGCAGGCGATCGCAATCACGCCCAAGATCGCGGTCGACGCAAGCGGCACAACGTCGCCGGTGCGCACGAGCGCCTTCGGATCCGCCCCGGCCCCATTCTCAGGCGACACGGGCGTCGTCGGAGACACCGGAGGCGTGGGCGGCGTGGGCTCGGGAGCCGCCTCGAGCGCCAGGCGCTTAAACACGGTTGAGCCGGAAAGCACGTCTTCGCCCAGCACGTAAAGCGCGTCATTCAGCACCGTGGCGCCGCCGTAGACCATCTTCCCTGCCGAAAAGCGCTCGCGCACCGCCTGCCATGCGCCCGTTGCCGGATCGAACACGTACGTGTCGGCACCTGCGTCATCTGCGCTGACGAGCCCCGTGAAAACAAGTCGCTCGCCCTTGGTCGCGACGCCATCGATGCCCACGCCGCTCGGAAGCACCGCCGAGGCAACGGCCCCGCTCTGAAGGCTCTCGACGGCATCCGGAACGTCCGTCGCCTTCCAAGCGCCTTCGCGAAGCTGCTCGACCGAGCCAACCAGGCTGCTAGGCTGGACCGATGCATTGCCTGCCGCCACCGTCAACGTTCCATCGAGCACGTGCACGACGGGCGTGACGCGCCCGCTGCCCAGGGGAGGCAGAGCCGTTGCCTGGCCCGTTCGCACGTCGATGCGCGCGGCAAGCGTCACGGCGGTGCCATCAGGCAAGCACCCGCCGCTCAACCACAGCGATGCCCCGTCGCATGCCACACCGCCGAACACAAGCTCAGTTCCCTGATCCACGCAGGCTTTCAGCGACGAGCAGTCAAGCGGATCGCTCAGCGTACGGGCAACCGTATCGTATTGGTACAGCAGGTACTTGGCCGGATCGAACAGGTAAAGCACGTCGCCATGCGCCGCCATGAGAAACGGATGATCGAACACGCCGTCGAGCGCACGCTCGACCGACCACGTCTTGGCAAGCGGGTCGTACGCCAGCAAAACGAAAACCGACTGGTCCCCCTGCATCGTGACCGCTTTCTCGCTTGCTGCATATACGGTCGCGTTCGCAGACGCCACCTGCCACGAAGTCGATTGCCCAGTATCCACTATCCCCAAATCTTGAAAGTTAGGAGCAGGCAAATCTTCATAGTAGACCGGAGGCTCCTCTTGCCCCACAAGAAGAAGGTGCCTTCCCGATGCGCCGTCGGCACGCACCACCTGCACGTAGCGCATCTTCGCCTCAAGCTGTTCGGGCAGCGCGACGGCAATGCCCTGATCGCCCCACGCCGTCACGGCAAGCTCTTCGCCATCAAGGAGAACGCGCCCTTCAGCATCGCCGAACCAGCTCCCTCGGATGGTCGCCGTAGCGTGAGCAGCTGCGGCTTCACGCGCGGCGGGCTCGAGCGCATCCACAACGGGATACGGATCGGTTGCCGCGCGCACAAGGTCAAGCTTGCCGTCCGAGGTGCAAGTACCGGCAAGCTTCGTGGTGCGCTCGACGCCGCCCAGCACGCGAGCACGCAGCGTCGATGCATCCTCATCGGGAAACTTCCCTGCCAGCAAAGCGATGGCGCCGCTCACCACCGGAGCGGCCATCGAGGTTCCGCTCAAATTGTCGTACGGAATGATCGAAGTTATCAGCGAGACGTTATCGATGTTGAACAGGAGGTCGGACCCCTCGTCGAACGGCACCAGGTTGCGCGTGATCTTGACGGACAGATTCTTCCAATCGATCGATTCGCGCGCCTCGTCGGGAATGTGCGCTGCGACAGTCGACCATGAGTCGTAGGAAACGGCCAGATTTTTACCCGGAGACAGCTCGATCCAAGGATCGTCCGGATCAGTCGACGACAGGTACACGTGCAGAATGCGCGCGGAGCCGGACGCGGTCGAATCAGTCACCTTCGCGTCAAACGCCAGATAGTGCGCGTCCTCGAACGACGCGCCCGCCGTTTGATCCGCCCATGCCCCATCGGCGGGAGTCAGCACGACATGCGCCTCTTGGCCTGCCTTCGCAGCAGGCAGGCTCCATTGCAGGCTGTGCCCCGATGCGGCGGACCCGGCCCATGCCTCGCCGGTACGCACGACCGATGCCGGCGCGTTTCCGGCCACGTCGAACGTGAAGAGGCCGTCAGGCTTCTCGAAATCGTCTTGCAAGACAATGAGGTCTTTATCCTCGAGATCGGCCATTCCTTGGCCTACCGGCACGGTTGACAAGATAGCGTCGCCAGGTGCTGCAAGATCGGTCGTCGCCGCACCGTACGACGAAAAGGCTGCGAGCGCACCCTGGCGGTCAACGGCGTTCACGGCAATGACGCCCTCCGAAGAACCACCGGAAGGATTGCCGGGCGACCGGTCGTTATCAAGAGATTCGTTCCCCGATGCGCACACCGACAAGATATTGGCGCTGCGGTACGCATCATCCATCACGCTGTCAAGAATGCCGCTGGTGCCCATCCCTCCCCAGGAATCGTTCGCAGCCACGACCGGCACGCCAACGCGCGCTGCCCGCTTCAGATAATCATACGCGCCTATCTGGGCCGAAGTGGGAAGTTGCCCCGCTGCATTAGCGATGCGAAGCGCCATGATTCGGACATTGGGCGCCACTCCGGAGCCCCCTTCGGCGTTATTGTTCGCAGCCGCAACGATGCCCGCCACATGCGTGCCATGCCCGTCGACATCCATGGGATCGTCGACGTTGTCACCGAAGTTGTAGCCGGCGCTTCCCTTCTCGCCGGGCAAGCCGATGTCTCCGGGGTTGCTCCACATGACGTCCCGAAGATCGGGGTTCGTGTAGTCCACGCCCGTATCGACCACGGCGACCACAACGCTCTTCAGCTTGGATGAATCTTCAGGAATGCCCAGTTTCTGCCACAGCGCCCGCGCATTCGAACCGCCCGGCGCCTCGGAGGTGGAAGACAGCTGCCACTGCTGGTCAAGCAGCGGATCGTTGGTCGCGGCCTCGGCAGAGTCGGCGGCGCGCGCTGCGCCGGCGGAAGGCTCCGGTCGAACGGAAGGCGCGCTTTCGGGGTCGCTGATCGTGCGCACGTAATCGGGCTCGGCGGCCACCACTCCCGGAGTCCCCGCCAGCTGACGCAGGAGATCCTCGGTCGTCATGGTATCGGACTGGATAAGAATCACCTGATCGGCAGGCGTTTCGCTTTCCGACAGCATGCGCGCTGCGGGCTCGGAGGCGCCTGATTCGTACGTGAACAGCGACTCCGCCGACCAAGAAGCAGCATCGTTCGAGTAGTTCGAGCGCGGAGCAACGGGAGCGAACTCGCTTGTTACACGAGCGAGCACGCGCCCAGGCGCATAATCGCCCGCCTGCAGCAGGTCGTCGATCGAACGCGCTTCGCTGCCGATGCCGACCATCGGGTTATCGCTCGGCGCTGAAGGGGGATCGGCAAACGCGGGGACCGCCGAACATGCAAGCACTGCGGCCAAAACGAGCGAAAAAAGTCGTCTCATGTGGTCCATCCCTCTGTGAAAGGCGAAGTCGGATGGTGCCATAGTAGCAAGAAGACCCCGCACGCGTAAGGCAAGCGCGCAGGCAATGTGCGAATATACCCCGATCGGCGCATATTTGAAGCAGACGAAGCAGGCGCGTCATCGCCTAAGCAGCTCGGCAGCGGCATCGGGATCCTGCGGGCTTGCCTATCGACGCCACGCGAAACGAGCCGCTTCTGCAAAGGAGCAAGCAGAAGCGGCCGTATATGGGAAAGCAATGTATGAATCAACCCTCTTGATAGCGAACGAATGTTTCACGTGAAACATTCGGGCGCGCAAGGTGAAGGAACTGGGAGCTAGGCGCGCGCTTCCCCGCCCTTCTTGCGAGCCGGAACCTGCTGGCCGGTAGCGGCCATGCGTTCCTCGTGCGTCATCGCAGCCAACTCGTGCACGCGAGCTACGTCCACGCCCAGCGCGTCGGCCAGACGGTCGCCGTACTCGGGATCGGCCTTGTAGCAGTGGGCCGCATGGCGCAAGCGAATGTTCTCGGTCACGCCGTTCATGTCGGCCGCCGTGTTCGCGATCAGCACGGCGCGCTGCGGCTCTTCCATCAGGCGATACAAGTCTCCCGGCTGATAGAAGGTGTCGTCGGTCGGGTCGTCCGCCGGATCCCATGCATCCATCGGCCCGAACAGGTCCATCGGCGGCTCGGCCGCGTCCGCCTGCTGCTGCCATTGGCCGTAACTGTTAGGCTCGTAGCCAATCGTGCTGCCGAAGTTGCCGTCCGTGCGCATGGCTCCATCGCGGTGGAACTCGGCATAGGGGCAGCGCGGCTTGTTCACCGGAATGTGGTTGTGGTTGACGCCCAGGCGGTAGCGCTGCGCGTCGCCGTATGCGAACAGGCGGCCCTGCAGCAGCTTGTCGGGCGACAGTCCAATGCCCGGCACCAAGTGCGTCGGCGCGAACGCGGCTTGCTCCACCTCGGCGAAGTAGTTCTGCGGGTTGCGATTCAGCTCGAGCGTGCCCACTTCGATAAGCGGGAATTCCTTCTGGCTCCACGTCTTCGTGATGTCGAACGGGTTCTCCTTGTAGTTCTTCGCCGTAGCTTCGTCCATGATCTGAACGCAGAAGCGCCAGCTGGGGAACTCGCCGCGCTCGATAGCGCCGAACAGGTCGCGCTGGTGGCTTTCGCGGTCGCCTGCGATAATTTGGCCGGCTTCTTCGTTGGTGAGGTTCTTGATGCCTTGGTTGGTCTTGAGGTGGAACTTCACCCACACACGCTGATTTTCCTCATTGATCAGGCTGAACGTATGACTGCCGAAACCGTGCATGTGGCGGTAGCTGGCCGGGATGCCGCGATCCGACATGACGATGGTCACCTGGTGCAGCGCTTCGGGCAAGCTGGACCAGAAATCCCAGTTGCTTTGGGCGGAGTGCATGTTGGTGTGCGGGTCGCGCTTCACCACGTGGTTGAGGTCGATGAACTTCTTAGGATCGCGCAGGAAGAACACCGGGGTGTTGTTGCCTACGAGATCCCAGTTGCCGTCGGGCGTGTAGAACTTCATGGCGAAGCCGCGAATATCGCGTTCGGCATCGGCCGCGCCGCGCTCGCCCGCCACTGTCGAGAAGCGCACGAACACCTCGGTTTCGGCTCCGGGCTGGAACACCTTCGCCTTCGTGTAGCGCGTGATGTCGCCGGTCACCTTGAACGTGCCGTACGCGCCCGACCCCTTCGCGTGCATGCGCCTCTCGGGGATAACCTCGCGATCGAAGTGCGCCAACTTCTCGATCATCCAGTTGTCCTGGAGCATCATGGGGCCGCGCTCTCCTGCGGTCAGCGTGTGGTTGTTGTCGGCGACGGGGTTTCCGACTTCGTTGGTAAGCCTGGTGGTATCGAACTGGTCGGTCATGGGAGGGCTCCTTCTTTTCTGGTTGAGAATCGCCTGTCTTGTTGCGACGATCTTACCAGGGTAGGAAGGATTGTTGCCCCTTAATGAGACAAATTCTTATTTACAACACAGTATCGAATTATGTACACCTGCGTACTGGCGAGCTACTTCCCTGCAGAAGGGTCCCCGCACATGCCCAGAAACAGCACCGCCCCTTGCTTGGATTTGATCTCGTACAAAAACGGGCGATCCAGGTTGAAATCCAGTTCGCCCACAACCGCAGGATCCGGAAGGGCTGACATGGCCATGATGTCGACCTTGGTGTACGCGCTGGCTTCGACGCCGTTTTCGTCAAGCCCGATGTGGCCCTCCTGCGCCACGCTTGATACGTACGCCGGGATGTCGGTAAGGTTCGAGAAATCCGCCTGATCGCTGAAAGCCCTGTTCACGCCAAGCTTTTTCAGCGATGAAACCAAGTCGTACGAGCTGTCGAAACTAAACTTCGGAACATGGTACGTTACGAACGCTTCTCCAGTCGAATCAGCCGTGAACGCCTCTTCGAGCGCGGCGGCATCGGCCAGCAAATCCCGAGCATGCACGCCCTGCGCCGGGAGCACGAACGTCATCTGGCTTCCGTCCGCAAAGCCCAAGCTTGCGCGCGTGTACGTATCGGTCGCGCGAATCTCCTGAGGTCCGTCAAGCCGTTGAACCATGAAATCCGCCGTCACTTTTCCGGTTTCGGCGTTGAACGTTTCGGGGGAAACGGATTCGGCATCGAATGCCCTTGACCACTCGCTTTTGAAATACACAGTGTTGATCAGGGAAATCAGCTGCTGACTCTCGCTTTTGAACTGCGGAGCCAGCGTTCCCTCGGTGTTATCGGCAACCCATTGCCCCATCGCCTTGTCCGCTTCGGGGGTGCCGAAATCCGTCTGGAACAACGATGCGTAGAATTGATCGCGCATGACGTCGACGAACCCTTGGTTGAATTCGGCGTCGGGGCTCATCCATACGGAGTTGGCCAGCTTGACGTTCGAGTATTGATCGGCGGCAAGCAGACGCAGCAAATTACCGCACTGCTGCGCGGTAACGTCGACGTTGTCCGCACCGAGCAAGGCCGCGATCTCGTCCTGCGTGCTGCCTGCGGCTCCCATTTGCGTCATCGCCAGAGCGTAGTAAAGGCTTGCGGGCGAGTAGTTCTCGTTTGCTTCGGACGCCTCCGCAAACACGGCAGGTGCGCTCCGGTAGGAGAACGTGCTCAAGTTATCGAGGAACGCCTGGTCAAGTTTGTTGTCTTCGAGAACTTTACTCTGAGCTTCATAGTCGTCGGCAGCGGGTTTTTGCGGAAGAGCGGCTTGCAGCACCGTTGCCACGCCGTCGTACGAAGACACAACGCCGCCGTTCGAGTTCGAGCATGCCGCCAAGACCGCGCCTGTTGTCAAAACCAACGCAAGCGCGCATGCGCCCTTGCGAAACAGCCTGTCATCCATCATGCAACCTCCTCGTATGCGAATTTCACGCGCGACATGTCGATGACCTGGGCGCATGGATTCCACCCTGCACCGTGCGCCCTTGAGGGGGCGGCGTATCGTCGCCTTGAACCATAACACGATCGTGCATCGAACTATGTCGGCGTTCGGCCAAAGAAATGCATCTGGGGTTTCGACCGCCACGATGGACGCAAGCGGGCGGGGACGGGGACGAGGGCGGGCAGCGGACGCGCACCTGTTCGCAAAAAAGCAGCCGCGCACGACCTGCGTGCGCGGCTGCCCAGCGAAGAAGATCTGGAAAAGCAGACCTTTTCGCTGAAGGGAGGGAGGAGGGTAATTAGCTCTGAATATACGAAGCGGCACTCTGCCCGCCGATGCGCCCCCAGGTAAAGCAATTGGAAAGCGTGAATCCCATGTAGGCGGAATTGCAGCTTGCCTCGCCACCTACGAACAATCCGGGAATAATCTGTCCGTCAGCACGCAGGACCTCGGCTTTTTCGCTTCGAGCAACGCCGCCATACGTAATGATTTCGCACGGAACCACGGGAACAGCCACATACGGCGCAACCAGCTTAGTCGTGGGGAAGCCGCCAAACTCCTTGTCTACGCCAGCGTCAACCGCGGCATTGTATGCATCGATCGTAGCGGCAAGGGCGATCGGATCGACGCCCATGCTCTTCGCAAGCTCTGCGGCATCGGAGCCCTTCACGTACTCAAGACCTTCGCCGCGAACCACCTTGCCACCAGCAGCTGCAACCGTGGCCTCGTCGGATATCTCCCACACATACCCCGCACCGTCACGATGCATCTTGTCGAAAATAGGGCTGTTGAGATCTTGGCTCATGTACCCCTTGCTGGTCTCGTCAACAAATCGATTGCCGTCGGAGCCAACTAAAATCATGTTCGGGAGATTCGTGAACCCATTCAAGTTCGCACTGGCCGAGGTTCCCTCGTGTTCGCTCATGATGGTGTAATCCTTGAGGATGCACATCATGTGGTTTATGTGCGACAGAAGCGCCCCGGAATTTGATGCCGCCACCAAGCCATCGCCTTCGCAGTTAGGATGCCCTATGCCGAAAGTACCGGCTTTTTCGGGATCGAACCGAGCAGCCAGCTCGGCATTGTGGGCAAACCCGCCCGTTGCCAGCATAACCGCCTTTGCCTTGATGCGCCGCTGCTTGCCCTTGGACTCCACAACCGCGCCTTCAACGCGCCCTTCGGCATCCAGAAGCACTTCCACCAGCTTCGTGCCCTTCTCAACCTGCACGCCCAAATCGTCAAGACAAGCCGAGAAGGCAATCGCGAAACCGCCGCCCGCGCCGTCCACGTTATGCATCATCTGCAACGGCCCGTAGTAAATGTCTATCCTGTCAAGGAAAGAGACGCCCACACGATCTGCCAACCAGTCGATAGTCTTACCGCAATTCTCGACGGTGATTTTGGTCAACGCGGGATCCAGGCGATACGACGCATTGTTCATCAGGTTCGCGTACATCTGGTCAAACGTCAACTCGATGCCTTGTTCTTTCTGAAACTTGGTATCGTAGCCAGCGATCATGCCTTGAGACATGGCCGTAGTGCCGCCGATCATATCGCCCTTTTCAATAACAAGAACGTTTTCTGCTCCGTTGTCCTTCGCCTCTACCGCACACGCCAACCCACACCCGCCGGCACCGCACACCAAAAGATCAACCTCCTGATCCCAGGCAGCCGACGTGCTGGAGCCTCCTTGATCCGCCTGCGGAGCGCAGCCGGCCAATGCCCCCAAAGCCAAAACCGCGCTTCCAACGGCGGCGCTTCCAATGAAACTGCGTCGTGAAATCCCCTGCTGCATGATGCCCTCCATTCCGATCAAGACCGAGCGAGAAGCACTTCGTCTGCAAACCGCCGTCCTGACCACACCAATTCGTCTGTCGAAAACAAGCTCGCACAGCCCTTCGACAAACTCAGGTTAAAGTGCCCTCGAAGCCCGCACATCTCCCATTCTGGGTCGAATCCGCCGCTCAGCCCCTCCCTCATTTTGGGTTGAATACGCCCTCGCCCAACCTTTTCGGCCAAAACAGGGTTGGCACG
Source organism: Paraeggerthella sp. Marseille-Q4926 (assembly GCF_916618935.1). NCBI lineage: Bacteria > Bacillati > Actinomycetota > Coriobacteriia > Eggerthellales > Eggerthellaceae > Paraeggerthella > Paraeggerthella sp. Marseille-Q4926. The sequence goes on along the minus strand of NZ_CAKAKF010000004.1, from coordinate 345,538 downwards.
AGCTCGATCCTGTCGCACAATGAATCGCGATCCAACAACACGACCAGGGAGGGGAGCGGTTGATGGACGACGTGCGTTCTAAACAGCGCCACCTTCTTGTCATGTGGTGCGCCCTTGGATTCTCGGCATTCAAAGCGGCCCAATCGGTCCTGTATTCAACGGCCGTGCTAACGTCCGACACAACCACTGTGCTTATTGCCGGCTTTGATTTCAGCGTTGCGTCGGCCCTGTTCGTGCTGCTGGCCGATACCCTCATCGTCATAGCTGCGCTGCGCGGGCGGCTGCCCGCAATGTCCGTGCCGATCGTTGTTCCCTCGGCGATTCTCGCAGCCGCAGCTTGCTTTTCGTTTGCCGGTGGTTTTTCCACGATGGATCCAGCGGTCTCTCTTCTGGTTCTTGCGCTGGCCCAAGGGATCTCCACCGCCATGCTGACCCTGGCCTGGGTAGAACTGTTCACCACCATGAAACCCGCCGACAGCATGAAGGCGCTTGCTTTCGCCATGCTGCTTGCATCTTTGGTTTCCTACGCTCTCCGGCACGCCCCCTCCCCTGTCATCCTGATCGCCGTTCTGGTTTTGCTACTAGCAAACGTGGCCCTTTGCCGAAAGGCGAAATGCGAAGCGAACGCGGCGCCGCAAAACGAGCCTTCCCGCGGATCGGCGTCGCAGCTTGGAACCAACGCGACGCGCTCGTACCTGAAGGGGTTCCTCTCGATCGGAGAGGGATTGCTCTCGCTTTTGGTGCTGGGATGCACCGTCGGAATCATCAACGGGTTCATGGTTGTGCAGCATTACAACTTCGAAGGATCGTCCCTTGCCTCCTCCTTGGGAGTCATCGCCGCATCGGTCGCTTTCTTTGTCATGGCGTACGGATTCCCCAAGACGTTCAGCGCGTCGCGCGCGTACCGCGCGCTCTTCCCTCTTCTGACCGGAGTGCTGATTGTGTGGCCGTTCGCGAACTTCCAATACGGCTACTTCGTAAGCGCCGCGTTCGTAGCCGGCCATAGCCTGATATCGACGAGCGTCATGTTCCTGATCGTCCGCGAGTCTCACGAAAGCCGGTTGAACCCGTACGTGTTTATGGGAACGTCGGTCGTGCTTATTCGACTGGCATCGATGCTGGGGATCGTGGGTGGCTCGGCCATAGCGGGACTGGACATAAACCCGCCGTTCAAGACCATGCTCGTGTTCTGCATCGCCGTATACCTCCTTTCCCTTGCGCTGTTGTTCATGCTGCGCATCAGAAAACGCTCCGCCACAACGACCAGCAGCAACGATGCGGAAGGAAGCGCACCTTCTTCTACCGAGAACGGCTCGTTTTGCGCGACGGGACAAGAGATTTCCGTTCGATGCAAGCTAACGGATAGAGAGTCGGAAATACTGCTGCTACTTGCTCGCGGAAGAAGCAGCACGTACATCGGCGAGGCTCTGTACTTGTCCCCCAACACCGTTCGCGGACATATCAAGAACATCTATGCAAAACTGGAAGTGCACTCGAAGCAGGAGATCATCGACCTGTTCACCGATCAAGCGGAGTGAGTCCATCCCCGCGCGGACGCGGGCGGGACGGCGGATATAGAGCGGGGTGGTAGTTGCGGGCCGCCTCGCAGCGGCCGCGCTGCGGAAGCGCGAATCGGGACCCCCTGTGACAATTTCACGAGCGCAAGAAGCCGCCAATCGGCTGCATCCCAAAACGCGGCCATGCTTTTTGCCGACAAGGCGCTGCCGCAACCTGCCCGCGGAAGGCTCGAAAATGGCAGAGATTCCGAGGTTTGTGGCTTTTCGTGCGCGACGGCGCGCACAAAAAGGGAAGATAAAATCTGCGACCAGGCATTATGCGATTACTTGTTCGCTATAGATGGAATTTCTCGCGTTCAGGAGCCGCAAACCCCCCAATCTCTGCCAAAAAGCGTATGTCCGCTGTTAAAACGCGGCTTTTCCACGTCTAAAATTGTCACAGGTCCCGATTCGCGCCCAGATTTTTTTGGGGGGCTCACCACGAGGTGCGCGATCCACGCGGGAGGGCGACGCCGCCGCACGCGCCACACGCCCCACGCACCCCGTGACCCGCGCTCCGCGCGATCCGCAACCTGCGCGATCCACGCGGGAGGGCGACGCCGCCGCGAACCCCACGCACGATCCGCAACCTGCGCGAACCGCGCGCGCACCGCGCATCCCGCGACCTGCACGCAACTCGCACCCATTACAGTTAGACCTGGCTCTGCCGGGTCTTTTCTTTTCCAGCTCGATCCGCAAGCGGATTACGATGAAGCAGACCCTGCGGGGTTGCTGGCCGACCCGCCCCGGATGGCCCTTCGTCCCTGCCTCTCGCGAAGGCCCGGGGGGTGTTGCCACCGGGGACGGGCGCCGCGGCGAAGGCTGATAGAAACCTGCCGGCCCGAAAGGGCGCGGCTCTGTAATGTGGGTGCCGAAGCTGCGGCCCGCGCGGTCAGCCAACATGCCGAAAGGATAGCATCATGGAGGCCGCAAGGACAATCTGCATCGGATTCGACGTGGGCAAGGCGGCGCATCGGGCGTGCGCCGTCTCCCGGGCGTCCGGGGAGATACTCTTCAACAAGGCGCTTGAGAACAGGGAGGGCCCCATAGACGAGACGCTCGCGCTCGCGGGCGAAGGGGCGCTCGTCGTCGTCGACCAGAAGCGCAACATCGGGGCCCTCGTGCTCGAGCGCGCGAGGGCCGCGGGCATGGAGGTCGCCTACCTGCCGGGCCTGGCGATGAAGCGCGCCCGGGACATGTTCCCCGGTGCCGCCAAGACCGACGAGATAGACGCCGAGGTCATCGCGCGCACCGCCATCGGGATGCCGTGGTGCCTGCGGCCCGTGGCCGAGGACGCCGGCAGCGGCGCCGAGATAAGGCTGCTCGCATCGCAGCGGCGCTTCCTGACGAAATGCTCCACGCAGTCGAAGAACCGCCTGCGCTCGGCGCTGCTCGAGGTCGACCCCGCCTTCGAGGCGGCCGTCGACCTGGGGGCGGCGTGGCAGGTGGGCGTCCTGTCCAGGTTCGGGGGCGCCCCCGGCATAGCCGCGGCGGGCAGGAAGGGCTACCGCACCTTCGCCGTGAAGAAGTCGGGGGCGCCCGAGGCGGCGGCCGACGGGCTTTGGGACGCGGCCCTGGCTTCGGCGAAGTCGGGCAGGCCGCACACGGCCGCGGAGGACGCGGCGGTGAGGATGCTCGCCGAGCGGATAGAGGAAGACCTCCCCAGGGCGCCATCCGTCAGGGAGTCCATGGACGCGCTGCTCGCCGGCGACGCCGTGTACCGGGCGCTGCTCACCGTTCCGGGCATCTGCCCGACGACCGCCTCGGCGCTCGTCGCCGGAGTCGACATCGGCCTGTTTTCGAGCCACGACAAGCTGGCGTCTTTTACCGGGCTCGCCCCGAGCAACAGGCAGTCGGGCACCTCTCTGGACTCGGCGTCGTCGTCGAAGACCGGCAACAAGGAGCTCAAGAACCTGCTCGTCTTCTCCTGCAACTCCCTCGTCGGCACTGACAACGAGTTCGGCCGCTACTACGATGCGTGCCGCGCGCGGGGAATGCGGCACAACAAGGCCCTCAAAGCCGTGGCGCGAAAGAGGCTGAAGGTCATCTTCGCCGTCATGCGGGACGCCCGCCCGTACGTCCGAGCCTAGTCCTCGGCCGAATCGCCGAAGAAGAGCCCTGCCGCCGGGGTTTGCGCGAGCATGCCCGAATCAAACGGCCCGATCCCGAAAAAGCAATTGACAAAACCATAGAAACACCCCCCCCCACGCACCCCGCAACCTGCGCGCCCCGCACGCCAAGAGCGCTATGCCCGGCGCACGCAAAACGGGCCCCTCGAAAGGGGCCCGTCGGCATGTTCTATGCGGCGAAACTTACAGCGAGAAATCTTCGTCGCCGTTGAAGACGTCGAGCGCGTCCTCCACGGAGTAGTCGGCCAGCGTAATGGCGCTGATGGCCTTCGTCAAACGCACGGCCTCCGCCAGCGAGCGCTGGTGGATATTGCGGCCGGTCGCGTTGCCGCAGGCACCGCCGATGTGAATCTGGTCGTGCAGCTGGGTCAGGAACGTCTCGGCGTCAACCGTCGAACCGCCCGCGCACACAAGGCCCGTGCGGCCGGCAGCCATGGCGGCAACCTTCAGAGCCTCGGCCGGAGTGCGGCCGTCTTCGGGCTTCGGCGGGTTCACCTTGACGAAATCGGCACCCAGGCACAGCGCCACGCCAGCAGCGCCGGCGATCAGATCCGGGTCCTTCTCTGCCGCGACGGCCTTGCCGCGCGGATAGATCCACAGCACTACCAACATGCCGTTTGCGTGAGCCTGGGCGATCAGCTCGCCAGCCTCGGCCATCATGGTGGACTCGTACTCGCTGCCCAGGTACAGCGTGTAACCCAGACCCACGATGTTCACGCCAGCTTCGCGCATAGCCAGCACAGCATCCAGATCATGCAGCTGCGGCGAATAGGGATCGTCCTGCTTCACGCCAACGAGGTTGGTCTTGGAGTTCATCTTCACCAGGTAGTTGATCTCCGGATAATCGGCAGCATACTGCGCGATCAGGCCGCGCTGGCCAGCCAGCACGCCGCACACGCCCTGACGACCGATCTCGAAGAGGTGCTCCGGCTGAGCGTCGGCGATGTCGATGCCCTCGCCGTAGAAGTCGGCATTCAGATGCTCGACCTTCTGATCGCACGCGAACAGCATGAGACGACCCGTGCCACGGGTAGCCTTCATGTAGTTCTCAATGTACTCGTCACGGGATTCCGGCATGACGTCAGCCGGAACTCTCACCTGGTCACGAGTGATTTTGGGCATGATTTCCTCCTTATAGGATCCTTATTCGGGAAGGCGGTGCGCGAATTCCTGCGCTTAGGCCTTATCGATACCGCCATTCTAGCGAAAAAGAAAAGCCGCCCGCCCCTATTCATGGAAAAACCCCTGAACATTTGGACGAGCGGCGAAGCAATGCAACTGCGGGCAAACAGCGGACCGCCGATGCGCTAAAACCATTCCTTCTTATTGAGGACGTAGATCTGCTCGAACTGAGATTGCGACTTCGTCAAGTAAATGATGCCCTCGATGATAGCGATGACCCAGATCACCCAGCACGCAAGCGACAGCGTAAGGATTCCGCCCAAGATAGAAACTCCCAGCATGACGAAACCGGAAGTGTTGTACCCCAAGTAGAACTTGTGAATGCCCAGCCATCCCAAGAAGATGGCCAGCAAACCGGCAGCCACATGATCCTTCGTAGCCACAACAGGCTGCGCGTACGGCTGCTGGTAGTACGGCTGCTGATACCCGTAATAGGGCTGCTGCGGCGGCACGGCGCCAGGACCGGCATGCGGCGTCTGGGGCGCAGCGTAACCAGGCTGCTGAGATGAGGACCCGCCATAAGAACCGCTCGCAGGCACCTGCGGTGCGGTTTGCGGCGCGCCGTAAGAAGGCTGCTGTGCGGGGACCCCGTACGGGGGGACCTGCGCACTCGAATACGGAACCCACTGGGGATTCTCGGATGCCGGGGACGCAGGAGGCTCCGGAGCGGACGGGGCGCTCTCCTGCTCAGCCGTCCCCAGCGGCTCGACCGGCTCGGCTTCCTGGATTGTCTCGACTTCCTCAACTAAGACCGTGGATTCGTCGTCGGCCGAAGCGGTCGAGGCATCATCTAGAATGCAGGCCGAAGCCTCCACTGCAACCACGTCCACGACCTTGTCGACTTCGGCTTCCTGCTCAACAGGCTCTTCAACAGACGCCTCGGCAGCATCGAGCCCATCCGCCTTCTTCTCGTCGTTCGCTTCGGCAGCCAGCCGCGCTTTTGCCGCCTCGAGTTTTTCCTGGGCCGCCTTCAACTCGGCTTCCGCAGCAGCAACCGCGTCCTCGGCGCTGTTCAAAGGTTTTTTCTTGGTCATAGCGACCTCTTTCGTCCTGCGTTTCAACATCGTTGTTCTTCAACGTCATAGTAGAGCGCGACGTAACGTCGCAGAGGGTTCCGTCATAATATCGTTAACGTCCTCATAGTTTCTTAAGGTATGCGAAGCAGCCCGTGCCCGCAGACTCGAAAACGCCCGCCGCGTAGCGCAAGAGAACCGCTAGCGATTGCCCTTCGAGCGCTTCTCCAGAAAGCGCATGATGGGGTCGCGCAAAACAATTCCCAGCACGGCGATGGCACCGGCCACCACGAATATGATGGCGCTCTCCATGAAGCGCCCGTCCACCAGGCCGTCAGCCGCATACGTAGACACGATGATTCCGGGAATGCGCCCTATATTCGAAAGAATGAGAAACGTGCGCATGCGCATATCCGTCAGCGGCACCAAGTACGTGAACACGTCTTTGGGCAGGCCGGGAATCAGGAACAAGATGAACACGACGATGTTCAATTTGCCGGTCAACTCGAACCTGCGGAACTTATCCAAATACTGCGTGGGCACCATGCTTTGCACGAACGGCGCGCCCAGCTTGTGTACGAGCGAGAAAATGAAAGCGCTCGATATGACGCAACCCGTCAGGATGATCAGCCCGCCAATCCAAGGGCCGTACAGCATGCCAGCCGCAATCTGAACAACCTCGCCAGGGATGAACGCTACCACGATTTGAAGAAACTGAAGCCCTAGCAGAATAAGGAATCCAACCGGACCCGCGCCGCGCACGTCGTTTATGATGCGATCGATGCCGCCGGGTTCGAACACGTCGTGAACGTACGGCCACAGAAGCACGCAGATCAAAACCATGATCGCGAAGAACCCGATCAGGCCGACGAACTTGAAGATGTCGCCCTTCTCCATTTTATGGCCGCGCACAGTAACTTCCTGCTCGGCCTTCTCATGCAGCTCCTGCTTGCGCTCAGCCGCTTTCTGCTTCAGCTTTCCCGTATCAAACCGAGAGTCGTGATCTTCTGTATGATTGCCCATTTAATCCTCGTGACGTGCTTTGTCGAATTCATCCTTGAACGCCGCGAACATGTTCTTCTTGGGCGCGGGCTTCTTCGTAGGCTGCTTGGCCGGCTGCTTTTCGGCAACTGACGGGGAGGGGCTTGCCGTCTTTTCGATGGCGTTCTCTTGCTTGCTCGGCTTCGGGCCGCGCGCCTTGTCGTACTCATCCTTGAAATCGGAGAACATCGTCTTGGATTTCGCAATCTGCTTCCCGGTGGCGTAGGCGCCCTTGTTCACGGCTTCGCCCGTTTTCTTAGCCGCCTCGGAAGCAACCGGCTTCACCTTGTCGACGGTCGTATGAACCTTGTCCATCGCAACAGCCGTAGCCTGACCTGCCTTTTCGGCAACTCCGCCCTCAGCTGCAAGATCTTTCACCTCGTCGGAAACCATGATGGCCCCCAGCACGACGTCGTCGGAAGCCACGCCTTCCTGCCCAACCTGCGCAAGGGCCGCTCCCATGCCGCGGCGAAAGCCTTTGATAAGGTCCGCCGAAACAGTGCGCTTGCCCAAGAGGGCGTTTGCAGTAGCGCCGGAATCGGTATCGAACGAAACAACCTCTCCCGTAATGCGGTTGAACGTGACGTTGCCCACCGTTCCGAACGCGTCGCCGCTTTCAGTCATCACGGGCAGGCCGATCCAGAGCACGCATTCGTCCCAGTCGACGCCAAGCGCCTTGCAAGCAGCGCGATCCGTCGCCTCAGGGACGTTGCGAATGGAAATACGCCCATCCACCAGGTCGTATCCCTCTATGGACACGAACTTGTCCTTCCGTCGGAACATCCATAGAAGGTCGGGGCGCTTCACGATGAAGCCGACGCAGCGCTTTTCCTTCGGGTGAAACACGAAACGACGCACTTTGCCAATGCGCTTCGTGCCGTTCTTCCCGCCAATGACGCGAACCCCCGTGAGTTCGTCGGTCGTGATAAGTTTGCTTGCCATAACCTTCTTCTCCGCAACGATCGGGCGCACGGCGCGGCTTCTCCTCCGCAGTCCCGGCGCCTTCGCTACCATCTATATGTAAAAAGCGGTGCGCGGCGCGACCGTTTCCGACCGCTTGATCCGCGCAACCGCTTCACCTCGCCTATATCTCGCGTCGCTTTATTCGCCGGCGACCTTGTCGGCAGCATCCTGCGCCTTGTCAGCAGCGGCATCAACGGCCTCTTCTGCGGCGTCCTGTGCAGCGTCGACCACGTCATGGGCGGTATCCGCTGCAACCGGAATAGTCTCGGCGGCAGTTGCCTGAGCCTCTTCCGCGTTCTTTGCTACCTGGGATGCAATGCGCTGACGAGCAGCTTCGATCTTGTCGCGAAGCTCGTCGTTTTTCTGAGAGAACGCGGGCTTGATGTTGTCGGCAGCCTCCTGCACGCGAGCGCTGGCCTGGCCGTACAGCTCCTGGCTTTTCGCCTGCGCGTCCTGAGCGAACTGCTGGCCCTTGCTGGCAACATCCTGGTACACATGCTGAACGTTGCCGGCAGCCTGGGTGCCGAACTCCTGAGCCTCGCCCCATGCGGCGTTCACCTTATCAGTCACAAGAGCACGCGTCTCCTGGCCCGAACGGGGAGCGTACAGCAGCGCGATCACAGCGCCAGCGAGTCCGCCAGCGAGAAAAACTCCGAATTTGTTGCCCATAACGGCCTCCTTTTGGACGTTTGTCTGTGCAACTATTATAGGCGCACCCTTACCCGCCCGGATAGGAAAACATCAGCGCTCTATTATTCGGTTGCCGGTTTGTTGAGTGGCGAAGGCGGATGCAGCAAAAGAGCAGGCTGGCGAAACGAAAAAGGGAAGCCACCCGGACTCCCCTTTTGGCTGAACTGTAGAAAAACGCTCCGTCGTCTTGCTTGCCTACCCTGTTCCGCGCTATCGAGCAAGCGCGTTGTTGACCAGCTCGTCAAGCACAGCCGGAAGCGAAAGCCCTGCTGCGGCGCACGCGGCGGGGAACAAGGACGACTCCGCCATGCCCGGAGACACGTTCACTTCGAATACGCGCGCCTGAGCACCGTCCCAGATGAGGTCGATGCGGGCAAGGTCGCGCACGTTGTAGGCCCGATACACCTCGAGGGCCGCACGCTCTATTTCCGCACGAATGGCGTGAGCCTCCGCCTCGTCCTGCGAAAGAGAAGCGGGGCGCACAGGCGCGAAATACTCGACCGCGCCGGGAGTCATGCGAGCTTCGGTGTCGAACATGCCGCTCTTCGCAACGATCTCGACCGGCGGCAAGGCGTACGCGTCCCAGCCGTTGCCCAGCACGGACACGGCCATCTCGACGCCTTCGACCCACTGTTCGATGACCACGGCTTCGTCAAACGACAGCGCGTCCAAGATAGCCTCGCCCAGCTGATCCACCGAATCCACGCGATGCACGCCCATGGCGGACCCGCCGTGAGCAGGCTTGACCGCCACGGGATAGCCGCCGATCACGCGGTCTTCCACCAGGTCGAGCGCCGTTGCAGCGCCCATGCTCTTGAACGCGTCGCGAGCGATGTAAAGACCCTGCGGCCACGAAGCAACCGGAGCATCGCCGGTGATGGCGCGATACGTGGCCATCTCCGAATGCAGCGAGTCCTTGTTCCAGGTGCGCTGGCACACGCTAGCCGGGGAGCCCACGAAGGGAATGCCCACGAATTCGAGCAAGCTTTGAATGGTACCGTCCTCGCCGTGCTTTCCGTGCAGCGCGCTGTAGCATACGTCGGGGCGCTCGCTTCGAAGCGTGGGGACCAGGTCGGACGTGGTGTCCAAAGGAACCACCTTGTGGCCAGCTTCCTCAAGAGCTGCGCACACATGCTTGCCGCTGGCCAGGGAAAACTCGCGCTCGAACGAAGCGCCGCCCATCAAAACTGCTACTTTCAGGCCCATGTTTGCTCCTACAATCGGTTCTCAAAATCACTGGTGCGCCAACGTTGCAAGGGCGTCAGTCCGTCGGCTGGCTGGCAGACGGAGCCTGGATGGCGCCGGCCTCCAGGAATGCACGGTACAGCTCCAAACGATCCTCGATCACGTGAGCCAAGCGGCGAACGGCCTCCGCGATGTTCTCGGGGCTTTCGAAGCTAAAGTTGATGCGCATGGAATTCTTGCCCGCAACCGCGCCCGGGAAGAAGCTGTCTCCCGGCACGTACGTCACGCCCGCTTCCAGCGCCTCGCTCAGCATGCTGCCGGTATCGAAGTAATCGGGAAGCGTCACCCACACGAAAAAGCCGCCTTCGGGACGCGTCCACGAGGCCTCTGGCGGGAAATACTCTTCAAGCGCAGACAGCATCGCGTCGCGACGCACATGGTACGTCTGCACGAACTTCTGCAGCGTTTTTTGCCACGGGGTATCGGTGAAGTAATGCTCTACGACCACCTGATCGAACGAGCTTCCGCACAGGTCGGTCCCCTGCTTGACCAGGTTGACTTTCGCCAGCACGTCCCGCGGCGCCACGATCCATCCCGTGCGCAACCCCGGAGCGAACACCTTGGAAATGGTTCCCAGGTACACCACGCGATCATCCATGGCCTTGAGCGGAACCATGTGGCCCCCGTCATAGCGCAAGCGCCCGTACGGGTCGTCCTCGACCACCATGAAACCGTATTCGTCGGCCAATTCCAGCAAACGCTTGCGGCGCGCGGCCGACATGGTCACGCCGCCGGGGTTCTGGAAATTGGGAATGGTGTAGCAGAACTTGAGGCGCGGATTGCCCTTGCCGATACGCTTCAGCTCGGCTTCCAGCAGATCCGTGCGCATGCCTTCTTCGTCGAACGCGATGCAGCGAACGTCCGGCTCGTACGCGCTGAACGCCTGAAGCGCGCCCAGGTACGTGGGGCCTTCGGCCAAGATGATGTCGCCCGGATTGATGAACGCTTTGGAAATGAGGTCAAGCGCCTCTTGCGCACCGGACGTGATCAGGATGTTCTCAGGCTTGGCTCGCACGCCTATATCGCGCATGAGATCGCAGAACACCTGCTTCGTCTCTTTGCGACCATCAGTTGCGCCGTACTGCAAGGCAACGGAGCGCTGGTCATCGCATGCGGCGCGCACGGCTTTCTTGATGGAAGCCTGGGGCAGCAGCGATACATCGGGCATGCCGCCCGACAGGCTGATGACATCGGGGCGCGTGGCAGCCGCGAACAGGTCGCGCACGGCAGACGATCGCATTTTCTTGACGCGATCGGCTATCTTGTCATCAGTTTGGTCAAATGTCAGATGAGCTGTAGTCATGGGGTCAGGGTACCACCGTCTCGTTCAGAAAACGGGCCGCGTCGCGAAAAGCCCGCAAAGCAACCAAATCGTCGGTGAAGCTCACTTCGATCCGCGCTCGGCCCGCGAATTCGTCCGTCCACTCGGTTGTCCCGACAAACACCGGCCCGACGTCGGTCGACGCATCGGACGGCGCCTGAGAGGAAGCCGACTGAGCCTGCTCGTCGATGACCAAATGCTCCAGAAGGTGCGGGATCGACGTGCAGTTCATGACGTCCGCGAACGTGTCGCCCGCATCGTTCACGCACGCATGACGCGGAAGGTTCGGGTATGCCCGACACACGCAAGTCATGAGCGCCGGCGAGGTCATACGCGGCGATCCCGACGCCAGCAGCACGTCGCATACAACGCGGTCGGCCCGAACGGTCAAGCGCTCAAGGGAAAGCTTGGGAGCGCGAAAAGGGCCGGAAGACGACAGGGGCGCTGCATCGCGACCGCAGTGAATCCGAGAACTAGACATCGCGCACATCGAACAGCTGCGAAGGAGCAGCGGTTTCAGAATCGACCGGGCTCGAGGTGCCGGTCGAGCTTGCGCCTTCGACCGAAGGGGCTCCTTCGGCAGCGCCCGTCCCATCGGCGGATGCCGCTCCTTCGGCAGCGCCCGCGTTCGCATCGCCGGATGCACCCTCGCCTCCGTTCGCATCTGCGTCCTGGCTCGCAGCAGAGTCTTCGCCCGAAGCAACGGGAGCTCCTTCGCGCGGGGAAGCCGAAGCGTCGCCCGACAAACGATCGAGCACCGTCACGTTTTCGCCTGGCGTCGGACTCTCGGCAGGCTGGTCCTGCAACGAGCGCAACGCCTGATCAAACATCCAACCAATATCGTCGATCAGCGTGGAGAACCACGTGTACTCTTTTCCGTCGGTGATGACCAGCTGGGACCGATCGAGCGAAAAACGATAGCGGCCCTCGCCCTGCATGTTCCCGAAGGTAAACGAGATGGTCTTGGCGCCCGTATCCAAAGTATAGGCGTACGACACATCGGGAGTAAGCTTGATGGTTTGGCCGTCAATAACGACGACCGCCGTAGAGCCGGGCGTGCGCCATTCGCCCTGAAACTCGGCTGCATCGTTGTAACGCAGCCATCGATCCCACGAAAACACGCCAACGATCAGCACCAACACTGTCAAAACAGACAACGCCGCAACCGCTGGCCAGCGAAGCTTGAACGACTTCGTCGTCTTCGCCTTCTTGCGCTGACTCCCAATCTGATCGGAAGCGTCGGCGGGATCGCCTTCGTTCGAAAGCTTGGCGCCCGGCTGGGCATACGCCTGTGCGCCGGACTTGTACACAGGCTTGGGGGCAGATTTGGGGACGCTTTGGGAAGCCGATGCCTGCGCGGGACGGCCGGCTTCCTTGGAAGCCGGTACCGCAGTCCGAGCATCGTGGGCGGACGCAGGCGTCGACGAAGAGGCTGCGGGATCCGACGTCGGAGCCGACGCAGGAGCAGCTTTCGAAACCGGGGCGGCTTTCGGAGCCGAAACGGATTTCGCGGCGGGCTTGGCAACCGGCTTGCCGGCAGCCTTGACCGAGGGCTTGCCCTTCACGCGCTTCGGCTTACGCGGCGTAGGGGTTTTGGCCGCCGCATCCTTGCCGGCGGGTTTCTTGGCGGACGGCGTCTTCGGCGCCTGCTCTTTGGCGGATCGATCATCCGCCGCCTCAACTTTTTTCGGCGCAACGCGGCGCGCGGGTTCTTCAACCCGCGCGACCTTGCCGGTATCTCCCGGCTTTTTCTTCGATTCAACGGTGCGCTTGCGTTTCGTTACCACGCTTGCGTTACTCCTCTACAACGCCTGGAAATTGCTATTCCGGCGCAATGACCTCAACGCCGCCCATATAGGGAACCAGCACGTCGGGAACCTTGATGGTACCGTCGGGCTGCTGATAGTTCTCGATGATGGCGGCCATGGTGCGGCCCACTGCCAAGCCGGAACCGTTCAGCGTGTGCAGGTAGCGCGTGCCCTTGAAGTTCTCGGGATCGCGGTACTTGATGTTCGCCCGGCGCGCCTGGAAGTCGACGCAGTTCGAGCAGGAGGATATCTCCTTGTAGCCGTTGTAGCTGGGCAGCCACACCTCAAGGTCGTACGTCTTGGCGGCGGAGAAGCCGATGTCGCCCGTGCACAGGCTGATCACGCGATACGGCAGCTCCAGCTTCTGCAGGATGTGCTCGGCATCGGCGACCATGCCCTCAAGCTCGTCGAAGCTTTCCTCGGGCTTCGCGAACTTCACCATTTCCACCTTGCTGAACTGGTGCACGCGAATGATGCCGCGCGTATCGCGACCCGCGCTGCCGGCCTCTTCGCGGAAGCACGGCGTGAACGCGCAGTAGTGCAGGGGGAGCTGGTCGGCATCGAGCACTTCGCCCGCATGGATGTTGGTCAGCTGAACCTCGGCCGTGGGGATGAGGTACAGGCCGTTCGTGGTCTTGAACAGGTCCTCTTCAAACTTCGGAAGCTGACCCGTGCCCGTAAGCGTGGTGCCGTTCGCCATAGCCGGGCACCACCATTCCTTGTAACCGCGGCTGGCATGCGTGTCGGCCATGAAGTTGATGAGCGAGCGCTCCAGGCGAGCACCCAGGCCGCCCAGCAGGTAGAAGCGGCTCTTGGCCAGCTTCACGCCACGCTCGAAGTCGATGATTCCCAGTTCAGGACCAAGGTCCCAGTGCGGCTTCGCCTCGATGCCTTCAGCGGCGAAATCGCGGGGCGTGCCCCAGCGGCGCACCTCGGGGTTGTCGTCTTCGCTCTGGCCTACGGGCGTGGAGTCGGCCGGCATGTTGGGCGTGCGCATCATGAGCTCGCGCAGGTCGGCGTCGGCGGCTTCGCGCTCTTTACCGATGGAGGCGATCTCTTCGTTGATGGCGCGCACGCGCTCTTTCGCGGCTTCGGCCTCGTCCTTCTGGCCTGCGGCCATCATGGCCCCGATAGATTTGGATGCGGCATTACGCTCGGCCTGCAGCGCTTCTTCCTTCGCGATGGCCGCGCGGCGCGTTTCGTCAAGCTGAGAGAAGCGCGACGCATCCCATGAAGCATTGCGGTTCTTCATCGCTTCAGCGACCGCTTCCTGGTTGTCGCGGACAAACTTGATGTCGAGCATGGTAGCGCTCCTTCTTGGTTGGATACGATAATTGGACCAGTATACCTCACGCCCGGCGCAGCTTGCCGGTCCTTCACGCCGTTGGCATGTTCAGCCCGCCTTCGAGCCCGGATGCCCGATCCCCCAGCCGTGCGCCGAGGGCTTGCGCGACCCGGCCGCATGCCCGCGCGACCCGGCCGCATGCCCGCGCGACCCGGCCGCGCCCGCAAACCGCACGCCCCGACGCGCTGTCAAAATGAGCGAGTTTTGCTGGTCCTCAAACCAGGATAAAAGCCCCTAGCAGCTTTGTGACCTGGTGAGATGCAAAACGCCTTCGAGAAGAAACCCTCTCGAAGGCGGAAAATCGCCGCAAAACTCGTTCTTTTCGGCAGCGCACCGCAGCAGCACGCGGAAGCGCACCGCAGCAGCACGCGGCAGCGCGTCGGGGGCGCACGGCACCAGCGGCAGCACGCGGCAGCGCGCCGGGACGTACGGCGGAAAAGCGAACTAACGGCGCTTGCGCGTGTACTCCACGATGGTAGACAGAACGCGGCGAACCTCGATGGGCTTGGAAAGGTGCGCGTCCATGCCGCTGGCAAGCGACGCGTTCACGTCCTCGGAAAACGCATTCGCCGACATAGCCACAATAGCCACGGTACGCGCGTCCTCGCGATCAAGGGCACGGATGCAACGCGTGGCGTCGTAGCCGTTCATCTTGGGCATCTGCACATCCATGAGCACCACGTCGTAATGCCCCACGTCAGACGCTTCGAACAGGGCACATGCCTCCTCGCCGTCCCGTGCGCGTTCGATGGAAAGACCCTCTGCCGCCAAAAGCTCGCAAGCGATTTCCGCATTCAGATCGTTGTCTTCGGCAATCAGCACGCGCAGCCCTTCGAGCTCGCTGCGCTCGATGGCGCGAGGGGCGGAAAGCGTCGCAAGGGAAAGCGACCCCTCTTCGTCGGGAGCATCGCTGCGAGGGGTCGAAGGCCCGTTAGAGCCACGGTCGCGCGCGTCGTCTTCAAACGACTTGAGCTCAGCCTCAAACGCGATTCGCAAACTCAACGTAACCGTGAATGTCGTGCCCTTCCCTATAGTGGAGTCAACCTCAATCGATCCGCCCATCATGGTTACGACATTCTTGACGATGGACATGCCCAGCCCCGTGCCCTGCTCGTGCGAACGGCCCTCCATGACGAACGGCTCGAACATGCGCTCGACGAATTCTTCCGACATGCCGATGCCGTCATCAGACACCACGAACACCACCTGACGATACCCCATGACCGGAGCAGCGGCGGCGTTCGTTTCAAGCTTCACGTGGCCGCCCTCGGGCGTGTACTTAACGGAGTTCGACAAAAGGTTGATCAGGAGCTGCTTCAAACGCACCGTGTCTCCCACGTACACGGCGTCCGCACAAGCAGGCCCGCGCACCGTGAGCTCCTGGCTGCGCTGCTCGCACTGCGGGCGAATAACTTCCTCCACATGATCGAGCAGGTCGGCTAGACGGAAGGGATCGCTGGCAAGGGTCATCTTCCCGTTCTCGATCTTCGAAAGGTCCAGAACGTCGTTGATCAAGCCCAGCAAATGATCCGACGCCGTGCCGATCTTGGCAAGGTTCACGCGCATTTTCTCGGGATCGTCCACGTTGCCGCGCGCAATCTGGAGCATGCCGATAATCACGTTCATAGGCGTGCGAATCTCATGCGACATGCGCGAAAGAAAATCAGATTTTGCCTGGTTGGCGGCTTCTGCAGCATTCATGGCATCCTTCATGGACAGCTGAATCTGCTTGTCGGGCGTGGAGTCCCGCAAAACGATAAGCACCTGCTGCTTGCCCTCGAACACCAGCGGCCGAACCGAATAGGCAACCCAGCGGGCAGAGCCTGTGCGCGTGCTGCGAAACGAGAATTCGCCGTGCTCGAATTCGTCGACCAGCCCTTTTCTGATTCGGTTGAACAGATCGACTCCTTTTTCGGAAAGCCCCATCTCGCTTGCCAAGCGCTCGTTTTTCAGGAAATCGTCCAGCGCGTAGCCGATGATGTCCGCCGATTTCGCCACGATAGGCGTAACCTGGCGATCCTCGGGATGGTACAGGTTAACGGCAAGGTCCACGCTGTCGGAAAGCGCGCGGTACAGCTGGGCCATCATGGCAACGTTTCGCTCGCGCACCCGGCGGCGATACGCGGCGAACACCATGAAGCCCGCCACGATAAGGCACACCATGACAATTCCGAACACCGCCTGGAACGTGGTGGTGACCACCGCCGCTTCGGCGCGCACGTTTTCGACCGGCACCACGCTGCACACGTACCAAGGACCTTTGCTTACCGGAGCGACGCACACGTACGAGACCTTGCCGTCAACCGGCGCGGTAACCAAACCGCTTGAGCGGTCGTACACGATATTGAACAGGCCCTCCAGGTCGCTTCCCTGCCGAGCCTGAAGCGACAAAAGAGCGTTGTTCAAACTTTCCGGAGATGCAAGAGACAGGGGCTCTTCGTACCGAGAAGCCTCATCCAGAAACTCGTACAGATTGGCCTCGGGAGGCAGAACGGTTTTGGTTTTGTCGGCGGGAGGAACCAGGATCTCGCCCGTATCGGCCTGGAACAGAATAAAGTAGCCGCGCCCGTCGAACATGTCCAGATGCTCGGGCATGGCGAACAGGCTCAATGGAATCTGCGCATACAGCGCGCCCACCTGCTGGCCGTCGATGTACAGCGGGCGCTGCACCGTGCGCACGCGAACGCCGTCCTGGGTTGTGAAGGTTCCGGAATACGACGGGTCGCCCTGGGACAAGGCCGTTTCAGGCCCTTCGATCTGATCGACGCTGAACGGCGAGCCGTCGCTTTCCACGCCCGTGCCGTCCATTCCCGCAAAGGCGGCGCCCGCCAAGCCCAAGCGCTCCTGCAACGCCGAAAGAGCCGGAAGAAGAGCCTGCGGATCGGACGACTGCACGGTAAACGCGCCGATCGCGTCCTCCATCATGACCGCGCGATCGGACACGTTTCCCGCAGCCTGCTCGGTGAAGGTGACCACTTGCTGCTCGGCGCTTTCATTGAGCTTCTGATCGATGAACGCGGTCAGGCTGAACACGGCCACGATCACAAGGAGGACGGCCGCAACAGAGACAGCCGTCGCAATTGCGCGGCGCTCTCCCTTCCCCCTGTTCACAGCCGACATGCACACGCCCTTCTTTGATGAGCGAAAAGAATAAAGGAATCTCGGAACCAACCCATATCGGAATCGGTTGGGCATAGTATACTCTAACGCTGGAGTGCAAACCTTCCGCGGCGACAGCGATCGCCACGGGCAGAACAACGAGGTAATCATGGATTTCGGTGCGTTGTACCACTTTCTTTTCGAAACGTACGCCGGCATTGGATGCCTGGTGGGCGCAGGACTTGTCATCAGCCTTATCGCGTGCATCATCATGGAACGCCGTACGCGCAAAACGTTCGTCAACCGGGAACCCGGTGAAGACGATTGGTCGTTTTTCGACGACGATGACGAGGACGAAAGCAAGTAATCCGTCGTTTTCGACCCGTCAACCGATCCGCATAGCTTCACCATAGGCATGGAGGCTCAGTGGCTGCACGCAGCCCGAAGCGCTCTTGTCTGACGGCGAAACTCGAACAGGAAGGTCCATCCATGTCAGAGTCCGATACGTATCTGTACCGTCGCGAAGGCGACTACATTCCTCGCGTTGCCGCCGTGCACGATTTGTGCGGCTACGGCAAATGCTCGCTCGGCGTGGCCATCCCCGTGCTGTCCGCGGCCGGATGCGACGTATGCCCCGTTCCGACGGGGCTGTTTTCATCCCACACGGCTTTTCCGGGTTGGTACATGCACGACACCACCGAAATGCTGGAGGACTACCTGGGCGCCTGGGAAAAGATCGGCGTGGAAATAGATGCCGTGTACTCGGGCTTTCTAGGCGCGCCGGAGCAGGTCGACCGCATTCGGGACCTGTACGCCATGTATCCCAACGCGCTGCGCGTGGTCGATCCCGTCATGGCCGACCACGGCAAGGTTTACCCCACGTACACCCCGGAGCTTTGCGCCGCCATGGCCGAGCTGGCGTGCGGAGCGGACATCCTGACCCCCAACCTGACCGAAGCGGCCATCATCTTGGGCGAAGAGTGGCGCGGCACCGACATTTCGGACGACGAAGCCAAGCGCATGATCGACGCGCTGGTGGCGAAGGGCGCGAAGCACGTTGTGCTGAAAGGCATTCAGCGCGAAGGGGAAACCTGCATACGCAACTTCGTGGGCGGAGCAGACTGCGATACGGTGGAAGTGCGCAACGAGTACCTTCCCTACATGCTGCACGGAACGGGCGACCTGTACGCTTCGTGCCTGCTGGCAGCCGTTATGGCTGGTCGCAGCCTGGCCGAAGCAGTTGCGTTCGCCGGCGACTTCGTGCACGACGCCATGATCGTCAGCGCGAAGCAGCCCGAATTCAAAGACCGGGGCGTCAGCTTCGAGCCCCTGTTGGGAAAGGTTTGCGGGCTTCTGTAAAACCAGGGCAGGGCGAGGGGCGCAAGGGGGCAAGGGTTCATTCACGACCCTGCCCCCTTGTTCTATCCCTGCAACTCTCGAACTATATGACGGGTGCCGATAAAGGCTACACCCACAATCCCGGCAAGTACGAACATCGACACGCTTGCTGCGCTGCAGCGTGCGGCGGCAAGCGACTCCACAACAACCTTTTCGTCGCCGCCTTCGACACCTGATCGAACGGCAAGCTCCTCGTACGTGGCGTCGTCGCAGAACGAAATCTCTTCCTGGACCATAACGGCCGCAGAACCCACGGCGTCTCCCTCAAGCGCGCTCAATTCAGCAGAAGCGCCAACTTGCATCGTCACGAGCAGCAAAGACCCCATGATCGCCGTCCCGAGCGCCATGCCTACGTTACGCGCCGTGCCCTGAATGCCGCCCGATTGCTGAGCGGCAACGGGATCGACTACCGAAGCCACCGCATTGTTCGCCTGAGAATTGACAACGCCCAACCCAGCCCCAACCAGCGAAGTAGCAAAGAACAGCAGCGGCGTTACACCGTGCGGCTCAAACGAAAGTGCCATGCTGCACGCACCCGCGATAATCAAGCCGTACCCAACGCGAATGACCAAGCGAGGGCGAGTTTTCCTCACGAGCTTTGGCACCAGCATGGCGCACAAGAGCATGGGGATGCCCGAAAGCAGCGAGAGCAAGCCCGTCTGAAGCGCGCTGAATCCAGCTACAAGCTGCAGGTACGGCGTCACGATGATTCCCTGAGCCCCCATGCAAAACAACGGCACCCCCACCGCGAGCAATCCTGCGCGGACGCACGGCGCATCCACGAACGCGCGGGGCAGCAATGCGGCCTTTCCCTGGGACTCTCGTCTGCGCTCGAACAGCACCAAGCAAGTAAGCAGGCACAAACCTGTAGCTATCGCAGGCAGCGTAGGGGCAATCCCTCCAATAGTGAAGGGACATTCCGACAACGGCTCGACGAACCCCCACGAAGACACGCGCGCGATGCCGAACAACAAGAAAGCCAAACCGCTTGCTGCCAGCACAATACCGCCCACATCAATGCTCATGGAAGCATCCGGTTTCGAAAGGTTCGGAAGCAAGCGCGTGCAAACAAGCACGATCGCGAAATAAGCCGCGATCACGCCGAACGTTACGCGGAATCCCGCAGTATCAAGCAGAAGACCAAAAGGGATGGGAACCAAAGCGGAAACAGCCGATGCAGCAGCCACGAATCCGAATGCAGTCGCCCGAGCGCGGCCCTCGTACAATGCGGGAATCAAGCCAAGCACCGACGGCGTGATGAAACTTGCGCCCAAACCGACGATCGAGCGCCCTCCCCAAGTGAACACGCCCATATTCGGAGAAAGCGCTACTACAATCTCTCCCAAGATAGCCAGAACCAAGCCGATGCGCAGCGTCTTGCGCCATCCGACAACCACCCCCACCATGCCTCCAGCGATCATGAACGATCCCGCTATAAGGGAGTAAGCGAGGTTTGCCATCTGCACATCGGCAACGGTCGCCCCAAGCGCGCCAACCAGCTGCTGTACGGCAATGCCAAGCGCAGCGTTGTCGCTTGACGTTCCAATTTGAGCAAGAACGATAACCACAAGAGGAGCTACAAGAAACGGCGCTCCTTCGACTCTATCCGCAGCTCGAACACGAGAGTTATTCCCCAATGCCACGTCAGCACCCCCTGCTATCTGCTGGCTGAACACGTCGCTCAACCCATTGTACCCACGCCTTTTCGCGCCTTCTGTAGAAGAATTACCGCATCTTCGGTAAAATTGATGTGTCGGTGCACCCGCACCCTCGCATCAGCCAGACGGACAGAACACCGAAGAAGGACCGCCATGAACGTGCGTCAAAGCATGCTGCTGAATCACCTGCTGTATCTTGATCACTACACGCCCGTTGAAGAGCTGGCGCGCATCATCGGCTGTTCGGAAAAAACCGTGCGCACCGACGCAAAGGTCGTAAACGAGCACCTTGCACACGCCGGATTCGCTTCGCGCATACGCAGCAAGCGCGGCAACGGCATCCGCATGGCCCTCGCACGCGGCGAGCAAAGTCGTCTTGAAGCCATGGTCGCCGACAACGCCATCGAAATGAGACCTCGCCTGGAGCGGTTTTACCGCGGGATTCTCCTTATCACCTGCTCGCCAAAGGCTTTTACCGTAGACTCCCTTGCGCACAGCCTGTTTACGAACAAGCAGCAACTTCAAATGGACATGAAATGGTGGAGCTTCATGCTGAAGTCGTTTCGATTGTCCATCCGCAAGAAAGACAGGCTCAGCATCGAAGGATCCGAGGTTGCGATACGGTTCTTTATAGAGTACTTTTTCTACAAGCTTGACCGACGCATGATGCAAAACCGCATCGAGCCAACGTTCATGGGGCAAGATGCGCGCTTTTTGCAGACCGTAGCCGATGAGGCCGAGCAGGAAATGGGGCTGCAACTTTCGAAGAACTCACGGCAGCAAACGTCGTTCTACCTCAAAGTGATGTGCGCCCGCTTGAGGCTTGGCCACACGCTCAACGAGTCATCCGAGTTCAAAGCAGCCCACCCCCAACTTGCTCGCAAGCTGAAAACCCGGTTCGAGCGACACCTGGGAATGCCCGTCAACGACCACGAGATAGCGCTGGCATCCAACCTGTTCTCCTGCGGCACCTGGCAATGGAGCAGGCGAAACATTGAAGAGTACGAGCCAGCCCCTCGCACCATCGAGGCGGTAGAGCGCATTGAAAGAACCTTCGAACAGCGTTTCGGGCAAGCACCCGACCACGCGCTGCGCCAACGACTGCTCGTACTGACAGACGGCGCCCTTTTAAGGAAATCCTGCAACCTCTCCATTCCCGGACCCATCGAACACGTAGTGAAATACGACAACATGGACGGCTTTCTGCTGCTATCCGAAGCATTGCACGACGCACCTGAATTGCAAGACTTCAATGTCTTTGGGGCCGACTACACCCGCATCATCATGGCGTTGCTCGAATACCTTGACCACGTGCATACCGAGCGCGTGTTCCGCGTGGGCCTTGTGGTGAATGCAGGGGTCGAGCAGGCAGCGTACGGCAAATACCGCATCGAGAAGCTTGCATCCAAAATCAGAATCGTAGACGTAATTACGGAAAACGATGTGGAGCAGTCCCCCGCTGAATCGACAGCGCTATCCAGTCGCTTCGACTTCCTTATATCGTTCGAGCCACTGGATAGCACGTTCCCCACGATCACCGTTTCCGAGGCCATCGACGAGCAGGACATCATGCGCATCATGACATCCATCCCCATGCTCAATAACGACCTTGAAACGCAGCTGCACTGTATAGAGGTCGACGCTGTTACGCAAGCAGACGACATGAGGGAGTTGGCCCATGAGGTGCACCGGGAGCTGGCAGATCGGAAAATTCTCGACATGAAGAACGAGCAGTTTGCAAGATTGTTCGAGGCATCGTTCTTTGCTTCGGGGTCTACCCTGGTTCTTCCCTTGTTCAGCTCCAAAGTGCTCTCGACCTGCGCAGTGTTCTTTCCTGTGGACAACTTCAACTTGATCGGCGCGCTTGTAAAGACAGTGGCGGTACTGTTGGTTTCGGAAAACGATCGCAGCGCCGTATCTTCGTTAACCGAGCAGTTCAAGCGAATACTCACCGAACGCCAGGTTTCCCAAGATGCCTTGACGGCATATTTCCCCGCCTAACCTCCCCGCTACGCAGCGAGCCCGCACGGAATCGTGCGGGCTCCAGGAGGTAAAACGGGCTTTGGGGCAAAACCCGTTTTCGGCATTGCATGCTGCGCGGAACGAAAGATTACGCGCAGCGGTAAACCGACGTGCCTTCTTTGATGGTTTCGAGAACCTTTATGGAGCGGATGTCCATCGGATCCACCTTGAGCGGATTCGCATCAAGAATGACTAGGTCGGCAAGCTTTCCCACCTCAAGCGTACCCTTGCGGTCTTCTTCACCGTATTGGTACGCACCGTTTATGGTGATAGCTTTCAGCCCATCGAAAACGTCGATTTTCTGGCTTTCATCCAGTTGGACGCCGGCTTTCGTAATGCGATTGACCGCGCACCAGACGGTTTCCAGCATCTTCGGGGGAACAACGGGCACGTCGGTATGGAACGTGAATGGAAGGCCCGCGTCCAAAGCGTCGCGCACGGCGCTAATGCGACCACCGCGAGCCTGGCCGAAGTTGTTGAGATGAATGTCGCCCCAATACCAAATATGCGATGTGAAGATGCTGGGGATCATCCCTATTTCAGCCATGGCCTGGTATTGATCTTGGCGAATCGTCTGGCAATGGATCATGACCGGGCGAAGCTTATGCTTGTTCGGGTTCGGCGAATCTTCGAGCGCGCGCTTGTACTGGGCGATGAGCTGATCGCCTGCAGCATCGCCGTTGCAGTGGCACAGCACTTGGTGATTGGTGTCGATGCCGCTGCGAATAAACGCATACGCCTCGTCATCGCTCATAGTACCGTACGCCACGTAATCAGTGGCTCCGTCTTCGCCCGGTTCGTAAGGTTGGGTCATCCAAGCCGTACGGCCCTGCGGAGATCCGTCCAAGAACATCTTGATACCGCCCAAGCGGAAATGGCCGATATAATCCTGGCTGTCGAAGTCAGCATTGCGCTCGAGCATGCCCTCGACGCCGTGGCCGTCCATGGGGTAGCCCACGATGTCGAGCTTCATCTTCCCCGCACGGGCGAATGCAGCCAGCATATCCGCGAAATCCGGCTGCGTGGCACCGTCTTGCGCAGTGGTTACGCCGTTCTCAAGATAGTAATCCTGCATCTCATCAAACATCGCCGGGACGTCCAAGTTCATGCGGGGCTGGCACATGGCGTAGAAGTTGAACAGCGTGGCAGGCTCCTCAGCGTAGCCGTTCGGCTCCATGCTGCCCTCGACGCGCCCGTACAGACCCCCCTCGGGATCAGGCGTTTCAGCTGTGACGCCTACCAGTTCGAGCGATCGGGAGTTCGCGACCCCCATGTGACCCGACGCGTGGACGATGAAAATAGGGATCTCGCGAGACGCCCGATCAAGCACGTCCTTCGTCGGATGCTGGCCTTCGACCAGGAAGTTCTGGTCATACCCCGTGCCCATCACCACGCCGTCGGCCGTAATGCCGCGCTTCTCGATAAAGGCGGTCAGCGCGTTCACGATGTCGTCGAACGACGTGCATTCCGATAAGCTTGCCGTGGAGATGTACTGCGTGGTACCCGTCAAATGGCTATGGGGGTCAATGAATCCCGGGAGCACGGTCTTTCCCTCAAGATCGATTTCCCGAGCATCGCCCGCGCGATTGCGCGCCTCATCTAGGGCGCCTGCAAACGCGATGGTGCCGTCGTCCTCAACCAGCAGCGCCTCGAACGTGGCGTTCGCATCGGTCATGGGAACAAAATCTCCGTTGCAATACAGCGTCTTCATAACGCATGCCCTCCTTACTTCCGTGTATTCCCTGTCTATCGAGCCGTTTCAAGCTCATCGGCCACAAGAGCCGCGGGCCGAGCGGATGTCTCCGCTTCCTCTTCCTTGCGAAGGACCGTGATGAACGGCGTTGTCAGCAAGCCCGCAGCCATGATGATGGCAGCCACGATGAAGGCGGTCTTGGTGGAGTCCACGCGCGCCGTCGCGTTGATGGCGGCCAGGCTCTCGCGCTCCGCATCGCTCATCTCGATGTCGTCGATAGTAGCCAGGAAGCTCTCGTCGCTCATGAGCGTGATGGAACGCTGGGACACAGCCTGGCGAACCTCCGGGGTGATGGTGGGATCGGCCTTCATGGCGGAGTCGATGTTGGACGTAATGCCGAACAGCAGCACGGCGCCCAGCGCGGCAACGCCGATGGCCTGGCCCACGTTGCGCATCGTGGTCTGAATGCCGCCCGACTGCGCTGCGTCGCGGTCATTGAGAGCCAGCGCGACCACGTTGTTCGTATGGGAGCTGGAAATGCCGGCGCCAACGCCCACCAGGAAGAATCCAACGTACATACCAAAACCGACGCCCGCCTCGGAAATCGAGAAGCACATGAGAACAAGCGAGCCAGCCATGACGATGTAGCCAAGCTGCAGCACGCGGCGCGGATTGGCGTTCGGGAACAGCTTCGGAATACCGAGCGAGAGCAGGAAGGTGGGAATGCCCACCATAAGGGACATGGCGCCCATGGTGACCGGAGACCAGCCGGCGACCAGCATCAGATACGGCGCCAGGAGGATGGACTGGATGCCCATGAAGAAGAAGGTCAGAGCCGAAGCGACCAAGCCGGCAAGCACCTGCGGCGTCTTGAGGAACACCTGCGGAAGCAGCGCGCTGCCGTTCTTCTTCTCGATGCGCTTCTCCACGAACACGAGTGCGACCAGCATCAACAGGCCGAGCAGCGTCATCGGCAGAGCCGGGGACATGCCGAAAATGGTGAACGGAGCAGCCTCGAAAGGCTCGAGCAGGCCCCAAACCGAAATACGGGAAAGGCCAACGAGGAACAGGAACAGGCCGCCTGCAGCAATGCCGGTGCCCACGCCGTCGAACTTCGCGCGCTCGCCGCCTTCCTCGATGGCAGGGAGCTTGAAGGAAAGCAGAAACACGACCAGGAAGTAGCAGCCCAGCACCACATACGTAATGCGAAAGCCTGCCATCTCCATGAGCACGCCCAAAAGCAAGGGCAGCACGGCGGCCAAACCGGAAGCGGCGCCGATGCAGCCGTACGCCTGCACGCGGTTTTTACCCTGGTAGATCTTTGGAATCAAGCCGAGCACCGACGGAATCATGAAGCTGGCGCCGAAGCCCACGAGCACGCGGCCGCCCCAGATGAACACGAGCATGTTCGGAGAGAACGCCATGAGGATTTCTCCGGCCGCGCAGAGCAACGCGCCCATGCGGAAGTTGCGCTTCCAGCCGATAACGGTTCCCAGCAGGCCGCCGGCGATCATCAGCGCACCGGCCATGAGAGAATAGACCATGTTGGCCAGCTGAATATCGGGAACCGTCGCGCCCAGCTGGTTAACTAGTTCCGTGTTCGCCAAGCTGAGAGCGCTGTTCTCTCCCGACGTGCCCATTTGGGCCATGATGAGAATAATGATGGGAAGGACCAGGAATTTCGAGGCCCCGTCTTTCGCCTGAGCCGCCGAAGCGGCCGGTTTCGCTGCCATGTGCATACCCCCTTGTATAGTGACAATTCGTTCAACACCATGCATTGTAGGAACGAATAAGGGGGAGATGGCATAGAACAATTACCGTTTCAACGGTAATTGTTCTATGCCATTACAAGCAGGAAGCACGAAGATGTCGCAAAGGAACAAGGGCGTCTTCGTGCATCGCTTCGCTACAAGCTGAACTCCAACGCTTCCAGCACGTACTTCGGCACCATGAAGCGCACGGTCTTTTCCGGGTCGACCATTTGGCAGACCTGCACGTCAGCAACCAGGGACAACAGCATCACCAACTCGTCCTGGGGCGTGCCCGTGCGGTCATGCAGCAAATCCACCATCTCGTGCACCGCGCGATCCGCGGCGGCGTCAAGCGACTCGGCGGACGCGATGATCCCCAGATGCGTCTCGTTCTCGATGATGGGGTCCGTCACGTGCAGATCCGGCAGCGCCGTAAGCGTGACCGTAGCGTAGCCGGCCACTTCCGCGCCCGAAACGCTGATCTCGCCATCGCCCATGGCGGCGTGCATGTCGCCGCAGCCGAACAGCGCGCCCTCCACCGCCACCGGGAAGTACAGCGTGGCTCCCGTGGTAATGGCGGTGTTATCCATGTTGCCGCCATGGCTCCCTGGTGTTCCGCAGTTCACCGGGTCGCCCGCCGGAGCAACGCCGATAACGCCGATCATGGGATTCAACGGAATGGACAGCTTGTCGTTCCACACCAGCTCGTCGTTCTTGATGGCGCACAGGCGCGTGCTCCACGCATCGAACCGATCGCCGCACACGCCTTCGTCCTTGCCCGTGCACGAAGCGGTCTGGTCGTCCAGCTCGATGTTCTCGATAACCACCTTGAGCGCACCGCCCGGACGAGCGCCTTTCACGAAAACAGGGCCGGTAGCCGGATTGATGGCGTCCCAATCGATTTCGTCAAGCGCGTCCTCGGACGTCCGAACTTGATTGCCGAAGCAATCCTTCGTGCGAATACGCACCGTCTCGCCCGATTCCACGGTAAGCGCCGGCTCCAAATCGCGCGCAAACGCGAACAGAACACGTTCGTCTCCCAGTTGCTGCATGGGTTTTCCTTTCCTCGCAGGTTTTCGGCTCGATTATAGTACGAAGCCTGCCCAACAGTACGATAAGCAGGTTATTCTTCCGCCCAATCGTCTTCGTCGTAGTACACGGGGTCGGGCACGAACGCGCACGCCGCAAGCGCCAACGCAATGGATATCGCGGTGAGCCCCAGATTCCCGAGAGAGGGCATCCACGTAACCTGACCCGATGCAACCCATGCCGCAACGGCGACGCCTCCAAGCAGAAGCGCACCGGCCATGCACGTACCCAGAACCGCAAACGCGCGCGTCGGCCGCAAGCGAATCGCAGCCAGCGCACCGGCCGACGCGATCCAACTACCGGCAACGCACCAAAGCGGAGGCTGCACGAGCAGCGCGCCCATGGTGCCCGCCAGGTCGCTGCGCGCGCCCACGTTCCAGTTCGCAAGCACGTCCCAGCTCAGAAGGTTATGGGACCCGCAGGCGGCCAGCATGACGGCGATCAGCACCGAGAATGCAGCTGTCCCCATAGCCCGCACGGGAGCCAGGCTCAGTCCGGCCGCCAACGGCGCAAGCTGCCCCAAGCCGAACGCGCCCGCAAGCGGCACCGCCAAAGCAGCGTTCGCTTCGGCGTCCCCCTCGCGCCCAACGAAGTACCACCACGTGGCCGCAGCCGCCAGCAGCACGCACCCTGCCGCCGGAACGCCTTGCACGATGAACATGGCAGCCAGCGCGAAATACCCGAGCAGCGCGCCCAGGTGCGGCCGCAACGCACCCGCAAGCACGATGAGCGCGAAGATCCCCCAGAACAGAGGATTCGCGAAACCGCTTGTCTGCGGCATGTTCCAAAGCGCCACGAACGCCAGCAGCGCGCTGCCCGCACCGCCCACCGCATGGGTCGCAATCGCACGATGCAGCGGCGTGAAGCGCTCGCGCAAAGGCACGCGCGGAAGGCAAGGCTCGTCCTCGACAGGTTCTTCATCCTGCTCATCGGCATATCCGACAATAGCTGCAAGCTCGCGAACGCCGCGCTTTGAATCGCCCAGGAACGGCTCAAGTTCCTCTGCGAAATCGGAAATCGTTGCGTAGCGTTCTTCGCGATCGGGGTCGAGCGCATAGAACACCACGTCGTCAATTGCAGGGTCAAGCCCTTCCCAACACAACGACGGCAACACGAGCTCCGCATCCTCGATTGCAAGCTCGGCACGCTTCAAATCGGACGCAAGGAACGGATTTTCTCCTGTGAGCATTTCGTACGCGACCGAAGCCAACGCCCATTCGTCGCAGCGCACGTCCAGGTTTTCCTGCCGCATTTGCTCAAGCGGCATGTAGCCGATAGTGCCGCCTCCAGCCGCGCCGAAACCCGAAGCATCCGCCAACGTCGCCAGGCCGAAATCGGTCACTTTCACCTGACCTTGATGGTTGATCAGGATGTTGTCGGGCTTGATGTCCAGGTGAAGCACCTGGTTGCTGTGCGCCACCTCAAGCGCATGCGACACCGCCGAGAATACCGCCGCCACAATATCGAGGGTCAAACGGTCGCCATGTCGGCGAAGCAGTTCGCTCAAGGACATGCCTTCGACGTATTCCATGATGAGGTACGCCGTAGCGTCCTGCACCTCGAAATCGTACACCGCCACAATGCTCGCATCGGTAAGCATGGCCGCCGTGCGCGCTTCGTCCAAGCCCGGAATATGCGCAAGAGAACGCACGAGCGGGGCATCTTCCAACAGATCAACCGAAGCGCCAATCTGGGAAAACAGCGCCTCGTCTTCGTCGTCGGAAAACAGAGGATCGTCGTAAGCCGCATCGCGCGAAGCATTCGGCAACGGCGCTGCATTCGCCCCCGGAAGAGCGGCCCGGGCAGCGTCGACGTCGTCCAGCTCGATGCACTTGATGGCAACGCGGCGCTGAATGCGCGTGTCCCACGCCACCTGCACGGTGCCGAAGCCACCCGCCCCCGCTTCCGCGATTGGCCGGTATCGATTCAATATGAGTTGCTGGTTGCGCGCCATGGGGGACATTATAGAGCAGATGCGTCCAAAGGGCGCTCAGATGCCGGGGTCACCACGGCACCGCGATGGCAATAACGGCAGAGCGCGGAGGGCGGGCGGTGTGCAGGCGCGGGACGCGGTGGGCGCGGGGCGTGCGAGCTCGGCGGGCGCGAACGCGCCGAGCGAGAGACGGCTAGAACGCAGCCTCCAAGGGGTCGCTCACCGTAACGTTTTCCTGTCCGCGCTCCAGTTCCGTCAGCTTTTTCAGCAGCGGGTCCTGCGTGCCGTCGAGCATGCGCAGTTGCAGGGTAACGGCATCGTCGTACACCGTATCGAGCACCTTCGCGCCGCAGTCCGTCGCGATGCGCATCAGCTGGTCGTACTTTGCGTACGCCGTGCGAATGCGGATGTCCACGCAGCGCGAAACCACCACGAGCTGCGCCGCCTCGACGCCCGCCTGCGTCGCCTGCGTGTAAGCGCGCACCAGGCCGCCCGTTCCCAGCAGCACGCCGCCGAAGTAGCGCGTGACCACCACGATGACGTCGGTAAGACCTGCGTGCTGAACAACCTCGAGGGTGGGAAGGCCGGCCGTCTTCTGCGGCTCGCCATCGTCGGAGTACCGCACGCGGCCCGAAGAGCCTGCGCCGCCTTCGCGCAGCACGTACGCGTACACGTTATGGCGCGCCATGCGGTTCGCCGCGCGGATCTCCTCGAGGAAGGCGAGCGCCTCCTCCTCGGTTTCCACGTGGGCCAAGCTGGCGATGAACCGGCTCTTCTTCTCTTCGATCTCGGCGGTTGCCCGCCCCTCTATGGTGGTGTAGGAAGTCATGGGAAAAGTGTAGCACGGATGGGCGAATCTGCGAGAACTCGCCGAGGGCATCGCGTGAGAACACCGCGATGAAAGCTCCGAACCCGAAGGCAGTAAAGCACCTTCAACATGAATCCCGCCTTTGTCGCACGCAACCGCCCCGTAAAAAACGCCGGCCCGCACATGAGCGCGGGCCGGTGTCAGAATGCGAGGAACGCGAATTCGAGCACTAGTCCTCTTCGGGAACCATGTCGCTCACCGACGCGTTCGTGATCAGGATCAGGGACGCAACGGAAGCCGCAGCCTGCAACGCCGTGCACGTCACCTTGGCGGGATCGGCAATGCCGCGAGAAATCATGTCGCCGTATTCGCCGGTCATGCAATCCAAGCCATGGCCCTGCGGCAGCTCCTTGACCGTCTCGACCGCAACGTCGCCACGGTAGCCCGCGTTCTCGGCAAGCGCGCGCAGCGGCTCTTCAAGCGCCTTGCGCAGGATGTCCACGCCCAGCTGCTCCTCGGGGTTGTCGCACTTCAGATCGTCCAGCACAGCGGCAGCCTGCAGCAGCGCCACGCCGCCGCCAGCTACCAGGCCCTGCTCGGCGGCAGAGCGCGTGGCCAGCAAGGCGTCCTGGATGCGGCTGCGAATCTCGTTCATCTCGGACTCGGTAGCAGCGCCCACTTCCATCACCGCGATGCCGCTGGACAGCTTCGCCAAGCGCTCGCGCAGCACGTCGCGATCGTAGTCGATCTGCGTGCGCTCGATCTCGGCGCGCAGCTGCGCGCAACGCTGCTCGACGTCCTCGGGCTTGCCCTTGCCGCCCAGAATGGTCGTACGGTCCTTGGTGATCTGCACGCTTGCAGCGCGACCGAGCATGCTCTTGCGCGCATCGGAGAGCGACAGGCCGCGATCGGGAGTAATGACCTCGCCGCCAGTAAGAATGGCCAAGTCCTCAAGCTCCGCCTTGCGACGGTCGCCCAAAGCGGGCGCCTTTACCGCGACGCTGATCAGCGTGCCGCGGCGGCGGTTCATGAGCAGCGCGTTAAGCGCCTCGCCACGCACGTCCTCGGCGGCGATCAGCAGCGGGTGGCCGGACTGCATGACCTCCTCCAGCACGGGCACGATGTCGGCGAAATTGTCGCCCAGGCGCTGATCGGTCAGAAAGATGTAGGGCTCTTTCAGCTCGCCTTCCAAACGGCCCTGATCATCGGCCATGTAAGGGGAGATAAAGCCGTTGTCGAACATCATGCCCTTGAGGATCTTCACCTCGATGCCGAAGTTCTGGGACTTCTCCACAGAGATGATGCCGTCTTTGCCGATAGCGTCCATGGCCTCGGCGATCTTTTCGCCGATGACCCGATCTCCTGCGGAAACCGTTGCGATCTCGGCTATCTGCTCACGCGTGGAAACCTCGACGGCGTCCTTGAGCACTTCCTGCGCCACCGCGTCTGCGGCGCGCTGGATGCCGCGGCGCAACGCCAGCGGATCGGAACCCGAGATAACGCAGCGCACGCCTTCGCTCACAATGGCGTCGGACAGGATGGTTGCCGTCGTGGTGCCGTCGCCCGCATCGTTGTTGGCCGCCACAGCAGCCTCGCGCACGATCTTCATGCCCATGTTCTCGATGGGATCCTCAAGGTCGACGTTGGCCGCCACGGTTGCGCCATCGTTGGAAACGTTCGGCTTCTCGTGCTCCTTCTGCATGGCAACGTAGCGGCCCTTGGGGCCGATCGTCACCCTTACGGCGTCAGCCAGCTTGTTCACGCCAGCGGCCATTTTCGCACGGGTTTCGTTGTCGAAAGCAATGTCTTTGGACATAGTTCGGTTCCCTTCTCATCGGTGTGCGGCGCTTCGCCATCACCGCGCGCACGATAGGCGTCCCGCGCCCTCAAGCGGTTCAACATCGCCGTTTCAGGCGTGCGGGAGCTTGTTAAAGTCACTGTCGAAAAAGTTAGCACTCTTTTGCTTCGAGTGCTAGTCTTTCGGCCCTTTTTCCTCGTGACCAATGCAAAGTGACACCCAGAAATACCCTTCTGCCTAATGCGCCCGAAACCGCGATGTTCTACAATCGAAAGTTGCACGGCTCTTGGACAGCGATGCGCCGCATACGTTGCCCAACGTCGCACCGCACAAACCGCACATTGCAAAGGAGCACGAGTCCATGGCCGTCATCGACGCCCACGCCCACATCTACCCGGATAAAATCGCCTCGCGCGCCGTCGACGCCATCGGGGACTTCTACGTCATCGACATGTACGGCAAAGGCACGGTGGAGCACCTGCTGGCCTCGAAGGAGCGTGCGCCTATCACGCACTTCATTGTACATTCGGTGGCCACCACGCCGGGCAGCGTGGAAACCATCAACAATTTCATCGCCGAGCAATGCCGGCTGCATCCTGAGTTCATCGGTTTCATGACCATGCACCAAGATTACCCGGATCCCGAAAGGGAAATCGAGCGGGCCATCGGCCTGGGTCTGCACGGCATGAAGCTGCACCCCGACACGCAGCATGTGAATATGGACGACCCGCGCCTTATGAACGTGTACGAAATCATAGAAGGCCGCATGCCTATTGTGCTGCATACCGGCGACTACCGATACGACTATTCGCATCCACAGCGGCTGCTGAACGTCCTGAAGACGTTCCCCGACCTTGTGGTGGATGCCGCGCATTTCGGCTGCTGGTCGCGCTACGACGTAGGCTACGACATCCTGCACAACGAGAATCTGTTCGTGGACGCGTCCAGTTCGCAGTTCTTCCTGGGACAACGCCGCACCGTGGAGTTGGCGCGCATGTGGGGCACCGACCGTATCATGTTCGGGTCGGACTTCCCCATGTGGGATCCTGCCGCCGAATACGACCAATTCGTTACCGCAGGTTTCAGCGAAGACGAGCTGGAGAACATGCTTTGGCACAACGCCGAGCGGTTCGCCGGCGTGAAGGTGGGGTAGCCGAGAAACCACGCTTTCGTAAAAGAGGGCCCGCAGAATTGCGAGCCCTCTTTTTGATGCGCGTTATTCGTCTTCGCCCTCCGGCAGGTCTTCCAGCACAAGGCGAATCTTGTCAATGCGGTGGCGGTCCATGTCCACAACGGTGAACGACGCCTTCTTGCCGCCGCCTTCGACCGACACCGAGTCGCCTTCGTCGGGAATTCGGTCGAACAGCGTGAGCAGCAAGCCGCCCGCCGTTTCGCACTCCTCCGACTCGACGGGCTTGAAGCCGATCAGATCGCCCACTTCGTCGATAGGCAGCGAACCGTCCACCAGATAGCTGCCGTCTTCCATGTTCACCACTTCGTCGGTGTCGCCGTGCTGGTACTCGTCGTCGATGCGGCCCACGATCTGCTCCATGATGTCACTCATGGTAACGATGCCGGCAGTACCGCCGTGCTCGTCGATGACCACCGCGATCTTGGTACGCTTTTCCTGCAGCGTCTGCAGCAGCTTGGCGATGGGCACGCCCTCGGGGACGGCCTGAATCGTTCGGATGCGCAGGTCATCCACCGTTGCATGCTCAGACAGCGTGTACAGGTCCTTCACATGCACGAAGCCCACGATGCGGTCCTTCGTCCCGCGGCATGCCGGGTAGCGCGTGTACTTGTAGCGCTGCACCAGCTGCATGTTCTCCTCGAGCGAATCCTCCAGGTCGATGCAGATGAGGTCGGTGCGCGGAGTCATGATAGCCTCGGCGTCCTTGTCGCCCAGGTCGAAAATGTTGTCCACGTAGGCGTTCTGCTCGGGATCGATCAGGCCGCTTTCGGTGCTCTCGTCGATCAGCAGCTTGATTTCTTCGTCGGTGTACACCTCGTGCTCGCTGGCTGCATCATGGCCGAGCATTTTCATGACGCCGTTCGTAATGGTGTTGAACAGCCACATGACCGGGTAGGTCAGACGGTAGAACCACACAAGCGGCGTGGCCGTGAGCAGGGAGTACTTTTCAGTTGAGAAAATAGCGAGCGACTTCGGAATAAGCTCGCCCACCACGATGTGCAGCGCCGTAATGATGATGAAGCCAACGGCGATGGCGATAGCGTGAATGGCGGCCTCGGGCAGACCGAACGCCGAAAGCAGCGGAGAAATGAGCGCGGAAACGGCAGGTTCGCCCAGCCAGCCCAGCGCGAGCGAGGCAAGGGTGATGCCCAGCTGGCAAGCGGAAAGGTACGCGTTAACGTTGTCAGCGACCAATTTGGTGTACTTGGCGCCGGGACGACCCTCTTCGACAAGGATCTCAACCTGGGATTTGCGCACGCGAACGAGCGAAAACTCGGCGGCGACGAAAAACGCATTCATGATGAGAAAGAACAGGACAAGAAAAAGGCTTAACGCAACAGGCATTAAAGCTGGTCTCCTTAGGTTCGGTTGTCAATGTCTGCTGAAGGCGGTTTCCTAGGCCACCTGCCAAGCAGCGCTTTTGCTGTCCCTACTATTTGTACCAGTTCGCAGGAGAGCCTGAGTGAAAAACTACGCTTTATACAGAAGTGTTACCAAAGGACAACCAGGGGCCGCAAGGGCATGGGCCGCGGCGCGGGCCGCAGGTCGCGGGTTCGGGGCCGGGCGCAGGTCGCGGGTTCGGGGCCCCGGGTCCGAGCGCGGGTCGCGGGTCCGAGCGCACAACGAAGAACGCATTGTCGCCCGAAACGTACGGTTTTCGCGGCAAAACCGTACGTTTCGGGCGACAATATCCCTGCAGCGGCGCCGACAGCCTCCGCCGTGCCCGGCGCGCAGCCCCGCCGCGCCCGATGCGCGTACCCGACACCCGCGCCCGGCGCGGCGCGGCGCCCATCACGCACGAGCGCCGTCGGACCCCGCAAGGTCCGACGGCGCTCGCTTCGCTTCGTCGTATACTAGGCGCGCGCTAGATCTCCCGCGTCAGCAGACTGCGAGGGCGCCCCGGCTGAAGCAACTCCCTCCCCAGCGGCACCCTCAACAGGCGAGTCGCCCTGGATAGAATCAGCCGCCCCCGGGTCTCCCTCCACTTTGATGTTTTTGGGCAACACCAGGTTCGCCACTACGGCAACCAGGAATACCATGGCCACGCAGTTCTGCGCGAACACGCTTTGGATCAGCTCCGGGAACACCGCGAACAAGTCCGCCACCTGTGTAAAGCCAATGCCAACCGCCAGCGAAAGCGCGGCGATCAAGATATTGCGCTGCGTGAAGCCCGCCCGCGCGATCATCTGAAAACCGCTCACGATAATGTTGCCGAACATCATGATGGTGCAACCGCCCAGCACCGCCTCGGGCAAAGACGAGAACACCGCGCTGATGACCGGCAGGAACGCCGCCAAAATCATGATGGCCGCACCCGTGGCGATAGCCTTGCGGTTCACAACCTTCGTCATGGCCACCAGGCCGACGTTCTGCGAGAACGACGTGATGGGCAGGCACCCGAAGCACGCCGACAACGAGCTGACGAAACCGTCGCAAGCGATCGAGCCCGAAAGCTCCTTCTCTTTGACCTCGCGGTTCAGGCCCACCATGGTAAGGGCCGACGTGTCGCCGATGGTCTCGGTAGCCGACACCAGGAAGATCAGCGTCACCGAAACGATGGCGCCCAGATTAAACTCCGGAGCAAACGGCATGAACTGGGGGAATGCGAACAAGCTAAGCCCCTCGAAGCCGCTGAAGTCGACCGCGCCCAGCACCAACGCAACCACATAGCCAATGATCAGGCCGAACAAAACCGACAACTGCTTGGTCTTGCCTTTGGCCAGAACCTGAAACACCAGACACGAAACAAGCGAGATGGTTCCCAGCAGCAAGTTTTGCGGAGAACCGAAGTCCGGCGCGCCGTTGCCGCCGCCGAACGAAGCAGCGCCCACGCCCAAAAGCGAGAACCCGATGGACGTCACCACCACCGCCGCAACGATGGGCGATATGATGCGACGCCAATACCGCGCGAACAGGCCCAAAACGCCCTCGATGATGCCACCGATGATGATGGCGCCAATAGCCACGTTGTAGCCGTACGTAGCCACGATGCCGCACAGCACCGTCACGAAGGTGAAGCTGATGCCCATGACAATAGGCAATCCCGACCCCACACGCCACAACGGGAACAGCTGAATGAGCGTGCCGATGCCCGCAATCAGCATGGCGCTTTGGATGAGCGTGCCGGTCTGCCCGTCGCTCAAGCCGGCGGCGCTGGCCACGATGACGATGGGCGCGAGGTTGGCGACGAACATCGCAAGGATGTGCTGAACGCCAAAAGGAACGGCTCGAAGCAGGGGGATGTCGCCGTCAAGCTTGAACAGGTTCTCGGTTGCGAACGTCTTCATCGGCGAAACCCGATCTCGCCCGTTTCCGGATCCATGCTCTCGACGATGGCAAGCGACTCCAGGCGATACCCGCGTTCGCGCAGATCGGCGCCGCCCGGCTGGAAGCCCTTCTCGACCGCGATGCCAATGCCCTCGACCGTTGCGCCCGCTTCGTCCACAAGCTCGATCAGCCCGTTCAGCGCGCACCCGTTAGCCAGGAAGTCGTCGATGATCAAAACGTGGTCGTTCGGCCCCAAGAACTTTTTGGACACGATGACGTCGTACACGCGACCGTGCGTGAACGACTGGATGCACGTGGTGTACATCTCGCCATCCAGGTTGATCGACTGAGCTTTCTTCGCAAACACCACCGGCACCCCGAAATGCCGAGCAACCACGCAGGCTATTCCAATGCCGGAAGCCTCGATGGTAAGAATCTTCGTTACGGGAGCATCAGCGAACAGCCGCTTGAACTCGGCGCCCATCTCATCGAAGAGATCAATGTCCAGTTGATGGTTCAGGAAGCTGTCCACCTTCAGGACGCCCTCCGACTTCACCACCCCATCACGCCTGATGCGTTCCTCCAGCAGTTCCACGTTCTCCTCCGTACTTGCACGATTGTCCGTCGCGCAGCACAAAGCCGCGCGTTCCCTTACCATGCGGCCACCAGCCGCATTTCTACTGCGAACCAGTGTAAAGGAACGCGCGCACTCGAACGCGGAAAATTAGATAACAACCTGCCCGGTTGCGATCAGAACGATGGAAACCGCCGCAGCCAAAAGGATGACGGCCACCACCACTTTGTCGCGCAGGCTTACCAGATAAGGCTCGTTGCGCTCTTTTTTGCCCTTGATGTACATCAGGATGCCCGGCGCGTACAAAAGCGACATGATGGTAAGGCCCACCGCCCCGCTTGCCCACGCCAAAAAGAAGCTGTACAGCACGCCGATGATTCCGAAAATGCGCCACAAAACGATGTTGCCGCCGATGCGGCCCTTAAACGCCCCGGGCTCGGTGAACGTGATCTTGGCGAAGTACGCCGCCGACAACAAGTACGGAAGCAGGATCATTCCCGCCGAAAGCGTGTAGAAGAATTGGTAGGTGCTGTCCGAGAACAGCATGAGAACCAGGAACACCTCGATGATAATGTTCGTGACCACCAGCGTCACGATAGGCGCGCCCTTTTTGTTGGTCTTCGCGAACGCCTTGATGAACACGCCCTGCTCGGCGGCCTCATACGGGGACTCGCTCGACAGCACCGTGTATCCCAGCATGGCCCCCACCAGCGACAGCACAACGCCGCCGTTGATGAGCATGGCGCCCCACGGGCCAACGGCGTACTCCATGACGCCCGCCAAAGCCGGGTTCTCCAGCTGGGCAAGCTGGGAAAGCGGCATCACGCCCATGCTGAGCATGCTGACCATCAGGTAGATTGCCAACACGCACACGAACGCGATAATAGTGGCCTTGCCTACGTCGCGCTCTTTCTTGGCGCGCCCGGAAATGGCCACGGCGCCCTCGATGCCCACGAACACCCAGATGGTGATCATCATAGTGCTGCTCACCTGGTCGAAGAAGGGAAGCCCCGGATCGGAACCCGTGGTGAGGTTGGCCATGAACACCGCCGGATCGAACTTCTGCAAGAAGATGATGGCCGTGATGGCGACGAAAATAGGCACGAACTTGCTGATGGTGATGACGGCGTTCACGCCCGTGGCCTCCTTGATGCCGCGCGACACCAAGAACACGTAGAACCAGATGAGAACGCTGGCCCCGATCACGGAAGGCAGATTGGTTCCACCGCCGAAAATGGGGAAGAAGTACGAGAGGGCGCCGAACAGCAGCGCAGAGAAGCTGACCGTGCACAAAAGCGCACTGATCCAGTAGCCCCACGCGCTGTTGAACCCCAGAAAGTCGCCGAAACCGGCGCTTGCGTAGCTGTAAATTCCACCCTTTAGCTGAGGCTTTATGCGAGAGAGTGCATAAAACGTCATCACCAGGCACAGCACGCCGATACCGGAAATGCTCCATGCCGTAAGGATAGCCGCGCCGCTTGCGCCGCCAGCGGCCTGATCGCCCGCCAGCGTGAATACACCGCCGCCGACAATCAGCGTAATGACAGTAGTGACCAGGCGAAATATTCCTAAGTTGCCATGAATTTGCGGCGATCCAGAGGACCCGTCCGCTCCTGTAATGCTGCCAGATCCCGCCGCAGAAGTTGATGCGGCCGCGTGATTCGCTGCGGGTG
The DNA here is from genome assembly GCF_916618935.1 of Paraeggerthella sp. Marseille-Q4926. Lineage (NCBI taxonomy): Bacteria > Bacillati > Actinomycetota > Coriobacteriia > Eggerthellales > Eggerthellaceae > Paraeggerthella > Paraeggerthella sp. Marseille-Q4926. Next base: position 307,290 of record NZ_CAKAKF010000004.1, on the reverse strand, counting down.
CGCTCATGAAATCCCCGTTCCTCTTTGTACGATACCGTGCATCATACCCCACTGCATCGCTTTTCGAACAGACGGTTATGCAACATTTTGGATAAAGCTATTCGACCACTGTCCGACCAACAAGCACGTTCGCCAGAACCGAGCGGTTGAGATCGCATCCTATGCCGTATGGGTTGCCTTCCCGGTTCAACGTGACCAGGCCGCGTTCAGCCGTGTACGGAGGATCGGTCACGTCATGCGAGAAATATCGAGCGGTCGACCCTATGTCTCCCGGCGCCGTAACGTTGGGCAGCGTCTGGAACGCAGCATGCAAACGCTTGGAGATGCCCGTGTCGTACATGCCCCCCATCCATACGTCTATGCCGCGCTCAGCCGCTGCGTTCACAAAATCGAGCGCAGGCTGCACGCCTCCGAACTTGCCGATCTTCACGGCATAGCATTTCAGTTCGGGGTGCGAAAGCGCGCGGGCAAGATCCGCCGGACGGGCAATCGACTCGTCAAGGCACAACGGGGTTCGCATGGTTCTTTGCAGCCGCGCCAGCCGGGTGAAGATATCTGAGGAATCCGACCCCGAAACGCGACGGGGATCAAGCGGCTCCTCGATCCAAGCCACGTTGCAAGCGTCGAGCGCGCGCAACTCGTCCGCGTCGCGATCGGAAAAACTCTGGTTCGCATCAAGCGTAATGGCGAGGTCGGGGAACGCCTCGCGCACCGCGCGCACGCATCCAAGCGTACCGGGAGCCACCTTCAGCTTCACGCGCCGGTAGCCCGCCTCCACGCAACGGCGCGCCGAGGCCACCGTGTCGGCTTCGGAAGCCAACCCCAAAACCGCCCCGGCGGAAACGGAGGCGGACAGCGGTCCCCCGATGCGCGGCGACTTCTTGTTCGACCCGCCTATGAGCTGCCACAACGGCTTACCGACTATCTTGCCGTACAAATCCCACAGGGCAGGCTCCATGGCGCCGCACGCCAAGGGAAACGAAGCCGATTCAGGCTGCGTGGCAAACAGGGCGGATGCCTCGCTTGGATGGAGCATCGTCGCGCGCAGCACAAGGGGCGCCAGCACGTCCCGCAGAATCCGAGCATCCTGATCAAGCGTTTCCGGTAGATACCAGTCCGTCGGGAACGCGACGCACTCGCCCAACCCGGTACGGCCGGCATGGTCGGTCACTTCCACGATGATGGACTCGCGCTGGGCCATCACGCCCTTCGGAGTTTTAAAGGGGCGCTCGAAAGGCAGGCGAATGCGGTGCAGGGTTACGCGCACCACCTCGATGCGCTGGTCGTACAGCCTTTCGAGGGCAGCGCGGTCCACCTTGCCAATGCCGCTGCGCGGAAACTCGTCAAGCACGCACACGTGCTTCGGCAGGTACAGCTTCGAGAGCCGCGGCGCCAGATGAGCGCGCACGGCATGCGCGAATCGGCAGTTGTCCAGCGCAGACGACCTTGATGCCTCCTGCGCCCGTTCGCGCTCCACGAACGCCACGGGTCGGCGCCCCCATCGCTCGTCGGGAACCCCGAACACATGCGCATCGGCGACCCCCGGAACGCGCAGAAGCCGTTCCTTGATCTCGGCGGGATAGATGTTCTCCCCGCCCGAGACGAACATGTCCTCGGTACGCTCCTTCACGTAGATGGAGCCCTGGTACATGGCGGCGGTATCGCCCGTGAGGAAGTACCCGTCCACCGTATGAGCTGCGCGGGCGTTCAGGTACCCCGCGAACACACCGGGACCCTTCACCGCCAAACGGCCGAAGCCATCCTCGCCCGGATCGACAATGCGGGCCTTGTAACCGGGAAGCAGGCGCAGCCCGCCTTGGAACGAAGACGTGACCTGGGCGTGGGCAATCTGGCTTGAAGTCTCGGTCATGCCGTAGCTTGCGTACACGCGAAGACCCAGCGCACAGGAGCGCTCGAGCGTTTGCGGGTTCGTTGCTCCGCCGCCCAAAAGAATGCAGGCGTAGCGCTTCAGCGTTTCCGCACGGCCCGAAGCAAGCAGATCCTGCAGCATCTTGTCCACCACCGACACGTGCGTAGCGCCCTTGCTTGCAGCGTCGCCCAACAGGCGGTCGGGATCGAAACGGCGGTACAGCACGAAGCTGTTGTTGTTCAAAAAGCTGCGAACCACCACCTGGAACCCGCCTATGTGGTACAGCGGCAGCGCGGCCTGCCACAGCCCTTCGGCCCGACGGTTGAGGGCGGTGTTGGATATCTCCGAGGAACGGCACACGTTATCCCAGGTGAGAGGTACTGCTTTTGCGCGGCCGGTCGTTCCCGAGGTGAACATGATCACGGCTCGCATGCTGGAATCGAACACGTGCGCGGCATGCTCGGCAAAGTGGATGATGCCCTCAAGAGCATCTTGGCGAGCAACGGCGTCGCGTCGACGGGCGGAAGCCCTGCCCGTACCCGCCCTTCCCAGGGCCTTCGTCGAGCGAGCCTCGGCCGAAGCGGCCGCAACAAGCGTGGAGAACGTCGGTCGACTCGGCCGAGCGGCAGCGCGCGACGCAGGCGACGCGGTCGATTCTTCGCCGGCAAGAAGCGCCGACGCCCGATCGAGTACACGCTTCACGTTGCCCTCGTCGATACGTGCGGCGATGCGCGCATCGGACGTGCGCTCCACCTCCATGACGCGACTCATCTTCTCGGCGCTCGTCAAACGGTTGTTGAGCGCTATCAGCGTGAAGCCGCCGTACGCAGCGGCCAGCATAAGGAACACGTACGCAGGGCAGTTCGGTAGATCGACAACAAGGCAGTCTCCCGGATTCGCTCCATGGGACTGCAAGTTGCGCGCGATGGCCGCAGACAGCATCCGCGTTTCGCGATACGAAAACGACAGCTCCGCACCCGCTTCGTCAACGTACGTGAAGCACGTACGTTGCGGGCACTGCCGCACCATGCTTTCAAATGCGCCGATCATCGCCGCACTCCGCCCCGCCTCTCAAGCACTTCGTCGCTGGCCGCAACGACCAGGCACTATCATCGCGCCTGGCGCGCGAACGCCGCCGCACGCCAGGATTCACCATCTTAGGGAAACTTCGGGAACTGAGTGAAGTCGGGCGCGCGATGCTCCTTGAACGCGTCGCGACCTTCCTTCGCCTCGTCCGTAGTGTAATACAGAAGCGTCGCATCGCCGGCAAGCTGCTGAATCCCCGCCAAACCGTCGGTGGCCGCGTTGAACGACGCCTTCATGAATCGCAGAGCCGTGGGGCTGAACTGCAGCATTTCGCGCGCCCAGCTCACGCACTCCTGCTCGAGCTGGTCGAAGGGAACCACCTTATTGACCAGGCCCATGTCCAAAGCCTCGGCCGCCGTGTACTGCCGGCACAGGTACCAGATTTCGCGCGCCTTCTTCTGGCCTACGATGTTGGCCAGATAGCCCGCGCCGTAACCAGCGTCGAAGCTGCCGACCTTCGGACCCGTCTGGCCGAACTTGGCCGTTTCGGCCGCAATGGACAGGTCGCACAAAATGTGCAGCACGTGACCGCCGCCGATGGCATAGCCGTTGACCATGGCGATAACGGGCTTGGGGACAACGCGGATGAGGCGCTGCAGGTCAAGCACGTTGAGGCGCGGGATGTTGTCCTCGCCCACATAGCCGCCGTTGCCGCGAATCTTCTGGTCGCCGCCGGAGCAGAACGCCTCGTCTTCGGGACGGCCGCCGTGGTTCGCGCCCGTCAGGATGATGACGCCGACCGAAGCGTCGTCGCGTGCCACGCTGAACGCGTCGCAAAGCTCCGTAACGGTGAGCGGAGTGAAGGCGTTGCGACGTTCGGGCCGGTTGATGGTGATTTTGGCAATGCCGTCGCACGTCTCGTACACGATTTCTCGATACGATTTGCCCGCCTGCCACGCAGTATCGCTCATGGCCGTCCTTTCATTACGCGCTCGATCAGCCGAGCACGCCGTATGGGAGGTTTTCGGTTGGATTGGCTTATAGTAACGCGTAATGGGAAAAGGCGCACGTCTCCGCAGAATATCTCCGGAAAGAAACGACGCAACCTGGGGAATCGGCGGAAAACGCCCGCCGTCGCGCACAAGCCAGGCCGCCGGGGCGAGCCGCGCGCCGAGCAGCGCCCGTTCGACCGCTCTCGCAAGCCCTCCGCTACCACGCGCTGTCAGAACCGCCGGGGCCTGCTGGCAGCGCCGGAACGCGCTGTCGCACGCCGCGTCCTGCCGTCGCCGCACGCCGCTGCCGCGCCTTGTTGGCGGCAGGGCGCCCTGTCAGAACCGTCGCACCCCGTCAGCGGCAGCGCCCAGCCGCAACCCTGCACCCGGAAAGAGGCTTGCGCACGAAAAACCGCCCTCGCTGGCAGGTTTTGACGGTTTGAGGTCGATTGATCTGGCAAGGCAGGTGCTCTGGAAAAGGCAGCCTGGCAGATCAAGGCTGTGAGCAGGCAAAACGAAAAGCAGGTCGAACTTTGGCAAACACGCTGCTCGACTCGACGACCTCAAACCGTCAAAACCTGCCAGCGACAGGGGTTTTTCGTGCGCGCTCCCCATGCGCGGAGCAGGCGGACGGTCGGCAAGGGAGCAGAGGCGCGGCCGATCGAGCTGGCTCAGGACGTCGCCGACCGCTGGCGCAAGGGCGCTCACGCGCAGGGGCACCGGGAGGCGCGCACCCCTCCCCATGGGCGCACCCGTAAACACCGCGCCTCCCGCCCGAGAGGACGCTTCGCACCTACGCCGCAAAGCAAAAACCAACAACGCTATGCGCGCGGCCTGAGGGGCGCGGGCGCCAGGAACGCCTCGACGCATCGAACGAAATCCGCGGGCGCCTCCAGATGCACGTTGTGTCCCGAACCTTGAACTACCTCGACGGCAACGTCGGGAACGCAGCGCAGCTCTTCGGACAGCGCACAGTACTTCCGATCGAGCGACCCGGTCAGATACTGAACCGAAACTCCCTGGTCGCAAACAGTAGCCAGCGCGGAAAGCACCTCTTTGCGCGTTGGCATAGAATGCTGGCCGGCATGCTCGAACGTACGCGCAAGCGCCTCCGCGTCATTAGCGAGCCGTCCGGCGCGCACGTGCGACCGCACGTTCGGGGGCAAACGTCGTTGGGAAGCGAACAGCGGAAGACGCTCCCATGCATCCATGAACGCCTTCAGGCCCTGCTCCCGCAAGCGGGAGGCATTGGCCGCATCGCGATCTGCCGCACAAGCACGATCGGCATCGGTGGCGAATCCGAGCCCAGCGCTTTCCAGAACAAGCGAGCTCACCGTACGAGAGAACGCTTCCGGCTGTCCAACCAGGGAAGACAGTGCAATACGACCGCCCATCGAATACCCGATCACCGCAGGGCGGCGCCCGCCGTTTTCCGCCGCCGCGTGCGCGGCAAACGAAAGCAGAGCCTCCCCCTGAGCTTGCAGCGCATAGGAAAACGAATCCGCAGGAGCGGCCGACCCTCCATGTCCAACCAGGTCAAGCGCATATACCATGCGATGGCAAGCAAGCAAGGGGGCAACTTGATCCCACGAGTCGGCGCTCTGGGAAAACCCATGAAGCAAGATAACCGGGGGAAGCGACCGGCAAGCCCCCGTCCAGATCAGGTAGCGGTAGCGCACGCCGCGCACATCGAAGCTGCTCTCATGCTGCAAAACCCCGCTCATCGCATCTCCGAACTCGTGCTGCAAGACTTCGCTCATCGCACCTCCGAACCGCATGGCGCAAGCGGGCATCTGAACCGGTTCAACAGGCTGGACCGGCGCAGCGCACGCGCATCGGCCCCCATTAGGAAAGATTCCAATACGGCGCGTATCGCTCCCGCAGGCCTTCCAGGGGAACCGGAACCTCGATCAGACTGATACCGGGAACGCCAAGACATGCCCGGTACGCTTCGTCGAACTGCGAAACGGTCTCGGCGCGTCGATAGGGCACGCGAAACGCTTGCGCAGCGGCGGCGAAATCGACGTCTTGCGGGGTGAGGAACAGCCGCTCGAAGTAGTCCTCGTCGGATTTCTGGGGCAGCATGTCGAAGATGCCGCCGCCGTTGTTGTTGAGCAGCACGATCACGATGCTGGGCGAACCGCCGCCCTGCGCCGCTTGAACGCGCAGCTCGCGTTGCAGGGCAAGGGCGTTCACGTCGTGCAGCAGGGTAAGATCGCCCGTGAGCAGCGTCGTTTGCGCGAACGATTGAGCAGCGCCCAGCGCCGTGGACACCGTGCCGTCGATACCGTTCAACCCGCGATTGCACAGCACCGTCAAGGACTTGTTGCCCTTGAGGCAGAACGTGTCCACGGCACGCACGCTCATGGAGTTGGCTGCGAACAGGCACGATCCGGAGGGCGTAAGCTCCACGACGCGCCGCACGAACGCGCCCTCGAAGCCCGCCTCGACGGAGTCAGCCGCAAGCAAGCAGCTTCGCGCCGCATCGTTCGCGGCCTTCCAAGCGCCTGCGAAATCCCGCTGCCGATCCGAAGGCTCATGATCGATGGTCCCCAGGTCGCAAGCCACGCGCAACGACCCCGCGAACTCGACCGGCTTGCAACGCACGAACAGATCGGTGGCCGCATTGCAATCGCGCGTTTCAAGCGGATCGACGACAATCTGCATCGGGCGAAGCGACGCCACCATCTGCGTCGCCTTCTTCGACACCGGGAAGCGCCCGAAGCGGATAACCGCCTGCGGAGCGCGCTCTTCGGGGACCGACCCGCCAACGCCGAACAGAGAATCGTAGTTGTCGATCACCACGTTATCCGCAAAGCAGCGCAGGCCGGAAAGCGGATCTGCCAAAACGGGGAGGTCGAACGCCTCGGCCCACGCAAGCACCTTGCGCGCCTCGAACTCCGTTGCGCACGAGCCTTCCCCCGCCAACACGAGCGTGCGGCGGTTGGCAAGCAACGAAGAAACGCGTGCGGCATCTTGCATGCCGAACGATGCACGCGAACGCATGACCCCGAACGCCTCCGACAAAGACCTGCCGACGTCAAACACCCCTTCCGCGGAAAGGTCGGGCTTGAGCGGTTCGTCGAACGGAAAGTTGAGGTGCACGGGGCCGCCCCAGCATGCTGCCGCCAATCGGAGGCCTTCATCGGGAAGCACCCCTTCGCCCAGAGACGCGATGCACGCTTCGCGCGCCGCCTGGCGGGCAAAACCCACGGCCGCAGGGTCGGCGGAGGGCAGGGGCATCTGCCTGAACGCGCGAACATGGCTGCCGTACGCATTGAGCTGGTCGCACGTTTGCGGCGCGCCCAATCCCTGCAGGCGCGGCGGGCGGTCGCCCGTTAAAACGATCAGCGGCACGCGCGAGGACTCCGCCTCAAGGACGGCGGGATAGTAGTTCGCCACCGCCGACCCCGACGTGCACACCACGGCGACCGGCCGGCCGGTCGCCTTCGCCATGCCAAGCGCGAAAAACGCGGCCCCGCGCTCATCGACGTCGACGAACACCCGCATGCGCTCGGGCGCGCGGCGCGACAGCTCGTACGCGGTCATCGAAAGCGGCGTGGAACGAGACCCGGGGCTCACCACCACGTCTCGCACGCCCCAGCAACTGAGCTCGTCGAAAAACGCCGCCAAAAACTCCACGCCGTCGAGATAGCAAGACGAAGCCGCCGGCTTATACTCGGACGAAACGAGGCGCTGGCCCCGCCCTTTCGCCTCGCTCATGCCTGGCTCCCTTCAAAGGCGCTGAGAACCGTCTTCAGCTTCATGCCGATCTCATCGTACTCGTCGTCGGCATCGCTACCAGCCACGATGCCGCAGCCAGCGTACACCCAGCCTATCTCGCCGTCGAACACGCCCGTGCGCAACGCAACGGAAAACTCACCGTCGCCCGCACCATCAACGTACCCGCACGCCCCCGCGAAAAAGCCCCGGTTGTACTCCTCGATGCGCCGAATGAGCATCTGGGCCTCGCCCACCGGCGTGCCCGCAACCGCCGGGGTTGGGTGCAGGTCGCCCATCATCGTCCACAGGTCAACGCCCTCGAGCATGCGAGCGCGCGCGGGCGTGAACAGGTGCTGCACGTGCGTAAGCGGCAGAATGCCCGGGTTGGCGGGCACGTCCACGTCGTAGCACGTGCGGCGGAACACTTCGCGGATGAACCGAACCACGTAGTCGTGCTCCGCCCGGTTCTTCTGGTCGCCCACCAGCGCATCGGCCAGATGGGCGCGCTCCTGCTCCGTCGCGCCGGCCGGGCACGTACCGGCCAGGCACATGCTCTCCACTTCGGCACCACGCTTGCGCACGAGCAGTTCAGGCGTGCAGCCGCAGAAGAACACGTCGGCGTACCGGTACAGGAGCACCGTGCCGCGAGCCTCGCCGTCAATGAGGTTGACCAGCAGATCCTTTGACGAAAAGGGGCGGTCGGCAACCAGCTTCTGTCGGCGGGACAGCACCACTTTGTCCACGCGTCCTTGCTCGATAGCAGCCAGGCCGACGCCCACGGCTTCGCGCCATGCCTCGCGCGAGTCGGGCTCCACGCGATAGGGAATGGTTTCGCGGCGGCGCTTGGGGGCCGAAAGAGCCTGGCGCTCGAAGCGCTCGATGCGCCCGGCATACACGGGGCCGAGCGAATTCACCTGCAAATGCACGCCATCTTCGGTTTCTATCAGCACGATTTCCGGCAACATGAACCGCAAGCGAGGAAATGCCTCGAACAGCTCGTCGGTAGGCGACGGATTCTCGGCATCGAAACGGTTGAAGGAAAAGAACACGGGTTGCTGCGCTGCGGGACCTTCAAGATCGCACTCCACGTCAGCCAGCGACGGCAGCGCAATGCACCGGCCCAGTCCCATGAAACGAACCGGTCGATCCTTGCGGTAATACACGAACTGATCGGTGAACCCCTTCTGAAGCACGCAAAACGCATCCACCATATCGGCCTCGATCGGCTTCGTGTACGAGTAAACCCGCGTCATGGCGCCTCCATCCGTGACTATCCGAAAAGGTTTCGGACCTGCTTCATTGTTGCTACAACCATGGCATTCTAGCACGACCCCTCTATACTGACGGAAGGCGCTTGGCAGAGTCACGCAAGCTACCGCTTTTCAGCAGAAAGGACAACCATGAAGAAGTTCTTAGAGGAATTCAAGGAGTTCATCAACAGGGGCAATGTGATGGATCTTGCCGTAGCGGTGGTTATCGGCGCCGCATTCACCGCCATCGTCAACTCCGTGGTGCAAGACCTTATCATGCCTATCGTGTCCGCATTCATCGGCGGCGTCGATTTCTCCGACATGAAGCTGTTCATTCCCCTGGGCGCCGGAGATTCGGCCATCGCGTACGGAAACTTCATCAGCGCAGTTATCCAGTTCCTGATAATCGCGCTGGTGGTGTTCCTTATTGTGAAGGCGCTGAACAAGATGCAGTCGTTTGCGCAGCGCGGGAAGACCATCGAGGAAACGAAGGCCCCGCATTGCCCGTACTGCCTGGAAGAAGTGGCGGAAGGGGCAACGCGCTGCGCCCATTGCACCGCAGAACTGCCCGAGCCGGCAAAACCGACCATCGTTGCAAAGTAGGCGCATCGCGCACCGCTTCCACAAGGCAACCGCCGAACGGGGCGCAGGGCGCGCAAGATCCGCGCGCTACGCCCCTTCACCCTCGGATTCGACCTCGACTTCGTCGGTAACCTTGCGCAGCACCAGAAAGCCCACGATGCCCGCAATGAGCGACGCCGCCAGAATGGCCGCCTTCGCCACCGCGATGGTAGCGGCGTCAACGAACGCCAGGTTCGTTACGAAGATGGCCATGGTGAACCCCACGCCGCCCAACACCGACACGCCAACGATGTGGCCCCAGTTCACGCCGCGAGGAAGATCGGACAACTTCAGCTTCACCGTAATCCACGTTGCCAGGAAAATCCCGAGCGGCTTGCCGAACAGCAAACCGCAGAACACGCCGATAGTAACCGGGTTCGTAATGATGGCCATCGGATCCATTCCCACCAGCACCACGCTGGCGTTCGAGAACGCGAACAGGGGCAGGATGAAGAAGTACACGGGAACGTGCAGGTGATGATCAAGCCGCGTGACAGGCGGAATGGACAGGCGCGAAACGCGGCCGATTTCCTTGAGCTCGTTCAGATACTCCTTCTGCACGATGTCGGGCTCGCCTGGGTCGTAGCGCTCGTCGGCGCGTCGCGCGCGGGCTTCGAACCAGCTTGGCGCGCGATCCAGCTTGACCTGCGAGCGCGCCGGTATGGCCAGGGCGAGCAAAACGCCCGCGATGGTGGCGTGCACGCCGGACATGAGGAAGCACACCCACATGAGCAAGCCCACCAGCAGGTAGGGAGGCAGGTCGTAGATGTGCAGGCGATTGAACAAGATGAGCACAGCAAACAGCGCCAAGCCGCCCGCAAGCCACACGATGTTCAGATTGGCCGTATAGAACACGGCGATGACCAAAATGGCGATCATGTCGTCGGCGATGGTCAGCGTAGACAGGAACGATCGCAGCCCCGATGGAATGCGATTTCCCAAAAGGGCAAGGATGCCCAGGCAAAACGCGATGTCGTTGGCCATGGGAACGCCCCAGCCCTGCATTGCGCCGCTACCGGCGTTCACCGCCAAGTAAACAAGCGCGGGCAGCACGGCGCCGCCCGCAGCGGCAACGATGGGAAGCAGCGCCTTGCGGGGGTTCGTCAGCTCTCCCGCCGTCATTTCGAACTTGATTTCCAAACCTACCAGCAAAAAGAAGATCGCCATAAGGAAATCGTTGATGAAGTGCTCCAGCGTAAGATGGGGCGCGAAATCGCCCAGCGAGAACCCGATATTGAACGAATGCCAAAACTCGGCGAAGTACGGAAGGATGGGCGTGTTCTCGATAACGAGCGCGGCCACGGCAGCGGCCAACATGAGCATGGTAGCCCGGGTGGACGAGTGCGTGAACTCCAAAAGCTTGCGACGCCGGCGATGGTGCCCGCGCACTTCGGGTTCCAGGATGCGCTCGGTAGGGGCGCACGAAGGATCGCCGCTCAAGCATGCGGGAGCCGTCGTATCTTCGGAAGAGCCGATCGGCTCGCGCCGCTCGGCTCGGTCGTCTGAAGGCTGCGGGGTTTTCACAGTGGTATCTTTCATCGCGGTCATTGCTTTAGTATACGAAACGAGTCGCAAACAAATGTCGCGACCCGTCAACGAATACGATTTTTTCGCCCGCCGGAAACCCCGAGCGCGCAGCGTGGTACGAAATCGCTAGCAGCCGTTCGCGCAGGCGAACGAGCGCTCGTCGCGTGCAACGCCGTGCTTCACGCGATCGTGCTCTTCGGAAGACTTCGCGTCGTTCCAGCGGTCCATGGTGCCCACTAAGTATCCGGTAATGCGACGAATACGATCGAACGGAACGGGTGCCAATCCGTAGCGAATGCCCACATCCTGGCCATCAACTTCAAGATCAAGGCTGGTCACAGAGCTGTTCGGGTGCTGCGCGTTACCGCGATCGATGTAGGCGCGAATCTCCGCGTCGGTAACCGGGGCGTCCGATGCGCTCGTGTATTCGATCGAGACGTCAACGCCGTCGATGGTCTGCTTGGTTGCCTGAGTCATGCGTGTGCTCCTTTTTGCTCATGCGGTGAGGTTGTCGTGCATTCGTATATGCTACTAAAAGAGCATCATTGAAGCAAGGGGGCTTTACCGAACAGACGCGGCAGCCAGCTTGGTCATAGCGGCCACCAACAGCGACCCGTTTTCGGAGCGAGCAAATTCATCGGTATACAGCGCGTAGAAATCGGTACGCAGCGGCAGATCCTCCAAGACGAACGTGCGGCATTCTTCCCGTTCGTCAAGCCCGAACCGGGGAACGAGCGTCGTGGGAACCACGCCGATGCTGTCTTTGAAATCGTACGTGAAGTACTCGAAATGGTCGGAGAACCCCATGGTCTTCAGATCAACGTCGGCGCCGCGCAAACGAAACCGGTCCGCCACCCCATCGCGGATATAGCCCCGGTAGATGTCGGGAGGCAGCATGACGGCCATCCCGTCCAGGTCACGAGCGCGAACAACATCTTGATCGAACAGCGGGTTTCCCTGCGTAACAAGCAGTCGGATTTCCTCTGACCCCAAGCGAAATCCCTGGATGCCTTCGGGATACGCGCCGCGATCGTCCTTGGAAACATAGCTTTTCGCGCCTGCAACCACAATGTCGTTCGTTGCATCCCTAAGCGCCTCGACCGTGCTGCACGGTCCGTTAACCGTCACGATGTCGATGCGCTTCATAGGATAGCGACGCTGCACTTCGCAGCGCGCCTTGTACAAGATGGTCTCCAGCCAAGGCAGATTGGTCTGGGCAACCGTAACCGTCAAAAGATTGTCGGCCATGTTTTGATAGTCGTCCACCAGAGCATGAACGAAGTCCAGAAGCTTCGCTCCCGACTGCACGAATTGCTTTCCCGCAGGAGTCAAGACCACCTTGCCTTGAGATCTCCCCACCAGAAAGCATCCAAGCTCGTCTTCAAGCGCGTGAATATGCTCGGTTAACGTCGGACGCGTGATGAACAGCCTTTTTGCAGCCGCTGAGTAGTTCGCATCTTCGGCAAAAACCAAAAACTCTTCCACATACCGTGTATCCATCGGTGTCCCCTCCCTGGTCCAACGACGAACAGTTGTAAAGAAAATTTTACACCCTCTTACCCGTTTTGGACAGCGCCCCAAAAATACCTTCGCCCTATGCGAAAAGGCTTCAGGTGCGGGCGAGGAACCGGGCATACGATGGCGATACGCGCCGTGCGGCATCGAAAGCAAACTCGCTCGACCCGCGAATAGGACGGCGTGCTTCAACTCGGCTGGGGAGCCGAACAACGCAGGGAAAGGGGAATCGACCATGGAACTTGACCGTAGAAGCTTTCTGAAAGGCGCCGCGATCTTGGGAGGAACCGGCGCGCTTGCAGGCTTGGCAGGATGCTCGCCGCAGGGCGGCGCCTCCATGTCCGCAACTACAGCGGGCACGGGAGCGCAAGCAAACTTTGAAGCAGCCGCGGCGCCCATCGACCCGGTGGAGCCCCCTTCAACATGGGACGAGGAAACCGAGGTCGTCGTGGTGGGATCGGGCGCGGGAGGAATGAACGCATCCATTCGATTGGCGCAAGCGGGCTATCGCGTCCTCATGCTGGAGCGCAACGAAGAAACAGGAGGCAACTCGAAGCACTCGTCGGTGTTCTCCAACTTCGGCGGGCACAAGCAAGCCGAAGCTGCTCACTGGGCCTACCCGTCGTACCCCTACGACGTGAACAACATCGTAGAATTCGTCATGGACTGCCAGCAAATGACGGGCGATCCCGATCTTCTTCGAGCTATGGCCGCCGAAGGACCGAAGTGCATCGACTGGATGAACGAAAAGGCAAACGCAAAGTGGGTGCCCATGAATCCCTCGCCTGCCGGAAACGGACTGCTGGAATGGGAGGGCATGTCCACGCCCACGAACGGAATCAACGTCAACCTCATCCCATTTCAAGAGCTGGAGAAAACCGCTCGGAACGCGGGCGTCGACATCCGCGTCAGCTGCAACGTTGACGCGCTCGTTTTCGACGGGACAAGCGTGCTGGGCGTCAAGACGACGCAGCGGAAAGAGGAGCGCTTCGTCCGAGCGACGCGCGCCGTGGTGCTGACGGCTGGCGGCATGGAAATGAACCGCGCCATGATGGCCAAGTACTCCGCCACCTGCTTGCCCGGCATAGCGAACATCGCCACCCCGCCGAACGGCACCGGAGAATGCATCCGCATGGGACAAGGCGTAGGCGCAGACCTTTCGGGATACGATTCAACCGGTGCGTTCGACGGAGGCGTGTGGTGGCGCGACTACGACGAGTTCGACACCATGATGGACTCCCACATCAACAAAGACGGCAACCAAGCATTGAGGCAGCCTTGGCTGCGCATCAACCGCGACGGCCAGCGCGTACCCTTCATATCCACGTCGGCCACCAGCTACCCGTACGCCACCGACGCCCCTCCGTCGTCGGCAGGGTTGTGCGACACGGCCGCCATCGAGATGAGTCAACCGGGCGGAAAAACGTACTGCTGCTTTGATTCGAAATTCGACCAACTGGTGCAGAACAACTTCTTCGGGCAGGTTATTTGCCGAAAGGCAAAAATAGTGGCAGCCGACGACCCCTTCATCGACCGCGTGCCCGAATGGTTGCGCGACTGGCACACCGGATTCCAGCAAATGATCGACGGGGGAGCCGTCTTCAAGTGCGACACGATAGAAGAGCTGGAAGCAAAGCTTGAACTCAGGCAAGGCGTGCTCACCGATGCGGTACGGCAATGGAACGAAGCGTGCGCGAAAGGCGAAGATTACAGCGCAACCTATCCGTACCCGCCCGAGTGGATGATCGCCATAGACGAGCCCCCGTTCTACGGAGCGAAGCTGGGCGGGCACGTATTCGGCTCGAAAACCGGCTTGCGCATCACGCCGCACATGCAAGTGGTAAGCACGGACGGCAAGCCGATTCCCGGCCTGTACGCAGGATGGCATACCGCAGGCGGTTCTTCGGGCGAGGGCAACCCCGCCGGCAAGCCCCTCACCGGCATGTACGCCGATCTGGGACTTGCATTCGTAGGAGGATTCATGGCAGCTGGCGGCATCATGAGCCAGGACGGCAAGACCGATAAGTAAATTCCGGGCGCGCCCCGCCGAAGCGAAAGCGCGCCCGGCTTGGAGGGGACGGGGCTTTGCAGCAACCCCGCCCGCTCCAAGCCGGGCGCGCAGCCTGCACAAGAACGCCGCCGAGCCAATCGATTCAAACCGCTAGAACCACTTGTTGCGCTTGAAGATGATTATCTCCACCGTCACGATCACGATAGCCACCGCTATCAAGACGAAGTAGGACATGCTCCAGCCCAGTTCGGGCATAACCTTGAAATTCATGCCGTACCATCCCGTTATCAGCGTCAAGGGCATGAATATGGACGTGACCACAGTAAGAATCTGCATGACCTTGTTTTGCCGTACGTCTATTTTCGCCTGGTACAGGTTCTTGATTTGCAGAGCATAGTCCAGCAAATCCTGCGTGTCATCGGCAAGCCGTTGAGATTGATCGGCCAGTATGGTGAAAAGCGCACGATCATCCTCGGTAAGCGCCGAGCTGCGTGCCGTTGCCAAGGTTCGCCCCATGTGAGAATACTGCTTGTAGAAGCGCAGCAATTCCCGAAGCGAACGGCGCAACGACATCACGAACTCCTCGAAGTCTTTCGGTATCTCGTTGACCTCTTCGGACGTGTTCTCCTCAAGCTTGTCCAAGCGCTCGAGAACTTCGTTAAGATACGTTGCGTCGTTTCCGATGAGATAGCGCAAAAACTCGAATAGAACTGCGGCTGAACTGGTCTTTTCAAACGTTTGCCGATCGACGTACAGCTTGAACAGCACGGGAAACAACGGGTCTTCGGTCGCAAAAACCAAGTGCCCCTCGTCCAACACGTATGCAGCCTCAAGGGGGCGCGCGGCGTGTTTCTTCACCTCCTCGGGAAGCATGTCAACCGGAAGCAAAAGGGTTCCGCTCACGTTCGACGGCAGCACGTCCGCATGACAATGACGCACGAGATTCTCTGCAAAGTCGTCAGACGAACACGCCTCGCCGCACAAGGCGGGATCCCTGCCCACAATGAACACGTCCGCCTGGTCGGAATCGGCAACAGGAACCAGCCGCCCTTCAAGTCGGTACGAGCAAGGAGCTTCGAAAGCATGCGAAGCCGCCGAATCGACTTCGGCCTTTTCGTCCTCATGGTCTTGCTCTTCTTTGATGCCCTGCCAAAACGTTTCCGCGGTGGCACGACGAGCCGCCGCGTAATACAGAACGGGCAAGATCACGGAAGCCGCAGACGAAACAATATGCTGGTACGTAAAGCCCGAAAGCAGACCCGTGGCCAACGAGGAGATCAGCGCGGCGCCAATCAGCCCTAAACCAAGAACCTGGCACGTTTCGGCAGGAGCTTTTCCATGCGCGGCGCGAAAACCCATCGCAGCTGAAAAAATCTGCAGCAAGGATTCCGCTATGCCTATGCCTGCGATTACCGCCACGAACAAGATAACGGTCTCGTTATCAAGAGCCTGCCCGTCGAACAACTGCCTGACGCTTTCGGGGTCTTGGATGATAGCGTGGACGTTAAAAAGCAGGACCAACGCATTAACCAGCCCCAACAACGCAATGACAAGAAGGAGCGCGCTCACAAGGCGCAGCGCTTTAGGGCTTTTCTCTTTTCCGCGATGCATGTATCACCTACATTTTGCTCGATGGACAAGCTCGGCAAAGAAGCTCACGTACGCGAGCACATTGTAAGCCAAGCAATGCGAAAGCCCGCGACGAAGACCATGACGTTACCAAACGAAACGTGCCGCCAGGAAATTCTGACGGCACGTTTGCAATCGCAGCGGCATCGGCCCTGCGATTATTTAGCTTCGAAGCTAAATCTTGTACATGAACTGAAACACGTCTTCTCGCTGAATGATGATCTGCACGCCCAGGTCTTCGCCGACCGCCTCGAGCTTTTCCTGCACGGTGTTGAAATCGGCGACCTTAGTATCAAGCGTGACGAGCATCGTCATCGAGAAGATGTCGTCCAGAATGGTCTGGCTGATATCGTCGATGTTGGCGCCGCACTCGGCAAGGGCCATCGAAACCTTTGCAACGATGCCGCTGCGATCCTTGCCCAAAACGGAAACTACGCACTTCATAAGGTAATCCCTTTCTCGCCTGCATCCACAATCTGCTCGCACCCATAATACCCGACCGCGCGGCCATGTTTCACATGAAGCACGTGCGCGGCGCCACCAGCTCTAGCGCGCGAAGATAAGCGAAAGCGCTTCGGCCCTGGTAGCTTGGCTCTTTTCAAACGCACCGCGAACGGCGCTCGTCATGGTTTTCGTGCCCGGCTTCTTCACGCCGCGCATGCTCATGCACATGTGCTCGGCCTCCAAAACCACGATGACGCCCTGAGGATGCAGCTCCTCTATCAGCGTGTCGGCGATTTGCGAGGTAAGGCGCTCCTGCACCTGAGGGCGCTTGGCGAACACGTCAACCAGGCGCGCCAGCTTCGACAGCCCGCAAATGCGGCCGTCGGCGGCGGGAATGTAGGCAACGTGGGCCAAGCCGAAAAACGGAACCAGGTGATGCTCGCACATGGAATAGAAGGGGATGTCCCGAACCAGGATCATCTCTTCATGGTGCTCGTCGAACGTGGTTTCAAAATGTTCGGAGGGATCCTCGGTCAAACCGGAAAATACCTCTTCGTACATCTTGGCCACGCGCTCGGGAGTCTTGAGCAAGCCCTCGCGATCGGGGTCCTCGCCCATGCCCTCCAAAATCAGCCGTACGCCTTGTTCTATTTTCGCTCTATCCATACCAAGCTTTCCTTCGTCGTTTTGTCCCAGCATCATAGCATGCATGCCCACAAGCCAAGCAGCAACGCCAGAAATGCTACATTCACCACGGCAAACGTAGCAAGGAAGCGCCCGATGCCAGCCCCTTCGGAATGCAAGTATATCCTCAGCGCGATAAGGCTGGCCAACGACGCGACCGGCGTTCCCAGCCCGCCGATGTCCACGCCGAGCAGCAGGCTTCGCCAATCGGCGGTAAACTCCGAAAGCAACACTGCGGCCGGGACGTTGCTGATAACCTGGCTCGCCGCAATCGATGCCGCCAAGGCGCTTTGGTCCATAAGCCCCTCGAGTGCAGCGCGCACTTCGTCGATGCGCCCCATGTTGCCTGCGAACACGAAAAAGCACACGAACGTGAGCAGCAATCCGTAATCGACCGCCTTGAGCGCGGGCCTATCGAACAGCAGCAGCACCGCCACCACCGCAACCAAAAGCAGCCACGCGTCCATCACGCGCGCGACCGCAAGCAAGCACGCAGCGAACAGCGCGCCGTGCAAAGCCACGCGCCGCACGTCGACGCCCTTCGCCGCAAGGGGCACGACCACGCGAGCGCGTCCCGACCCCGACGCCAACGACGCTGCCGCCAACGCCGCAAAGGCAAGCGCCACGTAGGGAGCGAGCAGCCCCAGAAATTCAGCAAGCCCCACGTCGTAGCGCAGGAACAGGTACAGGTTCTGGGGGTTGCCCACAGGCGTGGCCATGCCGCCCAAGTTCGCAGCCACGGCCTGCAAGACCACGACCCACGCCAAGGAGCGCGTGCGTCCGGCATGCGTCAGCACCAGCACGGCAAACGGAACGAACGCGATCAGGGCAACGTCGTTGGTCACCAGCATAGATGCGAAAAACGGAAGCATGACCAGCGTAAACGACACCACGCGAAACGATCGGTCCCCTTGCAGCAACAGCTTTGCAAGCATGTCGAACAAGCCGCTTGCCTTGCAGCCTGCAACCGTTGCCATCAAGCAGAACAGCAAGATCAACACCCGTGCGTCAATGTACGAAGCGTAGGCGGCATCAAGCGGAACGAACAGCGCGGAAAGCGCGGCGCACAGAAATGCAACGCACAGGACCGGCTCGCGGCGCATACGACGAACAACCCCGCACGCGCACGCCCGAACCCAGCCGCACGTCAAAGCACCGCGCCCCGCCAAGGAAGGGCGTGCGCTATCAGGCAAGGTCCAATTCCAACCCGACCGGGCAGTGGTCGCTGCCGTACACCTCGTCGTATATGCACGCGCTCGTAATCTTCGGCGCAAGGGAATCGCTCACCAAGAAGTAGTCGATACGCCATCCCGCGTTCGTCTGGCGCGCCTTGAAGCGATAGCTCCACCACGAGTACGCGCCCGTCACGTCGGGATGCAAATGCCGAAACGTGTCGGTGAAGCCCGCCGCAAGCAGCTCGTCGAACTTGCCGCGCTCCTCATCGGAGAATCCGGCTTTTCCGCGGTTCGGGCCGGGATTCTTCAGGTCTATCTCCTGGTGCGCAACGTTCAAATCGCCGCACACGACAACGGGCTTCGGATCGGCGCTATCGCCCGGCTGCGTCAAGGGCAGCTCGGAAATGGTAACGTGCCCCTCTCCCGGAGCAGGGCTTTCAACCGGCACGCCGGCAGGCAAGACGCCCTCTTCAAGCCCCTTGCAGAAATCCCGGAACGCATCGTCCCATTCCATACGATGATCGATGCGCGCAAGCTCGTTTTGAGCGTTGGGCGTGTACACGTCAACGAACCAGAACTGGGGAAACTCGAGCGCCGTCACGCGGCCTTCGGTATCCAGATACGGAGAGCCAATGCCGTGAATCACGCGAGAAGGAACCTCTTTGGAAAACACGGCAGTGCCGGAATAGCCCTTCTTTTCCGCATAGCTCCAATACTCGCGGTACTGCGGCAAATCGAGCGTTGCCTGACCTTCCTGAAGCTTGGTTTCCTGCAAAGCCACAATGTCCGCATCGAGTTCGGACACGATGTCCTCGAAGCCCTTTTTCTGCACGGCCCGCAAGCCGTTCACGTTCCACGATATAAAGCGCATGGGAATCCTTCCCTCGAATTGATCGCGTCCAGTATAGCGGAAGCGCGCGCGAAGCCTGCCGCAGGAAAATGCAACCTTCGCGCTCGGCAAAGGTGGTGCCCGATCGAGCAAACCGATACTATACGGGCTATCGATTTCTTTCTTGAAAAGAGGACCGCATGGACCGCTTCGCCCGCCACGAAACAGCCCTGTCGCTCGAGCGCACGCCCGAACAACGCCGACTGCACGGCATTGCGGTCGCGCTTGCCGCGGGCATCGCCCTAACATGCGCGCTTTTCCTTGCGCCGAGCTGGGCGCTCGCGCACGAAACAGGCGAATCCCCGTGCACGCCCACCGCAGAGCAAAAGGCCGCCTACCTTGCCGACGGCTCGTTCGAAAACCGCTTGGCATTCGAACAAGCCCTCGAAAACGACCAGCCGAACGACGCGCTTGTGCAGCAGGCCCTCGCACGCCAGAATGCCCAGGACGGCATTGCCCAGCGATCGGTTCCCAGCGTTTGGGCAAGCGGCATGGCCACGCAAGGGAAGGCCCACGTGCTGGCCCTGCACGTCACGTTTCCCGATTACTCTTTCGAAGCAGGCGACACGGCTCAAGCCTTGCAGGCGCTTATCGGGCCTACGTCCGAAGGAGCCGCCGCCAATCCCGGAGCCGCATCGTTTCCCTACGAAAGCTTGAGCGCGTACTATTACCGGGCGTCGTACGGCAAGCTCTCCCTTACGGGAGAGACGTTCGAGTACCGCGCGCAACACCCCCGGGATTACTACTCGACCAACATAACGGCCCTGTTCGAGGAAGCGCTCAAGTCGTTCGACGACAGCGTGGATCTAACGCGCTTCGACGCCAACGAGGACGGGAAGATCGACGCCGTGTACCTGCGATTCGCCGGGAAAGACACCGGATGGGGCTCGGTATGGTGGAGCAACGAAAGCACCGCCTTCGGCTCGACCGAAACGTACGAAAACGGACGCGTGCGCCTTTGGAACACCGTCACGCTGGCCGAGCCGTCGAACGACGCACACGCCGCGCAAACGCTCATCCATGAAACCGGGCACGTTCTGGGCCTGCCCGACTACTACCAGTACGCGGCGCAGCAGGGAAGCACCGATGCTCGAACGGGGCTTCTCACCTTCGACATGATGATGGACAACCAAGGCGACCACAACGGCTTTTCCAAATGGCTGCTCGGGTGGATAGCCGACGAAGACGTCACGCGCGTGATCGCCAACGAGCAAGGCATCACGGTCAAGCAGGGGCAAACCGTTGTGGAGCAAGCGCCCAGCAACGCGACCGTCGAGCAGGCGCTGGAGCCTTTCACCTCGAACGATCCGACGAAAGCCGGCCGGATAGCCGTCGTCTCGAACCAGGACGAAGGCATGTTCTCGTCGTATTACGTGCTTGAATACGACCAATTCGCCGGGAACCAAAGCGTCTACTACGGCAGCTCTTCCGAGGGAAAGATGCCGCTGCCCTCGGGCTTCCGCCTGTTCCGCGTGCAAGGGGAGCTGACCGCGAACGGAGAGAACTACGCGCACACGAACAGCCACGGAACCGTGTACAACCAGCTGATAGAGCTGGTCGATCCCGACATGAACGAGATCCACACCAACGGCGGCGGCGGGCTTGTCTCTTCAGCCGTAAACGGAACGGGCTACGGCTGCATGCTATACGAAGGGGACACGGTCTCCCCGCGCAGCTTTCCGTCAACCAACTTCTTCGAGAACGTCAACCTGGGCTTTACCGGATTGACCATAACCGCAACCGAAACAGGGGGAGGCGCAGGAAAATTCTCCGTTTCCTACTCTTCCGAAGACAAGCCCGCAGCTCCGAGCGATTTCACGCTGACCCCTGCGTTCAGCACGGTGTCGAACGCGAACAACCTGGTGTTCGAGGCGTCGAGCGCGCCAAGCTTTCCCTTAGGCCCAACACCCCAGCCCACCCTTATCGTAGACGGGGAGCATGCACCCCTTTACGACATCAAAATAGACGGAACCAAGATAACCGTGCCGTTCTTCGTGAACCCCGCCGATCTGAAGCCGACCTCGACATGCGAGATAGTTTTTCCCGCAGGCACGTTCGTGATCGCACGGGAAAACGATGAGGACGTCCTGTCCCCCGAAGTGCGCATCCCCCTTGAAGTCGATGCCCACATGGCAACGATCTCGCAGTCGGGCCAGTATTTCGAAACGGAATACCACGACAGCCAAACCGCTGCCAGCGACCTGTTTTCAGCCTCTGACGGATCTCAGAAGTTCTTCCAGGTGGCAGACGGAAAGCTCAAGTTGCACACGATTGATCCGCAAAGCCCCGGGCACCTTCAAACCGTCGTGGTCGAAGGGGCCGACATGCCCGCCGGGGAAGTGGTGAAGACCCTAACCGCGGTGCCGCTGTCGAACCAGCGCGCATTCCTGGCCACGCCGAACGACGAAACGAAATCATGCGAGGGCTACTGGATAGATCTTGAGCGCGGCGCGGTGGAAGCAACGTGTTCCCTTGGCAGCGAAAGCCATCCAAGGATCATAAGCGCAGATGAAAGCGTCATCATGTTGTCCGCGTACCCGGGGCACACTCCGCAAGGATGGCGAGCCGGCAACCTTTTGACCAAGCTGACGCTCCAAGCGGACAAAACGACCGATGCACGCTACGGCTGGACATCGTTCGACGTGACCGCCCTCGCGGGAAGCGACGCAATCGCCTGCGGAACCATCGACAACGAAACCGGCGCATTGAAGGAAGTGGGCATCGTAGCCGGAACCGACTTGGCTCGAAAGCTTGCCAACAGCACGTACAGCCCCGAAAACGCAAGCGATGGAGGAAACGCGTGCACCTCCGACGTCATGAGCGCCACGCTCCCCCTTGCAGTCGGGCGGTCGCTCCTTGACGTGCAACGCGCTAACGGCGACTATTACGTGCTGCTTTCGGTCCCGTACGACCCTCAAGCAGAGGGAGAGGACGGCTTGCTCGTCCGCTTCGACGACAAGGGCGTCGAAATCGCCCGCGCCGACATCAGCATGGACGCCGCAACAGGAGACGCCTTCAGCCACATGCGCGTTGGGAAGAACGGCGGCATCGCGCTTCTTGCGCGCGGCCCCTTGCCAGCTCAAGGAGCCATAAGGGGCACCGTTCAATTCCTTGATGCCACCATGAATCGAACGGCTTCCTTGTCCACGGCGCCCGTGTGCACGGGCGCTTGGCTGGCAGACGGAAGGTGGCTGGACATAGGCCATGACCTGATGGCGCTGTTCGGGCCTAAAGGCTCGCCCGCCGGCGCAAACGAAGGCGGCCGCGAAAACACATGGCCGGGCGATTTCCTGTTCTACAACATCACGACGCCCCTTGACGTGGAGCCTCAGAAGCCGGACGATCCGCTCACCCCGCCGGTTGCGCCGACCGATCCGACCAAGGACCACGCAGCGAAACCCGAAGATCCGAAAGCCCTGGTGCCAACCGGCGATGCAGCAACAACGGCAACGCTTGCCGCGGGCGCGCTCGCTATGCTCGCTGGCGGCGCAGCGGCGGCCGCGCGACGGCAGAGGCGATCCGACCGATCCGGCAGCGCGCGCTACTTGTGATAAGGCTCGCCGCGCGAGATCTTTTGAGCGCGGTACAGCTGCTCGAGCAACACCACGCGCGCCAAGTTGTGCGGCAAGGTGATGGGGCCGAACGAGAGCGTTTCGTTCGCGCGTTCGCGCACCGCAGCGCTCACGCCGTCGGATCCGCCGATGACGAAGGAAAGGTCGCTCGTGCCCCCCAGCGCCAGCGCATCGATGCGCTTCGACAGCGACACGCTTGAATGCTGCTTGCCCTCGATGGCAAGCAGCAGAACATGGGAGCTGGGAGGAATCGCCGCCACGATGGCCGCGCCCTCCCGCTCGCGCGCGGCGTCCACGCCGCCGGCGCGCGCAGGATCAACATCGGGAATCTCCTTCACGGTTGTCTTCGCGTACGGCTGCAAACGCTTCAGGTACTCGGCGCAGGCGTCCGCCCAGAACCGCTCCTTGAGCTTGCCCACCGCCACAATCGTGAACTTCATCGACTTCCCTTCGCTTTCCTTGTTGCCCGCACGGCTACCGCACGGCAAGCTTCATCGCACTTGATGCAGCCATGATACCGGAAAGCGCGAGCATCGGGCGGCACGGAAAACTAGTCGCATCACACCTAATGAGAGGATCGATCGGCGTCGGCCGCAGATTCCTTCACGGCTAGCTTGATGGACTTCGTGGGGCAGTTTTCCACGCAATCAAGGCAGAACGTGCAGTGCTCGAGCGTGGTCTTGCCGGAATCCGAGACGTCGATGTCCTCGGGGCACACCGTCGAGCACGTGCGGCAGCCCTCGCGCGATAGGCAGGTTGCGCAGTCGGCAACCGGGCGCACCCCGAACCCCAGCTTCGCGCGCAGCTTGCCCACAAGCCCGAAGAAAAATCCCAGCGGACACACGGACGAACACCAGCGCTTGAACAAGAACAGCTCGGCCACCAGCATAAGCGGAAACACGATCAGCTCCCAGCCCGGCTGCAACAGCACGAACACGCGATTGAACGCCCACAGCGTACCGAACACAAGCCCGATCGGACACAGGAGGCAAAACACCGGGAACCCGACGGCAAACGACACGACCAACAGCACGACCAGCACGATGCCCTGCGTTTTAAGGCCGAGCCCCGAAGCCTCCGCACACGACGCGCAGCCCCCATGCGCAGGCGCCGCGGCATCGTCGTTCGGCGCGCACGATTCGAGCGCGCGACCGTTCGCCGCCTTCCCGCTGCGGCCTAGAATGCCGCGAGGCGAACGGCCGCCGAACACGTTTTTCAAAAGCTGCGAAGGGCACAGCCACGAGCAAAACGCCCGGCCGATCAGGAACACGATTGCCAGCACGGCCAGCACGCCGGGCGCAAGCCCCCAAGGAATCGAGCCCGACGCCGCGGCGATCTGCGCAAAGCCAACCAGGCAAAGCGCGCAAAGCGTGCCCGCAGCCGCAACGCCCCCCACATGAGCAAGCGCAACGGCAAGCACCAGCACGCCCGAAGCCACCGCAATACGAACCATCTTCGCGCGCGTCTTCATCGAAGCCCTCCCGCCTCGCGTGTTTTATCCGGGCCGTCGGGATGGACGCCCTTCGTATGCGCGGCAAGTTCCGCGCCGCGCGTCACGGCAACGGTTTTACCCGCTTCCAGCGTGGCCGTATCCACCGCGCCCGTCATCTGAGCCGCTTCGCTGGCGCGCGAAACCACTACGATGCCCTTGTCCGCAACGCCCGCGTTGTACGCTCGCAGCGAAGCCGA
This sequence comes from Paraeggerthella sp. Marseille-Q4926, assembly GCF_916618935.1. NCBI lineage: Bacteria > Bacillati > Actinomycetota > Coriobacteriia > Eggerthellales > Eggerthellaceae > Paraeggerthella > Paraeggerthella sp. Marseille-Q4926. Next base: position 282,673 of record NZ_CAKAKF010000004.1, on the reverse strand, counting down.
CGGACACACCTTCTCGCACTTGCCGCAGCCGTCGCAATAGTCGGCGTGCACAAGCGGACGGTCGTTGCCGTCCAGCTCGATCGCGCCTTCGACCGGGCATTCGTCAACGCACACCGTGCATCCGGCCCAGTCCCACGCCACGCACGCGTCCTTCACCACCACGGCAACGCCCAGATCCCGCTCGCGCGGGCCGCCGAAGGAAAGCGCGCCCGTCGGGCACGCTTCCGTGCACTTCATGCAGAAATCGCAGCACCCGTTCTCGAATGCAAGCATCGGCGTGCCGTAGGCCACCAAGCTTTGGGACAGCGGGACCGGGGTCACAATCTCATACGGACATGCCTGCAGGCATCGCTGGCAGCGATCGCACGCAGCCACCAGGTCCGAAGACGACTGCGCGCCGGGCGGGCGCACGAACGCCTCGTCGGCCTGCCGCGTCAAGGCACCGTATCCCCCCAGCCCCACAAGACCCGCGCCCACAACGCCGGCCGCCAAGAATCCTCGTCGGGTAATTTGCTCCGTCATCCCTCTCGCCTCCGCACGCTCTACTCGACAACCTCCGCCACCGCATCAACGTCGGCCTCCAAATACGCCTGCGTAAACGCAGCCAAATCCCCGTAGAACCCGCCGTCGTCGGCCTTCTTCGCATCGACGACGAACCGGTCTATCCAGTTCAACAGGTGGTCGCGCAAGAACGACAGCTGAGCGGACAGGGCGGTTTCGGCGGCCGCGGCGTCACCCTCTCGCAAAGCATCCACCGCCACGTCGCACAAGCGCGCCATGAACGCCAACTCCACGGCCAGATGGTCCTCGGGCTCCGGGAAGTCGGGGGTTTTCGCAAAGCGCATGGCGTGATACAAAGTTCTCACCTGGGCGTATGCGTCCTGCATCATAAGGCCCGACGAGCTGGTGTACACGGATTCGTACGGGAATGCTTTCTGGGCAGTACGCGGGCCCATGCCGAAAAACACCCGGTTGAACGACACGGCAAACCGCTCGAGGTCATCCTCGCCGCAGTTCGAAAGATCGGACTGCAAAAGAGCGAATCCTTCCGCGAGCGCTTTGTCATCCGAGATCAACGCCGGAGCTGCGGCAAAATCGCTCGCGAATGCAGCATCCAGCTCCTTCTCGTAGCAGCGTGACAGCAATGCGTACACGCTTTTGCGGCTCTCGCAAAACTCGATCAAGTTCTCGGTGAGCTCGCTGGTCAAATTCTCGCTCATGATGCTTCTCCTTCTAAGGCAGCCCGACATGACGCCGGGAGGTTCGACATCCGTTCGTTGGTCGTCCTTCGTACCGGAACGCGGCATGGGGGAGGGGGCCTCGATCCGGCACGAGGGACGATCGACGATCCAAGGCGGGGCGCCGGAACGACCCTGAACAGGTCGTTCCGGCCGCCTTGTCGGCTTCATCAGTAAATGAACGACTCCACGCTAGTACCCAAGTCGTACATGATGACGCGCAACGCCACAGCTCCCATGCCCGAGCAGGCGAACGCCGCGAGCAGCCACCAAGCCAGCTTCTTCGGATCGGTTGCGCCCAACCCCTTGTCGCCCTTCGTGGCCTTCATGCAGGCCAAGCCCGTCAAAACCGCCGGAACCACCAAGCCGATCACCACGACCGCGCCCCAGAACAGCAACGCCAGATCGCCCGAGATCAGGCGCTCGATCGAACGCGACGGAGCCTGGTAGGGCGCCATGGCAATCCAGATCACGTACGCCAGCGACGTGATGACCATGACGGCCACGCCCGCCAGAGCCAAGCGCAGCGCGAATCCGCCTTCTTCAGCGGCATTGCCGCGCAGCAGCACCAGCCCGCACATGAGCAGCATGCCCATGCCCAAACCCGCACCCAGGTACATGAGAGGCAGCGTGATGCTGTCCCATGCGGGACGCGCCGCGATCAAGTACGACATGCCGGCAACCACCGGAAGCGCCAACCCCAACACGCCGCCGACCACGCCAAGCGCCTTGCTCGCGCCTGGATAGTCCTTCTTCGCCAGAATCAGGTAGGCAAAGGAAACGATGCCCATGATGGCGACGATGAACAGCTCCTTGGACAAGCCCGATCCCAGGTTGCCCAGCAAATGCGTCGCACGCTCGGGATGTCCCATGTGCAGCACCGACACGCAGCCGCCGACCGCAAGGCAGACGAACGCGATCAAAGCTCCCAGGAAGCGCACGTCCTTGAACTTGCCCTTGAGCTCGCCCACGCCCAGGAACACGAGCGCTCCCGAAGTAACGCCCAGGCATACGCTGAAGATCAAAAGGGGCCACTGGATCTCCATGCTTACTCACCGCCCTTCCAAGAGAACTTGTCCAAGCCGTAGTCCACGCCCGGATGGTTCCCTACGTCGGTCAGCTTGTAGGTCTTCTTCGACGCGCGCATCTTGGACGGCGTGGACTCGGGATCGTCCAAATCGCCGAACAAACGAGCCTGGCCGGGACAATGCTTGACGCATGCGGGCTGCTCGCCCTTGTCGATCAGGTGCGCGCACATGGTGCACTTCTCGATAACGCCCTTGTCGCGCCCTTCGTCGTATGCGCGCACGCCGTACGGGCACGCCATGACGCAATACTGGCAGCCGATGCACTTGCTGTGGTCCACCAACACCACGCCGTCTTCGCGCTTGTAGCTTGCGCCGGTGGGGCACACGCTGACGCATTCGGGGTTGTCGCAATGCTGGCAAGATACGGGCAGGTAGTACATCTCCAGGTCAGGGTACGTTCCGGACGGACCCACCGTCAGCACCTTGTTGTAGTACGTGCCCAGGCCCACGCCGTTTTCCTGCTTGCAGACAACCGCACACGAATGGCATCCAATGCAGCTGTCCAGATCGATGGAAATAATGTTGCGGGTCATGCTACTTCGCACCTCCCTTCACCGTCACCTGCGCCACGCCGTTCGCCTGGTCGTCCGAGGCCAGCGTTTCGGCGGAAAGCGGCAGGAATATCTTCAGGTCCTCTTCGTTCATGCAGATGTTCGCAGGCGCGCCGTCTTCGGCCTTGTACACCTTGCACAGGCCGCCGTAGTTGTCCGTGCCCACGGCTGGATCGTAAGGGCCGTTGTTCTCGAACAGCACGTTGCAGTTGCAATCGTACGCGCCGTGCAGGTCGTCGGTGGCTTCGCGCTCGGGGAACCACCAGTCATGCTCGACGTGGATGGTGCCGGGATTGATGGCCTCGGTCAGGTTCGCGCGCTGCTTGATCTTGTCCACGTAGGTTTCGATGTACACCCAATCGTCCTGCTCGATGCCGTGCTCGGCAGCCGTGACGGGGTTGATGTCCATCGTCGGGAACATGTGGACCTCGCGCAACCACGGGCTGTTGCGATACTCGGTATGGAAGAACGCATGGCTGCGCCCGCCGGTGATCAGGGTGTAGGGGTACTCGTCCAGCAAGTCGGGTCGAGCCAGCGGCGTGATGGGCGGCTCGATGTACAGCGGCAGCGGGCCGTTGCCGTACAGCAGCAGGTCCTCCGACCACAGTTCCATCTTGCCGTTATCCGATTGCGGATGCGGCGGGATGACCTTGCCGTCCGGCGTCTTCGCGCCGGGGAAGCGATACACCGACCCCATCTTGTTGCCGCGGAACATGGTGTTGAAGCCGGGACGGAAGTCGCTCGTCTTGCGCATGAAGCCCGTTTCGTACTTCGGCGCGCCCTTCACGTCGGTCATCTGGACGCCGGTCACGCTGATGCGCTCGCGGAACTCCTCGAAGCTGGCGCAACTCAGTTTCGGAGGCAGCGTCTCAGGGCCCTTCACCATGTAATCGAAGAACTCGTACTTGTCCTTCCAGTACATGTCCACGTCCATGTACTTGGCGAACTCGAAGCAAATGTCCATGTCGTCCTTGCATTCGCCGAGCGGCTTATGGAACGGCTGGCGGATGAGGTACGTGTGGCTGGTGGGATACCCGTGGCCGGAGTGCGCCCACTCCACGCGATCGACCTCGTTGGGATGAGCGGCCGGCAAGATGATGTCGGCAAGCTCGCCCGAAGGCGTCATGTAGATGTCCACGTTCACGAAGAAGTCCAGGTTCTTGAAGCCCTCGACAATCTCGTGGCCGCTTTCGATGGACAGGATAGGCTCGGACGTCTGCTGCCAGTACCCATGGATCTGGAACGGGTCGCCCTTGGCCATGGCCTTCGTGGTAGCCGCGCCGAAACCGCCCTGCTGACCGTAAATAACCTGGCCTCCGGAGTTCTGCGTGGTTTCCTTCAGCTCGCCCGTAGCGTCGTCGGCCACAAGAATCTGCTGATAGCCGGTGTTCTGGCACACGGACAGCTTCTTGATGTTCCTGGCCGTTTCCATGCGACGCTTGCCCATGCGACCTTCCCTGTTGGGAACCACGTCGAACATGAACGAGTCGTAACCGGTGGCAGGTTCGCGGCCGATGTTCTGGCCGCCCTTCGTGTCGAAGTTGCCGGCCAGCGCCATCATGATGGTGAACGCCTGCGAGATGCCGGACGTGTTGATGGAGAACTCCACCTTCTGACCGCGGCAGAAGCATGCCGCAGGGCTGGCGTCGATGTAGATCTTGATGGCTTCCCGAATCTTGTCCTCGGGCAGTTCGCAGAACTCGGCGGCGCGCTCGACGGTCCACGGCGTGACATGCTCGACCAGAATGTCCCAGCTGGTGCGGTAGGTCTTGCCGTTGATCTCGCGGCTGCCGGAAAGGGCCGGCTTCGCGTCGGGCACGATGTTGCCTTCGGCGTCCAGCCACTGGAACGCCTTCGGGCCGCCCAGGTTCTGCTTGTTCTGCCAGTCGCCGCTCCAGAAGATCAGCTGGTCATGCGCCTCGTCCCAAGCAGGATACAGCTCGTCGGAGCCGCCTTCCTGAATCATGGACTGACGCAGCTGGTAGCCCGTGCCCGCTTCGTCGATGAAGAACGGTGCGTTGGTGTACGCGCGTGCGAAATCGGTGGCGCACTTGTCCGAGTGAATGATCTCGTTGATGAAGGCCAGCACCAGCGCCATATCGGAGCCGGGACGGATGGGCAGCCACAGGTCGGCCTTGCTGGCCGTGCAGGTATAACGCGGATCCACGCAGATGACCTTCGCGCCGCGCTCCTGAGCACGTTTGACGGTCAGCCAGTCGTAGTAACCGCGGCTGCGCTCTTGGCGGCACCAGATAAGGATGCAGTTGGTGTTGTTGCCGTCCCATCCGGTGTACTGCGTCTCGTCGCCGTACAAACGCTGACTGGTGAAGTACGATCCCACCCAGCACAGGTTGCCCACGCCGAACGTAGCCGTGCTTCCCAGCTCAAGCCACAGTTTGTTGATGGCCTGGAACTGCAGCATGTCGCGGCCGGTGCCGTACTGGTGAGCAATGGTGTGCCACCCGTGTTCTTCGCCGATCTTGGTGAACCGGTCGGCCGCTTCCTGGTACGCCTCTTCCCAGGTGATGCGCTTCCATTGGCCGGAACCCTTCTCGCCGACGCGCTTCTGCGGATAGCGCACGCGCAGCGGATTGTACAGCTCCTGCGGAATCGCGAAGGCGCGCGAGCACAGCGTTCCCTCGCTGAACAGGTCCGGGTTTCCCTCGATCTTCACCACGCGGCCATCCTTGACGTGTCCGAACAGCGCGCAACGGCCGTAACACTGCCGGCAGGCGCTGGGAATCTTCTTCACGTCGTCGGATCGCGCCGCGTCCGACGCGCCTTGCGCGCTGTCCGCGAGGGCGGTGCCGCTTTGCGACCCAAGCAAAAGCGTGGACGCAGTCGCAACTGCCGAAGCTTTCACGAAGCCGCGGCGGCTCATTTTCAGTGCCATTCCTCCTCCTTTTCCCGCTTCTCCCTTTTCTAGCAGGAGCCGAAGGACTTCTCTGAACGCCCTGCGCAAGGTACGCAGCAAGCAGTGCATGGGCGCCTTCTTCCGAAGCCCGAACCCTCGATCCCCGCTATTTACTTGCATACCTAATTATATTTACTGTAATTATTAGTTCAACAAGTTAAATTCTCCTATTTTGAGGATAAAATAGCCGGCGTATAGAGGACCGACCAGGCAGCACGCGCCCGCCCACGTGCGTACAAATTCAACCCCACGAGAGATGATTCTTGACGAAGGATCGTCTCTTGTGGTTATGTATACTCTGTATAACAATGCACACAGTCTCTCCTGCCGCCATACGCTCACAAGAAGGACATCCATGGCAAACGAGCACAATCAACTCATCGGCTTCAAAGTGTACGACGCCCAACGCTCCATCTATAAGTCCCTGGAAACGGCGCTCGCTCCACTTGGCATCACGCCCGGACAGTTCAACCTGCTCAACCAGCTCGACCGAGCTGGCGAGCTTTCCCAGAAAGCACTTGCCGAGCGAACCCGCAAAGAACAGGCAACCATCACGCGCTACCTCGACCTGCTCGAACGCAAGGGTCTTGTTGTTCGCACGCGCGACAAAAACGACCGACGCGCTCATGCGGTCAGCATCACCGACGAAGCGCGCGCGCTGCTGAAAGCAGCCGAGCCAATCACGTTCGACCGAGCAAAGCGCCTGGTCGAAGGCGTTGACCAGGAAGATCTCGACACCTTCGTTGCCGTATTGGCCAAGCTCAAGGAAAACGCCGAATCCATTTCCGGCAAGTAGCGGCAACCCGAAGAAACGGGGGCGGCGATCGCTTTACGGCTTGCGGCCGAAGGCGATCGCCGCCCCCGTTTCTTCGGGTTGCCGATTGTCGGTTTTTCGCGGGTTCGATTGCACCGGCTGGACCCTATTCCTATACTGGACTATATTTTCAACCCACCTTTTCAAGGACGCGCACATGAACCAGTATCAAAACGCCCCGCGCGGCTTTCACGTTGAACACCGCCGCACCAACCCCCTTAAAGTCATCGGCATCATGCTGGCCTGCGCTTTGGCCTTGCTGTTAGCGGTATACGTCAGCGTTGCCTTGTACTTTTCTGGACGCTTCATGCCAAACACGACGGCAGGAGGCATGAGCCTGTCTCTCATGTCCTCGTCAGAGGCCGAGCAATCCCTAAAAAACAAGCTGGACGACTATACGCTTTCCGTAAGCGGACAAGGCCTCGACCTCAAGTTGACCGCATCCGAAGCTGGCCTGGCCGTCAACACGTCGGCCGTCATAGACGACATGCTGTCGGACGTGAATCCCTGGCTCTGGCCGTTTCAGATTGGAGCGCAGCACGACGAGTCCGCCAAACTGGTAGCGGGGTCCAGCGGCACCGCCCTTGAAGATGCCGTGAAAGCCGCCGTCGAACAGGTCAATGCAAACGCCACGCCGCCGAAAAACGCGACGCTCGCGTTCGACAAGGCAACGAAAACCTTCAATATCGAACCGGAATCGGTGGGTACGGCCCTCGATGCAGATGCCGTGGTCAAAGTGGCGGAAGATGCGCTTTCCGCGCTCAATCGCCGCGCCGCCATCACGACGGACCAGCTGCAGCAGCCAACCATCCTGAAAACCGACGAGCGCCTGAAGTCGGCCATCGAAACCGCCAACGTAATGATCGCCGCGAACATCCCCCTGACCATGGACGACTATCCCCTTGCAACAGTCGACGCCGACCTGGTTGCTCAGTGGATCACCGTGAACGACGAGGCCCAAGCCACACTGGACGAAACCGCCCTTGGCAGCTGGGTTGATCAACTGGTTCAAGCAAACAACACCGTTGGCAGCGCGCGCACGTACACGCGTGCCGACGGAAAGCAGATCACCGTGAAAGGCGGCGTATACGGTTGGGAAATCGACCGAGACGCATTGCTCGCAGCCGTGAAGGAAGGCGTTTCCACCGGAAGCACGCAGGCGATCGCCGTACCTACGGTCACGCACGGAGAAACATTCAAGGGCCCCGGTGTGCAGGACTGGGGCAAACGATACTTGGACATCGACCTGTCCGAGCAGCATGCGCGCTTCTACGATGAGTCGGGTGCTCTTGTTTGGGAGTCCGATATCATCACGGGCATTCCCGACGGGACGCACGACACCCCCGACGGCGTGTACTGGATGAACCGCAAGGAAAGCCCGTCTACGCTGAAGGGCTACGACGGCGACACCCAGATTTATGAAACCCCTGTTCAGTACTGGATGCCATTCGTAGGAGGCGCTATCGGCCTGCATGATGCGGAATGGCAGACGAGCGGCTTCGGCGGCACGAAATACGCCGACGGCCTGGGAAGCCACGGATGCGTCAACCTGCCTCCCGACAAGGCGGGGGAACTGTACGCGATAGTCCAGGGCGGCGACGTCGTAGTAAGCCACTGGTAGGAACCCGCGTTGTCGGCGCGGCGGATCGTCGCCGCGCCGCGCGCGTCCAGGGCCGCCCGCCCAACCCATGGCCGCAGACGCATGCCTCACTCGAGGCCGCAGGGCGCGCCATCCCCACTCGGCGGTCGTCGCGACCCGCCGCTCCCGCCGCTCTGTCAAAACAAGCGAGTTTTGCGGCGATTTTCCGCCTTCGAAGACACCTTTCCCCAAGCGCGTTTTACATCGCACCAGGTCACAGAACTGCAAGGAGCATTTATCCTTGCTTGAGGACCAGCAAAACTCGTCCGTTTTGACAGAACGGCGGGATTGCCTGGACGTCACCCGGGTGCACGCGCCTGCAATCAGCGCTTCCCGCGCGGTCGGGAAATCACCCACCGCGAAAGAACTTCGGAGGAAGATGCCCTGCCCCGCTGCGGGGGATGCTGCTGAACTGGTGTTTTAGGGGAAGTTCGAAAAGCTGCCGCCAACACGAGATGCGTTGATTCAAAGGCTCCGACCAACCGCACAGCGCAAATTTTCAGGTCGCAAGCCTTTCTTTTCGTTCACAACCAAACTGTTACCTGCTACAATGTGCCCACAATTTCATAGCGTACCCCGTTGATACGTCCTGAATCTTACGAGACAGGACGCGGAAGGGGCCTCTGGAGAATCCCGGCTATCGGGTGCCGAAGGGGCAAGGCGGAATGCATACGCGAACGTGGACGCGGTCCACGCGCGGCACCGTTGAAACTCTCAGGCAAAAGGACAGAGCTAAGCTACGAGTTCGTCGCGTTAGGCGGCGCTCGCTTTCCTTGGTTTCCCCTTGCATATCCTCCTGTTCGGCCTTGTTCCGCGTTGTTGCGAGGCTACAGAAGTTGCACGTACGTACATGCATAAAGGAGGAAACTGGTGGAAGGGTTTTTCAGCACGATCAACGATATGTTGGTCGCCATCGATGACTTCATCTGGGGCGTTCCCCTCATGGTGCTCATCTTGTTCGGAGGCATCCTGCTGACGGTGCGCCTGCGCGGCGTCCAGTTCAGCCAGCTGCCCCGCGCACTGCGCTACATGGTGAAGAACGAAAAAGACGGCACCGGCGAAGTGACCAGCTTCGGCGCATTGTGCACCGCGCTTTCGGCCACCATCGGCACGGGCAACATCGTGGGCGTGGCCACGGCTATCGTAGCCGGCGGCCCGGGTGCGATGTTCTGGATGTGGCTTGCAGCGCTGTTCGGCATGGCGACGAAATACTCGGAGGGCCTGCTTGCCGTCAAGTACCGCAGCGTCGACAAGAAGACCGGGCACGTGCTGGGCGGTCCGTTCTACTACATCGAGCGCGGCATGGGGCGCAACTGGCGTTGGCTCGCCAAGATGTTCGCGTTCTTCGGCATGTGCGTTGGTTTGTTCGGCATCGGCACGTTCACGCAGGTGAACTCGATTTCGACGGCCATCACCGGCTTCTTTGATCCCAATAAGTCCATGACGGTCAGCATCCTGGGCATGGACTACTCCATCTTCACCGTTATAGGCTCGCTCGTGCTGGCCGTGCTGGTGGGCCTGGTGGTCATCGGCGGCCTCAAGCGCATCGCGAAGGTTTCCGAGCGCGTCATTCCCGCCATGGTGGTGCTGTACGTAGGCTTCTCGCTGCTGCTGATCTTCACGAACCTCGACAAGGTTCCCGGCGCGTTCGTGACCATCTTCGAAAGCGCGTTCGGCCTGCAGGCAGCTGCCGGCGGTGCGCTGGGCGCCATCATCATCGCTATGCAGAAGGGTATCGCACGCGGCATCTTCTCGAACGAGGCCGGCCTGGGTTCCGCTCCGATCGCCGCAGCGGCCGCTCAGACGAAAGAGCCGGTGCGTCAGGGCCTCGTGTCCATGACCGGCACGTTTTTGGACACCATCGTCGTGTGCTCCATGACGGGCCTTGCCCTGGTCATGACGGGCGCCTACCAGATCCCCGGCCTTGAGGGAGCCGCCGTTACCACGGCAGCGTTCCAGGCCGGCCTGCCGTTCATCCCGGGCGAGATCGTGTCGTTCGTGCTGATGGCGTGCCTGGTTCTGTTCGGCTTCACCACCATTCTCGGTTGGGACTACTACGGTGAGCGTTGCCTGGAGTACTTCAGCAACGGCAACATGAAATCCGTGAAGGTGTACCGCTGGCTCTACATTGCCGCCGTGTTCATCGGCCCGTACATGACGGTTGCCGCCGTATGGACCATCGCCGACATCTTCAACGGCTTGATGGCCCTGCCGAACATGATCGCCCTTATCGCCCTGTCCGGCGTGGTGGCGAAGGAGACGAAGGATTACTTCGCGCGCCTGAAAGCCGCGGGTGACGAAGACGGCATGGAACCTCACTTGATCGGCGACAACTGGGACATCCCGCCCCTGGACGCATTGACCGATCGTCTGGGATCGAAGAACTAGCTCGCTAAAACTCTCCGCACTTCCGCGAAAGGCCCGTTCACGTTGCGGGCCTTTCGCATAGGACGCCGGCCCAGCGGGGCGGGGCGCCAGTTCGCACTCCGCGATGGCGGCGCCTCGCAGCGCCGACGCCGCCATCGCCCGCCAGGCCCACACCCCCGCCGACTAGCGCCTGGCCGGCTTTTCAGGGCTGTCAAGCAAACCGAACAATTCGGCTTTGCTGTGAATGCCCAGCTTCCGGTAAATATGGTTGATATGGGCTTTCACCGTGCCCTGGGACACGTACAGCGCCTCTTCGATCTCCGCGACCGTGGCGCGTTGGGCCAAAAGCTGCAGCACTTCTTCTTCGCGAGGACTCAAGCTGTACACGCGAGAAAGGTCCGACACGCGCATAGCCGTGCGACCTTCGGCGGGGCCGCTTTCCATCTGGTCGTCGTTCAGAGCAACGCCCCATTTCGCCGAAAGCCCGCGCTCGGTGAAGAAGATCACCAAGAACGCGACCACAACGGCCACCACAATCCCGTTGTACACCATGTTCGCGTCGGCGCTGCCCAGATACGCCGAAGCGCCCGCAAACGTCAGCCACCCCAAAAGCTCGACAAGGTAGCGAATGCCGCGCTCGATGCCGTTGATCCACACCGCGTTCACGCCAAAGCGGTACGTGATGTTGCTCATGACGATCATGATGTACATGGACAGCATCGTGTATCCGGCGTCGTAGCACAGCGCCATAATTTGTGCGCTGCCGGCAAACGAGGGCATAACAAACAAAAACCCTACGATGAACAGCGGAAATGCCAATTGGTAAATGGTCTCGAAGTTGAACCAGCGCGAAGCGGACAGTACGCCGAAGAACACGAGCCCCGTCACGAACAGCGCGCCCACGACGTTGCCGGGGACCAGCGGCTGCATGGGCAGCGCGCCGAAAGCCGCTGCGAACGTGCAGGTGGCCATAAGGAAGATGGGCTTCCAGGGTATGGTTTTCACATCGCCTTCGCGCACGGCGCGCGGAAGATCGCGGTCAGGCAGCCGCCGCATGCTCGAGCGGACGCACGCCAGGCAGATCGGCGGCAAGACCACGGCGAAAAACGCCAGGTACGGAACGGACATCCCCAGAAACAGCCACTTCACCACCTCGCCCACGAAGATGGCGATAGCATGGTACAACGCCACGCGAAGCGGATTGAGCGACCCGTAGAATTCCGCCCACATAAGAATCAGGGATCCCAAACCGCCACCGGCAAGCAGCAATCCGGCCACCTTCAAAGGCTCGAACGGAACGAAGAAGCAAGCGATCACGACAAGAGCCGAGCCGCCCGTCATGCTGGCGCCCGTTGCAATCACGGCGGGCTTGTTCGCCCAGAGGGGCGCCACGCGCCGAGCAGCGAAAGCAAGCGCCAACGACACCACGCCAATAGCGGCTTCGAACAAAAAGTAGTCGAACACGGTAATGGTGGGAAACGCCTCGTAGCGGAAAAGCGTCGCAATCCACGCGCGGTACAGGCCAACCCCGAAGAACACGAACGGGATGATCGCCACGCGCCCGAATATGGCTTTCCACCGCTGGGCGAACCCCTGCTTCTCCACGCTTTCCACGGTTTCCTCCCCAAACAAGTGGAACGGCGGTGCGATGCAGCACCAACCGGTGAAACGTCCAAGGGCTTCGGCGCCCCTGCGCCCGGGCGGCGAAGCAGTGCAGCTTCAACTCCCTAGCCGCGGTTCATCATAGCCAAAAGAGCCTGATGGCGAAAGAGGGTTATGGCAAGGGTTACGCATTTAACCTACGCGGACAATTGCGCGACGCGGCTCATCGCGGCATTTTGGAGAGGCATTGCGGCACGGTTGCGAACGTTCGCCAAGCTGAGGCGGGCGTGTGCGGCCAACGCTCGGCAACATCCGACGGACCCGCATGCAAAAGGAGCAACCCGCGAAGCAGCGGGACGGGATTTGTAGGGAGGACTATACACATGGAACGATTCTCGCGTAGGCAGTTCATTGCAGGCGGCGCCGTAGCGGCGCTCGGCGGCACTTTGGCACTCGCCGGGTGCGCGCCCAGCGGCACGGCAGGCTCCAAGAACGCATCAGCCGGCGACGGCGCAACCAGCACGGCAATCGGGTCGGGCATGGGCAAGCATGGCGAGTTCAATGTAGAGGTGTCGGTAACCGACGGAGCCATCGACCGCATCACCGTGCTCGATTCGCGCGAAACGCCGGGCATGGGCGACGTCGCCATGCAGAAACTCACCAAGCTGATCATCGACAATCAGACGCTCAACGTTGACGCCGTGTCAGGAGCCACGCTGTCCAGCATGGCGTTCACCGGCGCCGTGGCAAGCGCCCTGGACGACCTGGGGCAGAAGTCGAGCGAATGGCAGAAGCGCGACAAGGCCGAATACGCGAACGAGACGACGCTGCCCGAATCCACCGACGTGGTGGTCATCGGGGCCGGCGGCGCAGGATTCGCAGCGGCTATTTCCGCAGCGAACGCCGGCAAGAAGGTCGTCTTGATGGAAAAAATGGGCGTACTGGGCGGCGACACCGCGCTTTCCGGCGGCGAGATGGCCGTTCCGGGCAACTGGATCCAGGTGAAGGAGGGCATCGCCGACAGCCCCGAAGCCCTGGCGAAGGACATGCTTGAAGGCGGCGACAACGCGGGCGATCCGGCGTTGGTGCAGGTGATCGCCGACGGCGCGCTGGAAAGCTCGCAATGGCTCACCTTCGAAGGCGGCGTGTCGTGGAAGCACGACCTCATGCAGTTCGGCGGGCACAACACGAAGCGCTCCATCATCCCCATCACGCACTCGGGGTCCGAGATGACCACCAAGCTGACCAAGCGCGTGAACGAGATCGACAACATTACGCTGGTCGACTGCACGCGCGCCGTTGAGCTGGTGAAAAACGGCGATGCCATCAGCGGCGTCAAGGTACAGAACACCGTGACCGGCGAAGAGAGCACGGTTGCCTGCAAAGCCGTGGTCATGGCAAGCGGCGGATTCGGCTCCAACATCGAGATGCGCGTGAAGTACAACCCGGCCATGGACGACAAGATCCTGTCCACCGACTCCGTAGGCGTAACGGGCGACGGCATCACCATGGGCGAGGCAGCCGGAGCAAACCTGATCGACATGGAGTACATCCAGACGTATCCCGTATGCGACCCCTCGACCGGCGCGCTGCTGTACGTCGGCGACGTGCGTCTGGAATACCAGGCGATCATGGTGAACAAGGAAGGCGATCGCTTCGTGGAAGAACTCGACCGCCGCGACGTCATCTCCAACGCCATCACGAAGCAAAGCGACGGCAAGGGCTACCTGCTGTTCAACCAGAAGGGCGCCGACGAAACAGGACTGCTGGTCACGCACGCCGACGAGTACGAGAACATTCTGGCTCGCAAGGTCATCGCAAAGGGCGACACGCTCGACGACGTGTGCAGCCAGATGGGCGTTGACGCTGCCGAACTGCAGAAGACCATCGACACCTGGAACCAGTACTGCAAGGACGGCAAGGATCCCGAGTTCAACTACCGCGGCACGATGAACCCCATCGAAGAGGGGCCGTACTACCTGATGGCCTGCAAGCCCGCGGTCCATTACACGATGGGCGGCCTGCACATCAACACCGACGCGCAGGTGCTCGACCAGACGGGCGCGCCCATTCCGGGCTTCTATGCAGCCGGCGAAGTGGCAGGTCACAAGATGGGCACGAACCGCCTGGGTTCCTGCTCGATGACCGACATCTACACGTTCGGACGCATTGCCGGAACGAACGCAGCTGCCTACTCGGCATAGCGCCGTCGGTCCATCCGGCTCGGCCGCAGCGCTCCCGCAGCGGCCGAGCATATTCCCTCCCTTGGTTCGGGCCCGCAGCACGCGGGCCCGAACTGGTACAATGAGCGGCATACCACAGACGTCCGCGCTCGAAACGCAAGAAGGGGATTGCATGGACCAGCATCTGATATTCGCAATCAGCAGAGAATACGGCAGCGGAGGGCGCGAGATAGGCGAGCACCTTGCAAACGAGTTGGGCATCGCCTACTACGACAAGTTGCTGCTCAAGCGCATAGCCGAGGAAAGCGGCCTCGACGGGGACGTTATCGCGGACTTCGACGAAAAGCCCCTGCGACCGCTGCTGCTCAACCCGAACAACTTTTTTTGCGGGACGGACATCGAGCACCCCGTCGCGGCGCGCATCTACAAAGCGGAAGTGGGCATTCTCAAATCCATAGCGGACGAGGGACCGTGCGTCATCGTAGGCCGCTGCGCCGATTACGTGCTTTCAAAGCACCCGGGCTTGGTCAGCCTGTTCGTCAGCGCCCCGATGGACGCCCGCGTCAAGCGCGTCATGCGCCGCAACAACCTGTCGGAACAAGAAGCTCGTGCGCGCATCGCCAAAGTAGACAAAGCGCGCGCCAGCTACTACCGCTACTTCACGGACGAGCAATGGGGGCAAGCCTCCAATTACGACTTGTGCCTCAACTCCGGACAGCTTGATGCGCAAGGAGCCGTTTCGGTGATTCGCGCGTTCGTCGAAGCGCAACAGCCCCGATAGACCAGGGAACTCCAGCAGGGACGGAGCCAGCAAGTTGCGCGCTCCGTCCCTGTTTCGCACTTAGCCGAGACGCACGCCGTTCGGCACGTCGCGTTCAGGGACGGCGAGAACCGGCAGGATGCCGTCTTCGTATCCGATATCGTAGATCATGCCCTCGGACACTTCGCCCGCCATCTTTCGCGGAGCAAGGTTTACCACGAACAGAGCCTGCTTGCCCTCGATCTCGGCCTTCGGATCTTCTCGCTCCTCTTTCATGCCCGAAAGAATGGTGCGCGTAAAGCCACCGAAATCCACCGTCATCTTTATAAGCTTGCTCGACTTCTCCACGTCTTCAACCAGCACGATATGCCCGACGCGAATATCCAGCTTATCCAAGTCGTCAATCGTGATCAGCGGTTTCACGGGAGCGGTTTCTATCGTTTCGACCATGGAGCCTCCTTCGCTACGCTTGCGCCTGCTTGATCGCGTCGGCAACCTTGCGGGCCGCCGCGGTAATGGTCAAATCGTTCACGTCGACCGTGATCTCGGCGTACTGCTCGTACAGCGGCTTGCGCTCGTCGAACAGCTCGCGCAGGCTCATGCCGATGCCGCCCTTGAGAACCACGCCGCGCTCCTGCAAATCGTGCAAGCGGTTCACCAGTTCGTCGTAGGATATCTGCAAGTACACAACCGTACCGATTTCGGTCAGGTGCTGCATGGCCTCATCCGAGTAAACCGCGGAACCGCCCGTGGAGATAATGCTCTTGGACGCTTCGATATCGCGCAGGATCTCGTTTTCAACCTCGATAAACCCTTCGGGCCCGCATGCATCGATAAGCTTCTGAAGCGTTTTATCGCACTGGTTCTGGATGACCAGGTCTGCGTCTATAAAGTGATAGTTCATGATCTTAGCCAACACAATGCCCAGCGTCGACTTGCCCGCACCGGGCATGCCGATCAGAACGATATTGTCTTTTTCCGCCATACTGGCTCCTCCCTAGCTGACAACTTCATCCGCATTGTAGCACGGCCTTTCTAGCGCGCACCGCCGCCTCCGCCGAAGCCGCCGCCTCCGCCGCCCGAGAACCCTCCACCGAATCCGCCGCCGCTTGAGAAGTCCCCGCTTGCAGCGGACAGGGCGGCCTGAGCCGACGACAAGGTGTTAGCCATGGACGATTGGAACAGATCGCCCACCGCAGGCATGGCAACGCCGGTCGACGTATGCCCGCCCGTGTACCAGAACCACCACGGCATGTAGGACACGCCCAAGGACCCGTCGTACTCGAACAATTGAGGCATGGTGGTTTGCAGCTGCTTGATAGCCTGGTCGGCAACGCCGAACAAGTACGCATACACCATGAACTCGCCCCACACTTTAACGTCGGTGGGCGGGCGCTCGTCAAGCGACGAGAAATCGCGCAACCAGTTGCGCAGCGCTTTGCAACGCGCGATCAGGTTGTTTCCGCGCACGCTTCGGCGCGGCATGTAGTTGGCGATAATGCCCAAGGCAATAGCCACGGGAAGCATGAAGATGAGAGGTATGAAGTTCTCCATCATCAACCAAATCGCCACGCCGCCAACGGCCATCACTACGGCAAGAGCAATCAAATACCCCTGATAGCGCTTGCCCTTTGCTTCGAAGAAATCCTGGCTGTTCGTTGCGGCGGACAACGTTCCCTGCCACGACTGCATGGCGTCAAGCAATTCTTGAGGATGGTCTTTGCCGTACGTTTCGATCGTGCCGAACCACAGCGAGTCGCGGCCTTCGGCAACCCGGCCGAACAGAAGGTCGAGCGCCGCACGGTCGATAGGATCGGCCACCGCGTCGGCGGCGGGCAGCTTGGTTATATAGTAGTCGCCCTTCGTTTTGGACGATCCGAACAAACCCGGCTCGTCATAACTGCCGGCATCGATGCGCACGGCACCGATATGAGCCAGATGCATGAGCGTAGCCGAGAAATCATCCTGGCTTTCGCGATCCCAACGCCACAGGCGACCGATCACCGCAGGGTGCACGGCAGAATCGGGAACGTCGCGCCAATACTCGTCCTTGAAGTCAGGTTCATGCTCGCGACCGTACCGACGATACGACCACAAGCCCCAAAGCAGCAGCAAAACGCTTATCACACCGCAGCCCACGATGAATGCAAGCGACATGGTGCGCTGAACGTTCGCTTGGTCAGACCACGACTGCTCTTCTTTCAACACCGTATCAAGACGCATGGCCCCACCGTGCGCAGCGGCATCTTTTGCTGAAAGGTTCGTGAGCCATTTCACGGGAAACACAACGCGCGCTTCGGCAAACTGCCCGGCCGACACATGGGGGACCTTGTACGTAACGGATCCATCCGCATTGACCGACACCGATCCGTCAAGCGGGCCGTGGCCCCAAGCGCGCACGTTATCGCCCGCTTTCACCTCGGTTCCCTGAGGCACCGGCAGCGCAAGGGTCATCGTCACGTTATCGGACGCTTCGGCCCATTGGGACCCTATGTACTTCCAGTACACCTCTCCCACGTCTCCATAGGCTTGCGCGCCGTTGA
Source organism: Paraeggerthella sp. Marseille-Q4926 (assembly GCF_916618935.1). Taxonomy (NCBI): domain Bacteria; kingdom Bacillati; phylum Actinomycetota; class Coriobacteriia; order Eggerthellales; family Eggerthellaceae; genus Paraeggerthella; species Paraeggerthella sp. Marseille-Q4926. The sequence goes on along the minus strand of NZ_CAKAKF010000004.1, from coordinate 264,974 downwards.
CCACCGTGTAGTCAAGCTCTATCATCGCCTGCGTATCGGATTGGTTGAAGAACGCGTACACGGTGTTCTTCGGCTCGTCGAACGAGTACGCATCCGTGCCAGGTCCGCCCGATTCGCGCCAGCCCAGCACGAACGGCACGTCTTTGAGCGTTGTCCATTCGCCCGAAATGGATCCGTCGGCGCCAAGCTGGCCCATGCGCATGCCGTTGATCTTGATGGACGCGTTCGACGGAAGACCGCTGCCGAGCTCCCACCATACAGCCGTGAAATCGCCGCTGAAGTCGAATGCGCGCTGCTCCACCACATGCAAGGACCCATCGGTTTCAACTTGCGCCTGAATATCAACCTTAGGCATGGTGTACGACTTCGCGTCGGCATAGGCCGGCGAGCACGCCAGAACGCCCACGGCTAAGGCGATCAGGCAGGCGAATGCAAGCGCGAATCGCCTGCGCTGCATAGCGAAGGAAATGTGGAGTTGCGTACCGCTCATGTTTTGCACAATCATGCTCCTTGCAACTTGGAGGTGGTCACGGTATCATAGCAAACCGCACCTATTATATTGTGGAGAGCTGACCGAGAGGCCGAAGGTGCTCGCCTGCTAAGCGAGTACACCCCAAAAGGGTGTCTGGGGTTCGAATCCCCAGCTCTCCGCCACCAACTTCAAAAGCCCGACAGTTTTTCAACTGCCGGGCTTCATTATATCGTCCAACCGGTTTCCCTACGGCAACGGATAGGTACCAGTGCACCGCTCCTCAGGTGCAAACCGGCCGCACGATGCTTGGCCCAAGCGAAGCCGAGCGGCAAGCAACGCAGTATACGCCGAACGCTTACGCCAAATGGCTTTTCTTGAGAATATCGCCGATGTAAGTGTTCTCGGTCTTTTTGACGAACGAATCGACAATTCGCTGCTCCACAAAGGGAAGATCCATGTCGACAAGCTTCTTGCGATCCGACAGATAGTACAGAGAGCTCGCAAGGGCGCGCACATCGTACGCAGACGCGAACGTCTCAGGCACGCCGCGCTCCACGTCGAGCAATTGGTACACCGCCTCCATGGCGGTGCGCACAGAATACTCGGTCGTGAAAACCGTGTCGCGCTCGGTTTCAGCGAAATTGCCGATGAACGCAAGGTTCTTCGAGCCCTGGGGAACCACCAAAGGACGATCCCCCGGCTTGCGCAGCATGAAGTAGGACGTGATGAACGGCATGTACACGGGCATCACCGTGCAATCATCATGCGCCATAGCCTCGATTTGAGATTCAGGAACGCCCAAATGGTACAATAGCTCTTGCGCAATCTCCTGGCCGCTGCACGCCTCGATGGGTTTCTTGACGTAGTTGCCGGAAACGCCCGATAGCAGGCCGTAGATCCACATGACCGTCTGGTCGGGACGCTGTTCCTTGAAATGAGGCTGACGATGTATCGTGAAGCTCATAAGCCAGTTGGAGTCCTTCACGGTAACGATGCCGCCGGTCACAACCTTTCCGGTCCTGAGGCCCCGGTTCGTCAATCGCTCTATATACGGGTCGATCTTGCTGTTCTGCCAGGTAGCCGTTGCGGAAACGAACCAGCTTTCCTTGGGCAGGTTCTCGCAGAACACGTCAGGGTTGCCGAACTCGGGCGATTGCTCGGCCAACCGCTTCCACAACGTCCAGCTGCCGCCCAGCTCATGGGTGACGGGAGCCGGATCGAAATGGCTGCCTTGCGTGGAGCTTTCTGTTATGGATCCGTTCGTGATCAGCACCAGATCGTTTTCCGTCAGCCCTATGCGATCGATGCGACCGCTGCGGTCCACCACCAGCTCGCGGGCGACCTTCGCGTCGTCGGAAACGTCAACGCGAACATCAACGACCCGCGCATAGCACTCAAACTGGACGCCGTTCTCCTTCAAGTACGAAACCAGGGGCTTGACCAGCGATTCGTATTGATTGAAGCGCGTGAACTTAAGCGCGGTGAAATCAGGAAGCCCTTTGACGTGGTGAATGAAGCGCATGATGTAGCGGCGCATTTCTATAGCGGAATGCCAACGCTCGAACGCGAACATCGAGCACCAGTACAGCCAGAAGTTCGATTTGAAGAACTCCTCGGTGAAAACGTCTTCTATGCGCTTGCCTTCGAGCGATTTCTCGGAAGCCATCCATAGCTCGATCAGCTCTTTTTTCGCCTTCTTGGAAAGCGTGAAGTCGCCATCGTCTTCAACCTGGCACCCGCGATCGTGAATGATGCGGCAGTTGGAGGAGTTCGGATCGTCGTGATCAAGCCAGTAGAATTCATCGAGCACTGACGCATGTTCCACCTCAAGCGATGGAACGGATCGAAACAAATCCCATAAGCACTCGAAGTGGTTCTCCATCTCGCGGCCGCCGCGCGTCACAAATCCGTCAAGCGGCACCGCCTTACCGTCTAAAGATCCTCCCGGAACAGCCGTTTCTTCAAATACATGAATCCGATTGCCCTGCATGTGTCCGTCGCGTAGCAAAAACACCGCAGCTGCCAAACCGGCAAGGCCGCCGCCTACCAAATACGCCGACTTGTCATCGACTCCCTTGGGTTTTCTAGGCCGAGCGAACGCTTCGTAGTTGCCGTTGGTGTACCTCATGCGAACCCTTCCTTTCCCATCGCCAGCGCCGGCAAGCGCCGGAACCATACGTTGCACGAATGCCATCGTATGACTGACCCCGATCGAAACAGGGGCCAGTACGAAAAGGAAGGCGGATCGAAAAAGAGCAGTTACGAATGGGTTGGAAAACAAGCGGACCCGCTGTTGCGCAGGTCCGCTCGAATACCAACGAGTACAGCCGATCAGCCTCGGCGGCCCCTGAAGCGCGAGCCGATCCGTTTCGCCTTCATCGGCTTTTTGCGGTACGCCGGATGATGCTTGAGGAAAACAGCGCGGCATACTTGTGTCACGCCAAGCGCAACCAAAGCGGTAAGTAAAAAGCTAAACGCCAGATCGAACACGCCCACATTGTGCTCGAACCACGCATACAGGCTGAACAATCCAAAGAACGAGGAAAGAACGCCCGTGATAGCCGTGAACAGTTTGATGAGGATTTCCTTCGCACGGGTTGGCGAGTAGCGATACGTGGCAACAAGATAGACCACCAGCGCGACCACCGCCAAAACAACCAACAGCACAGCGATGCGCGATAAGCGGGCGATCATGACGGAACTCCTCTCTCAGAACAGCAAGCGCCTTGCTTGTACGAACTCCTTGATTCCGCATCATACCAGACTCGCAAGAGGCCGCGCGAAGGCTCATCGATTCTAACGGGCGCTCCGTGGCTTCACGTGCGTTTCAAGCAGCCGTACGATCTCGTCTTTTCCGATTGGCTTGACCGCATAGCCGTCCATCCCCGCCTCGGAAGCACGTTTTCTGTCCTCGACGTACGCATTGGCCGTCATGGCAATAATCGGCGGATGCGAACGATGCGCGCAAGAGCTTTCCTCCACGATTGCGCGAGCGGCCTCCAAACCGTCCATGCGCGGCATTTGTATATCCATGAACACCAGGTCATAATAGTTTTCCGGTGCCGACCTCAACGTTTCGACCGCTTCAAGACCGTCCCAAGCGCGATCGACCGAAGCGCCCGTGCTCTTGATGAACTCCTCGGCGATTTCTCCCACGATGTCGTTATCCTCAACAAGCAGAACCCGTACGCGCGCCCAATCAGCCGAACGGCCGCCATCAGGCAGTTCTGCGTCGTCTGGCGCCGTCGAAAGATCTTCGGCGTCCGCCGAGGCCTCCTCCTGCATCTCGAAGGGAAGATCCACCGTGAACTTCGAACCCTTCCCTTGAACGCTCTCCACTTTAATGGACCCGTTCATAACATCGATCAGGTTCTTCACGATAGACATCCCCAAACCCGTTCCCTCCACCGCAAGACGCGATGGGCGCTCCTCCCGCTCGAACGGATCGAACATGCGCTCAACGAAATCCGACGACATCCCTATGCCGTCGTCCTCGATCACAAAGCGAACTACGCAGGTTTTCTGGGCATCCTGCTCGTTCAGGTTCAACTCTTCCGCCACTTCGCCGAACGGCATACGGGCCGCCGAGAACCACACGTGACCGCCCGGCTCCGTGTACTTCACCGCATTGCCCAGCAAGTTGACCAAAATCTGACTTACGCGCATCTCGTCGCCAACCACCATCGTGCGCCCAAGCGAGCAATTGACCGCCTCGAACGAAAGTTGTTTCGTATCGGCCTGCGGGCGAACGATGGAAACCATCATCTCCACCAAATTGCACACGTTGAACGTCGCGCGGGTTAGATCGATTTGCCCGCTTTCTATCTTGCTCATGTCCAGCACGTCGTTGACCAGGTTCAAAAGATGATGCGAGGAGAGTTTTATCTTGCTGATAGATTCCCCCACGCGCTCGCGGTCATCCTCGTGCTCGCTGGCTATGTTCGCCAGCCCGATGATCGCGGTCAAGGGCGTGCGAATGTCGTGGGACACGTTCGACAGGAACCTCGACTTCGCCTCGTTGGCTTCCTGCGCAGCTTCAAGCGCGCAGCTCAGGCTTTCCTGGAGCGCACGTTGTTGATTGTTTTTCCGCATGATCACAATGATGAACAGGATGAGCGCAACGACGAACACGCTCAAGAGAACCGTTGCCGTGTCTATAGCCTCTTTCCGGGCATCGGCTATCTGAGCGTACGTCCTGTCAAACGATTCGGACGCAACGTCGATGATCTCGGTGTTGATCGTTAGCATGTGGTTGATGCGCGGGTCGATATTGTCGGAAAGGAAGCGAGCTACATCATGATCGCTCGCATCGCCCAAGCTCATATCGATGAGCTCTTGCTGTTGAAGACGGAACTCTTCGTAGCGGTTCGAGAGCTCGACGGCAAGTTCAGGAGCGGCGATGAACCGATCGGAAACCTGCTCAAGCTCTTTGATCATCTGCTGGTCGATTTCCTCGAACTCAACCCGAACGCTCTCCACGGTTTCAGGAGTGCGCGCGAAACCCAGGCGATCGTCGAGCGTTCTCATGGACATCAGATACGTCTCAGCCCGACCAGCGGCCAGCGTCACCGCGTAGGGGTGGTCTTTCAACCGCTCGGTTCGCTGGTCTATCTCATTCATGTTTATAGACAGAACAACGTAGAAGCCAACCAAAAACGCAACCAGAATCAACGCGACAACGGCAAAGACGCCCGAGGAATCCAGAAGGCGGTCAAACGTTTTCGATTGTCGATCTTCGCGCTTGCCCATAAACCGCTCCGTCTGACAAACCAGGGAAGGGGAGCAGGACGCATCGAGCCGGGTCGTTGTACCGGACCCCGTCAATCGTCAAAACTCAGCAGCACGATCCCGGTATAGAACAAAAGCCCCTCGTCCCAGACACGAAACGAGGGGCTGCCCTTGCTAGAATTGAACTTGGGGAGCCACTTCCGCGCCCGACGCGGCATCGAAACTCTGACGCTCCTTGAAACCCATCATACCGGCAATAAGCACGGCAGGAAACGTCTGAATAGCGGTGTTGAACTTCATGACCGTGTCGTTATAGCTTTGGCGCATGTAGCTGATCTTGTCTTCCGTGTTGGAAAGCTCTGCTTGCAGCTGTTGAAAGTTCACGTTCGCCTTCAGGTCGGGGTATGCCTCCGCAACGGCGAACAGGCTTTTCAGGGCCCCGGTCAAAATGCCATCAGCCTGCATTTTCCCTTCGGGAGTGCCGGCGTTCATGACGGCTGTGCGAGCCTGCGTGACCTCGTCGAGCGTACCGCGCTCGTGCGAAGCATAACCCTTGACGGTCTCAACAAGATTGGGGATAAGATCCAAACGACGCTGCAGTTGAACGTCGATTTGTGCCCAGGCGTTGTCCACCATGTTGCGCAGCTTGACCAGGTTGTTGTACAACCCGATAACAGCCAAAGCAAGCACAACGACAATGACAAGCACGACGATCCATACGATGTCCATAGCTCTCCTTTGCTAATGCGTACGGCTCATTCTACCATCGCTGGAAACGAGACTATCGTACGCCACTATTCTGTAACCGTTCCCTTACGGTAAGACTCGCCGATCAATCGCCCCAGTCCCGCATCAAGCGGGCCGGGAACCTATCTCACCGGAACGGAAGCCGCACGCGAAGGACCGAAGGTTGTCGAGCGAGCCCACCAACCCCGGCTTCGAGCCTGCGCTGCCACGCGCGTTGCGGCATCGATCGACTTGCACATCGCGAACACGGCGGATCCGCTGCCGGACATGAGCGAGGCATCCACATCCTCATGAGAGCTTGCCCATGTTCGAATATCCGCAAGAGCCGGAAGCATATCCTCGGAGACCGGCACCAAGTTATTGATCAAGGGGACATCCTGCGCACGCGTGGCACGTAATGCAATAGCACGTTGATCGGCTGAAACGAACGAAGGGTTCTTATCAAAGGCGCGATAAGCAGCGGCCGTCGAAACGCCCCCTTCAGGCTTGATCAACACCACCGGCCCGTTCATGGGCGTCAGCTTATGGTCAAGCACATCCCCTACGCCGGTCAAGCACGCGCAGCCGCCGTGCAAGAAAAACGCCACATCGGCACCGAGTGACCGAGCGGTTTCCTCAATCAAAGCATCGTCGGTCGGAACGCCCCATAAGAGCGCCGCGCCCACCAAAGCGGCAGCGGCATCGGAAGACCCGCCCCCAAGACCGGCTTCTGCGGGAATGTGCTTCTCGATACTTACCACAATCGTTTCGTCTTGCTGCCGCCCAAGCGCGGCGGCGAAACGGCGAATAGCCTTGCTCACGATATTGTCTGAAGGGGCAACGTCGAGCGGCGCAAGTCCCTCGCACGAGCGTGAAGCCAGATCAACCGCCAATCCCGCACCCGGCGCCGCCGGGGCGGTTTTCATGCGCAAGACGTCATGCAGCAACAGCGCATGCATGACGGTAGTAACCTCGTGGTATCCGTCCGCGCGCTGTTCGCCTATATCGAGGTACAGGTTCACCTTCGCAGGAGCAACCATCTTAACGGATCCGAAGGCATTGAACGAGGCGACATCCACCCCCTGAGCGATGCACGCAACCTCGAACATATCAACAACATGCGGGTCGTTTGCACGAGAAGAGGGCCCTTCCGCACCTGGAGAAACGGGCCTGGATTCCGGAAGTTCGGTCGTATTCGTCATAAAGGTTTCGTTCGCCTCTTTCTTTTGCTTGCGAAGAAGTCGCGTAGTATCTGGGCGCATTCGTCGGCAAGGACGCCGGAAGTCGCCTCGAAGGTATGGTTAAGCCGTTCGTCAGCGTTGACGGAGTACAACGTGCCCGTCGCACCAGCTTTCGGATCAGGAGCGCCAAAGACGCACCGATCAACGCGCGCTTGGTGCATCAGCCCAGCGCACATAATGCAGGGTTCGAGCGTCACGTACACCGTGCAACCCGTCAGACGCCATGCATCTAGATACTCAGCAGCCTGCTTCATAGCCAAAAACTCTGCATGTCCAGCTGGGTCTTTCGTCGTTTCCCTCATATTGCAAGCCCGAGAAATAACCACCGGATCAGCCAACGGCTTGCAGGTAGCGGGATCAATAGGCTGGTATACGACAACGGCGCCGATAGGAACTTCGCCCAACTGTTCGGCACGGCGCGCTTCGGCAAGAGCCATACGCATGTAGTCTTCATCGGTCATGTCGCATATTATATGGTATCCTACCAATCGTTCAGGGATTCAACGCGATTTTCGCATGGCCAGAATGCTGGAGCGGCTCAAATATCATTGTTTCACGTGAAACAAGTAAGCCTAAACGCGTTCGCCAAACCAATCGCGCAAAGCCCCAGGACCAAAAATGCGGAGGCGTGGCCGAGTGGTTGAAGGCGGCAGTCTTGAAAACTGTTAACGTTCACGCGTTCGTGGGTTCAAATCCTACCGCCTCCGCCATTGCTATTCTTGCTGATCGCCCAAATCACAACGCAGCTTTTTCCGATGCGGTTCGCTCGATCAGCCGAGCGAACGATACCCGCAAGTCGGGTGCGCTCAAGTACACGTTCGCCGTAGCCCTCGTAGTTCGAACAAGCAGCCCCCGAGCAACCAAATCTTCGAAATCGGTCCGTGCTGTCGAGTACGCGATTCCATGCGCAGCGCGATGTTCCGATATGGCGAATTCCGTCTCGGGTGCAAGAACCGCGCGTTTCAACAGGGTTTTCTGTCGATGATTAAATCCATCCGAAGTCGCAATGCGCGCAAGGATCAAATCGTCTGACTCCTTGAGGTTTGCAAGGGATTCCTCCATAAGCTGAAGCATGTGCAACATGATGGACATAAACGAATCGTAGTACGCCGTCCAATCCGTAGCAGCCCCGTCCGCCACAATCGACTCTCGCAAAGAGTAGCGAGCGCTTCCTGAAAAACTGCTTCCCATGCTCCAATCTTCCAGAATCTTCGTTTTCGGAAGGAAGCGAAACGCAGGAAGCCCTTTTTTAAGCAGATAGAACCGGCTGGCTATGCACCCCATGAGGTTATTGCACGACGGAAGCGGTGAAAGCCTCCAGAAATGGCAGTTCACCAGCATCGACACCATAATGGGATCTTGAACCGGCTCGGTGTTCAAGTCGTTTCCGGTGGCAACGATAATATCCAGCACGCCGTTGTCTCGAGCCGAAACAGCATGCTGATCCAACAAGGACACCGTACCCGGAGCAGGAAGATCCTCATCCGAAAGCCCTTCGGTAAGGTCCTGGTACAAACGCATAATGACCGATTCGTCGAAGGGGAGCTCTTCGTACGCAGGCAAATCCCTCATAATAGAATGAAAGTTCACCGCAAGCCGCTCCGCGAAGGTCATGCATGCACGCTCGCCGAATATTGCCGCACGAACGCTCTCGTAGTCCGTTTCAAACCCATCGTGCTTTAAGTTCGCAACGGCTTCCTCTATGTAATACTGCGTCACAAAGCGACACCCGGCGCGCTCCGATATAAGAAGATCAAGAAACGATCCCCGTTGCGTTTTACGAGCTATCTGGCGTAACGAATACTGCAACGTCGCTGGAACCGTATGCCAGTTCTTACGAACTCCCTCGGGAGTGAATTCGACGATCGGCCCGTAAAACGCCTGGCCACGTCGGATGGCCGTCAACGCTTCCCATATTTCGTCCGCTGTATAACCGTCCGGTACGAACCGGCGATCAAGCTCGCTTTTCAGCATGGGGCGGCGCGCCGTTGCCGAAAGCAGAAGCTGAAACTCCGGACTGCTTAAAAAACCCAAAGACACAGACCCCTCCGCTCCCTCATGCCATGGGAGGGCTGCACCTCCCATGGCATGCAGTAACTTTTACGACCAGGCTTCGAGCGAAGAAAGCTGGGCCGCGGCGATTTCACCGAACGCCAGAGAGGGGCCCAACGTGCCGCCGCCTCCTGCATAAAATGCCCCTCCACAGCCAACCCCCGCACAGTTGCCATGAGCAAATAAACGCTTAACCTCGTTACCGTCCGTATCCAAAACCCGAGCGTTTGCGGCGATTTTCATCCCGCCCATGGTTCCAAGCACAACGGGAACCACTTCAGCCGCCCAGAAAGGACCGGTTTCCAGTGGAGCAAGCGTGCGAGCCGCTCCTTCGTAGTTCGAGTCGCCACCCACGTAGTGCTGTCCATAGTAGTCTTGCCCGCGACCGAAATCGGGATCCGAACCGTTCCGCGCATGGTCGTTGTATTGGGCAAGCTCCTCGGCAAGACCCGCAGCATCGATGCCGCATGCCTGGGCAAGTTCTTCGATGGAGCCGTACTGCTTGAACGCCGCCCCCGGCTGACCGGGCTTTCCGCCGTTCAGCCCATACGTGTCGACCGCAGCTTGGTCGGCTATCGCGAACGCGGGAAGGTTCTGCCAACCGCGAGGCTCAACCCCGTTCTCCAAAGCGCAGAACGACCTGCCTACGGAATCGTAGTTGGAGCATTCGTTCGTGAATCGCTTTCCGTGCTTGTTGACGTAGATCACCCCGCGCTTGCAATCGTCGCGAATAGCCGTTGAAAGCTTGCTCGCTCCCATAGCCCGAGCTTCTTCGTACTCGACCTTGTACCCGGGCGAAAGCCAAGCTTCGTTCATGAAGCTAAGATCGCAGCCCGCCTTCATAGCCATTCGCTGTCCGTCGCCGGTGCCGTCCGGCGTGCCCCAACTATACAACGCGGGGACGCGCAGATAGGTTTTCATCATCGATTCGTTCCAATCGAACCCTCCCGACGACATGACGACCGCCCGTTTGGCGCGAATTTTCATTTCGCTCTTGCCGTCCTTTGCGACCACGCCAAGCACTTCGGTGGAACCATCGTCAGAAACGCGCGTGACAAGCTGGGTTGCCGGAGTTTTCGCCATGATTTCAACGCCTGCTTTTTCCGCGCTCGATACAAGGGCGCCGCCCAGAACTCCGGCGATTGCCTGATCTTTTTCTACCTTGGGGCAGAGAGAGCGCCCTATGGTCCTTCCTCCCGGCAGATCAGAGCGGTAGTCGATACCGGGTGCCCAATACACCCATTCGACGCCTGCTAGGCGCGTCACGTTGTCTAGAGCGATGTTCACATTGTCTACGAAAGCTTCAGCATGATCAGGAAGGTACGTTTCACCCGATCCTGCTGCAAGGTACGCGAGTGCGTCCGCTTTCGAATCCTTGTCACCGTTCTGCTCCATAAGCTTGTTCGCAGGAGCCCAAACCACCGAGGACGAGTACAGGGTAGAGCCACCGGGCTTCGCACCCTTTTCCAGCACGATAACGCTCAGTCCTTCTTCACGTGCTCGAAGCGCAGTGTACAATCCTGTCCCAGCGCCTACGACTACCAAGTCCGCTTCCTTATCCCATGATTCTGCGGACGACGATGACGCCGCGCCTGAACAACCCCCAAGCAAGCTGCTCGCCAACGCGCCGACTGTCACGACGCCGCCAGCGAACAACGCCTCGCGACGAGTAAATCGTTTTGCAGCGTTTGCCTCTACGGTACGTTTCATGCCCTCCATGGCCGATCCTTTCCAAAGCACGACTGTTTCACATGTTCGATTGCGAAGGATCTGCAGATTCCCCTTACCGGTTGCGCCAGTGTACGAAACCGATTCTAAAAGCGTCAAGATGGCAATAATCGTTAGCTTGATATTCTTGTTTTACCTGATCAAATACGTATTATGAAAGGCGATACCACACGGTGGCGATTTTCGCTACGGGGGAAACGGGACTGAGAAAGCGTTTGTTCCAGAACGTATGCTTTCGTATTTTTATTTATAATTTATTTAATAATATTTAAGAGTAGCGGGGTTTAGTATCACGGTAACTCGCGAACTGGCCCTTTATCTGTTTGACGCGAAGTACCTGCACACCTGCACACCTGCACACCTGCACACCTGCACACCTGCACACCTGCACACCTGCACACCTGCACACCTGCACACCTGCACACCTGCACACCTGCACACCTGCACACCTGCACACCTGCACAGAAAAAAGTACCTCGATTGCAACCAATCGCCTTCGTCAATGCCCGATCTTTTAAGATGTTTCACGTGAAACATCTTAACCTCAAGACGTTCAGACACGAACGGCACAGCGCATGAAAACCAATCTATCGCCTATCCTCGTAAAACAAGTAGCGATACGTTCCAAAAAAGAAAAGCCGATGTTTCACGTGAAACATCGGCTTTTCCTGAGTAGTGCTGCAATCTTTAACGATCCGTCATGGGAACGTAGTCGCGCTTTCCCTTGCGTACAGACTTGTAAGCCGGACGAATAATGCGCTTGCCCGAAACGATTTCCTCGAAACGATGCGCAGCCCATCCCGACATGCGAGCACAAGCGAACAGGGGAGTAAACAGATCTTCAGGAATGCCCATCATCGAATACACGAAGCCTGAGTACATATCGACGTTGGCGCACATATCCTTGCGCGTACCCTTTTCCTTCAAGATAACCTCAGGAGCAAGACGTTCGATATTCTCAAGCAGCTGGAATTCCGCCTCGTATTCCGTTCCTCGAGCAAGCTTCTCCGCAAACTTCTTGCAGATCACGGCACGCGGATCCGACTTCGTGTATACGGCATGGCCCATGCCGTATACCAGCCCCGTCTTATCGTATGCTTCCTTATTGACGATCTTCGCCAGGTAATCTGCAACCTGGCCCTCATCAGACCAATCGGAAACATGGTCTTTGATTTCCTTCTGCATAGCCAGCACCTGATGGTTCGCACCGCCGTGCTTACGGCCTTTCAACGATCCAATTGCGCCCGCATACGTGGAATACGCGTCAGTATCCGCCGAAGTTAAAACGCGCGTCGTGAACGTGGAATTGTTGCCGCCGCCGTGTTCGGCGTGCAGGCACAGCATAATATCGAGCATTCGCGCTTCTTCGGGCGTGAAAGCACGGTCTGGGCGAAGCATAGATAAGATGGTCTCTGCAGTAGATTGCCCCGGCAGGAACCGATGCATAATCATCGATTCGTTGTTGTAACGCGCACGCTTGGCGTAATACGTAAGGACCATAATACGAGGCAGGCGCGATATGAGAGAAATAGCCGCATGAACCTCGTGATGAGCGCTGCGATCTTCAGCTTCGGGGTCGTACGCATACAGCAGCAGAATAGTGCGCGCAAGAACGTTCATGATATCGGGGGGAGTATCGCGCATGATCATCGACGCGGTAAACCCATCAGGAAGCTCGCGCTCAGCATCCAGAACGGAAACGAAACGATCCAGCTGGTCCTGCGTAGGAAGTTCTCCCATTAGAAGAAGGTAAGCAACTTCTTCGTAGTTGAAGCGACGATCGATAGCATCGGTATCAAGCAGGTCGTAGATATCGTAGCCGCGATATCGGAGCATGCCGTCATCGGCTATTTTCTCATTATCCGAAATCACGTAGCCATGAACGTTCGCAATATTGGTCAATCCCGCTACGACACCCGTGCCATCAGCATTGCGCAAACCGCGCTTAACGTCGTATAGATCGTAATTATCGACATCAATCGAGTTAATGGTTTTGAAGCTTTCGTACAGCGCGATTTTTTTCTCGTCTCCCATAGCGCATCCTTCCTGCCGCAGCAACGGCTTTTCGATAAAGCGGATACGGCCAATCTGAAACGACGGCCTTGCGTACCTTTAGAGTGGAGAATGAAGTCTTTACCATGATAAAGCGCAACAACCTTCCGCACAACGAGCCAAAGGGAGTTATCGGTGAAAACCATGGTGAAAGAGTATTATACGAGACCTTCGGTATATATAAAAATGCCCGTCCTACGACGGGCATTCAATACTCTTAAAAGAGATGGTGGCTATTTCGCAGCACCGATACGGCAGATCGTGGTGCCGCAATCCGGGCACTTGCCCTTCGTGATGGGCTTACCGTTCTTCGTCATGCTCTCAACGGGATCCTTCATGATTTTCTTTGCCTTGCACTTCACGCAATATGCCTCAATAGCCATGGCTGAAAAACACCTCTCTGTCCTGTACTCTCACGAACCGCAAAGCAGCCCGTCTCTTAAATCAAGGTTGTAAACTTGCATCCCAAGATGCGCAATTGCCCATTATAGGTCACCTGGAACATGCTTGAAGAGTATATCCGCAGGTGACTATATATTCTTCAACAACTCCATAACAAAGTCTGCATTCGACGACAGCGTTTCTTCATCGATGTTTTCCAAAACGTCGTCGCTTTGGGCGAAGTAAGCAGGCTTGGACCCCGCCATGCCCACCAGGTGCATTGCCTGATGGCCGTGCTTGATAGCGAACGAAGCAGCGCTGTCCTGCCACAGAATACGCCCGCCCGACACGCTGACTCCGGTTGCTTGAGAAGCTTTCTTTACGTACCGTTTCATACGAGAAGAAGTTTTTACCGTCTTGAACTGGCCTTCCTGTTCAATCATGCTCAAATCGCCTGCACCCAGAGCTTCGAGATCGATGATGATCGCACCGCGCAAATCCTGCTGGTGCTCTGCCAAGAAAGCCTTCATACCGCTGTTTTGAGTAAGCTCGGATCCCAGCGAGACGAACCATACTTCCGTATTGATATCAGGGTTGCGGAACTGGTATATCTGCTGAAGTTCGTCCGAAATCTCGATTTCAGACGCAGCAGCTTGTGCCGATTCTTCCGCAAGGCTCTCAGAATCGAAATCCGCGTTCTCTACGCGACGGGCCGAGAACGCGCCGCCGTTCCAAGGGCGAGAGGCGTTGCCTTTATAGCCGTCGAATTCGTCATCCTCGACATCAAGCTCCTCGTCGTAGAACCCATCGGCTTCAAAGCTATCACCTTGGCCAACAAAAGCGTTCTCGTCGAACGTATCGAACGACTCATCAAGATAATCGCCCTCGTACGCATCCATACGCGTAGTTGCAGAAGGATCAACGCCGCCCGCGGACTCATCTTCCTCGCGGAAGCTCTCCCATCCGCCACGCTCGGCTCCCACGGTGCGCGCATCGAACGTGTCGTCTACGTTCAACCACTCCTGAGCGCTCGGCGCCTCTTCCTTATCTTTGCGACGGAAACGATCGAGCAAGCGACGGACGCGCGATTTCGGCATTTCCACGTACCCAGGTCCGGCAAAAGCGCCCGTTTCGGTAAAGTTAGCATCGTACGCCGAGTCATCAGCATCGTCGACGTAGATGTCGTCGGGATCCACGTTGTCGAGCAGTTCATCGCCAACAGGAGCGAAGGCGCCGGTAGCTCCAGCAGGCGCGAACGACCCAGCGGCATTTACGTTAGAGCTTTTCGCCTCGGGCGCATTTGTGCGTGCAATAGCCCCCGACAAAGACGGAAGCATAGAGCGAAGGGAAGCGCCTTTTTCGGATGGGGAACCTTCGGCAGACGTCGATCCCGATCCGTCGTTTTCGTCGGAAGATCCCAAACTGATGGAAGGAAGCATGGTAAGCAGGCTCTTCGCAGCAGTTTTACCAGCGCTTTCAACGTCCGCTAAAGGAGCACGCTGTTTCGGCAGCTCGGTGATAGGAGCCGGCTTCGCCGCAGAAACGCCGATATCGGGCAGCACGATGGGCTTACGCGCCGCCTCGTCGAGCGGGGTATCCTGAGCAAGCCCGAACACCGCTTCATCCTCTTCAGAAACGCCGTCGGTCACGTTTACGCGGTTATCCGTACGGTGCTCGTCTTGACGCGTTGCCAAAGCCTCTTCCTGAACCTTGCGAGGATCCAAAAACGACGGCATGGATAGTTCCGGCATGGAAGGTAGATCACCCGGTCGAAGGCCGCTTACATCGATAGGAGCCATCGCGGTGGTGGACAGCGGATCGTTTTCCGCATCCTGCGGAGCGGAAGGCGCAGATCCGTCGAAGGGGTCCGACGAATGCACGTTCTCAGCGCCATATTCGGCAGCAGAAGCAGCGCCGTCGACCGCTTCTCCGTCCTTGGAAGCATTGCCAGGAGCTTCGGCATGGTCGGGGGAAACGTTCCACTGAGGGGCCTTTATCTCGCGAATGCCATCGCGGTTCGCGTCCATCTGCTGCTCGAAGCGGCGCTCAACAGCCATGTTCGCCTCGGCAAAATGACCAGCGCTTTCGCTTACGGCCGCATCGAGCGCGCTCGCATAACGAGAACGCTGCACGGGCTTTTCAACGGTGCGGGGCTTCTTCGCCTTTTCCTGCGCCTTCCTGAACCAATCGGGAACTCCACCCGTCGATGCGGTGGAGTACGGGGTAGGCTCGACCGACGAAACCACGTTCAGGGCAGCATCGCCGGCTGCAACGATTCCCTCAACATCCTGGGCAGCGGCTTCAGCCTTAGCGAGCGCTTCCTGCATGGTATCGGGGGGAATAGTGGAAAACGCTTCCAAAACCTCTCCGCGCACCTCGTGATAATCTTCATCGGAAGGACGAGGCAGGGGAGGCTCTTTGATCTGGACGAGATTCTGCGCTATGTCAGCGGCAGCAGCACCCGCTACAGGTTTTCCGGTCAAAGCCGCAACGGCCGCTTTTGCAGCCGCCAAACGAGCTTCGGGCGTCTGGGGAGCCATCGCGGGCGGCTTCAAGTTCTCGGCCTCGTATACCAGCTCGACTCCCTCGGGAACCAATCCAGCAGCCCGGGCCGCATCTTCGCCATGAATGGCAGCTTCTCCACGTTCGGCCAGTTCAGCTTCACTTACGCGGCCGCGACCCACGCGGCGCGCCACTTCAAGCAGTACGGCCGTACCCGCAGCGTTGCTGTTCGCGCCCTCGTTGTAAGCGGCGAATTTATGAAAAGCGCCGGTCACCAAAGGAATGCAGGCAAGAACCAGCAGGATGACGACAATCACATTAAGAACCGTGGAAACCATTCCACCGTCGTTCAAGAACACCACGTTGCGCAGCAGTAAAACAACGGGCAGCAAGGCCATAGCCCCAAACGTCGTCCATTGAATGGCAGGAAGCGCCTGCGCAAGCGGACCGTTCAGCTCGGCACGCACCTTGCCGCTATCATAACGAGCCACCAGGACGACTTTACGCCGACGAGATCCGCCTGCTTCAGCAGAATAGCCCGGATCGTACTTCGCCACCACGTTTTGACTGACGCCTCGCGCCAAAACCTTAGACAGAACCGGTCGATCGAACGCCTCCGCTGCAAACAAAAGCGCTGCTATCAATGTAACAACCACCGAGGCGATTCCCAGAACAGGCACGAACAAAGCCGCGACCGTGATGACCAGCGAGCAACCACAGCAAATCATGCGGGGAATATCGGCATCCGGAGAGCCGTTAAAATCCTCGATCACTGCGGAAAGGCCAGCTTCTTTCTGCATTTGCTCGGTTATGTACAGCGCCGCCTGCTGCTCCTCTTCGGTTCCCGCTGGACGCGGGCCGATTTCCTGGGACAGATACGCAACGTGATCTACTATTTCCGGCATTAGCTTTGCCTTTCGTTCCCTGGTGTTTCTACAAGGCACATATAACGCAAGTATACGCTATTTGCTTTCCGCGCCCAAATAATCGCGAATAAAAGCATCGGCCGTCCCCGCTTGTAAACGAGCTGTTGAGTACGACTCCTCCATGCTGGACACGACCTGTTCGTATGCTTCGTACACAAGCGTTTCGGGTTTTTCGGGAATAGCCTTCGCAAGAGCGACCGCCTCTGCATCGGCAACGTTGTACGCCTCGTTCTGAGCAGACGCCTCTTCTTTGTTCTTAGCTAAAAACGCGTCATCCGAAGCTATCGCATAGCCAAGGGACTCTATTCTTTTTTCCACATAAGAGAGCAATGCGCTCATATCGGCTTCATCGTAGGCACGTTGCACCTCGGAAAGAGCGCTATAGGCGTCATTGAACGCAGCAAGAGCCTCGTTGGTCTTATCTTTCGAAGCCTGAACATTCTCAGCTGTCGTATTTTTCACCAGTTTAGCCGCGTCGCGTGCGAGGCTATCGGCCTTCAGAACCTCGTTCCAAACATTTTGAAGATTGATAGCGGCAGTTTCAGCCCTGGAAGACTCTTCAAGCAGCTCCGTACCCGATTCAATAAGCGACCGACGAGCAGCAATAGCGGCCACAGTCTGATTAGCCGCTTCCTTATCGCGCGATTCGTTCAGATTAAGCGATGAAGCGCGGGCCTTTTCGTCAGCCTGATTCAATTGAAGGGACGCGGCTTCAAGCTGCGAGTACACGTCTTTGCGCCGTTGCGCCATTCCCTCGTCAAAAGGATGCGAGACCACATCATCGAGCTCCACGATCACTTCGTCAGCCTGATTCACCAAATCAAGCGCCTCGTCTAATTGCGCGACATTGCTCTGATGGCTCTTAAGATCGTTGTACAGATACATCCCGCCAAGCGACAGCAATACCACCATCGTAAGCGATATGACAACAGCAGCCACCACTTTGCTCAATTTGCGGCGGGCTTTGCGCAGGGCTATTTCCTCTTCAGGAGACCGAACGGGTTTAGAAGGGCTCGATGCTTTCCTCGGTGCAGAGGAGGCCGACGAAGACAACCTTGAACGTCTTGTCTTGTCCGAGGATGCAGACTGAGCGCCCCCCATCGCTGGAGCTGCAAAATCAAACGCATCGAAGCGCGAAAAAACCTCTTTGTCGTCCACCGATACGAAGTCACCAGTCGAAAGAGGGAGTCCTTTTTCCTTAGTGGGGGTTCCTGAGGGTTTTTTTCTGCGCGCGGGCAGCGTAAACAAGGACACATGACCGAACGGGCCGCGCTTTTCCTTCTCTGCGCGGCCACCGTCAAGAGCCTCTCGAGCGGCATCGAGCACGCTGAACGAAATCTCGTTCGACGTGCCCTTCGTATGCCTCTTAATATGTGCAGCTCGCGTTAGCTTGTCGTCTCTCCTGGCCATACAACCCCGTCGCAGCTTAGATCACGCACGACCGCGCCGCACATCGTCCGCTATCTCGCGCGCGGACATGATTTTGATAGTTCGGCTTGGTAGAGAATTCAAAAAAGCCTTGCCATAGCTCTTGGTAAGCAATCGCTTATCAGCAAGAATAAGCACGCCTTCGTCCTCGGCCTTGCGAATAAGCCTTCCTGCCGCTTGCTTCGTTTCAAGGACAGCAGCGGGAAGCACGTAACGGCGCCATGCCTGATCGTCGCGCGCCGCGCGCTCGCACGATAAGGGGTCAGTAGGTTTGGAGAACGGCAGCTTAGGAATAATCACGCCCTTCAACGTAGCCCCGGGAGCATCGAACCCTTCCCAAAAGCTCTTGAGAGCGAACAGCGATAGATGTTCGTCGGCAAGGAAATCATCGCGAAGTCCCTTTACCGACACGCCCCATTTCTGGCAGACAACACGGAGATCGTCTTCTTTAAGCTGCGGACTAACTTCGTCGAAGCACTTCTCCATTTCGCGACGATTCGTGAACAGCGTCAGCATAGACCCCTGCTGCGCACGATGAACGTCCACCAGAAGGCGCTGCAACGAAGAAAGGTAGGCTGCGTCGCTCGGTTCGGGCATATCGTCAACAACGTACACTGTCATATGGCCGTCGTAGTCGTAGCTCGAATCAAGCTTGCAAGTCCTGGATTGCGAGAATTCGGTTTCGTTCAGCCCGAGCGAGTTCTCAAACGCAGTGAATTTTCCATCAACCGACAGCGTGGCCGAAGCAAACACCACTGAGTGGGTTTTCGCGAACAAGGTCTCGTTCATAATCGCGCCCATGTTGACCATCAGCGCTTCAAGCTTTTCGGCAACGCGGTCTTTCTTGCGATTGATTGTTGCGGAGTATGCGCAGGATTCGGGCGCTTTAGTCAATATGATGTCAACGGAATCGATCTGTTCTTTCAGCTCGATAGCCATCGATGCGATCTCGCGCTGAATTTCAGCCGCCCCGTCAACCTCTTCCAGATACGCAACCAGATTTTGGCATGCGGCCACCAGCTTTTCCGCAGCATCCGACATAGCCCGCCCCAGCAATGTAACTTGACCGAACGTAGCGCTGTTGCGAATATCGTTATTGATCCAGAGTTCTACGGTTTCGTACCCTCGTCCTCGTTTGTTCTGATCGAAGAACAGCAGGTCTTTCATGTGGGAAGCGAATTCCTGCGCAGCTTCGGCATACGTTTTCCCGGCAGCTCGAGCTTTACTGGTCAACGCATAGAACAGGGAGCTTCCTTCTTCGCTTCCGGAAACCACCACGCGGCGCTCGGCTCGAACGAACACGTTACGGGAAGCTTCGTCAGCACCGGCGCGATGAGCAAGACGCGTAATATCCTCAGCAGCCAGAGAAACCGAAAAAGCTCGGCGCGCTTCCGATTCAGCCCCGTGAGCCTCGTCCACCACCCAGTATCGAATAGAGGGAAGCAACCCGCCATCGGCCACTAAATCGCAAAAGAGAAGACTATGATTGGTCACAACGATATCGGCCGCCTCGGCACGCCGGCGAGACCCATGCACAAAACAAGACGTTCCGAAGTAAGGGCATTTACGGCGAAGACAATCATGGCTCGTCGTGGTTACCGCTCGACGGGGCAGTACTCGATAATCGATTTTCAACCCGTCCATGTCGTCGTACGAGGTTTGCTCCACATAAGAAAGAAGAGCCGCGAGCGCCGGAGCCTGAGTTTGCTCCTTACCATTCACAAGCCTCATCTGAGGGCCATCAGACACAATGCGATCTATGCGCCGCAGGCACGGGTAATGAGAGAACCCCTTCAGCGGAGCATACGTCAACAGCGGCATCTCGGGATTCACCGTATGAAGCGCTTCGGCGAGCGCAGGAAGCTCATGGTACACCAGCTGATCAAGCAGTGCGTTGGTTTTCGTCGCAACGCCTACCGTAATGTTGTTCGCCTGCGCCGTAAGCGCAGCCGGCACCAGATAAGCCATCGACTTTCCAACGCCCGTACCCGCTTCGACAATAAGATTTTCCGAACTGGCAAACGCATCGCGCACGGCTTCGGCCATAATGCGCTGCTCTTTGCGCGGCTCGAAATCGCCGTACAAAGCTCCAACAAGTCCCTGTTCGGAAAACGCTTGGTCGATAGCTTCTTGCGAAGGAAACACAAGCTCTCGTTGGGGATTGGAGGCTATATCGTCTGCATCCACCTTAGGAGCATGCTCTTTTTTACCCAGTCGATCCCTTCTCAAAGCACGAAGGGAGAAGTGGTGCTTTGCATCAAGCGGTGATGTTTCACGTGAAACATCACCGGGCTCAACGGCGGCATTCGACGATGTTTCACGTGAAACATCGTTCCAAAGGCTGGAAAAGACCTTGCTGTACGCTGAGCTCGATTGAAGATCGGCAATACGATCGAACACAACCTGCGTAGACCACTGGTCAGGGGTTGCCATTCGAGCAATTTCCCTCACAAGCGCAGGAGGCATAGCCGCCACGCCAGCAAGAAGGATGCGATACATCGCGCAGGTGGCCGCCACGTCCGCATCGGCGCGATGAGTGGAAAGCGGTGCGCCGAAAGCTCGCACAAGATCTAAAAGCCGATGAGACTTCAAGCGCGGTAAAGCTATGCGAGCAAGATCAAGAGAGTCGATCCAAGTGTTCTCCAGAAGCGGATACCCGCTGGGATGACGCGTCGTGAACGTGCGATCGAAATCAACGTTATGAGCAACCACGCTTGCATCGCCGACGAACGACACCAGTGCAGCAAGCGCCTCTTCAGGGGAAGGGGCTTCAGCAACATCGCTATCGTGGATATCGGTCAGACGAGCCACTTCTTCCGGAATAGGCTTACCCGGATTCACGAACGTGATGAACCAATCCACTATCTCGCCCTGCTCGAAGCGAGCAGCGGCAATTTGGGTCAGTTCATCGTGATTGTACGAGAACCCCGTCGTTTCCGTATCAAGCACAACCACGTTACGGTCAAGTTCGCCGAAATCAAGGGATTCCGCCCACGAAGGGAGCAATGCGTAACGGTCGCACACGGGCTGGGGTGTTCCATCGCTTATGAAACTTTGCAGGGTATCCTGCTTGAGCATACTTTGATTATCCATAGCTATCAGCCTATCATCTATCATAGGATCGCACAAACCTAAAACACGGTGATTACACGCCCGACACACCCTGAGCTACACCATGGTAGAGGAGAAAAGATGCAGGCGGAACGCTATTTCGGAACATACGCTCGATTCGAGACAAAATCCAAGAAGGATGCAGCGGCGCTGCTTGGCGCCGACAACCTGGTTGGCGATGTGTTCGAACTAGAGTTCATCGTTCGGGACAAGAAGAACGTTGCCTGGCTGAAGAACCGTTTCGGCGGGCTTATCGGATATCTTGACGAAGAGACTTCTCGCACGCTCAGCATCCTCGTTGCTCGCGGGTGGAACCTCAAGGCGATCCTGTCTTTCATAGCGTTCACCGACGCGCCCGATCCAGGCCATTACTGGGGACAAGTCGCGCTCGTTTGCTACGAGAATGAGCTTGAGCAGCCTATGAGTTCCTTCATACAGGGAATCTCGGCGCGCTTGGCGGACGGGGTTCGCCCCGATGTCTCATTCGGCGATCAAGCAGTGCAGCAGATTGTCGAAAGCGAAGGATCATGGCAACCGAAAGACACCGTGCCGCTTCCTGAGAAAAAGCCTGGAACCGTCATTATGAAAAGCCGCCGCAAAATGAGCGAGAAGCTGATCGAGCAAGGGCGCAAGGGAAACAAGGGGTGCTATGCGGTAAGCTGGATATTCCTTCTTGCAATCGTCGCCTTAGCGTTGTTCGGATTGAAATCCTGCGGAATACTGTAAACGCTTGCAGAAAAAATAGGGCGAGGTTCGTGACCTCGCCCTATTTTTTACCCCACCGTTGAAAGTTTAGGCGCGAAGCGCGTACTGTACCAACTTCGTGCACAAGTCAGGGAAGGAAATCCCCGCCGCCCTGCCAGCATCCGGCAAAAGCGAGGTGCCGGTCATGCCAGGAATCGTATTGGTTTCCAGAATCCAGCACGACCCATCTTCTTCCAAAATGAAATCGGAGCGCGAAACACCATCGCATCCAAGGGCCTTGTGCGCTTCGATAGCTAGCTTCTGCACCATGTTCGTCGTCTCGTCAGAAAGCAGAGCAGGGCAGATATGCTGCGACCCTCCGGGAGCGTACTTCGATTCAAAATCATAAAAGTCGCTTTTCGGAACGATTTCGATAATCGGAAGAGCCTGTAGATCATCCCCTCCGATAACCGCAACAGTCAGCTCGGTGCCTTTGACGTACCGTTCGATAAGGACCTCATCATCTATCTCGAGCGCCTTTTCCACCGCATCCAGAATAGCTTGCTCTCCCTCGACGATGAACACACCGAGCGCGCTGCCTTCCGTACCAGGCTTCACCACGCAGTGATCCCCAAGAAAAGCGATAACCTGACGAGCGTCTACGGAATCGCCTGCGCGAACCGTCACGGAAGGAGGCGTAGGAATATCGTGCTGCTGATAGTACAACTTCGCTTTCGCCTTATCCATGGCCAAGGAGCTTGACCACACCCCTGAGCCAATATAAGGAAGCCCAATCACTTCCAAGAAGCCCTGCACCGTGCCGTCTTCGCCAAGTTTTCCGTGCAAGCATAGGAATGCAACATCGAAAGGTTCGTCGATCAGACGCTTCAAATCCTCTTTCTCAGCAGGATCAAGGACGGTCACGTTAAATCCCGCTTCTTTCAGAGCTTGGGAAGCCCCTTCTCCAGAAGCCAACGATATCTCTCGCTCCCCGCTTTTTCCCCCGGCAAGCAACGCCACGCGACACTCGCGCGGATCGAAGCATTCAGACATGCGTCCTTCTTTCACCCTATGGATACGAACGTCAGCAGTATAGCAAAACGAGCAACACCGAGCGAAAACCATGGTGCGAGAGGAGCAATGTTTCACGTGAAACATGTATAATGACCGGCATGAATACTTCAATTAAAGCTTATACACTCGACGGTCTTACTCAGATTGTGAAAGACCTGGGACAGCCGGCATTCCGCGCAAAGCAACTCTACGAATGGCTCTATACACACAACGTGCAGTCGTTTGATGAAATGTCGAATCTCCCTGCAGCGTTCAGATCATCTCTTGCTGAAAAGTTCTCGATAGATGCTCCTTCGGTAGTTGACCGTCAAATATCGAGCGACGGCACCAGAAAATACCTTATATCGTACGAAGACGGCGTGTGCGTCGAAACGGTTGCCATACCCTCAAGAAGCGGAGATCGTTTGACAGTATGCTTCTCGACACAAGCTGGGTGCGGCATGGCATGTGCCTTTTGCGCAACGGGAAGGGAAGGGTTCACCAGGAACCTCCTTCCGGGTGAAATGGTGGACCAAATACTCTTGATCCAGAAGGACACGGGAACGCGGGTCACGAACGCTGTGGGCATGGGACAGGGCGAACCGTTCCTTAACTACGACAATACGCTTGCCGCGCTGCGCATACTCAACGACCCGAAGGCAGTCGGAATTGGCGCGCGCCACATTAGCATTTCAACCTGCGGCATACTTCCCGGTATAGAAAAGTTCGCCACGGAGCCCGAGCAGTTCACGCTTGCGGTATCGCTTCACTCCGCCGCACAAGGCACCCGCGATTTGCTTATGCCGAAAGTCGATCGCTTCAAGCTTAAAAACCTCAAGCAGGCGCTACAGTCGTACGTCGAGAAAACCAACCGTCGCGTGACGTTGGAATACATCATGATAGAAGGCGTGAACGATTCGAATGCAGAGCTTTCCAAACTGAAAGAGTTCTGCTCCGGTCTTCACTGCCATGTCAACCTGATTCCCATCAACGCCGTTCCCGATTCCGTTTTTCAACCGAGCGATCAGGAAACCATTGAAACCTGGCTCCGTGAAATTCAGAAGCACGGCACCGAAGCTACCTTGCGTGATTCTCGCGGCTCCGATATCGACGGAGCGTGCGGACAGTTAAAAAATACGTATCATAAAAACCAAGGATAGATAACCTATTTAAAGTACTATGACGTTAGAAGAGCTCTTCTAAGCCCTTCTAACGTCATATATTGGTGTTTCTTGAGTACAGACTCGTCTAAATCATTATGAGGGCTTAGAAAGCAGCTCCTCGAACAATCTTTCAAGATCCTCTTCGTCTTTGAATTCGATTTCTATCTTATTCTTCCCTTTGACCGACTTAACCCTTACATTCGTATGCAGAGCATCTTTCAAAGCACGAGCGACGGTTTTGTAAGTTTTAGGCAGCGGAGCCTTCGGCTGAGCGGATTCGTTCTTCTTACCCGACATCAAACGCGCGATTGCTTCAGCTTCCCGCACCGTCAACTTATCCGCAATAATCTTATCGGTGAGCTTTTGACGGCCTTCCTTGGTCGGAATGGATAGAATCGCACGAGCATGGCCTGCCGTAATCTTCTCCTCGAACAAAAGCTGCTGCGCTTCTTCAGGAAGTTCAAGCAACCTCAACGCGTTCGCAACGGTCGAGCGACCCTTCGACATAGCTTGCGCAACTTCAGACTGAGTAAAGTTGCAGCGCTCCATCAAGCGACGATACCCGTACGCTTCCTCGATAGGGTTCAAATCGGAACGCTGGATGTTCTCAACAAGTGCAAGCTCTAAAGAACGATCGTCGTCAGCTTCCTTGATGCGAATGGGAACCTTCTTCAAGCCAGCAAGCTTGCACGCTTGCCAACGGCGCTCTCCGGCTATGATCTGATACGTTTGCTGGCCGAGCGGCCTTACCAGGATAGGCTGCAACAACCCGTCTTTTTCGATGGAAGCAGCAAGCTCCTCCAATTCCTCGCGCTTGAAATTCGTACGAGGCTGATCGGGGTTCGGGCTAATGGACTCGATAGCAACTTCGTCCGTATTACGTTGCACCACGCTTTTGATGGTTACCTGGCTTCCTTCTTCGACGATAGATTCGCCTTCAGCAGGAAAAGAGGTGATTCTGACGCTTGCATCGTCAAGAGGACGCGCCGGTTCACTCGGTGCCGAACGAGGAGGACGGGGGGCTTCCTCTTGCTCATTTTCCACCAACACCCGCTTCGGAGCGGACTCGATAGGAGCCGCTTCTTCGAAAGCACCTCCCAGCAGCGAGTTCAGACCTCGTCCCAAACCACTTTTCGCCGACTTAGCCACGCTGAATCACTTCCTTTGCAAGCTCCACATACGACTGAGCACCTTTTCCCGACGGGTCGTACTGCGTAATAGGCTGCCCGAAGCTTGGTGCCTCGGACAACTTAACGGTACGAGGGATCAATGTCGTAAAGACAGTTTTTCCAAAATAACCGCGCACCTCGCTTACCACCTGCCGCGAGAGCGTGGTACGTCCATCGTACATAGTCAAAAGCACGCCGAAGATATCCAAAGTAGGATTAAGGCGAGTTTTGACACGTTTCATTGAATCAAGAAGTTTTGTCACACCTTCCAGTGCATAGAACTCACACTGGATAGGAATAAGCAGCTTGTCCGCAGCTACTAATGCGTTCACGGTAAGAAGCCCAAGGGAAGGCGGACAATCTATGAAAACGTAGTCGTACTTGCCGCGCAGACTTCCAACGGAGTCTTTCAAACGGTTCTCTCGTGCCATCTCGGAGACAAGCTCGACTTCAGCGCCAGCAAGGTTGATGGTAGCTGGAATGACGTCAAGACCGTCGCATACATCGGGAATGATCACGTTCTCGATAGGCACATCATTGAGCAGGACATCGTAAATACAGTTGGACACCTGGCTCTTCTCGATGCCCAAGCCGCTTGAGGAATTCCCTTGAGGGTCCAAATCAACGAGCAAAACCTGCTTGCCAAGCTCTCCTAGAGCAGCTGAAAGGTTGATCGCCGTCGTAGATTTACCGACGCCGCCTTTTTGGTTGATAATGGCCATAACCTTGGTTTGACCAACCACATGCTTCACCGGAGCCTTATCCTTGAACGATTTGATAGGCTTCGGCGGAGCAGGTTCCTCCACTTTAGCGGGAACCTCTCGCTCAACCACTTCTATATGATCGATCGACAAATCATCCTCAACAAGTATGGTTTCGTCACGCTTGACAGTCTCGGCTGGCTTTTTGTCTCGTTTAAGACTATCGAATAGTCCCACAGGGACCCCCTTTCTTAACCGCAACGACAGTATACCTTGTTTGCATCTTATATAAAGCGCTCCCCTTGAAACGGAGCATTCCCACAACCGCTCTACTCTGCCAGTGTTTCACGTGAAACACCCTTAGAGAGGACGTTTTTGGGCAAAACTTGTTTTACGGGGAAGCTTAATCTTTGGCTTCGCCGTTTTCTCGAAGCACATGATCCTACGACACCGATCTTCCAATTCAAGCGTTCGATCAGACACGAGAGTCATACCTAGCGTTTCCTGCAACGATAGCGCGTGGTCTAGCTCATCATCTTCCATACGGGCTTTATAACAGATTAAGCGGCCGCCTTTTTGCAGAAGAGGCGACGCGAATTCCATAAGCACGGAAACTCGAGACAATGCACGAGCGGTGACTACAGCGAATTCACCCGGATGCTCTCGTGCGAGGTCCTCTATTCGCCCCGTGTAGGTTTCTACCGAGCTAAGGCCAAGTTGAGCAATAATACCGTCAAGTATAGCGGTTTTCTTGCCTACTGAATCGGCGAGGAGCGTCTTTCTCCCGCTTTCTATTGCCAACGGTATCCCCGGATATCCCGCACCCGATCCTATATCCACATACCAACCCTCGGGAGCATCATTCAACTCCGGCAGACCTATGAGAGAATCCTGCACATGCAGGAGCATACCTTCGTCCCATGTTGAAATTCGAGTGATATTCGTTGTTTTATTTGCCTCTATAACAAGCTCGAGGTGTCGCTTCAGTAGATCTTCGTGCATGCATGCTCCTTCATAAGATGTCCTCTGTAGTATAAAGGAATGTTTCACGTGAAACTTTCAAACATGAAAAAGCCCGTATCCGAAGATACGGGCTTTCGATCAAAACAAGGAACGTGCCGTTATCGAGGAAGAATCACCACGTGGCGCGCGCTTCCCTCGCCTTCAGAAGCAGTCTCAACGCGCTTGTCGTCACGAAGCGTAATGTGAACGATTCGGCGTTCGTAAGGAGTCATTGGACGAAGCTTGACGCTGCGGTGCTGACTTGCAGCGCGATTCGCTGAAGAACGAGCAATCGACTCAAGCTTCTCTCGCTGACGCCCCTTATAGCCCTCGACATCTACGATAACCGGATAACGGAAGCCGATCGTCCGCACCGTGATCGCCGATACCAAGAACTGCAGGGCATCAAGCGTCTTACCGTGGCGACCGATAAGCACGGCCAGATCGTCACCGGTAATATCAAGAATCAGCTCGCCTTCGTCACCCTCGTACTCATCGATAGTGACTTCTCCAACGTCGAAATACTTGAGGATATCCTGCAGGGCACCGATCGCAGTATCAGCAATACGATCAAGCTCCTCATCGGTCAACTCGGTGGAATCAATCTCAGAGGGATCGATGCACTCCTCAACGTTTTCAACCAACTCTTCAGCCATAACAGACTCCTTTTATCGAAACAGAAAAGCTGGGGTGTTTCACGTGAAACACCGCCGAGCTACCTTTTCTTGACGGTGTCCTTCTTGGTCGGGCGCGGCTTCTTCACCTTACGGGTAACGTCAACCTCGATAGGCTTAACCTCGATAGTTTCGGCAGCTTCAGCGTCGCGCCTCTTCATGATGCGCATGGAAATCTGCTGCTGAGCAATGCCGATGAGCGACGAAGCGCCCCAGAACAAGAGCACGCCGGCAGGAGAGCCCCAGCTGATCCACAGCATGAAAACGCTCATGACGGCCGCCATGATCATGGTCTGCTTGCGCTGCGGGTTATCCTTGTTGCCCATCTGCATGAGAATCATGGGCAAGAACGTGGCGGCAGCGAACACGACCATAAGGATCAGATAGGGAACAAACGTTCCAAATCCCATGGAAAACGCCTCGGAAGGACGCATAACCAAGCTGGGAACCAGGTTGTAGAACTCATACGTGGTGCCTTGCGTACGGGAACCCATCTCGCTCAACACCTGGAACAGCGCGATGAAGATAGGCATCTGAAGCAGCATCGGCAGACAGCCGGCCAGCGGGTTGAACTTCGCCTCGGCGTACAGCTTCTGCATCTCCTCCTGCTGACGCTGAGGATCATCAGCGTACTTACGCTGGATTTCCTGCATCAGAGGCTGAACCTTCTGCATCTGATAGGAAGACTTCGTCTGCTTGTGCATCAAGGGAGAGATGAGCACACGGAAGATCACCGTGACGACGATGATGGCGAGTCCCCAGTCGCCGCAAAAATCGTAGAAGAAATGGATGATGTTAAACACCCAGTCCTTGATTACGTCCCACATTGTATGTTGTTCCTTCCTCTATACCAAAGAAGGCCGCTTCTACAATCCTACGGTACTGGATCGTAGCCGTGCGGACCTCCCGGACGGCAGCGCAGCACACGTTTGAACGTGAGCTTCAAGCCTTTCCAAAACCCGTAGCGTTGAAACGCTATGAGTCCGTACTCGGAACATGTCGGCGTAAAACGACAGCAAGAAGGAAACAGGGGCGATATAGCGGCCCTATAGAAGGTGATCAGCATCACCGCAATGGTACACGGCAAGCGCTTTACAAAAGCCTTCATATCGATCGACCTTATCGGATCCCCGCGCGTTCCAACGTCTCGTCGCATGCTGCTAGCACTTTACTATAAGAACCCCTGCAAATACCCGACTTCGCGAGAAATATCACATCGAAGCCCTTCCAAGGCCCTCCGAGCTCATGACAGACTGCGCGCATACGCCGCTTTGCGCTATTGCGCCAGACGGCGTTCCCTAGCTTTTTACCCGCAACAAAAGCAACACGACCATTGAGGCCGTGCTGCTTCGTGGGTAACACTATGAGCGTAAGGTACGGCGTATGCAAACGCTTGCCGCAAGAGAACAGATCGGAGATGTCCTCGCGGGACTTTATCGTCTCCAATCTCGCTCTCTTTACACGCAGAGACGCTTGCGGCCCTTTGCGCGGCGAGCAGCCAGCACCTTGCGGCCGCCCTTCGTCGACATACGAGCACGGAAACCGTGGCACTTAGCCCGCTTACGAGTGTTAGGTTGATACGTGCGCTTCATATTGATTCCCTTTCATGGTTTTAGAGCAACCTCGAAAGTATAGCGCAGGTTACGGCGTAGTCAAGCGAAACTCACAAGAACAAACCAACTCCGTTTCAAGTCTTCGCGCTGGGTCGCACTGCCTACCCGCTGCACGCTCACCACTCGTCGACTCGATCGAAAAGACCCCCGAATACGCGTTTCAACATACTGCCAACAAGAACGCCCGTTTCCCTCGTCGATGTCAAACGCCATGCTCATGCTGAAAACAGCGTTGAATCGCTTCCGAAAGCGTGAAAAGAGCCCCGCTAAACAGACTTATCCCCAAAAGCGAGAAACCAAATTGTGGAAAATGTTGAAAACTCTTATTTCATTCGAGCATCATTGTGGAAATCTCCAATTTCGCTGTTTTGTCAAGATATGAATTTGCTTATTTTTACAAGCCCCTCATCAGGCATTAGTTGTTTTCAACTGAATAATTAGGCTTCTGAACTGGTGTTTTATAAAGCTCTAGCTTTTGAAGAGGGCGTTCTTTGACGTAGGTGATACAAATCCACTGTTTCAGGAAAACCGTTCAGCTATGGCCGATGGTGCGTTAAACAGACGCCCTTCGATCGCGCCCGACCACGGTTCTATCAACATTTCCCAAGAGTTTTTCACTATGGGTTTCTTCTCGGTTCTTTCTTTTCTTCAAAGTTTTCCACAATTTTTGAATAAAAAGTGGAAAACGCTGAAAAGGCCGCGTAGATAGTCGATTTTCTTTTCTGGAAAACGGGAATATCCGCAATGAAACGCATTGAATATCCCAGGTGGATAGATTCTAAAGTTGAAAACGTATACAATGCCGTTGAAAGTCATTGAAAAATGCTGAATATCGGATCTGAAAAACGGAACAGAATTGAACAACCAGACTGAAAAAGCAGATCACCAAGGTAAAACGCCCGATGAAAACTCGGCGTTGTACGACTATGCACATGTCGACTCGATCGCGCGCATAGCTTTGTACGACGATCTCAAGAGCGCGCCGCGCGTCACCGAGATCAACCCCGCACCGACGGCGGATTACATTGAAAACCTCGCATCGAGCATTTACGAACAAGCGAAGCTCAGCGGAGGAACCATCCCGTACACGGTGATCCGAGAGGTGTCGGAAAACTTCATCCACGCCCAATTCGCCGAGGTGACCGTGTCCATCCTGGACGGTGGAAACACGATTCGCTTCGCCGACCAGGGGCCGGGGATATTTCAGAAAGACAAGGCACAGCTTCCGGGGTTCTCCTCGGCGGTCGAGTCTATGAAGCAGTACATCCGCGGCGTAGGGTCGGGGCTTCCCATCGTGAAGGAATACCTGGACTTCTCCCACGGAACCATAACCATAGAGGACAACCTGGGAACCGGATCCGTCGTCACCATCAGCCTGCAGCCGAGCGAGTCGGCAGTGCAGGAGCTGTTTGACGCCGTGGCGGAAGGACCCGCAAGGCAGCCCCAGGCTCAGGGCGCACAAGCCGTGCAGCCTTATCAGGAAAACCTCTACCAACAGCAGGCGTACCAACCCCAAGCACAGGGCTACACGGTGCCGGCACAGCCTATTCAACCTATGCAGCCCATCCAGCACATGGCCCCGATGAGCGCTATGCCGGGAACCGTTTACCCTGGTCAGCAAGCACAACCGTACGGTACGACAGGATATCCGATGCAAGCGCCCGCCTACGGGTACCCCACGGCGGCAGTGCCGTCCATGCCTCAAGCGGGTTATCCGCACCATTCCGTCACGCCGCTGGTGCCGCCCCTGTCCCAACGCGAGCGAGATTTCCTTCCTATATTCCTGAACGAAGGGGCACTCGGCGTAACCGACCTGGTGCGCATCACCGGCGTTCCCCAATCGAGCACGTACGTAACGCTGACGAAGCTCGAGCAAGCCGGACTGATAGAGAAAACCGCGGGGCAGAAGCGCATTCTGACGGATCTGGGATACCAGGTAGCCATTTCCCTGTAACCCTTTGCCTGACCCTATCGTTTTATATACAATCGAACACGAAGCGGACGGCCATTGGGAGCACGCCATCGTCGCTCCCCGGGC
Organism: Paraeggerthella sp. Marseille-Q4926; assembly: GCF_916618935.1. Lineage (NCBI taxonomy): Bacteria > Bacillati > Actinomycetota > Coriobacteriia > Eggerthellales > Eggerthellaceae > Paraeggerthella > Paraeggerthella sp. Marseille-Q4926. The sequence goes on along the minus strand of NZ_CAKAKF010000004.1, from coordinate 233,530 downwards.
GGGGGCGAACCCACCAAGGAAGCAGCGTATGAACAGCCAAAAACTCGAAGAAACCTGGCAAGAAGTATGCGACCAGGTCAAAAGCTACAATAACATAGACCCGTCACAGATCAGCGCCTTCTTCTCCCGCCTGCATCCCCAGGCGATGAGCGAGGATTTTCTCATGCTGACGGCCGATAACGACTTCATCAAAACGTGGATCGAGCGTCATTACGTCGGGTTCATCAAGCAAGCGCTCGAAGACCTGTTCCATGTTTCGTTCACCGTCATCATAGAAGTGGACATCACCGCCGCTGACGAGATGCCGACGCCTGCGGCGAGCAGCGCGCCGCGCCAGGAACGACCCGCTGTACCGATGCCGACGCCGGCGGCCGCAGTGGAGCCCGCACCGACGTTGCGCCCGGAAGAACCGCTCGTGGAAGACGTCGCCCCAAAAATAGAGGAAAGCGGCAGCGAAGACGGCGAGAACGCGGAGACCGGACAAGACGGTCCGACGTCCACGCTCACGTTCGAGAACTTCGTCATAGGCGATTCCAACCGCATGGCGTACTCCATGGCGGTCGCCGTTGCGGAAATGCCGGGTAAAGCGCACTTAAATCCCCTGTTCATCTATGGAAAATCAGGGTTGGGGAAAACGCACCTCATGCGCGCGATCCAAAATTACATCAGCGAGAACATCCCCCAGCTGTCCACCATTTACGTGGACTCGGCCGAGTTCTTATCGGAATACACCGAAGCAAGCGCGGCGCACGACAAGCAGAAATCCAGCTACAAGAACTTCAAAACGCGCTACGAAGAAGCCGACGTGCTGCTGATCGACGACGTTCAGTATCTGCAAGGAAAGAAGCAGACGCTCGACATCGTGTTCCAGATCTTCAACAAGCTGACCAGCCAGGGAAAGCAAGTCGTGCTCTCCGCAGACCGCGCTCCCAAGAACATCGACATCGACGAGCGTTACAAAAGCCGATTCAATTCGGGCGGGACGTTCGACATCCAGCCTCCCGAGATCGAGACGAAACTGGGCATCGTGAAAAGCTTCGTTCAGGAATACCGGGATGCGGAGGGGTCTCAAGATTTCAATATTCCCGAAGACATTCAGATGTACATAGCGGAAAGCTCGAGCTCGAACATCCGAGAATTGAAAAGCGCCGTCACGAAGGTTATCTATCAGATGACGTTTTTCAACCAACCGAACCTGAAGCTCGACGATGCGCGCGCGCTGCTTGAGAATCACTTCTCAGGAGGCCCGTCGAAACGCCTGACCATTGCCGATATCCAAAGGGAAGTCGAAACGTTTTACAAGGTGAGCCACGCCGATCTCGTAGGAAAGAAAAGAACGCGCAACATCACCTACGCACGACAGATCGCCACGTACCTATGCCGTGAAATGGTCGATATACCGTACAGCGACATCGGAAAGAAGTTCAACCGCGACCATTCGACCGTCATGTATTCGGTCTCGAACATCGAGGCGAAAATGAAGGAGAACCGGGAGCTTCGCGAAGAGCTTGAAACGCTCCGGCAAATTATCAGGGAAATATAGCCTTGTTCGTGCGCCCGCCCGATCCATTCGGCGGGCGCACGAACGTTCGGAGGAAAGATGACTGAAATATGACTGACAAGTTGAAGAAAACCCCCGAAACCCTCTGGAAAGATAATATAAGCAATAATTCATGTTGATGGAGGGTACTGGATCTAAACATCTAGAAAGGTATTATTTTCAGCTTCTGATCTGGTATTTTAATAGTTATCCACTTTTCCACCGCCCTTATTATTACAACTATTAAAACCTTATATATATTTAGGGAAGACCCCTTAAAACCCAAAACCTAAGATCATGATTCTTTGCGAGCGTCACGAAGAACTTATACCCGTGCGCTCGCTCAGTGCATGTTTCACGTGAAACATGCACGTTTCGGCCACGTGTGTAGGACATCCCTTTGGTCGCATCTCTTCAATTTCAAACGTCCATTCTTTTTGAATGTTCACGCAACGCTGCCGTACTTCCTGCAAGCATACTTTTGATACATGAGCAGATCCGTGTTCCGAGTCCTTTTCTTCACGTGCGCTTGCCGTGCGCGGCAGAGCTTTTATCATGGTGGCAAACGTGAAAACGGATTGATTGTGCGATACTGAACCGGAACCATAGAGAGCAAGAGAAAGGGAGCGGCTTGAAATTCAGCATCAACCAAACGGAACTGCAGAATGCCCTGTCCGTCGTTTTGAAGGGTATCGCTACGCGCTCGACGCTGCCTATTCTGTCGGGCATTTACCTGGATGCGCGCGGCGACACGCTCACGCTTCAGGCAACCGATCTTGAGCTTTCCATCCAGTATGCCGTGCCGGCTTTGGTAGAGGAAGAAGGCAAAGCCGTGTTCCCCGGCAAGCTGTTCTCCGAAATCGTGAAGAACCTTCCCGACGCCGCCGTGCATGTTCATGCTGAAAACGATTCAGCAGTCATCACCTGCGACACGTCGTCGTTCTCGATCAAAACGCTTGATGCCGAGGATTTCCCCGGTTTCCCGCATGTTGACGTGCAGCAGGAAATTTCTATTCCGTTCTCGCAATTTGCCTCGATGGTCAAGCGTGTGGCTCGCGTGGTGTCGAAGGATGAGAGCCGCGCGATCCTGACCGGCGTGCTCATCACGCTGGAAGGGACGCTGCTCAAGATGGTCGCCACCGATTCGTATCGTCTGGCTATCACGGAAGCTGACCTTCCCGATTCGGCGGCAGAGGATTTCCAAGCGGTTATCTCGGGTTCGTTCTTGCAGGAGATTGCGTCCATGCAGCGTACCGACGATCCGCTCAAGCTTGCGTTGGCCGAGAACCAGATCGTCGTGACCTACCACGACACCGTGTTCATCAACCGCCGCATCGAGGGAAACTTCCCCAACTACCGCCAACTGCTCCCTGATTCGTACGTCACGCGCGTGAGCATGGAAGTCGGTCATCTGGTGGCCGGCGTGAAGCGTACGTCTCTTCTGGGGCAGACGAGCTCTCCGGTTAAGTTCGATATCAACATAGCGTCTCAAACCGCCCAGCTATCGGCCGTGGCTCAGGACGTGGGTACTGCTCAGGAAACCCTTCCGTGCGAAGGCGAGGGGGAAGACGTCGAGATCGCGTTCAACTACGCGTACGTTTTGGACGGCTTGTCGTCGGTCGCGACCGATAAGGTGTACCTGGAAGTCCAGTCCGCGCTCAAGCCCGGTATCTTCAAGGCTGACGAAGGGGAGAACTACCTCTACTTGGTCATGCCAGTTCGCATTTCGTAAAGCGGGAGAAGCGTCCGCGGTGGATCTTCGCATATCTCATATCTCGTTTTGCGATTTTCGGAGCTATGAAGCGTTCGCCTTGAGCGACATCGGTCCTTTGACGGTGCTCGTCGGGCCGAACGCTGCAGGCAAGACGAACATTATCGAAGGGGTGCAGCTTCTAACGGCTCAATCGTCGTTCAGGAATCCCACGGTGCCTCAACTGGTGCGCGCCGGTTCTTCGTTCGGTCGGTTGCAGGCGGATGTCACCGACGGAAGCCGTCAATTGACTCTGGGCGTCCAGTTGTCCGAGGGGAAGAAGAAGCACCTGTTGAACGGGAAGCCCAAGCGCACGGCAGATTTGAAGGGCCTTGTTCCTTCGGTGACGTTCACACCCGACGATTTGGAGTTGTCGAAGGGTTCCATGTCCGTCCGCCGCGCCGCTCTCGATTCGCTGGGCTCTCAGCTTTCCGCGAATCACTACTTGATTCGACGCGACTACGAAAAAGTGCTTCGCCATAAGAATCATCTTCTCAAGGAAGATTCGTCTTCGCTGCTCATCGAGAGCATGAACGAGATGATCGTCACCTGTGGCGCGCAGCTGGCGTGCTACCGCAGCGCGTTGTTTGAGAAGCTGGCAAGCTCGATGAGTTCTTACTATTCCGAGATTACCGAAGGTCGTGAGTCCTTGACGGCGTGCTATGTGCCGTCGTGGGAAGATCACGATCCAAGCGTGTCGCGCTCGTACTCGTTCGGTCGCGACGAGGCGCGCGCCTCGCTGTCGTGCGCGCTGCAGAAGCGGCTTCCTGACGAACGTGCGCGCCGCCGCGCGCTCGTAGGGCCCCATGCGGACAAAATCGAGTTCTTCATAAATGGAAGCAACGCGGGCGTGTTCGGGAGCCAAGGGCAGCAGCGCTCGGTGGTTCTGGCATTCAAGCTTGCCGAGGCGTCGCTTATCCAGGATATTCTGGGGCAGAAGCCCGTGCTGTTGCTCGACGACGTGATGAGCGAGCTTGATTCCGCCCGACGCCGAGCGCTCGTGTCGTTTGTGGCCGGGGATATTCAGACGTTCATAACCACGACGAATTTATCGTATTTCGACGAGGATCTGCTTGCACGCGCTCGGGTGGTCCGCTTGGGGGATCGAGGCGATCGGTCGTGAAAACGCTGGGAAGCGGCTTGAAAGAATTGATGGCTTCGTTCGGCGCAGGGGACGATTCCGGAGCCCGCGCTCGTCGCGCGGCAGCGGTGAAGGTCATGTGGCGAAAAGCCGTCGAAGCCGTTTACAAAGATGCGGCGCCTATGGTTCTCGACCATATCAACGCGGTGTACGTCATGCGGGCGGATGATGTGGACGACGCGCGCGCGGCGGCGAGGGTGACGGATGGCGGCACCGTGTTGGTAGTGTATTCGGATGACAGCATGATTCGATCCGACCTTGACGCGCGGCAGGAATTTCTCAAAATGAAGCTCAACGAGCAAGGCGAGCACGTGGAGGCGTTCTGCATCAAGCCATCGCGCTTCGATATGAAATCGAGGCATCCTTTTCGGCCTGATTCCGCCGACGAGCCCGGTGTCGGAGCCTCCGGCGCGCCCGTACGTCCTGCTGCGCGCCGCTCTTTGGCGCCCGAGGAGACCGCGGCGGTGGAGGAGCTTGTTGCCACGGTGGACAACGCCGCTGTTCGCCGTGCGCTCGAGAAAGCCATGATTGCTGATTTGCAACGCAAAACATCGAAAGACGTTAAAAACGACGTTCAGTTCTAAGATCGTGTCTTACAAGGCTTCTCAAAGCCTTCAAACGTGATGTATTTTATTCGTACCACGAATACCTGTGGTAAACTTTATAGGTTGGCGCCGACGCGCCTCACTCACGCATCGCACTACAAAAGGAGCATGTCAGTGGCAAAGAAACCTGACCATTACGACGGTTCTGACATTCAGGTCCTCGAGGGCCTGGAGGCGGTCCGCAAGCGTCCGGGCATGTATATCGGCTCGACAGGTCCTCGTGGCCTTCACCATTTGGTGTACGAGGTTGTCGACAATGCCGTGGACGAAGCTTTGGCCGGTTACTGCGACCAGATCGAAGTGACGATTCACGAAGACAACTCGATCACGGTCGACGATAACGGTCGCGGTATTCCCGTGGATAAGCACCCGAAGGAGAAAATCCCTACGGTCGAGGTGGTTCTCACCATCTTGCATGCCGGCGGCAAGTTCGGCGGCGAGGGCTATAAGGTGTCCGGCGGCCTGCACGGCGTAGGCGTGTCCGTTGTGAACGCGCTTTCCAGCCGCGTGGCCGTGTGCGTGCGCCGCGACGGAAAGGCGTACGAGATCGATTTCGATCACGGCAAGACGGCTACGAAGCTTCACGAAACGGGTCCGGCTAAGCACACCGGCACTACAGTGACGTTCTGGCCCGATCCCGAGATCTTCACCGAGACCACGGTGTACGATTACGACACCCTGGCAAGCCGCTTCCGCGAAATGGCCTTCCTCAACAAGGGCTTGAAGATCGTGCTGCACGACGAGCGCGTAACCGACGCCGACGGTAACCCCCGCACGGACGTGTTCCAGTTCGCCGGCGGCATCGTCGACTTCGTGAAGTTCTTGAACGAGGGCAAGGAAACGCTGAACAAGCCCATCTACTTCGAGGCTGAAAACGCTGACGGCACGGTGGAAGTGGCAATGCAGTGGTCCACTTCGTATTCCACGAACTCGGTCATGGCGTTCGCGAACAATATCAACACGCACGAGGGCGGCACGCACCTCGACGGCTTCAAGCAGGCCGTCACGCGCACGATCAACGAGTACGCGCGCAACAAGGGCATCCTCAAGGAGAAGGACTCCAACCTGTCCGGCGACGATACGCGCGAAGGCTGCGCCGCCGTCATCTCGGTGAAGTTGCACGATCCGCAGTTCGAGGGGCAGACGAAGACGAAGCTCGGCAACACCGAGATCCGCCCGCTCGTGCAGAACGCGGTCACGCAGGGCTTGGCCGAGTACCTGGAAGAGAATCCCACCCCCGCCAAGCGCATCATCGGCAAGGCCACCCAGGCCCTCAAGGCCCGCGAAGCCGCGCGCAAAGCGCGCGAGATGACGCGTCGCAAGGGCGTGCTGGATTCGTTCGCGCTTCCCGGCAAGCTGGCCGACTGCTCGTCGAAGACCCCGGCCGAGTCCGAAATCTTCATTGTAGAGGGCGATTCCGCAGGCGGCTCTGCCAAGCAGGCCCGCGACCGCAAGACGCAGGCCATCCTGCCCTTGCGCGGTAAGATCCTCAACGTGGAGCGCGCGGGCCTGCACCGTTCGCTTTCGAGCGACACCATCAGCTCGCTGATCACGGCGATCGGCACGAATATCGGCGACGACTTCGACGCTGATCAGGCGCGCTACCACCGCATCATCATCATGACCGACGCCGACGTCGACGGCGCGCACATCCGCTGCCTGCTGCTGACGTTCTTCTATCGCTATATGCCGGAGCTGATCAACCGCGGCTACATCTACATCGCGCAGCCTCCCATCTTCGGCCTCAAGAAGAAGAACTCGCGCAACCCGAAGATCGAGCGCTACATCTACGATGAGTCCGCCCTGTCCGCAACGCTGGCCGAGTACGACGACCCGAACAAGTTCGACGTGCAGCGCTACAAAGGTTTGGGCGAAATGGATCCCGAACAGCTGTGGGAGACCACCATGGAGCCGGCCACGCGCACGTTGCTGCAGGTGAACATCGACGACGCCGCCGAAGCCGAGCGCGTTGTGTCCGAGCTGATGGGCGATTTGGTTGAGCCTCGCAAGGAGTTTATCCAGAAGCACGCCCGTGACGTCCGATTCCTGGACATCTAAGGAGAAGGCAAGTGGCAGACAATACTGAAGAATTCGACCCCATCGACGGCTCCGGCGAACGTGACGACAAGCTGAACGAGTTGATCGCCCGCGCCGAGGCCGACGCCGATGCCGAGGAGAGCGCCGACGAGGAAACGGAAGCCGCGGAGGCGCATGCAACGCCCGTCGCAGGTGCCGGCGTGTCCGAGGAAGACAAGGCTCGCGCGCTGATCGACACGTCGTCCATGGGCAACCCCCATGGATCCATCGTCGAGGGCGCCAACGGCGGCGAGGGCACCATCGTTCGCAGCGCCTACCTGGGCAAAGAGATGCAGACTTCGTTCTTGGAGTACTCCATGAGCGTTATCGTGTCGCGCGCCCTGCCCGACGTACGCGACGGCTTGAAGCCGGTTCACCGCCGCATCCTGTACGCCATGAACGAAAGCGGCTACACGCCCAGCCGCCCGCACATGAAGTCGGCCCGTACGGTCGGCGACGTTATCGGCAAGTACCACCCGCACGGCGACTCCGCGGTGTACGACACCATGGTGCGCCTGGCTCAGCCGTTCTCGCTGCGCGTCCCGCTGATCGACGGGCACGGCAACTTCGGCTCCATCGACGGCGACTCCGCCGCCGCCATGCGTTACACCGAGGCCCGCTTGGACAAGGCCGCCATGGAGCTCTTGCGCGACCTAGACAAAGAGACGGTTGACTTCCAGCCGAACTACGACGAAAGCTTGGAAGAGCCCACGGTGCTTCCGGCTCGCTTTCCGAACCTGCTGGTCAACGGCTCGTCGGGTATCGCCGTCGGCATGGCCACCAACATCCCGCCGCACAACCTGGGCGAGACGATCGACGCGACGTGCCTTATGCTGGACAACCCGGAGATCGAAACCGCCGAGCTGATGAAGGCGCTTCCCGGCCCGGACTTCCCCACCGGCGGCATCATCATGGGCAAGAAGGGCATCCTGGATGCCTATGAAACGGGCCGCGGCTCGCTGACCGTGCGCGCCAAGTGCTCGGTGCAGGAGGGCAAGAACGGCCGCAGCTCCATCGTGGTGTCCGAGATTCCCTACCAGGTGAACCGCCAGCGTTTGCTGGAGAAGCTGGGCGAGCTGGTTCGCGAGAAGAAGCTTCCCGAGATCAGCAACATCCACGACGGCGCCGATCGTCACGGCATCGACATCATCATCGACCTGAAGAAGGACGCCATCCCGCAGGTGGTGCTCAACAAGCTGTACAAGTACACCCAGCTGCAGGTGGGTTTCGGCGTGATCATGCTGTCGCTGGTGGACGGCGTGCCGCGCGTCCTTTCCCTCAAGGAGATGCTGCATTACTACATCGCTCACCAGGAAGACGTCATCGTGCGCCGTACGCGCTACGAGCTGTCGAAAGCCGAAGAACGCGCTCATATCCTGGAAGGCTTGATTGTCGCGCTCGATAACATCGACGAGGTTATCAGCATCATCCGCTCGTCCCAAACCGACAAAGAGGCCGGCGAGCGCTTGACCGAGCGCTTTGGGTTGTCGAAGAAGCAGACCGATGCCATCTTGGAGATGCGCCTGCGTCGTCTGACCGGCTTGGAGCGCGAGAAGATCGAAAGCGAGTTGAACGAACTGCTTGAGCGCATCGCGTACTACAAGCGCGTTCTGAGCGATCCGGCTCTCGTGCGTGAGATCATCAAGGAGGAGCTGCTGGAGGTCAAGAAGAAGTACGGTACCCCCCGCAAGACCCTCCTGTCCGACGCGGCGAAGGATCTGGACGTCGAGGACCTGATCGCCGAGGAGAACATGGTGGTCACGGTTACGAAGTCCGGTTACGTGAAGCGCCTTCCGGTTGCCACGTACCGCCAGCAGAAGCGCGGCGGCAAGGGCATGCAGGGCGTGAACCTCAAGGACAACGATTACGTGGAGCACCTGTTCATCGCCTCCACGCACTCGTACATGCTGTTCTTCTCCACGAAGGGCAAGGTGTACCGACTGAAGGTTTACGAGCTGCCCGAAGCGTCGCGTCACGCGCGTGGCACGGCTATCGTGAACCTGCTGCCGCTTGAGCGCGGCGAGACGATCAGCGCCGTCATCGCCACGAAGGATTTCCCGGAAAACGAGTACCTGATGTTCGCCACGGCCCACGGCATGGTGAAGAAGACGTCGATGGAACTGTACGATCGTACGCGCCGCGACGGGCTTATCGCCATCAACCTGAAGGACAACGACGAGTTGATCAGCGTGCGCCGCGTTGCGCAAGGCGAGCGTGTGCTCATGGTCTCCTCGGCCGGCAAGGCCATCATGTGGGACGAGGGCGAGGTGCGCGCCATGGGTCGCGACACCATGGGCGTGCGCGGCATGAACGTGCCGCCTATCGCGAAGGTGCTGGGCATGGAGATCGCGCAGCCCGACACCGACCTGTTCGTCATCACCGAGAAGGGCTACGGCAAGCGCACGCCTATCGCCGAGTACCCTGAGCATCACCGCGGCGGCCAGGGCGTGTTCACCATTACGATGACCGAAAAGAAGGGTCTGCTCGCGGCTATGAAGATAGTCGGATCGGACGACGAGATCATGATCATGTCCGAAGAGGGCGTGGTCGTGCGCACCCCGGTTTCGGGTATTTCCGAGCTGGGCCGCTCCACGCAGGGCGTGTGCGTCATGAAGGTGGCCGACAAGGACCGCGTGACCGCAGTGGCGATTTCGAGCCGCGGCAAGAAGAAGTCCACGAAGCCAGGTTCCGCCGACGAGCTGGACGAGTCGCAGATCGACGACATGGAAGACGAGTCGACTGACGCGCAGGCGCCTGACGCGGCGACTGCCCCCGAGGAAGCACCTGCTGAGGACTAGCACGGACGCGCTTCCCGCTGAGAAAACGAGCCGTTCAACGGCTTGAACATTGAAGAAGGGGTCGAACCGGCAACAGGTTCGACCCCTTCTTTCACACTTGTTGGCTTATCGTCCCGGGCGCCGTCGGTTGTTCGAGCGTGCCCTTGCGCTAAGCCTCGAAGTCCTCGGGAGCAATCCCTTCAAGGAACTGGCGGAACTCCTCAAGCTCGTGTTCGGGCACGCCGCCTGACGGGTTCTTGAGCACGTAGGGAAACGATGCTCGTTCCAGCACGTCCTCCTCGATGTAGATAGGAGCCTTCTGGCGCACCGCCAGGGCCAGCGCGTCGCTCGGGCGGGCATCAAGGTCTATCAGCCGGTCATGTTGGCGCAGGGCGAGCCGCGCGAAGAACGTCGAGCCCTTCACGTCGTTGATGACCACGTGATCGACGCAGGCGTCAAGGTTCGTCAGCGCGTCCAAGAACAGATCGTGCGTCATAGGGCGCGAGAAACGCGCCCTCTCAAGCGCGACGCCCATCTGGGTTGCTTCGTTCACGCCGACCCAGATGGGGACGATGCGGTACTTGCCTTGCTGGGGGGCTTCCTCGATCGGTTGCAAAACGATGATCGAGGGTGTGGGAGCGGCGGAAACTATCAGGGTTTGGACGTTGACGGGTACCATCGATGCTCCTTTTCGCAAGGTTCGCCTCGGCATCGAAGCACGGGAGAGCTTTCGATGCGATTCTTTCTTCGATTATAACGGTACCGCCTTCATCGGATTGCAGGACCTGCCTCGTTTCGCGCTCGAACAGCGTCCGAAAAGCCTATATTACACCTTTGACCAGGTATGATAAAAAATTTTCAATTTTAAGAAAATCGATGCTTGACCAATCGTTCAAAAGTGGGTTATACTAGCCAGGCACTTTTTTGGGGCCCGTAGCTCAGTTGGTTAGAGCGCACGCCTGATAAGCGTGAGGTCGCTGGTTCAAATCCATTCGGGCCCACCATTTTTTGCGATAAACGCTCCACCGTGAGCCGAGTTAGCCGGTGGAGCGTTTATTAATGTTCGGAACCTTGTAGGTTCAAAACATGGGGCATTAGCTCAGCTGGGAGAGCGCGGGCTTTGCAAGCCTGAGGTCAAGGGTTCGATCCCCTTATGCTCCACCATGTATTCAACGGCCGCAAGGCCGTTTTTTCATTCGTCCATTCTGTGAGAGCGCCGCCGCGCTCCCTGAAAAAGCCTCGAGCGTGGTAAAATCTTCTTTCGTACGACCATCGCCAAGCCTTCGTGGAAGGCTGCATTCGAAAACCGCACATGGGGAGCTATGAACCGAACGGAAGCACTGCGCATCTTGGGTCTTGACGAGGACGCGACGCCTGAGGACATCAAGACCGCCTACAAGGAAACGGCGCAGATTCTGCACCCTGATCGGTTCGCCAGCAACAAAAAGCTTCAAGAGCGGGCCACCGAGCAATTCAAGAACCTCCAAGAATCATACGAGTACCTGACCAAGGGCAAAGGGGCGCGCACGTCAGCGCGCCGAGGTGCGCAAGACGGGTCGGATCGCGTTTACGCGACGGGAAGCCAGGAGGAAGCGCGCATGGCGGGAATCGCTGCCGCGCGCATTCAGCTGGTCAAGCAGCGCGACGTGGTTCTTGACGAACGCCGTAACGGCATGGCTATGGCAGCCGTGGGCGGTATCGTGGCGTTCATAACGGGCAGGCGTCCGTTCGGCCTGTTCGGGATCGTTGCCGCTATTTCAGGCGCTGCGGCGGTGTGGGGCATCGTGCAGGTGGTTTCCTCGCAGCGAACGCTCAATACGCTGAACGAGCATATCGACGAATTGAACAAGGAAGAACGGCGCCTCGCCGAGGAGTTGGACGACGTGTAGCCGCCGTTTCGCCGGCGATCGTTCCTCCCTGTTGCATCGATTGTCCGGCAGCGCCTGCATTGTCGCCCGAAACGTACGGAATTCAGGCGGAAAACGTACGTTTCGGGCGACAATCGTCCTCTACGGGAGCGGTATCCGCCGCGGGCCCTATCACAAGGATCATCGCCGCGCCGATCTAGGTGTGGCTTGAATAGAAAGAAGAAGAAAGGCATGAAACAAGAGAATATCCGCAACGTAGCCATTATCGCGCACGTCGACCACGGCAAGACGACCATTGTCGACCGTCTTCTGTATACGTCCGGCGTGTTTCGCGAGAACCAGCAGGTTGAAGAGCGCGTGCTCGACAGCAACGACCAGGAGCGCGAGCGCGGCATCACCATCCTGTCCAAGAACATCTCCGTCACCTACGACGGCGTGAAGATCAACGTCATCGACACGCCGGGCCACGCCGACTTTGGCGGCGAGGTGGAGCGCGTTCTGAACATGGCCGACGGCGCCCTGTTGATCGTCGACGCGTTCGAAGGCCCCATGCCTCAGACGCGGTTCGTTTTGAAGCGCGCTCTTGAGCTGGGCTTGCGCATTGTTTTGGTGGTTAACAAGATCGACCGCCCCGGTTCGCGCCCCGAGGAAGTGGTTGACGAGGTGTTCGACCTGATGGTTGAGCTCGAGGCTTCCGACGAGCAGCTGGACTTCCCCGTCATCTACGCCAGCGCCATGAACGGTTACGCGCGCTTCGCCCCGACCGACGACAACATGAACATGCTTCCTTTGCTGGAGACCATCATCAAAGAGGTCCCCTCCCCCGACTGCGAGCCGAACGGCCCTGTGGCGCTGCAGATCTGCACGGTGGACCACTCCAGCTTCGTCGGGCGCATCGGCGTCGGTCGCCTGTTCTCCGGCACCATCCACAAAGGGGAACCCGTGCTGGTCATCAAGAACGACGGCACGCGCTACAACACCAACATCAAGCAGGTGTTCACGTTCGAGGAGCTGGGCAAGAAGGAAAAGCCCGAGGTGCACGCGGGCGATATCGTGGCCGTGGTGGGCGTGGACGACGCTGACATCGGCGATATGGTAACCAGTCGCGACAACCCCATTCGCCTTGATCCCATCCAGGTTGAAGAGCCCACCATCGCTATCGTGTTCGAAGCGTCTTCCAGCCCCCTTGTGGGCCGCGAGGGCGACATCGTGGGCGCTCGCCAGTTGAAAGAGCGCCTGATGCGCGAGGCGGAGAGCAATATCTCCATGCGCATCCAAGAGCTTGAGGACAAGTCCGGCGTCGAGGTTGCCGGTCGAGGCGTGCTGCACCTTTCGGTTCTCATGGAGACCATGCGCCGCGAAGGGTTCGAGTTCCAAGTGGGCCGTCCGCGCGTCCTCATCAAGAAGGACGAGCAGGGACGCAAGCTTGAGCCGATCGAGGAAGCAACCGTCGACGTGCCGAGCGAGTACGCCGGCAAGGCGATCGAGGTGTTCGGCAGCGCCGGCGGCGAAATGGCCGACATGTTCCAGCGCGGCGATCAGACGCACCTCGTGTTCAAGATTCCCTCGCGCGGCACCATGGGCCTGCGCACGCGCCTTTTGAACGTCACGCGCGGTGAAGCCACCATGTTCCACCACTTCAGCGAGTACGGGCCGTATCGCGGCGAGTTCGGCGGCCGCAAGAACGGTTCGCTGATCAGCATGTCCACCGAGAAGAGCGTTGCGTATGCGCTCGACGCCCTGCAGGAGCGCGGCAAGCTGTTCGTCGGTCCGGGCGAGGATTGCTACGAGGGCATGATCGTGGGCCAGTCCGCGAAAGAGGGCGACATGGTGGTCAACATTGCGAAGTCGAAGCAGCTGGGCAACCAGCGTTCGTCGGGCGCCGACAAGGCCATCCAGCTGACTCCCCCGCAAACCTTCACGCTTGAGGAAGCGCTCGAGTACATTGAAGGCGACGAGCTGGTGGAGATCACCCCGAAGAGCATTCGCCTGCGCAAGCGCATTCTTTCCGCTACCGAGCGTAAGAAGGCCAACAAGAAATAGGCTTTTCAGTCAAGGCAGTTCCAAGCGCCGTCTCATGCGAGGCGGCGCTTTTCGTATCAGGGTTTTCCCTGAACCTGGCGTGGGGACTGTGAATCGAACATGGGCTTCTTGTGCAAGGTGAGACCCTATTTCGTGCGTATGCGAAAATACGGCCCAGTATCTTTACATGCAGGTTATTTGCAGATGAACTGCGAAGACCACGCGTGTTCGAGGGAAGGGTCTTATGAAAAAGCTGCATCTTGTAAAGACCGTGTGTGCTGTTGGCATCTCCGCTGCGTGCGTTTGGGGGCTGGCAGGCTGCACGGGAGGCAACGGATCCTCGGGTGGTTCCGGCACCGACAGCGTGGCAGCCACGGTGAACGGCGTCGAAATTTCCGAAGGCGATGTGACTAAGTACATCGAAAACCTGAGAACCCAGTACGGCATGACCGATGAGGATTCTTGGGGCAAGTATCTTGTCCAGCTCGATAAGAATCCTGCAGAATTCCGAGAACAGGTCATCGATGCGTTCGTAACGCGCGAGGTTATCAGGGCTCACGCGGCTGATCGCGGCGTCACGGTTGATGACGCGGAAGTGAACGGCTACGTCGACCAGATGAAGAGCAACTACGAAAACGATGAGAAGTGGCAGGCCGCGCTCGAACAGTCCGGCATGACCGAAGACGATTATCGCGCAGAGGTCAAGCTGCAGCTCACAGACAAGTACCTGAAGGAATCGTTCACCGTCGATGAGGATCCCAGCGAAGCGGACCAGCTTCAGTATGCGCAGATGTATGCAACTGCCTACGACGGCGCGCGTCGCTCTTCCCATATCCTGTTCGATAGCGGTGCCGAGGCAACCGCCCAGGAAGTGTTGGACAAGATCAACTCCGGCGCGCTTGATTTCGCTGAAGCTGCTAAGGAGTACTCGCACGACACCGCTTCCGCCGAAAAGGGTGGCGACATCGGCTGGGATAAGACCTCCAAGCTGGTGACCGAGTATCAAGATGCGCTCAACAACCTGCAGAAAGACCAGGTAAGCGGGCTGGTGACCAGCACGTACGGCATCCATATCATCAAGTGCACCGATGTGTACGAGGCTCCCAAGACCAAGGCTGAAGACGGCACTGAAAAGGTGGAGATCACCAGCGTCGATCAGATTCCTTCCGACTGGCTGGATACGATCAAGCAGTCTTTGAAGTCTCAGGCTCAGTCCGAGGCGTACCAGAAGTGGGTCGATGAGCAGCGCGAGGCGTCTGACGTGAAGATCAACGACATGCCTGCTGACGTTCCCTACAACGTGGACGTGACGAAGTACAAGACGGACGAATCTGCTGCTCAGTCGGGTAATTCCACCGATCAGGGCGCGCAAGCAGGTAGCGCCGATAACTCTTCCAACAACTCCGGAAACGCTGACAATGCTTCTTCCGAAGGCGAGCAGAAGAGCGAAGGCTCCGGCCAGCCTGCAGAAGCTTCGTAATAGGTGCTTCCCATAAGTTGAGAGCAAGCCGACCGCGCGCAGCGGTCGGCTTGCTGCTTTTCAGGGCTTGCTTCCGATGGGCGTGTGCGGCGGCACGCCGCGGTGATGCGCTGTGATTTTCGGGCAAGGCGGCGTGCTTGCCGAGCGAAGGTTGTTTCGCGCCGGGCGCATGGGTTTGGATTGATGAGGGCTGTGGTTGGGAAGCTCGTGAAGGTGAAATTTATTGCTTGTGGGGACGTAAGGGCTGTTGTATACTACATACTCGCTGCACGACCTGGTTTCGATTCAGGTGTGCAATTCCATGAAGCGGAGAGATGACCGAGCTGGCCGAAGGTGCACGATTGGAAATCGTGTGTGCTCCAAAAGAGTACCTAGGGTTCGAATCCCTATCTCTCCGCCAGATTAATTCCGCGCCCTTTAAGGGCGCGTTTGCAGTACGGGGCATAGCCTCGACACCCCAAGCGGAGGGGTGGCAGAGTGGTTGAATGCGGCGGTCTCGAAAACCGTTTCACCGGCAACCCCGGTGACGAGGGTTCGAATCCCTCCTCCTCCGCCAGTTTTCAAACAAGCGCCTTCGGGCGCTTTTTGTTTTATCATGCTCCTTATTCATTCGGATGCTCGAAGCGAGGGACCATTATGAATCCTGCGGTATACGAATACGATGCGGTTATTCGTTCATCGGAAATTGGAAAAGGCGGCGCGTACGTTCCGTTTCCTTACGACGTTCGCCAAGAGTTCGGAAAAGGCCGCGTCAAAGCCCGTGTCACGTTCGACGGGATTCCCTACGACGGGAGCATCGTCAACATGGGAGTGAAAAACGAAGACGGCTCTGTTTGCTATATAGTGGGTATATTGAAAGGCATACGAAGCGAACTTGGTAAAGGTATCGGCGACACGGTCCATGTAACCGTGCAGGAGCGTGAATGACATGAGCAAAGATTCCTCAAAGGTGTTTTCCATGCCGTTTTCCCGCGTCTACCCGCTCTACCTTCAAAAAGTGGAGCGAAAGGGACGCTCAAAAACCGAGCTTGACGAGGCAATTCGTTGGCTGACGGGATACGGTCAGGAAGAGTTGCAGGAAAAGACGAGCGACGACACCGACCTTGCCGCGTTTTTCGAGCAGGCGCCGCAAATCAATCCTTGCGCCGACAAGGTAACCGGCGTCGTGTGCGGCGTGCGCGTTGAAGCCATAGAGGATCCGCTCATGAGGAACATCCGTCGCTTGGATAAGCTGGTTGACGAGCTGGCAAAGGGGAAACCCTTGGAGAAGGTGCTCAGGAGCTGATAACTCCTTATTCGTGAATAATATAAATACTGCTTATAATCAGCCAAAACTATTAATCACGATAAATTTATGAATAATATAATAGGTGAAAAAACAAGCGGTATAGTAGCTTCTGTCATACAGAGATCAATAAGATGCAAGAAGGAATACCTATGAATCAAGCTACTATGACGTTGAACCAACTGAAGAAAGCCAGCAAGCTTACGCGCCTGGGATTTCACAAGAACGGCCCGAAAAGCTATAAACGCGGCCAGGGCGCACTGTTGAATGCCTTGATCGAAAACGACGGCGCAACCCAGCGCGATCTGGTAGGCGTGATGGGCATGAGCCGCAGCGAGCTTAAGGATATCGTGAAGAAGGCGGTTCGCAACGGATACGCGACCATCGAGGACGCGGACGGCGAGCGCACCTACGCGGTAAAGCTGACCGATGAAGGCCGCGCTGTTGCTCAGAAGCGCGTTGTCGCGCAGGATAAAACAGCTGATGAAATTCTGTCTTGTCTGAGCGAGGAAGAGGTCGCTCAGCTGAACGCGATAACCGAGAAGCTTATTCTGTCCATGAAGGACAAGGGCATCAATGGTAAAAAGAAGGGCCGCAAAGCCCATCGTTGCAGCTGTCACTAAGCTGCGCTGTTCAAAATAAAGGAGCCCTGCATTGCTTCGGCGGTGCAGGGTTTTTTATGCGTTTCATTCCCAGCTTCCATTATGCATGCGCTTCGACGCGGACATAGCCTTCGTTTCACGTGAAACAAAAGAGCCCGCGCGTAGGCCTGAGAATTCTGAAGATACAACGCATACCATCAGCAGTCATACGCGTTAAGGTTGGCAAGCTCTACACTGAACGCAGCGAAAAAACGGTATTGCCGTTATGAGACACGCTTGCGAAAAGATACGAGCGTTTCATTGAAAGGACGAGGTTATGGCTGATCGCATGGTCGAGAGCGCTGACGTAGAGGTTCCCGAGATTCCAGAAACCCTGGAGAAGGTTCTGCTATTCTCGCTTGAGGAAGCTAAAGAGAAACTGGCTCAAGGATCCGAGGTAATTCCTTTCACGGCCTTGGTGGTGAAGGAAAACCTGTTCCTGGAGAATCATCCCGGCGAGTCTGCTGAGGAGTGCTTCAACTTTGCACGTCACACCGTCGAGCATGCCCGCGGCGCGGCGGCGTACGCTCTGTGCTACGACGGCTACATCGAAGTGGACGACGGCGTGAAGGACGCTTTGATCGCCGAAGGCGGCATTCCCGGCGAAGACACCGGATACGCCGTGGGGTACCTGTACGAGACTTCCGAAGACGGAGAGGTGAAATTCGAGGAGGAGCCGGCTTATATTGGCGAAGCTCCCAACTTCATGATCGCGCTTCAGGATGCCGATTCCTACGCCGATGAAGATATCGAAGAGAAATACCTCGAGGAAGACGTTGCCGAGTAAGGCGTTTTCCCCTGAACATATTGTTCGCATTGATTGCCGCGGCCTGCAGAGGGTCGCGGCTTTTTTACGCCTCTGACCTCCTGTGCTAGGATCGACGTAGATTCTTGCTAGATCCGTGCAAGGTTCGAGCGAGCGCTGCGTTAGATTCAAAGCAGAGCGGGGTCATGTGGAAGCTAGATCCGTGCAAGATTCGGATGGATCGAAGATGGCTGCGCGCTGGACGCACGTCATGTATTGGCTAGATCGCCTTGGTATCATGTCCTTAACGTGTTCGACAATGATATTTGGGCAAACGCGCCGGTTGTGAAGTGTGGCGAAACGGTGTAATGGCGGAATACTGCGAGTTGTGACGGAAAACTCGTTCCTCCTTTGCTAAACTAGCAAGGCTAATTCCTGCCCCGGTTAACGCCTTCACAGCCCGGGGCCGTACAGTCCAAAGGAGGTGAGCTGATGAAGGCTTATGAATTGCTGTTTTTTGTCGCTCCGTCTATCGACGAAGAAATCCGCGCCGCTGTTATGAAGCGTATCGAGACCACGATCGCCGATGCTAATGGTACGGTTGACAACGTCGACAACTGGGGCAAGCGTAAACTCGCTTACGAGATCAACGGTCTGACCGATGGTGACTACACTCTCATCGACTTCCACGCCGATCCCGCTGACGTTGCCGAACTCGATCGTGTTCTGCGCATCACCGATGCTGTAGTCCGTCACATGATCGTCAAGCGCACCGATCGCGATTAAGGATACGACGCAGGGTCCCGGTTCGAAACCCGGTACCCGTCATGAGAAGAGGAAGACACCATGAGCATTAACCGAGTGATCATCAGCGGAAACCTGACGCGCGATCCCGAGCTTCGCTCCACTGCGAGCGGGCTTCCGGTTCTGGGCTTCGGCGTGGCGGTCAACGACCGTCGCAAGAACCAGCAGACCGGCGAATGGGAGGATTACCCGAACTTCATCGACTGCACGATGTTCGGCGCTCGCGCCGACAGCCTGTCGCGATTCCTGAGCAAGGGCACGAAGGTGTCCATCGAAGGCAAGCTCCGTTGGAGCCAGTGGGAGCGCGACGGACAGAAGCGCAGCAAGATCGAAGTGATCGTTGACGAGTTGGAATTCATGTCCAGCCGAAACAGCGATTCGTCATACGGCGGCGGCATGGGCGGCGGGTACTCCGCGCCGGCAGCTGCTCCCGCAATGGCCGCTCCGGTGGTTGATGCCTCTTCTTCGGTTTATGACGAAGACATCCCGTTTTAAGCGATACGAAAGAGGTTATTGAAATGTCCGATTACGCGAAGCAGCCGCGTCGCAAGTTCTGCCAGTTCTGCAAGGAGGACTCGCAGTTCATCGACTACAAAGATACTCAGATGCTGCGTAAGTTCGTTACCGACCGCGGGAAGATCAAGCCGCGCCGCGTGACGGGTGCCTGCACCCAGCACCAGCGTGACATCGCGAACGCCGTGAAGCGCGCTCGCGAGATGGCTCTGATGCCCTACGCGGTTCCCGCCATCAGCGGTCGCGGCGACCGTCGCAGCCGCTAGGCGCTAGGAGGAACCATGAAAGTCATCCTGCTCCAAGAATTGAAGGGCAAGGGCGGTGAGGGCGACGTCGTCGACGTGGCTCCCGGTTTTGCCAACAACTACCTGTTGCCGAACAAGCTGGCCATCCTGGCCACGAAGGGCAACCTCAAGCAGCTCGAGCAGCGCAAGCACAACATTGCCAAGCGCGAGGAAAATCGCATTGCCGATGCTAACGCTGTGAAAGCCAAGCTCGAAGGCTCCGTCGTCAAGGTTGAGGCCAAGGTTGGCGAAGAGGGTCAGCTGTTCGGTTCCGTTACCGCTCAGATGATCGCCGACGCCATCAAGGCTGCGACCGACGTTGATGTTGACAAGCGCCGCATCGCGCTGGGTCATGCCATCAAGACGGCTGGCGACCACGAGGTTCAGATCTCCCTGTACCGCGAAATCAAGACCACCGTGAAGCTGTTCGTCGGCGACGCGGCTGCCGTCGAAGAGACCGTGGTTGAGGAAGTGGCTGAAGAAGTCGCTCCCGCCGAGGAGGTTGTCGAGGAAGCTGCCGAGTCCGCTGAATAGCGATCGCAGCCTGCTTGAAAAATAGTTTTCCACTGCAAGACGCTGTGGAAACTTGAGGAAAACCCCTTTGCCCCTGATAGCGGGCAAAGGGGTTTCTTTTGCTGCGGTGGATAACGAAACTAGGTGTGTTTGGCTCATAGAAATTACTGATGACCAGGTAGAATGCTTGGGGTATCATAGGGAGCCGATACCTTTGAAAGGATAGATTTCATGTCAGGTCCCATTGCGCCCTACAGCCCGGATTTTGCTCCTGAGGACGAACGCGTCGAAGATCGCCGTCGCCTTGAACCTCAGAACATCGAAGCGGAAAAGTCCGTGTTGGCTGCATGTATCCTGACTCAGGAAGCTATCGAGGAAGTTGCTGCGAAACTTGTTCCCGCGAACTTTTACCGCGCTTCCCACCAACGTATCTTCGAATCGATGCTCGATTTGTACGCCCGGCATATTCCCATTGACCATATCTCGTTGGCTGACAACTTGAAGGGCTTGGGGCAGCTTGAAGCCGTTGGCGGAAAACCGTATCTGATCGAGCTTGCGGACAATACGTTTGCACTTACCAACTGGCAGAACCATGTCGAAATCGTTAAGCGTACGTCTATTTTGCGCGACTTGATCCGTGCATCGGCGTCTATCACGGCCCTTGCCTACGATGCCCCCGACGACTTGGGCGTTGTAGTAGAGGAAGCCGAGAAAACGCTGTTCAACGTTACCGAACAGCGCGTTTCGTCGGCGTTCACCGGTATCGATACCTTGCTGGTCGATGCGTTCGAGGAGATCCAGGAGATCGCCGCTCAAGACGGCGGTATCGCCGGCGTTGCATCGGGGTTCAAGGACGTTGACGACCTGTTCCACGGTTTCCGCGGCGGAGACTTGGTCATTCTTGCCGCCCGACCCGGTGTGGGTAAGACGTCGTTCGCGTTGAACCTTGCAACGAATGCCGCCAAGCTGGGCGCTACGGTTGCGTTCCTGTCCCTGGAAATGAGCGGTTCCCAGTTGGTCCAGCGTATCCTGTGCGCCGAGGCCCGCGTGGGTCTTGCGAACGTGCGCTCGGGCAAGTTGCAAGATTCTGACTGGAGCGCCATCGTTGAAGCTTCGAGCAAGCTTTCCAATCTGAAAATGTACATCGACGACACGCCGGCGCTTTCCATCCTCGAGCTGCGTGCGAAAGCGCGCCGAGAGTTGCGCAACGCTGAAAAAGGGTTGATTATCGTCGACTACCTGCAGCTCATGCAGCCGCCCAAAGCGCGCGCCGACGGCAACCGCGCCGTCGAGGTTGGCGAGATCTCCCGAGGCTTGAAGGTGCTCGCAAAAGAAATGGACATGCCCGTTATTGCGCTGTCGCAGTTGTCCCGTGCGGTCGAAATGCGCGGCAAGAAGCGTCCGATGCTTTCCGACCTGCGAGAATCGGGCTCGATCGAGCAGGACGCCGACATCGTTGCCTTCATTGACCGAAGCATGGACGAAATCGAGGCTGAAAGCGAAGATCGTCCTGACCTGGGCACCGCCCAGTTGATTGTGGCGAAGCACCGTAACGGTCCTACGCGCGACATCCCCCTGGCTTTCAACGCCGAGTTTACGCGCTTCATGGATTTCATCGACGATTCGCGCGCGGGCGGCTATATGTAATTCCCTTGTCGCAGGCATTCGAGGTACACTGCTTGCATGGCCGAACGTCTGACATTCATCCACGCCGCCGATCTTCATCTTGGCGCTCCTTTTCGCGGTTTACGCGCGCTTTCCGATGCGTGGGCAGCGCGCCTGCTCACGGCTTTGTCCGAAGCATACGACCGCGTGATAGAGGCCGCTCTTGCCCGTGAGGTCGACTTCGTGGTGATGGCGGGCGATATTTTCGATAACGCCCGTCCTTCGTACGGCGACTACCTGCACTTTTTCGCTGGCTTGCGCAGGCTTGAGGAAGCGGGCATACCCGTTTACCTGATCACGGGAAACCATGATCCGTATACCTCGTGGCAGCACGACAGCTTCTCGCTTCCCTCGAATGCGGTCATGCTACCGGGCGATCGTCCGGGATTCGCCCTGTACGAGCGCGATGGCCGCCCGCTTTGCATCGTGGGGGGTCGCGGGTACTACAACCAAACATGGCCGGCTGACGAGTGCATTGCCGAGGGAGTGACGCGCCGCGCTGCTGAAGAGGCACTTGTTCAAAGATACCCTGAAGTTGCCAGTGCTCCGTTCGCGGTAGGGGTTTTGCACACGGGCCTCAATCTCGATCATTTGAAAGCGCCCGTCGCGCCATCCACTCTCATGAACGCCGGGATGGATTACTGGGCGTTAGGGCATATCCACCTTCGGTACGCTTACCCGTCTTTCGAAGATCCTCGCCTGGTGTTTTCCGGTTGCATTCAGGGCCGTGACATCAACGAGACGGGCGAACGCGGAATCTACCACGTTACGCTTACGGAGGGCGCGCGGAACACGATAGAGCCCATTCCCACGGCAAGCGTCGTGTGGCAGCGCATGCGGGTGGACGTTTCCGATTGCGCGAACCTTCCGGCGGTCACCGACAAGATCATGCGCGAGCTGTTCCGCGAAAACGGAAAAGCCCACTGCGAGGAAATGGTTTCGCGCATCACATTGGTGGGGTCGACGCATCTTCATGCTATGCTCGAGCGCGATGATATACGCGCTGACCTGCGAAAGCACCTGAACGATTCGTACCCGGCGTTTTTCTGCGACGCGCTGCTTGATGCAACGGTGGAGCCGCGCGACAAGGATGCGTTGCGTCGGGAAGGGCTGTTCCCCGCGGTGCTTCTTCAGGTCGCCGATGCCCAACGCTCGAATCCCGACGATGAGATAGCGTATCTTCAAGAGGAATTCCTTGCGAAGGGCATGCAGCTGCCCAGTGCTTGCACGCGGCTTGTGGACGAGTTGTCCGCAGAAGCCGAAAACCTTGTGCTCGATCTTCTCTCTCAAGGGGAGGACCGATGACCAGGCCTTATCTTGAGCGCGTGAAAATAGCGTCCTTCGGCGCGTTTTCCAATATGGCGGTAGGGCCGTTAACGCCGGGTCTTAACGTGATATTCGGCCGAAACGAATCAGGCAAAACAACCTTGGCTTCGTTTGTCGGCGGCGTTCTGTTCGGGTGGGAAGACGCGCGCGGTATGCGCAACACGTACAAGCCTGCGAACGCCGAACGCGCCGGGTCCTTGTTCTTCCAGGCTGGCGGAAACGAAATCGAACTCTCGCGTGGTCGTAATGCTGACGGGCTTCAAGGCGATGCTGCATTGGCGTCCGACATCGACAAAGAAACGTTCCAAACCATGTTCTCGCTTACAAGCGACGAGCTTCGCACGCTTAGGAACACATCGGACGTCACGGCGAAACTGTTAACGGCAGGGTCGGGAACCGGAGCCTCCCCCGCCCACGCGCGCTCATTGATCCAGAATCGCCTGGCTGAATACACTTCGCGCGCTGCCGGTATCGAACATTCTCTGGTTAACCTAGGCGTCCAGCAGGACGAACTGCGTGAAAAGCTGTCTTACGCCGCTGAAACGGTCGAACGGTTCAAGCGCCAGGACAAGGAGTTTCACGACCTTGCGCCGCAACGGGACCAGCTGCTTGCGCGTTTGGACTCGCTTAACTCCGATATAGAGGCGTTGACGGTTTGCCGCGCAAGCGTGGAAAAGATCGACCAAGAGATGGACGATCTGGAGGACAAGATCGCCTCTTTAAGGGCTGAAGAAGAAACGCTGCGACTGGAGCATCGTCTGCGCGATCGAGGGGATTCGGCCGCGCTTGTTCGCTTGACGACAACGGAAGACCGTGCGTTGCGGGATAAGATCGAGTCTTTGGCGGTCGACGAGGCGAAGTTCGAGCATGCCGTTGATCTTGCCCAGGATAACTTTTCCACTTCGAAGGCTGCGTACGAGGTACTGCTCGAGTCCGAGGACGCAACGTCTGTGCAAGGGGTGATGCGCCGCCAACGCGCAACGCAGATCGTGCTGTCCATCGCCTTGCCTCTCCTGTTCATGCTTTCCGGCGTGCCGCTTTTCATCCACGGCCGAGAGATAACCAGCCTTTCGTTCACCGTTGGCGGCATCGGCCTGATCGTTTTCGCCATCATGTTGGCTCTGGCTGCGATGGTGATGCTGTTTCGGCCTGATAAGAAGGCCGATGCAAAGGAAGAGCGTCTTCAAGATGCGCAGTGGGTTATGTTGCAGGACAAGAAGAAGCTTGAAGCATGCGTGGAAAGCAGGGAGTCGTTTCGCCGGGAGGCGCGCGCTCAGCTTGATTCGGTTGGGTTGGAAGAGGCGCAAGGTTCGCTTCGGCGTGCTCGTACGTTGTTGGATGAAGCGAAGGATGCCCGCGCCGAATCCAATCTGTATCGACAGCGGCAACAGGCCCTTGTGTCGCGGCGCAGTTCGCTTGAAGAAAGCTTGGCGCTTGCGAAGCGCCAGCGCAAGCGCTTGTTCGAGCGCATCGATTCGCGTGCTGAGCGAACCGTGGAAGCGCTTGACGCGGCTTTGGCTCAAAAGGTGCAGCAGCGCAGCGGCCTGTTGGAAACAAGCGAGCATTTGAACCGCCGGTACGGCGAGCTGAAGCAAGAACTGTCCCATGCCGTCAAGGAAAGGGAATTCGACGCGCTCAAGCTGCAAGCGGAAGAGGTGAAGACGCGCATCGATGAGAGCTCCCGCGAATATGCGCGCCTGCTTCTGGCGAAGCGCATGCTCGAAACGGCTATTGGCGCTTGGGAGAGCAAGAGCCAGCCTGAAGTGTATCGCCAGGCAAGTCGCTTGCTTTCCGTTATGACCGACGGCGCGTGGGTTAAGGTGGCCATGACCGCCGAGGGTCGGTTGCATGTGGTCGACGCAGTCAAAACCGCCCGAGACCCCCTTCATCTGTCGTTGGGGACATGCCAACAGCTCTATCTTGCTTTGCGTATTGCTTTGCTGATGACGGCTGACAACGTCGGCCGTGCAATACCTATCCTGGCCGACGACATCCTAGTCAACTTCGATTCGGAGCGTCGCGCCGGAGCGGCGCGTGCCCTTGCGGAACTGGCGCGCATGCGGCAGGTGCTTCTGTTCACCTGTCATGAGGAAGTGGTCAAGGCCCTGCGCGCCGTCGATCCAACCTTGAACAAGCTGGAGCTGTAATTTGCCCTGAACTCCGGCCTGTTTCTCGGTTATGCGGCTGATAAGGGCCCATTAGATGGGGTTTCTCGATAAAGACAGAGGAAGCGCGGGGCCGAACGCGCAACTATACTATAATGCAAGGGTTGTTACGGGACTGCCCCGCATGATGAAACCGGGGCGTTGAAAGGACTCACGCACATGCCCAGCACGGTTCTGATCGGTGCCCAATGGGGCGACGAAGGCAAAGGCAAAATCACTGACCTCATCGCGAGCGAATACGACTACGTGGTTCGCTACCAGGGCGGAAACAATGCCGGCCACACTGTTATCCACGGTAGCAGGAAACTGGCTCTTCATCTTATGCCTTCCGGCGTCATGTACGAGAACGCAGTGCCGGTTATCGGCAACGGCGTTGTCGTCGACCCGGGCGTGCTCATCAAAGAGATGGCCATGTTGGAAGCCGAGGGCATTTCCTGCAAGAACCTCAAGATCTCGTGCGATGCGCACGTTATCATGCCCTACCACAAAGACTTCGACGGCGCCGACGAAAAGCGCCTCGGTGAAAACAAGATCGGCACCACGAAGCGCGGCATCGGTCCCTGCTATCAGGATAAGGTCGCTCGCAAGGGCATCCGCATCCAGGACCTGTTGGACGAGAAGATCTTCCGCCTGAAGCTTGAAGCGGTTCTCGCTCAGAAGAATCCCGTTCTGGAGAAGATCTACGGTTTGCATACGTACACGGTGGAAGAAATCTGCGAAGAGTACCTGCCGTACGCTCGTATTCTCAAACCGTACATGGCCGAAACGGCGCAGCTGCTGAACGAGGCCGTGCGCGCGGGTAAGTCCATCCTGTTCGAGGGCGCGCAAGGCACGCTGCTCGACATCGATCACGGAACGTATCCTTACGTGACTTCTTCTTCGTGCTGCGCCGGTGGCGCGGCAACCGGAACGGGCGTCGGTCCTACGGCCATCGATCGCGTTTTGGGCATTCAGAAGGCGTACATCACGCGCGTCGGCGGCGGCCCCTTCCCCACCGAGCAGCGCTTTCCCGAAGATGGCGGCGTAGGCGAGGAAGCCGAGACCGGCGAGCTCATGTGCGCTGTCGGCCACGAATTCGGCGTGACCACGGGCCGCAAGCGTCGCTGCGGCTGGTTCGATGCGGTTATCGCGCGCTATGCAGCTGAGGTCAACGGCCTGACCGATGTGGCGCTGACCAAACTTGACGTTTTGAGCGCATTCGATACTATCAAGGTGTGCACGGCGTACGAGTGCGACGGCAAGGTTTACGATTACTTCCCCATGCAGCAGAGCGTTCTGTTCCATGCGAAGCCGGTGTACGAAGAGCTTCCCGGTTGGAAGGACGTCGATATCACCGGATGCCGTACCTTCGAGGACCTGCCGGAAACGGCGCAGCGCTACGTCGAGTACCTTGAGCGCATCGTCGGTGTTCCCATCAGCATTATCGCGGTGGGTCCCGATCGCGACCAAACCATCATGCGCGGCTGGGATCGCGCGTAGCTTCTCAGGCTTTCGATTTTCGAGCGTTTCACGTGAAACGCGTTGGTTGATGAAAGGAACGAATGTGAACATCCTGGTGTTGGGCGGCGGCGGTCGCGAAGATGCCATCACGTGGGCCTTGGCGAAGTCTTCTCGCGCCGATCGGCTGTACGTAGCTCCTGGCAACGGCGGAACCGATGCCGTTGCTCAGAACGTTGCCGGGCTGAATCCCGAGGATGCGGATGCCGTGCTGGCGTTCGTGCGGGAGCATGCGATTGACCTGGTTGTCATCGGCCCCGAAGCTCCTTTGGTCGCCGGCGTGGCGGACGTTTTGCGCGAAGCGGGCGTGGCTACGTTCGGACCCGATGCTCAAGGAGCCTTGCTGGAGGGCAGCAAAACCTACAGCAAGGAATTCATGCAAGCCAACGGTATTCCGACGGCTCGTTACGGCAGCTTCACGAACTTGGACGAAGCGCTCGCTTACGTTCGCGAATTGGGCGCTCCCATCGTTGTCAAGGCGGACGGCTTGGCAGCGGGCAAGGGCGTTGTCGTTGCCGACGACCTGGAAACCGCAGAGGATGCTGTTCGTTCCTGCTTCGACGGCGCGTTCGGCGATGCCGGCTCCACCGTGCTCATCGAAGAATGCCTGACGGGTCCCGAGTGTTCGTTGCTTGCGTTCGTCAGCAACGGCAAGGCTCACTGTATGACCACCGCACAGGATCACAAGCGCGCATTCGATGGCGACCGCGGTCCCAACACGGGCGGCATGGGCGTGTACTCGCCGGTGCCTATCGTTACCCCTGAAGAACTGGCCGCCATGCATGAGATCATGGAGACGGCTGCCGCTGCTACGGCTCGCGCGCCGTTTGCCCATGACTATCGCGGCGTTCTGTACGGCGGTTTCATGCTGACGCCGGAAGGCCCTAAGATCATCGAGTTCAACGCTCGTTTCGGCGACCCTGAGACGCAGGTGGTTCTGCCGCGTCTGGAAACCGACCTGGTAGATATCATGATGGCTGTTGCCGAGGGGCGTCCGGACGACATCACCTTGCGCTGGTCCGAGCAGTGGGCGGTGTGCGTGGTTTTGGCGAGCGAGGGCTATCCCGGATCGTACGAAAAAGGAAAGGTCATCCTTGGCGTCGACGAAGCCGAAGCCATAGAGGGCGTTACCGTATTCCACGCCGGTACTGCCAAGAACTACGACGAGGAACTTGTTACTGCAGGTGGACGCGTTCTTAACGTAGTGGCTTTGGGCGATTCGTTCGACGAAGCCCGCGAAAAGGCGTACGAAGCGTGCGACTATATCAATTTTGAAGGCAAACAATTCCGAACCGACATCGGCAAAAAAGCTGCTGCTGGACGGACCGCTTGGGAATAAAGGTTTCCGCCGTCCGAAAGGGCGGCGGTTTTTTTGGACAGAGGAGTCTATGCTATCTGAACGCATGCTTACGGCGGCAGTCCGCCAATGCACGAACCAGTACTTGAAACTCAAGCCCACTGACGAGCGCCGTGTTCCGGCTCCGGTGCCTGGTCAGAAATACATGCTTTACATGCACGTGCCTTTCTGCGAGCGCTTGTGCCCGTACTGTTCGTTCAATCGTTTCCCCTTTTCCGAGGATCGTGCGGTACCGTACTTCCAAAGCATGCGCAAAGAGATGATGATGCTCAAAGATTTGGGCTACGATTTCGACAGCCTGTACGTGGGCGGCGGCACGCCGACCATCATGATCGACGAGCTGTGCGACACTATCGACCTTGCTCGCGAGACGTTCTCTATCAACGAGGTCTCCAGCGAGACGAACCCGAATCATCTGATTCCTTCTTACTTGGATAAGCTGCAAGGTCGCGTTCAGCGTTTGAGCGTTGGCGTTCAGAGCTTCGATGACGACCTGCTCAAGCAGATGGATCGCTACGACAAGTACGGAAGCGCCGCCGAGATCTTGGCGCGCGTGCAGGATGCAAGCCCGTACTTCACGTCGTTGAACGTGGACATGATTTTCAATTTCCCGGCGCAGACCGAAGACGTGTTGATCAAGGATATCGAACGCGTGGTGGAAAGCGGGACCAGCCAAACCACGTTTTATCCGCTGATGGCCTCTCCGAGCGTCGCGCGCTCTCTGGCCAGGACGGTTGGCAAGGTTGATTACCAGCGTGAACGGCGTTTCTACGAGATTATCAGCGAACTGCTTGCCGGTGGTTCCGATCCACTGTTCGAGCACGGAAGCGCTTGGACGTTCAACAAGCGCGGCACGGGTGCTGCGGGCGATGGTGCGATGATCGACGAATACGTTGTGGACTACGAGGAGTACCCGGCTATCGGCAGCGGCGGTATCACGTATTTGGGAAAGAACCTGTACGTGAACACGTTCAGCGTGAACGACTACAATGCCGCAATCTCTTCCGATCGTATGTCGCTTATGGGAAAGACGGAGTTCTCGAAGCATGATCGCATGCGGTACCGCTTCATGATGCAGCTGTTCGGATTGAGGCTGGACAAGCGCCAGTTCGAGCGCGATTTCGGATGCACGGTGGAGCGCGGCCTTCCCGTAGAGGTTGGGTTCATGAAGGCGGCAGGAGCATTCGACCGCGATACGCCTGATGAGTTCACGCTTACGCCGAAGGGCCGCTATCTCATGGTTGTGATGATGCGCCAGTTCTTCATCGGCGTGAACAATCTGCGCGATCAGGCGCGCGCGTCCTTGGTTGGCGAGGAGCGCCAGTTGATTTTCGGCTAACTGCCGCACCCTTCGCGAGGTTCTTGAAAGCGATGCTGCAACGCAGCACCTCCCGAACATCTTGCAATGCAGTGTCGCCCGAGCGTCGAGGTTTCGCAAAGCGAAGCCCCGCTGCTCGGGCGATTTGTTTTCGCGTGAGAAGAAGCGAGGCCGCGGTCACGTGGTTTCCCGGAGGGGCTTCTTGCTGTAAAACCGCTATTAGCGCAGGTCGGACCAGTCTGTTTCCCAAAACTTTGTCGGCGCTTCGAGGAGCTGGGTGGCTCGTTTCCGCCGATTTCGATCGAGCGTTGACCGTCTTTATAATTGTCGTAGTAATGTAGTCTCATTTATGCCTGGTGGTGGTATCATACCAGCACAATTAGTTAAGAACTTGAACGAATGAGATAGGGATGCTTCTTTGGTAAAAGCGCATCAGGCACATACGAAAGGGTTTACGCTTGCCGAGCTGTTGCTGTCGGTAGCGATTCTTTTGGTGCTTGCAGCACTGGCGTTCCCTTCTATCGTAAGCGCTCAGAACAACATGCGCATGGTCGAGTTGAACAACGCCGCCGAGTCGATAGCAAACGCTGCGCAATCCCAGATGACGGCTAAAAAGGTATCGGGCGCGTGGTGGTCGCTCGTCGAGTCCGAGGGATTAGCCCAGACCAAGGCCGTGAATCTTCCCAGCACGATCAACGGAAGGCCGACCGATGCCCAAAATACGTTCTATATCACGGCTGACCAAGCCCGAAAGAGCAGTATCGTCCCTCCTCTTGCTGTGGATGATAGCGTTCGCCGGGGGGATTTCATCATAGAGTTCAATGTGACCACGGCAACAGTGGTCAGCGTGTTTTACGCGGATGGAAAAAGCGGGTTCTTCAGCTTTGCTCCCGATAGCACGAATGCCGCGCAAGAGTATTACGAAGCGGGGGGATCGCGCGACCGGGCCGCGCGCATGGCTGCCGATTACATGATTGGATATGCCGACTCCACTCCGCACGGGGCAACTCCTGAAATTGCTCTGCAAAACCCCGTGGTGTGGTTGAACGAAAATGGCGAGTTGTGCGTGCAGGATAAAAATCTGTCAAGGAACCCCGAATGGAAAACCTCTATCGAAGTGACCGTGTCTCTAGGCGCGAGCGTTCTTTCAATTTCAGGGCTTGATGGGACGGAAACCTCGTACACCGTGCAAGCGGGATCGGAGACCAAGACCAATTCCAACACGGTGAAAGAAACCAAAGTGTATTCCCTGGGATTGAAGGGCGATGCTGCTCAGGCTGACGTGTACGCAATCGATCTGAACGACTTGAAGCGCGTCTTGCAAGAGGCCGGCGGTCAAGGAGACCTTGCTGTTACGATTGGTGCTTTGTCGAGCTCAGCGGGTGATATTCGCGCGGACGCGCGAGTTTCCTGCTTGGAGAAAACATCCGTTCCTGCTACGGCATCTGCTTATTTCAAGTGGCCTGAAAAGGTGGCGAAGCTTTCGGTTTTGGTAACCAATCCTGCTCTTGAGGCTAAAAACAATGGCGGCAAATCGCGCGCCGCTCATATATCGGGCGTCTATGCCGATCCTTCGGTGAAGCTGGTCACAACTGCAGGCGAGCCGCCGGTTACGGGTATTTCCATGATATCGACCGAGGCGACGTTCGAGCTTAGTGCGGCGGGAATAAAAACATCTTCGGTGCTTGCCGCCGAGAATATCGAATCAACGCGGCAGTCGTATTCGGGAGCCTGGGTGAAACTTGCGGACGCTCGAGAACAGCAAGCTAACGTATTCGTTTCCGCAGGCTCGTACACGTCTCAGGTGGGAAGTTCTATCGACGTAAGCGGAATGGTCAATCCTGGAAACAACGAGTTGCTGTGGTCTGGCGGAAAACCGTTCGAGGCAAGCGGGAAACAGCGTCAGTATCAGATATACGAAATATGGGTCAACGGCGAACGAGCCGGCTATTTGGACCAAGGTGCTTGGACGTGGGAGAATACGAATCTCGGACGCGATCTGCGTGAATGCGTGCAGTGGTCGGGCAAGGACGCGTCCTTGCCTGCTGCGGAGTCGGCCAACTATGCCACATCGCTTACTATAGACACCGTCAAACTCTACGATTTGGTCGAGCAGGACTTCGATGGGTATGAGATATATGTTCGCACCACGCCGCGCGCGGATGAGGTTCAAGCGTACTTTTCCAGTCTAGCCCCGCGCTTTGCCGAGTACTTGTCGAACGGAAAGACTACGACGGGGTCGCGCGGCGTGAACTTGGGCGCACCGATTCGCCAGCCGTTTGAAAACGAGTTCGGCGCCTCTTCTACCGTTGCTTTGTACAATGTGACCACCAAGGGCGGCAGCTTGAATCTTTCGAACGGAGCGTTCCCTCGTCAGGGGGACGTGCGCGTGTATTACACGGCGGCGCCTGCCGTTGCTTGGGGCAAAGGGCTGGACAACGTGACTACGTACACGAAGCTTCCGAGCGCGCAATTGTGGCTGTACGAGAAGTCCGACGGTTATTTGTCGAGCAATCCGTCGGCATACGTGAGGTCGTCGCGTTCGGGCGCGAGCAGCGATTACGCGCTCAGCAAAACCTCGTCCGCCGATTACGAGTTGTCCACCGAAAGGGACTACCTTTTCTACCGAGCCGTTGAGTATTGCGACGGCAACGGCAAGCGCCTTGACGGGTACGATGTTCAGTACGTGCCCTATACCGTCCAGGATGACAAAACGCATGCGTCTATCTCGTTGCTTCCGAACAAAGAGGGCCTGGCGTTTGCAGGCTGGAAGGTTGAGGGCGACAGCACTTACCAATCCCCCTCGTTCACTATTATGCCTACCTCGAATTCTCTGGTGGGCGATTGGGACTCGCAGCTTGCGTTCGGCGCGGTCAAACTGAAGGCGCAGTACAAGGAAGTTCCGAAGGATTCCGTTGGGCTGATGTACCTTGAATTCGACCAGGATAATAAAGTGACGGGTTATTACGGAACGCTGGACGGTTCGTCTTGCGACGGTGATCTTCCTGGAAACAACGAGATTGCCTCATGGGGTTACTACGTTGTGGTGCCCGCCGGAGCGGCAGCGCCGGAGTATCAGCAAGGCGGCAATGCCCAAGATCCTTGGAATTGGAAATCGCTAAAAGAGAGCAAGGTCGACGTAGACTTCTCCGTCGGCGGTATTCGGTACGATGCGTACAAAGCGCCCGGTACGGTTTGGGGGCAGTCTCAAAAAAACACGCTGCATTACCCGTTCCGACTTGGGGCGAATCAGCACGACTATTGGTACAACGTGAATTTTGCAGCTGCAATTGCCGTTGATGATGGCGAGGCTGACGACTGGGGGGAGGACGATAGCCCCTGGAGCGTTCGTCATGCGGACCAGTTCGTAGGGTGCCTGCCTGCGTACGATGTGCAGGAACATTACGTAAAGCACGCCTTTCTCCAATCGCACGATATGGATTTGTCGGCTGCTGCAAACGGTGGCGACGCGTCTCGGAAATACAATTTCGCTCATGCGTTCAAAGGAATTTACGACGGGGGTACTTACCGGATAACGGGGTATCAGCTAGCGTCGGGCATTGGTGACGTAGGGGCCTACGCAGGGCTGTTCCCCAAGGCAAGCGATGCAACTTTGAAGAATATCAAGATTGTGGGGTTTGAGCAGAATAGCGCTTCAAAAGAGCTGGTTACAACTAGAGCGGGATCTATAGGCATTTTGGTGGGTTT
This sequence comes from Paraeggerthella sp. Marseille-Q4926, assembly GCF_916618935.1. Lineage (NCBI taxonomy): Bacteria > Bacillati > Actinomycetota > Coriobacteriia > Eggerthellales > Eggerthellaceae > Paraeggerthella > Paraeggerthella sp. Marseille-Q4926. The sequence continues at coordinate 200,450 of NZ_CAKAKF010000004.1, read as the reverse complement.
GGCTAAGGAATGTACGATTGAAAACTGCTCCGTGTCAGGTGAAGGCAGGGCCAGCTTAACCGATCCTTCGCTGGTCATTGACATCCCGGCGACGAATGGAACAACGAACGTTGGCCTGCTGGTTGGCGAAGCCGAGAATTGCTATATTTTTAACAGCTCTGCTACGAACCTTGCTGTGGTCATGAAGAATCCGTACCCCTCTTACAGCGGCCCCGTTCTCAATGTCGGCGGCTTGGTAGGTTATGCCAAGGAGTCGAACGAACCCGACGAAGACGGCGAAAAAGTTGGAGTGGAAGACTGCGAGGTCTTTGCAGTCGCATTGCAGGCTAGCGTTCGATTCGATTCCTCGAAGGAACAAGCGAGCGTCAGGATGGGCGGATTGCTGGGCATGCTTAGATTCAGCGGCCAGTTCCCTTATCTTGAAAATAGTCAGAAGATCGCCGTTTCCTATGCCGATCTTTCTCTGCGCTCGATCGGACCAGAAAGTCCGGTTGATTCGTTCGTGGGTTCGCTCATCGGCTTTGCGAAGGGCAATCATATCGGCTACGGTCAAGTAAAGCATCTGGTTGGGACAGAGGTGTACTTCGTCGATGCTGATGGAAACAGGGAAAAGCTTGGAGAGAAGGATGTGATAGGGGGTCAGACCAAGCACGCGCAGGCGCTGCTTGCCGCGAGCGTTGGCGGCTCCGCTGAAGCTTCCTCGCGGTCTAACGATCAGCGTTCGGTGGCTGCTGTAGACCCAAGCCCGTCCGACCAGCAGCCTGTTCCCAATCCCAATCAACCGCAGTCAACCGAACCTGCACCTGAGGATGCGCCTCCGGGTGCTGCGGATGCTGAGGATCCTGCGGAAAAGGCCGCGGCATGAACCGCGCGCTTCAACATACCCTGCGTGACGAACGCGGCGCCTCCATTGGTATCGCGCTCGTGTTCTTTTTGATTTGCGCGATCGTTGGGTCCGTGGTGGTAACGGCTGCTTCGGTGAATGCGAAAGCGGTGCAGACCCACAAGGATTTGCAGCAAGATGAGTACTCGATGGCATCCGCCGCGGATCTTATAGCCCAGCAATTAGGCGGCGAGGACACGATATTGGACGAGGATTATGAGGCGCGCCCAGCGCCTTGCGTGACGGTTTCGATCAGCTACGGACCGGACGAGAAGCCTTCCGTCGACGTGAGCAAAGTTTATTCGGAAGTCGGGAAAGGCTTCTGGACGAAAGACCGGACAGCGACAATCCTTGCCTGCCGGGAGCAAGGTATTCCTTATACAATAGGCGATTCGTCGTCCGATCGCCTTGTTGTGCACCCGCCGTTCGAATCGAAAGCTATGGACCCCGTGTACGGCAAGGTGACGGTGGATGCCGACCTGAACGTAACCGTTGAGCTGTCGCTTGACGAAGAGCTTTCAGCAAGCTCCCCCTACAATATGACGGTGTCCGTTCAGTGTACTCCGACGTATGATGCCGCCGGTCGTTTGGCTGCGTTCACATACGGGGATAATACTGTTGTCAAGAAGGCTTCGGGAGGTCAGTCATGACCGAATCCTTGTTCGACAGGTTCCGCCGCAAGGTTGTCGACCGTCGGGGCGACTCCATGGTTGAAGCGCTGGTGGCTATCTTGATTGCTGTGCTGGGCGCAACGATGCTGGCCACTATGGTGATGGCGTCTGCGAGCACGGCGATTCAGAGCGAGCGCGCGCTGGACGCTTCGTACGATGCGGAATCGAATCTCATGAATTCGCATGTAGACCTGACCAAGGTAAAAGTCTACATTCCCAATTCGGAAGGGGCGAATGACCCGGAGCCGGCGGTGACGCTTTACGGTTCGGGCGATTATGAGCGCTATTGCGAAGGCAAGCGCGCATGAAAAACGTGAAGTACAGAGCCATGCTCCGCAGCCGCTTGCGCGATACGCGGGGATTCATGCTGGGCGAACACCTGATCAGCATCTTGTTTATCGGGTTGCTGTGCGTTGCGGTAACCGCCGGATTGCAGGCGGCCATGAACTCGTACAGTCGCATTACCGTGCAGACGAAAGCCAACGCGATGCTCATGCAGGCGGTCGAGGAGGTAAGCGACGAGCTAACGTACGCGCTTGAAGTGGAGGGCGACGGGGTGCAGTCTGACGAGAGCCCTCTGTATTTCACAAGCTCCACGCGGCATGAAATCGCCTTGTTGCAGTCCGACGGTCAGCAAGGCATCTGGTTGAACGCCGACGGCGCGCAGGCTCTTCTTGCTCCTGCCGAAGACGGCCTTACCCCGCGGCTTGAAATGCTCTCGTACAATGCCGCCTCCAAGACCTGGTCTTTCGAGTTGGGCGTGTACGCCGAAGGAGACGTCGCGCAGGATGCGCTTGCCAAAACCACCATGAACGTACTGAGGATAGGATCGTAAATGCCTTACAAACGTTTGGGAGACGTGCTGTTCGATGCGGGCCTCGTGACCGAGGACCAGATAGAGCATGCGCTTTCGGAGCAGAAAACAACGAAGCGCCGTCTGGGCGACGAACTTATTGCCGAGGGCATCATTACGGAAGCGGGTCTGATCGAGGCGTTGCAGATGCAGTTGGGCGTCGAATTCATCGATTTGTCCCAGGTTGATCTTGATCCCGAGATGAGCCGCGTGGTGTCCAAGAACGTCGCGCGCCAGTACAACGTCGTGCCGGTTCGCACTACGCCTGACGAAGTGTACCTGGCTATGAGCGACCCGCTGAACTTCATGGCCATCGAAGCGGTGAAGCACGCCACCCGCAAGCGCGTCGTTCCCATGGTTGCCATGCACGACGCCATCATGCGCGCCATCATGACGCTGTACGGCAACGAAGGCGCCGCTCGCGCGATCGAGGAAATGAAGCGCGATGCGCGCCCGGCGGACGATTCGTCCAGCGGGTTTGCCGCTACGTCGCTCGGCGACGATGCCGACGCCCAGTCCGCGCCCACGGTGCGCCTGGTGAACAGCATCATCGAGCGCGCGGCAACCGAGCGGGCAAGCGATATTCACCTTGAGCCGCGCGAAGCCGACCTGCACGTGCGCATGCGCATCGACGGTTTGCTGCGAACGATACTGACGGTGCCGAAGGAGCTTCAGGCATCCGTTATCTCGCGTCTTAAGATCATGGGCGGCATGAACACCTCGGAGCGTCGCGTTCCCCAGGATGGCCGCGCGAGCATTCGCCTGAAGAAACAGGATATCGATCTGCGTATCAACACGCTGCCCACTATCCACGGCGAAACGGTGGTTGTTCGTCTGCTCGACAAGAACGACAGCCTGTTCGACCCTCAGGGCATCGGCCTTACTGGGGAAAACCTGGAAAAATACAATCGCCTGATCAGCTCGAACAACGGTATGGTTCTGATCGTCGGGCCCACGGGCAGCGGCAAAAGCTCCACCATGTACACCATGATCCGCCATCTCAACACCGATTCGGTGAACCTGGTTACGCTCGAGGACCCCGTGGAATACAACATCGACGGAGTGAACCAAGTCCAGATCAACGAGAAAACGGGCATGACGTTCGCGAACGGCCTGCGCGCTATTTTGCGGCAGGACCCCGATATTGTGGCGGTGGGCGAGATCCGCGACGGCGAGACGGCCGAGATCGCCATGCGCGCCGCCATCACCGGGCACCTGGTTCTGTCCACCGTGCACACGTTCGACGCTGCGTCTACGATCGATCGCCTGGTCGACATCGGCGTCGAGCCGTACCTTATCGCAAGCGGCATTCGCGGCATTATCTCCCAGCGCCTGGTTCGCTTGGTGTGTCCGCATTGTCGGCAGGAGTGCGATCCTCAGCCTGAAGAATTCGAGACGATCGGGCTGCCGTACGACGCGCACGTCAAGTTCTACCGCGGGACGGGCTGTCCCCTGTGCTTCGGAACGGGGTATCGTGGAAGGACCGGCGTGTTCGAGATATTGACGCTCGATCGCGCTTTGCGCACCTCGATCACAGGAGGCGCGACGCGCGAAGAGCTGCAGGGCGCCATCGAGCGTTCGGGTTCGTTCAAAACCATGGAAGCTTCCTGCCGTGAGCTGGTGCTCTCTGGCGTGACAACCGCCGAGGAAGCCCGCAAGACCATTACGGCGTTGGAATAGCAAGGAGCCGATCATGAACGTAGAGGAACTCATAGCTTCCGCGCATCGTGCGCAGGCGTCGGACGTGCATCTGGTGTGCGGCCTTCCGGCCAAGTTTCGCGTTGTGGGTCGATTGACGAACGCGGGATTCGCCGACGACGCGCCGTTGACGCACGACGATTGCGAGCAGCTTGCACGGCAGCTGGCCGGCGACGATTTCGAGCGCATCAAGCGCTCGGGAGAGCTTGACCGAGCCGCCACCATTGCCGGTGTGCGCGTTCGTATCAACCTGTTCCGGCAGCAAGGCCACGTCAGTGCCGCCCTGCGCCTTTTGTCCGACGCCATACCCGCGCTCGAATCGCTGGGGCTTCCGCCTGCGGTGCTCGATTTCCCCCGTATCCAGCGCGGCATCGTGGTGGTTACGGGTGAAACGGGCAGCGGCAAGTCGACCACGCTGGCTGCGCTCATCAACAGCATCAATCATACGAGCGACCAAAACATCATCACCATGGAAGACCCCATCGAATACATCTACACGCCGGATCGCTCGATTGTCTCTCAGCGCGAAATCGGTCAGGATACGGCTAGCTACCATGACGCCCTGCGTGCCGTCCTGCGCGAAGACCCCGATGTCATCCTTATTGGGGAGATGCGCGATTTGGAAACCATCCAAACGGCGCTGACCGCTGCCGAAACCGGCCACTTCGTGCTGGCCACGTTGCACACGAAGTCAGCGGCGGATTCCATCGACCGTATGGTGGACGCGTTTCCCGAGGGCTTGCAGCGACAGATTCGCATGCAGCTTTCCACCTGCCTGGTGGCTGTTCTTTCACAGCAGCTGTTGCCGCGCCGCGACGGGGCGGGCCGCGCGTTGGCCTGCGAGCTCATGATGGTGACGCCCGCTATCCGCAACCTTATTCGCGAGGCGAAAACGCCGCAAATCGCCAGCTCGCTTGCCACTTCGGCGGCGGCAGGCAGCGTGTCCATGGACAATGCGCTGATCCAGTTGGTACGCACGCGCGCCATCAGCTTGGAAACGGCAGCCGCCGCAGCGTACGACGAAGACTACGTGAGAAGGAACGCGCGCTAATGCCTGCATACACCTACATGGGAGTTGCCAACGACGGACAGCGCATCAACGGCGTGGTCGAGGCGTTCGACGAGATCGAGGCCATGGAAAAGGCCCGCGAACTGTGCCGCGTGGTCCAAAGCGTCAAAGAGGTCAAAAAAGGCGCCAATATTTTAACCATGGACATTACCAAGCCGAAGGCGAAAACGAAGAACCTCGCCACCATGTGCACGCAGTTCTCGACCATCTTGAAAGCGGGCTTGCCTATTGGGCGCGCCGTGTCGTTGGTGGCCGACCAGACCGCCGATAAGTACCTCAAGCGCGTGCTGGTCGAGGTTGCCGCCGACGTATCGGCGGGGTACGGGCTTGCCGAAAGCTTTGAGAACAAGGGCGAGAACTTGCCGCGCGTGTTCGTCGAAACCGTGCGCGCCGGTGAGGAAAGCGGGCACCTGCCCGAGTGCTTCGCGCGCCTGCACGCGTATTACGATAAGCGATCCAAGGTGGCCGCCAAGGTGGCCAGCGCGCTCACGTATCCCATCTTCGTGCTGATCATCGCTGTGGTTGTAGTGGCGGTGATGATGGTGATGGTGGTGCCGGCCATAGCCGGCATGGTTTCGTCGCTGGGAAGCGACATGCCGGGCATCACGCAGTTTTTGATCGATTCCTCCAACTGGGTTTCGGCGAATATCGTGATGGTGCTGGTGATCGTGGCGTTGTTGGTGCTGGGCATCAAGCTGTACAGCACCACCGAATCCGGAAAAACGCAGTTCGCGAAGATTCGGCTGAACCTGCCGGTTCTTGGCGTGATTGGAAAGTACTCGGGTGCTTCGCAGTTTGCGAACACCATGGCCATGCTCATATCGTCGGGGCTTTCCATGCCTCGTGCAGTGTCGGTGACGTCTCGCGTGATGGACAACTATGTGCTGTCGCGCGAAGTGGGGCGCATGGAAGCAGGGCTGGAAGAAGGCCGAACGCTGGGCGAATGCATGATCGACTGCCGCTGGTTCCCGCGCACGCTTATCGAGATGACCATCGTGGGCGAACACACCGGAGAACTTGAAGAGACCTTGGAAACCATGGGGTCGTTTTACGATAGCGAAACGCAACGCGTGACCGATCGCGCGCTTTCGCTTATGGAGCCGACCCTGCTGGTTCTGATGGCGATATTTGCGGGCTTCATCGTGGTGGCGTTGTACTTGCCGCTGTTTACCATGTATGCTGCAATGTAACGAAATAGATAAGCTATGACTTATTTTCGTTGCATTGTGCAGAATATAACGTGAATTTGGCACGACGGAAGTGCTAGACCAGGAGAAAGGAACAACTATGAAGGAAATGATCAAGAAGATTCGCGAGGAGAAGGGCGGCTTTACGCTAGCCGAGCTCCTGATCGTGGTTGCGATCGTGCTCGTGCTGGTCGCGATCGCCGTGCCGGTGTTCACGGGCGCGCTGGATAAGGCGAATGAGGCGGTTAAGGCGGCCGATATTCGTGCTGTAAAGGCTGTGGCGGCAACTGAAATCATTCTGGAAAAAGGCCCCGAGAATCTTAAGTCCGGAAAATGGACTGCGACGGCAACGGTTGACGAGAACGGCAATGTTGGTCAAGTGACTATTGCCGAGTGGAAAGAGGGCGATAAGGATGACGCCGTGCCGGTAAATGGAGATAAGGGATACACCGTAACGGCTGTTGTTTCCTCAAGCGACGTAACCCCTGCTGCTTAATTGCCCCTCCCCATCAACATCTTCACGCCAGGTGAGGCGGCCATCCTTCTGGGGATGGTCGCCCTCCTTGGCGCGTGCATGGGCAGCTTCATCAACTGTTTGGCATGGCGCATGGTGCACGGCGAAAGCGTCCTGCATGGGCGCAGCCATTGTCCGGCGTGCGACCATGCGCTCGGCCCCCTCGACTTGGTGCCCGTCGTATCGTGGCTGGCCTTGAGAGGCCGATGCCGTCACTGCAAAGCCCCGGTCAGCCCTCGCTACGCGCTTGTCGAGGTTGTTATGGCAATCGTGTTCGTCGCGCTTGCGGTGGTGCATGGCTTCGGCATTTCCGTCTTGGCGTACATGGCGCTCGCGACCATTCTCATGGGCGCGGCTTTGGTTGACCTGGACACGTTTACCATCCCGAATGGGTTCGTTGTCGCGGCGCTGCTCGTTTGGGCGGCTTCCGTAGGGTTCATGTCTCCTCCGGCAAACGGAAGCTTTGGCGTGGGCAGCCTGTTCGTTTCGTTGACGGGTTTCGGGTGGGCGTCGGTGGCGCTCGACGGTTTGGCAGGCGGCCTTGGCGTAGGCGGCGGCATCCTGCTGTTCTCCATCATGTTCGATGCCGCAACGAAGCGCGCTTCCCTGGGTGGCGGCGACGTAAAGCTCTTGTTTGCGGTGGGGTTGTTTCTGGGATTGGCCGGTTCGTTGCTGAACCTGCTGATCGCTTGCATTGCCGGGTTGGTGTTCGCCCTTGTCCGGGGGCTTTCCGCTTCGCCCGATGCCGTTGCAGACGGTGCGGCGGATTCGGGTTCTGAAAGCTTCCGGACAAAGGCGATCCCGTTCGGTCCCGCTATCTCCTTTGCAACGGTGCTGACGTTGCTGGTGGGACCGGCGGCTCTTACGTGGTATACGGGATTGTTCTTGTAGGGTTCAAAAGAAGGTTGAAAGGATCACGCCGCATGGGCAAAACGTGCACAGGCGTCGACATCGGCGAAAGCAGCATCAAACTTGCGGTGTGCGAGGGGGATGCTGTTAAAAAGGTGGTAGTGGAGTCCCTTCCCGAGGGTCTTGTTGTCGACGGCCGCATCGTGAGTCGCGACGCTATGGCCGATTTCATAAAAAGCCTGGCCAAAAGCGCAGGCGGTATCTCCAAGGACGTTGCGTTGGTGCTTCCTGCGGCCGACAATCTAGTGCGTCGGCTTACGTTGCCCGCCATGACCGAGAAAGAGCTGAAGCTCAACCTTCCCTACGAGTTTCGCGATTACATAGCACAAGGCAAAGACCGGTACCTGTACGATTACGCCGTGCTTTCCATGAACGAAGCCCCGGACGGAACGCCTAAAACCATGGATCTTTTGGCCGTGGCGTCGCCTCGGCAGACGATCGCCGACTTTGCGGAGTTGTTTCGTCGCGCCGGCTTGCGGTTGCGTGTAGCATTGCCCGAGCAAGCGGCGTTTCAGAATCTGATCAGGAAAAATCCGATTGCGTTTCAGAATTGCTGCGTCATCGACTTTTCGTATCGCGCCACGAAGCTGCACTTCTTCTTGGACGGAATGTACGACGTTGCTCGCTCTATTGAGATCGGCGGGATGGATATCGATCGCGCACTCGCTCGCGAACGCGGCGTTGACGAGCATGTTGCCGTGAAGTACAAGCTGGCGGATTTTGAGGACGCGCAGCATTCTAAGGAAGTTCAGTCGATATACGCATCTATCGCCGTAGAACTTGGAAGGGCTTTGAACTTCTACAGCTTCAATAATCCTACGGCAGCTATCGAGGTGGCGTATTGCTGCGGCGGCGGAACGCTGCTGGAGCCTCTTATGGAAACCATCGATGCCCACACGAACATCGAACTTCGCCCCATTATCGACCTTATGCCCTTCACCACAAGCGATCGCGACTTGCGCACCTTGTGCCCGGCCGCCGTGGGCGCTACCAGGAATGCGAGGTGAGGGGCGTGGATCTGAAAAAACCGGTTTCCATCAAAGGGTTCTCGCCCTCGGCGAAGAAGGATTCCTATCCCACAAAAACGTTCATCAACCTTGTGGCGGTCGAGCAGCAACGTGGGTCGCGTGCAACCTACGTTGCCTTGTTCGCGATAGGTTTGGTGCTGATTGCCCTGTTCGCCAAGTTCGCGGTTGTGGACCCGTTGGCTGCAAGCGCGGCAAGCGGTCGAGACGTTGCGGCCGCGCAAGCCCAGCTTGATGCGCTGAGGGATCAGAACGACGACTACGCAGAACTGAACAAGCAGTACGCTCGCTACGTGGTCACGGGGCTTTCCGAAGAGGAGATGAACCTGGTCGACCGCGATACGGTGCTCGATTTGCTGGAGCAGAAGGTATTGAGCGTAGGGTACCTGTCCTCGCTGAAGGTGTCGGGAAACAAAGCGACTGTTACCTGCTTGGGAGTGGATCTTACCAAGGTGTCGCACCTGGTCCAAGACCTGGAAGGCGACGATCGCGTAGCGCACGTAACGGTTTCCACCGCGCAAGGAGAAACCGACGCGGTTGCGTCGGCCACCATCGAGATAACCTTCAAGGGCGCGCTCGACCAGGCGGCTGGCAAGGCGATGGCGGAAGCGCAGGGCGACGTGGCGAAGAAGGGAGGCAGCAATGGCGCGGCGTAGTTTCTTGAATCGCTCGTTCTCCGGTCGCGAAAAGGGCCTGCTGCTGGTGCTAGTCGTTCTGCTGGTGGGTGCCTGCCATTACTTTTTTGTGGTGAAGAGCGTAGCCGACACCGTGGCTGCCAACGAACAGCAGCTTGAGGACATTCGATTGCAAGTTGACCAGCAGACTATGCTGGCAAGCGTTCGTCAGCGTATGCAGGCCGAGTTGGATGAGCTGGGCAAGCAGCAGCCGGTTCCCGAGGTGGCGGTGTACGACAACCTGAAAAACGAGCTTGACCAGCTCAACGCGTTGATGGCTTCTGTGATTACGTACGATCTGAAGTTCGAGCAGTCCGTGCTTGACGGGCATCTGGTGCGCCGCCCGGTAACGGTTTCGTTTACGACTTCCAATTACAGCGCCGCTCTTGATGTGGTTCGGGCGTTGGAGAACGGCGCTTATCGGTGCGAGATCATGAACTTCTCCATGACGGGAAAGCTGTTGGCGGACGGGTCGGTCGAAAGCGTGGCTTCGACGTTTAACGTTACATACCTTGAAACGACGAACGGCTCCACGAATCTTGGAGGCCTTGTTGAGAAAAGCGCGAAGTAGGGCTTGACCGCAGGTGGCTACATCGGTAAAATATCAATCCGCGTCCTTTACGGATAGCGAAATGGTCGGGTAGCTCAGTTGGTAGAGCAGCGGACTGAAAATCCGCGTGCCGAGGGTTCAAGTCCCCCTCCGACCACCATTGCATTGCGAAGCGCCCCGATTGGGGCGCTTTTTCGTGTCTGAACTTTCGTCTGCCTCTGATCGGGCGTGCGGTGCTGGAGGGTTGCGAGTTTTCGCTCGCACACCGTCTTTATCGGCCCTTATATACGAAAACGCCCCGGTGATCGGGACGTTTTCGGGGGCATGAAACGCATGCGGTTAAGAGCGGCGCTACGCTCCTTGCGTGGCGCTCGGCTCCATGTCGTCGTCTTCGACGCGACCGCGCAGCTTCTTCACGCCTCGGCCGAGCATGGCCCCCAGCTTCGGCAGATTTTTCGGACCGAAGATAAGCAGGACGGCTACCAGAATCAAAACAAGTTCAGGCATTCCCATGCCGAATATCCTCATGCTGCACTCCTTCTTGAGCAAGTTTCCGTGCCTAGCGGTTCTCTGCGTGCGCGTTTGCGCGGTTGCGTGTATTTGACTTGCATTATAGCAACATTAAATTTATAGTCACTACAATTTTATAGGTAAACAACAATATTGCTGCAAGGTTCAGCACAGCTTCGTATAATTCGAATCGATATTGCAAACGAAGGGTTGACTATGTCTAACGATGCGGCTCCGCACGGCTTGCGCGAGCGAAAGCGCCGTGCAACGCGTGCGGCTATCGAGCGCGCGGCTATCACGTTGGTGCAAGAGCGAGGGTACGACAATATAACGGTTGCGCAGATTTCCGAACGCGCCCAGGTGTCTCAAGGCACGTTCTTCAATTATTTTCCTACGAAAGATGCTGCAATCGTGGGCATCGGTACGTACAACCTTGATCCCGATGCGGTTCATGCGGCGTTCGACCGCCTGATGCCCGCTACCATGTTCACCGCCACGCTGACGCTGTTCTTGCAGGTGGTTGAATCGTTCGACTGGGAAAGCGACGTATCGTCGCTTCGCGTTGCGTTGGTGAAAGACACCCCGTCGCTTATGAAGATGTTCTTGGACAACGCGTTTGAATTCGTAGCCGATTTCAGGACGCTTGTAGCTTCGTATCTGGACGAACGCCCGCAATTGCGCACGTGCCCCGAGCTTCTGTCGTCTTCTGAAGAGGCGGGCATCGTGGTTTCCGAGGCGTTGGAGGCGGCGAAGTTCGCGTTGTCTCGCGCGGCGCGAAACCCGTCCGAAGGGCTTATGTCGGCAGAGGACGTGGAGGAGGTCGTTCGCCGCATCGTCGGATGATACACTTGCAGCGAACGAAAACAGACGCGTCGCGCGCGGGATCCGCGCCGCGGAGCGAACGAGGAGAAGGAGCAGTCATGTCCTGCGAACCGAACACCCCGCTTGTGGGCATTATCATGGGATCTGAAAGCGACATGCCGGCCATGGAGCCGTGCATGAAGCAGCTTGACGAGTTCGGCATTCCGTACGAGGTCAAAGTTGCCAGCGCGCATCGCAAGCCGGCGGACGTGCACGACTGGGCGTCTACTGCGCACGAGCGCGGCATCCGCGTGATTGTGGCTGCGGCCGGCAAGGCGGCGCATTTGGGCGGCGTGGTGGCGGCTTACACGCCGAACCCGGTCATCACCGTTCCCATGAAGACCAGCGACCTAGGCGGATTGGACTCCCTTCTTTCCATGGTGCAGATGCCTTCCGGCGTTCCCGTAGCGTGCGTTGCTATCAACGGCGCGAAGAACGCCGCTATCTTAGCTGTTCAAATGCTGGGCACGGGCTGCGACGACGCGCGTCAGAAGATCATCGACTTCAAGCAGGGCATGGCCGAAGCATAGGAGCAGGCGAACGTGACCGAGCATCAGGGGGATGGCGCCGCTCTTGTCTGCCCGGCAAGAGACGGCGCCCCGGCCGTTTCGGCGGAAGGCTTGCGCGTGTACGGAGTGTTCACGGCGCTGTTTTGCGGTACGTTGGTTATATCGAACGTACTGGCCGCAAAAGCTCTTGATCTGGGGCTTTTTACGCTTCCAGCATCTATTTTGACGTTCCCCGTGGTGTATATAATCAATGACGTGCTGTCCGACGTGTTCGGATTCAAGCGCATGCGCTCGGCTATTTTGCTGGGATTCGCATTGGCGGCGTTGGCGGCGTTGGCGTTTCATGTTGCCATCGCGCTTCCGGGCCTTGATCCGAGCGTCGACAGCGCCTTCGCTATTACGCTGGGCAGCTCGTGGCGCATTCTTTTAGGCTCGCTTGCCGCTTATTTGCTGGGGAGTTTGCTCAACTCGTACGTGATGGCGTCCTTGAAGCGGCGCTTCGACAAGCACCTGTTCTTTCGTTGCGTTTCGTCGACCCTTTTAGGGGAAACGGTGGACTCCCTTGTGTTTATTACCATCGCGTTCGCCGGAACGTTTTCGCCGGAGGTCGTCATTGCCATGGTCGCTTCGCAAGTGCTGTTCAAGGTGCTGTACGAAGTTGTTCTGTATCCCGTAACGAAACTGGTGATCGTGAGGGTTCGAGCGCGTGTGGCCGCCTAACGACGTATTGCGGTAGTCTTCGGACGGCCACGCGACGCACGAAGCTGGCTAGTCGCCGAAATCGAAGAGGTCGCCCAGGAAATCCCCGCGCTTTTTCTTCTTTCCCTTTTTGTAATAGTCGTCACGGTATTTGTCCTCATAGCGGCGATCGTCGTAACGGCGCTCGTCGTAGCGCTCGGGCGCGCTTGCATACGATGCGCTCGGCGCGGCAGCGGGGGCCGCCAGGGACGTTGAGCGCTCGATGATCTTGTCAAGCTCGCCGCGGTCGAGCCATACGCCGCGACATTGCGGGCAGTAATCGATCTCGATGCCTTGGCGCTCGCTCATGATCAGGTCGACATCGCAGAGGGGGCATTTCATAGGAACCTCCTGCTCTCGGGGATGCAAAACGATGCGCCTCCATTTTGAGCGCAAACGCGCCTTGGGTAAAGTTCTTTGCTTTTATATCAGAAACGACATAAGAATTTCTTGCCTGCATAGAGGGGGTTCGAGGATGAACTGCGCGGATGCGAACGGGGCCCATGTCAAAGAAATCAAGCTTCGAAGAGCAATTCCGATCGGCGTATTCGTAAAAATGCCCGTCGCGTTCCAGGATAAGGCCAATGCGCGGTTTTATGGTTTTGTAGGCGACGATCGGTGCCGCAGGCCCCCCGCTCGCGTCCACATTTTCAGGGACCGCCGATCAACCCGATGTCGATGTTCGCTCGGCGGGGCGGTTTTGCTCGGAATGCTCGCGGCCCGGTTGCGCTTGCTTCGCTGCGCGTCTCTCGTTGCATATCGAATGCCGTTCGACAACGGGCAAAGCGCACCTCTTGTTCGAGGTCGCGCGGCACTTCCTGTGGAGAAGGCTCTCCTGCGACCGATGTGCAGCGGCTCCATCGAAAATCCTAGCGAAGGGTTTGCTATCATGGGAACGGAAATGTTTCACGTGAAACACTCGTTCGTGTGCAGGTCCTTCACGAACCGCGAAAAGCGAGACAGGCGAGACGTATGACGAAGCAATTGTTGATGGGGAACGAAGCGTTCGCGCACGCGGCGCTTGAGTCGGGCGTGCGCGTGGTGGCGGGATATCCTGGCACTCCGTCTTCCGAGGTTATCGAGACGATAGCGAAACTGCACGGCGCAGGCAGCGCGCGCGACGTCCATGTGGAGTGGTCGACGAACGAGAAGAGCGCGCTTGAAGTGGTGGCCGGTGCTGCCTACTGCGGCGCACGCACGCTGTTCACCTGCAAGCAGGTGGGTCTTAACGTTGCGAGCGATCCGCTGATGAGCCTGAACTACGTGGGCGTGAAGGGCGGTACCGTGCTGTTCGTGGCCGACGATCCCGGCCCCATATCGTCTCAAACCGAGCAGGACACGCGCCGCTTCGCCTCGTTCGCGAAGATCCCCGTTCTTGATCCGGCTACTCCCGACCAGGGGTTTGCCATGATGCAGGCCGCCTTCGACCTGTCCGAGCGCTACGCTACGCCCGTTATCGTGCGGCCTACCACGCGCATTTGCCACGCGTCCACGTTCTTCGAGGTTGCCGAGACGACGGTTGCCCGTCCGGTGCCGAAAGAGGGCTTCGAGCGCGATCCGAAATGGGTCATCTTCCCGCGCCGCGCATACGAAGCGCACGGCGAGATAAACGAGCGCTTGCGGTGCATCGCCGGCGATTATGCGAACGATCCGGTTCTGTCGGCGTTCAACCCGATTGAAGAAGGCGGCGCCGCGCACCCTGCTGCCGCGGAAGACGCGTCGCAGGAAGCTTCCGTTCCCCGCTTGGGCATTGTGGCGGGCGGCGTTTCGGCTGCTTACGCGCGGGAAGCCTTGCGCATGATCGAGGAGCGTGCGGCGCTTGAGGGCTTCGAGGTCCCGGCCTATCGTTTTTGGCAGGTGGGAACCCCGTATCCCTTCCCCGAGGAAACCGCCGAACGCTTCGCGCAGGGGCTTGACCAGGTGCTCGTGCTTGAAGAACTCGACCACGTGCTGGAAGACGCTTTGCTGGTCTTTGCGGGACGCACGCATGCGTCGTTCGACGTGAAGGGCAAGCTTACCGGTGACGTGCGCGACCGCGGCGAGAACGACGTGGACGATGCCGTCGTCAGAATCACTCGCTTTCTGGGCCTTTCCGACGGGCGCTCCGCCGCCCAGCCGCCCGTGTACGAGTCCGCTGACGCTCCGCTGCCGGTCCGCCCGCCCGTTTTGTGCGCAGGCTGCCCTCATCGCGGCAGCTTCTACGCCATTAAACGTGCTCTGGGCCGTACGCCCGCCGTCCTGTGCGGAGACATCGGCTGCTACACGCTGGGCAACGCCCAGCCACTCGATGCGGTCGACACGTGCTTGTGCATGGGCGCGGGTATCACGATGGCGCAAGGATTTGCCGTGGCCGAGCCGCAGAAGAAAACGCTCGCGTTCGTGGGCGACTCGACGTTTTTCGCAAGCGGTCTTCCGGGCATTGTGAACGCGGTGTACAACGGCCACGACATCACGGTGTGCGTGCTGGATAACGCGACCACTGCCATGACCGGTTCTCAGCCGCATCCGGGCACCGGCGTGACGCTGATGGGAGATACGCGCACCCCTATTTCTATCGAGCGCGTTCTGGAGGCCGTGGGCTTCGAATGCATCGTCCATGCTGATCCGCTGAACTTCGACGAATCCACGAAGGCCGCTCAGAAGGCCGTCTCGTTCGAGGGCCCCTCCGCCATCCTGTTCGAATCTCCTTGCATTCAGCTGGTGAAGCCGAATCCTCCGGCGGTGATCGACCAGGATCTGTGCACGGGCTGTAAAAAGTGCATCACGGAAATTGGCTGCCCGGGTATAGGGTTCAACGTTGATGCGCGCGGGCCAAAGAGCAAAGAGCGCGGTCAGGCGTTCGTTGACGAAAGCCTATGCAACGGATGCACCCTGTGCACCCAGGTGTGCCCGTTCGATGCGATCACGATGTCGGACGCGAATGCGTCGTTGGCGGACAAACCCCTTAACGGCTCTGCGATGGAAGGAGGCTCCCATGCGTAATGTGCTGCTTGCGGGCGTCGGCGGCCAGGGAACCGTGCTGGCTGCGAAGGTTCTGGCTCAAGCGGCCCAGGACAAGGGTTGGCATGTTCGCACTGCCGAGACTATCGGCATGGCGCAGCGCGGCGGGAACGTGGTGTCTCACGTGCGCATGGGCGATCAGGGCGAAGAGGTGTTCGCGCCATTGGTTGCACAGGGCACGGCCGATCTGGTGATTGCATTCGAGCCCGCCGAGGCGGCGCGCGTTCTTCCGTATCTTTCTTCCGACGGGGTGATGGTTACTGCGGTTACGGCCATCCAGCCGGTGACTGCGGCGCTGGGCAAGCATCCTTACCGCGCCGACGACGTTGTGGACGGCATCGCTCGATCTTTGGCTGGGACGCAAGCTCGACTGATTGCCATAGACGACGCCGCGTTGACGGAGGCGGCCGGCGGCCGCAAGGTGCTCAACACGCTGCTGCTGGCTAGTGCGTTGAACACGAACTGCATCCCGATCAGCCTGGACGACTTGCGCCGCGCGGTCCGCGCGTGCGTGAAGCCGCGCTTCGTGGACCTCAACCTTGCTGCCATCGATGTGGCGGCAAGGTAGGCTCGTCCTTTTCAAAGTGCTTTGCATTGTTCGATTGTTCGCCTAGAATGGAACGCATGGAATTCGTATTCAACAATATGCCTTGTATAGCCGTGGGTCCGGCTGGTCGATGGCTTTAGCTTCAAGTCTCGCTCTGTGCAGGCTTGAAGCATCTATGAATCGAACATTCCGGTTGAGAGAAAAGGACCCCTCATGCAGATGACTGCCGATCAGCTTTCCCTTATCAAAAAGCAATTCGAAACGCTGAAAAACCGTTCCGCCTTCTATCGATCCAAGTTCGAGGGCATCGACTTGTCCGATGTGCAGACTCAGCAAGATTTCGAGAAGCTGCCCTTCTCCGAAAAAGACGACCTGCGCAACGCGTATCCTTTGGGACTGCAAGCCGTTCCCGACGAAGAGATCGTGCGCATACACAGCTCCAGCGGAACCACGGGCACGCCCGTGATCGTTCCCTATACGCAGCAGGACGTTGTCGACTGGGCCGTGCAGTTTGCGCGCTGCTACGAAACCGCAGGGATCACCAATAAGGATCGCATCCACATCACGCCTGGTTACGGCTTGTGGACGGCGGGCATCGGGTTCCAGCTGGGTGCCGAACGACTGGGCGCGATGGCTATTCCCATGGGGCCGGGCAACACGGAAAAGCAGCTGAAGATGATGCAGGATCTTAAATCGACCGTGCTGTGCGCAACCAGCTCGTACGCGCTGCTGCTGGCCGAAGAGATTGCCGAGCGCGGCCTGCGCGACAAGATCTGCCTGCGCAAGGGCGTTATCGGCAGCGAACGCTGGGGCGACAAGATGCGCCAGCGCATTTCGGGCGAGTTGGGCGTGGAGATCTTCGACATCTACGGACTGACGGAGGTGTACGGCCCCGGCATCGGTATTTCGTGCAGCGAGCACAACGGTATGCACGTGTGGGCCGACTACGTGTATATCGAAGTGGTCGACCCCGTTACGGGAGCGCCCGTGCCCGACGGCGAGGTGGGCGAGCTGGTGCTGACCACGTTGCGCAAGCAGGGCGCGCCGCTCATTCGCTACCGCACGCACGACCTGACGCGCATCATCCCCGGCGACTGCGCCTGCGGGCTGGCGCATCCGCGCATCGACACGCTGACGGGCCGCACCGACGACATGTTCAAGGTGAAGGGCTGCAACATTTTCCCGGCTCAGGTTGAAGAGGTCATCTCGATAACCGACGGGGCTTCCAGCGAGTACCAGGTGATGATCGAGAACATCAGCGGCAAAGACGTGCTGACCGTTCTGTTCGAGACCGCGTTGCAGAACGAGGCAAAGGAGCGCGCCGAGCAGGAACTCGCCATGATCTTCAAGGCGAAATGCGGTTGCACTCCTGACGCCAAGGGCGTTCCCATGGGTGAGCTTCCGCGCAGCGAAAAGAAGACCAAGCGCATCTTCGACAGCCGATACTAAATGCGCTTTAGCGTGAGGCTTGCGCGGATGATACGTTGATGGTGCTCCTCCCCGTGCGCTGAGCAGGCGTGCGGGGAGGTTTTTGCTTTGGCGCGACGGATTGTCGACGCCTTTGTCTTGCGCGCTGCGCGTGAAGAAGGCGGGTTCGTTGCCTGTCGACTGCGGCTTGCGGTTCGCGGTTCGTCACCTGTGGCCTAGGGCTTGCGGTCCACGGCTTGCGTCTGCGCGAAGAAGCGCATGGCTCGTTCGCGGTATTTTGCCGCCTGTTGGCGCTGCGCTATGGTAAAGTGTCCCCATGCATTCTGCAAAGGGACATATCGTTGTTGACGAACGCTGGCGTTTGGAGCTGGCTCTCGCGGCGGCGTGCCGGGCTTTCGCCCCTCGGTCCTCAGAAATTCTCGCACCGCTCGACTTGGGCTCGAAGCCCTGCGCGCTCGACGCCGCCGAGCCTCATTACGTTTCCTATTATTCCTATCGATACCTCTAGCACACGGGGTTCTGCTGGCGCGTCGTCGTACCTCGACGCATCCGTTGGAAATTCGTGTGCGCCTTCAAGCTCTTGAACGGGCTTTTTTGTTGCAGGCATTCAACGTAAGGAATAATCCGCATGATCGAGAAAATTTGCATGGTGCTCATATTTGTCGGAGTGGCGATAGGCGTGGGCATTTACTGCAGACGACACACCACCAGCGTTGACGGGTTCGTGCTGGGAGGTCGCTCCGTAGGACCGTGGCTTTCAGCATTCGCGTTCGGCACAAGCTACTTTTCCGCGGTGATCTTCGTGGGGTATGCGGGACAGTTCGGTTGGAAATACGGTCTTGCTGCCACGTGGATTGGCATCGGCAATGCTATTTTGGGAAGCTTGCTTGCCTGGTGGGTGCTTGGCCCGCGTACGCGCGAGGTCACGCATCGCTTGAAGGCGGCCACGATGCCCGAGTTTTTCGGAGCGCGCTACCATTCGAAAGGCTTGCGCATCGCTGCCGCTGCCATCATCTTCGTGTTCCTGATTCCGTACACCGCGAGCGTGTACAACGGGCTGTCGCGTTTGTTCGGCATGGCGTTCGGTTTGCCGTACGAGGTATGCGTTATCGGAATGGCGGTCGTCACCTGCATATACGTGGTGCTGGGCGGATATATGGCCACCGTCGTGAACGATTTTATCCAGGGTATCGTCATGCTGCT
Organism: Paraeggerthella sp. Marseille-Q4926; assembly: GCF_916618935.1. Taxonomy (NCBI): domain Bacteria; kingdom Bacillati; phylum Actinomycetota; class Coriobacteriia; order Eggerthellales; family Eggerthellaceae; genus Paraeggerthella; species Paraeggerthella sp. Marseille-Q4926. The sequence goes on along the minus strand of NZ_CAKAKF010000004.1, from coordinate 181,621 downwards.
GGGAATTGTTGCCGTCATTGCCGCCGTGCTGTCTAACAACGGCGGGTTTACCGAGGCCATTAACCAGCTTTCGCTTATTCCGGCAGAGGGCTCTCAGATGGCCGGCCCGTTTGTGAGCTTCTTCGGTCCGAACCTTCCCGACCTGATCGGCGTTATCGTGCTGACCAGCCTGGGTACCTGGGGTTTACCCCAGATGGTCCAGAAGTTCTACGCTATAAAAAGCGGTCCCGCCGTCAAGCAGGGCGCTATCATCTCGACCGTGTTCGCCATGGTCGTTGCCGGAGGAAGCTACTTTTTGGGAGGTTTCGGGCGCCTGTACGGCGACCAGGTGGAAATGACCGCTGCGGGAACGCCGGTGTACGACTCCATTATGCCCACCATGTTGTCCACGCTGCCTGACCTGCTGATTGGCATCGTGATCGTGCTGGTGCTGAGCGCGTCTATGTCTACGCTTTCCTCGCTGGTCCTGACGTCGTCTTCCACGTTGACGCTTGACTTGATCAAGGGAAACATCGTGAAGAAGATGCCCGAGCAGATGCAGTTGTTCTACATGCGCGTGCTGCTGGTGGTGTTCATCGTGATCTCTGCGGTGATTGCGCTTGTGCAGTACAACTCGTCCATTACGTTCATTGCGCAGCTCATGTCCATTTCGTGGGGCGCGCTCGCCGGCGCCTTCCTGGGACCGTTCTTCTGGGGGCTGTACTCCAAGCGTATTTCGCGCTCTGCCGTATGGGTTAGCTTTATCGTGGGCGTGGGTCTGACTACCGGAAACATGATCGCGGGTTTCTTCGGCGCTCCGTTGATCGCTTCTCCCATCAACTGCGGCGCTATCGCCATGGTGCTTTCTTTGGTGCTGGTTCCCCTGGTCAGCCTGTTCACCAAGTCCGTTCCTTTCGACATCGACCCGCCGAGCGTTCAGGGAGCCATCGATCGCGAGTACGTTCAAGAGTTGGAAGCCGAAGCAAAGTAGCAGCGGCTTGCGCTTGCATGCCGAGGGTCCGGGCTTGAGGGGCTCTTGGCACGCGGGTTTGCGTTCTTCAGGCTGGGGCGGGGCGTGGGGTTGGGGCCGAGGCTTGGGGCTGGGGCGCGGGGCCGGCGGCCGGGTTGTTGCTACCGGGATTTGAGGCGCGGCGGCAAGTTCTGTCAAAACGAACGAGTTTTGCGGCGGTTTTGCTTCCCTCGAGGAAAGTTCTCGTGCATGCGATTTTTATCGTACCAGGTCATACGCGTGTGGCATCCCTTTATCCTTGATCGAGGACCAGCAAAACTCGTTCGTTTTGACAGAACGGCCCTGCGCCCGAACGCCCGCCCCGCGTCCTGGCGGCCGGCCCTGCGCCCCGGTGCCCGAACCGGCTGCGGGCCCTGCACCCGAACGCCCGCCCCTCTTCGGCGGTTTGCTCAAAAGGCGCGTTCTTTGCAACAGATTAGCGACAAAGAAATGTCAGGCGATATACTAGGGAAAAGACCTCCGCGATTATCAAAGGTTTCTCATGTTCCTTTCGCTGCTGTTCACGTACTTGCCGGCTCTTGTTTTCGGGTTTCTGTTCGTGCGGAATTACCGTAAAGAGCCTCGTCAGTTCCGCAACGCCATGTACTTCTTGCTGTTGTGCCTGTTCGCTTTCTGGGGGATGTCCATACAGTTCAACATGCCATGGTTGTTCGGCTTGGGAATTCTGGCCATTCCCTTCGGCACGATTGCTCTGGTTGTGTTCTTGCTGGCGAATGCCGTTGTCGTGATTAGGCGCGAGGGCTTCTCGCTTTCGCATGCGCTGCCTGGGTTGATGGCTTTAGCCATTGTGGCGGTGTGTCTGGCCGGTCCGCTGCTGGTGCTTTGGCAGGCTCCAGGCCCGGTGCTGACCCTGTACCTCCTTGTTTTGATGGAAGGCTCGTACGTCGCGTTCACCTTCTTCGCGCTGCTTTTGTATTCGTGGCTGTATCGTCGCTTGCCGAAGCGTCGCGACTACGACTACATTGTGGTGCACGGCGCCGGCTTGTCGGGCACCGAGCCTACTCCGCTGCTCGCAGGGCGCTTGGACAAGGGCGTGGAGCTGTGGAAGGCTGGCGGCTGTCGCGCGCTGATGCTGGCATCCGGCGGAAAAGGCCCTGACGAGCAGGTTTCGGAAGCTCAAGCCATGCGGACGTATTTGGTCGATCGTTGCGGCGTGCCCGCCGATGCGGTTCTCGTGGAGGACCGGTCTTCAACCACGATGGAAAACCTGCGCAACAGCAAGGCGATCATGGACGCCCGGTCGGGCGAGGACAGCTACCGTGCGGTTGTGGTGACAAGCGACTACCACGTGTTCCGAGCTGCCGAGTACGCGCATAAGATTGGTCTTGCCGCTGACGGCGTGGGAAGCACGACCGCCCGGTACTTCTGGCCGACGGCGTTCATACGGGAGTTCGTGGCAGTTAGCAATGAGCATCGCTGGCCGTTCGCGGTCATCTTCGTGCTGTGGATCATTCCGATCGTGCTGAGCTTTGCGACGCGGTAAAACCTTGCGCCGAACATCCCCAAGAATGTAACGCTCGCCTGGTGATACCGCTATTTTGCGGCTTAAACATCCGCGTTTTCCTTCGCGTTCGAGCGAGGTTCGGTATACTAGTGACCATTATTGTGCAGCCGCGCGTGTGCGTTCGAAGGGAACCGGCACGCCCGACCGCACGGTTGTCATATCGACGAAGGGGATTGTATGGAAGGTTTTGACCTGATCAGTGCGGGGGTGTGGTCCATCGTTCCGCCGATTTTGGCGCTCGGATTGGCCCTTATCACGAAGGAGGTGTACTCGTCGCTTGCTATCGGCGTGTTCACGGGTATGGTTATTTACCAGTTCACGCTGAACGGTGCCGGGTTCGAGCAGTTGGTGGACTCGTTCACCATGGTTCCGCAGATGATGGCGGAACAGATAGCGGGCAACGGGGCGTTGCTGTTGTTCTTGGCGCTCTTAGGCGCGCTTGTGGTGGTCATTGCCGCGGCTGGCGGCTCCCGTGCGTACGCCGAGTGGGTTTCCACGCACATCAAGAACGCGAAAATGGCGCAGGTTTTGACCGCGCTTCTGGGCATCATCATTTTCGTGGACGACTATTTCAACTGCCTGACGGTGGGCGCGGTCATGCGCCCCGTTACCGACCGCTTCAACATCAGCCGTGAGAAGCTGGCGTGGATCATCGACTCCACCGCCGCTCCCATCTGCATCATCGCGCCGGTGTCGTCGTGGGCCGTTGCCGTGGGCGGCTACTTGGGCGAAGGCGGGTTCACCACGTTCGTCCAGTCCATCCCGTACAACTTCTATGCGCTTCTGACCATCGTGTTCGTATTCTTCATGTGCTTCTCCAATCGCGACTTCGGTCCCATGCGCCAAGCAGAGGCCGATGCTCATAAGTCGGCCGACCAGCAGCAGCGCATCCCTTCGCCCGACAGCGCGCTTGAGGCCGTGTCCACGGCTCGCCTTGACGGCACCGCCGAAGGCGACCCGCTGCCGGCCAAGATCGAGACGATCGTTGCCGAGCGAGACGAGCTTGAAGATGCTGCGAAAGCGGCCGTCGAAGAGTTCAAGGGCATGACCATCTCCGACAAGGGGCGCGTGTTCGACCTGATCGTGCCGATCATCGTGTTGATCGTGTTCTCTATTCTGGGCATGCTGTACGCAGGCGGCTTCTTCCAGGGCGTCGACTTCTCCACTGCCGTGGGCGAGAACCCGGTGTTCGGCCTGTGCATTGGCGTGTGCGTGGCGCTGGTCGTGTCGGCCGGAATGTTCTTGCCCCGCAAGCTCATGACGCTTTCGGGCTACATGGAGGGCATTTCGGAAGGCGTTCGCTCGATGGTGGGCGCCATCATGATCCTGGTGCTGGCATGGAGCTTGGGCGGTACCTGCCGTTACCTGCTGGGCACGGGAGAGTTTGTCAGCGGCTTCCTGAACAGCATCGGCGTTGGCTTGGAGCTTCTGCCCGCCGTGATCTTCCTGGTTGCTGCTTTCATCGGCTTCGCTATGGGCACGTCGTGGGGTACTATCGCGCTTATTCTGCCTATCGTTATCGGCGTGTTCCCGGTTGAAGGCCCCTTGTTCCTGGTTGCCGTCGGCGCCACGCTGGGTGGTGCGGTGTACGGCGACCACGTGTCCCCCATTTCGGACACCACTATCTTGTCGTCGGCGGGCGCGCAGTGCAACCACCTGCGCCACGTTGCCACGCAGCTGCCGTACGCCTCCGTGGTTGCGGTTATCTGCTTCGCGGGTTACGTGGTTGCCGGCTTCACGGGCAATCCGTGGATTTCCCTTGCGGGCGGCGCTGTGGTTATGGTGCTGGCCGTGCTGGTGCTCAACCGTTCGAAGTACGGGGCAGCCAAGTAGTTTTGAGCTCGAAGGAAACAAGGGGAGGGCGCGGGATTCGTTCCGCGCCCTCCTTTTTTAGGCGCTGATGATAAGCGGAAGCGGTTGGTCGTGAGGCTCGCAGGGCACGACCTCTACGCGTTGCTCGCTGAACGCCACGCCCACAACAAGAGCGTCGGCGCGCAGGTTGGGGAGCAGGCGGTCGTAGTTGCCGCCGCCGTATCCCAGACGGTTGCCCTGTCCGTCGAACGCAACCAGCGGCACGGCTACTACGTCGAGCTTGTTGGGATGAACGGCTTCGAACCCGTTGCGTTCAAGCGTTGCAGGCGTTAGGCAGCGAAGCGGATGGTCGAGAAACGTCGTTTGTGCACGATCGAGCTGTGCGCGCGTCACACGGTAGAGCGCCATGCGCGCAGGCTGGTCGGCGGCTTCGCGCAGCATACAGGGAAAGCACACGCTCCATGCGCGCGTATGCGCCGCTTGCACGAAAGCGCTCAAATCCACCTCGCTGCGCATGGCGGAGAACACGGCAATGCAAGGCTTGTCGAAACAGGCGCCCGGACTTCCGCTCGCATGCTTCGCGTCGGTGTGGGAAATCGCTTCTTCGCTTGCGGGGTCTGTTGATAGGCATTCCGCAATCAAACGTTCCAGCCGAAGGCAAATCTCAAGGCTTTTGCGCGCGCGAATTTGAGCGCTCAAAGCATCTCGACGACGAAGGACTTCTTCTCGAACACGTTTCTTCTCATCCATGCGAGCCAGTATAGCCTAAGCTGTCCGGCTTGCATTGCGCGCCGTACCCGTTCGCGCGATTCGGTCTTGCACGCGTGACCCTGCCGGTTGACGGCCTGTAGCACCTTATTTGTGCATGCAACGTATCGTAAACGTAACCGTTTCAATTCGGTTTGACCTACATGCCTATCAATGACCTTGCTATAATCGATCGGAATTAGGTACACTCAAGCCAACCTTTGACCATAAGGCGAACCGTTTACCGCGAATCTCAATATGAGTCCGGTGATGGATCGAGTTAGGAGATACCAGTGCAACTCAAAGCATCGACCGATTACGGCATGCGAGCCATTCTGTACTTGGCTGCGCAAGGGGCTACCTGCTCCTCCAAAGACATTGCCGAGGATATGTCCATTCCTCGCGACTACCTGATCCAGCTTGCGCAGCTTTTGCGCAATGCGGGCATCATCGAGGCCCGACCGGGCAAGCACGGGGGCTATCGACTGGCCAAGGATGCTTCCGAAATCAGTGTGCTTGAAATCATCAAGGCGCTTGACGAAGACTCCAAGCGCGCCACGCGTGAAAAGCGCAACGCGCGCAAGGGCGGCGAGATGGTCGACAACATCAAGCAAACGTACAACTTGATCGAAGAAAGCATGGACGCGTATCTTTCCAGCTTGACCATCGACATGCTGCTCGGGTGCGTTCAGGACGAATCAAGCAGCCGGCAATACCTCTCCGATCGTCTCAAGCAGGAAAGCCAGCGCCTGGTGGCGGACAACTAGCCGATACCCAGAAGCTGCATGATCAGCAAGGCGACGGTGAGCACCGTTACGATGCCCACCGTCAGCCAGATGAGCACGCGAGACGTCATGCGCGAACGGAAGGCGCCCATGACGCGCTTGTCGGCTGCGATAATTGCCATGAACACCAGCAGCACCGGCAGTACAAGGCCGTTTACGAACTGGGCCGTGAGCATGACGTTCATCAAATCGATGTTCGGAACCAGCACAATGACGGCCGAGAACACGATAATGCACGTGAAGATGCTCTTGAACAGCGGCGCTTCCTTCCATTTGAAAGAAACGCCCGCTTCCCACCCGAAGGCTTCGCAAATAACGAACGCCGTGGTAAGCGGCAATACGCATGCTGCAAGAAACGACGCAGCTACCAGGCCGATGGCGAACAGCGCTTCAGCGTAGTGCCCGGCGAACGGTGCGAGAGCGCGTGCTGCATCGGCAGCGGATTCGATTTCGATTCCCTGCGGATGCAGCACGGCGCCCGTGGTCACGATGATGAACCACGCCACCAGGCAAGCCGCTATCGTGCCGGCAATCACGTCCACTTTTTGGGAGAACAGATCCTTTACCGAGATGCCCTTTTCAACCACGTTGCTCTGGTTGAAGAACATCATCCACGGCGCGATGGTCGTGCCTATCATGGCTATGACCAGGGAAACGAAGCTCTTGTCTTCCACAATGCGGGGGATGGCGGTGCTCTGCAGTGCCTGGCCCCAGTCCGGTTGCGCCATGAACGCGGCTACGATGTACGTGACGAACACCAACGACAGTATCAGAAACACTTTCTCTACGCGCTTGTAGCTGCCGCCCACGATAAGCAGCCACACCGCAGCTGCGGCTACCGGAACTGCCAAATATTTCGACACGCCGAACATTTCCATGCCGCTTGCGATGCCTGCGAACTCCGAAAACGTGGTGCACACGTTACCGACGAGCAGCGCTAACATGGCCAGCGCCGTTAGGCGAATGCCGAAGCGCTCGCGGATGAGGGCCGCAAAGCCCTTGCCGGTGACGGCTCCCATTCTTGCGGCGGTCAGCTCCACCACGATAAGCAGGACGCACATGACGGGGATGACCCACAACGTGGCGAACCCGAACTTGGCTCCCACGGTGGAGTACGTTGAAATGCCGCCGGCGTCGTTGCCGGCCATAGCCGTTACGATGCCGGGCCCCATGGCGGCCAAGAGCAGCCAGAGCTTATCGGGTTTCTTTTTCTCAGGTGCGGTTTCGTCGATCGCTTGCGCAGCGTCCGCGCGCTCGAGGTTCTTTTCGACCATGAGGCTACCTCCAATCGTAGCCGATGATCTGGAACAACACCATCGTGTACAGGACCAAGAACAGTACGGCGCCAATGATGCCGCCAACGATCTTCGCCGCGGTTACCTGCGTCTTGTCGCTGCTGACGTCCTCCTCGATAGCGTCCCAGGCGTCGTCAACGGTGACGATGCCCAGCAGCACGCCATGCTCGTCCACCACCGGCATGGCGGGCAGCTCGTACTTGAAGATGTCGGCAGCCACGTCCTCTTCGGTTTCTTCTGGCGTTGCGGAAATCACGTCGTCGAACATGACTTCGCGCACGGGTTTCGCATCGTCGGTCAGCACAAGGGTTCGCAGGCTGAGCACGCCGATGAATTCATCGTAGTCGTCCAGCACATACACGTAATGCACGGTGGGATGGTCTTCGGGCAGTTCGCGCAGTACTTCTATGGTTTCGCCAACGGTGGTGTCGGCCTTGACGGAAACGAACTGCGTGGTCATCATACCGCCGGCCGTGCCGTCCTTGTATCCAAGCAGGCGACGGATCTCGGTGGCGTCCTCCACGCCCATGAGGCGCAGCAGGGTTTCTGCTTTCTCGTACGACAGGTCGCGCACGATGTCTGCAGCGTCGTCCGGGTCCATGTTCCCCAGCAGGCCGGCGGCGCGGGCGTCGTCGAGGTCTTCGATGAAGTCGGCCTGGTACTCGTCTTCCATTTCCGAGATAGCCTCGGTTGCTTGAGCGTCGTCGAGGTGCTGGAACACGTTGGCTCGCTGCTGCGGGTCAAGTTGCTCCAGGATATCGGCCACGTCTGCGGGATGGAGCTCGTCCAAGCGCTTGTGCGTAACGGACAGCTGTACTTCGGACAGGTCGCGGTCAAGCAGGTCCATGTAGTTCCATGCGATGATCTGCTCGTCGATTTTTTTGTCGAACACCTTGGCCACTGCTACAACGGCGCGTTCGAGCCAGGGGGCCAGACCGCGCAGGATGCCGCGCGCGCCCACTTCGGCGCCAAGCAGGCGTAGCTGCGAACCCGACACGGAAAGCTTGAGATCGTTGACGCGAACGACTTTCATGCCTTGCGTATCGACGATCTGACGGTTCAACAAGTCGCGCGCGAGAAGAACTTCGTCAGGTTGCAGATAGCTGAAGCGGATGTCGTGCGCTTCCACGGTGAGCGTGATGCCGGTTTCGTCGAACTCCTCGACGTATTTGCGCCATGAGATCATGAACGGCACTTTGCCGGGCCCTTGAAAAGCCAGGCTCGTGATGCGCGGAAACACCTCGCCAGTTGAAATGGCCAGGTCAGAGATCGTGCCGATCTTTTCGCCCGTGGCGTCTACGACGGGTTTCCCCATCATTTGAGAGAGGTAGAGCATGGTTTATCCCTTACTGTTCATGCCCGTGTTCGCAAGCGATCGTACCGTATCCCATGGTAACGCGTGCGGTTACGCGCATCCCGATGCGGGGGAGTAAAATCTATGTCAAACACGAGCGCCGCAGCCACCTTCGACTGCCGACGTAAGGAAATCGAAGGAGGGCTACTTACTGTGAGGTTTCGATTTTCGAACCTTCAACAAAGTCCCTTTCCTATTGACCAATAAAAAAACCGCACGTGCTGATACCAGTCGTTGCGGATTTCGGGCTTCTGAACGGCGTGCCGTTCAGTCAAACCGTCTGATCGCGTTTGCGTATGAGCATGCTGCCATCGAAGCGCATTGTCAACGCAACTGGTACGTATCATACCTCATTGGCCGAGCATCCGGGCGTGTTTTTTGTTTGTGTAGGTTACAAGGTTGCTCCGGGTGGTCGTAGCCGCATTTGAAACGAGCCGTCGGGCTGCTTGCATGCGGGTTCTTGGAAGCGACGCTGCGAGCCCTGTTGCCGGCGCACCGGAATGCGATGCACCGGCAAGGTTCGTCACTGTTTCGGGGGAGGGCAGCTCCTCTGTTTTGCAAGAGACGCAAAAAAACCGCCCAGTTGGACGGTTTTGAATGCTAAATGGTGCGCCGTGAGGGATTCGAACCCCCGACGTACTGATTCGTAGTCAGTCCCTCTATCCAGCTGAGGTAACGGCGCACGTCGAAGCAGCGAAAGATATTATGCCCGTACTCCCATCTTCTGTCAACGACTTTTTTAAGAAAAGTTGAAAGTTTTGGATAACGACTTGTTGCGAGGGGATGGGTTTCGGAATGAAATCGATGCGGTTACGGATGCCAAACGTACGAGCAAGGCCAGTTCAGAGTAGGAAACATGCTCCTAGGATGGGTTGGAGCACATCCCTGTTTGCGCAGACAAAAGAACGTGCGGTTTTCGAAGTGCATGCAAAGAAAGAGAGGATTTCATGACTAAAATTGCAAAATTTTCTATGGTAGGAAGTGCGGTGGCGCTGCTTTTGGCGTCGTTGATTGCAATGGCCGGCTGCTCAAACGATACCAATGCCGCAACGAATTCGGACAACGCTGCTCCCGCGAACAACTCGGCGGCAAGCGACAACGCTGCAAATCAAATGGGCGACGGCAGCAGCTTGGCCGAAGGAACGGTTTTGAAGGTGTCGAACGGATGGGTTGCGTATTCCAACGGCGACATGCTGGTGCTTTTGGATTCGAGCGCCGACGCTCAGTATCAGTGGACGTCCGACGTGAGCGGCGATTCGGTGCTGAAGGACACGGATGCGGATCTGCCGTCTTCTACGTACTACGACCAAAACGCGAACGACGTGATAGGCTCTGCGGGCATGCACGTGTTCGGGTTTATGGCTGACCAGCAGAACAACGGCGAGTCGACCATAACGTTCAAGCTGGCGAACGCGACCGATTCCGCCGATGTGAATACAACCATCGTTGTAAAGGCGACGGTAGAGAGCGGCGCGTTTTCTGCTGTGAGCGTGCAGCAGTAATTCAGTTGGTCGTAAGGCTGGGGGAGGTGCGCGCGGCGCTCGCTCCCTCAGCCTTGTTACGCTAGATGCTCAAGTCTCGGCGGTTGAATACGCCAATCGCAAGGGCGAACAGGGCGATGCCGAGGGCAAGCAGGATTGCCGACCCTGCGTAAGCGGAAGCATCGCTTGTCGCCAAACCGTAGCTGTCGAACATCGCAAGCGGGTTGACCTTGTCCAGAAAGGCCAGCTTGTCGCCCACCTTCGCCACCATTTGCATCAAGAAGAACGCAATACCCGCTCCGCCGCCAACCCACAGCGCCGCTCCTGCGTTCGAGAAGGCGCAGGCTGAGAAGAAGCACATGCCCGCCAAGAACGTCCACAGGCAGAACAGCCCGACGTTCGCGCGGAACAGCCCTGGAATGTCCAGGTCTCCCGGGAACATAAGCTCCGCACAGGCAATTTCTGCAGCTGTCGTGAGCACCATGAGCAGGGCCAGAACAACCATCATGGCCCCTGCAAGCGTAAGCGCGACGCGCACGCGACTGTTGGGAGTGGCCAGCAGGTAACTCATGGTGCCGCGGTCCAGGTAACGCACCATAAGCTTGTTTGCCATAATGAGAATCAGGACGAACGGGAACACGGTCAGCAGGAACCCGTACAGGTAGTTCAGCATGAAGTCGAGCAGCGTGGTCGCTTGCGTTCCCATGCCGAAGGCGGCGAACAGCTCCGGCATGCTGTCCATCATCATGTTCAGGCTTTCGCCTAAGCTGGGATCGAACATCATGACGATACAGGCTATGTACATCCCTAAAACCGCGAAGATGATAATCGCCACGAACGCGTTCGACTTCAGCTCCTTCGCCAGCAGCGTGCTATTCATGGACGCCTCCCTTCAACTGAGCGCCGTACAGGTGCAGGAACAGCTCTTCGAGCGTTTGCTCCCGCGCAGACAGATCCTGCACGGGGTAGGCGGCCAGATCTTTCACGAACAGGTCCATGTTTCCGGTGACGGCGATCTCTGCTGTAGAACCGCCGATCGCGCGCGCCTCGGGGTGGGCTGTTAGGTAGCGCGCGCGGGCCTCCGGTTGGGCGAAGGTGATTGCGAACATGCGCTTGCGGTTCTTTTGCACGTCGCCCATGCGCTCGACTGCAACAATTCTTCCGCCGCGGATGAAGGCGACCCGATCACACGTGCGCTCAACTTCTTCAAACAGGTGCGACGACAAAAAGACGGTGGTGCCGCGGCTTTTCTCGTCAAGCACCAGGTCGATAAACCGGTTTTGCATGAGAGGGTCAAGGCCGCTGGTGGGCTCGTCAAGCAGCACGATGTCGGGTTTCGCCATGAACGCGCATACCAGCCCCACTTTTTGTTTGGTTCCTTTCGACATTTTGCGAATCTTGCGCGTAGGATCAAGCTCGAAATAGTCGATCAGTTCGTGCATGCGCATCATTGAATCCACGTGCTTCATACGCGCCATGAAGTTGAGAAACGCGCTGCCGGTCATATCGTCCATGCATGCGATTTCTCCTGGCAGATAGCCAAGCCGGTTTTGGATTTTGGCTCGATCTTGAAAGCAGCGCAGCCCCGCAATGGTCGCCGTGCCACTGTCGGGCTTGATAAAGCCCATGAGATTGCGCATGGTAACGGTTTTCCCTGCGCCGTTGGGACCCAGGAACCCGAACACCTCGCCTCGTTCGACCGAGAACGTTACATCGAAGGCGCCGCGTCCCTCCCCGTAGTCTTTCGTGAGCGCCTGCAGCTCGATAATCGCCTGACTGCCTGTCATACGTACTCCTTTTTGTAAGACCAGGTGCGCAGCATGTCGCACCAACGATGCATCTCGGTCATCATGTCGTCCATGTCAAGCCGCTTTTTCAGGGCTTGTTGCTGGTGTAGGTAGCCGTCGGCAAGCCATATCAGCAGGTTGACAACGTAGCGCGGGTCTACATCATCGCGAAACTTGTCGAAATTCACGTTTTTGAAATACGCAGCGAACATGAGGTCGATTTGGTTTTGCGTCCAGTTCTCCATGGTGTCCTTGACGTCTTTGTGCTCGGGGTAGAAAGCGTGGATGGAGAATTCGAGCGCGTAGGGGAACTTGGAGAGGACTGCGCATTTTCGTTGCCCTGCGTAGATGAACAGGTCGAAGAAGTCGTCAATGGCGTAGAATTCATCATCGACTACCAGGTGCGATACTTTTTCCATCAAGTATTCCATCAGGTAAAGGTAAAGCTCTTTTTTGTTTTTGAAGTAGAAGAACAGCAGGCCTTTGGAGATGCCCGCTTTGCGCGCGATGCTTTCGGTGGAGGCGTTTTTGTAGTCGTTTCGCCCGAATGCTTCAACGGCGGCGTTCACGATGGCTTCCTGCCGTTCTGCGGGCAGTCGTTCGAACTTCTCCAAATTGCCGTGCTTGTTGACCATGGCGTCTCCTCTTGCTTGACCGGGCGGTCAACCTCATACGGTCCATGCTACGGCATTGACTATTTTTTTGAAGCCCCTTGAGGGGAAATCTTACGGAAGGGTTTCCGAGCAGGAGAATACGCGCTGCTTGCGGGTGACAAGGCGCTTTACAAAGTCCGTGGCGGGGCTGCGTAGAATTTCGCACGGGGAGGCACATTGAACGGCCTGCCCGCGCTCCATGACGAGCACGCGATCTCCTAGCGCAAGGGCTTCGTCTATATCGTGCGTGACGAACAGTATCGTGATGCCCGTTTGGTCGTGAATCTGTTTAACCTCGTCTTGCAGAGCGGTTCGCGTGATGGCGTCGACGGCGCTGAAAGGTTCGTCTGCAAGAAGAATGTCGGGGCTTGCGGCCAATGCGCGCGCCATGCCCACGCGCTGGGCCTGGCCACCGGACAATTCAGAAGGATAGCGGTCTTTGATTTGAGGTGAAAGTCCAATGATGCTCATCCATTTGTCCACCGCGGCTTCGGTTCTTCGACGATCTCCCCGATTCAGCAAGCGCGGAACGTATGCGATATTCTGCTCGACAGTCAAATGGGGAAACAGAACGCTTCCTTGGATCGCGTAGCCTATGTTTCGTCGGAGTTCGATGGGATTGAGGTCGGCGGTGGACTTGCCGTGGATCAAAATGCTCCCCTCGTCCGGCATGGCCAGGGCATTGACCATTTTGAGCAGCGTGGTCTTGCCGCATCCAGAGCTGCCTATGATGGTGACGAAGCTTCCCTGTTCGATGGAGAGGCTTACCTGGTCGACGGCTCGCGTGCTGCCGAACTGCTTTGAAACGTCGTTGAATTCAATTGCGATCATAGGAGTCCTTTCTGAGCAAGGAACGCATCAGCAACGTCTTTCGGCTCACGACCTTGGGTTTCCACTTGGTTGTTCATGCGCGCCATGTCGACGTCCGAAATAAGGCCCCGCATCTTGTCGAGCACGGCTTTCAGTTCGGGATGGGCGTTCAGCGTATCTACGCGCACGACGCTCCCGCATAGATACGTGGGATAGAACCCCTTGTCGTCTTGCAGCACGACAAGCCGGTCGTCGGCTGCTTGACCGTCGGTTGTGGAGATGGCGATGGCATCTACGCGCCCTTCGAACAGCGCGCGGTACTTTAAGCTGATGTCCATATCGCGCGTGCTTCCGAAGTTCATCCCGTAAGCTTTTTGCAGGCCGGGGTAGCCATCTTGCCGGTCGAAGAAGTCAGGTTCAGCGCCCAGTGCAAGGCTTTCCGCTGCGCGTGCAAGGTCGGAATACGTGTGCAGGTTGTATTGTTGGGCGACTTGCTTGCTTACCGCAAGCCCGAAGGTGTTGTTGAAACCGTACAGGCCTACCCAGGTGAGGTTCAGGCGGTCTTGGTATTCCTGCTGCATCGTGTCGAACATGGATTCGTCGTACGTGCTGTCATGCTTGAGCACGGCGTTCCATCCGGTGCCGGTGTATTCGGGGTACAGATCGAAATCACCCTTTTCCATGCCGGGTTGAATGTTGGAGGTGCCTCCGCCTATGCCCTGCGTAAGCTCAACGGAAAGGTCGGTGTCGTGCTCTATCAGCGTGTTCAGCATCTCTCCAAGAATGTACTGTTCGGTCATGGGCTTTGTGGCTATGCGGATAACGCCGCTTTTACCCTCGTTCGTCATTGGTCCGAAGGGACTCGGGCCCTGTTCCATGGCAACGATGCCGCACGCGGCTATCAACGCGGCAACGGTCAGGCATATTCCCAGCCGCCAGCCACTGCGTTGTGCGTTGCGTGGTTCCAAATGCCGTCGCGCGCGTTTCTCGATCAGTCCCAGCAGCAGGTCTACCGTGATGGCCAGCAAGGCGATGAGCGCGCTGCCCGCTACGGTCATTTCCAGGTTGTTCGTGGTGATGCCGCGGTAAATGGCAACTCCAAGCCCTCCGGCTCCTATGAAGCTGGCGATACCGGCCAAAGCGATGGTCATGGTTGTTGTGGTTCGAATGCCGCTTACGATGACGGGCGCGGCCAAAGGCAGTTCGATGCGATAGAGCAGTTGTCCGTTGGTTGACCCCATGCCGCGTGCAGCTTCCGTTATGGCAGGGTCGATGCTGGTGAGGCCGGTGTAGGTGTTGCGCACCATGGGGAGGAGCGCGTAGATGCTCAGGGCTGCGATGGCGGTTGCGTTTCCGATTCCGGTAACGGGGATCAAAAAGCCAAACAAGGCAATGGATGGAATGGTGTAGATGAAGTTCACCAGCGCAAGAACAGGTTTCGCGCCGCGTCTCCATTGTGCGATGGCCATGCCGATTGAAAGGCCGATGATAACTGCAAGGAACACGGCCACGCAGGATATTCCGATATGCTGGATCAAAAGCTCGAAGAACCAAGATCTTTTTTCCACGAGCAGGGAAAGCGTCGATTCGATCAAGCGGTCGACCTCGCTTTCAAACGAGAACTGCAGAAAAAGAAAGGCAACGAGGGCCTGGACCTCTCGTTGCCTATTCTAGCTGCTTTACTGACGGAGCTCGCGTAAGTCCGACGTGCGTTGCCCGTCTGTTTCTCTGCGCGCCCTGTTAGCTTGTCGCATTTCCGGAAGGCGCTGGGCTGGTTGCCTTCTGGAACGTGACCGTGACGTTGACGTTGCCCTTCACGTTGGTGAGCGTGAAGGTTCCGCCCGATGCCGGCACGTCGTCGATGCCGCGCACCGATGCGACTTCGTATCCTGCGTCAGGCGTGATTTTGATGGTTACCTGTCCGCCCTCTTCGACCGACGTGACGTCCGACGTAACGGAGCCGCCGCCGTTGGAATTGATTGCCACCGAGTACGACTTCTTGTCGGGACCCTTGCTCAGGGTGAGCGCGACCATGCCGTTTTCCTGCAGCTTAGAGCCAGCGGCCGGGGTTTGGGCAAGCACGGTTCCCTCGGGCTTGTCGCTGGCCTGATACGTGTAGTTGTTCGTGTCGACCAGCAGACCCAAGTTGTTGAGCGTGGCCACCGCGTCGCCGCGCATCATGCCCACCACATTGGGAACCTCGATGCCTTCAGAGCCCAAAGACAGGTAGTAGGTGATGGTGGTTCCCTTTGCAACCTGCGTTCCCGGAGCAACGTCCTGGCGCACAATGTGGTCCTTCTCGACCTTGTCGGAGTACTCGGCAGTTCCGGCAGAGTATTTCAGACCGTTTGCCGTCAGTTCCTTTTTCGCCTGATCAGCGGTCTTTCCGGTCAGGTCGGGCACGGTGATTTCCTGGGTTCCCTTGGATACGCCCAGAGTGATCTTGGTGTCCTTTTTCTGCTTGGTGCCGCCGCGCGGATCTTGGCTGACCACCTTACCGGCTTCCACCTTTTCGTTGAAGGACTCTTCCGTGACGATGTTGGTGAATCCGGCTTGCGTCAACGTTGCCGTTGCCTGGTCGGCGCTCTGCCCCACTACGTCGGGAAGCGGGATGGCGTCCTTGTCGTTGCTGCCGCCGCCGGACATGAGAGCAAATGCTACGCCGCCCACTATGGCAAGTGCGGCGATGATGCCGATCACGATGGCGATGGTCTTCTTGTTGCTCTTCTTGCCGTTGCCATCGTCCGAACGATAAGAACGCGCGGGCGAAACCGGTGCAGCCGGGTTCACGCCGCCGACGCCGCCCATGGCAGGCATGACGGCCGTTCCGTCAACTGCAGCCGGTCCGATGGGGGGCACCACGCCGCCCATGACCGACGTCTGCGCGCTGGTGAAGCCCTCGCCCAGATTGACGGGACGTCCGGCCAGGTAGTCGTTCAGCGCCAGGCGCATGTCCTTGGACGTGGCGAAGCGGTCGGCCGGGTTCTTGGCCATAGCCTTCATGATGATGGCTTCGAGCGCCGGGTCGATGTCGGGGTTGATCTCGTGCGGCGGCGCGGGCAAATCGTTGACCTGCTTCATGGCCACGCTTACAGCGTCGGGGCCGTCGAAGGGCAAGCGCCCGGTGGCCGACTCGTACAGCACGATGCCCAGGGAGTAGATGTCGCTGGTGGCGGTCAGGTCTTTGCCTTGCGCCTGCTCGGGGGAGATGTAGTGAGCCGTTCCCAGCACGCTGGACGTCTGCGTTTTCACGGAGTTCTTCGCACGCGCGATGCCGAAGTCCATCACCTTCACGTTGCCGTCGGGCTGGACCATGATGTTTTGCGGCTTGATGTCGCGATGGATGATGTCAAGCCCGTGCGCAACCGAAAGCGCTTGGCATACCTGCGATCCGATTTCCGCCACTTTGCGCTGGTTGATGGCGCCGCGCTCGTTGATAGCGGTCTTCAGGTCGGATCCGCGCACGAATTCCATGACGATATAGTAGGTGCCTTCGTCGTGGCCCCAGTCGTACACGTTCACGATGTAGGGGCTTTGCAGGTTGGCGGCAGCGGCGGCTTCTTGCTTGAATCGTTGGGTGAAGCTGGGATCCGCGGCGTACTGCGGGAGCATCACCTTGACGGCAACCAAGCGGCCGAGCACGTTGTCCTGCGCGCGGTACACTTCGGCCATGCCGCCGATGCCGATGCGCTCGGTTATTTGGTAGCGGTTGTTGAACACCCTGCCAATCATGTTTCCGGTCACGTTTTAGCTCCTTTAGGTCACATGCTGGGTATGCGCCATGTCAAAGTCATGATACAGCGCACCAGCATATCTTATCTACAAAAGCCCCTGAACTTCTAGAGCGGTTTTCAACACATTCTGCGCTTTTTCGGTTGCGATGCCCTCTTCGCCGTCCTCGATGATGATGGACACCACGACGCGCGGATTATCGGCGGGCGCCATGCCGACGAACCAGCTGTCGTTGCTGTTGGCCTTCTCCGCCGTGCCCGTTTTGCCCGCCACCTGCACGCCGTTGATAGCGGCGGCGGTGCCCGTTCCGTTGTTCACGACGCCGGTCAGCACGTCTTTCACGCGGTTGGCGGTTTCCTTGCTGACCGCCTGCATGAGCTTGGAAGGGTTGGCGGTGAAGCTACGCTCGCCGTTGGCGTTGTAGATGCCGTCGACTAGGTACGGCTGCATGATGCCTCCGTCGTTCGCGATGGCCGAACCCACCATCGCCATTTCGAGCACGGTGGCGTTCGGGCCGGCAAAGTCCATGGGCTCACCGGCAGCGGCCCAGGCCAGGTTCCACTTGTTGTTGTTCAGCTCTTCGGGCGTAGGCATCAGGGACGTTTTAAGGCCGATGGCGAAGTCGATGTCTTTGCCGAAGCCGAACTTCTCGGCGCCGGCTACAAGGCGCTCTCCGCCGATTTGCAGGCCCAGCTGGCCGAACGCCGTGTTCGAGGACAGCTCCATGGCTCGTGCCAACGTGATGTTGCCGTAGTCGTTGTGGTTGAAGTTCGATATGGCGCCCGTGGTTCCCTCCACCGTCATGGTGCCCGGCGCGGAGTACACGGTTTCCTCGCTGGCGACATCGTCTTCCAGCGCAGTGGCAAGCGTTACGATCTTGAACGTGGATCCCGGTGCGTACAGCGCGTGCGCAGCGCGGTTGACAAGGGAGCTGTCGCCGCTTGCTTGTCCCGACCCGGCTGCTTCCAGAAGCGTTTCCACGTCGGCGGCGTTGTACGTGGGGGCGGAGGCCATGGCCAGTACGGCCCCGGTTTCCGGGTCCATGACCACAACGGCGCCCTTGCGTCCCGCCAGAACGTCTTGGGCTGCTTGCTGAATCTTGGAGTTCAGCGTGAGCGTGACGTCGTTGCCCGCGGACCCCACGCCCGCCAGCGAATTCAGCACGTCGGTCCACGAGGCAAAGTTCTGCTGGCCCTTGAGGGCGTCGTTGTACGCAGCTTCAATACCGGAATTGCCGAACCTCGAAGACGAATAGCCCACCACGTGGCTGGCTAAATCGCCCGCAGGGTACGAGCGGCTGTACGTGCCGTCGGGGTTGATGGCGCTTTGCGCCAGGATGATGCCGTCGTAGGTTGAAATGGTGCCGCGCTCGCTTCGCGATTCCTTGGCCAGCGTGTGGTTGTTGCCCGGCATGTTCTGGTAATAGTCTGCCTGCACCACCATGATAAGCGTGAGGTTGGCTACCAGCAGCGCGAACAAGGCCGAGCACAGCAGCATGGTGTGCGTCAGCCGCTTGCCTAACGATACGCGCCCCAGCACGCTGTTCGCGTGGAGCGTTCCCGTGGCGCTGACAACTTCCGCGCCGACGCCGGTTCCTTCGTCGCCGCAGCGCAGCAGGAAGCCTACGGCGATGAAGCTTGCCAGCAGCGACGATCCGCCCTGGCTGATGAAGGGCAGCGTGAGGCCCGTAAGCGGAATGAGCCTTGTCACGCCGCCCACGATGATGAATGCCTGCAGCACGATCATGGTGGTAAGGCCCACGGCCACGAACGAGCTGACGTCGCTCTTCGCGCGCGCTGCCGTGACAAAGCCGCGCACTGCGAAGCACAGGAACAGCAACAATACGCCCGCCGCACCCAGCAAGCCGATCTCCTCGGCGATGGCGGCGAAGATGAAGTCGCTTTCCACCACGGGGATCTGGTCGGCAAGGCCGCGTCCCAAGCCTGTTCCGAACAATCCGCCGTCAGCGATGGAGTAGATGGATTGCACCAGCTGGTAACCCGTGTTCTGCGCATCGGAGAAGGGGTCGAGCCACGTGTTCACACGCACCTGCACGTGCCCGAATGCCAGATAGGCGCCAACGCCGCCGATGGCGATCAGCCCCAAGCCTATGAACAGGTAGAACTTCTTTCCCGTGGCCACGTACAACATGACCAGAAACAGGAAGAAGAATACGAGCGCGCTGCCCAGGTCCTTCTCGAATACGACCACCAGAAGCGACACGCCCCACATGAGCAAAAGCGGCAGCAGCGTGCGCACGTCGGGCAGGTTGAACGGGCCCAGGCGCCAGGTGAACACGCTGAGCATCTCGCGGTTTTGAGCCAGGTATCCGGCCAAGAACAACACGATGACGATTTTGGCGATCTCACCGGGCTGGAATGAGAAGCCGCCGATATGAAGCCAGATTCGGCTGCCGTAGATTTCTTGCCCCAAGCCAGGGATCAGCGGCGAAAGAAGCAGCAGGAAGCCGAAGATCATCAGGGTGTATTTGTAGTTCACAACCTTGTCGAGGTTGCGGATAAACGCCAGCACCAGCACCATGGCCGCTACGCCCACGAACAGCCATACAACCTGGTTGACGGCAAGATCGGGCGCCAGTCGCGTGACGAACGCAATGCCGATGCCCGAAAGCGCGAACGAAATGGGCAGAAGCGCTGGGTCGGCGCCGGGCGCGAATTTGCGCACGGCGATGTGCGCGATCACGAAGGCGACGAAAATGCCAGCAGGGACGCCCAGCGTGGTCATGTCGAGCGCAAGCCCCTGGTTGATCGCGATCATGGCGAACAGCAGCACCACAAGCGGTGCTGCCACGCATAGGAGTATCAGTTCTAGGTTGCGCCTGGTCATGCGGTACCGCCTTGCGAGTTGGCGGGAGCCGGGGGATTCGCGTCATGCGCGCCGTCTGCGTTGGCTCCTTCGGCAGGCGATTCCTTTTTGCCTTCTTCGGCGTTCTTGCGCTCGGCGGCTTCGGCCTCGTATTCCTTGACCAGTTCTTCCGCCGCCTCGACGGAGTCCACGCGTATGCCGGCGTCGAGCCGGTTCGCCGTTCCCGGTTGCAGGTCGCTTACGGGAACGTCAGTGGTTCGTTCGTGTTGCGAGAACGAGAATCCCAGCACGCTGCCGGGAATGCCACGATAGATGGCAACCTTGCCATTGTCGTTCATCAGGTAGGCGGTCGTGTTCAGGTACGTGCTGGTTCCCCAGGCCGTACCTGCGATGATGGCTGCGAACAGCACGAGGATCACGGCAATGGAAAGCTTCGTCTTGAACGCCATCTTCCTGCGCCGTGCTTCCGCAAAGCCGGTAACGTCTGCCACGATAACGGTCACGTTGTCGTGGCCTCCGGCGGCTATGGCCTCGTTGACCAGTTGCGAGGCGCATCGCTGGGGGTCTTGCACGCGACAGAGCGTGCGCTCTATGGCTTCGTCGCGGACCATGCCGGACAGGCCGTCGGAGCACACGAGCAGTCGGTCTCCGGTTTCCACGTTGATCTCGTAGATGTCGGGGTGCAGGTTCGGGTCGCTGCCCAGCGCGCGCGTGATAACGGAGCGCTGCGGGTGGCATCGCGCTTCTTCGGGCGTGAGCTGGCCCGCTTCTATCATGTCGGCCATCAGGCTGTGGTCGCGCGTGAGCTGCTGTAGCTTTCCTTGATGCAGCAGATAGGCGCGCGAGTCGCCCACCTGGGCGATGACCAAGCGCTCGCCTTCCAGCATGGCCGCCGTCATGGTGGTTCCCATGCCCTCGCGGCCTCGCCCGTCGTGCGACGCGCGAATGACCTCGCGGTTGGCGTCTACGACGGCCCGCGCGAGCGCTTCGCCGTCCGGATGCTCCGGCGCGCGTTCCGCCAGCACGTTCACGGCTATCTCCGAGGCTATCTCGCCTGCGGCGTGTCCGCCCATGCCGTCGGCGACGGCGAACAGCGGCGGCGCCACGATCAGGCTGTCTTCGTTATGGTCGCGCAAGCAGCCGATGTCGGTTCGGCTGCCGAAGGGCGTGACTGC
This sequence comes from Paraeggerthella sp. Marseille-Q4926, assembly GCF_916618935.1. Lineage (NCBI taxonomy): Bacteria > Bacillati > Actinomycetota > Coriobacteriia > Eggerthellales > Eggerthellaceae > Paraeggerthella > Paraeggerthella sp. Marseille-Q4926. The sequence goes on along the minus strand of NZ_CAKAKF010000004.1, from coordinate 160,651 downwards.
GCCGCGACGGGTGCGCGGAGTGGATCGATACGAGCGTTTTTCAGCCATTAGGCAAACCTTACGCGAATGGCGACGTCGCCCACGTTGACCACGTCGTTGTTCTTAAGGGCGGCAGGCTCGGCTATGAGCTGCCCGTTCACGGCCGTGCCGTTCGTGGACCCCAGATCCTCAACGAACAGGTTCTGCCCCATCAGGCTGAACCGTGCGTGGCGTCCGGAAACGTATCCGGCGCCCACTACGATATCGGCTCCAGGACTGCGACCCACGATGACCGGGCCGCGCACGACGATGGATACGCCGCGCAGCTCTTTCGGCCCTCGTTCAACCGAGAGATTCCACGTGCGTTCTTTTTTGCGTTGTCCGCGTACAACTCCGATGCCCGTCTTCATGATGGCGAACAGGAACAAATACAGCAGTGCGACGAACAGCAGACGGATGATGAGCAGTACGACGTCGATCACGGGTTAACCTTTCCGTTGCGTTCAGGCTTGGGTGAACACGAAGTTCGTCATGCCGATGGTGATGCGGTCTCCTTCGGATAGCGGGTGGGAGGCGATTTCGCGCCCGTTGACGAAGGTTCCGTTCGTGGATCCCAGATCGGTGAGCACCCATACGCCCTGCTGGTCGAGGCGCAGCTCGGCGTGCGTGCGCGAGGCGTTGATGTCGTGGACGGAGATGTCATTTTTCGATTCGCGTCCGATGAGCAGGCGCGAGGATGCTAGGTCGTACGCGCGGTTGTTGGCCTCGTCGATCAAGCGCGCGCGCACGGCGGCCCGCGCGGGGACGGGGCTGGCTGCCTGCTGCCCGCCGGCGAACACGACGGTGTCGGCGGCTACGGCGCCGTGCGGCGCTGCGGCTGCTGCTGCGGCCATGCCGGCACCTGCGGCAGCTCCCACGGCGCCGCCCATGCTGGCGTTCGCCACGTCGAAGGGATCGACCACGCGCGGCGCGGGGCTTGCGGCGGGAGCGTCGCGGGACTCGTCGAAGTCGCGGCTGTCGAAGGTGTACTCGCCGTAATCGATGGATCGGTCGATCTCGTCTTCGGGAACGTAGGGAAGCTGACCTCCCTGGTTGTACGCGTCGTACTGGCCGGGCGCGTCGAAGCCGCCCATGGGCGCGTTGGGGTTTTCGTATCCTGCGTACGCAGGGGCCGGCGCCGGAGCTTGCGCGTACGGCTGCTGATAGCCGCCCTGATAGCCGGGCGCACCGTAGCCGCCTTGCGGCGCAGCGTAGCCCATCGGCGCTCCGGCAAGCCCGTAGCGCTGCATCTCTTCTTGACGCAGCTGCGCGATGATGGGCGCGGCCACCGCCTCGGCGATGATGTCGAACTTGCCGTGCTTGAGGCCGTCGTCCACGATGAAGCGCACAAGCGGCTGCCCGTCCATGACCAGCCCCTGCTCCGCCGCTTTGGCTGCCAAGTACGTTTCCGTTTCTCCTGCCAAAGTGGGGTAGTATCCGAACAGGCGACGATCGTCGTCGGGGTTGACCAGCACCGTGTAGAGGGTTGGCGCGAACTGCTTGCCGGCGCCTACCATCTTTTCGCGCCTCATCTGCTTTTCGGCCTTTTTCGCAATCTGGACCGGCGAGATGGGGGAGTTCGCCATGCGGTCGGCTGCGCCCTCGAACGTGTCTTCCATCTTGCCTTCGAATCTCGAAAGAAAGCCCATCATGTCTCCTTTATCGCATGCGCGGCTGCTTCTTCGCTGCGGTCGCGCGCGGCATTTCGTGCGGTACGGTGCGGTGCGCGACCGTTCGCATGGTTGAGGTTCGCGTTTGAGCGACCTTGGCTGTCGTGCGTTTTTGTATACGACTATGCAATGCTCCATCTTGCCATAAACGCAGGAAGCCCGCCTTATGTTTTACGCAATCGTCATTATATTCCCGATGCGGGAGGGCGGCAGAATCGTCGGCTTGGGCGGCGCGGCGGGACGGCCTGGACGGCGGCTGGGGTTGCAGTTCGACGTGCGCCCTCTAGCGATAATGCGCGAAGTAACGCCTACTCGCGCGGCTCCCGGCCTTCCCCGATCATGGCGAGCAGCTCCTGCTGGTTGTGGATGTTCAGCTTTCGGTAGATATGCGAGATGTGCGTTTTCGCCGTGCTCTTGGAGATGTACAGCTGATCCTGGATATAGGCAGCGTTGTATCCTTTTGCCAGCATGAACATGACTTCCGTTTCGCGTCGAGAGAGCAGGTAGCGATTGGCTATCTCCTCGCACTGACCGCGGAACCAGCCGCTTTTGCGAGACCCTTCGTCAAGCGGCAATACGTCGGCTGCCGCTTTTTGCGATCCGGCTTTTCTCCGGGGATCTCCAGAAGCGATGGAAGGGGGGTTCTCTGATTTGCTCTTTGCGCTGTCGAGGATTGGGCTGGTTTCAGCGGCCTTGTTGCTTGTTTTCTCGCTCTGGTTTTCGATGTGCGCTTGTTCGTTCTGAAGATTCATGGATGCGATGGCTTTGCTGAAAGAGGCGTTCGTGGGGCCAATGGCATGCTTGATATCGCGTACGCGCGGGAGCAACGCGTACGCTAGCACCATGGTGAACATGACGACGACGGCGCCGCTGTTTTCTCCAAACGGCGTGAGCGCGTCTAGGAGGTGAGGGTCTGCGACTAGAAGAGATCCTACAAGAGATCCCAAAGCTAGGCATCCGCGTCCGACTCCGAACACGAAAATAGGGGACAAGCGAAACTCCTGAGCCAACTCTCCGAAAAACACCCACATGAGCGATTCGAAGCACATGTAGCCTGTCAGCAGGACAAGCGGGGGCACCATGCTGTTATCCAGAGCGAGCGATGGTAAAAAGAACAGAGTGACGGCAATGAAGGGAACGATGGGCCTGAAAAGGAAATCCCAATGACTTCTTTTATCAATCGAGAATACGGTTATAAGAAGCAGAATCGTAGCCGCCCCTCCGGCGAATAGCGCTAACAACTGCGTTGTGAGATCGGATGATGGCAAGATGATTTGCGTGGAAACGGATCGCAAGGCGCCCAGCGCGAATCCAAACAGGAGTACAGGAAAACTGAGGCGCAGGGAAAACGGAACCTTCTTGACGGGTAGTGGGTTGAATATTGGAACGGCATGCCGGATGGCATAGCTTTCGGGTGTAAGTTGCCAGAGCAGCGGGAGCTCCAATAAAGGCAGGCAGGCGGTAAGCGCTCCGGAGTACGGTGCGGGAACGATGTGCAGGACGAGAGAGTATATGGCAACGGCGATAACGGTGGACACCGCCGTGTTCACGACGATAGACGCCGAGCTGTCGCGCGAGTAGGCGACACCCCAAAAGATGAGCATGAACGCGGATCCGATCCCGGTTGCAACTCCAGCGAACGCTGTTGCCGCTATGCCGATTATTCCGGGAGCGAAAGCTGCGAACACGGAGAGCGTTCCGATAAAGGTAAGCGCCGCTGCAACGATCATGGTCTGCTTTCGCGTGTATGTGCGAAGGAATTTTTGGTCCGTTGCCGCAGCGGTGAAAAGCGTTGCGGCAAACACGATGATGGATATCAGGAACACAAACGTAACCGAGGGGATGGAGTCGCCGTTTTGGGCGGTGCCTCCCCCTGTTTGAAAAATCGTAGTAGTCCCAAACATGGCGGAATACACCCATGCTTGGTGGATGCCTAATCCTAGCGATAAGCCGCTTAGCTCGCCTTGAGTACCTAGGCCTCGGTCGTCGTTAACCGTAATGCTGACGCGCGGAAAAGACAAAGCCATGAGACTCTCCCCGTATCCCCCAGAGTTGTTTTTGAATCGGCCCGTTTCCTTCTCCATTTGCGCGTAGGCGCATGCGGTGTTTCCCGATGCGTTGGATAGGGGAAATGGGTCACGCCCTCAGATGTTTCGCGGCTCAATCATCGGTGGGTTCAATATAAACGAAAACAGATCGTCGTTCAAATGCAGAATATTAGGTCTACAAGCGCCATCTGGGGTTATATGGGGTGGTGAGATTGAAGAATGATAAAAATCAACCTCTCGGAACGATAGGGTCCATTTGAAAATTGCCCCCATGATTCGATGCTCTGCATCCTTCGATGCCTAGTATTTGCGGCGTCGGTTTCTTTTGACAAGGATTGATAGGGGGTTGGCCAGGCTGCGCTCTTTCAGCTTGGCTATCCGAAGGAGAATCGTGGAAAGGGGGACGTGCGCGGTCGTTTCTTCCGGCTGCTGCGTATTCTTATGGGTGATTCGAGGGCCGATACGGGGCGGAACTCAAAACTGCGGAAGCCTCAATAATTTGCGAATACTGAAGCGTCTGTAGTTTCCCATCAATGCGCTGCTGCCGTCTTGCTATCGCGTAGAGGGTGAACTTAATTTTTGCAATTTGGCCGATATGGCCGAATTGCAACAGTGTTTACTTTCCTTCAGAGGGGGTTTTGATGGATAAAAAAGAATTTACCATCTCAGAAGTCATAGACTCCATCGGCATCAGTTTGCACACGTGGGTCGTGTTCGTGCTGCTCGCCTTTGCTATGATCTTCGATGGTTATGACTTCATGATCGTCAATTCGACCAACCTGTTCGTTGCTCATACATTCTGGCCGGAAGATGCGGCTCCCGGAGCACTTATGGGGTCTCTAACCACGTGGGGCTTGCTCGGCATGGTTATCGGCGGCGCTGTCGGCGGTATTATGTCCGATAAGATTGGTCGCAAGAAGACGTTGATTGCCGCCGTTATGTTTTACGGGCTGTTCACCTTGCCTCAGGCATTTGCGAATGATCTGGCGTTCTTCGCCGCGTTCCGCCTGATCGCCGGATTTGGCGTTGGTTCCTGCATTCCCGTTGTGACCACGGTGTTCTCCGAGAGCATGCCGTCCAAGCAACGCGGTATCTTTGTTACGTTCGGTATGGCCTTCATGGTCGTCGGCTGGGTTTTGGCTGGTTTGATTGCCAATCCTATCTGCAACGCAGCTACGCCGCTTTTGGGCGAATTCACCAACCAGGTGACCTATGCTCTGGCTGATGGCGGTACGGCTACCATGTACGCCAACTGGCGTATCTGCTACCTGATCGGCGGCATCCCTCTGATCTACGGCATCATTCTCATCTTTACCATGCACGAGACTCCGCACTGGTACGCTAACTCGGGTAACAAGGAGAAGGCATGCGAGCGCCTGACCCAGATCGAGCAGGCAACGCGTCACTCTTCTCACACTTACGATCCCGCTTTGCTGATCGTTCCTCCGAAGCCTGCCAAGACTGGCCCTTCGGTTCTGTTCTCGAGCAAGTTCATCGTGGCAACCTGCGCTATCTGGTCTGCTTACTTCGTCGGCCAGTTCTGCGTGTACGGCATGAACGCCTGGATTCCCACTTGGTTCGTGGGTCTTGGCTATTCGCAGGCCGACAGCGTTGCCCTTCAGACGTGGAACAACGTGGCGGCTATTGCTTCGAACATCGCCGTTGGTTTCGTTTCTGACAAGGTTGGCCGTAAGCGCAACCTCGCTGGGTCGTGGCTGTTCTGCATCGTCGCTATCATTTTGTGCTCCATCTTCGTTGCTCCGAACAATATGGGTTTGTGCATCGCGCTTATGCTGCTGTTCGGTTTTGCGCTCAACTATGCCATCACCGCTGTTCAGCCGTTGATGCCCGAGAGCTATCCCACCGCCATCCGCAATACTGGTACTTCTTGGTGCCAGGCATTCGCCCGCTTCGGCGGTTCGGCGTCCTCCATCGTTCTCGGCGGTATTGCCGGTATGGCCATGTTCCAGACTGCTGCCGGCAATACAAACTGGTCGACGGTGGTTCTCGTGCTTATTGTCCCGTTTGCCCTGGGCTTCATCTGCACGGTTTTGTTCGTTAAGGAAACAGCTGGCAAGTCTATGGATGCGTTGGCGGAAGAGGAAGACAAGCTTGGCAACTCCGAGAGCGACGGTATGATGCGCTTCGGCGTTATGCTGGTAATCGTTGCTATTTTGGCTGTGCTGTGCATCGTTTGCCCCCTGGTGGTTCCCGGATGGTCCAAGCAGCCGTACGCACTGCCTCTCATGGCTGTCGGCCTGCTTCTTCCCTTCCTGTACTTCTTCGTGTTCGGTGGCGCTCAGCTGGCTAAGAACAAGAAGAAGTAGCATGGATCTTTCGCGACGCGACCGTCTCCCCTTGACGGCTTAGCCGTCCGACGTGTGGCTTCGCAACGTGTTTTGTTACGCAAGAAGCCCTCGCCCTTCGATGAAGGAGCGAGGGCTTCTTTTTTGCTCGGCTTGATCAGTGCTTCCGGACAGCTGTCCGGGTCTCTCCCGGTTTGCTTGGCGTTGGTGGTCTTGTGTGCCTACTTGGCGTCTTCAGCGAGGCTCTTAGCTTCCTCAGGGGCCTTCTCGAGCTCTTGTAGCTGTTCGTAGGTAAGGCCTCGCCCTTCAAACATCCATCGCTTGAGCTTCTGGGCTTTCGACGCATTGGGGTCTTTCAAGCTTTCGCTCTTTCCTTTGTATTCTTCCTTGATGCCCATGGCCACGATGGCTGCCGTCGCTATGCGCAGCTTGGCGACGTCGCTCGTTTTGATTTCGTAGCATGCCCCACGGTTTTTGAAGTCGACTAGGCGGACGTGGCCTTCCTGCTTCGAGGTGTCTTCGTTGGTGAAGTGGAAAGGGGGGTTGGATAGGCTTCCTTTGACCAGCCAGCGCAGGCCCTCTATGTAATAGTCCTTGAACACTCGCAAGGTATGGAACGCATACTCCCATCGCTCAAGTTGCAAATAGTACGTAAGCGTTTGCGCGTCCGGCTTGATACGCCCCATCTCGCCGCCCATTCGTCCAAATATGGTCACTTTGTCGCGTTCGCTGGACCAATCTCCCTTGAAGCTGAGAAACGTGTCCCCGTCTTCGTACCAGACGTCGAAATCCTCGTGACGGGCCAGTGCGTCCGCGGGCAGATAGACTCGATTGTTCTTTTTCACCAGGGCCTCCTCAGGGGTGTTTGGGTCTGCCGCGATTATAGCGTACCTAAGCCCGTTCGCGCGTCGACCACCAAAAGCAAGAAATGTAAAAAATGGCTTATTATCAGGTGAAACAGAGTCATATCGTACTTGTCTCAAACGAAAATCAACCTCTCGGACCGATGGTATTCACACCAAAATTGTCCTTGTGATTCGATATGCAATTTGCGGAACTACCTATTCTGAAATCACCGGATACGTTGGTGCTTGCAATGGCCGAAGCCGGTATTGGCAAGTCATTGGCACGGTGGCGAAATCCCCGTTTTGCATCGTGCATGACATACGTTGGAGTGGTCGGCGACGGCACGTTGCTGCGGTTGCCGATCAAATGAGGAACGGAGGCTTCCCTTATGTGTTTTAGACCAGCAGATGCGTCCGGCGGCGACGGGATGAACAAGTGCCCCGAGTGCGGTAAGACCATCCAGATGATGGCGGGCGTTACTTTGAAAAAGTGCCCGTTCTGCAAGTGCGATTTCACGCCGTACATCAATGGCGAAAAGCCGCTTCCCGGTGCAGGCGCCCCTGCAGCCCCTGCAGCCCCTGGTGCCCCTGGTGCCCCCAAGGCTCCCGGTGCCCCCAAGCCTCCCGCGGCTCCCGGTGCCCCCAAGCCTCCCACCGCTTAAGGCGAACAGTACTTGGCGATGCCCGTTGGGGATGGGCATCCTTCAGATTTGAAAGCCCGGGGAGGGGGTGATCGCCGAGTAGCTTATGTTTTGGTTTTCTCGCCGCAAGGCGGAAAAAGTTTCTTCAGTATGCGAGTGACGAGCTCAGAAAGAAGGAAAACATGGCATACGGTAAACAGTGGCAAACCGTAATGGAGGATGGGACGGTTGTAACCCGTAGCAATACGTGGTCGCCTCCGGGAAGCCATCCCGTAGGGTACGGCGTCAAGGTTGTTACCAAGGACGGCGAGCTGATCCGCATCGAGGGCGATGACGACAACCCCATCACCACCGGTCGCGTGAACGCAATGAACCTTGCTCTTCGCGAGTACACGTACGCTCCGTCGCGTATCATCCACCCGATGAAGCGCGATTATGCCGATCGCGGCAAGGACAAGTGGGTTCAGACCACGTGGGACGAGGCTCTGGATACCATTTGCGAGAAGGTTCGTTATTTCCAGGAGACGTATGGTCCCGAGTCGATCGTGTGCTTCGGCGGTACTGGTCGCGAGGCCTGCATCTTCTACTATGCGCTGACCTTCTCCGTTCTGCAGTCGCCCAACTGCTGCTACACGCAGTCCGGTTGGTCCTGCTACGGTCCGCGCTGCTCCATTTCCGACTACGTTTTGGGTGCTGGCTATCCCGAGCTCGACTATGCCGGCCATCTGCCTGGCAGCTACCAGGATCCGCGTTACGAAGTGCCGAAGTACATTGTTGTTTGGGGTAAAGAACCTCTTCCGTCCAACGGCGACGGCTTCTTCGGCCACTGCCTGGTCGACCTCATGAAGCTTGGCACCAAGATTATCTCCATCGACCCCCGTATCACGTGGGTGGGCGCTCATGACGGCAACATCAACCTGCAGGTTCGTCCTCAGACGGACACCGCTCTTGCTTTGGCCATCATGAACCTCATGTTCGAGAACGACGAGTACGATCACGAGTTCGCTGAGAAGTGGATCTACGGCTTGGACGAGATCAAAGAGCGTGCTGCTGAGTACCCCGTCGACAAGGTTGCCGAGATCACCACGGTTCCCGCCGAGGATATCAAGCGCGTTGCGCACATTATCGGTACCGAGCGTCCTGTCGGTTGGGCATGGGGTCTGGCGTTCGATCAGAACAAGAACGGCGTGCAGCTGTCCCAGGCGTTCATCATTCTTGCCGCTCTGGCTGGCTCGATCGACCGCCCCGGTGGCCTGACGCTTGGTCCTCCGTCTGCTCTGCTTGGCAAGTGGCGTATGGAGCAGCGTGGCGCTATGGAAGACTCTGTGTGGGAGAAGCGCATCGGTGCTGCTGCATGGCCGGGTCTGTCCACCGGCATGGCTACCACGCAGCCCGACGAGACGCTGAACACCATGGAATCCGACGAGCCCTATGCTCTGAAGATGGGTTGGTTCAACAGCTCCAATTTCCTGACTCCGACCTGCTCCGCTCAGCCGAAGCGTTGGCATAAGGCTCTGCAAAAGCTCGAGTTCGTGGTCGTTCAGGACCTCACCATGACCCCGACGGCTATGGCCGTGGGCGACTACTTCTTGCCGATGGCAACGTGGGCCGAGCACAACGGCATCGTTCTGACGCACTATGGCCGCAACACCGTGTTCATGGGCCCCATGAACAAGGCTCTGCAGGTTGGCGAGTGCAAGTCCGACGTCGAGATCTGCCTCATGTTTGGTCAGCGCCTCAACCCGAGCTGGTGGCCGTGGTACAAGCCTGCTGACGGCAAGTCCCTCGACCTCGATGCTCTGGCAACGGCTGTCGAGGACTTCTACAGCGATCAGCTGAAGGAGCTTGGCTTCGACTGGAAGACCTTCCAGGAGCTTGGCCTGTATCAGCCCGGCGCTCATGGCTTCGAGTACGAGAAGTACGAGAAGGGTCTGCTCCGCTTCGACGGCGAGCCCGGCTTCAACACCATTACCGGCCAGATCGAAGCCTACTCGATTCTGTACGAATCCTGGGGCGAGGACCCGCTGCCGTACTACGAAGAGCCGAACTACAGCCCGATCAGCAAGCCTGAGTTTGCCGGTCAGTATCCGCTGATTTCTACGTCTGGCTCTCGTCGTTACAGCTCGTTCCACTCCGAGCATCGTCACGTGCCGTCTTTGCGTCAGATCGATCCGTGGCCGTGGGTGCAGCTCAACCCGCAGACCGCCGAGGAATACGGCATCACCGATGGCGACTGGTGCGAGGTTTACAACATGTTCGGCGAGGCTCGCTTCAAGGCCGAGGTTACTCCGGTCATCAAGCCCGGTATCCTGAACTGCGCTCATGGCTGGTGGTTCCCCGAGCAGGATGGCGAAGAGCCCAACCTGTTCGGCGTTTGGAAGTCCAACTTCAACAGTCTGGTTCCGCACTTCAATGTTGGTAAGCTTGGCTTCGGTGCTCCTTACAAGGGCGTCATGTGCAACGTTCGTCGCGTCCGTAGCCTTGACCAGGACTAACAAGAAAGGAAGTGACACCAATGGCAGATCAGAAATACGCTTTGCTCGTTGATTACACCTATTTCTCTGGCAATCATGCCGCTGAGATTGCCTGCAAGGAAGAGCTCGGCCTTCCTCTCGATCAGTTCGGCATCAAGGAAGTCGAAGTTGGTCCGTTCAAGAAGGGCGAGGGCAATGACGGCGACGCTTGGGAATGGTTCTACATCCCGTGCCCGACGTCCATCTTCTCCGAGCATTGGGGAACGGGCGGCGATAAGGCCGGCCAGCGCCCGATGGCTGTGCAGGTAGAAGAGTCTGCTTCCATGTACTACGGTACGCTTGAGGAGATGCAGGCCAAGATGGCTGAGTTCGACCGCCCGATGGTGCTGTTCCAGCTCTAAGCTTGCGCTCTAGGTAGGATTACCGTGGCCATCGGTTGCGTAGCCGGTGACCACGGTATCGTGTTGAAGACTGACAAGGAGGGCGAAATGACTCGTGACGAATTTTTGGCACTTGACGCACCCGAGGGCGCAGAGAAGCTGAACGCTCTGCTGGCTGAGGGCAAGAGCCAAGATGAAGCTATGGCTGAGTGCGGCATTACCAAGGCCGAGCTGATGAAGGCGCAGATCTTCTTCGTGAAGGGCAAGTACATTGCCCGCGCTTGGGGCGGTTACACCTCCACGAAGGCTACTGGTAACGAAGGTGCTGGCGAACTTGGTCTTGGCGGCAGCTTCAAGGACATCAAGCCGGCGGAATAAGCTTAAGCGATGTGCTTTTGCTGAAGTGAAGAGAAAGGGCTCGCTTGTTTCTCGGGGCGAGTCCTTTCTTGAAATGGGGAGCACTACGTTGTCCGTAGCGCTTTTCAGGGGGAAAGAGCTTTACGGGCATCGTATTGAAAACTATGGGAAGCGCCGAAAAAGCGAACACCGGACCGCGCAAGGAGGCAAGGCTCTTATGGCAACTGAAGACGAGATCAAGCGAGAAGTCGAAGAACTGGGTCGACTGACGGAGGAGCAGGAGAACATCCTGTACAACATCTGCCTGAAGCAGGACGAACTGGGGCGCGAGTCTACGAACATGCTTTTGAGCAAGCTTAAAGGCAATCCTATATACCAGGATATGCTTGATCGTAAGTACCTGACGTACGACGTGTTCAACCATGGTGGCAAGCATGAGATCGCGTGCTTGTACGTGACACTTAAGGGTATGCGCTACTGCATTCTTTTTGCTGAAGAACTTTCTCTTCGTCGCAAATTGAATCCGGCGGGCGCTCCTTGGAAGGTTGCGTAGTTTCTGTACGCCTGACCGCGCATGCGTGAATAAGAAACGCCCCGGACGTCCGGGGCGTTTCTTTGAAGTTCGCTTGGATGCCGTGCAAGCTTTGTGGCACTATGCTTCGCGCAAAGCCACGTCAATCAGGTAGCTTTCCGAGTCATTGCTCTCGCACACCAAGTAACATGTCATGATGCGGACGGACTTCCCGTTATTTGCCATGATGCTGCGCGCTGTATCGAGAAAGCGCGGAGGGAATGCAAGGGATTGTTCGGCCGGGTCTTCCATGAAGTCGGTGCAGCCTGCTTCTTGAAGCGCTGCGCGTACCGGAGGCACATCCTTTCCAAACACTTTTGCCGTTTTCAAAAAGAAATCGTCGTTGTCGAATACTACGCACGGATGAGCGTTGGCAGCTCGTTCGTTTTTTTGTCGAAGCTCGCTGCGGTGCTTGTTTTCAAGGGAGCAGTAGTGCATTCCAAACGATATTCCCTCGTCAAGTGCCCACTCCATAAGCGAAAGGGCAAGTGCTTCACTACCGGCGACGGCCAAGCCGCCCGAATAATCGTAGTCGTACATGACCTCGAATGGAGGGTTCTTCAGCATGAATCCTCGCTTGCTGAATTCGTCCCAGTTGCAGAAGGGGAAGCAGAATTCCAAAAGGTTGATGCCATCGATGCCGACCTCTTGGAATGCGCGGAACAACTTGTGCATATGTTGCTCGGAACCGGGAATCACCGGCATTTCCACCATGACCGAGGGAATGTGGCGCTTGGCGACGCGCATAGCTGCAATAACTTGCTTTTGCTGATCGGGAGTATCGTCGTCCTTTACGCTGAATCGGATTTCATCCAATCCGGCCGCGCACAATCTCGCAGCGCTCTCTTCGGTCAGCAGATCCCCTGAGGTGTACATGCGTTTGTGTGCGTTTGGCCACGTTCTTTCTGCATGTTGTAAAAAGTCGATCGCGTTTTCCAGATCGAGTAGAGGCTCGCCTCCGGTTAGACCCACGCAAGCAAGAGTTTGGTTCTCGCTTGCCGATCGTTCGAGGGTTTCCTTCCAGGGACAGCCTTCGCGAAAGAACGTTTCGTATTCGGGTTGGTTGTGGTTGAAGCAAAAATAGCAATCTCGGTGGCACTTGAACGTAGTGGAAAACGTTTCCGATCCGCGGTTGCCGGTGCATTCCACGCAGGCCGACGAAAGATGCCCCACGCTGAGACTTGCCCCGCTATTGCGCGAAGCAACTCCTCGTGCAATCAGGCGTGTGCGAAGTTGGGCGCAAAGATCGGCGTCAGCGTATTTTGGAGCGAATATCAACCCCTTTTTCTCAAGGGTTTGCACGTAGCGTTTTTCGACGTCGGCGTATTCGGCGAGGGCTGCATCGAGTGCTTCATCGGACATGCGGGCGCTCCGTTCGTATCTGTTCGACAATGGGTTGTTGAAGATGCGGTTTTTGCATGCTGGTCTGGGGTTATTTGTTCGATCGGGGTTGGACTTTTTGCTTGCTCCATTATAGTCGGTATAGGCGACTTGTATGACGAGACGCATCATTGCTGAGGGCAATACAAGGAGGTCGCGCGGTGGAAGTTCCTGTTGAAAGACGTTTTCAAGGGTCGGTGCGCTTGGTGACGCTGCATCTTTGGCGAGTTGCGAAATCGACCGATCTTGAAAAGGGATTCGAGGTCGCGCGTCGCTTGGGGATGCTTAGCCAGCAGAACGAAGATTTCGTTCGAGCCTGCTTTTTGATTGACGCGCAGATTGATCAGGGGCTCGCGTGCGATGGAGCGGTAGACATGCACATGGTTGACGAGCTGCAAAAATGCGCTATTCGTTTGAATACGGCTGATCCTGCGTAGAGCCTGCTATCCGCATTTGTAGCACGTGGGAGTGAAACTCAGCACCCGCTTGGTGATTTCGGGTTGCGTACGAAGCTTGACGAGCATGTTGTATACAGCCGCTCCGTCTATCGAAACAATTCGCGGATTCTTCGACTTCATAGCAAAGTAGACATCGGCTGCCGTGAGCCCTTCGATCACGAGAGGGCTTTCAACTTTGTCGAAGAAGCGAGGCTTGGGTAGGTCGAGGTAAGAACAGAATTCCCGGTAGATGTCATCGTGCTCAGGTGCGAAGAGCGTTTTGCTGTAATCCGGGCGATGCGTAAGGCAGGATGCCTCTTCAGAAAGCTCGGCATCCAGCTCCGCAAAATAGTCGAGTGCTGCTTGGCCTCGCTGGGCAATTCCCTGTTTGATGTGCTGCTGCTCGCGCTCGTAGGTCCCCATGATTTCCTCCCTGCAAACAAAGGAAAATAAGCCTATTCGTTTCGGTGTTTTCATCGTAGTTTTCGGGCGTTTTCTGCTAAGTTACAAACACCTTGCTTTTGATAGTTTAGCCTGATTAAAGGCCATATAACAAGAATTATAGCAGGGCGATTGTGGTACAATTACTACCATGCAGTCAGCGGGCTTGAATGCAAGTTGAACAGGGTTCAAAAAAGCCAAACATCTTCGAACTACTCGGGGGAAATCGTGCTAATCAAAGACAAAACGCGCGTGGATGATGGCGAGGTTCAAGAGCTCTCTTTCACCATGGTCGCAACGGTGCAGGAAGTCGAAGAATCAGCGAAAGAGTTTTTTCGCCAGATCTCTCAAAAAGATATTCCGGGCTTTCGGAAAGGCAAAGCCCCTCGCAATATCTTGGAGCAAAGCGTAGGCGGTCATGCGAACGCTATGGGCGGAGTTGCCGAGACGCTTATCAATGAATTTGCCTTCAAAGCTATCGATGATGAGGGAGTTCTTTTTATCGGGGATCCTCAATTCAACGTTGCCGAGATGCTGGAAGAAGGGAAGCCGTTCTCGTTCGATGTGTCCGGACCCGTTGCGCCGAGCATGCATCTGGCAAGTTATGAACCGGTTTCTATCGTGATGCCGCCCGAGGAGGCAACCGAGCAGGATATTAAAGCTCAGATTCGCGAACTGCAAAGCTATTACCATTCTTTTGAAACGATCGACGATGCTGAGCATAAAGCCGAATGGGGTGACTATGTTGAAATGACCTTGACCGTGACGAACCACGGCAGGATGGTGTCTGGTCTTGGAGCGGCCGACCGCATGATAGGTCTGGGCGAGGGAACCATGCCCGAATCGTTTGATGCTCAGGTAATTGGTTCGAAAGTCGGCGACAGGCTCGAATTCGACTTCGAGGCAAAAGATGCCGAAGGCGAATCGGAATACGGCGACGGCGAGTTGAGCGCGATCGTCGAAGTCAAGGGTTTGCGAAGATGCATCGTGCCTGAAGTGGATGACGCATTTGCGGTTAAAGTTGGTTGCGAAAATGTTGATGATCTGCGGAAGCAGTTGAAATTGGCCATCAATATGCAGAAGGGGAAAGACCTCCCCGGTCTGATGGTAGATCGAGCGATTGATCAATTGGTCAATCGCCTAGAAGGGGCCGTCCCTGCTTATTACATTGATTTTATTCGTCAAGATGTCGGACGCGAGATGATTCAGTCGCTCAAGCAGCAGGGAACCAGCCTGCAGCAATGGATGCTGCAGAACAGCATTGATGGCGACAAGATGAAAGAAAAAATCTCGATCGAAGCAGAACGCCGCGCAGCTATCGACTGCGCTCTTGAATCCCTGTTCGCGCAAAAGGGCTGGGAGCTTTCCGAAGAGGACATCGATGGAATGTTTTCGAGCGAGCGCGGCCTTGAGGGCACGCGTGAAGATTGGGAAAAGAGCGGTCGCATGGCGTCCGTCCGAAAGATGTGTCGTCAGTCGAAATCGACGGAATGGCTGGTTGAGACGGCTGTGGTCACGGTGGTAGAAGAACCGGTTGAATAAGCGAACTGCCCGCTGGATTGTCTGTCGCGTTGTGGTGGACAATCGATTCGAAAAGGAGATCGAAGATGGAACTTGGCTCTACGGTAACTCTTACCTACACGGGTAAGCTCGATGATGGCACGGTTTTTGGGTTCGCTACGCCGGAGAATCCGATGAAGTTTCAAACGGGTATGGATATGGCGATCGACGGATTCGAGAAGGCTATTCTGGAGATGAACGAAGTGGGCGAGCGTGCTACGTTTATCGTTGATGAATACGGTGGATACGGTGAGTACTTAGAGGATTATACGGCGCGCATTCCCTTGGAGCAGATTCCCGTTTCCGACGTCAAAGTGGGAAAGCGCATTATGCTAGCAAGCGGCGAAGACGGATCGCCTATGCCTGCGACGGTTTTGGAGGTTGGCAAGGGCGTGGTGGTGTTTGACTTGAACCATCCTTTGGCTGGCCAGAATCTCAATTTCGAAGTGGAGATTCTCGAAATCGAAGATGCGCCTGAGAATTTTGTTTCTGCTGCCGAAAAGAGCAAACATTTCAAAGAGCAGTCGAAGCTGCTTGGTGGCGACCAGGGCGAAGACTATCGCTAAGCTTTTTCGCCGATAGTGCAAAAGAACCCCCGCCTGGTTTCAAGTATGGCGGGGGTTCTTTTGCATTCGCGTTGCGGCGCGGGGCTTCGATTTTCTCTTTTGCGCGAAGCATCGAAAAGAATCCTTTTAGATGCTTCGCGCTTTACGTCTTACAATCCTACGAAGCTGTCAGGGAACTGCTTGTTCGCGTTGAGCACGTCGTTGCTCGTGTCTCCGTAGCGCAGCCATTCCGTGTCGGTAGCCTTGCGTTTGATCCTCGCGTTTTCCATGACTTCTTTTAGGGCCTTGGTCTTTCGGGCGTACTCTTCCATTTGGGCGAGGCGGCCCTGCATCTCGATCTGGCGCCTCTTCCGCGCCTTGTCCTGGATGCTGTCTCCGGGAATGATATCGTAATAATCTTCAGGCTCAACGATTATTCCCTGATGGGTTGCGTAGGCTTCGAGCGCGGAGTCTTCTCGGAGGCTTTGAAGCGTGCGCTCTTTGACGTCGGCGTACACTTGCTCAACCGTGATGCCGCGCTGTTGGCTGAAACTCTCCAGGGTCATACCGTTCCGGGCGATCATTTCCTCAAGGCGTACATTCGCGTCGTTGAGCGCACCTTCAACGAGATCTTCGGGGAGCTCTTCAACCAAACGCGTCGCGAGTTCTTTGCAGATAACGTCTTGGTCTGCCAGTTCTTGAAGCTCCCTGCTGTCTTTATACATGTTGTATCGAATGAAGATCAACAGGTCATCTACACTCTTGAAGTCTTCGGTGCGGGTGCTGATCCAGCTGTCGGTAAGTTTAGGCTCTTCACCGGCCTTGCAAATCATGTTTTTCAACCAGCGGATTGCCTGGTCTTTGATGGCGTCTTCGGGAATTCGGATTTCCTCGGCGACTACGTAAACCGGGTCGTACGAGGTGAGAGTGAAGTGATGGCTTGCCATATGATAGCCTCCATGGGTTGAGTATGCGCGCTGTTCCCCGTGAGTTTCCGCGTGTCGCGCGCATGTGACATGCGATCATACTAGACTACGTCATATATTATATAGCAAGCGAATGCGTTGAGAAGGATGATTGGTCGAACCTGTGTGTCCTTAGTTAAATATGGGACTCTGGGGATGATGGATGAGGGACTATCTCTTGCTACCATTGATCGCAAAGAGCGACGACAAGGTGTTCGTGCGTCTAGATCGGTTGAAGGGAGCGAGAGAACGTGTGTTGGTCGTGTAATCCGATTTGCGGCGGTTGCAGACCGCCGCGCAAACGCCCGGTCAAGTGTCCGGAGTGCGGTATGTTCAATGCGGTGGATCTGGAGCATTTCTCTGAACCAAACCCATGTACGAAATGCGGGTTTGATTTGACGGACATGGCTGTTCCCGAGCCTGTGGTGTGTACGATTTGCGGTGAAGTGTGCTACAACTCGTGTAAGAAGGGAAGAACGGATCAACTGACCGAAGATATTCGTCCATGTCTGACGCGTGTGAACGAACCGTTGCGCATGTCAAAATGAGATAGGCTTCTCATTTTGGAAATGATGCCATGGTTTTGCGCTGCCCCTTTTTATAAGGGGCAGCGCTTTTAGGTCGGTAGAGGTGAGCTGCTTTACGGGTGGCGCTTCTACCGGTGTGTCTTGATGCGGTCTTTCGTAATTCCCGTACGATCACAGATGCTGTCGATCTCGCGTCGATTTTTGGCAATGCTGATGCCCGATTGCCCTGCAATGAAAGCCATAAATATAGCTATCAGATAAACAGCGCCGCTGGCTATTGTGCCAACCGACTCGGATGGAATGAGGCCGTACACGTCGAGGGCAGTGCGTCCGAGGCCGAGCAATAGGACGACTGCCATGGCCGCAAGGATCTTAATAAACGCCTTGCGGTTGCTTGCCTTCAAAGTCTCGATGGTTTCGAAGGCCTTAGAGAATTGCTTGCTTGCTTTCTTTGACATGCCGGTCTCCTTGCCGCGCTTTGTTTGCACGTAGGTTCATTATATTCCGTCGATGAACTCCTGGCCTTTCATGCGATGAACTTCTTCAAGCGGCATTCGGCCAAACTTTACCTTATAGATCAAAAAGGTTGCAAGTCCCGTAAAGAACAGTCCTGCGACGGCGAGGAAGAACGAGCCTAGATGGAGCAAGCCGTCGTCGAAAGCTCCCATAGCGAACGACATTCCCACGTTGTACATGTTGTAACCACCAACGGGGATAAGTACGCTGAAGCCTTGTCCCGCCAAGCTTGCAAGTGCGCCAGAGATGCCCAGTGGCGCGAAAACGGATCCGCAAAACCATGCCGTAAGCAGAATCCAAAGCGGCTTGCACTTGGGAGTTATTTTTTTAACTATCAAGTAGACAACTTGGAACAGCATGCAGAGCGCGCCGCCTATCAAGAAGGAAAGAGGAAACACTGTGGAGGTGGTGTTTTTTTCGAGGCTGATCAAGGGCTCTATGCCTGCCATGCCGTAGATGTAGCCAAACAGGATGCTGATGGCTGCCGCCACAAGGTTGAACCAAATCACCAACCAAAGACCAGGGATGATGGCTTTTCCGACGCTAGCATTGTCTTTTGTCCAAGGTCCGATCATCTTCATGCCGACGGCCATGGCGAAACCTGAAAACGGAAGAAGGGCTCCGAAAGTCCCCCATTTCTCTACGATCTGATAGTTTGCAAATCCTCCCAGCACGCATCCGATGACGCCCATGCTGATAAGGGTGGAGCCGCCGATGAAGAATTCCATGGGAGTGTTGGCAAGAAGCTGGGTCCATACCGTCACCAAGGCTTGGGCAATGAGCGCAAATAACCCTCCGATAAAAAAGCTGTATACCACTGTTTTGTACGCTTTCATCAACCATCTCCTCTACCCGTGCGTAAGTTGTTTCTTGTGCAGGCCTTCACGCTTTGACCCCTCGTCTTGCGTGGAGATAAGCCTTTTCAATTGTAGTAAGAAGACGGGTTTCAGCATCCTTCCAAGCGTACTAGGTCTTCGGTATTTCTTTCTTCAGAGGGATGAATTGAAGGTTCTGACGGTGCGTTGCCTGGTGCGCTCGATCGCGGTACATGCAAAGGGTGTCAAGAGCGATCGATGCGCGATGTGCCCCAGAAAAAGGAGAACCGGAAAGCGTTGGAGGACTTTCCGGTTCAGGGTGCTTCAGACGAGTACTATTATATGACATAGTCTACTAATAGGCAAGTGACATTTATCGTTCTGCTTTTGGGCGCGGATCGGCTTGTCGGGCGGTTATCGGTTGGCGTCACGCGCCCGCGCAACCGTTTAATCACGTGGCTTTGCCTTTCGGGCCGCGCGCTTCTTTTCCGCTCGTAAAGGTAGGTATTCGCTCACCACAATGCCGGCGAAGATAAGAGCGAACCCGGCGAACAGCGGTGCGGTGAGGGCTTCGCCCAGAAACATAATGGAAAACGTTACCCCGAAAACCGATTCCGTAGCCAAGAACAACGATGCCGGAGCCGGGTCAACGTGCGCGACTGCGACGTTTTGCAGCAGCAGCGCTATGCACGAAGCGAAGACGGCCAGGTAGGCCAAGCTGGTCCAGGTATCCAGGCCCAACGCGGAGAAATTAGGCGTCGGCTCGAACGCGATGCCTGCGGCGAAACCAAGTGCGCCCGCTGCGATGAACTGCACCACGGTGAGCAGCGTCATGTCGCGCCCTCGCGCGTATTTCGCCGTGAACAGCACATGAAAGCTCAGGAACAGGGCGGAAAGCAGGGTGGCCAGATCGCCGAATCGCAGCGACAGTCCCGATGCGCCTGCAAACGAAACGCATCCGACGCCTGCGACGCACACGATGGCTGCCGCTACATTGAATCGCGTGGGTTTGGATCCGCGCAGCGCCCAGCCTAAAAACGGGATGATCACGCAATACAGCGATGTCAAGAAAGCGCTGTTGGAAGCTGTGGTATCCGTGAGCCCCGTGGAGTTTGCCCAGTACGCAAGGAACAGCCATGCTCCCAGAATCCCGCCTTTTTTCAGGTGATCCGCATCTAGATTCTTGCGGAAGCGCGGCAGCATGATGACGCCCAGGATGATGCCGGCGGCCGTGAAGCGCACTCCTACCAGCCACGCAGGAGGGAAGGCGTCGACGGTCGACTTGATGACGACGGTGCCTAAGCCCCAAATGGCAGCTGCCAGCAGGAGGAACACCTTGTAGGTCCACAAAGGGCGCGCGCTATGTTGGATGATTTCGGTCACGGTAGAGCATCATAGCACGAAGCGCTTGCGGCAGGAGAGGGGGCGCTGCGGAGCGGGCGGCGGATCGACGATGGCTGGCGTGGACTGTGCGTTCTGTCAAAACGAACGAGTTTTGCGGGTCCTCGAGTGAGAATAAACAAAATGCGCACGCTTCTGACCTGGCATTATGCGAAAGCTACTCGCAAACCTTGCTTCCGAGGGGCGAAATTTCCGGCCAAAGTCCCGCAAAACTCGTCCGTTTTGACAGCGGGCCCATGGGCTTCGGTGCAGTGTGCCGCGTGCCACGTGCCACGTGCCGAGTGCAGCGTGCCGCGTGCCACGTGCTGCGCGCCACGTGACGCGTGTGCCCACGCTGCACGGGCGTCACTCCTCGAACAAGGCTATGACGTCGGCTTTTGAGTGCGCGCCGAGCTTGGCGTACAGATGACGAACATGGGTCTTCACCGTGTTCTCGGAAAGGAACAGCTGCTGCTCGATTTCGGCGCGGCTTTTTCGCTGGGCGATGAGCCCCATGATCTCGGTTTCCCGGGCCGTGAGGCCGTATCGTTCCGCTAGCGACTCGCATCGCGCCATGAACCGTTCGCGCGGACCGGGCACATGCAGCTGTCCGTCAAGGGTTATTCCCGATGCGCCCCAGTCTCCGTTCACGGACTTTTCGCTGGTCCAGACCAGTGCGCATACTAAAACCAGCACGATGCCGCCCAGCGCCAATCCAACAAGGAACGCCTCGTTGAAAAACAGGCTGTTCTGCAGCAGGCATTGGCGGATGCCGATTCCCGCGAAAATTCCCAACTCGCTCAACGCGCGGGCAAGGGCGAAGAGCCGCAGGGTGGGAACCTCGAAGCGAAACGCGATGTTTGCCAGCATGAGCAGTACGAACATGGTGAACCACACGTATGCCAGCTTGAGGGAAAACGAGACGGCGAATCCCCATTGCGGATCAGCGAAGGGAATCGCTGCCAGCGCGATGATGGAAAGGGGCAGGCCAACCTTTGCAAGGAACCGCACGTCGATACGATCTTTCAGCGTGAGCGCCATCACGATGATCACGATACCCGCGAGTCCGGTCGCCACCACGCGGTGGATGGCTCCCATCCAGGTGGCATCGGGGATGACCGATCCTGCGGTGCCGGAAAGAAGTCCGGCGGCCGTCATGATGCCCAGCAGCTTCCAGGGAAGGGGGTAGCGTGTGTTCGCCGAGCGGGCAGGTTCCGTTGGAAGGATGCGCAAGCTCAGCAGGGCGCATGCCAACGACGCCAAGGGAAGCAGCGCCGTTGCGGCGATAGCGTACGGTTCCTGCATGGTGCTGACTGCGAACGAAACTACGGCGGCGGTGATGCACGAACCTGCGCCGTACATGAGCGTGCGCGTGGTTCCCATCTGGCTGTACGCTTCCGCCCAAAGGCAAAAGAGAAAGGCCCCGCCGATAGCCGTTACGGCCGATACGGCAAACAGAATTGCCGCTGCGCTTCCTGCGGGGAACAAGACCAGTCCCAGAAGCGCTGTCCCTGCTGCCGTGATGATTACGAATGCTGCGCTTGCTTTTTTATGACTGCCGAGGCGACCGATGCGGTTTGAAAAAAGGGCGAGCACCAAAAACGTGCCAACGTCGCCTACGCGCATCCCGTAATTGATGGCCGCAAGTGACGCGTCGGGAAATCCGAAGCCAGGAAAAATGAAGGTTACGTGCGTGCAGCATAGCCATGCGACAAGCAGCCCCATGCCCAAAAATCGCAGGGGGAACAGCAGCGCAGCAAAAGAATCTTCCTCTTCTGCCTGATCTTCGGGAACGATGGCTCGTACGACATCACTTGGTTTCACGGCGCCTCCTTGTGGTTGCCATATTGTACCAGGTCGGGTGCGTGGCGTTACGAAGAGACGCGCCTGCATCGTGAGGATGCGGGCGCGCTGCGCGCTGCCGCAAATGCTGGGTATCTGGCAAGGGCTTTTGCTGAGCGCTTGGTCAAACCATGCGTCGAGCGCGTCTTTGCGGCAGTCGCCTGCCTGCATGCATGCCGTGCTTCGGGAGGGGTGAATGCAGGGGTGAGCTTGGATTCACCCCCCTTGTTGGGCGGTTCACCCGCGACAAACCCCAAGGTTGAACGCATGATGGCCCAAGAGCCCAGGGAGGGCAGCCGATCAGCTTGGCATGCGGCACCGACGCCGCGCTCAAGCTGACGGACACGTGAATTCTTCGGAGGGAGTTCTTATGAGCGAGATCACCAAGGGCCTGTCGCGCCGCAGCTTTCTGACGTTGGGAGGCGTGGCCGCGCTGGGCGGAGCCGCCGCGCTGGCCGGTTGCGCCCCGCAGGCGTCGAGCGAATCGAAGTCGGAGTCCGCAAAGGGCGACGACGCCGCTATGAAAACGGCCGACCAGACGAAAGAGTGCGACATCGCCGTAGTTGGCGCGGGCGGCGCTGGCATGTGGGCTGCGGTCGAGGCCGTGCGCGCCGGCAAGAGCGTCGTCGTCATCGAAAAGGGCGCGAACGTGGGCGTGGCGAACGGCTCGCTGGCGGGCGGCCCGTTCATCGTCGGCTCGAAGCTGCAGCAGGAAGCTGGCATCGACTTTACGGTTGAGGAAGCGTTCAACCATATTATGGAGTACGGCCACTGGTCCACGAACGCTGCCGCCATCAAGGCCGCCGTGGAGATTTCCGGCGAAACCATCGACCAGTTCACCAGCGATTTCGGCGTGCCCACCGGCCTGCGTCCCGACAACTACGGCGCCGGCCATGCTTCGGTGCGCGCCAACTTCCAGGCCGATCCCAAGGACTCGAAGACGCAGGCCAAGGGCGAGGCGCGCATGAAGCCGCTTCAGGAATTCGTTGAGTCCGAAGGTGGCGAGTTCCTGTTCAACACCGCTGGCAAGCGCCTTATCATGGAAAACGGCGCATGCGTCGGCGTGCAGTGCGAAGGCGAAGGCGTCATCGACGTGAAGGCCAAGCAGGTCATCGTGGCTACCGGCGGCTTCTTGGGCAGCGCCGACATGATGCTGGAGAAGTTCGGCACGTTCGTGAACCCGCTGGGCAACATCCTGTCCGTGGGCGAGGGCATCGACATGGTGCAGGCTGCGGGCGGCCAGGTGTCCACGCAGTGGGGCATCGCGGGCAACGAGTTCGCCGGCTCCAATCAGAAGGCCGACGGCCTGTACGATCGCAAGAACGCGGCGTTCACGGTGGGCATTTACGGCACGTTGCTGGTGAACAACCAGGGCCGTCGCTTCAGTAACGAAGGCAAGTTCGCGAACCTTCCGCTGGCGCTGGGCGGAGCCATCTCACTGGTGGGCGGGAAGTACTACGCGGTGGTCGACCAGACGTACGTCGACGGCTTGAACGCGGGCACCGATGCGTGGACGCTGTGCGGCTCCGACGCCGAGAACTGGCGCACCGGCATGATGACCCTCAAGGGCAAGGCGCTCGAGAACGTTCAGGCGAACTTCGACGCTGCCGTCGAAGAGGGCTGGGCCTTCAAGGCGGATTCGATCGAGGCGCTGGCAGAGGCCATTGACGCCCCTGATTTGGCGAAGACCGTTGAAACCTACAACGCTGCGTGCGCTGCGGGCAAGGACGACCAGTTCTACAAGCCGGCTTGCTTCCTGCAGCCGGTGGCCGCCGGTCCGTTCTACGCCATGCAGTACGAGCCCAGCGCTTGGGTGACCATCGGCGGCATCCGCACGAACGACCGCTTGCAGGCTATCGACGCCGAGGGCGTGGCCATCCCCGGTCTGTACGTGGCGGGCGCCGACAACGGTACGCTCATGAGCGCGCCGTACACCGACTACGAGGGCTATTCCCTCATGTGCGCGTACTGCGGCGGCCGCCTGGCCGGCCAGTACGCCGCTGCGGCGATCGACGCGTAGCCTTTCGGTTCCCAGGGCGCGCAGACCCCTCCCTTACGCGCCCTGTTCCGTAGCTTCGGCGGCCTGCGCCGCTCGAAAAGAAACGGCCCGCACCTTGTGAAGCGTGCGGGCCGTTTCGCGTTTACTCGAACACGACGATTGCTGCGGGGTCTTTGATGCGCAACGCGGCTGTTTCCATGATGCGGAAGTGGTGGTTGAAGTCCACCAGCTCTGCGTACCCGACCGAAAGATCAAGGCCGAGCGCCAAGTCGAGGTACTCGGGCTCCGCGCACACCAACACGGCCTTGCCTTGGTCGATTGCGCTGGTCATGTAGACGTTGTCGCCGATCAGCTTCTTGATGCGGTCGATCTCCAGCATACCGGTGTTGGGCTGGAGGCGCTGCAAGGCCAGGAACAGATCCGGTGCCACGGCAAGCGCGTAACGGCCCAGGTACCCGGTCTTGGCAAGCTGGGAAACGGCGGCTGCTACGTCGGAAAACCCGTTCTCGCCCTTGTTCCAGTCGGTGCGCTTCATCTTGTTCGCGCCCTTGGCGGTGAGCAGGCCTTCGGTCCCCAGCAGCTGGCTGCCGTTCAGCACCAGGCTGTCCTCGCGGCGCGCAGCCTTCTTGGCTGCGGTAACGGCCGGAGCCAGATCAAGCGGCATGCCCGTTTGGGTGGCCAGCTCAAGATCGCGCCCGAGCAGGGTGAAGTCTTCGTACAGCATGGGCAGTTCAAGTTGCGTGCGCCCGACAATGCGGCCGATGCCGTCTTCGAGCACCTCTTCTTTGGCCACGCCGTCTACGGCGACGGTGGTTGCTCCGGGGCCGAGCGGTCCGTAGGTTTTCAGGAAGCGCCGTGCGGTCAATTGCTGGCGCGCCGTGCTTATGACGGCGTCGTCGATTCGGTTCCAAAGCTCAGCCGAAAGATCGGCCGATTCACGAGCGAGGTAATCCATATCGAACTCCTTTCGATTTGGGAAAGCGTGCGGCCACGCGCAAGGCAGAAAGCAAAGCCGACTGTCTTGCTGGGTCGTCGGCGGAAGGGCGGGCCCCTTCCGCACAGGTGGCAAGGTTAGGAAAGATCGCCCACCGTAGGAGCTGCTGCGGGTTCGGCGGGCGCCGGCGCAATCTGACCGTCCGTCTTGATGCCCAGGTCTTCCAGCATCTCCTGAACTTCGCCTTCGCCGTCCAGGAAGAACTCGGTTTCCTTCGGATCCAGATGGCGCATCAGCGTGATGAGCTCGCCCATGTGGGCCTTCTCCTCGTCGCGGATGTCGGCCAGCACGGCCTTAGCCGCGGGATCGTCGGTGGCCAGGTAGTGGGATTCGTACAGGTAAATAGCCTCAAGCTCTCCTGCGATGTCAAGGCGCAGTGCCTGCATGAGCTCGGCGTTGGTCATTTTGCGGTCGACGTTGCCGGCAAACGGATTAGCGAAACTGGGCATAGGGGCCTCTCTCTCCTTGTGTCGCTCCGATGAGCTGGCCGGTTGCGCTGTGGCCATAGCGCTCGTTGGTGGCGACTTCAGTGAACTTCTTGTCGTCATCATACGCTCTTCGTTCGAGAAGAGAGGTTACGAATCGGTAGTTATCAGTAACTATTCTCAATAACTACACGGTTTCGGTTTTGGTTCGCGTGACGTGCCGATAGGCGAGCACGCCGATTCCCGCCAGGCCAACGGTGATGGCAGCCACGATGGCCGCTGCGGCGTAGTTGCCGCTGCCCACCGCCCCGGCTACGAGCGTAGACGAAACGATAGACGGAATGCGTCCTACGGTCGTGAGTGCCACGATGCGCCACGCCGGGCTCGTTCCCAATCCGGCAACGTATGTGAGCAGGTCTTTCGGCGTTCCGGGAACAAGGAACACCAGAAACAGCACCAGCTCGAACCGTCGCGTGTCTTGCAGCCATTTGACTTCCGAAATTTTCTCGGGAGGGAAGAACAGCCTCACGACGCGCATGCCGAAGGTGCGGGTGAGCAGCAGGGCAAGGCCGGTTCCGATCGCGCTTGCCACCAGGCACCACAGGGTGCCTTCGACCGTGCCGAACGCGTATCCGGCCGCGAGTTCAAGCGGTTCGCCGGGAAGGAAGGCTAGCACCACTTGAGCGGCGTTCGCCGCGACGAACGCGATGCGCCCCCCGATTCCCATGCCTTCCGCCCATGCGCGGAAGCGCTCGGTATCCGATACGAACGCCAAAGCTTCGGGGCCGAAGCGAACGCAGAGCGCAATCAAGCCTGCGGAGCAGGCCAGCAGGGCAACGATGAACGCCGCGCGCTTCGCTATTTGCAGCTGCCGCGCGCGAGCGGCAGCTGCAGCGGCGCTTGCGGCGCAGGGAGGGAACTGCGACGAGGCGCCTGGCGCGATGGTTCGATGCAGTGCGGTGATGTCGTCCATGGGTGTCTCGATTCTCTGGTGCGATTAGCTTGCATCAGATGCTACGAGCCAAATATCTATTCCCGGTCAACGTCGCGTAAACTATAGGTCGAGTTCAAGGTCGGCATGCGAACCGCGCCGTCACGCGCGCGCCTCCTTCGGGGCGATTTTCGAGCGTGAGCGATCCGCCGTGCTTGTCGCACAGCAAGCTGCTGATGTTGAGCCCCAGGCCAAATCGCTCTTTCGACGGAGTCTCGCTGAAGAACGGCGCGCAGCCGTTCTTCAGGGCCGCGCATGAGAAGCCCGGCCCGTCGTCGTCCACGATGAGCACGAGTTCTTCACAGCCTTCGTGTTCTGTCGGCCGGACGTCCAGGCGCGTGGACACGGTTTTCGATGCGTAACGGAAGGCGTTCGCTAGAAGATTCTCTGCCACTTCGCTTACGAGCGAGCCGTCAACGCGCATCGAAGGCTGCTCGCATGCGCATCGCTGACTGGCGAACAGGGCGAAGCGCGCCTCGTTCGAGCGAGCCAGGCCGTTGCCGGCATCTTCGATCAGTTCGGCTATGCGGCTGAACGCGATGTCGGACCGTTCGGGTTCGCGATCCTCCAGCTTCTGGAGGCTGCTCATGGCCGCGACGTAGCGTTCGAGCCGTTCGACCTGGGTCGAAAGCGCCGCCGTCGAGGCTTCCAGCTGCTCGGGAGACGCCGTCCCCGCTTTGATGCGCGTATCCAGAAGCTCGATCTTGCCTTTCAGTATGGTGAGCGGCGTGCGCAAGTCGTGCGCGAAGGCAGCGTTGAGGCGCTTTCTTTCCTCGACCGTGCGCCACAGCGCTTTTTGCGATTCCGCCAGAGAAGCACGCATGGTTTCAAACGACTGAGCCAGTCTTCCCAGTTCATCGTCGCGGCCGCGCGCCACCGTGAAATCGAGGTCTTGCTTGGCTATTTTTTCGGTGGCGTTGTCGAGCACGGCAAGGCCCGGAGCAAGCCGCATGCGGAAAAAGCGGCGTGCGGCGGCGAATATGCACACGCCGAACCACAAGGGAAACATGAGAAACGACAAGAACCCGAACAGGGAGGAAAGAGCCAATGCGCTTGGTGATGCCGGCGTGCTGAGGTAGTAGCCGACGGGCGACGTCATGGGTCCTTCCGCCGCGGAACCTTCGGCCGTGTTCAGGGAGAAGAGCGGGGCATAGGGGCTGTCGGGGTTCTCGGCCAGCCATGCGTCGAATCGCTCGCGCGCCCATGCGTCGTAGGCGGGCAGGTTCGTGAGCGTCGCTTCGGTTCCGAAGGTGAGCTCGGGCGTTTCCTGCTCGCCGCTGGATTCGTAGTTGAAGTCGTAGACGAACGAGTAGTCGCTCGCGTCCGCTACGGCGGTGCTTTCGGGCAGCTCAGCCCGCGCGATCGACTGCATGCCGTCGCGTGCGCTTTGCACGAACGCCAGGCGGCTGTCGGACGTGACTTCGATCGACCGCGCCGCCACTAGGGAGTCGGTTTCCTTGTCGTAGAGGTAGAGACCCGATATTTCATAGGCATCGGCGGTCGCTTCGTTTTGCAGGCTGCCGAACAGCGCTGACGTTGTTAGGGACAGCACGAGCGCCGCAATCAGGAACAGCAGCATGTACGCCATGAACGAGGTCTTGAGCGATGCGTTGCGCCAGCGTTCCCTCAGCTGCGCGAGGCGGGCCGCACCTACGGACGCGCCGTTGTCGCCGTTGCTCGTGCCTGCGGGCCTGCCGTCGGCGCCGCCGGCCCGACCTACGCGCGCCATCGGTACCCCATTCCCCACACGGTTTCGACGGGGTCGTTTTCCGCTCCAGCCTTCGCCAGTTTCTTGCGGATGCGTCGGATGTGCTCGGTGACGACCGATGGGTCGCTCTCGTTCTCCCAACCGCCGACGCGTTCGTGAATTCGGTCGCGTTCAAACACTTGACCAGGGTGTTTGGAGAGGAATGAAACAATGTCGAACTCGCGTCGCGTCAGCTCGACCGCGCGGCCCGCAACACTGACGGTGCGCGCGCTGTAGTCGATGACGATGTTGCCGTCGAAGCGCACTTCGGCTTTTGTTTGGCGTCGTTGCTCTCGATTGAGGTGCGCGCGGATGCGGGCGCCCAGTACCGCTAGCGAGAAAGGCTTCAGCACGTAGTCGTCGGCACCCGCTTCGAACCCCTCAAGGGCGTCGACGTCTTCCACGCGAGCCGTCAGGAACAGGATAGGGCAGCTTAGGTGTTCGCGAATGCGTCGGCATACCGTGTAACCATCCATTTCCGGCATGCCGACGTCAAGCACGATGAGATCGGGCTTTTGCTGAGCCCGCTTGAGCGCCGTTGCTCCGTCTTTGGCGGTAAGAACATGAAAGCCCTGGTCGCTCAAATATTCTTCCAATAGTTCGACGATATCGGGCTCGTCGTCCACGACAAGCACGGTGGTGACGTCGGTAGGTTTCTGTCCTGCTCTCATACGGTTCTTTCGCTTTAATGGGCATGCACGCGGCGAAGCATAGCACGGGAATCCCAACAAACGATCAACGCGCGGCCGCTGTGCGCTTCGCTATTCCTTGACCACCAGCACGGGGATGGGGGCCTCGCGAAGAACGTAGCTGCTCACGCTGCCCAGAATGCCGCGCAGCGCGCCCAGCCCGCGCGATCCCATGACGATGAGGTCGCAGTTGCATTCGTCGGCGTACGAGACGATTTGGGTTCCGGGGTGCGTTTCTTCGAGGATCTCGATGCGGATGCGATTCATCAAGCCGTCGATGATCCCATCGATCTGGCTATGCAGACGATCGTTCGCTTCGGCCGTTACTTCCTCGAACGCCTTGCGCATGCCTTCGGGCACGGCTGCGTCCACTATGCTCTGCGCTTCCAACCTGTTGATGACCAGCTTGTTCGTGTCTATGATCTGCACGATGTGCAGCGTGAGGCCGGGGTCTTCCTTGGCGAAGCGCACGGCCTCGGCCAGCGCGGCGTCGGCCGAGGCCGATCCGTCGTAGGGGACCATGACGTTGTCGTACAGCATGAGGACTCCTCTCTTTCGCACGGGGCGCATCGTTGCGATGGACCCGCGAAGGTGTTTCCAGTATAGCAGCCTGCCTGGTGCGCTCCCGGTTGGCGGGGAAGCTGTTGCTTTCACGCCTGCGCGCAGGCCGGGTTGTGGAAATTCCTGCGAGAAATCCACGAAAGCCCTCTTGCGAGGTGAGCGGGCTTTCTGTATACTTCATGTTCGCGCTTCGCAAGAGGCCGTATGCCAACGTGGCTCAGCTGGTAGAGCAACGCACTCGTAATGCGTAGGTCAGCGGTTCGAATCCGCTCGTTGGCTCCACGAAAGATGCAGGCCGCCAGGGTAGAACCTGGCGGCCTGTTTTTTATCAAGATCCACGGGTAGGGATGCCCTTTCTTTCGAAAGCAATGCGACTTCTGCAGCCTGTATAATGGCACCCATGAAGCAATCTAGGGGAAAGATCATCATCTCGCCAGACCTCAACGTCTGGCCGCACGAATACGAAACGGCCAAGGCGCTCGCGATGGCGGGCATGACCGTGGAGTTTATCCGTCGCAGCGAGGAGTACCGAACCACGTCCGCCGACGTGATCGTGAATGGGCTGATCTGGAAAATTAAAGCCCCCGAATCCGACAAGGCGAAAGTTATTGAGAAGAACTTGCGAAAAGCGCTGCATCAGTCGAAGAACGTCATCCTCGATGCTCGAAGGATGAAGAAACTACCCGATATGGTCATTGAGCGCGAGGTGCGGAAATGGTGCTGCGAGTTGAGAACCATCAAGCATTTGATTTATGTGAATCGTAGCGGGGAAGTTTGCATCATCAAGTGATACCTGTTAGAGTACGTATTAGCAAAGCGCCCGAATGGTGAGCATTTCACTTCCTCCGGCGCTTTCTTTTGTTATACAAAGACTGGTCAACAACCTCACCCGGAATGAGGTGCGGGAAGGCGGGATGCGGGCGGCCCCGCGTATTCCCTAGGCTTTCCTGCCGATGTAGAAGACGTATCCGTAATGGCGTCCGTACGTTGCGTACAGCTCGACTTCGCGTCGGTTTTCCGCTACGAACGCCGCCACGGTTTCATTGCCGGGGTACGTTTCCAGTAGCTTTTCGAGCGCCGTTTCGCGCGGTGCGAAGTACTCGTCGGTCCAGCAGCTTTCCGGTAGCGTGAAGCAAGCGATGAACCGATACCCGCAGTTCTGCAGGACTTCGATGTTGTGGCTGATCGAATCCAGCCCGCTTCCAGCATCGGTCCAGAACTTCTCGATGACGGCAGGGTGCTGGTTCGTAAGCCACGAGGGGCACGTTACGGCAACGTAGCCGTCCTTTTTGAGGAAGCGGTGCCAATGGGCAAGCCCCTTCTCCAAACCGATGTTGTCGACCGCGCCTTCCGACCATATAAGATCGAGCGACTCCTGCTCGAAGGGCAGGTTGTCCATCGAGCCAACCATGCCTCGCACCCGATCTTTGAGCCCCAGTTGATCAGCGCGTTCGTTCAGCACGTCGATAAACTGGGGGAACAGGTCGAGGCCGACCACGGTTCCCGTCAGGTGCTGCGCAAGCTCGAGCGTTTGCGGCCCGCTTCCGCAGCCCAGGTCCGCTACGTTCGAGAAGCCGTCAAGCTCGCCTAGGAAGCTCAAGGCTTGGCGCGTCGTGTCATCGCTGCCCGGCCCTTGCCTTTCCAGGTGCACGTGAGCCTCGATAAGCAGGTCGATTATGGATGGCTGGTTGGTTTCCATGTTCGGAGTCCTTTTTCTTGGGGCGCCCGGGACGTCATCCGCCGGAGTTCATTTCATCATACCCGATGGGCGGGCGCACTCCCCGACTCCCATGCTCGATTCGTTGCCGCGCGCGGCAGGGCGCGGTGTCCGCGGGCGAGCGCTCGGCAGGGCGAACGGGCGCGCATGGTTGCTAGGTGCTGCGCGCGCGGCAGGGCGCTCGCGAGCTCTTGGATGCTTTTCGTGCAACGGAAACGACGGCCTTGGCGACTTCGATTTCCCGAGGGGTTGGTTCCTTCTGGCAACAAGGTGCGTAGCATGCTAAGCTGTATAAACTCGAGTGCCTATGTAATTAATGGAATACAGGTTTGGATCACTTAACCGACAGAGAGTTCGATAGAATCTGCACGTATTTATCCCGCACGCTCGGGCTGAATATGCAGTCCAAACGCGTGCTGCTTGAATGTCGGCTCTCGCACGAACGGGAACGTCTGGGGTGCGCCTCGTTTTCGTCCTACTTCGATATGGTGGAGCGGGGCGCCGATCCCGAGATAACGAATCGCTTCATCGATCTTGCCACGACGCACTACACGTATTTTCTGCGCGGGCGGGAGCAGTTCGATTTTTTGCGTACCGTCGCGCTTCCTGAACTGGAACGTTCTCGGCCGCGTCGTACCTGGAACATACTATGCGCCGGCTGTTCCACGGGCGAAGAGTGCTATACCGCGTCTATGATCGTAGAGGACTATAGCCGCGATCACGCTATTCCCCCAGTGCGCATTACGGGCATCGACGTTTCAAGCGCGGCCATCGCGAAAGCTCGCCAAGCGGTGTATCACCCTATGCATGTGGAAAAGGTTCCGCCGCACTGGCTTTCGGACTACTTCACGCGCACCGGGGAAACCTATACGGTAACCGCCCCGATTCGCCGCCGCGTAGCGTTCGCGCAGGCGAATCTTTGCAATCCTGAGGCGCTGCGTCGCCGCTACGACCTTATTATATGCCGTAATGTTATTATTTATTTTGACGAACGCACTCGTGAGCAGGTGCTTGACAACTTGTATCGCCATTTAGCCGTTTCGGGTTACCTTATTCTCGGCCACGCGGAAATACTCCGTGACCGAGCAAGATTCGACTACAGGAAAGATTCGGTATATCAAAAGCGACCGGAAGCGACCGCCTTATGAACCTGTCATTTAAAAACGCGAGCATTAGCCGCAGTCTCATGGTTTCCTACCTCACGATCATCGTGCTGTTCGTGGTTTCTATTTGCGTGGCTATCTTCGGCGTTCATCAGAATTCAGTGATGACCACGGAGTTTTACGAGCGTCCGTATCAGGTGTCGAAAAGCGCCATCTTGCTGCGCAACACCATCGAGCAAACGTCTGCTTCGCTGAGGCAGTGCATTCTGACGGATGACCCCGCCGAAAGAACGCAGCTTGTCTCCGACATCGAGCAGCTGGCAATCGTGCGCGAAGCCGAGTACAACGTTGTTGCCAGCAATTTCAAAACCGACGTGGATGTTCTGACGCAGTTCGCCCTGACAAGCGAAAGCCTTATCGTTGTTCGCGATCAGGTTATCGAAGCGATACGCGCGGGCGACATCGAGCGGGCGCACGAGATGTACGATCAGAGCTACACGCCGCAAAAGGACATCATGGTGGCGCTGGCGAACAGCATCGTCGATATCGCCGAAAAGGAAGCTCTTGAGTACTCGCAGGATACAACCTACGTGGAAATCGCAACTTCGGTCATCATCGTGCTGCTGGGACTTTGCGCCATCGCGCTGGTGATGGTGCTTTGGCGTCGCATTACTCGTGCCATTGCGGTACCGGTGGTCGAGATCGAAGACATAGCGCGGCATGTGGCGGAAGGCGATCTTACGGTGCGTGCCGTTGCCGATTCGAGTAATGAGCTGGGTTCCCTTGCTGCGTCCATGAACAAGACGGTGGAAACGCTGCGCCTGACGGTGGAGCGGCTAAAGGAGACGGCCGATCAGGTGGAGCGCTCTTCGTCGCAAATGGCCGACGGCTCGCAGACCGTTGCGCAGGGTTCCGCCGAACAAGCCATGGCCATCGAGGAGCTGGCAACCAGCGTGCAGGGCATTAACCAGGTGGTGGAGGAAAACAACAAGAGCGTGGTTACGGCCAACGAAAACACCGCCATGGTGCTGCATGCCGTCGAGCAGAGCAATCGTCAGATATCCCAGGCCGTGAAGATCATCGAAGACATCAGGGTGAGCACGAGCAATATCTCGCAGCTTGCGAACACCATCGAGGATATTTCGTTCCAGACGAACATTCTTGCGCTCAACGCTTCCGTTGAAGCGGCGCGCGCAGGTGAGGCCGGCCACGGATTCGCCATTGTTGCCGAAGAGATTCGGCGTTTAGCGTCGCAGGTGAGCGAGGCGTCGCGCGCGGCTGATGAGTTCGCCGCCCATGCCACCCTCAACGTGGAAAACGGCAGCGCGCTCATTAAGACGACATCGGCCAGCATGGATAACGCTGTGTCTGCTACAGAGGGCGTGAAGGAGATGATGTCCGCCATCGCATTGGCGTCAGCGCAGCAGCTGGATTCTTTGTCGCAGATTCAGGAAAGCATGAACAGCCTGTCCGACGTGATCCAGGAAAACTCGGCGGCTTCGGAAGAGAGCGCGGTGATTGGCGAGGAGCTGGCTGACCAGGCTCGCGGCCTCAAGCGCCTGATCGATCGCTTTACGCTTGAGAAGCCCGCGCGGCGCTCAAACGGTGATGGCAAGTGACCGGGCGGACTGCTGCGCCTTCGTCGGATTCGACGTCGGAATCGGATCGTGCCGAGTGCCTTCAGCTGCGTGAAGCGAACGCCGTATTGCAGGACAAGCTCGATGCCATGCGAAGCTTGGCCTTTCGCGATCAGCTTACGGGCCTGTTCAGCCGACACTACCTTACGGATTACCTAGAGCAGAAAATGCAGGAGTCCAGCCATGATTCGAACACGGTGCTGGCGCTTTGCGATATAGATGACTTCAAGGCAATCAACGACGTGCGCGGCCACCAGTCGGGCGACATCGCCATTGTGTGCATCGCCGACATTCTGGATGATTTGGCTGGGAGCCACCCCGTTGTTCGCTGGGGCGGCGAAGAACTGCTTATCGTCATGCTTGCAACGTCCGACCATGACGCGCTGCGCCTGTGCAATCGCATGCGCGAAGAAGTTGCCGCGTATCGCATCGACGATGGGATGGGCGAGTTCTCCTGCACGCTTACGTTCGGGCTGTGCTCGTACGATTCCGGTTTTACGCTTGCCGAGAACTTCGCGCGTGCAGACCGCGCGTTGTATCGTGGCAAGGAAACCGGAAAGAACTGCTGCACGTTCGCTCAGTCTGAAGTGGCGGGTGAACAGGCATGAAGCAGGCGAAGCGCGAGGAATTCATCGTTCAGGTTATCTTCAAGCCTAATTGCGGACTCGAGAACACGCGCGCGTCGCTTGTGATGCGCCGTATCGTGCCGCTGTGCGAAACGGCGTCGTGCCATCCCCGCGCAGTTAAAAGCGATCGATCCACCATTACGTACCTGCGTGACCACGGGCTGTTCATTCGCTTCACCTCTTCTGTTCCCGAACAGGTTTTGCTGACCATCAAAGGGTCGTTCTTTGTAGATAGATGCACCATCGTTGCTGATGAAAGCGCTATTCCTGCATACAAGAAGGAAAGCATTGCGTCTGGAGACTTGGGGGGAACCGCGTCTGCGCTGCCGTATTCGTTTGCGGACGAAAATCACCTGAACGGGCGCGGGAGCCAGCTTGTCAACGTGTTGGCGCAGTTCGAAGAGGTGCATCGCAAGTTGCGCGAGCATGCCGAGAGCATGCCGCAAGACCATGAGCTGAACAGCATCGTGCTCTCGCATACGAAGGTGGTGGACGAGCTGCGCACGGCCGTTGCGCGGTCGCGTATCGAACGGTTCGATCGCATAGCGCCATCGCTGCGTGCGCTTGTTGCCGATTGCAGCCGGCGTTTTGGCGTGCTTGTCGACCTGGACATTGCCGACGGCCACATGGTTCTCGATCGGTCGGTGCTCGCTTCAATGGAGGAGATAATCAAGCGTCTGGTGCGGTTGTGTCTTCGCGACGGGATCGAGCAGCCCGAACATCGCATTGCCGCGGGAAAGCCTGCGCGCGCTCTGCTGCGCTTGCGATTGGAGGCCGATGGATCGGACGTGGTGTGCCGCATCGAGCACGACGGCATGCCGTTCAATTCGCACGACGTTGGGCAACATGCTGCGAAACACGGGCTGCTAACGCGCCCGCTTGAGGCGTATACCGAAGAAGAACTGGGCGCCCTCCTTTTGGTCCCTGGGTTTGCCGCTGCTTCCAAAACTCCTGTTGCAGGCATGTTTTCCCAATTCAACGAAGTTGCATCGCTTTTGCAGCACGTGGGCGGTCGCGGCGAGGTGCGCAATACCGATCGCAGCACGCTTGAGATCGTGCTGCACATTCCCGTGCCGTTCACCATTATGGAAGCAGCGCTTTTGCGCACGGGTTCAATGACGTTCGCGCTTCCCGCGCAACGCATCGATCGCTTTGAAGCGTATCATGCAAACTGGATCGAGCCTGATAGCCAAAGCGCACAAGAGCCTCAGGCGGCAACGCCCCAGCGGGTTCGCGCCGCGTTTTACGTGGGAGAGGACGGGAATCGCTCGAAGCTCATAAACGGAGCGAGTTCGGGCTCGCCTTTGAAGGCGGAGGATCCTCTGCTCGTTCTGTTTTTGGAAGAGCTGGGAGAGCGGCGTTGCCTTGTGGTGGACGCCGTAGTTGGCTACGAGCGGATTTCCGTAAGCCGGCTGCCGCAGTTGCTCGATCGGGGGTCCTTGCGCAAGGCCGGGTGCTTCGGCTATGCGCTTCTGAAGAACGGGGATCCTTGCGCGGTCGTGAGCATCCGTCATCTGTTGAACGCAGCGTTCAAGGAAGAGGGTTCCCATGCGTGACGTTGAGCAGCGCTTACGGTGGATAGAGGAACTGATAGGCGGCGGCCAGCGGGAGGCGCATCGCTCGAACGCGCTTGTCGTTCCCGTCGCAAACGGCAACATCGCCATTGCGTTCTCCTCTATTGAGGAAGTGGTGTCGTCGGGCAAGATGAAGTCGTTGGCGTTTCTTCCTAAGGAGTTTAGCGGCGTGCTCTCGCAAGGCTACGAACTTGTGCCGGTGCTCGATGTTGAGGCATGCGTCAGCGAGTCATCGTCTCAAATCGTGATCGTGCGCAGCAATGATTGCTTGTTGGGGCTGCGCTTTTCGGGCGATCCCTACGTGATCGACTTGAACGAGCTGGATCATGCGCCGTTGAAGACGGAATCCTTGCAAGATGCCGCCCGCGCTCCCTTGTCGCTGCTGGACGTCGACGCCATGGTTTCCTCGCTGCTTGCTGTTGGCTGATCGCGCGGATTGTCGGCGCTTGCGAGGCGGTATACTGGGCAGCGTTGATCGCTCGTTTTGGCTTACGAACTCGCAGGAGGTTGTTCGTGGAATTCGTCATTGCAACAGCTGAGCACCTTGATCGCATGTGCGACATAACCGACCAGGCGAAGCGTCAGCTTCGGGGTTTGGACGTGAATCAGTGGCAAAACGGGTACCCCTGTCGCGAAACGTGGGTGCAGGACATAGCGGACGGCTGCACGTATCTTGCCATGGAAGACGGTTCGGTGCAGGGGATCTTTGCCTACAAAGAGGGCCCCGATCCTTCGTATGCCGTCATCGACGGCGCGTGGTTGACCGGCGACGATGCGCGCTACGTGGCGCTGCATCGCGTGTGCGTGGCGGACGAAAGCAAGGGAAAGGGCGTGGCGGGCGCGATGTTCCAGTATGCGTTCGACCTTGCCTGCCGCGCCAACATGGCTTCCGTGCGCATCGACACGCACCCCGAAAACGTTCCGATGCGGCGTGCGCTTGAGAAGGCGGGCTTTCGGTATTGCGGCGAGATTCGTTTGGCCGAAGGCGCCGAACAGGGCGACCTGCGCATTGCGTTCGAGAAGGAACTGGCCTGATCGTAGGCTCGCGTCGCATCGGAACGCGCGCGTCGCCGCATGCCGTCGTCGGCTCGCGCGGCATGCGCGACCGCTTCGCCTACGCGGCCGGGAACCTCAGCACCAGGTACACGCCCGCCATCAGCACCGTGAGCAGCATGATGGGGAAGGCCGTTTTGAAGAAGCCCATGAACGTGATCTCGTAGCCGAACTTCTTGCTGATGTCGGACAGCACTACGTTCGCGCTAGCTCCGATAAGGGTGCCGTTGCCGCCCAGGCACGCACCCAGGGAGACGGCCCACCACAAAGGCGTTACGTCCATGCCCGACGCTTCCATGGTCAGCAAGATGGGGATCATGGTGGCTACGAAGGGTATGTTGTCCAGGAAGCTGGAGATGACCGCCGATCCTATCAGCAGCACCAGCATGGTTACGAACACGTTGCCCCCGGTCATGTCCACCAGCCCGTTCGCCAGCATGCCGATGACGCCGGTTTCCGCCAGCGCTCCAACAATGACGAACAGTCCGGCGAAGAACGAAAGCGTGGTCCATTCCACCTGCGAGAGCGCGTCTTCGATGCTCGTGCCCGATAGCAGGATGGTGATGCCGGCCACGCCGAGCGCGATGATGCTCGATTCCAGCCCCAGCGCTCCGTGCCCCATGAACCCGACGACTACGACGCCGGTCATGACAACGCTCAACTTGAGCAGGCGCGCGTCTTTGATGTACGTGCGCTCGTCAAGCTCCATGACGCGGGCGCGTTCTTCGTCGTTGACTTTCATGGACCGTCCGTACATGAAGTAGAACACTATCAAAATCGCGGCCAAGATGACCACGACGGCGGGGGCGTCCATCATGATGAAGTCGAGAAACGTGAATCCTGCGGCCGATCCGATCATGATGTTCGGGGGGTCGCCGATGAGCGTGGCGGTTCCGCCGATGTTCGACGCCATGATCTCGGTCATGAAGAACGGGATGGGGTTGATGTCGAGCAGGCGGCATACGGTCAGGGTCATGGGCCCGATGAGCAGCACGGTGGTCACGTTGTCCAAAAACGCAGATAAAACGGCGGTGAGCAGCACGAACAAAAGCATGATCTTCCAGGGGTCGCCCCGTGCGATGCGCGCGCTCTTGATGGCCAGGTACTCGAACACGCCCGACAGCTTCACCACCGACACGAACAGCATCATGCCCAGCAGCACGCCCAGCGTGTTGAAGTCGATGTGCTCCATGGCTGCGTCGAACGGCATTACGTGCAGCGCGAGCACCACCATGGCGCCCACGATGGCCGCGAGCGACCGATGCAGCTTTTCGGTCATGATCGCCAGCATGACAACCACGAATATGACGATGGCTATGATCTGATTTGTGTCCATGTGGATTATTGTACGCCCGAAGCGGCAATCGAGGCCGCACTTTTCCAGCGGCCTGTCCGTCAATATGCGTCGAATGGCGGGCAGCGGGCTGCATGACGCCGGCATCCGCCCGACGTCTGCCGTTGGTTTTCCTTCCGCGCGGCGCACGTTCCCTCTTAGGCTGTCTGGGGATGCTGCGCTTCGGTTGGCGCGCGGGCGCAACCTGATGATTGTATGGAGGGGCGTGCCTTGCGGGCACGGGGCGCGTTCGTGCGCGACAACCGAACGGGTATACTGATCGCATTGAAGCCGTACTACACGTACTACAAGACGAAGGACACTTTATGGGTTTGCAGTTCGCCGCCGCACGCGCCGTGAGCGCCGTCTCCACGTGGGGACTGAAGAACGTGTTTCATCGCCCTGCCGCCAACTTTCCCGGGAAGATCGCGCTGTACGTCGATCCGCGCATCATCGCCGATCTGACGCCGAAGCTGGCCAAGGGCTCGGTTGCGGTGGTCGGCACGAACGGGAAGACCACGGTCACGAACCTGCTTGCCGATGTGCTGGAGCAGGCGGGCCAACGCGTGGTGTGCAACCGGACCGGAGCGAACCTGGATTCGGGAGTGGCCACGGCGCTGCTGCATGCGGGCCCGTCCGATTGGGGCGTGTTCGAAACCGACGAGCTATGGCTGGCGAAGATCCTGCCGCATCTGAAGGCGAACTACGTTGTGCTGCTCAACCTGTTCCGCGATCAGCTGGATCGTGTGGGGGAGATCGACCGCATCCAGGACAGCATCGTGGGCGCGCTGGCTTCGTCGCCCGACACGGTGCTGGTCTACAACGCCGACGACCCGTTGTGCGCGATGATTGCCGAGCGTGCGGAAAACCGGTCCATCGCGTTCGGCGTTGCTCAGGATATGGGCTTGCCTCAGAACACGGTGGCCGACGCCACTATGTGCCAGCGTTGCTCGTCGATGTTTGAATATGCGTTTCGCCAGTATGGTCAGCTGGGAGATTTTCATTGTCCGACCTGCGGTTTTTCTCGTGCAAGCCTTGATTTTGCCGCCGAGGACGTGCGCTTGAGCACGGACGGCTTGTCGTTTCAGCTGGGAAAGCCCCAGCAGGGTGTTGCCGCAAACGCAGGCGCGTTTTCGGTGCGCGCTCCGTTCAGCGGCGCGTACATGGTGTACAACCTGGCGGCGGTGGGTGTTGCCGCAAGCCTGCTCGGCTGCTCGAATGACGCGCTTCAGCAGGCTATCGATGCGTTCGACCCGCAGAACGGGCGTTTGCAATCGTACGAGATTGCCGGTCGATCGGCGCTGCTCAACCTGGCAAAGAACCCGACCGGGTTCAACCAAAACCTCAAGATCATCTTGCAGGACGAAGGGCCCAAGGCCGTGGCGTTCTTCGTCAACGATAAGGAGGGCGACGGTCGCGACATCTCGTGGCTGTGGGACATCGATTTCGAGGAGCTTGCCGCCGAGCGCGACTTGCTGGTGTTCGCGGGCGGCATCCGCCGCAACGACCTGCAGGTTCGCTTGAAGTATGCCGGGCTTGACGCGCAGCTGATCGATGACGCTCACGACCTGTTCGGGCGTTTGTCCAACGTGCCTGCCGAGGTCAAGGCGTACCTTATTGCAAACTACACGGCGCTTCCTCCCGTTCATACCGACATGGACGCGTTGGCCGCTGCTGAAACCGCGCCGTCGGCAGGCGCGCCGGGCGCTTCGGGCACGCCCGCTGCTGCGGACGCATCCGACGCTTCGCAGGCGCCTGTTGCTGCTGCGAGCGCGCCCTCGGCTTCGCAGGTGCCCCCTGCCGCCGACCCGTCGGATTCCGAGGCCCCGCTTGTTATTGCGCACCTGTTCCCCGACCTGCTCAACCTATACGGCGACGGCGGCAACGTGCGCATTCTGGAACGCCGTCTTCGCGACCGAGGCGTTGCCGTGGAGGTCAAGCGCGTGAACCACGGGCAGTCCGTCGATCTGGCGGACGTCGACTTGGTGTTCTTGGGCGGCGGGCCCGATCGCGAGCAGCGCTTGGCTTCCGCCGAACTCATGCGCATGCGCGATGAGCTGCGCGCCTTCGTCGAGGACGACGGCGTGTTGCTGGCTATTTGCGGCGGCTATCAGATCCTCGGCAAGGAATGGCTGCTGGGCGAC
This sequence comes from Paraeggerthella sp. Marseille-Q4926, assembly GCF_916618935.1. NCBI lineage: Bacteria > Bacillati > Actinomycetota > Coriobacteriia > Eggerthellales > Eggerthellaceae > Paraeggerthella > Paraeggerthella sp. Marseille-Q4926. The sequence continues at coordinate 120,340 of NZ_CAKAKF010000004.1, read as the reverse complement.
GAGGTGGTCGAGGGCCTGGGCATCGTCGACATGACCACCGAGCGCGCGGCGGGATCCGCTGACCGGCTGATCGACAACATCGTGCTGGACTCGCCTTTGGCGCAGATGCCGGTGGTGGGGTACGAGAACCATGCCGGTCGCACGCGTCTTGGCGCCGGCGTTCAGGCTTTCGGGCGCGTGGTTTCCTCGGTGGGCCATGGCAACAACGACGACGACAAGCAGGACGGCGTGCTGTACAAAAACGTGGTGGGAACGTACCTTCACGGTCCGCTGTTGGCGAAGAATCCGCAGGTGGCGGACGCTTTGTTGGCTCGGGCGCTCGAACGCCGCGCCGCGCGTGCGGAAGTTCCCGCCCCCTCCCTTGCGGCGCTTGACGACACGGTGGAAAAGGCTGCGAACGAATACCTGTGCAAGCGCTTGAACGTGCGCGTTTAACGAATAGCGAGGGCGGCTTCCTTGAGGAGCCGCCCTCGATTCGCTATGGGCTTTTCCTAGTAAAGGCTTGTGCGCGCTTGCGCGGTCGCGCGTTCGTCGGCACAATACGTCCATGGACTCTCAACGAAGCAATCAAAGGCGCCCTTCGCGCGCGCATGAGGAATCACCTCGACCCACGCAAGAAAACCGTTCTTCGCGGCCCGGTCCCGTTCGGGCTTCTCGACCGGCCGCCTCGCGCGGCGCGGGCGATGGCGCAAGAAGGCGACCGAGCGTTCAATCCGCATCTTCTCCTACGCCTCGCGCTCGATTGTCGCGCAACGGCGCTGACGTGCCGCGCTCTTCAAAGCGGAAGCGACCCAGCAAGCTGGTGATCGCGCTTGCGGTGGTGGGCGTGCTCGTGTTGGGCGGAGCCGGCGCGGCGTTTGCGTACTACGGCATTTTGTCGGGGAACCTGCACGCCGGGGTCGATGCCAAGTTGCGCGCGGCGCTCGTTGATACGGATTTGGCGAAAGAGCCGTTCTACGTACTGCTTATGGGCACGGACGGGTCGAACGATCGCCAGGCTTCCCAGGAATACGCAGGGGACCAGTTTCGCAGCGACAGCATCATACTTGCGCGGATCGATCCGGTCGACAAAAAGGTCACCATGGTTTCGATCCATCGAGACACCCTGGTTGACATGGGCGAATACGGTCAAAACAAGCTGAATGCCGCTCACGCTATTGGCGGTGCGGCACTGGCGGTGGAGACCGTGTCCAAGTTGGCGGGCGTGCCCATTTCCCATTACGCGGAAATCAACTTCGACGGCTTCAAGGACGTGGTGGACGCTTTGGGCGGCGTTGAGGTGGACGTTCCCATGGAGATCGACGACGAAGACGCCGGCGGCCACTTGGATGCCGGCGTGCAGACGCTCAGCGGCGATCAAGCCCTTATCCTGTGTCGTTCGCGGCATGCGTACGATGAGTTCGGAGACGGCGATTCGTATCGCGCGGCGAACCAGCGATTGGTTCTGGGGGCTATTGCGAAGAAGATCCTCTCGGCTGACGTGGCCACCATGGCAAGCACCGTGCAGGCCCTTTCCCAATACGTGACCACCGATCTTGAAATTACGGACATCGTGGGCATAGCTCAAATCATGCAGGGGCTTGATCCGGCAACGGATATGTATTCCGGCATGGAACCCACCACGTCCAGCTACATCGACGGCGTGTGGTACGAGATCAACAACGTCGAGCAATGGAAGGCCATGATGGCGCGCGTTGACCAGGGTCTTCCGCCTACGGAGGGCGATATCGTCGACGAGGTGTCGGGTACCATCTTGGCCAGCACGGGCAGCGGGCAGCTTGTGAACGAGAGCGGCGATTTGAGCGGCGGCGGCGCTTCGCAGAAGCGTTCGGGAACGGTTGCGGTGCGCAATGGAAACGGCATAACCGGCGCGGGGTCCCAGGCTGCCGAGCGCGTTCAATCGCTGGGCTACAAGGTGGAGTCGGGCAATGCGGACAGCTTCGATTATCCGCAAACGCTTGTCGTATACGAGCAGGGTGGAAAAGCGGATCGCGCCCAAGAGATTGTCGATGCGCTCGGCGTGGGCAAAGCTATGGTTAACGACGGGTCGTACGTTATCAACGCCGACTTCCTGGTGGTTTTGGGAGCCGACTGGAAATAGCTTACATGCCCCAGGTCCAGTCGTTGAGCAGCAGTCCTTTCGCCAAGCCCAGCACAAGGATGTGCAGGGGATAGTACGCATAGAAGAACCACTTCATCGGCAGGCCGCGCTTTCCGTTGTATGAGAGCAGCAGCGGAATGGTGGCCGTGCATCCAGCCAAGGGGTACAGCGCGAAGGATAGCAGAACCAGATTGGAGCTTGCCAGATATCGCGCAAGCGCGGGGATTCCGTCTGCCAATATGGGCAGCAAAAGCGGGTAGACAATGCGCTGGCGTCGATCTTCAAGGATCTTCATCATGAGGACCATGATGGGCCCTAGAATGCCCCAGTCACACAGAGAGCTTGCCGCCATCAGCGCCGCCGCGATCGCCCAAAAACCTGCTCGGTTTTCCAGGCGGTCGTAAAGATACAGCACGGCTAATCCGATGAGCAACGTGAACAGCACGTTGAGGTTTCCTGCAAGAAACAACCCGTAGGGTATTTGAGATATAAGGGCAAACACGAGCAGGCGCCGGGCGTATTTAGGTACGCTTGATGTGCGTCGGTAGCCTTCTACCAGCAGAAATGCCATGATGGGGAAGGCGAGTCCGCCAAGACCGAACAGTAGGCAGAACGCTTCGGCAGGTAGGTAGGGATAGAACATGTAGGACGCGTGGTTGGCTGTCATGCCGACTATGGCTACGATTTTCAAAGCGAAGGACGAGACGCCCCTACGCGTGTCTTCATCGGTTGTATTGAGCGATTCGTTCATAGGATTCCAGTATACTGGGACGGCTGGGGGATTGCGGGATGAAGGGCGAAATTGCGTGATGCAGGCAAAGGACGGCTCAAACGGTTCAAGCGGATCAAACGAGGCTGGGAAAGCGAACCGGCCCGTTTCGGCCTCGGCCTCGGCTCCGGGGGAGGGTTCCTCGGCCGTGCTCGCTTTGTTTCGGGCTCCCGGTTTGTTTGTTGCGGCAATCGTGCTGTCGGTGATGTGCTTCCAAGTCTTCCCGGACGATACGCTGGAGTCTTCGCTTGTGCAGGGGATTGCGCTGTCGATCATGGTGCTTGCGCTTGTGAGGATTGGTCGTCCCAAGGCGTTGCAGCGTTCTTGCAAGACGATCAGCTCCCTTGGCCGTTGGGTGGTTTTCGTGCTTGCGGTAGGGTTTGCCGCGGGCATCGCGCTGTGCCTGCTTTCCGAACCGGTTGGTTTCTTTGATTCGGACGCCGCGGCGCGCGTTGCCTTCATTCTTCCGATATGCCTGATGACCGGCTTGTTCGAAGAGGGTGTTTTCAGGGTTCTTGCCCTGGATGCGTTCTTGACGCGCTTGGCCCCGCTGCGTGCTGCGGTGGTTTCGGCGGTTTTGTTCGGGCTGCTGCACGTGTCGTTCGGACAGGCGCTGGCCGTTGGGGACGCGGTTGCGTGGACGCAGGCCGTGCTCAAGCCGGTGCAGGCGGGGCTGTTCGGCTTCTTCATGGCCGTTTTGTACCTGAAGGGCTGCAGCCTGTGGTTTCTAGCCTGGGTTCACGCTGCATTCGATCTGGTTTATCTGGGCCCGATCATGCTTGCCACGGGGATGCAGCCGGTCTACGTGACCGGCGGCTTTGACGATCTGATCGTGCTTGCGGCTACCACGATCCTTTTGCTCGCGCCGGCGCGAGCGGCGTGGTCGGCTTTTCGCGCGCCGTCGAAGGCGGCCTCGGATTCGTAGCGGTTTCCCGCCCTCAGTCTTGGCTGGCACACGAGCATTTGTTACGCTTCGCACGGTACAAGTCGTTGTCGGCTTGCCGGTACAGATCTTCGAACACCGGGTTGCCGCATGTTTGCGAGCAGTTGCTGCGAGCTACGCCAACGGCTAGCGACAACGATGCGAGCGGGTTTTCTATGGCCTCGTCGTGAAAACCCTCGAATGCTTCGCTTTTGATGCGCTCCACCAGGCGATCGAGGTCGGCCGTGTTTTGCGCATGCGGTACGAACACGGCAAACTCGTCGCCGCCGAACCGCGCGACGACGGCGCTAGGACCTGCGACGTCCTTTAGGAATGCGGCAACGTGCGTCAGGACGCGATCGCCCGTGGGGTGTCCGTACCGATCGTTCACTTCCTTGAAATCGTCCACGTCGATGAACAGGAGCGCGCACGTCTCGCTGTGCTGCTCGCAGTGTTTTCGAATGCGCTCGATGGCCGTGCGCCGTGCAATTGCCCCGGTTAGGTCATCGTGCTCCGCAAGCGCTCTGTACGTCTGCTGCTGCACCATCATGGCGTGCGTGTCCAGAAGCCTTCCCACATGGCGATACGGTTTTCCGTTTTCGTCTCGCAAGACGACGGATTGGTATCGGCACCACAGGGGGTTGCCTTGCGCGTCGGGCAAGGCAACATCAACGTCGACGCGCGCTGCTGCGTGGTTCGTGCACGCGTGCTGGTAGATTTCGAAATCTCCGTGGTTGGCCTGGCACGACGGCCCCTGCGGGCCCAGTTTGTCGAAGTCGCTCGACGCCATGGGACGCCCGAACCGTTTTTCGAAATCCCCGAACACCTCCGTTTTCTTAAGGCGGCAGTTTGCGTCGAAGAGCACATCGTTGTTGAGCTCTGCCAAGATGGTGAGCCGCTCGTTGCTTTTCTCGAGTTCTTCTTGGTAGGTGATCTTGTCGGTGATGTCGAGCGTTGCCACGTAAAACCAGCGAACGCCGTCCTCGTCAACCACCAAGCGCCCCCAATCTTCAATCCAGCGAACGCTGCCGTCTTTTTTCTTGATGCGGTAGGTGACGACATCGGTGTCGCCGTACTTCATCTGTTCGGCTATGGACTCTTCCACGGCCTCGATGTCTTCGGGATGGACGAATCCCCTGAACGAGTTTCCGGTTGCCTCTCGAAATGCCTGCCCGGTTTCGTAACCGGTCATTTCAAGCAGTCCGGCGCTGATCGAGCTGAATTCTTCGCCACCGTCGGCGTGGTAGCGGAACAGCCCTCCTGGCATGCGTTTCAGGAAGTGGTGGTATTCTTCTTTGATTTTTCGCTCGTTTGCCAAGGCCGATCGCAGCTTGCGCTGCGCTTGGTTCATTTCGATGGCGTTCATGATGCGTCGAGATGCGTAAGGGCTGAAGGGTCGAACGATGATGTCCAGCGCGTTCGGCATCCGTTCGGTGGAGGGCGCTTCGTTGTGGTCGTCTACAATCAAGAAGAACGGAATGCCGTCGGTTACGCTGGGCCCTTCGAAAACGTTTGGTCCGGTCATGCTTGCAAGATGGGGGAAATCGTTGTCTGCAATGATGGCCGATATGCCCTGTTTCGATCCTCTGACAAGGGAGAACGCTTCCAGGATGTCAGATGCTTTCAGCACGGTGCATGTTTGCGTCAGCAGGCTCCCCAGCTCTTCACGGTCGCTTTCGAGCGTACTTGCGATTAGGACGGTGTGCATGACGGTCGTTCCCCTTCGGCCGGCAGGCCCTCGCTTCTTGCGAGGCGAGGGCCACGTGGTATGGGTGGTGAAGGCATCGTTTTGTTTTCGAGTGTAGCATAGCGAGTGCGAGGCGAAGCTGACGAGCCCGTTGTTCGGAAGTGGGTTTTGACGGCTTGCCGTGGGCGTTTGCGCGTGCTGGGCGACCGGCGGGTTCGGCTTGCTGCGAGCGTGAAAGCTGCGTTTGAGAGTGCGTAGAAAATAGCGGAAATTTGTTCTTGCGTTTGCAAAGCGAATCCGGTAACATATTCAACCGCTTCGGAAGAAGCACGATTTGTGCGGGCGTGGCGGAATTGGCAGACGCGTACGGTTCAGGTCCGTATGGGGGCAACCCCATGGAGGTTCAAGTCCTCTCGCCCGCACCATTTGAATTGCAAGGCCCCTGGTTCCAGGGGCCTTTTTGCATGTATGGAGCAGGAGGCGTGGGGGGCCGGCCGGGGAAGGGGCGCCGGGCACGGCTGCGGAGGCTGTTGCGCGTGGCGTGCAGCACGTGCCGCACGGTGTGCGCCACTCGGCGTACGGTGTGCGGCTGAATCCGATCTCGGCCGCGGGCACGGGCGTGGGCACGGATTCGGCCGCGGATTCGGATTCGGGCGATTCGCCCAGGTTCCTGTGATGCATCCCTGGAATTACCCCGCCGCGACCCGTTTGCGCACGAAAAATCGCTCCCGCTGGCAGGTTTTGACGTTTAGGGGTCGTCGGACCGGGCGCTGTTTCCGCTGCTGCTCCGCTCGTATTTTGTTTCCCCTGGTCACAGAGCCGGGACGTCGCATCGCGCTTCCGTTGGCCCTTGTCTTGCTGAACCAAACGACCTCTAACCGTCAAAACCTGCCAGCGAGAGCGGTTTTTCGTGCGCGGGCTTGCCTGCAAGCGACGAAAGTCTTGCACGAGCACGTGCTCGCGTTGCATCGGATGCGACATGCCGAGGCGATATGCGCGGGAGCGGGTCTGCGCCAAGAGCGCGTTTGCAGGTGCTGTCCGGCTATTCGTGCAGGAGAGGCAAGGGGAAGTTCCGAGTCAAGGAGTCGGGTCCGGGGTTGCCGCTGGCGGTTTCGACCAATAAAAAAGCAGGTCAACCGTTTTCTTTGGTTGACCTGCTACAAGTTTTATGGTCGCGGGGGCAGGATTTGAACCTACGGCCTCCGGGTTATGAGCCCGGCGAGCTACCAGACTGCTCCACCCCGCAACATTGTGTTGCGCCTACCCTTCCTGCCCGAAGTGCCTTCAAACAGGAAAAGCGGCGAAAATGAATATTACTAGCATTCAGTATAAGAAGCAAACGATTTCTGGCAATTCATAGAATGTTCATAATTAGATACAGCTTCGACTGGATTAACGCGATGCCCGCTGCGCCTGGGCGCATGGCTTCGGCTTAATGCGCAGCGGGCAAATGGCCTCAAGCAGCCAAGCCGCCTCAGTTTAGTCGGGCGGTGCTCCTTCGGCTTCTTCGCGTTAAGCGTTGGTGCGACGCATCCGGTTTGGTGCGGGGCGTTCTTCGGCAAGGTTCTGCTTGCTGCGGCGCGTTGCGTGAAGAAAACCGCCGTTCATCAGTTTTGTGTCGTGCGTTCATTCGGGAGTATTATGCAGGTAGCTCGACAAATCGCCAAGCAAATGGAGGCAAGTTATGAAGTCGTTCATCGACGTAATCCGTTCCAATATTTTGGTGCAGGCCGTTCTGTCTATTGCGCTGGGCTTGCTTTTGGCATTTTGGCCGGGAGCGACGGTGCTCACCGTGGTCTATCTGCTGGCTTTGTACCTTGCCGTTTCCGGTGCGGCGTCGCTGTTCTCCTACTTTCGCTCTTCGAGCGGTCGTTACCGGTCTGCCGGAGTGCTTACCAGCGCGGTCGTGCTGCTGGTGCTGGCGTTGCTCGTGTTTTTGTTTCCGCAGGCCGTCGCCGGGTTTTTCTCGTTGATTCTGGGTGTTCTGCTGCTTGTCGGCGGTGTTGTGAACGCGATCCGTTCCATCGAGCTGCGCGCGTATCAGGGCAGCACGTGGATCGCTTCGCTAGTGATAAGCGCCGCCGTGGCCATCGGCGGCGTGGTTATCGTGATCAATCCCTTCGAAACCACGGCGGCATTCGTCCTGATGCTTGGCGTGCTGCTTATCGTGAAGGGCGTTGGCGACCTGGTCATCGAGCGCAGGCTCGCACAAGCCTCGAAAGACCTACGCTAGAGCACGCCTCGCTTTCAACCGCGTCTCCGCCCTCGATTGTGGCCACGCCCCGCCTCCGCCTTCGGCTGCAGCCCCGCCTCCGCCTTCGGCTGCAGCCCCGCCTCCGCCTTCGGCTGCAGCCCCGCCTCCGCCTTCGGCTGCAGCCCCGCCTCCGCCTTCGGCTGTAGCCCTGTTTCCAGCCCCGGTCGCCCCGGCCCGCCGCTCTCCCGATTGCGTAGGCTGCGTCGGTCGTTTCGCCCGATCGAACAGGCACATTGCGGCTCGCAGCCGGGTTCTCCCACCTTTTTGCGCTACAATTGCAGCGTTTTGCTAACAGGCAGTTGCGTGCAAATATCTGCAAGAGGAGCGTGGTATGAGCGAGGGCAAGGGGACGGGCGGCGTGCAAACCGCCGACCGTGAGCGATTCGCGTCGCGGTTGGGCTTTATCCTGATCAGCGCCGGATGCGCTATCGGCTTGGGAAACGTGTGGCGTTTCCCCTACATCGTGGGCGAGTACGGCGGCGCGGCCTTCGTGCTTATGTACCTGGTCTTTTTGATCATTCTGGGTCTGCCTGTCATGGTCATGGAGTTCGCCGTGGGCCGCGCCAGCCAAAAAAGCGCGGCGCTTGCGTTCGATACGCTGCAGCCTTCGCGGAAGTGGCATTGGTTCTCGTGGTGGGGCTACATCGGGTGCATGGTGCTCATGATGTTCTACACCACCGTGGGCGGCTGGATGCTGTCCTTCGTGGTGAAAATGGGAACCGGCGCGTTCAACGGCCTTGATAGCGCGGGTGTCGGCCAGGTGTTCAACGACATGCTGGCGAACCCCACCGAATTGGTGGGCTGGATGCTGGTGGTCATCGTTTTAGGCTTCTTGGTATGCAGCCTGGGCTTGCAGAAAGGCGTCGAGCGTATCACCAAGGTGATGATGGTGTGCCTTCTGGGCATCATGGTGGTGTTGGTGGCGCGCGCCGTTACCCTGCCGGGCGGCTTGGAGGGCCTCGAGTTCTACCTGATCCCCGACTTTGGCAAGCTGTTCGCCGGGGCAACGCCTGCGGAGCAATGGGCTACGTTCGGCGACGCCGTGTACGCGGCTATGGGCCAGGCGTTCTTCACGCTTTCGCTGGGCATCGCCGCCATGGAGATCTTCGGCAGCTACATCGGCAAAGAGCGCTCGCTCACGGGCGAGGCCCTGCGCATCTGCGGCTTGGATACGGCGGTTGCCCTTATGGCCGGTCTCATCATCTTTCCTGCATGCTTCGCGTTTGCGGTTGAGCCGGGCAGCGGTCCGGGCTTGGTGTTCGCTACGCTTCCTAGCGTGTTCAATCAAATGCCCATGGGTCAGCTATGGGGCGCGCTGTTCTTCGTGTTCATGAGCTTTGCCGCCCTGTCCACCATCATTGCGGTGTTCGAAAACCTGATCAGCTGGTCTATGGACAAGTGGGGTTGGAGTCGCAAGGTGGCCGTTGCTCGCACGGCTATTCTGGTGACGGTGCTCAGTCTTCCGTGCGCTCTTGGATTCAACGTGCTCGCGGGCGTCACCATTCCGGCTATCGGCGACATCCAGTCTATCGAGGACTTCATTGTGTCGAACAACCTGCTGCCGCTGGGCAGCCTGTTCTTCGTGCTGTTCTGCGTCACGAAAAGCGGGTGGGGTTGGGAGAACTTCCTGGCCGAAGCCGACACGGGCAAGGGGCTGAAGTTCCCGGCATGGTCGCTTCCGTGGTTGAAGTTCGGCATCCCCTCGCTGATTCTGATCATTTTCGTTATGGGGTATGCACCGAAAGTGGCGGTATGGCTGGGTATGGCGTAGCGGAACGCTGAAGGAATATACTGGACGAATCGTCAACCCAAGGAGGATGAAGGCATCATGCAGGTCATCGAAGATCAGGTCATTAAGTTTTCCAAGGACAATGCGCCTTGCTACACTGCGCAGCCGGGCGAGGTTTTGCTGTTCAAGACGCAGGATTGCTTTGCCGGACGCATTCCTACCGAAGACGTCACCATGAAGGACTTGAACTTCTCGTACGGGTTCACCAATCCGGCTGCTGGTCCCGTGTACGTGGAAGGTGCTCAGCCAGGTGACGTGCTGGTGGTTGACATTTACGACGTGCAGGTTGCTGACCAGGGCGTTATCGCAACCGATGACCACTGCGGACCGTTGTTCGAATCGACCGACTACCGCAGCAAGATCATCCCCATCAAAGACGGCATGGCCGAGTTCAACGGCGTTAAATTCCCCATCGACCCCATGATCGGGGTTATAGGAACCGCGCCCGACGGCGAGGATGTCATCGACGGTTTCGTGGGTGCTCATGGGGGCAATCTTGACAACAAACTGATCACCAAGGGAACTCGCATGTACTTCCCCGTGCGCGTGCCGGGCGCGCTGCTCCAAATGGGCGACGTGCACGCAACCATGGGCGACGCCGAACTGTGCGGCACGGGCATCGAGATTGCTGCCGACATTACAGTGAAGGTGTCGCTGGTGAAGGATTTCGAGTTGAACTGGCCCGTGCTCGAGACGTTTGGCCCGCACGGCAAGTGGTACGTGAACGCGAGCGCTCAGGAGTTTGACGAGGCCCTGATGAACGGCTCCAAGGAGATGCAGCGTTTGCTCATGCGCATTACGGGTTGGGACGCTATCGACGCCTACATGTACATGTCGGTGCAAAGCGACGTAGAGTTGTCTCAGGCGTGCAAGCCCTGCGAGGTTCAGCTGAGCCTGCGCGTTGGGACGCCGAAGTTGCCGCAGTTCCCGCCGCTGGTTCCCCAGCCGTAAGCGAGTTTTACCGGGAAGGGCGCTGTTGGAGCCGGGTGAATTCCCGGCTCTAATTATGTAAGCGTCCGTTTACAAAAAAGTTGTGGATTCGATGACAAGGTAGCGCGATAATTCGAGGATGCGCTTTGCTGCGCAAGCGCGCTGGGTTGCAGCGCTTTAGTGCAGCGGAGCGGCGAAGGAAGAGGCGGCTTCGGCTGCACGTTAGTAAGGGGGACCGACTATGTCGGCTCAAACCGATTCTCCGGCGAAAGCGTCCGGAGAGAGCATCGAGCAGTTCGGCTACAAGCAAGAACTGCGAAGGGGCATGACTTTGCGCGACGTCGTTTTGTACGGCGTGTTGTTCATGGTTATCATTGCTCCGCAGTCCATCTACGGCGAAATCCAAATCGCCAGCGGCGGCATGACGCCGCTCGTGTACATCGTAGGCTTCGTGGCTATCAGCTTTACGGCCATGAGCTACATGCGCATGTCGAAGCGCTTTCCCATTGCGGGATCGGTGTATTCGTATGTGCAGCGCGGCATCAATCCCCACGTAGGCTTCATGGCTGGTTGGCTCATTTTGTTGGACTACGTGTTCGTTCCGTCGTTGCTGCTGGTTATGGTGGCGAACTGGGGCGTTGCGCTTGTTCCGGGAAGCCCGTGGTATCTGTGGGTTGTTGTGTTTGTGGTGTTCAACACGTTCGTGAACATTCGCGGCATTCAGATGACGAAGGGCGTGGACTGGGTTATTTTCGTTGTTGAGATCCTGGCCGTTATCGCGTTCATCGCTATTGGCACGAGCTTCGTTTTGGGCGGCGGCGGTGCTGGTCAGCTGACGATCGACCCCATCTATCAGCCGGGTAAGGTTGATGCGCACTTTATAGCGACGGCGGTTTCCATTGCATGCCTGTCGTTCCTTGGCTTCGACGGCATGTCCACGTTGGCCGAGGAAACCGTGAAGCCCGAAAAGACCATCGGCAAGGGCATCCTCATCGCTTTGTGCATCATGGTGGTCGTGTTCGTGGCGCAGACCTACGTCGCCGCGCTCATTCAGCCCGACGTTTCGCAGGTTGATCCCGAAATGGGATTCTTTAACGCAGCGCTTATGGCGGGCGGTCCCGTTCTGTACAAGCTGCTGCTCGTTGTGAATATCGTGGCTGTTGGTATCGCCAACATCATGAACGCGCAGCTTGCTTCTTCTCGCCTGCTGTACTCCATGGGCCGCGACGGCGTGATCCCGCGCATCTTCGGCAAGGTTCACCCGAAGTTCCAGACGCCCTACATTGCGTCTATTGCATTGGGCGTTGTGTCCTTGATTCTGCCCATGTTCTTGGATATGACCACGCTGGTGGCATTCGTGAACTTCGGCGCGCTGTCGTCGTTCGTGCTGTTGAACTTTGCCGTGTTCTTGTTCTTCTTCGTGAAGGAAAAGAAGCGCTCTTCGTTCGGCGACGTGGTGAAGTACCTGATTTGCCCTTGGCTTGGCATATTCATTCTGGTGTACGTGTTCACCGGGTTTGATTTGCAGACTTATGCGGTGGGCATTTCCTGGATGGTCATCGGCCTGATTATCGGCGCGGTGAAATCGAAGGGCTACAAGGAGGTTCCGGAGGCGTTCAGGCATCTGGAAGTGTAGCGCACAGGCGATTGATTGTTGAGCGGGCGGCCTTCGGGTCGCCCGCTTTGCCGTTCGGGTTGGTGCGTTCGCTTGGCGCGCGACGGCGCTTTGCGTTTGCCTGCGCAGCGGCTCGCGCGGGTGTCGGTATACTATGCTGATCAAGGCGGATCTACGCGAAGGGGGAGCGATGGGGGCTTCGAAAGCTCGCAATGCGGTTCTGGCGGTGGGGGCCATTATGGTGGACGTGGTGTGCTGCGTACCGGCGCTGCCGGCCTCGGGCGAAGGCGTGGTGGTCGAGTCGTCGCGCGCCGTCGTGGGAGGCTGCGCGTTCAACTCTGCGAACGCTGCGCGCCAGTTGGGGGCCGACTGCACCTTGTTTGCGCCCGTGGGCGAGGGTATCTACGCAGGGTTTGTAGAAGGTGCGCTTGCGCAGCGCGGCTTGCAGGCGCCGTTGCGCGTGAAAGGCCGCGACAACGGATCTTGCACGTGCTTGGTCGAGCCTGATGGACAGCGCACGATGATCACTTCGCCGGGCGTCGAGCGCTACTTCGAGCGGTCGTGGTTCGACGCCATCGACGCTGCGCATGTTTCGTGCGGTCTTGCCAGCGGATACGAGATAGAGGGTTCCGGCGGCAACGCTATCATCGAGTTCTTTGAAGAACATCCCGAAATCCAGTTCTTCTATGCGCCCGGTCCGCGCATTTTGGGCGTGGGGCCGGAGAAGCACGCGCGCATCAACGCGCTTCGCCCCATTTGGCACCTGAACGATCAGGAGGCCCTTGCGTACACCGGTTGCTCGACGCTTGAAGATGCGGCTCGCGTTCTGGCTGCAGCTTGCGAAAACGCCGTGGTCATCACGGCGGGTGCTGCCGGCTCCTTTGTGCTTGAAGGGCCGGACGCTTGTTTTGCCAACGTTGCAACGGAGGCGGTTCGCGTGGCCGATACCGTGGGAGCGGGCGATGCTCATCTGGGCGCGCTTGCGGCTGCGCGCGCTGCGGGCCGTTCGTGGAAGGAATCGCTTGAGCTTGCGAACAAGGTGGCGTCTGGCGTATGCTCGGTTGAGGGTGCAACGCTTTCTGACGAGGCGTTCGCTCGGTTGGGCGTGGCGCTGTAGCGACGCGCCTGCAATTCGGCTGCGGGGTTGCCGTCGATGAAGGTAGCGCTCCGCTTGCGGGGTCTCGCGTTCGCTCGCGAAGGGATGTGCGCACGAAAAACCGCCATCGCTGGCAGGTTTTGACGTTTAGGGGTTGTCGGGCGGTGCGTCGTTCTTGCTGTCATGAGGCTTGCTTTTTATTTTGCCTGGTCGCGGCCTTGGGCTATTGCACTGCTCTTTTGCGAGCGCCCGTCCGGCGGGGTTCAACGACCTCAAACCGTGAAAACCTGCCAGCGATGGAGGTTTTTCGTGCGCAAGCTTGCTGGGAGAAGGCGCCGAGCGATGCGCGTGCGCGCGAAAGCGAAAGGCAGCCGGCCTGGGCGCGTCTGGAGAGGCCGCGTGCTGGGGTCGCACGTTGGGACGCGGCCTGGGAAGCCGTGCGTTGGGGCGCGTTTGGAGAGGCCGCGCGTTCGGGCGCCTGTTGGGGCCGCGCTCCCGCTCCCCGGCTGCGTGCCACGCGTCCGGGGCTCGTCCGGGCGCCCGTTGAGGCCGTTCGCTCGGCGCCCGTTGCTGCGCTTCCCGGCTGCGCGTTCGCCCGCGCGTCGCCGCGACCCGATCCCGCAGCCAGCGCACGCTGCGACCCGACCTCGCAACCCGATCCCGCAGCCCGCGCGCCGCCGCGACCCGATCTCGCGGCGGCCCGACGGCAATCCGGCTCGCACCGGCTTGTGGCTTTCGGCTTGCAGCATATATGTGCTGCAGGTTCGTTCGCCTGCCTTTCGCGCTTGGCGAAGAGCCTTGCGGTATCATGGTCGCCAGACGAGATCATGGAAAGATGGCGGGTGATATGAAGCGGTTTTCGGTACTGGGCGACTCCATCAGCACGTTCGAGGGGTGCAACCCCGAAGGATTCGACGTGTTCTACGAGAACGAGCGTCGCGACGCAACCGGCGTTCGCCTTGTGGAGGACACCTGGTGGGCGCAGGTTATCGAGCAATGCGGCGGCGAGCTGTTGAGCAACGGTTCGTTCTCTGGAAGCATGGTGGAGGGCGCGGGTTTTCCTGCGGCAAACAGTGCTGAGCGCATTGCGGCGCTGGCGAAAGACGGCGTTGCGCCCGATGAGATCCTTGTGTTCATAGGCATCAACGATTACGGGTGGGGCGGCCCGGCCGCCCAAGCTGCGGGCCGCGGAAACGCCCTGCCAGCAACGCTTGATCTGTCCGCCATTCCGGAAGCCGAGGCGGGCCTGGCTTCTGCCGATGCGGCCGAGCGGTTCGGCCAGGCGTATAGTGCGATGCTCGCTCGTATGCGCGCTGCGTATCCGCAGGCCAAAGTGTGGTGCTGCACGCTGTGCCCCGGTCGCATGGAGGGCTCTGTCCATTCGACGTTCGCGTACCGGTTGCGGGGCGTTCATTTCGATCGCTATAACGACGCTATTCGCCTGGCCGCCGAATCGAACGGATGCTGCGTTGCCGACGTTCGCGCTTTGGGCCGCGATTACGAAGCTCTTGAGGGGACCCACCCGACAAAGCGCGGCATGGCGCAGTTTGCCCTTATGGTCTTGCATGCGATGGCAGCATGCGATGGCGGCTCGCTCGAAGGCCGCGCTTCGAGCCTTCTTGTCGATGACGCGTTCGGCAGCGCTCCTCGCTCGTTCGAGACGTGCCGGAAGCCCGCTTGCGTCGGTTGCACATACGCCGGAGCTACGGGAAACAAGTGGCTTTGCGTGTGCCGAAGGGACGACGAAGCGCGCAGCGAATAGAGCTGCCCGGCGCACGCGTCCGGCTCGCGGCGCGCCTCACAACAAAAAAGTGAAAGGATATTCCTTCATGCAAGGGAAACCTCTTGTTCTATTGCTGCTGGTTTTATACGGAGCAGCATTTCTTGCGGGGTTCAATGAAAACCTCGTAAACATGGCTCTCGTATCCATCATGGCCGATTACGGAGTGGATTCCGTGACGGCCCAGTGGTTGGTGACGGGATACATGATCGTTGCCACCGTGGTGGTCATGTGCATGGCGTTTCTATACCGACGCTTCCACTTGCGCACGCTGTTTTTCGCTGCATCGGCTTTGAGCTTCGCTGGTTCTGCGATGGGGCTTGTTGCGAACGGGTTCGAGATGCTGTTCGCAGCGCGCTTGGTGCAAGCGGTGGGCACGGGCATATTCATCCCTCTTATGATGAACACGATCGTGACCGTTACGCCCAAAAACAAACTGGGCACCTATTTGTCCATTGGTGGCTGCACCATCACGTTCGGTCCTGCCTTGGCTCCGGTGGTATGCGGGGCTTTGGTGACGACGTTCGGCTGGCACAGCATTTTCGTGGTTCCCATGGTTGCGATGGCGATCCTGTTCGGCCTAGGGCTTCGCTTCGTGAAGAACCTGGAAACCAGCGAAGCTCACCTTGACGTTCTTTCCGTCGTCCTTGCGGCCGTGCTGCTAACCGCGCTTTCGCTTGGGTTGGTGCAATTGACTATCGACGTGCCTTTGGCGCTTGGCTCTCTGGCGGCTTCGGCTCTTCTGTCGGTGGCGTTCGTCGTGCGTCAGCTGCGTTGCAGCCATCCGCTCATCGATCTTGAGCCGCTGAGAAACCGAGCCTTCTGGCCCGCGTTGTTGCTGGCAACCGTCTCGATGATCAGCATGTTCTCCATGAGCGTGCTGCTTCCGCTGTATTTCGAGGGCGCCGCCGGCATGACTGCTCTTTCCGCGGGGTTGGTCATTCTGGTTCCCGTGCTGGCGAATGCGGGCACGACGCTGCTTGGCGGACGCATTATGGACAAGCGCGGCGAATGGCCCCTGTTGCCGTTAGGCTTCGGTGCCATCGCCCTCGGGTTCATCGCCTTGGCGCTGGCCGGGCCTACGCTGTCTATTCCCGTTGTGTTCGCGGCCGCGCTGCTCATGTACGTGGCGGTTGGCTTCGTGTTCTCGCCTTCTCAAACAGCGGGCTTGCGCACGCTGCCGCCGCAGCAAAATCCGTTCGGCGTGGCTCTTATGACCACGGTTGTTCAAATTGCGGCATGCGTTGGCCCGTCCCTTTACATTGGCATCATGTCGACGGGACAGATTGCGGCCGTCGCTCAGGGAGCGAGCGCGTCCCAGGCTGCGGCCGAAGGGTTTTCGCTGGCCATGTTGGTGGCAAGCGGGGTGGCCGCAGCCGGGTTCGTGCTGTCGTTTCTGTACGCCCGCGCCGCGCGAAAGCGAACTGCCGAGCGCATCGGGCATTCCGTGCCGTGCCTGGCCCTGCTGATGGAGCCCGATCCGTACACGATGCCTGCCGATTCGACGGTAAGCCAGGTCATGCGCGCGTTCGTGGATCTTAAAGTGAGCGGCTTGCCTCTTGTGGATGCGGCGGGGCATCCGGTGGGCTTCGTGTCCGACGGCGACGTCATGCGCTATCTTGCCGACCGTCATCCGGTGGTCACGGGCGCGTACTCGCTTATGAAGGCAGCCAACGACCAGGGCATCGACGAACGCTTGCGCGAGCTCATGCTGCTGCCGGCGCGCACGATAGCCACGGAGAAGCTGATCGCGCTTGATGCCGACGCCACGCTCGAAGAGGCATGTTCGTTGCTGGCGTCGCGCCGATTGAAGAAGGTCCCGGTGGTAAGCGAGGGCCTTGTGGTGGGAACCGTCAACCGTTCTGACGTGCTGCGCTACGCCATGGACACGGTTTTGCAGGTCGCGCCGGTGCGGTAGCGGCAAAGGTTCTCGGCTGCTTTGTTATTATGTGTGAATATGTCGTACAATAATTCTCACGTGAAGGCAAAGACCAGGAGCCGACAAAGGCCGGCACCCGTTCCTTGGATAAAGGTGGTGCGCCCATGGGGGCAGCGTTCGGAGAGGTCGAAACCAGTGCCTATGTAATCGACGGCGACTATCGCATCGTCTATTTCAACGATAAGGCTGCGGAGTCTTTTCCTGGCTTGCAATGGGGAATGTGCTGCTATCACGCTTTGCGCGGCGAATCGGCGCCGTGCCACGATTGCCCGTTGCTGCTCGATCACAGCAACAAGGGCCTTCTGTACAATCAGGTGCTTCAAAGCTGGGTGGAAACGGAAGTCAGCGATATCGAATGGCCCGGTGCGGGCGATTGCCATATATTCTTGAGCCGCAAAACCGACAAGCCTGATTTAGGGGTGCCCGATTCTCCGCCGATCGATTCTTTGACCGGCTTGTACACGCGCGCAGCATTTTTCCGCGCCGTCGCCGACGCCCTTGCCGCCCACCCGAATCGCTCGTACTGCCTGATGGCCATCGACATCGAGCACTTCAAGCTGTTCAACGAATGGCATGGAGAAGAGGCCGGGGACCGATTTCTCGAAGAAGTGGGAAGGTTGCTCAGGGAGGCGTCGGTGCAGCAAAACGGCGTGGCGGGATACTTGCGCGGCGACGATTTCTGCATGCTGATTCCCTGTTCGCCCAAGGCGATCGAGGGTTTGCAAGGCCGTATTTCGCAAAGCACGCTACGGCATGGGCGGGGCATGGGGTTTTTGCCGGCCTTCGGCTTGTATCTTGTTGACGATCGGTCGCTTCCCGTAAGCACGATGTACGATCGAGCGTTGCTGGCGCTGGCTTCGGTCAAAGGCGACTACGCGCAGCGCTCGCGATGGTACGACGAGGGCATGCTGCGAGAGATCGAGGACGATCACTCCCTTTTGCTGGAGGTTCAGCGTGCCTTGTCGAACGGGGAGATCACGTTCTACGCGCAGCCGAAGTGCAACATCACTACGGGAAAGATCGTGGGCCTTGAGGCGCTCGTGCGCTGGGATCATCCCGAGCGGGGGCTGATTCCTCCTGATCGATTTATTCCCATGTTGGAGCGAAATGGGCTAATTACCACTCTTGACCTGCACATTTGGGAAGAAGTGTGCTGCTCTCTTCGCGAATGGATGAAAAAGGGACACGCGCCCGTTCCCATTTCCGTCAATGTGTCGCGCCGGGATTTGTACGCGTTGGACGTTCTTGCCACGTTCGAGGAGCTGATCCGCAAATACGGCATCGACCCTCGCTTGCTAGCGGTTGAAATTACCGAAAGCGCCTACGTTGAAGACTGCGATCTGATGGCGGTTATCGTCGATGGGTTGCACGATCTGGGTCTTTCGGTGCACATGGACGATTTTGGCAGCGGGTACTCGTCGCTCAACATGCTGAAAGACGTAAGCGTCGATGTTCTGAAACTGGACATGAAGTTGCTTGCGGCTGTGGACGCGCGCAGCCGCAAGGGGCGCGGCATTCTGGAATCGATCATCGGCATGGCAAGGCTCCTGGATATGCAGGTCATTGCGGAAGGGGTCGAAACCGAGTCTCAACGCGCGTTGCTTGCGCAGATGGGATGCTTGTACGGACAGGGGTACTTCTTCTACCGTCCCATGTCGAAAGAGGAGTTCGAGCCGCTTATCGCTGCTCGGAGAAACGTCGATTTCCGCGGTATGCAGGCCGATTCGATCGACCAGTTCAGCATTCGAGATTTGATTGAGAGCAAAATGCTGAGCAAAACCATGTTCGACGACATCATGGGCGCCTTGGTGCTGTACGACTTCCATGATGGCGAAGTGGAATTGCTGAGCGCCAACGAGCACTATTGCCAGCTTACGGGCATTGACCCCGTTGACCTGCACGAACAGCGGTATAGCTTCGCACGTCAGGCGTACGAGGCCGATTGGGACGAAATTGTGGCGGCATTCGAAAGCGCTCGCCAAAGCGTTCCGAACGGTGCTACCGCCGTGGTGCGACGCATGCGCGCCGGCGAAAAGACCGTTCATTTGCAAATGCGCCTAGTTTTTTTGCGCGAGCGCGACGGACATGCGCTTTACCTGGGGTCTTTGAGGGACGTGACTCAAGAGCAGCAGCAGGCGCGCCAGCTGGAAACCTCGCGTCGCGCGCTTTCTGCGGTGGCGGGCGCGAATTCGCCGGATTTCTCGCTGATGAACCTGACCGAAGAAAATCGCAAGACCGCCTTGTCCATTTCCGCTCAAATGTCGCCGGGCGGCTTGATCGGCGGGTACTGCGAGCCGGGCTTCCCTCTGTATTTCGCCAATGCGGCCATGGTGGACCTTCTGGGGTACGATTCCTACGAAGAGCTGGCGGAATCCATTGACTGGCAGGTTGGCAACACCATCCATCCCGACGATTTCGACTCGGTTGTGGCCGACATCGGCCCCGAATACTACGTGGGCCTTGAGTACACCACAACGTATCGCATGACCAAAAAGGACGGAACGTGGTTCTGGACCATCGACAAGGGGCGCGTCGTGGAGGCCGAGGACGGGCGGATGGCCATTGTCAGCGCGTGCACGGACATCACCGAAGTGATGATGGTTCAGCAGCATCTTGCGGAGCGCAACCGATTTTTGCTGAGCCGCAACGACGAGCTGGCGTTTTTGAACGAAGACATGCCCGGAGGATACCATCGCTGCCTCGACGGTCCCACGCATGACTTCTTGTATATAAGCGATCGCTTTCTTGAGATGTTCGGCTATACGCACGAAGAGATCAAGGAGCTGTTCGATGACAAGTACATGAATATGATTCACCCCGAAGATCGCGAGCGCGTTCTGAAGGGGGTGGCCTCCTTGAAGGAGGGCGATGCGCAGCCGTTCCCCTTGGAGTATCGCATGCGAGCAAAAAGCGGGTATCGTTGGGTGGTTGACCAAAGCCGCTTTTTGGAGTACGAGGGAACGTCGTTTTTGCAGGGCGTTGTGGTCGACGTGACCGAAACGGTTGAGCTTCGCAACATGATGCGCATTTTGATGGAGCATACGCCCAACGACATCGTGCTACTGTCGTGGTCCGACCGCGAACGCGTGCGCGCGCACGTGGTGGCGTGCGGGGTGTCGGGGAAGCACGGTCTTTCCTGCGAGCAGTACGAGAAGGTTGTCTTGGATCATCTGTATGCTCGGTCCGAGGAAGGCGAGCGTCGCCTTGTCGACCTGATTGCTGATAAAATCGAATGCGGGGAAGAGGCTGTTGTCGTTACGAAAGCCCGATTCTCAGGGCAGGAAGACGTTTGGATGCACATTGAAGCGCGCCGGGTCGAGATGTTGCCGGCGAAGCATACGGCCTTGTGCTTGTGCACCGATGTGACCGAAATCAAAGACCGCCAGCAAGAGCTTTGGCTTGCCCAACGAAAGCTCGAGGGCGTTTTGAGCCAGGCTGGCGTGAAAATTTGGGATTGGGATATGGAGAACAATCGACTGGTGCTTTCTCGAAGCGAGGTGGTCGATCGGGTGTTGGGCCATGTCGGTCGCATAGAGGAGAACCTGATGATAGTCGAAGGGTTCGACCTTGAAGACCTTCCGTTCCGTTACGTTCCTCCTGGATATCGGCAGGTGTTCACCAACTTTTTCCGCCGCGTTTACGCTGCGCGGGATCATGCCCGCTTGTCGTTCGAGGCGCCGTTCGAGCTTGATGACGAAACCACCATCTGGCTGGAGACCGCGTGCGAGACCGTGCGCGACGACCGAGGTCGGCCCATTCGCGCTGTGGGGTACTACCTTGACGTGACCGACCGTCGAAACGAGTCCTTGCGCAGCGAGGCGAA
Organism: Paraeggerthella sp. Marseille-Q4926; assembly: GCF_916618935.1. Taxonomy (NCBI): domain Bacteria; kingdom Bacillati; phylum Actinomycetota; class Coriobacteriia; order Eggerthellales; family Eggerthellaceae; genus Paraeggerthella; species Paraeggerthella sp. Marseille-Q4926. The sequence continues at coordinate 99,635 of NZ_CAKAKF010000004.1, read as the reverse complement.
CGTCGAGGCGCTGCGGCAGCTGAAGGAGCAGAGCGGGCAATTGGCTAAGATGGCGGAAACGGATGCGCTGACGGGGCTGCGCAATCGGCAGTCCGCCATTCCCAAGATAGAGGGTCGTCTGCGTGCTGTGCGCGAAGGGTCGTTGAACGAGCTGCCGTGCGCGCTGGTCATGCTGGATTTGGATTCCTTCAAGCTGGCCAACGACGTGTTCGGCCACGCTTACGGAGACGAAGTCATCACGCACGTGGCCAAATCGTTGCAAGCCGTGTTCCCCGATAACATCGTGTGCCGCATGGGCGGCGATGAGTTCTTGGTGTGGTGCGAGGACGTTGACGTTGCGTCGCTCGAGAACGCCCTTGACCGGGCTTTGCGCGCGATGGAGGTTCGTCGCGTGACGGATGGCCGCACCTTCTTGTTCTCGGCTTCGGCGGGGTATGTTTTGGCGCCGCAGGAGGGCGCTTCGTTCGACGAGCTGTATCGGAAGGCCGATGAGGCGCTGTTCTCGGCCAAGATGAACGGAAAGCGCTCATGTGCGGGGTATTCGCCCGATATGAAAAGCATCCGTTGCGAACTTGCCGAATGATCGAGGAGCAACTGCGGAGTATTGTGCGATGCGCTTGACATCTTTCGAGGTCGGTTTACAATCCTGATTTAGCACTCGAAGGCTGAGACTGCTAAATCAGGATGCTTCCATGCGCGAAGACGGTTGGCAGCTTGGCCCTTTGCATGACAGACGACGAAACGAAAGGGAGCGATGCCGACCATGCGCAAGTTCAAGACAGAGAGCAAGAAACTGCTCGACCTCATGATTAACTCCATTTACACGAACCGCGAGATATTCCTTCGCGAGCTTATCTCGAATGCGTCCGACGCGGTGGATAAGCTGTACTTCAAAAGCCTTACCGACAAAGATATCCAGCTGAGCAAGGACGAGCTGCGCATTCAGGTGTCGTTCGACAAGGATGCGCGCACCGTTACCGTCAGCGACAGCGGCTTGGGCATGACCAAGGACGACCTGGATCTCAATCTGGGCACTATCGCTCATTCCGACAGCATGGCCTTCAAGGCCGATAATGCCGAGGTGCAGGGCGAGGATGTGGACATCATCGGCCAGTTCGGCGTGGGTTTCTACTCCGCTTTCATGGTGGCCAAGAGCGTGCGCGTGGTTTCGAAAGCGTACGGCAGCGACGAAGCGTGGGCTTGGGAAAGCGACGGCGTTGAGGGCTACAGCATTTCCGAGGCGCAGCGCGACGGGCACGGCACCGACGTCATCCTTACGCTCAAGGACAACACCGACGACGACAACTACGATACGTTCCTGTCCGAGTACGGCTTGAAGAACCTGATCAAGCGCTACAGCAATTACGTGCGCTACCCCGTGCAGATGGAAGTTTCCAAGACGCGCGAGAAGCCGAAGCCCGAGGATGCGGGTGACGACTACACGCCCGAGTACGAGGATTACACCGAGGTCGAAACCATCAACTCGATGATTCCCATTTGGAAGCGCCGCGCCTCCGAAGTTACCGACGAGGAGTACAACGAGTTCTACAAGACCGACTTCCACGACTTCTCCGACCCGGCGCATACGTTCAGCATTCATGCCGAGGGCGCGCTCAGCTACGACGCGCTGCTGTTCATTCCGGGCCGCGCTCCGTACGACCTGTACAGCAAGGACTTCAAGAAGGGCCTGGCCCTGTACAGCTCCAACGTGCTCATCATGGAGAAGTGCGAGGAGCTTTTGCCCGACCATTACAACTTCGTGCGCGGCGTGGTGGACAGCCAGGACCTGACGCTCAACATTTCGCGCGAGACGTTGCAGCACAACAGCCAGCTGCGCGCCATTGCCAAGAAGATCGAGAAGAAGATCACCTCCGAGCTCAAGAAGATGCGCGACAACGACCGCGAGGCGTACGAGAAGTTCTTCGAGGATTTCGGTCGCGGCTTGGAATTCGGCATTTACACGAGCTACGGCATGTTGAAGGACGAGCTGGCCGAGCTGCTGCTGTTCTACTCCGCCAAGCAGCAGAAACTGGTCACGCTTGACGAGTACCTGGAAGCCGCACCGGCTGATCAGAAGGCTATCTACTACGCTGCGGGCGAGAGCATCGAGCGCTTGGGCAAGATGCCCATCGTGAAGACGGTGCTCGAGAAGGGCTACGACGTGCTGCTGTGCACGCGCGACGTGGACGAGTTCTGCTTCCAGTCGATGATGGCGTACGGTCCCGAGCCCGAGCTTGACGCCGACGACAAGCCCATCGAGGGCACCGGCCCCAAGGAGCTCAAGAACGTGGCTTCGGGCGATTTGGATCTGGCCTCCGAGGAAGAGAAGAAGGAAGCCGAAGAAACCGCCAAGGAGAACGAGACCCTGCTCGCGGCCATGAAGGATGCTCTGGGCGATGCCGTGACGAAGGTGAGCGTGTCGTCGCGCTTGAGTGATGCGCCCGCGTGCATTACGGCGGCGGGTCCGGTGTCGCTTGAGATGGAGCGCATCATGGCTCAGATGCCCGATGGGGCCGAAGGCCCGAAATCCGAGCGCGTGCTGGAGATCAACGCGAAGCACCCCGTGTTCGAGGTGCTGAAAGAAGCGCAGGCGGGCGGCGATGCCGATAAGGTGAAGCTCTACGCCGACATTCTGTACAACCAGGCGCTGATCGTGGAGGGCATGCCCATCGACGATCCCGTGGCTTACGCAAACGCAGTAACGAAGCTGATGGCCTAACTTGTTTCGGCGGTTGACGACCGCCGAAACATGCTGACGCTATGGCCCACGCGACGCACTGCGCGGGCCAGGACGACAGGTCAAGGAAGCTCGCATGCAACCTGCACGTTGAAACTGCCCCGCCGAATCGGCGGGGCAGTTCGCATTCGGGGCTCGTGAACGTGCGAATCAGGGACGCTGCGGCGGCCCGTGCGGCGTGCTGCGTTAACGAGGGCGCGCTCGTTACAGCTCCTGATGTGCGTCCAGCTTGTCCCGTGCGCTCACGGCGACGGCGCCTGCTGCAACGGCCGTCACGGCAGCTCCAATGACCACGGCTTCGGCAGAGTCGCCAGTGCGTGCGAGCGGCTTGGGATCGGGCTTGGCCGTCGGCGCCGGCGCTGGCGCCGGTTCGGGCTGGGGCTGGGGCTCTGGCTCGGGCGCAGGATCGGGACCGTTCTTGATGGCAATGCGCCCCTGACCGCCTTCGCTTGCGTATTCGCTGCCGATGACGCCTTTCAAGTCGTACTTCAGGTACTCGATCAACGCGGCGTTGTCCACGTCGAGCAGCACGGGATCGTCTGCCTTGAACATGGTCATGCCGTCGCCGCCCTCCATGATCATATAGGTGTGCGACACCATCTTGTACGTTCTTTCCGTATCGAGCGGCCGTCCGTCCACCAGCACGTCTCGCACGCGGTATTCTCCGGCCACGCGCACGAAGCTTCCCTTGTCGTCAATCTCGATGGACGAGGGCACGTCGGTGCGCACGGCGTAGGTTACGCCAGACGTCTGCATGAATCCGCCGCTTCCTTCGGGTAGCTTGCTCGCGCCCATTTCAAGTGCATCCAGAATGTTCTGGCCCTTGGTTTCTATGTAGCAGAGCTGGTTGCTGTAGGGCTGCACGTCGATAACGTCTCCGTACGTGATCGTTCCCGGTTCGATGTTCGCGCGGATGCCGCCGCCGTTGACAAGCGCCACCTCGGCCATTATGCCGCCATGCCAGGCGAGGGCCAGGTACGCGTCCGCCACGAAATCGCCTAGGTTCGTCTCGCGCTGACGAACGGCCCAGGTGTAGTTGTCGCTTTCGGTTGCGATAAGCCGTACGTCCGAATAGCCTACCTTCTGCCCCGTTATCGCTTCTATCTGGGCTTTCTTGTTGTTGACGACCGCCGCCGTTGCTGCGTCGATGCCGTCCCACGCCGTTATCAGCTCGCCTGCGCAGGCGCCCGCGCTTGCTGCAATCCTGTTGGCGGCGGGATCGATGGTGACTCGCCCGATGCTTTCAAGCTGGGTTCCCGTTTGCGTGACCAGCACTGGAACGCCGCCCTTGTTGAGCAGCGTGTCCACGTACTCTTCGTGAGAGTGCCCGTCGATCATCACGTCGATACCGGAGGTGTTCGCCACCACGCTGCTGCTGCTCCAACGCGGGGTCACGCCGGAGCGTCCCAGGTGCCCCATGGCAACCACGTAGTCCGCGCCGGCCTCGCGCGCTGCATCGACGGCGTTCTGCACGGCTGCGTACAGCTTGGAGCCCGAGTCGTCTTCGCAAAACCCGTAGACGTACGCGCCGCTTTGGTCCTGGAAATGCGCAGGCGAAGATTTCGTCAGCGACTCGGGCGTGCAGATGCCCACGAACGCCACGCGCTTCTGCCCGGCGGACGTTTCGTACGTGCGCATGGCATACGGGTCGAGCATGAGGTTGCCGGTGCGCAGGTCGGTGAAGTTGCACGACAGGTACTGGATTGGCCCGGCCTGCGGGTCCGATGCGTCCTTTGCGCGCGAAACCAGCACGTTGAACTGGTCCATTCCGTAGTCGAACTCGTGATTGCCGGGGATGGCCATATCGTAGCGACACTGTTTCATGATGTCGATCAGGTACTCGCCCTTCGAGAGCGTGCCCATGGCCTTGCCCTGCACGGCATCGCCCGCGTCGACCAGCGTGACGTTGTCGCCTCCGTAGGTCGAGCGTGCGGTTTTCACGTAGTCGGCCAGCTTCGCGTAGCCCAGATTCTCGTCCACGGCGCAATGCACGTCGTTCGTATGGACGATGACGATGGGGCCGGGTGCCGCGGCGGCTTCGATCTCGTCGGCGAGCGCGCGTCCGGGAATTCCCAGCGTTGCAAGTGCGACGGCGGATAGAGCGCAGAACGATCGACGGGTCATTGGATAGGCCATGGTGCCCCCTATTCATGAGAAGCGCGTGTTCTCCAAAACGCTGCGAGTAAGTATACTGCGGGTATGAAGCAGAAACGATCAGCGATTCCTGGAAAGGGAGGCTCTTATGGTTGAAGCGATTTACAAGCGAGCGAGCGTTCGTGCATTTACGGACGAAGCGGTGACCGACGATCAGGTGCGGGCGGCCCTGCGTGCTGCCATGGCCGCTCCCTCGGGCGGAAACCAGCAGCCTTGGGAGTTTTTCGTGGTGCGAGATGCCGAGCATCGTTCTCGGTTGTCCCAGGTCACGAAGTATGCGAAGCCGGCTGATGCGGCGCCGTGCGTCATTGTTGCCTGCATGCGCACCGAAGGCTTGCGCTTCCCTAACCTGGCTGTGCAGGACATGGGCGCCGCGGTTGAGAATTTGCTGCTTGCTGTGGCCGACATGGATCTAGGAGCGGTATGGATGGGTATTGCGCCTGATGAAGAGCCCATGAAGGCTGTTGCGGACATCGTGGGTGCACCGGAGGGCATTCAGCCGTTTGCCCTTGTTGCGCTGGGGCATCCTGCGGCACCGCCCACAGCGAAGGGTGCCGACCGTTACGAGGAGTCTCGCGTTCACTGGTTGAGCTAGCGCCGTCGCACGGCGCTGCAGTCGGTCGAGGAACGGGAGGGCGAGGGCGAGGGCGAAGGATCGGCCTTCCGCTCCTCGACCGACTGCTCCTCGACCCTGGTCGCTTGTCCCGTTCGGCTGCGCGGCCGAACGGGACTGCAGCGGTTTATTCCACCACGCGCGAGCGCGCGTATTCCTGCGCATCTGCGATGTACGCCTCTTGCGAGTGGGCTACGTTGCGCGCCACCGCCTCGGCATCGAGCGTGCGCACCACTTTGCCGGGAACGCCCACTACCAAAGAGCACGGTGGGATAACCTGACGTTCTTTCACAAGCGCGCCGGCTGCGATCATCGATCCCGCCCCGATAACGGCGCCGTTCAGCACCGTTGCGTGCATGCCCACGGTCACGTCGTTTTCGATGACGGCGCCGTGAACCACGGCATTGTGTCCCACTGAAACGCGTTCTCCCAGCACGATGGGGCAGTCGTGGTCGCTGTGCAGCGTGGCGTTGTCCTGCACGTTGCTGTTCTTCCCGATACGGATAGGGGCAACCTCGCCGCGAATCGCCGCACCGAACCACACCGAGCTTCCTTCGCCGAGCGTCACGTCTCCGCAGATCGCAGCGTTCGGCGCGATGTAGGAGGCTTGGCTTACGTCAGGGGCCATCCCCTTGAATTCAACGAGCATGTACGGTTCCTTTCGCCAGACGGATGTCTCCGGTTTGCCGCATTGTCCCGAAACCGCGCCCGACGGGCATCGCAAGAATCAGATGATTTCGCAGAATTCGCCGTCGCGGATGACGCACTCGTCGTCCAGGTACAGAGTCGGGCGAAGCACGATGCCGTCGTAATGGCAGTCTGCCTTGGTCACGCCGCCAAACGATGCGTTCGTGCCGAATGCGACGTGCACGGTGCCGTACAGCTTTTCATCCTCCAGAATGATGCCGCAGAGTTTGGCGCGCTCGTTCGTGCCAATGCCCAGCTCGGCGATGGTGCCGTTCTCCGGGCGCGCGAACAGGATGCTCAGTTGCTCGGCGTAGGCGCCGTTTGCGTCGCCGCCTTCCGCCTGCACCAACCGCCCGTTCTCCAGGGTCACCACCAGCGGTTCGGCCAGCGTGCCGATGCCCACCATCGACCCGTCGATAACCACGCTGCCGTTCGCGCCGCCTTCGAGCGGCGCGATGTACGCCTCGCCGGAGGGGAAGTTGCCGCTTGCGCCCGGCGTGCGGTACACGCCGGGGCTGGCTACGCCGTTGCGCCCGTTCAGGTCCATGGTCAGAACGTGTCCGTCCTTCTCGATGCGCGCCGTTTTCGCATGCGTCAACCGTTCGGTCAGCGCCATCGTCCGACGCTCCACTTCAGCGTAGTCGGCGCATGCGGCCCCGTCGCGCAGCATGTCCATGGTGACGCCGGGCATGGTTACCACGCGCGTTCCTGCGGCAGCTGCTTCGATGCGCGCCGTGGTGTGGGTGATCGACTTCGCGGTGGGGCACAGCGCCACGTCTGCCGTCTTCATTGCCGCGGCCACGGCAGCGGGCGGCTCTTCGCCGGTCACGCGTCCTTCGGGCATCACCATGAGCAGCGCGCGGCGGCCGAGCGCGCGGGCGGCGTCGTAGAACAGCTGCCCCACTTCACGCGTGGGGTCGTCGGTCACCACCAGCAGCGTTTCGTCCTCGCCCAGCGCGAGGTTCGTCGAAAGTATCGTTTGTGCGCGTTCTTGCAGGTTCATAAGCAGCCTTTCGAGTTGATGCGTCTCTGTTCGTTCGCATCTTCGCCCGAAACGTACGGTTTGACGCCTGAAAGCGTACGTTTCGGGCGAAGATGCTTGCAAGCGGCGATGCCCGCGAAGCGACTTTGCTCGAAAGCGCTGTCGTTCGCGGGCATCCGTTTTAGCTGCAGCGAGTTTACGCCTGCGGGTCTACGGCAGGCAGCGCGCCCATTCCCTGCAGGTGCGCCATCGATCCGTAGCGTTCTACGAACCGGGCGTACTCGTCGGCGTCGTAGAAGGAGCATTTGCCCGCGCCGAAGGCCTTGGCCGCCTCGATCATGAACGAACCCGCTTCGTCCAGATCGGTCAGGTGCGTGGCCCCGGTCGCGCAACCGGGCACCGCCGTTTCGGTGGTGATGGCAACGCCTACGACGGGCGCATCGGTTGCCGTGCACGGCTGCAGGATGGAGTTCAGGTGGTACAGCCCGTTGCCGTACGGCGTGATGTCGGCCATGGTCAGCGGGAACGTGCGGGCGCGTCGTCCGGTTGCTATCTCGACAAGCGACACCAGATCTTCGCTTACGCGCAGGATGCAACCCTGCTTGACGGTGGGGGAGATCATGAACCCGCGATCGTTCATGATGCGGTTGCCCTTCGTGGTGTCCACCACCAGCACGGCGTCCAGCGCGTCGGCGCCGCCCACTTCCTCGCGGTTGACGTCGGCGGTTGCCACGGGCGAGCCCATGAACGCCACCGGCTCGTGCGGGAACGTGGGAGCATGCGGGCACACGTGGGTCGATACGAACACGTCGCCGGGCAGCACGTCGCCGCGCGCATGCATGGACAGCAGCTTCGCCGCGCAGGCCAGCGCCGTCAGCGCGCCGTCGCCGTCCGACACGAAGCCGATGCGCTCCGGTCGCGCGCCCAGCCCGCCCAGGCGGCCCAGCAGTCCGATGGTGGGGGCGTCGCTGCCCGCGGCGCGTCCCTGCGAGCCTGGAATGCGCACGCGTACCATGTCGGTTGCGCCTTTGGAGCCTTCCAGCACGTAGGTTTCCGCATCGCAAGCGGGATCGATGCTGCGCAGGTACTCGACGGCGGCTTGCCCGCTTGCGGTAGGCGAGTCCAGTATGTCGTAGAGCTCTATCAGCTGCTTCAGGATCATGGCGTCTCCTTGTTTTCTTGGTCTGGCAAACTGTGGTGCATACCGATTGGCGTTGGCTGCGCGTCAATCGGTACTGTTTCCTGCGGCCGCCGTCCGGCGCGGTCGTCGCCGGGGCCCTGTTAGGTCTGGTTGTTGGTGTGTGGGCACGATGCCGCACAGCAGCCGTGACGAGCCCTCGATTCCCTTTGAGCTGGCGGTATCGCGCTTGTGGGCTGCGCAAGAACGGTGTACTCGAAGTTGCATGCAGCAAGTATGGAAGCAATGCGGGCAACTTGCAAGGAGCTGGCCGAAAATGGAAGCACAAAAGCAAACCCGGGCCAAACCGGGGAGGTCATCGCCGTGTGCGAAACCCTAGCATGAAGCGCAAGACGCAGCTTGTTCGGATGCTTTGTTGGGCACTTTGCAAGTTCGACGCGTTCGTTGCCGGCTTGCTCTATTACAATCCGAATGACAGACTGGTCATGTCAACGCTACGTGGAGAAAGGGCTCACGCACCATGAGAAGGAAGATCGGCATCAAAGAGATCGAGGACATGGCGCTTGGCGCAACCGTCCTTGGCGCTGGCGGGGGCGGCGACCCCTATGTTGGCAAGCTTATGGCCATCGAAGCTATCAAGAAGTACGGCGAGGTGGAGCTTATCTCGCCTGACGAGGTTCCCGATGACGCAGTGGTGTGCGTTTCGCAGATGATGGGTGCGCCCACCATCATGGTGGAGAAGATTTGCAGCGGCGCCGAGCCCATGGCCACCTACGACGAGCTGGTCAACGAGCTGGGGCAAGAGCCTTACGCCATCTATGCCGTCGAAGCGGGCGGCGTGAACTCGACCATCCCGTTCATCCTGGGCGCGACGCGTCAGATTCCCGTGGTGGACTGCGACCTCATGGGGCGCGCGTTTCCCGAACTGCAAATGACCACGCTGGGCATCAACGGCGTGAAAGGCCAGCCGGCGGTGCTCGCCGACGAGAAGGGTAACACCGTTACGGTGCGCGGCATCGACGATCGCTGGCTCGAGCGCATCGCGCGCCAGGCCACGTCGGTCATGGGCGGCTACACCATCTTGGCCTCGTACCCGTGCACGGGCAAGCAGCTCAAAGACTTCTGCATTCCCGACACCCCTACGCTGTGCGAGGAAATCGGCCGCACCATGCGCGAAGCGCGCGAGCAGCACGCCGATCCCATCGACGCCGTGTTGCGCGTGACCAAGGGCTTCCGCCTGTTCCGCGGCAAAGTGGTGGATGTGGAGCGCAAGACCGACGGCATGTTCGTGCGCGGGCGCGCCATCGTGGACGGCCTGGACGAGGACAAGGGCAGCCAGCTGATCATCGAGTTCCAAAACGAGAACCTTATTGCGTTGTGCGACGGCCAGCCGGTCACCACGTCGCCCGACCTTATCATGTCGCTGGACATGGAGTCCGGCGCGCCCGTCACCACGGAAGGCCTCAAGTACGGCGCTCGCGTGGTTGTGGTGGGCATGCCGTGCGCTCCGCAGTGGCGCACGCCCGAAGGCCTGGCCGTAGTGGGTCCGCGCGCGTTCGGCTACGACATCGACTACGTGCCGCTTGAGGAGCGCGTAGCGGCGGCTCAGGCAACGAAAATCCAGGAGATGCAGGCATAATGGCAGGTCAGTTGCGCACGTGGCGCTTGGGCATCGACGTCGGCGGCACGAACACCGACGCGGTTATCATCGACGGCGACCTGAAGCTGGTCGCTGCCACCAAAAGCCCCACCACCGAAGACGTCATGAGCGGCATCGTTGCGGCCATGCACGAAGTGATCTCGCAGGTTGGCATGGAGGCCGCTCAGAACATCGGCTTCGCCATGCTGGGCACCACGCATTGCACGAACGCCATCGTCGAGCGCAAGCGCCTCAACAAGGTTGCCGCTTTGCGCGTGGGTGCGCCGGCCACCACGGCCATCAGCTGCATGGCCGACTGGCCCGACGAGCTGAAGAACGCCATGCGCGTGCGCGACTTCTTGGTGCACGGCGGCAACGAGTTCGACGGTCGCGAGATCAGCCCCCTCAACGAGGACGAGATTCGCGAGGTTGCGCGCGTCGTCCGCGAAGAAGGCTTCGAGTCCGTTGCGGTGACCAGCGTGTTCTCTCCCGTTTCCGACGCGCACGAGAAGCGCGCCGCGGCGGTGCTGCGCGAGGAGCTGGGCGAGGAATTCCCTGTTACGCTGTCTTCCGAAATCGGCTCGCTCGGCTTCTTGGAGCGCGAGAACGCATCCATCCTGAACGCCGCGCTCTACGACGTGGCGCGCACGACGGCCGACAGCTTCGAGGCCGCGCTGGCTTCCGAGGGTTTGGCCGACGTGGCGGTGTACCTGGGGCAGAACGACGGCACGCTCATGTCCGTGGACTACGCCAAGCGCTATCCCATCTTCACGATTGCCTGCGGTCCCACGAACTCCATTCGCGGCGCATCCTTCCTGACGCAGGAGAAGGACGCCGTAGTGGTGGACATCGGCGGCACCACCACCGATGTGGGCGTGCTGGCGCATGGCTTTCCTCGCGAAAGCATGGTGGCCGTGGAGATTGGCGACGTGCGCACGAACTTCCGCATGCCCGATCTGGTGTCCGTGGGCCTGGGCGGCGGCTCGCTGGTGCGACAGCTGGACGACGGCCGCGTGACCGTGGGCCCCGACAGCGTGGGCTACAAGGTGACGCGCGAGGCGCTGTGCTTCGGCGGGCAGACGCTGACCGCTACCGACATCGTGGTGGCCAAGGGGCTGGCTGATGGCGTGGGCGACCCTGCGAAGGTGGCGCACTTGGATGCCGCGTTGGTGGATGCGGCGTACGTGGAGATCAAGCGCATCATCGAAGACGCCGTGGACGCCATGAAGACCTCTGCCGGCGACGTGACCGTCATCCTGGTGGGCGGCGGCTCCATTCTTTCGCCCGAAGAGCTTGAGGGCGCGGGCCAGGTGCTGCGTCCGGAGAACTTCGGCGTGGCGAATGCCGTGGGCTCGGCCATCGCGCAGGTGTCTGGCCAGATAGCCAAGGTGTTCTCGCTGTCCGAAACGCCGCGCGACCAGGCGATTGCCGAATCGAAGCAGCGTGCATGCGACGAAGCCATCGAGGCGGGCGCCAACCCCAGCACCGTGGAAGTGGTCGACGTGGAGGACATTCCCATGGCGTACCTGGGCGATGCGCTGTGCATCCGCGTGAAGGCTGTCGGCGACTTGATGCTGTAGGCTCTTTTCATATCGAAGAAGACTCCGCCGCCCCTGCGCGGAGCCTTCTCAAGCGCAGGGGCGGGACCGGTGACGCATCGGCCCCGCCCCTGCGTTTATCGACGCTTGCACTGCGGCACCGGTTAAGGCGCCCGTCTGAAACGGCAGCTCGGCCAGCCTCGTCGGCCTTGCCGGTCGCACGCCAGAGACGATCTGGCCGCAGGGCTTTTCAATTCTGTCAAAACGGACGAGTTTTGCGGCGATTTTCCGCCTCTCGCGGGCAGGTTGCCAAGGGGTGTTTTTCATCATGCCTGGTCAGAACGCTGCTTGCTGTATTTATCCTGATTTGAGGACCAGCAAAACTCGTTCGTTTTGACAGAACCTCGACGAAGCGGCGCAAGCAGGGAGAATCGGAGCCGGGTCAAAGGGCGCATCGACCCCGTCCCTGCGTTTATCGCCCGTTCCCGCACCCTGCATTCTGCCGATACTTTAGTTACTACATATTTTTAAGAACATAAAATTCTGCGTTGACGTATTATGTGTCGGAAGATACTATATGACCCATCGATCGAGGCAACGGGCCTCGACTCTGGGCAACGTTCTAGGGGACTGATATGTTTGTTCTTGATGTCAAGTCGCATATCAAGCGTAACCATCGCTTACGGCAAGCCAAGATGGGCATGCTCATGAGCAAATGGGCCTGGAACCGTAAAGGTTGCCCCCGCCAGTTCAAAGCGTTCTTCTCGCGTTTCACGCTTCCGAAGGAAACCGCTTTGTTCGCTCCGCTTCTGCAAACCCATCGCGTTTCTTGCTCGTCCGCTAACTACGGCGAAGCATCCGCAACGAAACTCTTCATTTTTATAGCTTGAGAAGGCATGCCTTGGTCGCGTGCGCCCTTGCAGGGCCCCGGTCATGTTGTATTCGGACTGCCTAGAGAAAGGGGTTGAAGGCATGGCGTAGCAGCGCCACACCTTCCCGGAGACGAACCGGCTTACCCCCTGACCGATCCAAGCCATAGGAATCGATACCGCAAAGTATAGACGAAACTTGTTCAGATGCCGCCGTTTTCGGCGACTGGCAGGTCACTTCGCGTGTTTTGACCATCCTACTCATAGTCAGGGACCTCAGCCATACGCTCCTGGAAGGCCGGCCACCGTGCATAGGGCATGTCACGGTGTCGTCTGCGCATCAAGCTTCGCATCGAGCGATCCTTCGAAACCGCATCGACGTGCAGCTTTATTCGCAGAGTGGAAAACGTACTACAACGTTGGAAGCAATTGTTGGACACGAACCCGGAGGGGGACGCGTCCGCACAACAGGAGGTAATCGATGGCTACCAATACAGCCAAGAAAAAGGGGATTCACTTCGCATGGTTCGTCCTCGTCGGCGTTTTGCTGATGATGGGTCTGTGCCGTGGCGGCATCAACAGCGGCATGGGCCTGTTCTTCCAGCCCATCAGCGCTGATATGCATATCGGCGTGGGCGAAGTGGCGATGATGTCGTCCATTTCCGCTCTCGTCACCATGTTCTGGAGCCCGTTCGCGGGTCGTTTGCTCGACAAGTTCGACATCCGCATCGTCACCATCGTGGGCGTTATCGTGCAAGCGGGCTGCTTCGCTGCATTGTCCCTGGTCGACGCCGTGTGGGGCTTCTATGCGCTGGCCGCGCTCATGGCGTTCGGCTCGGTGTTCGTGACCCAGCTGGTGGGCCCGATGATGATCAACCGTTGGTTCAAGGACAAGAACGGCCTGGCCATGGGCATCATGATGAGCTTCGTTGCCATCTGCTCCGCCGTCCTTTCGCCGGTCGTTTCCTCCATCATCGCTTCGTCCGGTTGGCGCATGGGCTACATCGTGCTGGGCGTGCTTGCCCTGGTGGTTGTCATCCCGGCTGCGCTGTTCTTGTTCCGCACTCCCGAGCAGAAGAACACGCTGCCCCTGGGCGCTACCGAAGAGGATGCGAAGGCTCAGGCTGCCGACCCGGCCGCCGCTGCTGCTGCCGCCAAGAATCTGCCTGGTTTGACCTCGAAGGAAGCCCTGAAGACCCCGACGTTCTGGTTCTTCTTCATCTTCATGGTGCTGCTCACCGGCACGCTGGCGTTCGCCTCCATCGTTCCCACGCTTGCCATTGAGGCCGGCTTCGACACCGTGACCAGCGGCTTCGCCATGACGGCGTACATGATCGGCACGGCTATCGCTGCTATCGTGTTCGGTACGATCTCCGACAAGCTGGGCCCCCTGAAGGCTACGATGGTTGCGTGCGCCTGCGGCATCATCGCGCTGGTCGGCTTGATCTTCTTCCGCACGAACCTGTACATGTTCTTCGGCTCGCTGTTCTTCTACGGCTGCCTGTCCGCCACCCTGGGCGTTATCGGCCCGCTGGTTCTGGGCACGCTGTTCGGTCAGAAAGAGTTCGGCTCCATCTACGGCATCGTCATGATGGCCACGGGCATCGGCTCCATGATCCTGATCCCGGCGTATGGCTTCATCTACGACGCCACGGGCAGCTTCACTCCGGCCCTCATCTTGATCCTTGGCTTCATCGTTGTCTGCGCCATCTCCATGATCATGGCTTTCAAGACCGGCAAGAAGGTCCAGGCCATGTGGATGCCGAAGGCGTAACCGCATCGCCCCTGCGGTGCTGGATCCGGGCGCGCGATCCGGCACCGCACATCCGAAGCGCGCCACCACCCTTTGGTTTCTGCGGGGCATTGCCCCGTGCATGACGACCCCGAACGGTCGGGGTATCGCCGAAACATCCATCCTGAGAAAGAGGAGGAAGCATCATGGCCCTGAAACTACTGGAAGGCATGAAGGTTATCGAGATCGCCGCGTTCATGGCAGCTCCCATGGGCGGCCGCATCCTGGGCGAGTGGGGTGCCGACGTCATCAAAGTTGAGCCGCCCACTGGCGACAGCAACCGCGGTATCGGTCTTGCACGTCATATTTACAACGGCGACCAGGCTGGTTGGGACTCCATCAACGCCAGCAAGCGCTGCATCACGCTGGACACCCGCAACCCCGAGGGTCTGGCCATCCTGAAGGAAATGCTGAAGGACTGCGACGTGTTCCTGTCGCACCTGCGCCCGAAGGACTCCAAGAAGCTCGGTCTTGACTACGAGAGCTTGTCGGCCATCAACCCGAAGATCATCTGCGGTTCCACTTCGGGCTACGGCACCAAGGGCGAGTGGGCTCCGCGCGGCGGCTTCGACGCTGCTTCGTACGCGGCGCGCGCTGGCTACGACCTGGACTGCCCCATCAAGGGCGACAACCCCATGATCCCGTACTTCGGCTTCGGCGACATCCCCACGGGCACCTACCTGGCGATGGCCGTGCTGGCTGCGTACGTCGAGCAGCAGCGCACGGGCAAGGGCCAGGACGTCAACGTGGCGCTCATGCATGCCGGCATGTGGAGCGTGGGCGTGCCCATCGTGACCGCTGCCTACGGCGACGAGTATCCCACGGATCCGAACTCGGTGCTGCCGCTGGCTCGTCCGTACATGTGCTCCGACGAGAAGGCCATCGCGCTCATGGGCCTGCAGTGGCACAACTCCTGGCCGGAGTTCGTGCATGCGTTCGGCATGGACGAGGGCTACATCGCCAAGTGGCCTGACTACCAGACCGCGCTTGCCGCTTCCGCCGAGATCACCCCGATCATCACCGAGGTTCTTGCCGGCGTGACGCGCGACGAGGCTATCGAAAAGCTCATGACCACCGACATCCCGTTCGACCTGTGCCAGCACTTCTCCGACCTGCAGGACGACCAGCAGGCTTGGGACGCCGGCTTCTTCCAGGGCATCGACTATCCCTCTGGCAAGCACATCGGCATCGTCAAGGCTCCCGCCATCTTCTCTTCGGGCGAGGCTGAGTTCGTGGCCAGCGGCTATCCGGGCGAGTTCACCCGCGAAGTCCTCAAGGAGTACGGCTTCGACGACGCCAAGATCGACGACCTGCGCGAGCGCGGCATCGTGACCGAAGAGGACCAGTGGAACAAAGACCAGTACAACATGGAGAAGATGATGGCTGCCGCCGCTGCCGCCAAGAAGAAGGCCGCTGAATAGCAGCAAAGCAAGAACGATCGGCGGCTGCACGCCGGTTCGAAGAAATACCGTTTCCGATCCGTGCGGGGGTGCGCTCCCCGCGCCCCCGCACGGAGCAACAACATGCCCAAGGAGGCACCACCAATGATCGATTTTTCCAAGACCGAGGAGCAGGAACTGCTTCTTGAGAGCATCAAGGAGCTTCTCGAGCGCGAGTTCCCGCCCGAGAAGGAGCGCGAGTGCTACCGCAACGCCGAGTTCCCCTGGGACGCCTGGAAGGCCATGGCTGAGGCTGGCTTTACGGGTCTTGGTCTGCCCGAGGAGGTTGGCGGCACCGATGTCGACCTGATGACGGTTGCTCTGGCCAACTTCACCATCGCTCGCTACGGCGGCCCGCTGTCCGCGTTCTACTCCATGGGCATGCCCACGATGTTCGACGTGTGCGCCTTCGGAACGCCCGAGCAGATCGAGAAGTACGTCAAGCCCTACATCGAGGGCGGCGCCCCCTTGGCTCTGGGGATCTCCGAGCCTTCGACGGGTTCCGACGTTGCCGGCATGCAGACGTCCTACACGTGGGACGGCGACACCGCGGTCATCAACGGCGGCAAGCACTACACCACGTGCGGCATGGAGGCTCCGGCCATCATCGTTATCGCCAAGGACCCCACCGTGGACAACGTGCACCGCGGCGCTACGATGTTCCTGGTCGACCGCGACACTCCGGGCGTGACCATCAACAAGCTTCCGAAGATGGGCCACGAGGATGCTCCCACCAGCATCTGCGAAGTGTTCCTGAACGACGTGCGCCTGCCTCGCTCTGCCATCTTGGGCCAGGAGCACAACGGCTTCATGCAGACCATGCACAACTTCACCCGCGAGCGCATTGCCAACGTGTCCGGCGTTATCGCTACGGCTGTGAACGCGTTCGAGGACGCTTGCGCCTACGCTAACCAGCGCGAGCAGTTCGGTCAGCAGATCGGTCGTTATCAGCTGGTGCAGGAAATGGTCATGAACATGGCCTGCAAGATCGAGAACATGATGAACATGCTGTACAAGCTGTGCTGGAAGACCGACAACGGCGAAGACGTGCGCATCCTGGCCGGCATGGCGAAGTACTACTGCTCCAAGACCACTTGCGAAGTGGTCGACGACGCCGTGCAGATCCTGGCTGGCATCGGCGTGGTGGGCGACCATCGCGTGGGTCGCTACTACGTTGACATCCGCAGCTGCCGCATCGCGGGCGGTTCCGATCAGGTTATGGTGTTCAACACCGCTCCGCAAATTCTCAAGCAGTACCGCTAGTCTGATAGTCGCATTGCAGGAGGGTACGGTTCGAAGGGGGGGTTGACGTTTATGAGCTCACGGCATGAAGGCATTCCGCAGAAGTCCATCGATCTTGCCCAGCAGCTTAGAAGGCTTGCTGAAGCATGGGGAGATGAGACGGCGCTGGTCGAAGTCGCCAACAACGGATCCGAGCGCAGCATGTCGCGCAAAGAGTTGTTCGAGGCGGTGGAGAAGGTGGCCAGCCACCTGCATGCCCAGGGCGTGGCCGAAGGAGACTTCGTAGCTGTTGCCTTGCCTAACTGCCTCGAGCATGCGGTGGTCACCATCGCGGCTTGGCAGCTGGGAGCCTGCTGTGTGTTCATGCCCCCCAAGGGAACCGCTTCTGAAAAGCGCGATCTGCTTGGTTTGATCGACTGCCGTCTTCTTGTGTCGGACTGGGATTTCGAAGGATCTCACGGTGCGGCTACGCGAGAGGACGTGCGTGAATGGATGGCCGGAGACTTCCCGGAGGGTTCCGAAAACCTGCCCTTCTTCGCCTGCACGCCGATGCGCGCGGTGGCAACGGGCGGGTCGTCCGGGAAGCCGAAGCTGGTGGTGCAGGGGATCAAACCCGCGTACTGCGGTGCCGACCTGGAAAGCTGGACGGCTATGACCGGCCAGATTGCATGGGGTCGACAGCTGGTGCCGGGCGCGTTGTTCCACAACCTGTACAACAACACCACCTACATTGGCTTGTTCTTCGGGCAGACCGTGTACTTGATGGAGCGGTTCAACGCTGCACGTGCGCTTGAGCTGATTGAGAAGCACCAGATCGATTGCATTGGTTTGGTGCCCACCATGATGGAGCGCATGATGGCCGAGCCGTCATTTACGACGCGCAATCTGAGCAGCTTGAAGGCGGTGTTCCACAGCGGCGGGCCTTGCCCGGACCGCGTGAAGCTTGGCTGGATCGATCGTTTGGGCGCGGATCGCGTGTACGAAATGTACGCGGCAACCGAGATGGTGGGTTCCGCCGTCATTCGAGGCGACGAGTGGCTTGAGCATCGCGGCAGCGTGGGACGACCCGTGGGGTGCGCGTTCCAGATCAGGAGCGAGGAGGGCGAGGTTCTGCCGGCCGGACAGGTTGGCGAGATCTTTGGCAAGCCGGTTCCTGGCCTGATAACGCATTACGTGGGGGCGCCGTCCATAGCGGCCGATGACGAGGGCTACTGCAGCGTGGGGGACATGGGCTGGCTTGATGCCGACGGCTATCTGTACATATCCGACCGCCGGGTGGACATGATCGTCACCGGCGGGAAGAACGTGTACACGGCCGAGGTGGAGAACGCCCTGTTCGATTACCCGGGCATTCAAGATGCCGTGGTGATCGGCATTCCCGATGAGGAGTGGGGTCGGCGCGTGCATGCCATCCTGGAGCTGGAAGCAGGAGCGGATGCGTCGTCGATATCGTTTGATGACTTGAGCGCGTTTCTTCGTACGAAGATCAGCGGGTACAAGTGCCCGAAGACGTTCGAGATCATCGAGTGCATGCCCCGCACCGATTTCGGCAAGATTAGAAGAAAAGAGCTCATCGATCAGCGCCTGCAAGGGCTGTCAGAGCATGAGCCTTGCGCGTAGGCGCGAACAACGGTATTACCCCGCCGCCGCCGACGGCGGGCATTCGATACAAAGAAGCACTACCTATTAAGGAGGAGTCAGAATGCTGCAAGCACCGATGTACTTCGAGGACGTTGAGGTTGGTTACAAGTTCCAGTCTCCCGGTGGCCGCACCATCACCAACGCTGAAGTGGTGAACTTCGCGCAGATCACGGGCGACTACAACCTGGTCCACTTGGACAAGGAGTTTGCTAAGACCGGCATGTACGGCAAGAACGTTGCTCACGGCGCGCTCACGCTGACGCTGGTGGGCGGCATGCTCAAGCGCACGGAGTTCTGGACGGCTACGGCCGAGACTCTGGGCGATCTGACGGGCTTCAAGCATGTGAAGTTCTTCAACCCGGTGTTCTTCGACGACACGATTCACCTGGAGTGCGAGATCGTGGGCAAAGAGGACAACGGCGACGGCACGGGCACCATCGAGATCTCCATCCTGGGCATCAACCAGGAAGGCACGACCTGCCTCGACAACGTGCGCTACTACTCCATCGCCAAGAAGAACTAACACAAGCAACCATCTGAGGAGGATCTCATTATGAACGAGCAACTGCAGGCAGCTTTCGACGCCAAGTTCAAGGACACCTGGTTCTTCGAGGACGTGCCCCTGAACCACAAGACGCCGGCTACCACGGGTCGCACCATCACCGAGGCTGACATCCTGAACTTCGCCGGCATCTCCGGCGAGTGGGCTCCCATTCACATGGACCTCGAGTACTGCAAGGCCCATGGCCATGACACCGTGCTGGCTCAGCACATGCTGATCTACACGTTCACGCCCTCCATCAACCCCTCCGATCCCATGATGGCCAAGATGAACAACTCCATTCTTGCCACCAAGGGCACGAAGAACTGGAAGTTCCTGAAGATGCCGGCCGTGGGCGACACCGTCTACACCACGTCCGAGATTGTTGCGAAGGACGACAACAAGCCCGAGCGCGGCGTCATCATCATCCAGATGTCGATGATCGACCAGAACGGCGACGTTCTCCAGACCGGCGAGTATCACCTGGTCCTGGCCAAGAAGATCTTCTTCGAGAAGCAGTTCGAGGAAGCCGCTGCCAAGCATCAGCAGTAACAGCAACGCTGCGCACCGTGGCCGACCTTCCCGGCCGGCCACGGTATCGCCTGCGGACATGGACGCTTGGTCCAACCGCTGCGTATCGCCTAGCCGCTTTGTGCGGTACCCAACCGTTTGGTCGAAGCGTCCATGTCGCACGCGCGGCATGCTGACGATAAGTTAGAAAGGATAGTCATACCATGAACATCATCGTTCCCATCAAAGTTCTGGCCGACGATCAGGACATCGTCGTCGCTGCCGATAGGAGCCTGGACGACTCCAAGGCCCATCGCATCGTCTCCACCTACGACCTGAACGCGCTGGAGGCCGCGGCCCAGCTGGCCGCCGCGCACGACGGCTCGAAGGTCGTCGCCGTGTCGGTCGCCGACGCGAAGGCCGACGACTCGAAGCTGAAGAAGGGCATCCTGGCCCGCGGCGTCGACGAGCTGGCCATGGTCGCCGACGACGCCTGCGCCGACCTGGACGCGCACGCCACCGCCGCCATGCTCGCGAAGCTGGTCGGCGCGCAGGGCGGGTTCGACCTGGTCGTGTGCGGAGACGGCTCCGCCGACAACTACGCGCAGCAGGTCGACGTGCAGCTGGCCGACGCGCTGGGCCTGCCGGTCGTCACGGCGGTGTGCGCCATCTCCGTCGAAGGCGGCGTCGCGACGTGCGACCGCATGCTCGAGTCCCAGGTCCAGACCGTCCAGGTCGACCTGCCCGCCGTCGTGTCCGTCGTCCCCGACGTCGCGCTGCCGCGCATCCCGGGCATGAAGGACATCCTGGCCGCCGGCAAGAAGCCCTCCACGGTCGAAGCCGCCTCCGAGGCCGCCCCGGCCGTCGTCGAGATCGTCGAGACGAAGGCCTCCCAGCAGGCCGAGCGCAAGCTCGAGATCCTCGACGCCTCCGTCGACGGCGACATCGAAAAGTTCGCAGCCGCCCTCAAAGCGGCCCTGTAGGAAAGGTTGGTGCAGCAATGAAAGCACTCGTTATAGCCGAAACCCCGCTCGCCGCGCGCGCCCTGTGCGCGGGCGCCCGCACGATGGCCGACGAGGTCGTCCTGGTAGCCCCCGGCGTCGAGCCGACGACCGGCGTCGCCGACAAGGTCGTCCACGTCGACGTCCCCGCCGGCTCCGCGATCGACGACGCGTACGCGACCGTGAACGCGATCGCCGACGCCGAGGCCCCGTCCGTGGCGCTGGTCGAGCCCACGCGCCGCTGCAAGGTGCTCGCGGGCCGCTTGGCCGCGCACGCCGGGACCGCCGCCGTCACCGACGTCATCGAGTTCGCCGACGGCCTGGCCACCACCATGTACTTCGGCGGCGTGGGCCAGCGCAAGAGCAAGCCGGCCGGCAGCCTGGCCGTCTACACGGTGGGCGCGGGCGTGTTCGACGAGTCCGCCGCCACGGGCACCGACGCCGTCGAGGAGGCAGCGTTTGAGGCCCCCGAGCGCGCCCTGCGCGTCACGGGCGAGAAGGACCTGCCCGCCAGCGACGTTGACCTGCCTGCCGCCGACGTGGTCGTGGCCGGCGGCCGCGGCTTCGCCGAGGAGGCCGACCTCGAGCTCATGCGCGCCCTGGCCGCCAAGATCGGGGGCGAGTGCGGATGCTCGCGCCCCTTGGCCGAGGGCGTGGACTGGATGCCGAAGGAAGCCTACATCGGCGTGTCCGGCGTGATGCTGGCGCCGAAGGTGTACGTGGGCGTGGGCATTTCTGGTCAGATGCAGCACATGGTGGGCGTGAACCGCGCCGGAACCATGTTCGCCATCAACAAGGACAAGAACGCTCCCATCTTCAAGCAGTGCGATTACGGCATCGTGGGCGACCTCAAAACGGTCCTCCCCGCGCTGGCGGCAGCCCTGTAGGGAGCCGGCGCGAAAGGGGCTGCGGGAAGCGGCCCCTTCCCCCTGAGACGAGAAAGGATAGGACATGGCTGATTTCGACGCGATCGTCGTCGGGTCCGGCTGCGCTGGGGCCGTGGCGGCCTACGAGCTGGCGCGCGCCGGCAAGTCGGTCCTCGTGGTCGAGCGCGGCAACTTCGCCGGCGCCAAGAACATGACGGGCGGACGGATCTACTCGCATTCGCTCAAGAAGGTGTTCCCGGACTTCGAGCAGGAAGCACCCCTCGAGCGCAAGATAACCCACGAGCGCATGGCGTTCATGGATCCCTCTGCGCAGCTGGCGGTGGACTTCTCGAGCCCCGAGCTGGCGGAGGAGGGCAAGGACTCCTACAGCGTCCTGCGCGCGCCGTTCGACCAGTGGCTCGCCTCGAAGGCCGAGGACGCGGGCGCCGAGTACATCTGCGGCATCGCCGTGGAGGAGCTCTTGAAGGATGATTCCGGCAAGGTCTGTGGCGTGCGCGCGGGCGAGGACGAGATCACCGCGCAGGTGGTCGTCCTGGCCGAGGGCTGCAACACCGTGCTCGCCGAGCGCTGCCTGGGCAACCCGCGCCCCAAGGCCTCGCAGATGGCCGTGGGCATCAAGCAGGTGCTCGAGCTGCCGGCCTCCCAGATCGAGGACCGCTTCCTGTGCCCGGAGGGCGAGGGCGCGGCGATGCTGTTCGTGGGCGACTGCACGCACGGAAATGTGGGCGGCGGCTTCCTGTACACCAACAAGGACTCGATCTCGCTCGGCCTCGTGGCCACCGTCTCCACGGCGGCCGACGCGTCGAACCCGTACCCGGTGTACCAGATGCTCGAGGACTTCAAGAGCCACCCGGCCGTGGCGCCCATCATCCGCGGCGCGAAGCTGGTGGAGCACTCCGGCCACATGGTGCCCGAGGGCGGCTACGACATGATCCCGCAGTACGTCTTCGACGGCTGCGTCATCGCCGGCGAGACGGCGGGCCTGTGCATGAACATGGGCTACCAGGTGCGCGGCATGGACTTCGCCGTGGCGTCGGGCCAGATGGCGGGGCAGGCGGCCGTCAAGGCGCTGGACGCGGGCGACACGAGCGCGGCGGGCCTGGCTTCGTACAAGCAGGCCATGGAGGACTCGTTCGTCATCAAGGACCTCGAGACCTTCCGCAAGTGGCCCCACGTCATGGAAGGCTGGGACCGCATGTTCGGCGAGTACCCCGCCATGGCGAGGGAGATCTTCAACGCCATGTTCAGCGTGGACGGGCAGCCCCAGAAGCCGCTCGCGAAGCGCATGATGCCCATCGTGAAGAAGCGCGGGCTGTTCAAGCTCGCAGGCGAGGTGCGAAAGGCGGTGAAGGCGCTGTGAGCAAGGTATGCGAGATCACGGTCAACGTCGACGAGTTCCTGGCGTTGGACAAGTACGAGGTGGACGAGGAGAGCGCCCACATCGAGCTGGTGGACGACCCGGACGACGAGGAATTCCTCAAGCTGGTGCGCGTGTGCCCGGCGGCCCTCTACAAGGTCGACGAGTCGGGCGCGAAGTCGTTCGACTACGCCGGCTGCCTGGAGTGCGGCACCTGCCGCATAGCCTGCGGGTCGACCATCGTCAAGAAGTGGGAGAACCCCCAGCCCACCATGGGCGTGGAGTACCGCTTCGGCTAGGATTCCGCTATCCTAGACAAAGTATGTGGATTCGAGCAAGCGAAAGGCCCCGATGAAGGCTTCCCTTCAAGAAATAGCGATCGTGACCGAACTTTTCCGGTTGGTGAAAGAGGTCAACCGGACGTGTTCGCAGCCGTATATGGCGCGCATGGGCCTTTCGCAACTCGAAGCCGATGTCCTGATGGTTTTGTCAGGCCATCAGAAGAAAGGCGAGACGATCCGTCCCGGGTCGCTCGCCCGATTGCTCCGCATGCCCGCCAGTTCGCTGTCGCAAGCGCTCAAGCCGCTTGAAGACAAAGGGTACGTGAAGCGGGAGCGGCTGCGCGATGATGCGAGAACCGTGTCGATTGAGCTGACGGAGCGTGGATGGGAGCTGGCAGAAGGGTGCCAGTACGAGATGCACGCGCTTATCACGGAATTCTGCAACACGATTGGCGTGGACGAGATCGAGGATCTTATGGCGTCGCTCGACAAGGTGTTGGAATTCGCGAATTCGTACGGCCGTCCAACGCGCGTTTGACGGTCTGTTCCGAGCTTTTTGCTGATAACGCGGCGCGTTTGCTGCGGCTTTCGCCCTGCTGCGTCCATCTTCCCGACATTCGGCTGCTTGTTCTTTGGCGTTCTGCGTTCGTCATGAGATAATGCCGTCAAGACGAAATCTGCACCCAATAAAGGAGTTGTTCATGACCGAAGCGAAGCGCACGGCGCGTTTGGCGCTCGTCCAGTTTGAAAGCGCCCTGTGCGATCCGGCCGCCAATACCGAAAAAGCTTGCCGCATGATAGCCGAGGCTGGGGCACAAGGCGCCGACCTGGTGATTTTCCCCGAGTTGTTCTCTACGGGGTACCAGCTGAACATCGTGGGACCTCGCATTGTCGAACTCGCCGAACCGGTGGAAGGCCCTACGGTTACGGCTTTGTGCGAAGCTGCTCGCGCTGCGAATTGCTACGTGGTTGCCGGTCTTGCGCTGACGTACGATTTGACCGGCGTGGTGTACAACAGCTCCGTGTTCATTGACCGCGGCGGCAACCTCATGGGTACGTACGACAAGCAGCACCTGTGGGCTTTGGAGCGTTTCTACTTCCGTTCCGGCTGCGACTGCCCGGTGTTCGAGACTGATTTCGGGCGCGTTGGCGTGATGATCTGCTACGACATGGGCTACCCGGAGGTGGCGCGCATGTTGACTTTGCAAGGCGCCGACCTGGTGGTGTGCCCCAGTGCGTGGTGCGCCGAGGACATGGACGTGTGGGACGTGAACGCCCCTGCCCGCGCATTGGAGAACACGGTGTTCTTGGCGGCTGTGAACCGCTTCGGCGAAGAGGACGGCTTGTCGATGCCAGGTCGTTCGCTGGTGTGCAACCCGCGCGGCCATGTGGTGGCGCAGCTGGAGGATCCTGCCGAAGGCGTGCTGTACGCGGATATCGATTTGAACGAGATCGACGGCTTCCGCGAGCGCAGCCCTTATCTGCGCGATCGCCGTCCCGACTTGTACGATTTGGTGCTGCTGCCGTAAGGGGAAGTCTGGTTGAACTGCGCTTTCGCTGGGCCTGCCACTATCGCCGGCATTTCCCATTGCGCCGAGAGCTAGCGCCGCCTGCATTGTCGCCCGAAACGTACGTTTTCAGCCCGAAAAACGTACGTTTCGGGCGACAATGTGCTTCCAGGCTGACTCGCGCAAGCAGGCTGATTTGCGCACAAACGAAAAGCCCCGCCGGCGCAGTGCGCGCGAGCGGGGCTTTCACCTGCAAGGAGGTATGCTCTTTGCTTACAGGACCTGATCCGTTTCCGCGAACGTGATCACGTCCTGCTTCTTGATGCTGGCGTAAGCCTTCATGATGGCCCAGTACAGCACACCGGCCAGAACAAGCGAGTTCAGACCCGAAATGCCGATTGCCATGATGCTGGTGATTTCGCCCACGGCGAAGCCGGCGATCCAGCACACGATTGCGATGGGGTTCCAGTTCTCAACCTTCGCGGGCAGCTGGCCCTTGGCGCGCGACTCGTCGAGCGTCTTGCGGCTGCGGCGCAGCACGAAGTAGTCGATGACCATGATGCCGGCGACGGGCGGAATAGCCACGCCCAGCAGCACCAGGAAGTCGGTGAAGTAGTTGATGATGCCGATAACCGACAGCGCGGTGCCCACGATGCCCAGCATCCACACCAGCGCGTTGCGGCTGAGCTTCTTGTTGAACAGGGCGTTCAGCATGGTGGCCAGGCCCAAGCTGGACGAGTACAGGTTGATGTCGTTGAGCTTGACCGTAGAGGCCACAACGATGATGACGCCGATGATGCCCGAAGTGCCCATCATGATGTCGACGACGTTCTCGGTTCCCATGGCGTGCGCCAGCAGAACGGCCAGAAGGTTCATGCCCAGTTCGCCCACGAACGTGCCGATGAGCGTCATCCAGAACACCTGGTTGCCGTTCTTCAGGAAGCGCGCGTAGTCGGGGGTGCAGATGGCGCCTGCAATGAAGCCGCCCGCAACCATGGTGGTGGCGGCGCCCAGGGTAAGGGCCGGTCCCGGAGGCGCGGTGGTCAGAAGCTCGGTGAGCGAGTGGTTCTGCAGGATGATGGCTGCGGCCACAATGACCACGATCACGAACAAGGGCACGAATATAGCCGCGAAGTTCGCGATGGCCTTGATGCCGAACACGACCAGGAGCGTGATGCCCAGGCCGGTGACGATGGCCCAAATCGGGTACTCCATGCCGCCCAGGAAGTCGGTCAGCGTGACGATGCTGGCCATGCCTTCGCCGAACACGGAGTTCTGCACGCCGAACCAGCCGACCATCGAGATGGCCACAACGCCGCCGAACAGGGCAGAGCCGCCCTTGCCGAAGCCCGCCCAGCGCGAAAGCAAGCTGGTGGACAAGCCCTCGTGGGCAGCGGCGGTGCCAAGCGCCCAGCTGACTACCTGCAGCAGCACCGATCCCAGCATGGTTGCCAGGAACGCGTCCCAAAAGGTCAAGCCGAAGCCGAGTGCGGCTCCCAACATGAGCTGCGACACGCAGCAGATCGCGCCGATCCTGATGAAGAGAATCCGCCAAAACGGCTGTTTCGCTTCGTCAGGAACGCGCGACAACGAGTAGTCGATGTCTTCTTCCGTTGCCATTACTGTTCCTTTCCGTCCCGCGCGCTTTTGCGACGGGAAACCCCATGTCCGCACGAATGGTTGTAAATTTGTGCGGGCGATTAAAAGATTCGGAAATTATACCTTGACACCCCTTGCGCAAGCCCCGCAGGTGAAAAGTTTAACGATTAGGTGTCGATTTCTTTGCTGAACGCCCTTGCGAACGGGCTGCGAATATGCAAAGCTGGCGCTTCGGCGTCTTTTCTGGGTTGTGCGCTGTTGCCGAGCTGGCGTGTCGTGTTGCGCATATTTGTACTAGAATACCTGCATGCGCAAAAGAAAACAGGACATCCGCCAAGCTATCGAGACGCCAGCCCTGGGGTTCGGCGTTGTGATGTTGGCGTTGCTTTGCTTTTTGCTTGCGCTGTGGACGCTTATCATTGTCGTAAGGGTCGTGCTGGATTGATCGGCTTCGAGATAACACCGCGCGTCTGCGGAATAAAGCGAGGTTAGAGCGCACCATGTGGCAGCGGTTCACCTTATACGATGTCCGGGTCATCGGCCACTACCTGGGCGTGCTCGTGCTGTTCTCGTCCTTGGCGCTGCTGGTGCCGTTTGCGACGGCTCTTGCGTTTCAGGAATGGATTCCTGCGGCCAACTATCTGCTGACCATTGGCGTTTCTCTTATCATAGGGTCTGGCCTGCGCTTTTTGCGCATAGAGCCCGGACGGCTCAACCGCCAGCAAGCCCTTGTTGTCACCGGTCTGGCTTGGATCGTGCTGGCTATGGTTGCCACGATTCCCCTCCACCTGTCGGGCCACTACGAAACGTACCTTGACGCGTTGTTCGACGGCGTGTCGGGCATTACCACCACCGGCGCAAGCATCATCACCGATCTGGATCACCTGTCGAACGCCGACAACATGTGGCGCTTCATGATGCACCTGATCGGAGGCTTGGGACTCATCGTTGTGGCGTTGTCGTTCGGCCTGTTCGGCAAGCGCGCGGGTGCCAGCCTGTATATGTCCGAGGGCCGAAGCGAGCACGTGGTTCCCAACGTGGTCCAAACCACGCAGTTCATTGCGAAGATCGCCGTCGGCATCATCCTCATTGCAACGGTTATCTTGACGGGCATGTGCCTGTTCATAGGGATGGAGCCGTCGCGCGCGCTTTTGCAGTCGCTGTGGCTGTCGATTTCCGGCTTTATGACCGGCGGATTCGCGCCCATGAGCCAAAGCGTTATGTACTATCATTCCCTGCCCATCGAGCTGGTGCTCATGCTGCTTATGCTGCTGGGATCCATCAACTTCGTGCTTCATTCCGAGGTGTGGAAGGGCCATGTCGAAGTGTTCTTCAAAGACTTGGAAATTCGCACGATGGTTTTGTGGATTGCGGTCATGACCTGTGTTTTTGCAGCTTCGTTGAGCGCGAGCGCCGAGTTTTCCAACCTGCCGGCCATGCTGCGGCGCGGCTTGTTCACGGTGATCTCGGCCTTCTCGACTACGGGATTTCAGAACGTCACTACAAATCAGCTGACCACGGCCCTTTCGTCGGGCGCGTTTTTGGTGGTGGCCATTCTGATGGCCGTCGGAGGCAGCGGCGGGTCCACTTCGGGCGGTTTCAAGTTCAGCCGCATGGGCGTTATCATGAAATCGTTGGTGGCAACTATCAAGGAAGCACTTGCGCCCGACTCCGCGCGCGTGGTGGTTGACTACAATCACGTTGGTCGCCGCATTCTCTCGCCCGAAGTGGTGAAAGAGGCTATGACGGTGTTCGTGCTGTACGTGGTCACGTATGCGATTGGCTCGCTGGTGGGCATTGCCCATGGTTACGACGCGACGCAGGCTATTTTCGAATCGGTGGCTATGGCCAGCAACGGCGGCATTTCTTCGGGGCTTGCGGCTCCGGGTATGCCGGTCACCCTCGAGCTGTTCTACATCCTTCAAATGTGGGCCGGCCGTCTTGAGTTCGTGACGCTTCTGGCGCTTATCGTTGAAATTGTCGTGTCGCTTGATCCCCGAAGGTTGGTGCATCGGTCGTGAACGTGCCGTGGTGCAACAGGAAAAGAACGTGGTGGACGATGGCGGCGGTCTTGATGGCGTGCATTCTGATCGGGAGCTTTGCGTCGAGCGGTGCCGCTGCAACGGCGTATGCCGAAGAGGCCGAAGGCGGGAATGCGGTGAATCCGCAGCAGCTTCCCGATAGCTCGTTCATCTACGATACGTCCATTGCCGACTTGAGCGAGGCCGACGCGTATTACGATAACCAAACCGTGCAAGTAACGGGCGAGGCCATTGGCGATAGCATCAAAGAGGGCTTGGATGGAAGGCATCGCTGGATCACGCTTTCGTCGCCGGGCGATTCGGCAACCATTACGGTGTACATGTCGAGCGAGGCGGCGGCGAAAATAGACACGTTCGGCGCGTACGACAGAAAAGGCTCCATCGTGCAGGTGCGAGGAACGTTTCACCTGGTGTGCCCGGAGCACGAGGGTCTGTCGGACTTGCATGCCGAAGTTGTGACCGTTATCGAGCCCGGCGAGCGAAAGCAGGATCCGTTCGTGTTCGGAACGTTCGTCCCCGGTATCGTGGCCGTGGCCATCGGCCTTGCCATGACGGGCGTATTCTATTGGTTGAGGGAGCGCCAGCGCTAGCGCTTTTTTGATGGTGAGGGTGCGGTTGTGCCGATTGGAGCAGAGGAGGACGCTTGCAAAGGGCCCAGGTAGTCAAGCTTGATCGTGGATATCCGCTTGTGCGATGCGACGATGGGACGCTTGTGCGATGCGAACATGCAACGGCGCTGGTCAAGGGCGAGGAAGTGCGCGCCGTGATCGGCGATTTCGTTGAAGTGGACGTGCCGGAGGGGCATGACAAGGGCATCATAGCCAGTATTCTTCCGCGCACGCGCGCGTTCGTGCGCAAAGATCCGACCGAACGGGCGCTTCCGCAGGTGCTTGCCGCGAACTTCGACCGCGTGTTCGTGGCGCAGCCCCTTGCCGACGTGAACGCTCGTCGGCTTGAGCGCGAGCTGGTGCTGGCTTACGAAACGGGTGCCTTGGTGACCGTTGTGCTGACTAAGGCGGATCTTGCCGAGGACGAAGCGCATGTGGCCGAGGTGCGCGATCGCGTGCGCGCGCTGGTGGGTCCCGACGTGCAGACGCTGGTGGTTTCCGAAAACGATCCCGTCAGTGTGGAGGCCGTGCGTGATCTGGTGCCCCGAAATACGACTGCCGTGCTGCTGGGAAAGAGCGGCGTGGGGAAGTCGAGTCTGGTGAACATGCTGGTGGGAAGCGATATTCAAGAAACGACGCCCGTGCGCGACGACGGGAAGGGCCGTCATACCACGGTGAGTCGCGAGATGGTCCCCATTCCCGGCGGCGGGTTCATGGTGGACATGCCCGGCGTGCGCGGCCTGGGCTTGTGGGAGGCCGATGCGGGCATCGGCGCCGCGTTCTCGGACGTGGAAGAGATTGCCGAGGGCTGCCGATTCCGCGATTGCCGCCATGTTGACGAGCCTGGGTGCGCCGTGCGTGCTGCGGTGGAGGCTGGCGAGATCAGCAAGGAGCGGTTCGCGTCCTATCGAGTGCTCAAGCAGGAAACCGCTGACCTGCGCGAACGTCGCGAGGAGGCTCGTCGCATGCGCGGCGAGAAGGCATCCGATCGCAAGGGCGGAAAGGGACGCGCGCGCAGGAAGCGGTAGCGTCGAGTGCCGCGTCTGCGGGTTGACTGCGCCGGTGGCCGCTGGAGGGGTTGCACGTGAGGGTCGGATGCGCCGACGAGCCGCCGACGGGGGGTCGCGCCTGGGCCGGCTGCACCGGCGGCCCGCCGCTGGCGCATCCGCGCACGAAAAACCGCCTTCGCTGGCAGGTTTTCACGTTTAGGGGTCGTTTTGCTTGGCCGGACGAGCGCCCTCGAAAGCGCGATGCGACACTCCAAAGCTGTGACCAGGCAAAACTAAACGCGGGCAGCGCCATGGCGAAGAGAGCGCTCAACATGACGACCTCAAACCGTCAAAACCTGCCAGCGAAGGCGGTTTTTCGTGCGCATGCTTCCCCTGCGGCGGCGGCAAGCGGCGGCAAGCGGGCAGCGCGCCGGCACGTCACCGAGGAATCGCCTGCTTATCGCTGATGTCGACGAACGTACGGGGCTGTTCGATTGCGGTGCCGCCGCGAATCGCGCGAGGGCCGTTCGCACGTTCCCCTGCTTCCGTTTTCGGCCATGCGCCCGATGCGCACTGCTTTACGTGGCTCTTAGTCTTGTGCTAGGGTTTACATCGCAATGCGAGGGGGCGTTGCGAATACGGGGGCGGGGACGCGCATGGGGAAGCACTCTTTCAGTCTGAAAACTATTTATCTAACTGCGTTGACGGCGGTGTTCGGCGTGTCGTTTCTTGCGTTTGCCGTGTTCGATTTCTACTCGCAGCAGCGCCAGACCGAGGCGGCTTTGCTGGAAGAGGCCCGCACGTTTGCTCGCGAAATGGACGCCGTGTGGCAGTTTATGGACAACTCGCAAAGCGTGATCAACAACACTTCTGACGGGACGTACGAATTCAAGGGTTTGCACTGCTCATTGGTTGGAAAGAGCGTCGGGCGCTTATTCTCGGCCGGCAGCGACTACGCTATTCGCTACACCAATTTCAACCCGCGCAGCGAGCAGGACATACCCGATGAATTCGAGGCGGAAGCGCTCGAACGCTTCAACGCCAACTCGTCGGTGAAAGAACATTACGGCATTGCCGAGTATCAGGGGGAAGAGCGTTTCCGGTACCTGCAAGCACTTGAGGTTGATAACAGCTGTCTGTCCTGTCACGGCGAACCGGCAGGCGAGCTTGACGTTACCGGCAAGGAAAAAGAAGGATGGACGCTCGATTCCGTTGGGGGCGCTATCAGCATTGTCATTCCCATCGATCAGCAACAGCAAACGCTGCGCGACAACGTGATTCGCGACGTCGTGTTCTTCCTGGGGATCACCGTGTTCATTGGCGCGGTGATCTACGTGGTGACAACCTTCTTCGTGCTGCGCCCGATAGGGGGGTTGCATGCGGCGTTCGGAAAGCTGAAGCGCGGCCGTATGGATGCAGAACTGGGCGGCGGGCATGCGGCGAAAGAGGTGCAGCAGCTTGTTGGCGGGTTCAACGACATGGCGGGCGATCTGCGCGATATGTACGAGCACTTGGAGTCGCAGGTTGAGGCTCGCACGATTGATTTGCAGGAAGCCAATGCGCTGCTCGAGCATCAGCGCGACAAGTTGGAAAAGCTGAACGAAAGCCTTGAGCAGGAGACTCGTTTCAAGTCCGATCTTTTGTCTATGGTGAACCACGAGCTGCGCACTCCGTTGACGTCCATCATTACGTTCGCGCAGATTTCGCGCGAAACATGCGATCCAGGGCGTGAAAGCGATCGACGGTCTTGGGAGGAAATCGAGAAGAACAGCCAGATCTTGCTCAACATGATCAACAACATGCTGGACATCGCGCGATCCGACGCGGGCAGCATCAAGTCTACATGCGAGCCGATGGATTTGGGCGACGTGGCGGCGTCGGTCAAGGGCACCATGGCTCCGCTCGCGCGCAAGTACGAGGTTTCGTTCCGCACGAGGGTTGCTTCGGACGTGCCCCTGGTGAACGGCGATTACGAGAAGACGTTGCGCATGCTTGAAAACCTGGCCAGCAACGCCATCAAGTTCACACCCGACGGCGGGTCGGTGGAGCTGCGCGTGGCGTACGACGAAAATCGCCAAGTGGTAACGCTGTCGACGATCGATACCGGTATCGGTATTGCCCCCGAAGATCAGGAGCGCATTTTCGAGCGGTTCTTCCAGGTGGATAGCACGTCGACGCGAAAGTACAATGGCAGCGGCCTGGGCCTTGCCCTTGTGCGCGAATACGCTGACATGCAAGGGTTCGCCATTTCGGTGGAGAGCGAAGTGGGGAAGGGCAGCGCTTTCGTTATTACGGTGCCGAAGAGGCTGATAGTGGGGGAAGACGATGTATAAGGTGATGCTCATCGACGATGAGGATAATTTGCGACAGGCGATCGAGCAGCTTCTAACGTCGAACGGGTACGCATTCTGTGGCGCGAAAGACGCCGAATCGGGCATGGAGATGCTTCTGCATGAAAAGCCCGACCTGCTGTTGCTCGACGTGATGCTGCCGGGAACGAACGGGTTCGATTTGTGTGCGCGCATCCGCGAAGAAGGCCGCCGCATTCCGGTCATTTTCCTTTCTGCGAAATGCGATATTGTCGACAAGAGTATCGGCTTTCGGTCGGGTGGGGACGATTATGTGACCAAGCCGTTCGATGCCATGGAGTTGCTGCTGCGCATCGAGGCGAACATCCGCCGTCATAAGGACACGATAGATTTTGCGCGCTCGAGAAATCGGGAGGGGGTTGCTCAGATTGGCGATCTTGAAGTGCATTTTGGAGAGTACCAGGTGCGCATCAAGGGAAAGCCGGTGCAACTGACCACGAAGGAGTTCGAGATCGTGGCGTTTTTGGCGGCGCACCCGGGCAAGGTGTTCACGCGCAGTCAAATTCAGGAATACATCTGGGGCGAGTCCGATGCCAACTGCAAACCGACCAACAACATAACGGTGTTCGTGCGCAAGATTCGCGAGAAGATCGAAGAGAACCCTTCCGAGCCACGGTACCTGCTAACGGTTCAGCGCGTGGGTTACAAGATGGCTGATCGAGTGGAGGGTTAAGGGCTCGCGGGAAGCCAAAGATTCGTTACTCCGCTTGTTTCCTGCATCAAGCAAGGCATTATGTCTTAACAAATTGCATTACATAATGCAATTTGTTAAGATCGTGCAGAGCAAAGGAGGCGAAAATGGCTGTTGCGGGAACGATTAATGCGCGGTTGCCGGAAGACCTGAAGCGTCGCGGAGGTCAAGTTTTGGCGCGCGAAGGGGTGTCGACGACGCAAGCCGTTCGATGCCTCTATGAGTATTTGGAGCGAGAGCAACGTGTGCCTGAGTGGATGCGTGGCGATGCGGGTGCATGCGACGAAGTGTCCAAGCGCCGCGAGAAGCTTCGTTCGCTGGTGGGGGTGGTCGACTTGCCTCGTGGAGTTGACGCACGGCAGGAATATCGCGACTACCTGGTAGAAAAGCACGGACCGGGGTTGCGCTCATGAAAGTGCTTCTTGACGTTAATGTCATAGTTGACATTTTAGGAGCGACCGAAGACGTGCTTTATTCGTTCCAGGCGTTGGACGTGATGTTGCTGAAGCGGTTCGAGCCATTCATGACCGCGTCGATGGCGCCCACGGTTCAGTACGTTCTTTCTGCTCGTAAATACGCTTCAAAGCCGGGAGCCATTTCGGCGCTCCAGAATTTAGTTGACGTCGTAAGCGTCCTTGATGTGACGGAGGTTGACCTTCGTCACGCGTTGGTCGATCCTCTGGGCGATTTTGAAGATGCAATGGTCGCCTGGGCTGCTTTTCGACATGGAGTCGATCTCATTGTGACTCGAAACGTGCGGGACTTTGTCGGATCTCCCGTTGCCGCTATGACCCCTCAGCAGTTCTGCGAAGTCTACCGCCCCGCTGGCTATGAGTACGATCTGGCCAGGTCTTAGGCGGATTTTCTTGCTTGGCGAGATTGTCCGGCACCTTTTCGCATCCTCGATGCACCATTTAATCTTATTAATCTAGTCATTAATATCCGGTTAATATCTTCTTAACGCAAAACTTATTTTCGGTTTATCGCAATAATTTTCAATGATCCGTAGAGTGCATAGCAAGGGAAAGTCGGGGGAAGCGAGACTTTCCATCTTGTGCTGAGGACGGCCTCCCTCCCTGCTGTTCGCAGCACAAGAACGGTGCGGCCGAGAGGTCGTGGGGAGAGAACGAGAGGAGCAAGCATGGCTGAAAATGCAACGCATGGTTTCACCCGCAGAAGCTTCATCAAGGGCGCGGCGGCGCTCACTGCAACGGGCGCGCTGGTTGGCTGCAGCCCGCAGGCCAAGAATCTGGAGGAAACGGACAAGAAGCAGGAAGCCCCCGAGACGCAGCTTTACCCGGGTGTCTGCCGTGGTAACTGCGGCGGCGGCTGCTTTTTGAATGTGCACGTGCGCGACGGGCAAGTGGTGCGTACGTCGGCGCGCGATATGCCGAACACGGAGTACAACCGCATCTGTCCTCGTGGCTTGACGCACGTGGGTCGTATGTACAGTTCGGAGCGCGTGCTGTATCCCATGAAACGCGTGGGAGAGCGTGGTTCGAACGATTTTGAGCGCATTAGCTGGGACGAGGCGCTCGATACCATAGCTGAGAAGTGGAAGAGCTATCGCGAGCAATTCGGCCCGAAGTCCATCATGTTTTTTTACGGATCGGGAAACTATGCTTTGTATAGCGGTAGTTGCAACGCGGCAGGTGCGGTTGTGCGGTTCGAGAACATTCTTGGATGCACCGACGCCGGCCTAGATGTTGACGTAGGAACGGGATACGGCGCGTCGCGTGCTCATGGTGGAGCTGATCTGGGCAATGAGCTTACTGATCGTAAGAATGCAAAAACGCAGATTCTTTGGGGCAACAACCCTGCTATTTCGCTCCCTCATACCCTGCACTTCATGATGGAGGCAAAGGAAAACGGGACGCGCCTTATCGTGATCGATCCGGTGTACAACCCGAACACGGCCAAGGCCGATTGGTGGATACCCGTCAAGCCCGGTACGGACGGTGCGCTCGCGTTAGGTGTTTTGAACGTGCTGATCGGGAACGGTTGGGTGGATGAGGATACGCTGCGCAGCAAGACCAACTGTGGCCTGCTCATCAAGGAAGATGGCATGTACCTACGCATGAGCGATCTGGGCGTTGAGCCGACCGAGGGCGACGTTGACCCGCTTACGGGCAAGCCGAAGGTTATCAGCCCGCCTGCCGTATGGGACGAAGCTGCGAGCAAGGCCGTTGCGTTCAGCGAGGCTCAGAATCCGGCGCTCAAGAACGTGGCTCCCATCGAGGGCATTGTGGTTCAAACGGTGTACGAGAATGCTATGAGTTACATTTCCGCTTGGACGCCCGAAGCGGCATCTGCTGTGTGCGGCGTTTCCGTAGAGGACATTCAAGAGCTGGCACGCGTGTATCACGAGGACGGTCCGGTGACGACCGAAATCATGCAAGGCTTGAACCATTATCGCAACGCACACTACACTGGTTGGCCGGTATATTTGGTCGGATTGCTGACTGGCAATGCTGGCAAGCCTGGTGCTGCGATCGGCCAGAGCGAGGAATACCTGCCTCAGATGCTGTTCTCCAACATCAAAGGTGCCTGCTATCCGGTTAATTCCGCAGGAGAGGCGGCTCCGGGCATTTCGGGACATCTGGATACGACGGTGTTCGAAGAGGTGTTCACTACGGGCAAGTTCAAGGGCGAGGACTACGTGGTGAAAAGCGCGTACATCCATTGCTCGAACCCGCTTGTGACCATGTGCAGCAACGATTATACGTCACGCTGGATCGATGCTCTCGAGTTCGTCGTGGTGGCCGACATGTGCATGACCGAAACGTGCAAGTACGCGGATATCGTGCTGCCCGCCGCTCATTGGTTCGAGCAGCAGGACATCGGCTTCTTGTTCTCTTCTCACCCGTATCTTTTGTGGCAGGAAAAGTGCGTCGAGCCGCAGGGCGAATCGAAGCCTGACTTCCAAATCTTTGGCGATATTCTGGATCGCCTTGGTTTGGGCGAGTTCTGGTGCACGGAAGACGAGTATGCCGAGACCATTCTGGATTCCGAGTATTGGAAGTCTTTGGACTGCACGCTTGAGAACATCAAGGCGAAGGGCG
Organism: Paraeggerthella sp. Marseille-Q4926; assembly: GCF_916618935.1. Classification (NCBI taxonomy): domain Bacteria; kingdom Bacillati; phylum Actinomycetota; class Coriobacteriia; order Eggerthellales; family Eggerthellaceae; genus Paraeggerthella; species Paraeggerthella sp. Marseille-Q4926. The sequence continues at coordinate 63,719 of NZ_CAKAKF010000004.1, read as the reverse complement.
CTGTTCGCATCTATCCGGAAGGCGACAAGCTGGGCTCCGCCGATCCGCTGCCTACGGAAACTGGGCGCATTCAGCTGTACCAGGAGGTTGCCGTTCCCAACAACGTTGCTACGACCGATTTCGACATCTCGAAAGAGCGCGGTTTGCATTGGGAGACTCCCGTCTACGTTGGCGAGGACCGCGAGTATCGGAAGACGTATCCGTTTAGCTTGCTGTCCGAGCACATGCGCACTCATACCCATACGCAATGGTGGGAATGCGGCTACGTGCGCGAGTTCGAGCGCGAGCCGGTGGTGCGTATCAACCCCGATGACGCGGCTGAGCTGGGCATTGCAGAGGGCGATACCGTACGCTTATCCAACGATAACGGGTATGTGGTCATGAAGGCGGCTATCAGCGCTGGTTTGCCGCGCAAGATGATCTCGTCGGGACGCAGCTGGCAGAAAGACGATTTCATCGATGGTCATTTTGCAAACCTGTCTTCGAAGGACTACAACTCCATGATTGCAAACCAGGCTTTCAATGATGTTGCGGTCATGATCGAGAAACTGTAAGGGAGTGGTGAGGAATGACCCGTTACGGAATGGCGATCGACCTGAATCGTTGCTTCGGCTGCCAAGCGTGTGCCGCTGCGTGTAAGATCGCGAACAATATGCCAAAGGATGTTAACTACAACATTGTGTACACCAAGTCGGATAAGAGTCTTGATACGCTTGGTCTGGCAGTTGCGACCGGTGCCGTTTCCAATGACTGTGCTGGCGGGACGCACGATGACCCGGTGCTGTCCTTTTTCCCTATGCAGTGCCAACACTGCAAGAAGCCTGCGTGCCTCGACGTGTGCCCGACGGGCGCTACCGTCAAGGATGAGGAGACCGGCATCGTATCGGTGGACAGCGAGCTGTGCATCGGGTGCGAGTCGTGCATCAAGGCGTGCCCGTACGAGGGCGTGCGCACGCTCATCAAGAGTCCCGAGTACTACCTTGACGTGGTGGTAGGCGAGTATGACGCGCCGCCTCATAAGGCCGGTACGGTGGAGAAGTGCACGTTCTGCAAGAACCTCATCGACCGTGACGAGGTGCCCGCTTGCATGCAGCTGTGCCCGGGCCGTGCGCGCTACTGGGGCGATCTGGACGACCCCGAGTCCGCGGTGTCCAAGGCTATCGAGGGCCGCGAAGTCCTGCTCTTGCAGGAAGATGCCGGCACTGAGCCGAGCGTGTACTACCTGCAATAGCTTTACGCGGGGCGGCGGTTTTTGCAGCAACCGCCGCCCCTTTTCAAAAAGGGGGAGGAAGCATGGAGCAATACGACGCTTTGAAAAGGGCCGTGGGGAGGGCCGACGCGTGTGAGCTTCTTTCGCGCGCGTTTTCATATCCTGACGACGTGTTTGCAACTGCGCTCGTCGAAGGTGCTCTGGCCGACGATGCTCGGTCTTGCCTGTTGGACATGGGTATGTCGGCTTCCGTTGCTGATGATTTGGCAACGGGGCTGCGGGCATGGGCGGAATCGTCCGTTGCGGACGTTTTGTCGGAGATGAGGAAAACGTACTCGCGCTTGTACCTTGCGCCGGGCGGGCACACGCCGATTTTCCCTTACGAAAGTGCTTTCCTGCATGTTTCCATGGGCGCTCCGGGTGTTCCCTCGTTGTTCCGCACGCCCGTCACGCTTGACGTCGAGCGCTGCATGCGCGAAGCCGGAGTGATGGCGAAGAACGGGCGCAAAGAGCCGTGCGACAGCGTTCAGGAGGAGTTCGAGTTTCTTTCGTACCTGTTCGCTCAGCAGGCCGAGGCTGTTCGCACCGAGAATAAAGAAACGCTGACCAGTCTAAACGAGCAAACTCAAGCGTTTCTTCGAAGCCACGCGCTTGCCTGGCTCCCCCGATTCATGGAGCAAACCTGCGACTTGACCGACGGGCCGTACGCCGCGCTCGCCTTGTACGCTTCCGCCGTCTTGACGTCCTTGCCTGACGAAGAATAGGGGAACGTATGGATTTCCTGCTGGTCTTTATTTGCGCCGTTGCGGCGGCGTTTGCGTTGCGCAATCCCATAAAGAAGGCACCGGTGGCTTTCTATATTTTGGCCGTGGCGGTGAGCGTGCTGTTCATTGCGGCGGAGTTTTTTCCAATGCCGCGTGCAGTGTGGAGCGCTTTGTTCCTGCTCGTTCAAAAATGCATGCTGGCCTTGGCTTTGTTCGCCGTGGTGATGTTCATCGGCGTGTTCTCGCGCGATTCTCGAGCAGGCCGTTGGCTTCGTCCCATTCGCGCGGAGCTGTCCATTATCGCCTGGATTCTGTCGTTGGGGCACATGGCCGTGTACCTTGTCTCGTACCTGCCTCGATTGGGCGGCGTGAACAAGGGAGCCGTGATGATCTCGTTCGTGGTTGCCTTGGTGCTGTTCGCTCTTCTGCTGGTCTTAGGGGTCACGTCGTTCAACGTGGTCAAGAAGCGCATGAAGAAAGACACGTGGAAGCGCGTGCAGATGCTGGCGTACCCGTTTTTCGGTTTGGTGTACCTGCATCTGATGCTCATGTTGCTGCCGCCCGCCTTGCATGGAGGCGCAGCGGCGCAGGTCAGCGTGGCGGTGTACTCGGTGTTGTTTGCCGCTTATGCTCTTTTGCGCGTTCGACGCGCGATGATCGATCGAAAGGCCGCATAGCGGCAGCGCGACCGGGTTGGGCCGGCGGATTGTGCCTGGGTCGGCTGCGGTGGCGAGCCGTCGACGGGGCGCGCGCCTGGGCCGGATGCGCCGGCGGCCCGCCGCTGGCGCATCCGCGCACGAAAAATCGCCTTCGCTGGCAGGTTTTCACGTTTAGGGGTCGTTTGGCTTGGCCGGACGAGCGCCCTCGAAAGCGCGATACGACACTCCAGAGCTGTGACCAGGCAAAACTAAACGCGGGCAGCGCCATGGCGAAGAGAGCGCTCAACATGACGACCTCAAACCGCAAGAAACTGCCACGCAGGGCGGTTTTTCGTGCGCATGTTTCCCCTATGGCGGCGGGAAGCGGCGGCAACAAGCGGGCAGCGCGCCGGCACGTCACCGAGGAATCGCCTGCTTGCCGTCCGCCGCGCATCCGGCTGCGCGGCGAGTTCTCCTTACACGCATCCGATTGCGCGGCGAGTTCTCCTTACACGCATTCCACTAGTTTGGCGGCTGCGTCATTGAGCATGGCGTAGAACGAATCTTCGTCGGTCATGCAATCGTTTTTCCGGGCGTCGATGAGCTCGGCCAGCTCTTGCAAGGCTGCTGCGCGATCGGCGTCCTCTTCGGCTAGCATGAGGGCAAGGCGCTTGGACGCCTCGATCAAACGCAAGGGTCCGTAAGCTTCCGGCTCTCCCTGCAATCCCGCAGCTGACGTTACCATGTACACTAGCAATTCCATTGCGTTGTTCGCGTTCATGCTGTGCTCCTAATTCCAGGTGTTGTAGAAGGCGATCTCGGCCAGGGGCTTGCGCGCGGGCGCTTTCGGCTTGTGTGCTGGATGGCCTATCGCGATTACCAGCTCGATGACTATGTTGTCGGGCAGGTTGAGGATGCGTCGCAGCGCCGTGTCGTTGTAGGACTTGATAGCGCAGGTGCCCAGCCCCCGATCGGCTGCCGCCAGCATGATGTTCTGCGAGGCGTACGCACAGTCAAGCGTTGCGAACTCGTCCGCGCCTTTCGCGCCACCCCGCCTTTGCGCGTACGCGCGGTCGGAGCACGCGACGATGAGCGCAGGCGGGTTGCCGCTCATGCCCGGCGAGAACAGGTCGATTTTGCGCACTAGCTGCGGATCGGTCAAGATGCCGAATTTCCATGCCTGCACGTTGCTGCCCGACGGCGCCCAAGCTCCCGCTTCCACCAGTTCTTCAAGCACGCTGGTTTCCACCGGCTCGTCTGTGAAGGCGCGCACGCTTCTGCGCTGCTGTATCGCTTGCAAGGTTTTCATGCAGTTCCGGCTTTCTCTTCGGGCGCGGACGCGCGATGTTCTTTCTGTCGTATTCTACCCGACGAGTTGCGGCTGGGCTGCGCGCGTTGCGCTCCCAGCCCGATGGTCTGGCGGCAGGGCGAAGATCTGTTGGTGGGATCGTTCGATCCGTTCGTGGCGCAAAATCCCCGGTCTGCGCTGCTGGACAAGGGCTCTCGACAGCCGTCGAATCCGCTGCGTCTCGGTGAGCTGGTTCGTTGATGCGGGCGCACAAAACGACCGCGCTCGACAAGCCGCGCAAGGAGCGCAGGCCCGCGATTTCGTGCCCAAAAAATCGCAGGAAAGGCACCGAGCCGCGCGTTCGGTCATCGGTTCCCTGCGCGTTCAACCTCCTGCGTCCTTGCGCGCAGAACGACGGCGCAGACGCCCGCGTGCGAACGAGCGCCAAGCGAACAGCGCCCTCGCCCCTGGCGCCCTCGGCTTTGCTGTGCGCCGTGTCGCGCGGCGCGCTCAAGGCCCGCTTCTCTGCTATACTGCCTTCTGGCTTTGCGCTGCGGATTTCACGCCCGCATCGGAAGGTCTCGCATTTGCATCGTTGGGCCCTGCACTTGCGACCTATAGTTGCCCAAAGCCCGCGGCGCTTGCCGTGCGGAGACAAGGAGATATCCATGAACAAGAAGACGACGTATGTCGCCCAAGCGGGCATGATCGCAGCCGTGTATGCTGCGGCGACGCTGGTGACCCTCATGCTGCTGCAAGGCTTAGCTTGGGGCCCGGTGCAGTTTCGCATCTCGGAAGCGGTGTGCGTGCTGGCGGTGCTCACGCCTGCGGCCGTTCCCGGTTTGACCGTCGGCTGCATCATTGCGAACCTGATTGCGCTGGCCGTCAACGGTACGGGCGCGCTCGGCATGCTTGACGTGGTGTTCGGCAGTTTGGCCACGTTTGTAGGGGCGCTCTGGTGTTGGAAGATGCGCGAAAAGCCGAAGCTGGCGCTGCTTGGCCCGGTGATAGCGAACGCGCTCATCGTGCCGGCGTACCTGCCCTTGATCCTGCAGGGTTTGGGTTACTATACCATTCCGTTCACCAGCATTGCGCTTGATGGCATGTATCTTCCCATGTACCTGTTCGGCGTGGTGGCGACCGGTTTGGGCGAGGCGCTGGTCATGTATGTGCTGGGTCTTCCTCTGTTGACGGCGCTCAGGCGCTTTGGCGTGGTGAAGCAGCCCGACGCGTAAGCGCATCTGGCGAGTTCGCACTCCGGCGAGCCTGCGGCGTGCCGGGCGCGGATCTTCGCATCGCATACTATGTTTCAGCTTACGGGGGCGTCGGACTATCGGCGTCCTTTCTGTATGTTCTATAGGTGCTCACCAGGCGCTTCACTGTTTCGGTGAATTGGACAGCGGGTTGGTTGAAAATAGCTACAATAGGGAGGTTAGACTCGCAACGAACGTGCCCTCGGACGCTTTTGGAGGTGCGCGTGCGAATCTGCAAAGTGTCGGTCGAATGAAGGACGTGCATGAATCCCGTTATCGTCGTTCCAGTTTTCATATCAGCCCGCCGCCGAAAAGACGGCGGCAGCGTGCTTACCACGTACGATCACGCGACGCCGGTTTCGGCGCCTGGCGAGCTGCCTCGCCTGCTTGCTTCGCTTCAAAAGGTGCGCGGTCTTGGGCAGATCGTCTTGCTGGTTGTTAGCGAGCCGTCCATCGAAAACCAAGCTGCCGAAAAAGTGCAGGCCACGGCTTCGCGCTTCTCGTCCCTTAACATCGTGGTCATCGGCGCGCCTGAGCTGGCGCTTATCCAGCAGCGCATGGAGCAGTTGGGCTTGGGCAAGCTGCAAAAGGAAATTGGGCTTGCGGGTTACGGTGCTATGCGCAACCTCGGCTTGGTGATGGCCAACGTGCTCGGCTACGATTCGGTTGTGTTCCTAGACGATGACGAAGTGGTCGACGACGCCGACTTCCTCCAAAAAGCCATGTACGGCCTGGGCAAGCTTACGAAAAAGGGCATTCCCATTTTGGCCAAAACCGGTTTCTACTTCAATTCCGAAGGGTCGTACCTGTCCAAGAGCCAGGACAAGTGGTACAACCATTTCTGGCAGCAGGGCAAGGCGTTCAACAAGTGGATTACCAAAGCCATGCGCGGTCCTCGCTTGTCGCGCTCGAACCATGTGTGCGGCGGGTGCCTGGCGCTGCATAAAGAGGCGTTTCGCCGCTTGTCGTTCGATCCGTGGATCGCGCGCGGCGAAGACCTGGATTACATGCTGAACCTGCGCATGTACGGGTCGGACATCTGGTTCGACAACCAGTGGAGTTTGCGTCACCTTCCCCCTGAGACCGAAAGCGAGGGCACGCGTTTTCGCCAGGACATCTTCCGTTGGCTTTACGAGTATCGCAAGATGGAGTACAGCCGCACGCAGATCGACCTGCTGCAAGTGAAGCCTTCGTCGCTCGAGCCGTATCCGGGTCCCTTCCTGGAGCCGGGCATCACGAATCGCATTCGCCTGACGGCGTTTCTGCGCAGCCTTGCTCGGCCCGACAAGCGCGCGTATCGCAAGGCCGCTCGTGCCGCGACCGGCGAAGCCACCACGTACGCTCAGCGCAATTGCGCGAAGTACTTCGAGTTCCAGTTCGTGTGGCCGGAGCTTATGGCGCGCATGGAAAACGACCAGATCCTGCGCACCGCGCTGCTGCAATCGTCTGCGCAGCGCCAGCTGAACGCCAGCGCTGCCGGGTCTTCGCCCATGCGTCCCGTACCTGCGCCCGCACAGGCTATCGACCCGGGCGTGACCAGCGAGATTCGCCTGAACATCGCGGAATAACGCGCTTGATGAGCATCACCTGGTTGGCCGGCGAAACGCCGGCCGCCTTGCGTTCGGGGCCGGAAACGGAAACCAAACGCTTACCTTTGTAAAAAGCAGTACCGTATTTGGCGAAAGGCATCTGCACTTCGGCTACACTTGACGCTGCGCGTGCTTGGGCGCCAAGCGAAAGGAAAGCTCAGCGTTCATGGATATCTTCATGCTCTATGTTCTGCCGGCTCTTGTCGGCGTGGGAATCGGCATTTTGTCAGGGCTGCTCGGCATCGGCGGCGGCACGGTCATGGTTCCCATTTTTCGGTTGGCGTTCGATATGAGCCCCGTCATGTCTACGGCTACGTCCCTGTTCACCATCATTCCCACATCCGTTTCGGGCGCGGTTTCCCATATTCGGCATAAAACCTGCATCCCGTCGCTGGGCATTGCCGCGGGCCTTGGCGGCGCGATCACGTCGCCGTTGGGCGTGTGGCTTGCCCAGATATCTCCCGCTTGGATGATCATGTTGGCTGCCGCGCTCATCATCGGGTGGTCTGCGTTCAAGATGCTGTCCAAGGCGTTCAAGATGAAGAAGGCGTCGCCCGTTGCTGCGGAATCGTTGCAGGCGGCTGCCATCCGGGTCGAAACGGCGCCCGGTAAATCCGTCGATTCTGCGACCACGACTGCGACTACGACCGCGACTGCGTCCGCGACCACGACCACGACCGCGACCGCGTCCGGCGGCCCCGCCGGTCCTTCGTCGTCGAGCAAGCTGACGCGCAAGCAGCTGCTAGTGGGAGCGGCAATCGGCCTGGTCGCGGGCGTGGCATCGGGGTACGTAGGCGTAGGAGGCGGCTTCATCATGGTGCCCATGATGTTGTCGTTGGTGGGCATTTCGATGCGCCAGGCTTCCGGTACTTCGCTCATCGCGGTCATGATCTTGGCCGTTCCGGGCGTTATCGAGCAGGCGTTGCTGGGAAACATCAACTATGCGGCGGGAATCGCCATAGCCATCGGATCCATTCCCGGTGCTGTTGTAGGCGCTCGTCTTGTTCGCGTGGTGCCCGAACGCATGCTCCGCTTCATCTTCGGATGCTTCCTTCTGCTGGCGGCTGCCCTGTTGGTGCTGAACGAATTCGGTATACTGAGCTGACGCGCCCGGTGACGACACTCGCGCGCGGTCTGTAGAAGCAATTTCGAGCGCGGTGTGCAGATGTCGCGTTGTGCGGGAGGCACCATGAGGAAAGAGTCGCAAGAGCGGGCGTCGTTGCCCCGTTTCTTCACCCTTGAGATGTTCATGTTCACGATCACGGTCCTTTCGGGCCTGGTGCTTATTTGGAACCTGATCGCGCCGAACAACAACATCATCGCGCTCTTTTGCGCGGGCATCGTATTTACGCTGTCCATCGTGGTGGTCATCAGGCTGCTCATGGACCCTGATTCGGTGCGCGCCCGGCAATCTGACGCCATGCTCAAGCTGGCAAGCCGTACGCTGGCCTGCATGAACGAGGGCCTTGACCGCACGGCGGCAGAAAAAATATGCGGACTGCTTCTTCCTTCGACGGCCGCTATTGCCGTGGCCATTACCGACAAAGACAGGATTTTGGCGTATTCGGGGTACGAAGAGTCCGAGAATCCGTCGGGCAGCATCATCCGCACGCACGCCACGCATGCTACGATCGCCGACGGCGAAATGCGCGTTTTGTTCACGCCCGAGGACATCGGTTTTCCGCACGACAGCTCAACCATCAAGGCTGCCATCATCGTGCCGCTCACGGTGGGCCGCAACGTGGAGGGCACGCTCAAGTTCTACTATCGTCGCGCCAGCCATATCAGCGAAACGCAGAAGTCTATCGCGGAGGGCTTCGGGCAGCTTTTGTCTACGCAGATGGCCGCCGCTGCGCTTGAAGAGCAGACGAACCTGGCTACCAGCATGGAGTTGAAAATGCTGCAAAGCCAGATCAATCCCCACTTCTTGTTCAACACCATCAATACCATTGCTTCTCTGATCCGTACGGATCCGGAAACCGCGCGCAAGCTGCTGCGCGAGTTCGCCGTGTTCTACCGGCGCACGCTGGAGGATTCTGCCGACCTGATCATGTTCGGTCGCGAAATGGAGCAGACGCGGCGGTACTTCACGTTCGAGGTGGCGCGCTTCGGGGCTGATCGCGTTGCCATGGTGGAGGAGATCGACTCGCGCATCGACGACATGATGGTCCCCCCGTTTTTGATGCAGCCGCTGGTGGAAAACGCGGTTCGCCACGCCATGCCGTCGGAGGGCAAGCTGACGATAACCATTACGGGCGAGGTGATAGGCCAGGACGTGATCGTGCGCGTGATGGACGACGGCGTTGGCATGACGGAGGAGTCTCGTCAAAACATTCTGCATCCTGAATCGTCGACGGGCCTGGGGATTGCCGTGAAGAACGTGCACGATCGCATTTGCGGCTACTTTGGCCCCGGCACGCACATGGACGTGGAAAGCGAGTTGGGGGCGGGGACGTGTGTGAAGCTGGTGCTCAAAGGCGGAGCTCGTCGCGAGTATCAGTAGGCGTTCTTGTGCAAGATGCGTTTGACCAGTGTATTTGCTTGATATGTGAGCGTTACGGTTCTTTTCTTGCGCTTGTGCTACCTCTATAATATCATTTAATATGAACGATGTTCATGTAAGAGGGGGCTCTGCGCGAGGCTGCAAACGGCTTCGTCGGGGCTTTGGGAAGATCGCAGTCGAAAGACGAGCGACGCAACGCTTTGTTGGAATCGGAAAGAGGCGAGCATGGTCAAGAAATACACTACTTTTGCGTTGGTTTATGCGGTGATCGCGTTGGCGATGGGCGTGTTCTATCGGGAATTCACCAAGATTTTGGGATTTGGCGGGTTTACGAGCCTTTCGTTTATCCATACCCACTATTTCGTGCTGGGCATGGTCTTCTTCCTGCTGCTCGCGCTGCTTGAGAAGTCGTTCTCGTTTTCGGCCCAGGGCAAGACCATGCCCTTTGTTGTTGTGTACAACATTGGCCTGAACATTGCGTGCTTGGGCTTTTTGATTCGGGGGATCACGCAGGTGCTTGGCGTAACGCTGGCAAGCGCGCCCGATGCGGCGTTGGCGGGAATCGCCGGCATCGGCCATATCCTGCTTGCTGTTGGCATTGTTGCAATCTTGCTGAAGGTGCGCAAAAGCGCAGCGTAGGGCTTTTGCGGCGCGATGCGACGGTTGCCGGCCGTCGCATCGCGCCTTCTTATTGACGTGCTACGGGAGCCGCAGGTCTAGAACGGCGGCTCCTTCGTTTTGTGCATGGCTGCGACGATCTTTTCGGCTATGTCGAAGTATTGGTGGGCCTTGCTTCGACTCTCTTCGGGAATGATGGCAATGAGAGCTCCAAGCAAATCGGGGACGATGAAGGTGTCAAGGTCGTAAAGCGCCTGCTCGGTGATGCGCGCGTACGTGTAACGCTGGTCCGAGGCTGACCGCTGCCGCTCAACGTATCCCTGCTTCTCGAGTTTCTTCAACGCTTCCGAAACCTCGGGCGGTCGTAGGAACACCTTGCCTGCAATCACGATAGGGGACAGCCCGATGGGCGCGTCGGTAAGGCAGGCGAGGATCTTGAAGCTGCTCAGGGACACCCCGTTCTTTTTCAGGGCGCGGCATTCTGTTGCGTGATTGACGAACACGCATTCGGCGTACGAGCGTTCCACGTTGTCAAGGGTTAGCCCGTATTTGCTGATCACGCGGTTGTTCGCGGCTGTTTTCAAGGAATCGTAGTATGTCAGCAGAAGTTCGTCGGTGGTGTAAAGCTCCCAAATCTGTCTGACCTGGTCCACAATTTCTCGGTCGATGTCTTTGATGAGCTGGACGGAGCGTTCGGTGCACAGGACAACGGTGTTGCGTCGGTCGTCTTTGTCCCACTGGGTTTTGACCAGGTTCATCGCTTCAAGCTCTTTGATGGTCATGGTAACGGTCGATGGATGCAGGCTGAGCGTTTTGGCAAGGCTTCGCATTTGGTCGAATCGCTCGAATGCCTGCAGCCGCGCAAGGATTCGGTACTGGTTTACTGATATGCCGCCTGCAAGTCCAATGGTCTTGGCGAGCGCTTTGTGCGCGGCGGTAGTGGCAATGACCCAGTTGTTCAGTCGTAGGCACAGCGTCATGGATCGATACACCCTCTCCAAGGCGTCGTAACGGATATGATAAAAATGTTACTATTTTTCTATCGAAACCGTTTCGCAGGGCTCCAAAGGTTTACATACCGAATCGAATCATTAATTGAACTGATAAATTAGTATGCAAACTAGTTGCTTGACTTTTGACGTGCCTCAAGCTGGGTATTCCGCTCGATTATGCGCCGCGTTTCGAATTGCGCGAGTTCGTGCGAAGCACCCGTTCGCACGCCTCGTTCACCGCGCGCCCTGAAGCCTTGATGGGCACATGGTTGGGCATATTGATCGTTTGTCCATGCATGGTTCAGCTGGGCGTTTCGGGCGGTATCATTTCACACGCGCTGGAACTTGGATTTCGCGGCGCACGAGCCTTCCTCCGACGGGTGAAGGTTGCGAAGGGGCGGCAAAGGAGCTTCGATGCGCATGTTCGATATCTTTAGACGAAGGTCGTGCAGTGCGAGCAAGCCGAAGGCTTTGCCGTGCGATGAGCAGGTGGAGAAGGGTGTCGTTTGCGATTTGGAAGAGCTTTCGCATGCGGCTGGCGCGGAGTTGCATGCGCGCTCTCGGGCGGTTGGATCTGCTCAGGATCTGCTGACGCTTTTGGCCCAGAAGACGGAATGCCCTTCCATTGGAAGTTTAGGGGTGGAGCCGTGGAGGGGCCGGGCGCGCGTGCTTATGGGGTCGGTTGCCCATGAGGAGTACACTCCGGCGGCGTTGACGGCGGTTGCGCACGTTCTGTACGCCGAAGCGCTGCGTTTTGATACCGCCGACGAAGCTCATCGGTTTTTCGAGTTGCTTGACGCGGTGCTCGGCCAAGCGGATGGCGAAGAAGTTTCGTGATGGCGCGTGCGCTTGGCTTTCGGGTTGAGGCGCATGGCAAGGATGAGACGATCCTGTCAAAACGAACGAGTTTTGCTGGTCCTCGAACCAGGATAAAAGCTACTGGCGGCTGCGTGACCTGGGGCGATGTAAAACGCATCCCAGAAGCTGTTCCCTCAGGGGCGGAAAATCGCCGCAAAACTCGCTCGTTTTGGCAGGAAGGCGTGGCAAGTCGGCGCTGCGCGACGGCGCAGACTGTCGACGTCCGCCCTGCACGCCGCGCGCAGCCGTCTTGTAGAACCCGCGCGACCTGGGTTGAAGCCAGGCGCGCGCCTTGCGACAGGCGTCATGTGGCCTATCGATGGAATATTCTCTGATATTTTCAGACGAATGGGGAATATAAGGTTATAATTCCCTACATTGCGGGTGTGGCCAAGTGGTAAGGCAAAAGCTTCCCAAGCTTTCATTCGCGGGTTCGAGTCCCGTCACCCGCTCCATAGACTTACGATCCAAGCCTCGGCTTGGATTTTTTCTTATGATAGGAGGTTGCCATGGCTCGCTTCGACACGCTGGTGTTCGACTTGGACGGCACCCTGCTCGACACGCTCCCTGATTTGGTGGTTTTAACGAACGCCGCACTCGGGGAATTCGGCTTTCCCCCGCGTACGACCGACGAGATCCATAGCTTTGTTGGTAATGGGGCACGTGCGCTTATGTACCAAGCTGTTCCCGCCAGCACGTCGCCCGAGCAAGCCGAGGCCGTCATGCAGCGTTGGAAGGATTTGTACCCTCAGATTGGCAACAAGCTTACCAGCCCGTATCCGCACATGATCGAAACCCTGGCCGAGCTCAAGCATCGCGGTGTTCGTCTGGGCGTTTTGTCGAACAAGTTCGATCAAGGCGTCCATGACGTGATCGATCAGCACATGCCCGATCTGTTCAAGGTGATGTACGGAGAGTGCGACCAGATCCCTCGCAAGCCCGATCCCACGGGCCTGCTCCGAACCATTTCCGAACTGGGCTCGACGCCCGACCGCACTATCTACGTGGGGGATTCCCCGGGTGACATCAAGGTGTCGCGCAATGCCGGCACGTTCGCCATGGGCGTTGCATGGGGGTATCATGATGCGGCGCATCTTCAAGAAGCGGGCGCGGATATCGTGATCGAGGATGCGCGAGACTTGCTCAACTTCGTTTAATGTTACAATAGCCACCGCGCCTCCGTAGCTCAGGGGACAGAGCACCGCTCTCCTAAAGCGGGTGCCGCGCGTTCGAATCGCGCCGGGGGCACCATTGGATGCTGCAGGTCATCGGTTTTCAACCGGTGGCCTGTTTTGTTTCAGGGCGAGCGCGAGCCGCACCGCCGCGCCCACGCGCACGCGCACCGCCGCGCCCACGCCCGCAAGCAAGTTCCCGCTACCTGGCCGCAGCCTTCTTGAACGATGCCGTTACCGTGACCCCTCCAGAGGGATTGCGCGTCATCTTGATGGCGCCCCCATGCGCGTCCATGATGCTTTTCGCAATGGAAAGCCCCAGCCCGTTCCCGCCCGTTTCTCGAGAGCGCGCCTTGTCGGCGCGATAGAATCGATCGAATACCCGACTTAGATCCTCGCTGCTCACTCCCACGCCGTTGTCCGAAACCAGCAGCAGAGCCGACGCTCCGCGTTCTTCGACTGATACTCGAATCGCATCGCCTTCCTCGGTGTATTTGAGCGCGTTGTCCAGCAGAATGGCCAGAAGCTGCTGCAGCTTGTCCCGATCGCCTTGCACCAAGACGTTGTCCGATGTGCGCACGGTTAGCGTTTTTCCCTCGGCCAGCGCCAGATCCTCATAGGCCGCCGCGACGCCGCTTGCCAGAGCGCCAAGGTCAAGCTCGGTCATGTCGGCTGCATTGTCCTCCGCGTCTGCAGTGGTCAGCGCCAAGAGGTCTTTGGTCAGCCGGGACAGCCTTCCCGCCTCTTCGATGGTGATGCTGATGTCTTCGAACTTGTCGATGATCCTAGCGTGAGGCTCTTCCAGCAAAAGCTCCTGCGTCGTGCGTATGACGGTGAGGGGCGTGCGCAGCTCGTGCGAGGCGTTCTGAACGAACTCCGTTTGCTTTTCCCATGCATCGGCTATGGGCCGCAGCGTTTTGCGCGACAGCGCGTAGCTGGCGCCCGCGCAAACCAGAAGCGCTATCGATAAGCCGACAATCAAGGTAAACCTGAATTGCTCCAGGATGGCTATCTCCGAATCCACGTTTACGATGGTTTGCAGGTACGCAATCCCGTCCGCAGCGGGCTCCACGCGATAGTTCGCCGCGCGATAATGATGTCCGTTTTTCTCCATGAGGTACGCCGTGTCCAAAACGCTGGGATCGAACGGCAGGGTCTCGAAGAAATTGGGATACGTGGAGTAGATGCCGAACGTATCCATCACGGTTCCGTCGCTTGCGCGCGCAAGTAGGACGGTCTGAGGATTCTCTTCCAGGCTTTCTTCGACTATCTGGCTTTGGGACGTCTCGCTGGCAACTTCGCCTTGCGCCGGCGGAACCTCGGCCTCTTCTTGCGCCGGGCTTTCGTCGTTTGCGTCGGTTTTCACTTCGGTGCCCGTTGCCAAAGATTGGTCTTCTCCAACGCCGACCATGAGTATTTGCTGGTCGACGGCTCTGAAGATGTTGGCGTTGACCGTTTGGTACACGAATGCGCCTAGCGCGGCGAATATCAACCCGAACACAACAAAGAACAGGGCTGCGTAGCGAATGGACACCCGCTTCATGCGCGCGCTCTCACGCATGGTCGTCCTCGTCCGTCAACAGGTAGCCTACGCCTCGAATGGTTTTCAGGTACGCATCGTATCCGAAAGGCTTGAGCTGCTTGCGGATGGCGCTCACGTATACTTCCACAACGTTTGACGATGTGTCGGAAAGAAAGCCCCATACCTTGTCGAACAGCTGCGACTTCGATATGAGCTGCCCCTGGCGACTGACCAGGTACTCAAGGGCGTCAAATTGCTTGCCCTTCAACTCGATAGGGCGGCCTTCGATTGATGCGGTTCGGTTCGTCGGCGAAATGATCAGCTGCTTGAAACTGAGGTCAGCCGATCCGTACAGTCCCATGGTTCGTCGAAGAATGGCCTCGATGCGCAGCAGCAGCTCGTCTTTGTCGAACGGTTTTACCAGGTAGTCGTCAGCTCCCGTCCTGAATCCGCGCGCCTTGTCGGCAATGGTCCCCTTGGCAGTAAGGATGAGCACCGGCGTGAACACCTCGTTCTTGCGCAGCTTTTCCAAAACTGAGTAGCCGTCCATTTCGGGGAGCATGAGGTCAAGCACGACCAGGTCGTAAATGCCTTCTTTAGCGAAGAAGTAGCCTTCCGCCCCGTCGAATGCCTGATCCACGTCGTAGGTCGAGGAAAGGCATCGCTTGATGGCGTTCGATAGGTTGCGATCGTCTTCGACGATAAGAATCTTCATGGTTCACCCACCTTCAGTTGCGCCCATTCTATCATCGCATCCTTAAACGATCCTGAAGCGGGAGGTGGAGATATCTCCACAGATGAGAGCACGCTTTTTAAGGGTTTTTTAAGGGGCCTTTCGATAGTATGCGCAGCGTGAAGTTGACGGATGCGAAAGAAAGGCATTCCCATGAACGATTCCAAGACTAGCAACGCATACAAGATTCTTGTCGTCATGCTTTCGGTGGCGATTCTGGTAACCGGCGGCCTGCTGCTGGCGAAAACCATGAACAAGGACACGTCGATGACGGCGGTCCCCGTTGGTTCCGCCTCGCTTGGAGGCGGCGATCAAAACGCTTTCACGACCGACGAGGCGTAACCACGAGCTTGGCGGGCGTGGGCCTGCATGATGAACAACGATAGGAGATAGCATGGTAAGGAACGTCGTCAAAGTGGTCGTGGTGGTGGTGCTGTGCGCCGCGCTGGGCGGCCTTGGGTATCTGCTGTACCAGCAGACCAATTCCGCTGCCGTCCCCGAAGGCGAAATGATGCCCACCGGCACGGTTGCCAAGGGCACGGTGGTGAAGCAGGTGAAGGGCACGGGCGAAGTGAAGGCCGCTCAGGTCGAGAAGCTGAAAATGCCCAAATGGCGCTACTTCAAAGACTCCGAGGTGCCGCTGAACAAGGTGATTCCGGCGGGCACCGTGCTGGCGAACTTCACGTACGGGGATCCGTTGGTGGCTCCGTACGACTTGGTTGTTCTGTCCAAGAGCCTTCCGAAGGCCAAGGAAGAAGTAACCGAGGAGCATTACATCGAAGTGGCGCGCGTCAACGCCATGCATGTTGAGTTCGACGTCCACGAAAGCGATCTTTCCACCCTTTCCGAGGGGCAGGCTGCCCAGGTTGTGCTCGGCTCCAACGAAGGCAAGACGTTCGAGGGCAAGGTAGTGAACATCAACCAGGTGGGCACGTACAACTCCACCGGATCGAAGTACAAAGTGACCATCGAGATCCCCAACGACGGCAGCATTCTGATTGGCATGACGGCGAACGTGCGCATCAACGTGGGCGAGGCTGCCGATGTCCTGACGGCGCCGGTGAGCGCTATCGTGGATGCGGGCGGCGGAAAGACCACGGTGCTCGTGCAGCGCGAGGGCGGCATGATGGAGCCTGTCGAGGTTGAGACCGGCTTGTCGGACGGCAAAATTGTCGAGATCAAGAGCGGCCTTAACGAAGGGGACGCGGTCGTCCTGAACGAAGCGGGAGCGGGCGGCGGTGAAATGCCCGGTGAAGAAGGTGCCGGTGCAATGATGCTTCCGGCTGCGGGTTAGGCGCTCTCATGATTTCCATGACCCATCTTACAAAAACCTACCGCATGGGAGACGACGAGGTGCGCGCGCTCGACAACGTGAGTTTCCAGGTGAAGCGCGGGGAGTTCGTTGCCATCGTGGGGCCGTCGGGTTCGGGCAAGTCCACGCTCATGAATATGATCGGGCTTCTGGATTCGCCTGATTCGGGCACGTACTTGCTTGACGGCGAAGACGTTTCCCGCATGTCGGACGATCGGCTTGCCGGCGTGAGGAACCGAAAGATCGGCTTCGTATTCCAGCACTTCAACCTGCTGGGGAACATGAACGCGCGAGAGAACGTGCGTCTGCCGTTGCTGTACCGGGGCATGCGCGTGGCGGAGGCCGACCGTTTGGCGAATTGCATGCTGGAGAAGGTTGGGCTTGCCGGGCGTGAGAAGCATCGGCCAACCCAGCTGTCCGGCGGCCAGCAGCAGCGCGTCGCCATTGCGCGCGCTCTTGCGGGCATGCCCGAAATCTTGTTGGCGGACGAGCCTACTGGCGCGCTTGATTCGCGCACGAGCGTCGAGATCATGGACATGCTCAAGGAACTGAACGCTCAAGGGCAAACCGTGGTGCTGATCACGCACAACCCCGAGCTTGCCCTGGAGGCGAACCGCACTGTGACCATAGCCGACGGCGTGCTGTACGAGGAGGCGAAAGCCGTATGAAATGGGTGCAGATAGCGAAAGAGGCGTTGGGCAACGTTGCGCGCAACAGGCTTCGCACGGCGCTCACCATGCTTGGGCTGATCATCGGCATTTCCTCGGTGATCGTTCTCGTGGGCATGAGCGACGGCTCGAACCGCCAGGTTTCCGAGCGAATGAAGGCGCTCGGAGGCGATGTCATCTCGGCGCTTTTGTTCGAGGCGTCCCTTGATTACAACGACCTGTCGTCCATATCCGAGCTTTCGAACGTTGCGAAGGTGGCTCCTGCAAAAAACGTGAACGCTTCGGTGAGCGTTGGCGCGAAGCATTCGAGCCGCGCGACGGTGGAGGGGTCTGACGAGCAGTATCTGGCTGCCCGGAACCTGGAACTGGCCGCGGGCCGCAATCTTTCCTCGGTGGATCGCGCCAACAAGTCGAACGTTACCGTGCTGGGCGGTTCGGTTGCTCGCGATCTGTTCGGCACCACCGACGTGGTGGGCCGTACGGTCAAGATCGGCGGCAACGAGTTCACCGTGGTGGGCGTTCTCAAAGAGCAGGGCGCGTCCATGGGCCTCAGCACGGGAAGCGTGGTGATTGTCCCGATTCCCGCCGCGTACGCTTTGGGCGCCGACGGCAAGATCGATTCGGTGTATGTTCGCGCAACGGACGAAAACAGCGTTCAGCAGGTAAAACAGGCGGTGTCGAGCTATCTGAGGGTCGACAAGAACATCTCGCCGTTCAATTTCGTCGTGAACACTCAAGACGAAATGCTGAACGCGGGCGGCTCCATCAACAAGACCATGACGGTCCTTCTTGCCGGGGTTGCCAGCATATCGCTGCTGGTTGCGGGCATCGGCGTTATGAACGTCATGCTGGTTTCGGTTGCGGAGCGCATCCGCGAGGTGGGCATCAAGAAGGCCCTTGGCGCTCGCTGCGGCGACATCATGTTCCAATTCTTGGTGGAAGCCCTGCTCATAAGCTTGTTGGGCGGTACGCTCGGCATCGTGTTCGGCGTGGGCTTCTGCAAGCTGGCCGAGTTCGTCGGCATGGCCTGCGTGGTTTCCCCGTCCATTGTGGGCATCGCGTTCGGCGCAAGCACGTTTATCGGCCTGGTTTTCGGTATTTTCCCCGCGTACCGGGCTTCGAAGCTGCGGCCTATCGAAGCTTTGCGGCAAGAGTAGCAAGCGGGCGCCCGGATTCCTCCCCCGGGCGCCTTGCTTGGCGCTTAGCGAAGGCGCGCGTGGTCCGCGTCGCTGCGCAGACCGATGGGCGAACGCTTTTTCCTGTCGGCTGGCTTTTGCGTGGTGAGCAGTTCTTCGGGGGTTGTTTCGAGCGCGTCGGCTATCTTCACAATGACGGAGAGCCGAGGATCGGCAAGCCCGCTTTCTATCTTGTTGAGAAACGGGCGTCCTATGCCCAGCATGAGGGAGAACGTGTGCTTGTTTATCTTGGCTTCAAGGCGCAGGCGCTTGACGTTTTCGGCCAGAACATACGAGAGCCTTCCTTCGTCAAACTCCTGGTGAGAAGGGTTATTATGTCCCAAGCCTGAATGCATGAAGAACAGGCTACTGCCAGCCAAGGGAAACGGCGTAACCGCCAGAATACGTTTCTGCACTAATTCGGAAAATGTGCGCTTTGTACCCAGCGCATGCCTATTTTATGGTTGTAATCGATCGATGCTACAATATATGCCATACGCGTCGAATCTGCGGATGCCGGTATATGGACGGTTTGCGAATCGTTTGGGCATCGGGGGGTTCGGGTAGGTTTTGAAGACTGAGGCCCTGGCAGCCGATGCCTTTCGCCGACGGGGAGACGGTGCATGGCTCGTTCTGTACCGCGCTCCGTTCGCGCGAAGGGTCGTTGAGGAGAATATATGGCGCCAAAAAACTCTCGCACCAGCCGTCCCGCGGCCCGTTCGTCTCGCGCTCCCCAATCGGCGCGCGCCGTTCGTTCGGCGAAGGCTGCGCAATCGGGGCGGATTGCTTCTCGGGCTCAAGCGGGCTCGTTTTCCCAGGGCGGTGCGGGCGAGCCCTCTTCGTACGCCGGCTATCGATCGGCTTACACGCCGGGCAGCCAAGGATCGGGCGCGAACGGTGCCTACGGCCGACAAACTGCGGTAAGCCAGTACTCCCGCAACAACGCGTCTTATTCGACCGCATCTTCTCGCAAGTCGAATCGTGGCAAGAAGATTGCGGTTGGCGTGCTCGCGGCGTTGCTGGTGGCTGTTGTGGGCGGAGGAACGGCGTTTGCTTTCTGGATGGACGGCGTCAACAGGCAGCTCAACCAGGGCACCAAGTCCGAATCCGAGCTGAGCGCCATCAGCGATGCGCTGAAGCCGGTCTCCAATCCGGCGTTTACCGAGCCGTTCTACATGATGCTCATCGGCTCCGACCGTCTTGACGACGACCCCTCTGCCGGCGCGCGTTCCGATACCAACATCGTTGTGCGCGTCGATCCCGCCAAAAACCAGGCGACTATGGTGTCCATTCCTCGTGACACGAAAATCGAAATCGACGGATACGGCACGAACAAGTTCAATGCCGCGTACAACTACAGCGGCGCGGCTGGTGCCATCAAAGAGGCCAGCAAGCTTTTGAACGTGGATATTTCCCACTATGCCGAGGTCAACTTCGAAGAGCTGAAAGGCCTGGTCGATGCCGTGGGCGGCGTGGACATCGTGGTGGACGAGCGGGTTGACGACCCCGACGCCGACGGAACGTCCGCGCATCCGGAATGGCCGCGCGTCATCATCGAAGAGGGCGAGCAGCATCTTGACGGCAACCAGGCGCTCGTGTTCGCGCGCAGCCGTGCGTACGTCGACGGCGACTTCACGCGTACGGCCAACCAGCGCAAGCTGATCATGGCGATCGTCAACAAGGTGCTCGCTTTGCCCGTTACGGAGCTTCCGGGCGTTATTCAAAGCGCTGCGCAAAGCGTGACCACCGACTTGTCCGTGAACGACATCATTTCGCTGGCGCAGCAGTTCCGCGATGATGGCGAGCTGACCATCTACTCGGCCATGCTGCCTTCGTACACCCAGTACATCAACGAGGTGTCTTACGTTATCAACGACGCCGAAAAGACTAAAGAGATGATGAAGGTTGTCGACGAAGGCGGCGACCCCAGTGGAATTACGTCTGCTGGCGGCCCCTCCGTTTCGTCGAGCACGTCCAATTCGGGCGGCAGTTCGGGATACGTGGATAACTCCCTATATTACGGAGGGTCCTCCTCAGGCTCGACGAGCAATCAAGCGCCGGCTGCGGGAGGCACGGGCGCGACGGGCTCCGGCACCGGATCGGGGGGAGGCACGGGCGGCGCGGGTTCTTCCGGCGCGGTTGGCGCCGGGGGCTCTGCGGGCACCGGCTCGGGCGATGCGAACGCTCCTGGTGGAGGCGGAGCTTCGGGCTCTGCAGGCGGTTTGGCTGCCTAGCGTGCCTTGTGCGCGGTTTGCGGGGCATCTTGTCCGATGGGGTGTATAATCGCTACAACCTTGCCCCTTCTGGACAGTCGTGAGATGTTGGTGTCGTGAACATGCGGTGGAAATATAAGGGTGTCATGCGGCGACTCGTCGGATGGGATTCGCCGTATTTTTCGCGTACTCTTATTGCGCTCGGCTTGTCTGTAGCGATAGTCGGAGTGGTCATATTCGGCATTTTCAACTCGTTTTCCCGCTTTCTGAATGCCGAATTCGTCGTGATGACAACCGAGAGCATGAGCGACTATACGCTTGCTCAGAAAGTGGAGGTTGAATCTTCCATCCACGAAACGCGCGGCGTTCTTTCGTCTATGCGTGCGCTTGCCGAATCCATCGATCTTGAATCTCAGGGTGAGATGTACGCGACGTACTTGCAGTCGTGGAACGAGAAGGGGCTGTTTCGGGTTGTTTACTCTTCCATAGAGGAATTGGAAGCAGGCTTGGAAGTCAACGTTCTTTGGAAGGACGAGCAGATCGACATTCTCACTCGACTGAAAGCAGGCCAGTCGGTGGTTTCCGAGGTACGCAAATCCGAGCGCTACGACGGCTACTATTATAGTGTTGCAGAGCCGGTGGTGAAGGACGACCGCGTGGTTGCCGTGCTGAGAAGCGTGGTCGATGCTTCCACGTTGCTGCAAACAAGCCAGGAGGACACCCAGGTTACGTTGATATCCTCGCTGCTGGTTAAAAAAGACGGATCCATCATTCCCGTGCGCCAAAATACGGAAGGATTGGCCGGGGTCAATCTGTTCGAGCTGCTGGAAGAGCGCGGGTGCTCGCTGCAGGCCGTGGATCAGGTGCGCTCGGGCATTCAAAAAGACAACGAAGTGATAACCACCGTGATCGGCTCCGATGGCGGCTCGACCGTGTTTATGACGATAGCGCCGTTAGGGATCAACGATTGGAATATCGTCAACTTTACCGAAGAGAGCGATCTTGCTCGGCATGCCGAGCATATCCTGGAGGGGACGGTAACAACGGGCGCCTCGCTGGTTGGCGTTGGCGTTGCTGCGTGCGTGATCATGGTTTTTGCGGTGGGCGGCATTCGTCGTCGAGCGCGTCGCGATGCGGAGCGCTATACGGTGCTCGCCGAGTTCTCCGATACCGTACTGCTTGAATATTCGTACGCGACCGACGTTCTTGAGCTGACGCCGAACGCGCGCGAGGTGTTTCGGTTGGAGGAGCTGTCGGCTCAGTCCTAT
This sequence comes from Paraeggerthella sp. Marseille-Q4926, assembly GCF_916618935.1. Classification (NCBI taxonomy): domain Bacteria; kingdom Bacillati; phylum Actinomycetota; class Coriobacteriia; order Eggerthellales; family Eggerthellaceae; genus Paraeggerthella; species Paraeggerthella sp. Marseille-Q4926. The sequence goes on along the minus strand of NZ_CAKAKF010000004.1, from coordinate 41,943 downwards.
CTTGAGCGCGGACGGTCTTTGATCGACGTGTGCGAAGATGACTACGACGCTCTAGTTGAAGCGCTTGAAAACCCGCATCCAAGCGAGACGCGCGTGGTGCTGTGCCGCGTTCGGTCGATTTTGGACGAGTATCGCTGGTTCAGCTTCACGTTCCGCTATTTGTACGAGGGGTCGCAGCCGTATCGCGCGGTCGTGAAGATTGTCGATGTCGACGACCAGCGGAAAAAAGAAGAGCGACTCGAACATCGGCTGAGGCTTGACGGGCTGACCGGCGTGCTAAACAAACTTGCCGTTCAGGAGCGCATAGAGACTATGCTCAACGCAGGTGATCCCGGCATCCTGTTCGTGATCGATGTGGACGATTTCAAGCTGGTGAATGATTCGTACGGTCATTTGGCGGGCGACCGCGCACTTGCGACCATCGCTCGGGTGCTTCGCGAGGTCTTCGATCGGCGCGGGGTTGTCGGTCGAGTGGGCGGGGACGAGTTCGCGGCGTTCGTTTTGTCGGACGACGGGCTTTCCGATGCTCGGGAAATTCAGGCCACTTTGCGCGCACAAGCGAAGGCGGTCTCCCTTGAGATGGGATTCGACTTGGGAATGAGCGTTGGCACGGCGTTTTTCCCGCAGGACGGCAAAACCTACCAAGAGCTTTTCGATGCTGCCGACAGCGCAATGTACGAAGAAAAGCGAGACAAAGACTCCCTGTAGATGAGCGAGGGCGGTGCAGGGCGGGAGGGGTTAAGCCTTGCTTCCGTCGATGTCAAAAGAAAAAGAAGGGGCCGAGGCCCCTTCTTTGCTGCGGTGCGCTATGCGGTGGCGTAACCGTCGGGATTCGTGGACTGCCAACGCCAGCTGTCGGCGCACATGCGGTCCAGATCGTACTGCGCGACCCATCCCAGCTCTTCGCGCGCCTTGTCGCAAGCTGCGTAGTTCACCGCTACGTCGCCTGCACGGCGCGGCTTGATTTCGTACGGCAGCTTCTTGCCGCACGCACGCTCGAATGCGTGCACGACGTCGAGCACGCTCGACCCGGTGCCGGTGCCCAGATTGAAGATGCCCACGCCGCGGCGCGTTCCGTCCTCTGCCGGCGTTCCGGCCAGCGTTCCCGCGGTGCTCGCCTTGCCGGTGCCCACTTTGCCGCCCATCCAATCGAGCGCTGCCACGTGCCCGCGTGCCAGGTCGACTACGTGGATGTAATCGCGCACGCCCGTGCCGTCGTGCGTGGGGTAGTCGTCGCCGAACACGCCGACGCATTCCAGCTTGCCGACGGCAACTTGCGCAACGTACGGCAGCAGGTTGTTCGGGATGCCCTTCGGGTCTTCGCCGATCAGGCCGCTCTCGTGCGCACCGATGGGGTTGAAGTAGCGAAGCAGCACGACGTTCCATTCGTTGTCGCCTACGTACAGGTCGGTCAGCACCTGCTCGAGCATGCTTTTCGTCCAGCCGTAGGGGTTGGTCGCGTCGTGCTTCGGGCAATCTTCGGTGATGGGAATGAACTCCGGCTCGCCGTACACGGTGGCGCTCGACGAGAATACGATGTTCTTCACGCCATGGTCGCGCGCGACCTCGCACAGGGCCAGCGTGCCCGCGAAGTTGTTCCAGTAGTATTCGAGCGGCTTTTGCACGCTTTCGCCTACGGCCTTGAATCCGGCAAAGTGGATGATGGCGTCTATCTCGTTTTCCTCGAAGATGGCGGCTAAGGCGCTGCGGTCCAGGATGTTTGCTTCGTAGAATGCCAAGCGATCGTCGTCGGCGGCAAGTCCGGTGATGCTACGAACGCGGTCGACCGCGACGGCGCTCGAATTGCTCAGGTCGTCGACGATGACCACGCGGTATCCTTGATTCAGCAGCTCCACGCACGTATGGCTACCGATGAACCCGGCGCCTCCCGTGACAAGCACGCAAGTTTCCTCGTGGCTCTTGGCAAGGTTCCTGTTCGCCATGGCTGTCTCCTCTCCCGTGGATGAGCGCGTGCGCATCCGTTCAGTTCGTCTTTCGTGCGAGGCGTTGCTTTCTCGCATGTTTATAATACCAGCTTGCGGGCGTGTTTTTCCTCGAACCCGCCAAAGCAACATGCCCTTGCTGTGCCGCTGCCGTGCTGGCGGCGGCCATCGCTGGCGCTGTGCGGGCCCTTGTTTGCCTGCAAAACGTGCCCTTGCTTGATGAAGAACGGTCCTTGTTCGGCAATATTATCCTTGACAAAGGATAATATTGCCGTTAAAGTACTACGTGATGAAACGACCAACTTCTCCGGTTTCCTCGTTTCACTCGTCCAAGCGCAGACCGCCTCCCCCGCGGTCTGCGCTTGCGTTTGGGCCGGGGCGGCTGGCCGGCCAAATCCCGCCGCCGCGAAGCAGTTCCTCGAAGCAGCAGCGCCTTCTCATCCGCCTCTTTTGCGTTGGCTTGGTCCGATCGATGCCGATTTGTCTATAATGAACAGCAGTATGCCTTGCACGTGGCCGGGCGCTTTGCGCTTCGGCACCCATAAGGAAAGGAAGTTTCGTGGCAGACATTCACTTCGGCACCGATGGATGGCGCGCTATCATCGGCGAAGACTTCACGAGCGATAACCTGGTGCGCGTCGTGGACGCGGCCGCTCGTATGTTCAAGGAAGACGCGGTGGCGGCCGGCCGACCGGCTGACGCGCCGGGCACGTTGATCGTCGGTCATGATTGCCGTCAGGATGCGCATGCCTACGCGCAGTTGGCGGCCGAGGTTGCTGCGACGCAGGGCTTTGCGGTCAAGCTGACGCAGGATTACTGCCCCACGCCCACGCTGTGCTGGTCCGTGGCGCAGGACGCCGACGCGGTGGGCGGCATCATGCTCACCAGCAGTCACAACCCGGCTGAATACCTGGGCGTCAAGTTGCGTATGGCCGACGGCGGCGCGGCGGGCAAGGACTTCACCGATCGCGTGGAGGCGGCGTTCGTCGACGAGCCTCTTGAAGCTCGCGGAACGTATGAGACGGTGGATCTCATGACGCCGTACCTGGCTACGCTGAAAGAGCGCGTTGACGTCGAGGCTATCCGCAGCGCCAACTTGCGCGTGGTGGTGGACCCGCTGTACGGAGCGGGTCGCCTGTACCTGGCGAATCTGCTGCGCGATCTGGGCGTTGAGGTGTGCGAGATCAACAATGCCGAGGATCCCACGTTCGACGGGCTGCACCCCGAGCCCATTCCGCCCTGGGTTGACCGCTGCTTGGCGAAGGTTCCCGAACTGGGCTACGATGCCGGCTTTATCAACGACGGCGATGCCGATCGTATCGGCGCGGTGGACGAGCACGGCAATTTTGTGAACCCGCACCGCATCATCACGCTGATTACGTCGCATCTGGCCGAGGACAAGGGCCTTTCCGGCCGCGTTGTGTCCACCATCACGGCGTCGGCCATGCTGGCTCGCCAGTGCAAGCGCTTGGGCCTGGAGCTGACCAGCACGCCCGTGGGCTTCAAGTGGATTTACGCCGAGATGGAGAAGGGCGACGTCATGCTGGGCGGCGAGGAGTCCGGCGGCATCGGCATTCCCGGCCACGTCATGGAGCGCGACGGCCTGCTCATGGCGTTGCTGCTGTGCGAAACCATGGCGCAGCGCGGCATGAGCCTGGGCCAGCTGGTGGACGACATGTTCCAGAAGGTGGGCAAGCTGGAGTTCGAGCGCCAGGGTCTTACCATCACCGACGAGCAGATGGCGAATTTCCGCGCGAACATCGTGCCGAGCTACGCACCCGAAAACGTGTGCGGGAAAAAGGTCGTCGACGTCGATCGTCGCGACGGCGTGAAGTTTTACCTGGAAGGCGATGCATGGGTGATGATGCGCCCCTCCGGCACCGAGCCGCTCGTGCGCATTTACGCCGAAGCCGAAACCGTGGACGAGGTGCGCGATCTTCTTGCTGCTGCTGCGGAAGTGGTGACGGCTTAATTTTCGAGGACGCGTTTCGCGTTGCAAGGAGGGCCGGCTTCGGCCGGCTCTCCCGATGGGAAGCGGGACCGGTAAGACGAGATAGGGCGGAGGGGCAAGGTCGGTGACGTAGCCCCTCCGCCTCGCTCGGCTTTACCGGTCCCGCCCTTTTGCGTCGCCCCGTTTGGGAAGCTTCTTGAGCAGGGCCCAGGCCACTTGTTTTTCTTGGCCGTCGTCGAGCATGCGGGAAAACGACCGGAACGCCACGCAGGTGCGTCCGAAAACGCGGCTCGCTTTTCCCGGAACGGCTTTGCATCGGTACGTCTCGCAAAGCGCCTTAAGAGCGGCCTCGTCGGTTGCGACAAGGCAGAGCGGGTCCACGCCTTCGATCAGCAAAAACAGCGCTTGGCTGTCAAGGGGCGTTCCCTCGGGGGCTAACGTTGCGAACAGGCAGGCATCGCGCCCGTACCCGAGGGCTGCGGCGGAGCTGTTCAGCGCATTGCGACTGCGCTCGTCAAGCTGTTGCGTGCTCAGCACGCACACGAGCCCCGAGCGCGCGCCGCTCAGGTGGGCTCCGAACAGCTCCCACGCTTCATCCAATGCGACCTCGTACATGTTACCGTTTGCAGATTTTTTCACACTGTCCCTTGCGGTCCATTCTGGTTCGCCGTATAACAATCATGATAGCAAGAAACGGGCAGCTTGCGCCGCGCTTCCTGCAAGGGGCGGTTGCCGTACGATAAAGGAGGCTCGCTATGTGCACGAACGGTATCAACACGGGTCAGTTCGAGCAGATGATCGACCAGATCGACGACCATATTAAGCTGGAGCGCCGTTGGGCGCACTCCCTTGGGCATACGGCGGGCGATGCCGGCTACGCTACTGTCAGCGAGAAGCTGCATGCGGCGCAGGCGCTGCTCGACGATGTGCGCGCGTTGCTCGACGAGGCCAAGGACGCCCTTGAGGACGACGCCGAGTCGGCGGGCGGCGTTACCGTCAGCCTGGTGTAAGCGGAGCATCCATGGGCAATGATCTTATGCGGTTCTCGGTTGCAATGCCCGAGGATTTGCTTGTTCGATTCGACCAGCTGGTAGCGCGTCGCGGCCTGGCGAAGAACCGCAGCGAAGTCGTGCGCGACTTGGTGCGGGATGCGCTGGTGGAAGACGAATGCTCCACGCCCGGCGTTGAGGTGGTGGGCACGATCACCATCGTGTTCGATCACCATGCAAGCGATTTGCAAGAGAAGCTGCACGCCATCCAGCACGAGTATTTTCAGGAAATCGTTTCCTCGATGCACGTCCATCTGGATGCGCACAATTGCCTGGAGGTCATCGTGGTGCGCGGTGAAACAGGCTTGGTGCAGGATATCGCGAACCTTATTCTGGGCACGAAGGGCGTGCAGAACGGTCGTCTGGTCGTAACTACGACCGGGCAGTATATGTAGGGAGCAGTATGGACACGACGGTCATGTTGGGCCACGGCAGTGGCGGTACCATGATGAAACGCATCATAGACGAAGTTTTCTTCGCGGCGTACGCCGGAGACGAGCTGTTGCGCGGTGACGATGCGGCGGTGCTGCCCGCCCCTGCTCCGGGCGAGCGCTTGGCGTTTTCGACCGACAGCTTCGTGGTTACTCCGCATTTTTTCCCCGGCGGCGATATCGGTCGTTTGGCCGTGTGCGGCACGGTGAACGATGTGGCTACAAGCGGCGCAACGCCACGCTATCTGAGCTGCGGATTCGTGCTGGAAGAGGGATTTCCCATCGAGGATTTGAAGCGCATTTGCGCATCGATGGCCGAATGCGCTCGCGAAGCGGGCGTTGCGCTGGTCACCGGCGACACGAAGGTGGTCAACCGCGGTCATGGCGATGGGGTGTACATCAACACCTCGGGCGTGGGCACGCTTCCCGAAGGCATCGACCTGGGCGGGTCGCGGTGCCAGCCTGGCGATAAAGTGCTGGTCACGGGAACCTTGGGCGATCACGGCATCACCATCATGAGCTGTCGCGAATCTCTTTCGTTCTCGGCCGACCTGAAAAGCGACGCCGCGCCCCTCAACCATTTGATCGCCGACGTGCTTGCGGCGGCTCCTTCTACGCGCTGCTTCCGCGACCCTACGCGCGGCGGTTTGGCGTCTACGCTGAACGAGCTTGCGGCGCAGTCGGGGACCGACATCACGATCGAAGAGGATGCCGTTCCCGTAAAGCCTGCCGTACAGGGCGCGTGCGACATGCTGGGTTACGACGTGCTTCAGGTGGCGAACGAGGGCAAAATGGTGTGCGTGGTAGCCGCCGATCAGGCCGAAGCCGCGTTGGCTGCCATGCGTGCGAACCGCTACGGTGCCGACGCCGCCATGATCGGAGAGGTTACCGCTGCGCAGCCGGAACGCGGCTCCAAGGTGTTCTTGCGCACGGCTTTCGGCGGCACGCGCATCCTCGACATGCTGGTGGGGGAACAACTGCCCAGAATTTGCTAGATATTCGAAGCCGTTCTTGTTGAAGCGGGACTTGAAAGCGCCGCGCGGTTGTCGATGGTAAATCGACGGCGCTTTTCGCGCCGCACCCTGAGAATTTCACCATTTTTTCTTGCAATCGGCGGGAATAATGGTATCTTGCGGGCATGAAGTTTTGGGGAAGCCCTCCGGCCTTGGCGCTGGGTTGCTTTAAAGACGAGAAGGAGTGTTATCATGGCTCACCCGGTTATCGAAGCCGATGAGTGCATCGGCTGCGGCATCTGCGTCGATGCGTGCCCGCAGGAAGTGCTCGAAGTCGTTGGCGGCGTCGCTGAGGTCGTGAACGAGGACGCCTGCATCGCATGCGGCGATTGCGTTGAAGAGTGCCCCATGGGCGCCATTCCCGAGGTTGTCGAAGAGTAACTTCCTCACTCGGACTGCTCGCTTGAGCGAATTTGAAGCTCCCGTCTCCTTCGCAGGAGGCGGGAGCTTTTTTGCGTTCGGAGCTAGCCGCGCAACGCTTTCGGTCGGCGGGCCTTCATCCGGTTGTCCCGGCGCTTCTGGCCGCCGGTGCTGCCGCCGCTTCGCGCCCGGCTTTTCATTCTTGCGCGGGCTGCGCCGTTGCTTCGCGGGCTGGTCCGCGGTCTTGTGAACTTGTCGGAAGCGTCGGCCTTGCAACAGGTGCGTGCATGCTGCGTAACAAGTGCCGAATTGCCCCTGAAGGAGTTGCTGCGGTGTCTATAGTTGGCGTGTTGAAATAACTTGTGTGACAAATTGGTAACTAACTTGACAACCAAAGACTTAGATTATATATTCCAAAACATCGAAAGCGGATTGAGCGTCGAGGCAGCACCTTTTGCTTGGTCCTTGCTGACGACCGCGCGCTCCCGAGCGCGCATTGCGTGCGAATACAACAACTGCTGACACGTGAACATTGGTTACAAACTCCAACAGAGAGGAAGCATGATAATGGGTAAGATTCTAGGCATCGACTTGGGCACCACGAACTCCGCCATGGCCGTGATGGAGGGTTCCGAGCCCGAAATCCTCGTCAACGCCGAGGGCGACCGCACCACGCCGTCCGTCGAAGGCTTCCGCAAGGACGGCGAGCGCGTGGTGGGCAAGGCCGCGAAGAACCAGGCCGTCACCAATCCCGAGAACACGGTTGCATCCGTGAAGCGCTTCATCGGCCGTTCCTTCAACGAGACGGGCGAAGAGCAGAAGACCGTCAGCTACAAGGTCCAGAAGGGCAAGGACGGTCGTGCGGTCGTCGACATCGACGGCAAGGACTACACGCCGGAGGAAATCTCCGCCATGGTTCTGCAGAAGCTCAAGAACGACGCCGAGAAGCAGCTGGGCGGCCCGGTGACCCAGGCGGTCATCACGGTTCCCGCGTACTTCAACGACGCTCAGCGCCAGGCCACCAAGGATTCCGGCAAGATCGCGGGCCTCGAAGTGCTTCGCATCATCAACGAGCCGACGGCCGCTGCGCTGGCCTACGGCCTTGACAAGACCAACAAGGACGAGAAGATCCTCGTCTTCGACCTGGGCGGCGGCACGTTCGACGTGTCCATTCTCGAGCTGGGCGACGGCGTATTCGAGGTTGCGGCTACCGCAGGCGACAACCACCTGGGCGGCGACGACTGGGACCAGCGCGTCATCGACTGGATGGCTGATAAGTTCAAGGCTGAAAACGGCATTGACCTGCGTGCCGACAAGATGGCTCTGCAGCGTCTGAAGGAAGCCGCCGAGAAGGCGAAGATGGAACTGTCCTCCACCACGCAGGCCAACATCAACCTGCCCTTCATCACGGCTGACGCGTCCGGCCCGAAGCACCTGGACTACACGCTGACCCGCGCTGAGTTCGAGCGCATCACGAAGGACCTGCTGGATCGCGTTCGCACCCCTGTCGAGCGCGCGCTCAAGGACGCGGGCCTCAAGTCCGGCGACCTTGACGAGGTCATTCTGGTGGGCGGCTCCACCCGTATGCCCGCCGTGCAGGACATCGTGAAGAAGCTCACCGGCAAGGACCCGAACATGTCCGTGAACCCGGACGAGGTCGTGGCCATGGGCGCTGCCGTCCAGGGCGGCGTGCTGGCTGGCGACGTCGAGGGCATCCTGCTGCTGGACGTGACCCCGCTTTCGCTGGGCGTCGAGACCATGGGCGGCGTGATGACCAAGATGATCGACCGCAACACCACCATCCCGACCCGCAAGACCGAGATCTACTCCACCGCGTCGGACAACCAGACGTCGGTCGAGGTCCACGTCCTGCAGGGCGAGCGTCAGATGGCGGGCGACAACAAGACGCTGGGCAAGTTCCAGCTGACCGGTATCCCCGCGGCTCGTCGCGGCGTGCCTCAGATCGAGGTTACGTTCGACATCGACGCCAACGGCATCGTGAACGTGTCGGCCAAGGACCTGGGCACCGGCAAGCAGCAGCAGATCACCATCTCCGGTTCCACCGCGCTGAACGACGACGAGGTCGAGCGCATGGTGAAGGATGCCGAGCAGCATGCTGAAGAGGACAGGAAGCGCAAGGAAGAAGTCGAGATCCGCAATAACGCCGACGCTTTGGTGAACGCTACCGAGCAGACGCTGGCCGAAGTGGGCGACAAGGCTCCGGCTGACGTGAAGGCTGCTGCCGAAGAGGCCATCGCCGAGGCGAAGACGGCTCTGGAGGGCTCCGATATGGATGCCATCAAGGCTGCGACCGAGAAGATGCAGCAGGCCGGGTACAAGCTGGCCGAGGTTGTGTACTCCACCGAGGGCGCCGCTGCCGGTGCCGGTGCGGCTGCCGCTGAAACGGCTCCCGCTGACGACACCATTGAAGCTGACTACGAGGTTGTCGAAGACGACGACACGAAGGAAGGGAAGTAATCGCCATGGCCCAGCCGAGCACACCCTCGCCGGCGCGCGCGGCGCAAGGCGAAGGCAAGCAGATCCCCATTGAAGACGTTCGCGCTGCTGCCGAGGAGTCTCAGCAGCAGGGACGCGATGCCAACGCGGGCGACGGCGCCCCCTCCTCTTCCGACGCCGTGGCCGATGCTGTCCCGGTCGATCCGCAAGGATCGGCCGAGGGCGGCGCCCCTGGAGCGGCTTCGGCCGAAGGCGCCGAGGCTGCTGCGGAAGCCCAGCCGACCAACGACGAGCTGGTCGCCCAGGCCCAGGCGGAAGCGCGCGAGTGGCAGGACAAGTTCATGCGCTTGCATGCCGAGTGGGATACGTACCGTCGCCGCACGACCGAGCAGCGCGAAGTCGAGAAAGCGCGCGCTACGGAGAAGCTTGTTTCCGGGCTGATCCCCGTCATCGACGACTTCGAGCGCACTATCGACTACGCAGCCAAGAACGGTGAAACAGGACTGTTCGACGGCGTGAAGGCGGTGCATGCGAAGTTCGTCGGCGTGTTGACGAAGGACGGCGTGCAGGTTATCGATCCGGCGGGCGAGGCGTTTGATGCGCTGGAAGCCCAGGCGGTTGCCACGGTCGATGACGCAAGCGTCCCCGACGAAACGGTGAGCGAAGTGTACCAAAAGGGTTACAAGATGGGATCAAAGGTCTTGAGACCCGCAATGGTGACCGTTACCACCGGCGGACCAAAACGCGAAAAGCCGCAGGAAGACGCGGAAAAGAAGTAAAGCAACGGCAAGCGGGCGACACCATACGGTAGCCCGCTTTTGCTTAATGATGAACAGGTAACAGCGAGGCTTCGGCGCGATGTCGTGGGCCTCCTCACATTGAAAGGAAGGTGGAGCGCATGTCGGCCACTCCCGACTATTACAAGACGCTGGGCGTTCCACGCACGGCGACGGCCGATGAGATAAAGAAGGCGTTCCGCAAGCTGGCACGAACGCACCATCCCGACGCCGGCGGCGACGAAGCGAAGTTCAAGGAGATCAACGAGGCGTACGAGGTTCTTTCCGACGACAAGAAGCGCAAGCTGTACGACCAGTACGGCACGGCAAACGAGAACCATATTCCCCAAGGCTGGGGCGGCGGTGCCGTGAACGTCGAAGACATCTTCGGCGGCGGCGCGGGTGGCTTCGGCAGCTGGGCCGATATTCTGGAGAGCATTCGCCACGGAGAAGGGGCCTTCGGTTCCGATTGGGACTTCAACGGCTCCGGTTTCGGCGGCGCCCGCCAGCCGCGCCCGCGCAAGGGCCAGGACATGAACGTGACGTTGAACGTGACGTTCGACGAGGCGTTTTCGGGTGCCGAGAAGCGCGTGACCGTGCGCGTTCCGGGCCGCGGCGAATCGGAAACCTTGACGGTGAAGATTCCGGCCGGCGCCGTCGACGGCGGTCGTCTGCGCTTCAAGGGCAAGGGCGGTCCGGGCGAAAACGGCGGCGCATCGGGCGACTTGCTGATCACCACCAAGATCGACGAGCATCCCTACTACAGCCGCAAGGGCGCCGACGTGCTCATGGACGTGCCGGTAAGCGTGGCCGAGGCAGCGCTGGGCGCGAGCGTGGTGGTTCCCACGCCCGACGGCACGAAGGTGCGCGTGAAGGTTCCCGCCGGCACGCAGGACGACACCGTTCTGACCGTGCGCGGCAAGGGCGCTCCCAAGGTGAAGGGCGAGGGCTCGGGCGATCTGAAAATTGCCGTCAAGGTGCTGGTTCCGAAGGAAATGAACGAAGGCCAGAAGAAGGCTATGGAAGATTACCTGGCTGCGACGACGGAAGACGTGAGGAGCTGGGCGCAATGAGCGAACGTACCGACCGCAACCGCCCGCTGTACATGATCAGCGTGGCCGCGCAGCTGGCTGGCGTGCATCCCCAGACCTTGCGTGCGTATGAGCAGAAGGGCCTCGTGTCTCCGCAGCGCACCAGCGGCAACACCCGCATGTACTCGCAAGCGGACATCGAGCGCCTGGAGCTTATTAACGAGCTGACGGGCGAGGGCATCAACTTGGCAGGCGTCATCCGCATTCTGGATTTGCAGGGGCGCCTTGACGAGCGCGACAACGAACTTGACGACCTGCACAAACGCGTTCGCCGCCTGGCCGACCGCGTGCACGAGCTGGAAACGCGCGAGAGCGTCAGCGCCCTGGTGCGCGTTTCCGACCTGCCGCCCTCGTTTCGACAGCTACCCTAGCTAGACTTGCTTTTGCCATAGACGAAAGCGAAGGAGGAACGTATATGAACATGGGCAACTTGAACAAGCTGGCCCTCAGCGCGCAGGAGGCGCTTCAGCAGACGATCGTGATCGCTTCTGAAGCCGAGGCCTCCCAGGCGGAACCGATCCACATGCTGAAGGCATTGCTCGAATCGAAGGAAAACAATCTGTCCGCTATCATCAAGCGCATCGGCGCGGAGCCTTTCCAGCTGCTTGCCAACGTGGATGCCGAGATTCAGCGCATGCCGAAGGTCAGCTCCAACAACAACATGATGATGAGCGGCATTCCCGGTCCCGCTTTGCTGGGCGTGATCGACAATGCGGTGAAGGTGGCTGAAAAGCTGGGAGACAGCTACGCTACAAGCGAGCACCTGCTGATCGCCCTGTCCGAAGACAAGGGCGCGGCGGGCAAGGTTTTGAGCGTGGCGGGCGTAACGCGCAAGACCATCGAAGCCGCCTACGATGAGCTGCGCGGCGACACGCGCGTGACCGACCAGCAGAATAAAGTGCAGTTCGAGGCGTTGGAGCAGTACGGCCAGAACCTGACCCAGCAGGCGCGCGAAGGCAAGCTGGACCCGGTGATCGGCCGCGCCGAGGAAATCCGCCGCACTGTGCAGGTGCTGAGCCGCCGCACGAAGAACAACCCCGTGCTCATCGGCGAGCCGGGAACGGGCAAAACGGCCATCGTCGAAGGTCTGGCGCAGCGCATCGTGGCAGGGGACGTCCCCTCCAGCTTGAAGGATCGCGACATCATCACGCTGGACCTGAGCGCGATGCTGGCCGGCGCCAAGTACCGCGGCGAGTTCGAGGATCGCTTGAAGGCCGTGCTGCGCGAAGTCAAGCAGAGCGAAGGCCGCATCATCCTGTTCATCGACGAGCTGCACACCATCGTGGGCGCCGGTTCCACGGGCGACAGCTCCATGGACGCGGGCAACATGCTGAAGCCCGCCCTCGCCCGCGGCGAGCTGCACGCGATTGGCGCGACCACGCTTGACGAGTACCGAAAGTACATCGAGAAGGACGCCGCTTTGGAGCGTCGTTTCCAGCCGGTGCTGGTCAGCGAGCCTACGGTCGAGGACACCATCGCTATCCTGCGCGGCCTTAAGGAAAAGTACGAGATCCATCACGGCGTGCGCATCACCGATAGCGCCATCGTTGCCGCGGCCGAGCTTTCGAACCGCTATATCTCCGATCGATTCCTGCCTGACAAGGCCATCGACCTCATGGACGAGGCTGCCAGCCGCCTGCGCATCGAGATCGACTCCATGCCGGAAGAGGTCGACGCTGCCGAGCGCAAGCTCACGCAGATGCAGATCGAGGAGCAGGCGCTCATGAAGGAGAGCGACGAGGCTTCCCGCGAGCGTCTTGACGTGCTGCGTCGTGAAATCGCGTCGGCTCGTGAGGACTTGGACAAGCGCAAGGCCGAATGGCAGAACGAGAAGGACGCGATCGAGAGCGTGCAGAACCTCAAGCTGGAGCTGGAAGGCGCCCAGCTTGAAGAGGAGCGCGCCACGCGCGAGGGCGATCTAGTGAAGGCATCCGAAATTCGCTACGCGCGCATTCCCGCATTGCAGCAGCAGCTGCATGCCGCCGAGGAAGCGCTCAACGTCAAGCAGCAGGACGGGGCTATCCTGAAAGAGGAAGTCTCCGACGACGAGATTGCCGAAGTGGTGTCCACCTGGACCGGCATCCCCGTGCAGAAGATGATGCAGGGCGAAATGGCGAAGCTGGTCGACCTTGAGGATAAGCTGCACGAGCGCGTGGTGGGCCAGGACGAGGCCGTGTCCTCGGTTGCCGGCGCTATTCGACGCAACCGCGCGGGCCTGTCCGACCCGGATCGTCCCATCGGCAGCTTCCTGTTCCTGGGCCCGACGGGCGTGGGCAAGACGGAGCTGGCCAAGGCGCTGGCGGAATACCTGTTCGACAGCGAGAAGGCCATGGTGCGCATCGACATGTCCGAGTACATGGAGAAGTTCAGCGTGCAGCGCTTGATCGGCGCGCCTCCGGGATACGTGGGCTACGACGAAGGCGGCCAATTGACCGAGGCCGTGCGCCGCAAGCCGTACAGCGTCATTTTGCTGGACGAGATCGAAAAGGCCCACCCGGACGTGTTCAACATCTTGCTGCAGGTGCTCGATGACGGCCGCTTGACGGACGGGCAGGGCCGCGTGGTGTCGTTCAAGAACTCGATCATCATCATGACCAGCAACGTGGGGTCGCAGTTCATTCGCGAATTTGCCGAGCATGGCGACGAGAAGGCCATGAAGCAGGCCATCGACGGCGCGCTGCGCGCGACGTTTAGGCCCGAGTTCATCAACCGTATCGACGACGTGGTGGTGTTCAACGCGCTCAACATGACGAACATCGAGCCTATCGTCGATCTGCAGCTTGAGGAAGTGCGCGCGCGTTTGGCGGATCGTCGCATCACGCTCGATGTGACGCCTGCCGCGATGGAGCACTTGTCCATCGACGGTTACGATCCCATCTTCGGAGCGCGCCCGCTCAAGCGCCTCATCCAGCGCGAGATCGTGGACCGTATCGCGCAAAAGGTGGTCGAGGGCAATCTGCGCGACCGCAGCCACGTGCTGATCGGCATCGACCAGGACGGCAACTACGAATGCACGGTTGAAGATCCCCTGGACTTCGACAGCTTGACCTTGGATGCGACGCCTATCGACTAGCGTATCTTTTCATGCGAACGAGCGAAGGGTCCGGCATTGCCGGGCCCTTCGCGGTTGCAGGGCCGGTCGGGGCAGCGGGACGAAGGTTGGGAGCAGGGCGGCAAGGTGGGGGAGCGGGCGGATTTCCCGAATTGCTTTCGCTACGCTCACGTTACCTGTTTTCCGTGGTCAGAGTAGGGAAAAAGTCTTATACTGAAGGGGAAGCAGAGGCGGTGGGCTCAGGGCCTGCCGCGACCGAAAGGGGGCCGATTATGGCTGTGAACAACCTGCTTGTTGCGTTCGACGAATCCGAGGGCGGACGCCGCGCTCTGGATATGGCCGTCAGCTTGGCCGAAGTCAATCCCGCGGTGCATATCGACATCGCGTACGTCGTTCCCATCCCGTTGCTGGACGAGAGCCAGATGGCCAGCTTCAAAGAGATTCTCGACATGATGATTTCCGACGGGGAAGACTTGCTTGCCGAAGCGGTTGCGGACGTGCGCGAGGATGTGGCGGCTCGCATCGACTCCTTGTTGCTGACGGGCACGAACCCTGCCACCGAAATTCTCAAACTGGTCGATCAGCGCGAGTACGACCTGGTGGTTGTGGGAAATCGCGGTTTGAGCGGCCTTAAAGAGTACTTGGGCAGCGTGAGTCACAAAATACTGCACGGCTCCAAGATTCCGGTGCTGGTTGCAAAGTAAGCGCACGTCTTGCATGGATTCGCCAACGTGCGGACGGCTTGCCCCGTCCGCACGTTTTTTTGTGGCTCGTGCATGGCGGGTCGGCACTCGCCATGCGTCGGTGGCGTTGCGGCGCAATCCTGTGGTTCAGGATCATGGGCTCGGGCATTAGGTTCGCCTTGCAGGGCCGTGCGCTTCCCGCAGCTGGTCGTGCGGAACAGTTTGCCCATACCCGTCCACGTGTCTGCTTGAGCGGGACGCGCACGGCCCTGCAAGGCGAACCTGTAACCTTGGAATCTAGCTGCCGTTCGGTTGGGAACCTGCAACTGTTTCCCCGTGCCAGTCGATGATGCCTCCCATGTCGGTTACGTTTTTGTACCCCAGCGATACCAGCTTCTCGGCGGCCTGCCTGCTGCGCACTCCCGAGCGGCAATAGATCAGCAGCTCGGCATCCGGGTCCGTCAGCTCGGCGGGTTGCTGGTCGCCGATGGTCTCAACGGGAATGTTGATGGCACCGGGGATGTGTCGTTCGGCGTATTCCTTTGGTGTGCGCACGTCGACTACGGTGACGCCTCCTTGCTCGATCAAGCCTTGGGCCTCGATGGAATCTATGGTTCGATGCGCGTTGGATGATGCGTCGGATTCGCTCGTGCGCTCCATGCTTGTTCCTTCCTGGGTTGACGACGGGTTCGAGCAGGCGACAAGCGCCAGCAGCCCTGCTGTTGCAAGGACGGCAAGGCTCAGTGCCAGGCCGAGGCGTTTCGTTCGAAGGTTCACGGTCTTTGCTCCTTATCTGCCGGTACAGTATGTACGTGCAATAACTGTAACTTTAGCAAGTACAGATTGGGGAGTCAATAAAACAATAGCGAATGACTATGGAATTCATAGGTGCCGCATGCTTTCGTTTGCGGCGGCCGAGCGATTCCTATGCTTGAGCGGTTGTCGCGCGGGCGATCCCCGGCTGGCGCGGTGCTGGCGATGCGGCTTGCGGCTCGTCGTTGGCCTTAGCGCGCCGACGGACGTGCGCGCAGCTCCCAGAAGGCTACCGCGCTCGCCGCAGCTACGTTGAGCGAATCCACGCCATGGGCCATGGGGATGCGCACCGTGTAGTCGCAGCGTGCGATGGTGCTGCGGGAAAGGCCGTCGCCTTCCGTTCCCAGCACGATGGCCAGCTTTTCCTCGGTGGCAAGAGCGGGGTCGTCAAGCGATACGGAATCGTCGGAAAGAGCCATGGCGGCCGTTTTGAAGCCCAAACTGTGCAGCAGGGGGACGCCCTCTTCCGCCCAGGTGCTGTGGCCCGTTGCTCGGGCGGCGTCATCGTCTCCGATGCGGGTCCAAGGTACTTGGAACACGGTTCCCATAGAAACGCGCACGGCGCGCCGGTACAGCGGGTCGTAGCACGAGGGCGTGACCAGCACCGCATCTAAGTTCAGCGCTGCGGCGGAGCGGAAGATGGCTCCCACGTTGGTGTGGTTCGTAATGTCTTCGAGCACCGCGATGCGCCGAGCGTTGGCAACTACGTCGGCAACGCTGCGCGGCTTGGGGCGACGGAAGGCGGCCAGCGCGCCGCGGGTCAGCTCGAAGCCGGTGAGTTTCGCCAGCTCGTCGTGCGGTGCGACGAACACGGGCACCTCGGGGTGATCGAGGGCGATGCGATCGATGACGGGCTGCAAAGCGGGAACCCATTTCGCCTCCATGAGCATCGACAGCGGCTCCAAGCCGGCTTCGAGCGCTCGCTCGATGACCTTTCCCGACTCGGCGATGAATATGCCTTTCTCGGGTTCGAGCTTGCTGCGCAGCTGCGCTTCGGTCAGGCGCGCGTACGCGTCGAGCCGGGGGTCTTCGAGCACGTCGATCTCTAGCAGGGGCATGGGTACCTTCTTCCTTAAGCGTTGCGCTGCGCTGCGCGCGCGTTGGCTGCCGTGTCGCGAACGTCGGCCAAGCCGCGGTCGCAGAACTCCTCGCACGTCATGATGTGCGCCCCGATGTGGGCCATGTCCTGGATGTTGGCCGCTTGCACGGCGGGGGAGCGCGATGACGTGCAGTCCTCCACGACCACCACGTTGTAGTCGAGCGACAGCGCGTCGTAGCAGCTGGTCCGGATGCAGTTCGGCGTGGTGGTGCCCGTGAGGACCACGGTGGTGATGCCCAGCCTTCTGAGCGTCAGGTCGAGCGACGTGTTGAAGAACGCCGAGAAGCGCGGCTTCACCAGCACGCGGTCGCCCGGTTGCGGCGCGAGCGGCGCCGGTTCCTCAAGCGAGCGCGGGCTTGCGCATGCGGTCGATACCGGCTTGCCGCCTTCGGCCCACGCTTCGTGTCGGCAGGCTTCCACGTCCGATCCGTCTTCGGCGTACGAGCGCACCACGTGAAACACGGGCATCCCCCTGCGCCTGGCCGCATCCAGCGCGCGGGCGCAGGCGGGCACCGTGGCGGCTGCGCCCGCTACGCACAAAGACGATGACGCGTCGATGAATCCATGCTGCATGTCGATGATCAGCAATGCGGCGGTGCGGGGGTTGATCATAGGGCGCTCCCTCGGGTGATTTCGAATTGGCTTTTATGATAATCGATCAAGCCCTCCCGCTTCATGCGGGAAAGCTCGGCGCACATGGCGCTGCGGTCGATTGACAGGTAATCGGCCAGCTCTTGCCTGTCAAACGGGATGGTGAACCGATGCCCTCCGGCCATCTCGGCCTGGTCGGACAAATACGACAAGAGTTTCGCCCGCGTTGTGCGTTTGGACGTGTGCTCGATCTTGCGGGTGAGCGCATGCGTTCGCCGCGCTACCACGCCCAGCACGTTGCGAATGAGCTGCGCGTGGAACGCGCAGGAGGTGGGGCACATGGTGGTAACGCGGCCTACGTCCATGAACAGGATCGTTGTTTCCTCGGCGGCTATTACGTTGATGTCGTAGGCAAGATCCTGCTCGCAGGCGTACACCTCGCCGAAGGATTGCCCCGGACCGAAGGATGCAAGGATGCTGCGGTTTCCCCACCAGTCTTCTTTTTCGAGCCGAACCGACCCTTCCAGCACCAAGCCCATGGTCGACGAGGTGTCTCCTATGCGAAAGACGGCCGATCCTTTGGGGTAGCTGCGCTGGTGCGCGCCCAGGCATTGCAGCATGGAGTCGACGTGCTGCGGATCGATGCCGTGGAACAGGGGCGAGCGGTTGATCAGATGGGCGTAGCGGTCCATTGTGCTCCTTTGTTGGAATTACAACGGAAAGCATAGCGGTTGTGTCGTAGGGTTGCAACTACGCAAGACGAGAGCGGGCGAGCGCGTTCTGGTTTCGCGGCGCATGCTGCGGACCGAGGGAGGCGCGGACCCTCGAAAGAGAGGAAGAGCAATGACGGATGCGAATGCAATGTTTTGCTTCCAGTGCGAGCAGACCATAGGGTGCAGCGGTTGCACGGGCGCTGCGGGAGCGTGCGGCAAGCAAGCTTCCACCGCCCAGGTGCAAGACGAGCTGACGGGCGCGCTCGTGGGCCTGGCGCGTACGGTGCGTGCGGCGGGCGTGACGGGCGATGCTCGACGCGCGGCCGACGATCTGGTGATGGAAGGGCTGTTCGCCACGTTGACGAACGTGGACTTCGACGATGCGGAGCTGGAATCGCTTGTACGGCTCGCTCGCGCGCAGAAGGCGCTCATAGCTGCGGATGCGGGCATGGATCAGGCTCCCGACCTGGACTTGCGTGAAGTTTGGAATGATCTGGAAGACGTGCGCTCGCTCAGGTCGCTTGTGCTGTTCGGCTTGCGCGGGATGGCCGCGTATGCGTATCATGCTGCGGTTTTGGGGTATCGGGACGAAGCCGTGTCCTCGTTCATGCACGAGGGGCTTGAGGGGGTTGCCGTTGCGCAGGCCGACGAGCTGCTGCCGCTGGCGCTCATGGTAGGCGAAGTGAATCTGCGCTGCATGGAACTGCTCGACCAGGCGAACACGCAAACGTTCGGCACCCCCGAGCCCACCACCGTGTCGCGCACGGTGGAAGCGGGTCCGTTTATTGTGGCAACCGGTCATGACCTGCATGATTTGAAGCTGCTGCTCGACCAGACGGCTGGCCGCGGCGTGAACGTCTACACGCACGGAGAGCTGCTTCCCGCGCATGCGTATCCGCTGTTCAAGCAGTATCCGCATCTCAAGGGGAACCTGGGAACGGCCTGGCAGAACCAGCGCGACGAGTTTGCGGAGCTGCCCGCACCCATCCTGTTCACCACGAACTGCCTCATGCCGCCGGCATCCTCCTATGCCGATCGCGTATTCACGACCGGCGTGGTGGCGTATCCGGGTGCCGCGCACATCGGTGCTGCGGAAGATGGCAGCAAGGACTTCGGCCCCGTCATCGAGCGCGCGCTCGAGCTGGGCGGGTTCGCCGAGCCGCGCGTATTCGCAGCTATCGAAGGCTCGCGCGGGGAGAGCGCCGGCGCCGACGCGTCGCTTGTGACCGGGTTTGGCCACGGCACTATCCTGGGAGTTGCAGACACGGTGGTCGATGCGGTGAAGCAGGGCGCTATCAGCCATTTCTTCCTGGTGGGCGGATGCGACGGCGCGCGCCCCGGGCGCAGCTACTTCCGCGAGTTCGTGCAGAAGACCCCCGAGGACAGCATCGTGCTGACGCTTGCGTGCGGGAAGTTTCGCTTCAACGATCTGGACCTGGGATCTATCGGCGGCCTGCCGCGCCTTATGGACATGGGGCAGTGCAACGACGCGTACGGCGCGATCAAGGTTGCCGTGGCGCTGGCCGAGGCGTTCGAGTGCGGCGTGAACGATCTGCCGCTGACGCTGGTTCTGTCGTGGTACGAGCAGAAGGCCGTCTGCATCCTGTTGACCCTGCTGCACCTGGGGATCAAGGGCATCTACCTGGGCCCGACGTTGCCGGCGTTCGTTTCTCCCGCCGTGCTTGACGTGCTGGTGCGCGAATTCGACGTGCATCCCGTGGGCGATCCGGAGCACGATCTTGCCGCGATTCTGAAGGCGTAGGCAGGTGAGGGCATAGGGCTTTCGCGGCCGGGGCTGCTGCTGTTGGAGCGCAGCCCCGGCCGCATTGCTTGCGGGGCGCGCGTCGCGTGCGACATGCGGCGCGTCGTGCGAACCCCGCGCCCTGCCGCACGTCGCTGTCCAGCGTGCTCCCGCGCCCTGTTGCCGCGCCCTGTCGCCGCGCGTCGCGTGCGGTTGATTTTCGTGCGTTTTCGGTTCCTGCGGCATCGTTGGTTTCGTTTTGACGGCGAGGGGTATACTGCTGGGCAGAAGAACAGCAGAAAGGACCGTCCCATGACCGTATCCCGTCGCGAATCCGCGCTTGACATTGCCGCCCATCCGATCGAGCATCCGTCGTTTGACCAGTTCGTTGCCACTATCGCTGCCTTGCGCGCGCCCGATGGCTGCCCGTGGGATCGCGAGCAAACTCATCAGAGCATCGCGCACAACATGATCGAGGAAGCCTATGAAGCGGTCGATGCTATCGAGGCCGGAGACAACTCCCACCTGCGAGAAGAGCTGGGCGACGTCTTGCTGCAGGTGGTACTGCAAAGCCAGATAGCCTCCGACGCGGGGTCGTTCGACATCAACGACGTATGCTCCGACGTTAATGCGAAAATGGTGCGCCGCCATCCGCATGTGTTCGGGGAGAGCCAGGCCGCCAATGCGGGCGAGGTCTTGGATTTGTGGGATCAGGTGAAGCTTTCCGAAAAAGGAACGGCGGACGAAAGCGCGCAAGCCGACGGCGCTCGTCCTTCGGGGCTTCTGGACGGCGTCCCCACCAGCTTCCCCGCGCTTATGCAGGCTCAGAAGATTTCGCGCAAAGCAGCTTCGGCTGGATTCGAATGGAAAACCCTTGAGGACGTGTGGGCCAAGGTGGACGAAGAGGTGGCCGAGCTTCGCGAGGCGTACGCGGCAGCCCCCAAGGCTTCGAACGGGAAGATCGATGCGAGCGCGGCCGACCCCCGCGCTGCGCAATTGGCCGCAGCCGTCGAGCTCGAGTTCGGCGACGTGCTGTTCAGCCTGGTGAACGTAGCGCGCCGCATGGGCGTGGACGGCGAAGGGGCCTTGCGTGCAACCTGCGCGAAGTTCCGCGCTCGGTGGTCGTTCATGGAGGGCGCGGCATGGGCGCAGGGCCGCCGCATCGAGGACTTTTCCGCCGATGAGCTTGAAGCGCTGTGGGAAGAAGCAAAGGCTGCGTTAGCCGGTGCGAGCCCTTCGATGTAGGCTATCATACGACCTTTACCGCGTACTGTTGTAAGGAGCATTGTCATGGAGGTGGCGTTCGGCGTGAAAGACGAACCCTTGTTTTCGGGTGAACGGGCTGATCAGAACGGGTCCGTGGAAGAAGGAGGGATCCGGCCGGCGTTTCGTTCGACCGATGATTTGCGCGGGCCCATGGACGACCTGTGGCGCCTGCGCGAGGCTGAGGCGAAAACGCGCGAGATCATTCAGAAGTACCAGGCTGCTATGCGTGAAATGCAGGTGCGGTTCGAGATTTTGGACCAGGATCTCAACCTCAAGAAGAATCGCAATCCCATTCACCACATCGAATCGCGCATCAAGAAGCCCGCGAGCATTTTCGAGAAGCTGGAGCGTTACGGAAAAGAGCCCACGCTCGAGAACATGGAACGCTACATCATGGACATCGCGGGCGTGCGGGTGATCTGCTCGTACATCCACGACGTATACAACCTGCTGGAGCTGCTTCAGAAACAAGACGACCTGTCCATCGTCACGGTGAAGGACTACATTGCAAGTCCGAAGCCCAACGGATACCGCAGTTTGCACGTGATCGTGCGAATTCCCGTGTACTTCCTTGACAAGAAAGAGTTCATTCCCGTGGAAGTGCAGCTGCGCACGATCGCCATGGATTTCTGGGCCAGCCTCGAGCATGATCTCAAGTACAAGGCGGTGCGCGAGGTGGAGGGGCTTGACTCGTATGCCGAGTTGAAGGATTGCAGCCGGATTATCGAGGATGTCGAGGCCCGCATGCAGGTGCTCGCTCGCAGCCTGGAGATGGGCAAGTAGCTGCTTGTCGCGTTAAGCGGCAAACGGCAAACGGCAAGAGAAGAGGGCCGTTTGCGCCTGCGACGCGTTTGCGCGCAGCATGCATACGGCCCTCTTCGATCCTTCGGAGGTCGGAGGTCGGAGGTCGGCTAGTTGTCGAAGTTCTCCGAGAAGCGGGCGATTTGCTGGTTCTCTTGCAGCACGGCGGCGCTTTGCGGCTGCTCGATGCGGCGCACGAAGAAGCGAACGTAGTGGCTGAAAACGTACGCCACCATGACAATCGCAATGGCCGTTTCCGCAACGAACAGCAGGTCGAGCGCTTCGGGCAGGGCGACGCCGCTTGCTCGGAAGAAGAACAGGGCCTTCCCCAGCGCCGTTGCCGTGATCACAAACGGAAACGTCATGGCGGCGTAGCTTGGGTAGAACCGAAGGCGCAGAAGGCGGGGCAGTTTCGACAGCACCAGGACGAACAGGGCTTGCGCCAGCACCAGCATCGCGGCTACGAACAGGGGGTTGGGGTCGGCTGCGGTTGCCAGGTACCCTACAAGCGACAGGCTCATGGGCGCCGTGTAGATGCAGAACAGCGGGCGCGCTGCCTCGGGAATTTCATGCTTGGCGTAGCGGTAGGTCACCAGCGCAAGCAGCACCAGGTAACAGGCGAATCCGAACCAGAACAACATGTGACCGGCACCCGTCATTGCAAATGTAGGTGACGTGACCGAGGCCACGACGATTCCCACGTAGCAGATAAAGTAGGTGGGGAATACCTCGTGCAGTTTGAAATGGGCGATGAACCGCGCGGTGAACCATCCCATAAGGGCCAAGTGCGAGATGACGGCGGCGGCCCAGATGGCGAAGGCGAGTTCGTAGGCGGCGGGCGCCAGGTAAACGGCCAGCTGCATAAGGGTCATGAACAGCGTTGCGCTGACGCTTGCCAGAATGGAGTTATGCAGGTCGTCGCGAATCATGTTGGGGAACAGGACGATTTTCGCAGCGAGCAAAGCAATGAGGGCAAACGCGAGCGCGCCGCAAACGACATGGATCGCTTCGGTGTACGGTTGCAGTAGATTGCCCAGCGCTGCCAGGCCGAGCGCGACGCCAGCGGTGGGGATGGGCACTTTTTGTATAACGTTGAGCACGGCTCGCCTTTCTGTTGAGCTTATCGTAAACGAGAATAATTTTGTTGTAGGTGATCTCGCGATGATTCACGCGAAACGCGCAGCTTCCTGACCGAAGGCGCCTTTGGCGTATTCTTCCATACCGTAACAACAAAGGAAACTAATATATATTTATGTAGCAATAAGGTACTGTTATGGCATTGGCGAAAAGCACGATGCTCGATGAAGGGTGGAGGCTCGTATGCAGGACTTTCGCGTAGCAACGTTTTTAACGGTGTGCCGCACGATGAACTACACGCGCGCCGCCGAAGAGCTTAACGTGACACAGCCGGCGGTGTCGCAACATATTGCGTACCTGGAAAAAGCGTACGGCGCCTCTTTGTTCGATTACCGCAACAAGAAGCTTGCGCTTACCGCTGCGGGGCGTATGCTGCGCGATGCCCTGTCCACCATGGCCCATGACGAGGCGTTGCTGCGCGATCGCGTTGCCGAGGCCGTTGCCGGGTCGCGCGTCGATCTGGTTGTGGGCATGACGCTGACGGCGGGCGAGTATTTGGTTGCGGCGCCGCTTGCTGACTTCTTGGTCGAGCACCCGCGGTACCGGGTTACCGTGCGGTCCGGCGGCACGGCGGAACTGCTTGAGCTTTTGGGAATGGGCAAAATAGATTGCGCGTTCGTGGAGGGGTTCTTCGACAAGAGCGCTTACGCTTGGAACGTCTACCGAAGCGAGCGGTTCGTGTGCGTATGCGCGCCGGATCATCGCTTCAGTCAGGATCCGGGGCGGGTGGAGGACCTGTTCGGCGAACATGTGCTGGTGCGCGAGCGGGGCTCGGGCACGCGCGCTGTGCTCGAGCATGCGCTGGCCGCCCGCAATCTTTCCGTCGATGGTTTCAGCCAGGTGAGCGTGGTGGAGAGCCTCGATATTATCAAGGTGTTCGTACAGCGGGATATGGGGATCGCGTTTCTGTACGAGGCTGCGGTTGACCGGGAGCTGCGCGAAGGAACGCTGCGCGCCGTCGAGCTGGAAGGCTTCTCCGTGGAGCATGACATAGCCTTCATACGGCTGCGCAACAGCATTTTCGAGCAGGAATTCCAGTACCTGTTCGATTGCCTTGCCGGTTCCGGTTCGCACACGTAGCGTTGCTGTGGGATGCAGGCTCGGCACGATCTTTTTTTCGCGTACGGAAACTTCTTGACTTGGAGCCTGCTCCAATAGGTATGATTTTTCTTGTCACCGAATACAGGAAAGCAAGAAGGAGCGTTCGTGAAACCAGAATTCCAGAATACGTCGAAGCTCGGTTTCGGCTGTATGCGCCTGCCTTTGCTGGACCCTCAGGACCAGAAGAGCATCGACCTTGAGCAGTTCAAAGAGATGGTGGACGCGTTCATTGCGGGAGGCGGCACGTACTTCGACACCGCGTTCGTCTACCACGAGGGCGCTTCCGAGACGGCTTTGCGAGAGGCGCTGGTGCGGCGCTATCCTCGCGATTCGTTCACTATCGCCACGAAGTGCTTGGCCTGGGCGGCTCCGGATGCCCAGACGGCTCAAAGCAACCTGGGAACCTCCCTTGAGCGTTTGGGCGTCGATTACGTTGACTTTTACCTGTTGCATAACGTGGGCGGCGCTCGGACCGCCACCTTCGACGCGTATGACATGTGGGATTTTGCCAGGCGCGAGAAAGCGGCGGGGCGCATTCGGAATTGGGGATTTTCCATGCATGACGGCCCCGACGCGCTCGACGCCTTGCTGCGGGCGCACCCTGATGCCGATTTCGTTCAGCTGCAAGCGAACTACCTGGATTGGGACGATCCGGTTGTGGAGGCGCGCCGATGCATGGAGGTTGCCGAAAAGCACGACGTACCCGTGGTGATCATGGAGCCCGCCCGCGGCGGACGCCTGGCCGATCTGCCCCCGCGCGTTGCGGAGCCCTTGCTGGGGTGTCGCCCGGAGTTGAGCTTGGCTTCGTGGGCGTACCGATTCTGCTACAACCTTCCGAACGTGTTGACGGTGCTGTCGGGGATGTCCTCTCCAGATCAGGTTCGGCAAAACGTGGAAGAGCATCGCGGCAACAAGCCGTTCTCGCCTGATGAGCGCGCGGCGCTGGAGACGGCGCGGAGCATTTTGTCCAATCTGGCGTCCATTCCCTGCACCAATTGCCGGTACTGCGTCAAGGGCTGCCCGGAGCACGTGGTTATCCCCGAGATCTTAAGCCTTTTGAACCTGGAGCTTATGACCGAGAATCGCGATTTCGCGAAGGGCTTGTATTCCTGGCAGGCAGCTCCTGGGCCGGCTTCGAAGTGCATTGCCTGCGGCGCGTGCGAAGCCATGTGCCCGCAGGACATCGACATCGTTCGCCAGCTTGAGGTTGCCGTGGACCACTTCGAGTAGGGGATGCGCCGAGTCTTTCGGTCGCAGGACCGCGGCGGACCCGGATGCGTTTTGCTGGGTGAGACCTGTGCGCCTCCTGCGCTTGGTACGAAATCGCGGGTCTGCGCTTTCCGACGATCGTCTTCGATGCCCGTTGAATCTACCGCGTTTCGATGAACTGGCCTGTTGATGCAGGCGCTCAAAACGGTTGCGGCCGATGGGCTGGTTGAGCAGCGCAGGCCCGCGATTTCGCGCCAGGCAACGTGCTCGGCAGAGCGCTTTGCAAAATGATATGCTTTCTACATGTATATCTTAATAAGTCATAGAACTGCCTTGCAGTTTTGGCGCAGCGATCGGAGCCTGCTTTTTCGAAACGCCTCCGCTCGCCGCGATGCGACTTCGCGCGCCGAGCGCATGTTGGAAAAAGGCGAGCGACCGGTTTTGCCGGATGGCGTTCAACTGCCTTCCGAATGTCATCCGCCTTTCGAGGTGTTGGTATCCCGCCCCTCCGCGCGGCCGCGTTCTTCGCTGTTGACGGGGCGGTTGTGGAGCGGCCCTCTTCCGAAGGGATCGTTTTTGCAGGTGGGGAATGGCGTACTGGCCCCTTCGCCGGAATTTTTATTTCTTCTGATGGCGAGCGACCTTTCTTTGGAGGAGCTTGTGTATCAAGGCATGGAGCTGTGCGGCACCTACGCTCAGCGCAAAGAGGGCGGTACGGAATATAACCTGCCCCCGCTTACCTGCGTTTCCAAGTTGAAGGCGTTTGTCGAAAGCGCTGCTGGAGTGCGGGGCCGGAAAAAAGCCGCCCAGGCGTTGCTTTACATGAACGACGGTTCGGCGTCTCCTCGGGAATCGGCTCTCTACCTGCTGTTGTGCTTGCCGTATCGCTTGGGAGGCTACGGCATCGAGAAACCCTTCCTCAACTATCGTATCGACGTTCCTATGCGATTTCGTCGCAGTGCGTCTCAGGGGTACTGCGTTTGCGATTTGTGCTGGCCGCGGGTTAACGTATGCGTCGAATACGATTCCGACGAATGTCATACGGGCGCCCAGCATATTTCGCGCGATTCGAAGCGCCGCAACACGTTGGTGTCTATGGGGATGACCGTGATAACGGTGACTAACGGCCAGATTTCCAGTGGAGAAGCTTTGTTCAAAATCGCTGTGCTGATTGCCCAAATGACGGGCAAGAGACTGCGGTTCAAGGATCCCGAGTTCACGCGGGCGCATTACCGCTTGCGCGAGGCCGTACTGCGTTAAGGCCCCGCATGTTTTCTGGGTTTGGCGTCCAGTTTGGCACGGGATTGCGGGTCTGCGCTCCTTGAGAAATGCCTTCGATCGTTGCCGGATCTGTTGCGGCTTGTTGAGCTGGCCTGTTGGTGCAGCTGCTCAAAACAACCGCAGCCGATAGTCCGGCGAGACGACGCAGACCCGAGATTTCGTGCCAAGACCCTCGTTTTCTGTGCGCGTATCGGTGGCGGCTGGGCGTTGGTGCGAGAGTCGCCTCCGGGATCCGGGATCCGGGAAAAGGGCGACGCCTGCTTGATGCGGGAAGCGCCGCTTGGCGCGGGGCCTGTCTGATACGGGGATCCTGCTCGGCTCGGAACCCTGCTTGGCGCGGGACCCTGCTCGGCACAAGAAGCGCCGCTGTCCGCCTTTTCCGCAGGCTTCTTTACGGGTCCTTTGCCCGGATCTGACAGCTTCCTTGCTTGAACTTGGGAGCTTCTTTACCTGCGCCTGAAGTGCCTTTTACCTGCCTTCCGTACGATTGATTGCGCGCACCGGAGATCCGATGCGCGCAACAACGAAACCATCCGACACGTGCGTGTCGGAATCGCGAAAGGAAGAAAGCATGGCAGAAGGGTTTCTGAGCAGGCGCCAGTTCGTAGTGGGCGGTGCTGCGCTTGCAATGGCGGGCATGTTCGGCGCGATGACGGGCTGCACGGCTGGCGGAAGCGGCGCGGCTGCGGGCTCCTCCGAGTCGCAGACCGACGGCGGGTCCTCCGCTGAACCTATCACGATGGTATGGCTTCCTGACAACTCTTCGGCCGACATGACCTCCTCGCGCGAGGCTATCGGCGCGGCCATCACGGCAGCGTGCGGGCGCGAAGCGAAGCTGCTCACCACCACGGATTACAACGTGGCCATCGAGTCCATCGCTTCGGGCAAGGCTCAAATGGCCCTTTTGGGTCCCGAAGGTTACGTGCAGGCCAACAAGAAGAACCCCAAGGTGCAGGCTGCGTTCACCAACAGCGACAAGGACGGCGGCCTTGAAGGGGCTTGCTACTACAGCCGCATTTGCGTGCGCACCGAAGACGCCGAGCAGTACAAGAAGGGAAGCGGTTATTCGATCGAGGGCATCAAGGGCAAGTCATTCTCGTTCGTGTCGGCCACGTCCACTTCGGGCTTCAAGGTTCCGTCGAGCGGCATCGTGAAAGAGTTCGGGTTGGACAGCTCCGACCAGCTGTTGGAGGCCGGCAAGTTCTTCAGCGAAGTGCTGTTCGGCAACTCGCACGTGGGCTCGGTGGTGAACTTGCTTTCGGGCGACGCCGAGGCGGCGGCGTTTGACGACGTTGACGTGGACATGTACCTTGACCTCGTGTCCGGCGAGCCCAACAGCATCGGTGCCGTATACAAGGCGAAGGACAACGCCGAGGCCCCCATGGACACGGTGCGCGGGAAAAGCTTCACCATCATCGCGCTCACGCCGGTTTTGAACTCGCCCATCTGCTTCAACGAAGAGGCGATCTCTGATGAAGATCGCACGAAGATCGTCGAGCACTTCTGCTCCGATGCGGTTGCCGGCAACAAGCAGATCTTCATCGATCCTGAAGACAAAAACGCAAAGGGCCTGTTCAAGAAGGAATCTGAGAAGACCCGATTCGTCAAGACCGACGATGCGTGGTACGAGCCGATTCGCAAACTGGGCGGGGCGGAGTAATGCTTGACGCGCGCGTATCCGTTGCGCCGGGGGCGCCCGCATCGGCGGGCGCTTCGCCTGCGCAGGCGAAGCATCGATCCGACAACCTGCTTGATCTGCGCGGCGTGACGAAGAGCTACGACGGTTGGTCGAAGGCGCTCGACGGGGTGTCGCTTTCCCTGGCTCCGGGAGAGTTCGTCAGCATCATCGGATGCTCGGGTGCGGGCAAGTCCACGCTGCTGCGATGCGTGAACCGGCTGATCGACCCTACGCAAGGGTCGGTCCTGTTTGACGGTCGGGACGTGACGGGCGTGCGAGGTCGCGAACTTCGCGCGTGCCGCCGTCGTATTGCGATGGTGTTCCAGCACTACAACTTGGTGTATCGCGCAACCGCCATCGAGAACGTGTTGCAGGGCCGTTTGGGCTACAAGTCTACGCTTGCGGGCATGTTGGGCCTGTTCAGCGAGGAAGAGAAGCGCCGTGCGTTCGAGATTCTCGACCAGGTGGGCTTGGCGGATTTCGCTTATACGCGCACCGATCAGCTGTCCGGCGGACAGAAGCAGCGCGTGGGCATTGCCCGTGCGCTGGTGCAGGACCCGCTGCTCATGCTGGCCGACGAGCCCATTGCCAGCCTGGATCCGAAGTCTTCTCGCACCGTGATGGAGCACTTGCGTTGGGCGGCTGACGAGCTGGGCGTTGCCTGCCTGGTCAACCTGCACCAGGTGGATTTCGCGTGCGAGTTCTCCGATCGCATCGTGGCCCTCAAGAAAGGCCAGCTGGTGTTCGATGGCTCCCCTGCCGATCTGACCGAAGAGATCATTGCCGACATTTACGATTCGGGCGAAGACGACGAATCCGGCCGCGGCGAAGCGTCGCGTGCGGGTGGAAAGGCGCAGCCCTTGTCCGACGAGTCGACGGGAGAGGCTGCATGATCGATCGCGCTATCAGACGTGCGCCCGTTGCGGCCGTGCGCGCAAAATTACGCGGTCATCGTGCTGTTCCGCGGGGTCAGTACGACGGGTCCTTCTTCCTGCGACGCACCGTATCCCTTGTTGCGGCCGCCGCAGTGTTTCTTGCGTTGGGCGCGCTGTCGGGCACCTACGTCGGATTCGATTTCATCCAGGCGGTGCTTGACGTTCCGGGCGGGTTCGTATGGATGGCCACGCAGTTCGTTCCGTCGGTCTCGTCCCTTCAGAAGCTGGGCACCATTCTGCCCGCTTTGGCATCGACCGTGCTGGCTTCGATCGCGTCGAGTTGCACGGCGGCGATCCTGGCGTACGTATGCGCGGTTTTGGGCTCTCGATCGGTGGGGGTGGGCGGTCCGATTCCCCTTGCGGTGAGGGCTATCGCGTCGCTGTTTCGCAATATTCCGGTGGTTGCCTGGGCGTTCATCTTGCTGTTCTCGTTCAAACAAAGCGAGTTCACGGGTTTCTTCGCGCTGTTCTTGACCAGTTTCGGCTATTTGACAAGGTGCTTTTTGGAAAGCATCGACGAGATGGGCTCTGGTCCCGTGGAGGCGTTGCGCGCCGCGGGGGCCAGCTACGGGCAGATCGTGGCGCAGGCCGTCATTCCCATGAGCATCACGTCGGTTGTCAGCTGGGTGCTGTACATGATCGAGACGAACATTCGCGATGCCACGCTCATCGGCCTTTTGACGGGAACGGGCATCGGCTTCGTGTTCGACGTGTACTACAAGAGCTTTCGCTACGACGTTGCCGGGTTGGTGATCCTGGCGATCATTCTGGCGGTTGTGGCGTGCGAGCTCACGTCGAACTACGTGAGGAGGAAGATCATATGATGCGCAACGCCGACAAGGTGGCTGCGGAGGCGATGGCCTCGTCCATTGCGGAGGACGCAGGCTACGTGCACGGGGCTTCTGCCGACATGCGGGGCGTTGGAGCCGGGGCCGCCGCCTCGGTTGACGGGAGCTTCGGAGGCGGGGCTTCGCCTGCGGTGGCCGGTGCGCGCGTTACGCGTTCGGGCAAGATCAAGACCCATGTGGCCAGCGCTTCGAACAAAGCCCTGTACACGGTTCTGGGCGTTCTGGCCGTCGTGACCGTGTACGCCCTGGTAACCATGGACTACGGCAAGGTCTCGTTCTTCGCTGCAATGGCTGCCGCTGTCGAGGATTTCTTCATGATGATGCTGCAGCCGGGGCTTGGCGGGCACTTCACGCTGCCTGACGTGATGGAGGGGCTGTTCGTGTCGTTGGCCTTGGCGCTGCTTACGACGTTCATCGGCGCGGTGATCGCGTTCGTGCTGGGCCTTCTGGCTGCGTCGAACCTGTCAAGCAGAGCCGTAAGCAACGCCATCAAGGTGTTCATGAGCGTGGCCCGCGCCGTTCCCACCATCTTATGGGTGCTCGTGTTCTCGGTGGCTATCGGGCTGGGCCCTGAGGCGGCGGTCACCGGCTTGCTGTTTCATAGCGTGGCGTATTTGGTGAAAGCGTATTCGGAAAGCTTCGAAGAGGTGGACGCCGGCGTGCTGGAGGCGCTGCGCGCGAGCGGGGCTTCATGGTGGCAGGTGGTGTTTCGGGGCGTGGTGCCCGAAAAAGTGAACGAAATGCTCTCGTGGACGTTCATCCGTTTCGAGATCAACTTTGTGAACGCTGTGGCCGTGGGGGCCGTGGCGGGCGCGGGCGGCATTGGCTACCAGCTGTTCTTGGCGGGAAGCTTCTACTACAACATCCATGAGGTGGGGCTGATCGTGTACCTGTGCTTGGCGGTTGCGGTGGTGCTGGAAGTGGTGGCTACGAAGCTGCGGAAGCGCTATATCGTGCAGCGGTGAACTTCGCCTGCGCTGGGTTCGTGGTGGTTGAGATTCAACTTGTAATGAAAGGAATGCTGTGACTTTGAAGCGATACGAACGCACGCGCGCTCTCGTGGAGGGCGACCCTGCGCTGGCGCGGGCTATCGTGTGCGAAATCGAGCGCGATGCGGCGCCGGGCGCCATCGTCGTGCTCGATGACCCTCGCGAAGAGCTGGTGATGATGCAGGTGCGCGAGACGGCGCAAGGAACCCTGTTCTACCTGGGCGAAGCGCTGGCAACGTCGTGCCGCGTGCGCATGGGGGATGCTGTTGGCTTGGGGCTGGTCTTGGGAAGCGATCGCTGCCGCGCCTACGAGCTGGCCGTGGTGGATGCGGCGTTTTCCGGGGAGGCGGGCGCGGCTCGCGCGCAGCGCTGGGAGCCTCGGCTTGCCGATGAGCTTGCTCGCATTGCCGAGCGAGACGCAG
Organism: Paraeggerthella sp. Marseille-Q4926; assembly: GCF_916618935.1. Classification (NCBI taxonomy): domain Bacteria; kingdom Bacillati; phylum Actinomycetota; class Coriobacteriia; order Eggerthellales; family Eggerthellaceae; genus Paraeggerthella; species Paraeggerthella sp. Marseille-Q4926. The sequence continues at coordinate 10,513 of NZ_CAKAKF010000004.1, read as the reverse complement.
CCGATGCGCGCCGCGTCGACGCCACGCGCGTGGATTTCTCGACCATGGAGGCAGAAGCATGATGATCAGGGAGGATGCGGATCTGCATCGTATGCAGCGGACGTTTCGCAGCGTGTTGGACGCGTTTGCGTACCCGGGTACCGTTCATCGCGTCGAGGCCGCGCCCGACAATCCTGCGCGCCCGACGGCTCTGGATCCGGCGCTTGAGTCGATCGTACGGCTGTTCGTCGATCAGGCGGTGACGTTCGCCGTGGCCGATGTGGAGCCGGATGCTCTGGCCGCGTACGTGACCAGCGAATCGCATGCGTCTCGCGCTTCCGTTTGCGACGCCGGTTTCGTCATCGTGCCGGCACGTGCGGATGCGCGCATGGCAGCCGAGGCCGTGTTGGAGTCGTGCCGCGGAACGCTGATGGCCCCGGAGAAAGGAGCCACCCTGCTCATGGGCTGCACGCGTATCGCGGAGGCTTCCGCTGCGACCGAGCGCACTGAGCCGGCGATGTTTGCTGTCGAGGTGCGCGGGCCGGGCGTGCGGGATGCGAACCGCTTTGCCATCGACCGCATCGGTTGGGCCGAAGCCCGTGCGGCGCGCGAGGACGAGTTTCCGTGCGGCGTGGAAATGGTGCTGGTCGATCCTTCGGGCAACGTGGTGGCCGTTCCCCGCAGCTCGCGCGTGACGTGTGTTGGCGAGCTCGACGCCAAGGGGGTGCTCTAAATGGGATACGTTGCGGTTCGCGGCGGCGGCAAGGCCATCGAGGAAAGCCTCAAGCTGCTTGAGCTCGAACGCGTCAGCTCTTCGGCAGCGTGGGGAACCGACCAGATCGAGGGCACGTTTCCTGACCTGATCGACCAGGTGATGGGCGAGGCGTCGCTGTACGCCCCGCGCTTGGCGGCGCTTGCGCTCAAGCAGGCGCAAGGATCGCCCGATGAAGCGGTGTTTCTTCTGCGCGCGTTTCGCTCGACGCTGGAGCGGCCGTACGTTTCGCGGCCCATCGATACGGGGAGCATGCGCGCGAATCGCCGGGTGTCGGCGGCATTCAAGGACGTTCCGGGAGGTCAGGTTCTTGGCGCTACGCGCGATTACGGCCATCGTCTGCTCGCGTTCGACCTGGAGACCGAAGACGAGGAAGTCCTTGCGGAAAAGCGCGCGGAGCTGCTGCGTCACTTTGACGAGGACGCCTGCGCCGCAACTGCCGCTGCAGACGGCGCGCTCCCCGCTGCGCTTCCGCGCGTTTTGGATTACCTGCGCGGCGAAGGACTGGTCGAACCCGTGCGATGCGATGATACCCCGCCGGTTGACGCCACCATGGTCCCGCTCACGTTTCCCGCGCCGCGTTCCGTGCGCTTGCAAACGCTTGCGCGCGGCATGACGCAGGCCGTCGAGGCGTTGGGGTACGCGGCCATTCGCGGCTTCGGGCCCGCGCATCCCACGGTGGGCGAGCTGCGCAGCGGCACGGTTGCGGTGTCGGTCGATCACCCGCTGGAGGCGGGCGGCGCCGAAGACGCGTACTACCTGGGGTCGGTTCCCCTTACCGAAGTCGAAAGCGTGTTCATGTCCCATGAGGACGAGGCGGCGAACCTGTCGGCCGGCTTGTCTTTGGCCGTGGGCTACGGCTGCGTGTTCGGCCGCGCCGAGACCAAGGCCATCGCCATGAGCGTGCTCGATCGCTGCTTGGAGCTGGGCGATGCGCGCTATCCCACTGAAGACGAGGAGTTCGTTTTGTACCACGTGGACGGCGTGGAGGCTACGGGGTTCATCTCGCACCTCAAGCTGCCGCACTACGTCACGTTCCAATCGAAGCTGTCCAGCGTGCGCGGCACGCGCGAGGAAGGGAAGGGGCCTGCCGATGCAGCAGCGCTATAATTACGCGTTTTTCGACGAGGCGTCGAAGCGCGAGATCCGCCGCGCGATCATCAAAGGCGTGTCCATCCCGGGTTATCAGGTGCCCTTCGCGTCGCGCGAAATGCCCATCGGACGCGGGTGGGGCACGGGCGGGTTGCAGATCACGCTCAGCCTGATCGGGCGCGATGACGTGCTCAAGGTGATCGACCAGGGGTCGGACGACAGCGTGAACGCCGTCAACATCAAGAAGCTGGTGGCCGACACCACCGATGTCGAGGTCACCGACGTTACCGAAGAGGCCACGCTGGTGCAGTCGCGCCATCGCATTCCCGAGCAGCCGCTGCGCGCAGACCAGGTGCTGGTGCTTCAGGTGCCCACGCCCGAGCCGTTGCGCAGCTTCGAGCCGAGCGAGGCCGTCACGCGGCGCCTGCATGCGGAAGCCGACTACACAGGCGCGTGGCTGGAGCTGTTCGACCAGATCGTGCGATTTAACATGACCACGACGGGCGCCGATCACCCCGTGCTTGTGCACGATCGCTACGTCATGGCCCCGTCTCCCATTCCTCGTTTCGACAACATGAAGCTTCACCAGGCCGATCACCTGACCCTGCTGGGTGCAGGCCGCGAGAAGAAGATATACGCGGTGCCTCCTTACACGAACGTCGCTCCCTTGGATTTCGAGGACTATCCCTTCGCGGTGGAGCGCTTCGACGGCAAGCAGTGCCGCTTGTGCGGCGCTCGGAACGTGTACCTGGACGAGTTGGTGGACGAGGAAACCGGCGCCGTGTTCTATCAGTGCAACGACACCGCGTTCTGCGCTTCGTCGACCCTGCGAACGACCAGTGATTCTTTGGAAGGAGCGCCCCATGCTTGATGCGCAGCACTTCGGCGCAGATGAAACGCCCAGCTTGTCGGTGCGCCACCTGTCGAAGCGGTTCGGCTCCGGTTGCGCGTATTGCCTGGATTCCTCGGCGCAGCTCGAGCGCAACGTGTGCCCGCGCTGCGGTACGGTGCATGCGGTGCGCGACGTGAGCTTGGACGTGTTCCCCGCCGAGATCGTGGGCGTGGTGGGCGAGTCCGGCAGCGGAAAGTCCACGTTCATGAAGTGCCTGTTCTTCGACGAGGAGGCAACGTCGGGCGACGTTCGCGCACTGCCGTACGACGGTGGCGCCGCCAACCTGTTCGATTTGTCGTCGCAGCAGCGTCGGGCTATTCGGAACACGGTGTTCGGCATGGTGTATCAGAACCCGTATCTGGGCTTGCGGATGGATTTTTCCAGCTTGTCCAACATTGCCGAGCAGATGATAGCCGCAGGCAGCCGCAACGTGGGCGCCATGCGCGCACGAGGCGAGGACTTGCTGGAGCGCGTGAACATACCGCAGGCGCGCGCGGTGGAGCCGCCGCGCAACTTTTCCGGCGGCATGCAGCAGCGCGTTCAGATTGCGAAGGCCCTGTCCAACAACCCGCCCATCCTGCTGCTCGACGAGGTGACCACGGGGCTCGACCTGTCCGTGCAGGCCGCCGTGCTCGATCTTATCCAGCAGATCAGGCGCGACTTCAACGTGAGCATGTTGGTGGTAAGCCACGACCTGGGCGTTATCCGCATGCTGGCTGATCGCACCCTGGTCATGCTGGACGGCCGCGTCATCGAAAGCGGCCTGACCGACCAGATCCTCGAGGATCCCCAGCATGCCTACACCCAGCAGCTCGTCTATTCGCTGCTCTGACGAGCAGCGGGTTCCGGCGGTCGGTAGACCGCCGGAACCGCCCGACGCTGCGGGAGCTTCCGGCACCCAATCTTGGCGCTCCAGGCCCTCGTCGCGTGCAAAAGCACGCTTCCTCGAGCCTTCGCGCCAATCTTGGGCACCGGGAAGCCCCCTCGCTGACGTACTACGCCAACCAGCACGCCCCGCATGCCGCCTGGCGGCGGCATGGGCAGGTCGCTTCGCTCCTGCCCGACCAACTCCCGAAAGGAATTCTTCCATGGACAACAGCTCTTGCATCATCCGCGGCGGTACGGTGGTGTGCGCCGATCGCGTATTGCCCGATCACGACGTTGTCGTGATCGATGGGCGCATCGCTTCCATCGAGCCTTCCAGCGTGTCGGATTTCGACGCGCAGCCCGATTCCGTCGTCGGCGTGCTTCCCGTAGTCGATGCACGCGGCGCGTACGTGGCTCCCGGGCTGATCGACATCCACTCCGACTACGTGGAAAACGTGGCCTCGCCGCGCCCGAGCGTGGTCATGGACCTGAGCACGTCGCTGTACAAGGCCGACCGCGAGCTGGTGTCGCACGGCGTGACCACCATCTTCCACTCGCTTTCGGTGTACGGGGCGCATATCTTCGACCACAAGCCCATTCGCGATTTTGGAAACGTGAGCGCGCTCATCGACCGCGTGGCGGCGCTGCGCGGCGGCGAAGAGCGCGACCACCTCATTCGCCACCGCCTGCACATGCGCGTGGAATTGGACTCGGTGGATCTGTACGACGACATCGAGGAGTTCTTGCGTTCGGGCAAAGTGGATCTGGTGTCGTTCATGGATCACACCCCCGGCCAGGGCCAGTACCGTGACCTGCTGGTGTTCGGCGACACGCTCAAAGGCTACCGCGACGTTTCCGACGACGAGGTGCGCGACATCGTCCGTCAGCAGCAGGAAAGCCAGAAAATGACGTACGCCCAGATCACCGCCTTGGCTTCCATTGCGCGCGAGCGCGGCGTTTCCATTGCCTCGCACGACGACGACAGCGTGGAGAAGCTTGCCTTCATGGACGGCTTGGAGGCCACCATTTCCGAGTTCCCCATTTCGCTCGACATCGCTCGCGAGGCGCGGGCGCGCGGCATGCACACGATTGCCGGGGCGCCCAACGTCATGCTGGGCCACAGCCATTCGGGCAATCTGAGCGCACGCGAGGCCGTGCAGGCCGGCGCGATCGACGTGCTGTGCAGCGATTACTATCCGGCGGCGCTGCTCGATGCCGTGTTCACGTTGCGCGATCGGTGCGGGTTGGATATCGCGCGAGCGTTTTCCCTGGTCAGCATCAATCCCGCGAAAGCTGCGGGCATTGCGGACGAGGTGGGCTCCCTTGCCGTGGGCAAGCGCGCGGACATCTTGCTGGTGCGCGAGATCTCCTGCGGAGAAAGCGCTGGCGGCACCTCGACCGGCTTGGCGCAAGGCGCGGGCAAGCGCACCATGCCGGTGGTCACGCGCGCGTTCGTGGGCGGTCATTCCGTGTTTCGCTCGCACTATCCCGATCAGCCGTGCGGGTACGGGCGCGACCTTGCCGAGTGCGACAAGGCTGTTCGCGCACCCCGCGCCGCGTGCGTCGAGGTGATGTAGCATGACCGTCGAGCGTTCCGACGGCCTGGAGCCATGCACGGTCGTCCAGGGAGCTTCCGCAGCTCCCTTGCTTCAAATCGAGGGCCTGTCGAAGTCGTTTTTGCTCCATCGGGTGGACCGGAGGATCCAGGGGTGCCACGATATCTCGTTCTCCATCGCCCCCGGTCAGTTCGTGGGCATCACCGGTCGCAGCGGCAGCGGGAAGTCCACCATCCTGCGCTGCATCTGGCGCACGAACCTGCCTGAGCACGGGCGCATCCTGTACGACTCCGCGCGCTTCGGCCTGGTGGACATCGCCCAGGCTACGCAGCGCCAGATGCTGTATCTGCGCTCCTACGAACTGGGCTACGTGTCCCAGTTCTTGAATGCCCTGCCGCGCCAAACCGCGCGCGACATCGTGTTGAGAAGCGCATTGGAAGCCTACGGCGCGACCGAGCGCGAGCGGGCGGAGGCGGAAACCGAGCGGATGCTTCGCCACTTCGACTTGGACGAAGAGCTGTGGGAACTGTATCCGCGCACGTTTTCGGGAGGCGAGAAGCTGCGGCTCAACATTGCGGCGGCCATGATCAAGCGCCCCCGGCTGCTGCTGCTCGACGAGCCCACGGCATCGCTCGACAATGCGTCGAAGCTGAAGGTGCGCGATCTGATCCAGCAGCTCAAAGCCGAGGGAACCACCATGCTCGGCATTTTCCACGACCTCGAATTCATGGAGGGGTTGTGCGATCATGAGTTCAACATGCAGGAAGGGATGATGGCGTGATCGAAGATCTCCATGTGCATACCACCGTTTCGGACGGCTCGGACACGTTCGAGGAGGTGCTCGAGCAGGCGCGCCAGCGCGGCATTGGGCGCGTGGCGTTCACGAACCACGACACGACGCGAGGGCTTGACCAGGCAGCCAAGCTGGGAGAGCGACTGGATGTTCGCGTGGTGGGCGGCGTGGAGATAAGCGCGTACGATTTCGAGCGCATGCGCAAGGTGCACGTGCTGGGCTTGGGACTGCACGAGGGGGCGTCAGCGGTGGAGGCCCTGTGCGCGCCCACGCTCGAGCGTCGCAACGCGAATTCGCTTTGGCAGCTTGATCGGTTGGCATCGGCCGGCTATCGTGTCGATGTGTCGAAGGCCCTTGCGCTGGGCTGCGCTTCCACGGCGTTGTACAAGCAGCACATCATGGCGGCGCTCACCGATGAGCCGTACGTATCCGCAGCCTATCGCGCGCTGTACCGAAGCTTGTTCAAGAACGGCGGCATCTGCGATCGCGATATCGCGTACGTGGACGCGCGCGATGCCGTGACGGCTATCGTGGAGGACGGGGGGCTGGCTGTTTTGGCGCACCCCGGTCAGCTGGATAGCTACGATATGGTTCCGGCGCTTGCGGAATGCGGTTTGGGAGGTATCGAGCGGTTCCACCCCGACCACACGCCCATCGATCATGCGCGCTGTGCGAATGTGGCCGAACGCTACGGATTGATATGCACGGGCGGGTCGGATTACCATGGCCGGTTCGGAGGAATCCCGTATCTGGGCTTTCGCATTCCTGCTGCCTAGCCCGTCGGCTTGTCTTGCCGCTTGGGGCGGCGGTTTGGCCGGGCACGCCCGCACAGGCGGACGGCCGGGCCGCCGCGCCCACGCGCCCGCACGGCTCGACCGCCGCGCCGCCGCGCCCGGACCGCCCCACGCCCCCGTACGCGCCCTACGCCCCCGCCCGCCGCATCCCCACACCCACACCCACACCCACACCCACACCCGCGTCCCCAACACGCTCCACCACTTTACTGCGCTAAACCGTAGAACCCCCTGAAACGACCGCTCGGGGGCCGTCAGGCCCTGCCTATCCAGTTCGAAACGCATAGTTCTTTGATAAAACGCGCTCGGGGCCGTATAGTGGTGCGACTGCATACCATGTGCATGTTCGGAAAGAGCGAACATTGTGGAAAGGGGAGAGGATATGAATATCAAGAAATGGGGCCTCGTTGCCGTTGCGGGCATGCTGGCCGCAACGCTGACGCTGTTCGGCTGCTCGTCCGGCGACCAGAACGCCGCTTCGGATGCAGCGGGAGCCGACGGGAGCTACCAGCTGGTCAACGGCGGTAAGCTTACCGTTGCCGCATCGCTCGATTTTCCGCCGTTCGAGAATCTTAACGGCGACAAGCCCGAGGGTTTTGCGGTGGACCTCATGAACGCCCTTGCCAAGGAAATGGGCCTTGAGTGCGAGTACCTGCCTTCCACCAAGTTCGACACCATCGTTCCGCTTATCCAGGCTGGCGGCAAGGCCGACGTGGGAGTTTCCTCGTTCACCATCACCGACAAGCGCCTGCAGCAGATCGACTTCACCGATTCGTACTGCGACGTGAACCAGAGCATCACCGTGCGCAAGGATTCGGGCATCACCGACGTGTCGCAGCTTGAGGGCAAGAAGATCGGCGCTCAGTCCGGCACGACCGGCTACGAGTGGGCTGCCGAGAACATCAAGGACGCTGAAGTAACCGCGTACGATGAGATGACGGCCGTGTTCGCCGCTCTCGATTCGGGTCAGATCGACGCGATTTCCGTTGACCTGCCCGTTGCGAACTATTACGTGAAGGCGTACTCCGACTGCGAAGTCATCAAAGAGATTCCCACGGGCGAGCAGTACGCCGTTGTGGTGAGCAAAGAGAATCCTGAGCTGACGAAGGCTCTCAACGAAGCGCTCAAGGCCGTGCGGGACAACGGCACGTACGACGAGCTTGTTGCCAAGTGGCTCAAGTAGTCTGACTGTTTCGAATCATGAACATCGTTAACGGTGCAAAAGCGCACATCGCTCGTGTCGCAGTGGTCTTGGCCGCTGCGGCACTTGCCGTTTCGCTGGCCCAGCCCTTGTGCGCGCATGCGTTGGAAACCGAGCGTTGGAGCGCCCAGCCCAACGACGCCGACGGTTCGCAGGTGCTCGGTGCCACGCCCACGCGCGTTACGTGGCAGGGTCAAACAGCCGAGGACGAGTCTTTGTCCCAGGTGGTCATCGACTTGCCCGAAGGTTCCACGGTTGAAGCTGAAAACGTGAAGGTCACGGTCATGAATGGGCTCGACCGGTTGGACGTGGCCGCTCAGGCGACGGTCGACGGCGTGCGGGTGACGGCGTCTTTCTCTGATCCCGCTCCTGCCGGTTCGCTTGTCATGCTGGAATGCAATCGCGTGTTGCTGCCGGGCGGAGGCGGAAGCTTTGGCCTGGCGGGAAGCTACACAACCGCCGATGGGCAGCAGCATGACATGCCTGCAACCGACAAGACGTTCACCGTAGTCAGCACGTCGCCAGCCGATCAGCTGTCCTCGTGGCTCGGGCAGCAAGAATGGGTGAAGGCGTGGAACTCCAACAAGTTCCTCCACCTGTTCTTCGATCCCACGATCGTCGTGACGTCGGTGCCCACGGTATTTTCCGGTTGGCTTGTGGCCCTTGCGCTGGTGGTGGTCAGCTTCCCGCTGTCCATACCCTTGGGGTTGATGTGGTCGTTCCTTCGCATGGCGAAAAGCCGTATTCCGCGCGCTATCGGCGCAACGTACATCAACGTCGTGCGCGGTACGCCTCTGTTCTTGCAGATCTACATCGCGTTCTTCGGTCTGCCGCTGCTCGGCATCAAGATGGACCTGTTCGTGCTGGGAGCCATCGTGCTGGTGCTGAACTCCAGCGCGTATCTGGCCGAGATATTCCGTGCGGGCATCCAGTCCATCAACACGGGCCAGTTCGAAGCGGCCCGCTCATTGGGCATGAACGGCGCGCAGACTATGTTCTACGTGATCATTCCGCAGACCATTCGTCGCGTCATTCCTACGATGACCAGCGAGTTCATCCTTATGTACAAGGACACCTCGCTCTTGGCGGCTGTCGGCGTTATGGAAATCATGATGTTCTCGAAGACCATCACGGCGGCAACGGGCAACGTAACGCCCTACATCGTGGCCGCGGGCTTCTACTTGATCGTGACCATCCCCATGACGAAGCTCATCAACTCGATGGAGCAGCGCATGGCGGGCGGTCGCAGGAAGCGCAAGAAGGGCGCGCATGCGGGTTTGGGCAGCAATCCCACCGATGCGATCCTTCCCGATTCCGACGCTGCCGTAGCGCGCAGCATTCGCATGTCCGAGACGTTTGCCGGCCCGGGTGCGGTGGGGGACGACCCCTCGCCCAGCGGCCGACTGAGCCATTAAGGAGGTGCTTCCATGAACGATGTAAAGGAATCTTCGGAGGCCCCCGTCGTGCGTATCGAAGGACTGCGCAAGGCGTTTGGCGACAACGTGGTGCTGCGGGGCATTGACCTTGACGTGTATCGTGGCGAAGTGGTGGTTATCCTGGGGCCGTCCGGCTCGGGAAAGTCCACGCTGCTTCGGTGCGTGAACATGCTGGAAACGCCCACCGAGGGCCGCATCTTCTTCGAGGATACCGAGATCACCTCGAAGAAGACCGACATCAACAAAGTGCGCGCCAAGGTTGGCATGGTGTTTCAGAACTTCAATCTGTTCCCGCACCTTACGGCGAAGCGCAACGTGATGCTGGCTCAGCAGAAGGTGCTCCGTCGCGGCAAGGAGGAGTCCGAGCAGATCGCGATCGAGCAGCTTGAGCGCGTGGGCCTTGGCGAGCGCGTGGAGTACAAGCCGTCCGAGCTGTCGGGCGGCCAGCAGCAGCGCGTGGCTATTGCGCGCGCGTTGGCCATGGATCCCCATGTCATGCTGTTCGACGAGGCTACCAGCGCGCTTGATCCAGAGCTTGTGCGCGACGTTCTGGGCGTTATGAAAAGCCTGGCGAAAGCGGGTATGACCATGATCGTGGTCACGCACGAAATGGGCTTCGCGCGCGATGTGGCCGACCGCGTCATCTTCATGGACGGCGGCTTCATCGTGGAGCAGGGAACGCCGGAAGAGGTGTTCGACCATCCGAAGTCCGACCGTACCAAAGACTTCCTCGGACACATTTCGTAACCCGTCCGAATACTGCGTAGAAAAGAGAGGGCCGGACTCCTGGAGTTGCGGCCCTCTCTTTGCGTGCGGTGCCGGTGCCGTCGAGCGCGATCGCGTTTTCCGTGAGCATCCCTTCATTCACGTTTAGCGTGCCAAGGAGGATAGCCTGATACAGGTCATTGTCCTGGTGCTTCTTATCCCAAAACGCAAGGCTGACCAGGAGGCCCGTATCTCCCAGGCAGCATCTGGAAGTCGAGTGCTCCGCGCTCAGTTTCTCGCCCGCCCCCGCTCCAGCCCCCATCCCACCCCATTACAGTAGAAACCAGCCTGATCGAGCCATGTTCAAGGGGCTTGGCGGCCCCGGTTGGATTAGCGACCCAGCCAGTCCTTAATCTAATATTGACT
>NZ_CAKAKF010000003.1:670000-753392 GCF_916618935.1 Paraeggerthella sp. Marseille-Q4926 | reverse complement strand
GGCGGCCGGCCAGCAGCCCAGAGGGCCAAGTCAATATTAGATTAAGGACTGGCTGGGTCGCTAATCCAACCGGGGCCGCCAAGCCCCTTGAACATGGCTCGATCAGGCTGGTTTCTACTGTAATGGGCAGCAGCGTGCGTCTTATCCAGGTGGAGGACATCGCCGATATAGCGTTGGGCTCGTCGCTTCTGGGTGCTGGCGGCGGGGGAGATCCGTACATGGGCTCGCTCGAAACCACTGCTGCCATTCGCGAATGCGGACCGGTGCGTCTGCTGGATGCCGACGAGGTGTCTGATGACTGGACGGTGGCGTCCATCGGCAGCGTGGGCGCGCCTTCAGTGGTGCTCGAGAAGGGCGTTAACGGCCAGGAGTACGTTCGCGCGCTCGACCTGCTGGAACGCAGGCTGGGCCGCTCCATTGACGCGTTCGTCTTGGCCGAGGCCGGTGGCTTGAACTCGCTGGTTCCCATTGCCGCGGCGGCTCGCGTGGGGATACCGGTGGTCAACGTGGACGGCATGGGCCGCGCATTTCCCGGATTGCAGCAGGATACGTACTGCATGGCCGGCGTGCCCACTACGCCCATGGCGTTCGTGGACGAGAAGGGCAACCGCGCCCTCATCGAAACCATCGACAACGATTGGACCGAGGCCATTGGGCGCGCGGTGACCACGGCATGCGGCGGCTCGCTCATCAATCTGGGAGCTTCGATGTCGGGTGCGAAGATGAAGGAGTGCGCCGTTCGCGGGACGGTTGACCTGGCTCAACGCCTCGGCCGTATTATCCGTACGGCGAAGGACGCGCGCGAGCGCTCCGCCCGTGCGTTCTTCCTGGAGGAATCGGACGCGCGCCTGTTCTTATGCGCGAAGATCGTCGACGTGCTGCGCGAGACGCGGGATGGCTACAACTTCGGGCGCGCCGTGCTGGAAGGCGTGGGCGACGATAGGGGGCATGCGGGCTCGGTCGTGTTCCAGAACGAGAACCTGTACGCCGAAGTGGACGGGCGCGTTGCCATGAGCGTTCCCGACTTGGTGTGCCTGGTGGATGCCGATACCTTCGTGCCGGTGACCACCGAGTCGCTCAAGTACGGCAAACGTGTGCTATTAGTAGGATTGGCGTGCGACGCTGCATGGCGCACGCCTCAGGGCGTCGCGTTGGGCGGCCCTGCGTTTTTCGGTTTCGACATACCGTACGTGCCGGTTGAGATAAGCTACGCATCGTTCGAAGGAGAAAAAGCGTGCGAGAACTAGGAATTCAGGAAATCGAGGACATCGCTTTAGGTGCGGCGCTGCTGGGCGCCGGCGGGGGCGGCGATCCCTACATCGGCAAGCTCACGGCTATCGGGGCGGTGAAGGAATGCGGCCCGGTGCAGATGATCGGCATCGACGAAGTGCCCGAAGGCGCGCTCATCATGCCGGCGGCGTCCATGGGCGCTCCCACCATCCTGGCCGAGAAGGGCGTCGGCGCCAACGAGTTCGCCAAGCTGTTCGACATGGTGTCGCGCTACTACGGCAAGCCCATCTACGCCACCATGCCCATCGAAGCGGGCGGCGTGAACTCCATGCTGCCCATTGCCGCCGCTGCGCGCCTGGGCATTCCCATGGTGGACGTGGACGGCATGGGCCGTGCTTTCCCGGAGCTGCAAATGGTCACGTTCACCATCGGCGGTGCGTCGGCTACGCCCATGGCGTTCATCGACGAGAAGGGCAATTCGGGCATTCTGGATACCATTACGAACAAGTGGACCGAAGACATCGCCCGCGCGGCCACGATGACCTGCGGCGGCACGCTGACCATCGCGCTGTTCTGCATGGATACGCAAACGTGCAAGGAATACGGCGTGCACGGCATTGTCACGCGCTCCGAGGAGCTGGGCCGCGCAATCCGCTTGGCGAAAAGCGAGGCGTCGGCGGCGGGTTTGACGCCCGAAGAGTTCTTCCTCAAGTTCACGGGTGGCTACAAGCTGTTCAAGGGTAAGATTTCCGACGTTCTGCGCGAAACGCGCGGCGCGTTCAACTTTGGCAAAGTGGTGCTTGAGGGCATTGCCGAAGACCGGGGCAGCCAGGCTTACGTCGAGTTCCAGAACGAGAACCTGAGCTGCGTGGTTGACGGCGAGATCTTGGCCACCACCCCCGACCTCATTTGCCTGGTGGACCCCGACACCTTCACGCCGGTTCCCACCGACGCGCTCAAGTACGGCAAGCGCGTGATGGCGCTGGGCCTGGAGTGCTTCGGCATGTGGCGCACGCCGGCCGGTATCGATCTGGTGGGGCCGCGCTACTTCGGCCTGGACACCGACTACATCCCCGTTGAAGAGCGCTGCATGCGGAAGGGAGCATAAGGCTATGTACAAGTTGGGAATCGACGTAGGCGGCACGAACACCGACGCTGTTTTGATCGACGAGGATTTAAACGTTGTTGCCGCGGTGAAAAACCCCACGTCAGGGGATATTTACAGCGGAATCATGGGTGCGGTGGACGCCGTTTTGGCCGATAGCGGCGTCGATCGCGCGCAGATCGGGCAGGCCATGCTGGGCACCACGCAGTGCACGAACGCCATCGTGGAGCGCAAGGGCCTGGCGCCTATCGCCATCTTGCGCATCGGCGCGCCCGCTTCGGTGGGTATCCCGCCCATGGTGGACTGGGCGCAGGACATCGCCGCGGTCAGCGTGGACGCCGCCATTATCGAGGGCGGTTTCGAATACGACGGCAAGCGCCTGGCGGAATTCGACGAAGCGGCGTGTCGTGCGTTTTTCGAGGGCGTGCGCGGACGCGTGGAAGCCGTGGCTATCTCGTGCGTGTTCTCCACGGTGCGAAACGACGATGAGCTGCGTGCCGCCGAGATTGCCACCGAGGTGCTAGGCGATGACGTGCACGTGTCCATTTCCAGCGAGATCGGCTCGATGGGCCTGATCGAGCGCGAGAACGCTACCATTTTGAATGCGGCGCTCTACGATGTGGCGCGTCGGTTTACCGAGGGCTTCGCGGCCAGTCTTGCCGACAAGGGCGTGGTGAACGCAGAGGTGTACCTGTCGCAGAACGACGGCACCCTCATGACCATGGAGCATGCGCGCCAATACCCCATCCTTACGATTGCCTGCGGCCCCACGAACTCCATTCGCGGCGCAAGCTATCTGTCGCGCATGGCTGACGCGATCGTGATCGACGTGGGCGGCACCACCACTGACCTGGGCGTGCTTTCGCACGGGTTCCCGCGCGAAAGCGGCGTGGCCGTGACCATCGGCGGCGTGCGCACCAACTTCCGCATGCCCGACGTGGTGTCCATCGGCTTGGGCGGCGGTTCCATCGTGCGTGTTGCCGACGACGGCAGCGTGACGGTCGGCCCGGATTCGGTGGGCTACCAGATTGCCGAGCGCGCGCTCGTGTTCGGCGGCGACGTTATGACTGCCACCGACATCGCCGTGCGCTTGGGCATGGCCGAAGTGGGGGATGCGGCGCTCGTGGCCGATATCCCGCAGGATGTGGCTGCGCGCGCCATGGACGCCATGCGCGAGACGGTGGAGGAAGCCATCGACGTGATGAAGGTGTCGAGCGACGACATCGACGTGGTGCTGGTGGGCGGCGGCGCTATCGTGCTGCCGCGTGACCTGGCAGGAACGGCTCAGGTGCTTACGCCCGAGCATGCCGGGTGCGCGAACGCTATCGGCTCGGCCATCTCGAAGGTGAGCGGCGTGTACGAAGCGTTGATCGACTACGACGTGACGCCGCGCGAAGAGGCGTTGGAGAACGCGCGCGTCGCTGCGTGCGAGGCTGCCGTGGAAGCCGGTGCCATTCGCGATACCGTGGAGGTCATCGATGCCGAGGACGTTCCCTTGGCGTACTATCCTGGCCACACGAACCGCGTGAAGGTGAAGGCTGCGGGAGACTTGGCGTAAGCAAGGCGGATGCCTGCAGGTCCGCTGGTCCAGGCAGGGACAATGCGATTTTCAAGGGCGCTCTGACGAACTGGTCGGGGCGCCCTTGTTTTTCGGCGCCCGCGTGCATGATGCGAAGGTCGCGGGCGCGAAGGGCTCCAATTGCTGCGAAAGGCAGATCCAGCGCAGCATGGGGAAGGGGAAATCGGCAATGAGCCATCGAATGCCCCTTCGCCGTTCTTGCGATGCCGACGCGGAAGGCCGACGCGTGCGCGCCGTTCGCCCCTTTCGCTAGCTTGCGCACGAAAAACCGCTCCCGCTGGCAGGTTTTCACGTTTAGGGGTCGTCGAAGTTGGCGCCGTTCCCGTTGCCGTTCGGCTCGTTTTCCGTTATGCCTGGTCACGGCCTTGTGCTGTTGCGCTGCGCTTTTGCGAGCGCTTGTCCGGTCGGCTCAAGCGACCTCAAACCGTCAAAACCTGCCAGCGGGAGCGGTTTTTCGTGCGCAAACAAGCCGAAGTGGGGGCAGGGACGGGAGGTGGGGGCTGCGCAGGAGCGCGAAACGGGAGCGCGAAACGGGTGCGCACTCCGCGAACGAGGTGGGCGACCGGCGAAGAGCTGGCTCGGTTCGTGCCGCCGAACCAGAGGAGCCTGCGCGAACGGGGCGGGGCTGGGGGCGGTGGGCGGGGTGGCAGCGAGCTTGCGTCTCGCCGGTCCCGCGCCGCGTCCCGTTCCCTCGTCCCGCCAGGCGCCCGCCGGGCTTGGATCCGCACGTTTCCCAATGCGTTCGGATTGTGCTGCTTGGATGACCTCTTTTGAATCATGGTATCATACATATGCAGGATGCTTTTGAGAGGCGGAGTCCACCCCTTTGTTTGAATCATTGCACATAAACGAGAAATCCGGAGTGCCCGTATGGGTGCAGATTCGCAACAACTTGATCTTCCTTATTAAAAGCGGCCAGATCAAGCCGGGGGATGTGCTGCCAACTGTACGCGAACTTGCGACGCAGCTTGGCGTGAACTACAACACCATTCATAAGGTGTACCAGGATCTTGAAGCGGACAATCTCATTTGTTCGAGTCGCGGCAAGCGATCGTTCGTTGCCGACGTCGACAAAGATGTACTGCAGCTACCGGAATCTCCCGTGGACCTTGTTATCGACGAACTGGTACGCGTGGCTCGGGAGAGCAACGTCTCGGAGGGGGACGTGTTGGTGCGGGTGAAGGAACGCTTTTCCGAGTAACCGATCGAATAGGGGAGATAACATGGGGGAGAGGTCGTTTTTCAGCGAGCCCGAAGAGCGGGATCGCTCGAGCGTTTCGGCTGAGATCGAAGACAATTTCAAGGATACGGCTACAAGTCGCTGGGGCGCTACGATGTTGCGCTGGGTTCTGGTTCTGGCCGTTGTGGCTGTTTTCGGACTGATTGCATGGCTTGCATCGTCGGTTGCGATTCTTGTGGTCGGCATAGTGGCAGGTGCTGTCTTGTTCAGCTGTGCGCATGTTGTACTTGAATGGGAGCGCGCCGTGGTTATGCGCTTTGGTCGGTTCAACCGCGTGGCCGGTCCCGGTCTTATCCTTATGATTCCCTTTGTCGAATACGCGTCGGCGGTCATCGACTTGCGTATGCGGTCGACGTCGTTCAAAGCTGAGCAGGTACTGACCTCCGACTTGGTTCCTGTGAACGTAGACGCGGTCTTGTTCTGGATGGTGTGGGACGCGGGCAAGGCGTGCTCTGAAATTCGCAACTTCGAGCGCCTGGTGTTCTGGATTGCCCAAACCACGTTGCGCGACGTGATCGGCGGCGTCAATATCGCGCAGATGGGCATGCGTCGCGCCCAAATCGACAAAGAGATCGCAGCCATCCTTGAGCGGAAAACCAGCGAATGGGGCATTACGGTGGTGTCGGTGGAGATCCGCGACATCAAGATCCCCGAAGAGCTGCAGGAGGCCATGTCGGCTGAAGCCCGCGCTGAGCGCGAGTACAACGCGCGCGTCATCTTGGCTGAAGTTGAGAAGGAGATATCCGAAATGTTCGTGGACGCCGCGCGCACGTACAAAGAAGAAGATGCGGCGCTGCAGCTTCGCGCTATGAGCTTCGTGTCGGATAGCGTGAAGGAGAAGGGCGGCCTTGTGGTGATACCCAGCGCGTTGTCGGATGCGTTCGAGGGGTTGGAGAGCCTTGCTAGAAAAGGGTAGGGCATTTTCGGCAAAATAGGTCTTTGAACAGCAAAAACGATAACCGGGTTCCTTGTTGAAAAGGAGCCCGGTTATCGTTTTGGGCAAAGCTCGATCCATTCTTGAAAAAGAATCATATATCACTAAGACAAGTATCACATATTTGTATGATTTATGATACGATACAGCTTGGAGGTAAAGCGACGGGGGAGCTAGACCGCTCGAAATGCTTGAGACGAGCAAGATCCGAGGCGTCTGTCCTCTTCGCGCCACAGGGAGAGAAAGGAAGGGGAATGAAAAAGAAGTTCGTGTGGGTAACTACAGTGCTCTTGGCCGGATCGCTTTGCGCTGTTGGCTGTGCGCAGCAGGACCCGGCGGCAGAGGGCGATGCTTCGGGCGAGGGGAAACAATACGCCAACAGCATCGAGGAGTCCGAAGCGGTGCTTGCCGAGGAGAATGCCCGCTGGCAGGAGATTAACAAGGAGTACGCTCCTGAGATTCGCACGCTGGAAGACGGAACCAAGGTCCAGCGTACGCCATCCGAGTATCAGTGTTACCACTGGAACCGCCCCTATGAAGAAGGTACGACGTACAATAACTATTTCTTGGATGCCGACAACCGTGGTTGCGGAGCTTGCCACGAAGATCTTGGCGACGCCTTGTCCAACATGGAATATGCTCACCCCACCGTATGGAACGATGCGCTAGGCAGCAAGCTCACCGTCGATCAGTGCATGCTGTGCCACAGCGCCGATGATGGCCAAGAAATGGGTACCGTGATGCACGCCGTGCACTATGGCGAGCGCAACGGCACCAACTTCGAGGACCGTGGCGGAAAATGCATCAGCTGCCATAACATTACTGAGAACGGCAACGGTGCTGAGCTTTGGGACGAGGTCAAGTACGACCATCTGGACGGGATCGTTAAAGTGAAGGATGTCCAGGGCGAATTCAAGTTCGACCAAACCACCACCACTGCACCCGAAGATATGTTTACCTACGATTGGATTCATTCCAATTACGATCACCTGATCCATATCATGGGTAAAAACGTCCTTGATGCGGAAATGCCGCAGGACTTCGTGGACAATTGGGAAGTCACCATAAACGGCCTGGTGAACAAGCCGTACACCGCCAAGCTTGCTGATCTCATCGCTGAGGCCGAGGGCGCCGGTGCAACGGTTACAAAACTCTCCAAAATCCACTGTGTGGACAACATGCCTGGCGGTGGCGGTATTTCCAACGTAGAAATCACGGGCATTCCGTTGAGCTGGCTCATTGAGAAGGGCGGCGGCGCAAGCAAAGACATCACCGGTGTGTTGTTCGATCGTCGGGAGTTTCACACCAATGGCGAAATGACGCATAGCAACCGTGGCGTGCCGGAGGCAAGCTTCGACGACGTGTACCTGGTGTACGAAATTGGCGGCAAGCGTCTCGATCCTAGTCAGGGTAGCCCCTGCATCAACTGGGTCGAGGGATGCGATGCTCAGTCATTCGTGAAGCAGTGCATGGGCTATACGCTGACCGACGAAGAGAAGCCTTGGGAAGACTGGATGATGAATGGCTTCAACTCGTATGGCGAGGGCCCGTACATCAACAAGCCCAACGCCTCTATCCTGAAGGTTCCTGAGGGCATGATCATCGAGACCGGGAAGCCGTTCACGTTCGAAGGCTATGCCGATGCGTACGACGAAGCGGTCACCAAGCTTGAGTTCTCCATGGACAACGGCAAAACGTGGACTGCCTACGACTTGGGCCAGACCGATCCTCGACAGTGGGTGTACTGGCACTATACGTGGACGCCCGAAACCGACGGCAGCTACGTGCTGACGATCCGCGGCATCACGGAAACGGGTCTGGTCAGCGTTAATAACCAAGAAGTCATGGTTACTGCTAAGAGCAATGTGGAGGGATAACATGAGACATTCCATTGGGACGAAGGTGCTGGGTTGCACGATGGGTGCCAGTATCGCGCTGGGCGGCATAAGCGCGTTCGGTCCCGGGGTAGCGATTGCGGCGGAGGATTTAAGCCCTGTTCAAGTGATGCAGCGCAATGCAGTGGACTACGTCAAAGTTGCGAACGTGGCCGGTAGCTTCTCGTTTTGCCAGGACACGCTCACGCCAACCGACGAGGTGTTCAACCTGTTCGGCACGGCTGCCACCAGCATGTGCGCCAAGCCTGGCTATGCCTTTGATGCGGTGACTCACGAGAGCTACTATGTCAATATCGGCGGCAATGTGGAGAAGGTGCGCACCATAGGACTCGAGGAAATCGAGCGCATGAAGGCCGAGACCGAGAAAATGCGCTGCACTTGCAGCATGAGCCCCGCGCTTGCCATGGCCAGCGTCACAGGAGTTAAAGTGTCGGACATGCTTTCCTTGGTTGACGTTGATCCGCAGGTTAACGCGATCACGTTCAAAGACAAGGATGGCTATGGCCTGCCGATGCCGCTGACGTATGTGACGGATAAAGAAGCAATGCTGGTGTACCAGATCGGCGACCAGAAGCTTTCGGACGGCGAGCGCTTGCAGGTTTGGATTCCCGATACCGTGGCGAAGTACTTCACGCGTGCGGTTACCGATATCGAGCTATCCGTGTCCGACGAGGTTCCCGAGGTTCAAGGCCCGGATGCAGACTATCGTGCCAAGGTGAGCGTGCTCAACACGGTTTCCGATACGTTCAAGGTTGGAGACATGGTCACGTTCGAGGGCTATGCGGATGATTGCGGAAAGCAGATCAAGGCCGTGGAGTTCTCTCTGGACGGCGGACAGACGTGGAGTGCGTTCGATACGTCTGAGGCCACCACGCAGGATTGGGTGCATTGGCACTTCGACTATGTGACCGAGGAGCCGGGTTCGTTCAAACTTGACGTTCGGGCCGTTGCCGAAGACGGCGTTGTTTCTCCCCTTGCTTCTAGTGTTGTGTTTAACGTCGAGGAATAGCCGCCGTCGACATTGAAAGTAGGTGTAAACATGGGAGAAGAAGCGAACGTAACGCGCCGAGTGCTCTTGCGGGCATCGGCCGCGGGCGCATGCGCGCTTGCGCTGGGAGGAGTTGTTACTTCTGGCGATGAGGCGCGCGCTCAAGAAGTGGATTTGGCGCCTGAGCATGACGGCGTTCGGTACGGTTTCTTGGTTGCCTTGTCTCGCTGTTCTGGCTGCGGGCGTTGTGTTGAAGCATGCAGGAAGCATAACGGCCTGGCCGAAGATGCTCCTGGCAGGCGGACTGTTTCCTCGTACCAGCGTAAAAGAGGACGGACGTTCTTTATCTCCACATCCTGCATGCATTGTGCCGATCCGAGCTGCATGAAGGTTTGCCCGGCTGGTGCGATCTCGAAGGACGTTAACGGTGTTGTGCGGGTAAACAAGAACGTGTGCATAGGCTGTAAGTACTGCTTCCAAGCGTGTCCGTACGAGGTTCCTCGATACGATTCGGCTGCCATGGATAAGTGCGATTGCTGCCGTGGGTCGGGGCTTTCTATTGAGGATGAGCCGTACTGCGTGCGCGCGTGCAAATTCGGCGCTCTGCAATTCGGACCTTTGGACGAGCTGATGGAGTCTACAGGGGGCTCTGCGGTTCCCATCGCCCAAGCGAACGATCCGTCTTGCTTGCTGCTGGGAACGGAGAAGTGAGTATGGAGATGCAATCGATATGGGGTTGGCAGCCCGCGTTGTACCTGTTTTTAGGCGGCATGGGAGCTGGGGGGTTCGTTACGGCAGCGGTGCTCTATCTGATAGACCAGAAGCGTCACGCCAAGATTATTTGTGCTTCCATGTGGGCATCAGCGGTGTGCTTGGGCGTTGGCTTGCTGCTACTGCTGTCCGAACTGACCCAACCGATGCGCGGGCTTATGATGTGGCAAAGCTTCAGTCACTTCACCTCGTGGATGACATATGGTGCTTGGGGTGCGTTTGCGGCCATTATCGTGTTCGGCTTGTCGGCGGTGCTGGCCGTGGGCAAAGTGGAAAGGCATCTTGCCAACAGCGCGGAACGAGCGAAGGGGCTTGTTCGCATGCGCAAGGTGTTGGCGGTCATCGGCATTGCGCTCGGTTTGTTCGTGGCGGTGTACACGGGCATGCTGCTCATGATGGCTCCGGGCGTGCCGCTATGGAATACGTTGTTGCTGCCGTGTTTGTTTGCGGTATCAGGTATCGATACGGGCGTTGCGCTGGTTGAGGTGACGGCTGTGGTGCTGGCAAAAAAGGATCCTTTGGCATCTCGTGCTTCTTGGTTGATGGAAGTCGCGGTGGTGGCGCTCGTGATCGTGGAATGCTTCGTACTTGGCGCTCTTTTGGTTTCTTCGTTGGGCGGAGAAGGGTCGGCCGTAGCAGCAGCAGCCGCCCAGTCCGCCCAGATGCTCGCTACTGGTTCCCTTGCCCCGCTTTTCTGGGGTCTGGTGGTCGGATGCGGCCTTGTGTTGCCTTTGGTCGCGTCCGTTGTCGGGCTGGTGAAGCACAAGAAGGGTACGGGCAGATTGATGGCGTGCGGCGCTGTGGGCGCGCTCGTCGGCGGGTGCGCGTTGCGCTTCCTGGTTCTTGCCGCCGGCGTCCATGCGGACGTGGTGGGCGAAACGGTCATGAGGATGATCGGCTAGCACGACACGATCTGATAGCGAAAACGGCGCCTCGGAAATGCTCCGAGGCGCCGTTTGCTGTAAGGCCGTTCTTGCGATGCCGGCGCGGGAGTCCGACGCGTGCGCGCCGTTCGCCCCTTTCGCTGGCTTGCGCACGAAAAACCGCTCCCGCTGGCAGGTTTTCACGTTTAGGGGTCGTCGAAGTTGGCGCCGTTCCCGTTGCCGTTCGGCTCGCTTTTCGTTATGCCTGGTCACGGCCTTGTGCTGTTGCGCTGCGCTTTTGCGAGCGCTTGTCCGGTCGGCTCAAGCGACCTCAAACCGTCAAAACCTGCCAGCGGGAGCGGTTTTTCGCGCGCAAGCAAGCTGAAGTGGGGGCAGGGACGGGAGGTGGGGGCTGCGCGGGAGCGCGAAACGGGTGTGTGGCGACGGGGGTGCGAAGCCGAGATGCCCGAACCGGCGAGGCGAGGCGGGGCGCGGCGACGGGGAGGCGGTGCGGGGGCTTGAAACGGAGGCGCCCCCCGCCCGCCCCGTCGCCGCGCCCCGCCTCGCTCCGAGCGACGTTCTGCCGCTTGCCGCGTCACGTCCAAAGAGGGTCTTTCCCTTTTCGTCATCTATGCTATACTCTGCTCCAGCACTTTAGTGCAGTAAAGTAAAAGAGTGGCAGGCTGCATACCGGGGAAGGGGCGGATCCTGCGCGACATGATGGGAGAGGCAATGAAGAAGAAGCTTTTGGCGATTGTCGCAGCTGCGGCGACGCTGGCGCTTTCTGCGGTGATGCTGGCGGGTTGTTCCGGCGGCAACCAGGAGGCAGACAATGCGGCTAAGGACGGCCAGTTCACGCTGACGGTCGGATTCGACCAGAGCTATCCGCCCTACGGCTACGTGGGCGACGACGGCCAGTTCACGGGCTTCGATTTGGAGCTTGCCAAGGCCGTGGCTGAAAAGATGGGCTGGAATCTCAAGCTTGAGCCTATCGACTGGGACGCCAAAGACGCGCTCATCAACAGCGGCTCCATCAACTGCATCTGGAACGGTTTTACCATGGAAGGCCGTGAAGACGGGTACACGTTCTCCGAGCCGTACATGTACAATGAGCAGATGGTGGTCGTGAAGTCCGGAAGCGACATCAAGACGCTTGAGGACTTGAAGGGCAAGATCGTCCTGACGCAGGTTGATTCCGCGGCGCTGCACGTGCTGGAGGACGAGAAGGGTCAGAAGGCTCTTGCCGATACCTTCAAGGAGCTTCAGACCATCGGCGATTACAACAACGCGTTCATGCAGCTTGAGTCCGGCATGGTAGACGCCGTGGCGTGCGACCTGTCCATCGCCAGCTACCAGATGGCCGCTAAGTCCGATGCGTACGTTAAGCTGGGCGTTTTGGCTCCCGAGAACTACGCGGTGGGCTTCAAGAAGGGCGACACGGAGCTTGCCAAGCAGGTCACCGACGCGTTGAAGCAGCTGGATGACGAGGGCTTCGTCAAGCAGCTGTGCGAGAAGTATAAGGATCAGGGCATCACGTACGACAACTGGGTGCTGTAAGACTTCAGGCGGCCGACCGGCCGCCTGAACCGCTCGACGCTGCGAAGCGCTGACGCACCCCGCTTTGCCCCTTGTTCGCTTGCCCTCACGTGCAAAGCACGCTCGGCCGCGAACCGGGGCAATTCGGGGCACGTCAGCGCTTCTCGCTGACTTTGCTGGACCTGCGACGTTTCAAGAAAGGCCGGGTATGGAATTTTCCACCATGATGGAGCTTTTGCTTTCGGGCTTCGTGTTCACTTTCCAGATCTTCGTGACCACGCTTTTGGGGGCGCTCCCCTTGGGCATCCTGGTGGCGCTTGGCCGTATGAGCCGGTTCAAGCCGGTCGCGCTCATCACGCGGTTCTACATATCGATCATGCGCGGCACCCCGCTCATGCTGCAGCTCATGGCCCTCATGTTCGGGCCGTATTACCTGTTTGGCCTGCAGATGGGCAACGATTGGAAGTACATCGCCTGCTCCATCGGCTTCATCATCAACTACGCGGCCTACTTCGGCGAGATCTACCGCAGCGGCATCCAGTCCATTCCGCGCGGCCAGTACGAAGCGGCCTCGGTTCTGGGCTACTCGCGTCTCCAAACCTTCATGAAGATCATCCTTCCCCAGGTGGTCAAGCGTATTCTTCCGGCTATGGGCAACGAGGTCATCACGCTGGTCAAAGACACGTCGCTCGCGTTCGTTCTGGGCATCATGGAAATGTTCAGCCAGGCGAAGGCGCTGGCGGCGTCGCAGATCAGCATGGTTCCGTACGTGATCGCCGGTGCGATCTACTGGATATTCAACTTCATCGTCGAAATGATCCTGACTCGCATCGAGAAGCGTCTCAACTATTACCGCGACTGATCCGCCTCGTTGTTTTCTGACCTGCAAGAAGGAGTAGAGCCATGACCGAACAGACGCTTGTGCAGCTGGATCACGCTCGTAAGAGCTTCGGCGACGCGCACGTGCTCAAAGATATATCCCTGACGGTGCGCAAAGGCGAGGTGGTGGCCGTTATCGGCCCGTCAGGCGGCGGCAAGTCCACGCTTCTGCGCTGCCTGACGCTGCTGGAAACGCTTGATGCCGGGCGTCTTGCGTACGGCGACTTGGTGGTTGCCGAAGACGACGGGACGGGGCGGGCGAAGTACGCGTCGAAAGCGGTTCTGCGCGAGGCGAAAACGAGCTTCGGCCTGGTGTTTCAGAACTTCAATCTGTTCCCTCACTACTCGGTGATCAAAAACCTGACCGACGCGCCCCTCCATGTGCAGAAGCGCCCCAAGGACCAGGTGATGGCCGAGGCGAAGGCGCTGCTGGCGAAGATGGGCCTGACCGGCAAGGAAGATATGGTTCCGTGCGAGCTTTCCGGCGGCCAGCAGCAGCGCGTGGCCATTGCCCGGGCGCTGTCCCTCGATCCCGACGTGCTGTTCTTCGACGAGCCCACCAGCGCGCTCGACCCTGAGCTGACCCAGGACGTGCTCAAAGTCATCCGCGACTTGGCTGACGAGCGCATGACCATGGTCATCGTCACGCACGAGATGAGCTTCGCGCGCGACGTGGCGGATCGCATCGTGTTCATGGACGGCGGCGTGATCGTGGAGGAAGGCCCGGCGGCCCAGTTGATCGAGAACCCGCAGCACCAGCGCACGCGCGCGTTCCTTTCCAAGTACGAATAGGGGAATGCGGCAGGATTCTTGAAGACGCCCGCTTTCCGTTCGAGTCGGGCGGGGCGGGCGAAGCGAACGCGCAGGGAGGCGGGGCGAAGGGTGCCCCGCCTCCCTGTTCTGTACGGGAGTTTCGACCGGAAACGTCCAGGAGATTGCTATACTGGGCCGGTCGTTTGAAGATGGGAGGCACGACGTGGCTATCGATAGAGTGCGGACGTTTCTTGAGGAGCGCGGCATGGGAGATCGCGTGCTCGAGTTCGAGACATCGAGCGCAACGGTTGATCTTGCGGCCGCCGCGGTGGGCTGCGAGGCGGCGCGCATCGCCAAGACGCTCTCGTTTCGCGTGGGGGATCGCGTTGTGCTTGTGGTGGCCGCCGGTGACGCGCGCATCGACAACCCCAAGTTCAAGGCGCAGTTCGGCGCCAAGCCCAAGATGCTCAAGGCCGACGAAGCCGAGCCTTTGATCGGGCACGCGGTAGGCGGCGTGTGCCCCTTCGCCGTGAACGAGGGCGTCGAGGTGTGCCTGGACGAATCGCTGCGACGCTTCGACGTGGTCTACCCGGCAGCGGGCAACGCGGCGAGCGCCGTGCGCCTGACCCCCGATGAACTGGAGCGATGCGCTTCTCCCTGCGCCTGGGTTGACGTGTGCAAGCTGCCCCAGGACTCCCATGAATAGGAAGCTCGCGCCGCAGGGTCCCCTGTCCGACTCCCTTGTGCGCGACGAAGCGGCCCCCGTCAACTTCTACGTGGTCCGCCATGGGCAGACGCTGTTCAACGTTATGGGGAAAGTGCAGGGGTGGTGCGATACTCCGCTTACCGACGAGGGTATTCGCGCAGCTCAGGCACTTGGGCGCGGATTGGCTAGCGTGGATTTCGCAGCCGCCTACTCAAGCGACAGCGGTCGCGCCGTGCAGACGCTCGACCATCTGCTGGACGCGCGGTCGCACGCGCGCGGTGAATCCTACGTTGCTCCCGAGCCGTTCTTGTCCCTGAGCGGCGGCGAGCCGTCCTGTTCGGGCGTTTCGTTTCCCCTGGCCCATGACGCGCGGTTGCGCGAATGGTGCTACGGCGATTTGGAGGGCGAACCGGGCGAGCTTCTGCATGCGACGCTCACGGCGGGCTTCGGGGCCGATCTTTCCTTCGAGGAGCACAACCGCCGCCTGCCCGAGGTGGCCGACGTTCTGGCGAATGCCGACTGCTCGGGGCGCGCTGAACGCTTTGCAACGATCGAGCAGCGGCTCCGCGGCTTCTTCTGCGAGGCTGCTGCGACCGTGCAGCGTTCCGGCGGCGGCAACGTGCTGGTGGTGACGCATTCGTTCGTAGTGCGCACGATCGTGTACCTGGTCGATCCGCTGCGCGTCAACGATCCCGTGAAGATCCCCAACGCGAGCGTCACGGAGCTTGCGTTCGACGGCTCGGCGTTTTCGCTCGGGCGCATCGGCTCCACGTCGTGGCAGGAGCGCGACCGCTAGCCTGCGCTAGCGGTCGGCGGCGGGAGCGGCCTCCGGGGACGCCTCTTCGCCGGAGGCCTCGCTTTCATCGTCCAGGTGGCGCATCGGCTTCACCAACAGAGCCGCTACGGTGATAAGCCCCCAGCACGCCATGAGGATCAGCGCCGCCGGCCTCTCTCCCAGCGTGCTCACGGCAACGGACGTGGCGAACACGGCTACCGGAGCGGCAATCAGCATGATGGAGTTCTGGGTGCCGAACGCGCTGCCGCGCGAAGCGTCGGGGATGCGGTCGTACATGAAGAATCCCAATAGCGCCGAGGCCGGGCCCGCCGCAATGCCCAGCACGAGCGCGCCGAGCAGCATGAGGGGGAAGGGCGGCAGCGTGCTGAGCAGGGCCACGCCCACCGCCATGCCGACGAGCGACGTCACGTACCACGCGCGCCTGCTCAAGCGGGGCGCGAGCGCCGCGTATGCAAGCGAGCTTATCAGCATGCCGCCGGAAAGCGCCGACAACACGTAGCCCAAAAGCTCAGGCTGGCCCGTAAGCGTGAAATGCACGGGAAGCACCAATCCCTGAAACGACCCCATGACCATGACGATGCCGAACGAGAACAGGGTGGAGCAGGCAAGGACTCGATCGCTGCGAAGCAGTACGCGCAGTCCCTCTCGCAACGCGCCGAACGCGGCTGCTGCGATACCCCGGGAAGGGCTGGGGCTTGCGGCATCGATCGGTTCGCCTGCGGCGGTTTCGGGAACTCCGACAACGCTCGGCAGGGTCATGGTAACGATGGCCGCCGCGGCGGAGAGCGCCGCCGTGAACCAAAGGGCGGAGGTTCCGCCGACCGTGCCGATCAGCAGCGCAGCGATCGCCGGGCCCACGATGGTGGTGAGCGAGTCCAAAGACTGCGACATGCCCATGAATCGTTGCAGGTCAACACCGTCGCGCTTGGTGACGGTGGGCAGCAGGGCGTCGCGTGCGGTCATGCCCGGGATGTCTCCGACAGCGCCCATAAGGCCCAAAACGACGAACCACCAGAAGTTCAAGCCCCAGATCATATCGACGATGGGGATGAGCGCGACGCTGGCGGCGGATATCAAGTCCGAGAGGATGGAGATGTTTCGCCGGTTGAAGCGATCGAGCGCGGCGCCGCCCAGAACGCCCAGCAGCATCTGCGGAACGGCGCATACGAGCGCCAGGGCGCCGGCCGCCAGTGCGTCGCCGGTGGTGGCGAGCAGGATGAGGGGGAGCGCGATGGCTGCGATCGAGTTGCCAAGAAGCGAAAGCGTACTCGAAACGAGGAAGCGGATGGTAGTGCCTTTGCCGTGCATGATAGTCCTTTCTGCGTCGGTGATCTACCGAGCAGTAAAAACTACGACGTAACGTCGGGGTCAAGCATCAGCTCCCGTTTCTTCATAATTCGTCGCTCCATCTCCTCCTCGATGCGATCTTGCGCGTACACCTGGGCTTCGTTCAGCCCCTGCTTCGCCATCTCGTCTATGAGCAGATCGGCCGGCGTGTCGAAGTCTCGATCCCAATTGTCGGGATCGAAGGAATCGATAATGGGATCAAGGCAGTTCATGGTCTCGGCCACCAGGCGATCGATCTCTTCGCGCGGGGTGTCGGGAGCCAGGTTTTCGAACCGATCCTGTATCTTATGCAGCCTGTCCAGAAGCCCGCGCTGATCGAGTGCGGCGACGGCGCGTTCCAGCTCCGCTACGTCCTCGTCGGTGTAGAGGTGCCCGGCAATGAGGAGCGTTTGGCGGTTCCCTGAATGGACGGAGGCTGTCTCGTACGCATCGCCCATGAGGGTTTTCGCAGCACGTGCGAAGCGTATCGGCAGGTCAGGATCGAGCTGCTCGCGTTTCAGCAGAGCGATGGTGCGCCGCTGCTCTTGCAGGTGCGCAATTTGCAGCTCCAGCTCTCGGTCAAGCTCGTCAAGGGCGGCGTCGGCGTTCGGGTCGGACGCCGCTTCCAGGTTCGCGTCCATCTCGTCGAGCACTTCGCCGATCCGCGAAAGTGAGAACCCCAAAGCCGAAAGCCGTTTGATGCGCAGCAGGCGCACCAGGTCCTCCGCCTCGTATTCGCGGTACCCGTTTTCCGCGCGCGACGGCTCCGCCATAAGCCCGATGGCGTGGTAGTGCCTCAGCGTGCGCACGGTCACGCCTGCAAGCTTGGCAAGTTCGTTGCTGCGCACGGAAGGCTCCTACGCGACGGGTTGCGGATCACGCACCATGCAGCGTTCGACCAGGTCGAAGCCGGGTGCCGTTTTGCGCTCGACGGTGATGAAACCGTAATGGCCGTAGATCTGCTCCAGGCGATCGGTGTAGCAATCCAGGTACGTGCGCAGGTTGCGCGCGTCGGCGTAGGCCAGGATAGGCTTGATAAGACGACCGAACGCCCCGCTGCCGCGACGGGCGGGATCCACGCCGATGGACACGAAGTAGATGAAGTCTTCGTCGCAGGCGGCATGCGCGAAGGGCCAGTTCGTGTCCGACAGGGGTTCCATGGCTTCGGCGCGCGGCAGCAGCACGGCCTGTTCTTCCGGCGTCAGCTGTGTTTCCACCAAGCTCCAGGACCGCTCCTCAAGATCCGCCCATGCAGCATCGCCCAGATCGCTGCGCAGGAAGGCGTTCGCCACGCCGGCATGGTCGGGCAGCGCGTGCACGCAGCCGTAAGGCGCGGTGGTCATGAAGTCCGACCTGATCGATGCCTGAGTGATGGCAAGCTTGCGGTCTTCGTCCGCATCAAGCGCGTCCAAGCATGTGACGTACCAGAGCTCTTCGCGAAAGCAGGTGCCCAGCATGCGCGCGAGTTCTTCAAGAAGGTCGGTTTGATCAGGTTCGATGGTGACAAGGCCGGACGGGTTCATGACAAGATCCTTTCGAGGCTTCGGCGTTGTCGCGACGGTGACGTATCAACGCTGCGACAACGCCGAAGCGGTGCGTGCTCCTCTGTTGCCCCTTGATTCTCGCATGACCGCGCTTGCTTGTCGAGCCGCCCCCGTACGCTCGAAGGTTGGCCGCGCGGCGCCGCTTTATTCCTTCCAGAAGTCGCGCGTCAGCTCTTGGCGGCTCGCGTGGTCGGTCTTCTTCAGGATGTTGTGCACGTGCGCCTTCACGGTTCCCAACGCCAGTTGCAGCTCGCTTGCAATGTTCTGGTTGTCCTTGCCTTGCAGCACAAGGGCCAAGATCTCGCGCTCGCGCGCCGTCAGGCCGTGCCGCTCGCAAAACGTGGGCAGCAGGTCGTCGATGTGCCTTTGCACGGTGGGATTCTCGGATGTCGGCGGTTCCTTGAACCGCATGCGAAGCGTTTCCCCCGACTCTTTCAAGCTGAAGAACGCGAAGGCCAGCATAAGGAAGTTCTCGCAGAAGTTGCGCTCGGATATGTAGAGGGGAAGCATGGTTGCAGATACCGCTTCGGGGTTCCAGACCAGCATCATGAACGTATCTTCCACAAGGATGCCCAAGGTCAGCGCTATCGTGATCAGGAACAGCGGCTCCTGTCGCTTCATGCGCGTTTTTTCTATCTCGTTCGTAGAAGTCCAGTACCGGCGCAGCAGGTAGGCAAGGCACCAGATCAAAAACACTTGCCGCATGCTGTAGAACAGCCACTGCTTGAATTGTCCTTCGGGAAGGATGATGACGATCGCGCCGCTCAAAATCACGAATCCTACAGCGGGAACGATTCTCAAAGCGAGCCTTTTTTCATCCACGAAGTCACAGGCGACAAGCCAGAGCGATTCGATAACGCCGGCTGCGAACAAGATTCTGAGCAGCGGTTGATCGATGGCGTAGAACGCGTCCAGGGGGAAATCCGTATTCTGCCCAAGGTATTCGTTTTGGAAGATGATCGCGAGATCAAGGAAGTAGAACAGGAAGAACGCCACCATGAACAAATGGCTGCGCCTGCGGGAGACGAAGTATGCAGAAAGCGAAATCGTCCCTGCGGCAACGCAGACGAGCATGATGAGAATCGTATAGAAATAGAATGCGATCTCCAAGGCGATACTCCCTCGTTTTCCGATGGACGAAGTGTCTGTGCCGCTTTCGGTAATTCTACCTCGCAGGTTTAGAAGGGTGTAGCGAGGTTGTAGGGCAATTGGCGACGCTTACTATAACACCTGATCAATCAATTAAACACCCAAGATTATTTGAGATATAGAAGAGGCGTGCGAAAAATAATCTTCATTATTCCTTCACAAGAAGCCATCTTGGCAGCATGGTAGGCGCCAAGAGAAGCGGCCGGGAAAAGGCATCGGCCGCGGCAGTCAATAAGGAGGACCAGCATGGCCGTGAAGGACTACATCGACACCAACGACTTCACCAAGGAAGAGCTGCTCGACATGATCGAGCTGGCGCGCTCCATGAAGACCATGATCAAGGAGGGCGGGCGCTACCCGCAGGTGCTCAAGGACAAGACGCTCGGCATGATCTTCCAGCAGGTGTCCACCCGCACCCGCATCTCCTTCGAGACGGCCATGACCGACCTGGGCGGCCACGCGCAGTTCTACGGCCCGGGCACCATCCAGCTGGGCGGCCACGAGACGCTCGAGGACACCGCGCGCGTCATGGGCTCGCTCGTCGACATCCTCATGGCCCGCGTGAACCGCCACCCCGACGTGGTGGGCCTGGCCGCCAACAGCGCCGCCCCCGTCGTCAACGGCATGTCCGACTACAACCATCCCACCCAAGAGCTCGGCGACCTGCTGACCATGATCGAGAACCTGCCCGAGGGCAAGAGGATCGAGGACTGCAAGCTGGCCTTCATCGGCGACGCCACCCAGGTGTGCGTGTCGCTCATGTTCATCGCCTCGAAGATGGGCATGGACTTCGTGCACTTCGGCCCCAAGGGCAAGCAGGTCACCGACGGCGGCCTGGTGGTCGACTCCGACGTCGACATCATGGCCATCGCCGAGGAGAACTGCAAGGCGTCCGGCGGCACCGTCACCGTCTCCGACGACATCGAGTGCATCAAGGGCGCCGACTTCATCTACACCGACGTGTGGTACGGCCTGTACGACGAGGAGGAGGGCGGCGAGTCCTACATGGACGTCTTCTTCCCCAAGTACCAGGTGACCATGGAGATGATGGACTTCGCCGGCCCGGACTCCAAGTTCATGCACTGCCTGCCGGCCACCCGCGGCGAGGAAGTGACCGACGAGGTCATGGACAGCCCCGAGCGCTCGCTGTGCTGGGTCGAGGCCGAGAACCGCAAGCACTCCATCCGCGCCATCCTGGCCTACCTGTGCCCGAAGACCGTCGAGGACGCGGCCGTGGCCGACGCCGCCGAGGCCCGCATGAACGCGGTGCTCGAGAAGATCAGCAAGTAGCAAAAGAGACCTTGGCGGGTTGCGCGGCGCGAGGCGCGCAACCCGTTCACCATGATCGAGCGCTCCACCGGGCCGGGCCCGCGTCGCCAAGCCGGCGCGGCTCGGTGGAGCCGAACCCCTGGAAGGGGGATACGCATGAGCAACAAAGTTAAAAAGTTTTCATTCATGAGCGTGATCCTGTCGGTGATCTGCGTCGTGTTCGTTGCCGAGGCCGCAGCACCCGCAGCCGCCATCGGCAACCAGCAGTTCTTCTGGTGGATCTTCCTCATCATCACGTTCCTGCTTCCGTACGGCATGGTGGTGGCCGAACTGGGAACCACGTACGATTCCGATGGCGGCTTGTACGACTGGATCCGCGAGGCGTTCGGCGATCGCTGGGGCAGCCGTGTGGCCTGGTACTATTGGATTAACTTCCCGCTGTGGATTGCGTCTTTGGCAACGCTGTTCCCCGATATTCTGGGCATGGTGTTCGGCGTTGAGTTCGAGCTGGGGCCGGTGCTTGCCATCGAGCTGGCATTCGTATGGATCGTCGTGTTCATGAGCTTTTCGAAGGTGTCCGATTCCGCGTGGATCCTCAACGGCGGCGCCATCCTCAAAGTGCTCATCGCGGTGTCGGTCGGCGGTCTGGGCATTTGGTACGCCATGAACAACGGCTTCGCCAGCGATATGTCCCCGGCTACGTTCGTTCCCGACCTCACCAACACCAACGCGCTTACGTACCTGTCCATCATCCTGTTCAACTTCATGGGCTTCGAGGTCATCTGCACCTTCGCTGACGCCATGAAGAACCCCTCGCGCGACATTCCCAAGGCCATCATCTTGGGCGGCCTGGCCATCGCTGCGATCTACCTGTTCTGCTCGTTCGGCATCGGCGCTGCCATTCCGGCCGATCAGATCGATCCCGACTTCGGCATGATCTACGCGGTCATGACCATGGTGGGCGAGGCTTCCCCCATCTTCATGCTGATCTGCGTGGTGTTCCTGGTCACGCTGTTCGCGAACATGGCTTCCTGGTCCTTCGGCGTGAACTTCGTGGCCGACTATGCGGCGAAGCACGGCAACATGCCCAAGCTGTTCGCCCATGAGAGCGCGAAGACCGGCATGCCTACGGGTGCGGCAATCATCAACGGCGTAGTGGCGTCCTTGGCCCTCATGCTGCAGTTGATCCCGATTCCGGCTATCTCCGAGGGCATCTTCTGGATGCTGTTCTCCATGAACGTCGTGTTCCTGCTGATCAGCTACATCCCCATGTTCACCGCGTTCCTGAAGCTGCGCAAGGTCGATCCGAACCGCCCGCGCGTGTTCACCTTCCCCTTCAAGGGCAAGCTCATGTACGTCATGCTGGCCGTCCCCGCCATCGAGCTGGTGCTGGCTATCATCGCCACCATCGTTCCGTTGAACGGTTCGGAAGAAGAGCTTTCGAAGATCCCGATGCTGGTTGGCGTGCTGGTGTTCGTCGTGCTGGGCGAGGTCGTGCGCATCTGGTCGAAGCGCGGCCGCACGGAGGAGTACAAGGGCCTGACGCCCGAACTGGCTGCTGAGCGCTTGGCCGAGGAAGCCGCCGAAGAGGCGCGCGAGGCTTCGCAGAGCGCTGCGGAGAAAGACTCCGAGGCTCAGCCAGTAGCGTAAACGCTGCGATTTCGATTGGACGGGCGGGGCGATTCGAACGTCCCGCCCGTGGGAGAATCTACGAAACAGGATTTGCAAACCAAACAGAAAGGTGTGCATCATGAAGACGATTACCGAATCCCAGTCCACCCCGAAGGCCGACGGCTACCGCATGCCCGGCGAGTTCGAGCCGCAGACCCGCATCTGGATGGCATGGCCGCACCGCACCGACACGTGGGCATGGGGCGCGAAGCCCGCTCAGAAGCAGTACGCGGCGGTTGCGCGCGCCATCGCCGAGTTCGAGCCCGTCACCATGTGCGTGAACCAGGTCGACTACGCCAACGCCAAGGCCGTGTTCGAGGACGACGAGAACATCACCGTCATCGAGATGACCACCGACGACGCATGGGTGCGCGACACCGGTGCCACCTGGGTGGTCAACGGCGAGGGCGACAAGCGCGCCGTGCATTGGCACTTCAACGCGTACGGCGGCTTCGAGAACGGCCTGTACTTCCCGTGGGACAAAGACGAGCAGATCGCGCTCAAGATGGCCGAGATGAGCGGGTGCCGTCGCTACCGTCCCGAAAGCCTCATCCTTGAGGGCGGCTCCATCCACGTGGACGGCGAGGGCACGGTCGTCACCACCGATATGTGCCTGCTCGATCCCGGCCGCAACGCATCCGTGACCGACTACGAGGCATGGTCCGAAGAGCTGCGCGCGTACATGGACGAGGGCCTGAAGAACTACCTGGGCGTCGAGAAGGTCATCTGGGTGAAGGACGGCATCGACCCCGAGGAGACGAACGGCCACATCGACGACGTGGCGTGCTTCGTGGCCCCCGGCAAGATGCTGTGCATCTGGTCCGACGATCCGGACTACCCGTTCTACAACGAGTGCCACGCCGCTTACGAGACGCTGTCCAACGCCGTGGATGCCAAGGGCCGCAAGCTTGAAGTGACGAAGCTCGTCATGCCGGTGAAGCCGCTGTACATGGACCAGGCTTCCTGCGACTCCATCGATATCGACGAAAACGCCGAGCCGCGCGTTGCCGACGAGCCGCTGATCGCGTCCTACATGAACTTCCTCATCGTCAACGGCGGCGTCATAGTGCCGCAGTACGGCGACGAGAACGACGCGCTGGCCGTCCAGCAGATCCAGGCTGCGTTCGACGAGGCTTGGGGCGAGGGCGCGTACAAAGCCGTGGGCGTGAAGACCGACCAGGTGGTCTTCGGCGGCGGCAACATCCACTGCATCACGCAGCAGGAGCCTGCCGGCAAGTAAGTTGATCGATTGCGGCGGCTTGCGCTTTGCTCGGGCTGCCGCAATGCAATTCCGCCTTTTCCGCGAAGCCGCTTGGTTCGATGCGAAAATCCGGTGCGCACCGGGCATCGAGCCGAGCGGCCAAAGAGCGACCCGTATCGTTGGGTCGCTCTTTTCAATGAAGCAGGGGGACGGGCTATCGCCTCCGTCCCCCTGCTTCATTCGCATCTTCGCCTTGCCGGTTCGTTTTCCGTCGAACGCGATCGCTACGACTTCTTGGTGATTTCCGTCTTGCATTTCGGGCAGACCACGCGCAGGGTGCCTTTTCCGCGCGGAACCGAAAGGGCTTGGCCGCAGTTCTTGCAGGTGAAGTACAGCGTGGTTTTACGGTTGACCCACTTCTTCTTGGCAAGGGCGTACGCGCGTTTCGGCTTGGCCATGACGCGCTCGTACACGGCGTTTTCTTTGCGTCGTTGGGCGAAGTTCTTGGAACAGGTGCGGAACAGGGCCAAGGCCATGCTTATCAGCGCGACCCATGAGAATGCTTCCAGGTAGGGAAGCACGGATAGCAGCATAGAGATGATGCCCAGCGCCATCAGGCCGTTCGACAATCCGTCAAGCCCGTAGCGCCCTTGCATCCATCGAGCGGTCTTCAATGCTATGCGCTGAAAAAAGTCCTTCATGTGTGCTGCCTTTCGCCGAGTAAGCTGTTGCGGTTTCATGGAGTGCCATTCTACCGCAGAGCGCCCTGCAGGCTCCGAGTTTTGAGCTGCTGCAGGGCGCGTTCCCACGATACGAGGTTTGTGAAATGCGCACGAGCGGGCTTCGCGCCTGTTGCCCAACGGTTTATTAGCCTTGCGACGGAAGAAGGCGTCGTCGAGGTGCTGGACGGCTGATGCCGCGTGCGCTCGGCTCGGTGGCTGCTACCCGCGTTGGCAGCGGGCATCCTGTTTTTGCACGATTCTTCCCCCAATGTTGCGTTCGAAGGGCCTGCCAAGGGGATGTCTTCGATGCGATTGTGCGTTTTGCCTGGTCGTAAATGCTTGCTGTCGGTGTGCGGGCCTCGGTATGTGCTCGCACGCAACATTTCGGGAAGAATCGTGCATTTGGGCGCGCGAGCGTGGTCGTCGGCCCGCTCGCGCCGACCTTGGTTTGGGCAGGGGCGCGTGCGAAATGTGGGCGCAAATGAGGACCTGTGACACGATATCGGGAGCCAGAAACGCGCTTTCGCGTCTTGAGGGAGCGTCCTGTTTCTGCGCCTTGCAACATGTGTAAAGCTCCCGCACGTTTTCGGTTAGCGCGTCGTGACGTAGCAGAGGCGCGGGCGCGTGCCGCCTTGGAACGCGAGGCTCGCCAGCAAGCCGCCCTACTCCAGGGCGCGTAGGATCTCGTAGTGTAGAAGCTCCTTCTCGATGACGGGAGTCATGGCCTGCCGACCGTTCGCGCGCGAGCTGCGCGACGTAGGCGTTGAAGTCAATTTTGGGCATGCGGCTTTCCTTCGTCGACGAGGTCGAGGGTGCGGCGGGTCGAGCGCAGGTTATCGTAGGCGAGTCGCTTCGAGGCCAGCGACAGCGCATGGCCCTCGCGCTTGACGAGCTACGGCAGGATGCGCTCGACGGACTGCTTCGTATGGGTGAACTCGATGACGCCGTAGGGCGTCCGGTACTCGCCGCTGCGGCCGGTGATCATGAGAGCGAGCCGGTCGACGGGATCTGCGAGATCTCGCCGTAGAGCGAAAGGGCGCTCTCGAAGCTCTCGAACGTCTGGTCGAGTGTGCGACCCGATTCGTCCAGCACGATGGCAAGGTCGCGCTTGCGGAACACGTAGCGCCCGCGAGCGTCCCGATCCAGCAGTATATTGAGTGCATCTTGTAGCTTCATGCTGCCTGTGGTCAACGCAAATACGATGAAGGACGGGTATCTGCGTGCGTCGCCAACGCCCCGTTCGCGTCTGCGCTATCGAAGTTCGTTTTTATCCCGCCATTTATCCCGCCATTTATCCCGCCATTTATCTTCAGGTCCCTTTTGTCAGGCTTTGTGAAGGATTTATTCCGTCATCTGCACCGCTTAAAACCATCCAGCTGCCGGTTTTGTTCGAGCCTTTTCGGGTAATGAGCCCCGCGTCTCGAAGCTCTTTGAGCGAACGCTCGACTGTTCGGATCGACCTGTGTGTTCGCTCAGAAATTTGCGCCACGGTCAAATCGGATTCGGCTTTGACCGTACGGAAGACGTCTAGCGCTGCCCGGGAAAGCGTCCAGTCGGGTTTCGGGGCGGTTGTTGCCTGCGTTTCCCGTTCGGACATCGCCGCGAACGGATCATTGCGGTGGAAGACCACGGTGGTGCCGTTCATGTCCTTCTGGTACTCGAGTTCGATGCCCTCGGCATCGCAGAGTTTTTTAATGCGGGGGAGGCCCGTGCCGAAGGACTCGATCTCCTTGGATAGGAACAGCGCCTTGGCGATGAGCTTGTTCCTGCTGGTGGACGACTTGTCCTCGCCCGACAGGTGAGCTTCCGGGGTTTTGCCGTGCGGAAACCAGCCGGGGCTGAAGATCTCGACGCTGTCAGGGTAAACTTCCACTTGGATTGCCAGATCGGAGCGGTACGAGCGGTGTGCGAACGCGTTGAGGATGGCCTCGCGCACGGCGTCCATGGGAAGCTCCGGTATCTCGTCACGCTCGATCTTGCCGGTGAACACGGCTCTTCTCCTGATGCTGCTGAGCACGTAGAACTCGGCTTTGCGCGCCAGCTCGAACAAGGTGCCTTGCTCCTGCTGGATGTCCAGGATGTCGACTCTCTGGTGGTTGGCGAAGATGGCCATCTTGAGCATGGGGTAGAAGGATTCGCAGAACAGCACCTCGGCTGCGTTGGTGAGCCGTCCTTCTCGTATGAGCCCCAAACGCGTGAGCGTGCTCTCCACGCCTTCGTACGCGAAGCTGATGCGGCCGCACGCGTTGCCGCGCTCGATGTAGGCGCGCAGCTCTTTCTCGCTGACGTCGGCGACGTTGCGCTGCGAAAGCCGCGAATCCCAAGGGTTGATCCGATCTTCGGCCTCGACCGCCATGCGGCGCACCTCCGCCGGTGCCATGAGTACGTCCTCGTCCGCGACGCGGATGCGGTAGGCGCCCTTGCAGGCATAAGGAGCGTCGCTTCCGGAAAAGTCCACCCGCACGTAGCGGCGCCTCTCGTCGTCGTCGAGTGCTTCGACGACGGGATGCACGCGCGGGTCGATGGCGCAGCCGATCGCTTGGCTCACCTCCCGCAGCGTCGATTCCGCCACGTCTTGTCCGCACACCTCGCCGTCCGGCTTCACTCCGAAGTACAGCGTGCCGTTCCCGTGCTTGTTGAGGATCGCGGCCACCGAGACGGCCGCCTCTTTGAGCTCGGAAGTCGATTTCTTGAACTCGATCCGCTCGGTTTCATGCCCCAGGTTCATGCTGCCGACCCCTCCTTTTCTTGAGGAGAAGTATAGCACATTATAGCGAACATTTGTACTAGCTTTACTGTCGAGCGGCATTGCTTTTCGCAAGCCGCGCCGTATGCGTGCTCGTCGCTCGGCTTCGCCGTGCTCGCGCTGTACCGCCTGCTCGTGGGCGAGGCGGTTGGCCGGCTGTTCATAACGCGCGAGGTGCCGCTGTGGATCGTGTGCTGCGCGGGCGTGTTCTTCAGCTTGTTCGCGCCCGACGACGGGACGCCCATCGCCGTGGAACTCGTGTTCGCGACGGTGCACGTCCACAACGTGTGCGCGAAGCTGGGCGTGGTGGGCAGGGGCGGGCTACCGGCGTTCCTCAAGCAGGAGCTGCGCGTGTCGTTACGCCGGCGAGCGTGAGGTGCGCGGAAATCCGTGATTCAGGTCCAACCGGCTTCGCGCCTACGGCCCTACGACTTCCTCGTCGTCTCTTTCTTGCATTTGGGGCAGACGACGCGCATCGTTCCCTTGCCGCGCGGGACGGAGAGCACGGTACCGCATCCCTTGCATTTGAAGTAACGCGTCGTGGTGCGGTACGCCCAAGCCTTCTTCGCTATCGCGTAGGTGCGCTTCGGGCCCTTCATGACGCGCTCGTAGGCATCGTTCTCCTTGCGGCGCCGAGCGAAGTTCTTGGACAGGCTGCGGAAGATGGCGATGGCCAGGCAAGCGAACGAGAGCAGCGAGAGCGCGTCGAGCCCCGGGATGATTGACAGCAGGAGCGCAATGATGCCGAGCGCGACCAGCCCGTTCGACAGGCTGTCGTTGCCGTAGCGCCCTTGCATCCAGCGTGCCAGGTTCATCATCATGTCCTGCAGAAACGACTTCATGCGACAGTGCTTCCCGCTCGCCGGCTTTCGTTCGCGCCCTTCGGTTCGAGTTTCGCTCGAAGGGCACGTCCGTATACGATGCGGCGTTTCTCCCGCCGACGCCTCCCGGTTCCCCCGTCGTTACCGAATGGTCACGGGCCCATGCTCGCAAAACTTTCGGGTTGGTTCGATGGCACCGGACGCGTTTTCGGCGCCATGACCGCCCTGCAAACTGAAAAATATCATCGCTAGGCTTATATATTTGCTAGAATAGTCATGAATCGAAACCGGATAATCGCTGGTGGCATAAGGGGTTTCCTACGAGAAGGGCGGTGGCATGGGGGAGAGGGAAAACGTTTCGCGGGACGACATCCCCGGTGTGGAAACGATCAAGGAAGCGGCGCTAAAAGCTCTTTCGAGCGGCCGGCAGAGGTCGTTCGAGTCGCTCGAGCGCGAGGTGGCGAAGCTGCTCGGCCTTTCTCCGCAACAGGAGCGTTACTGCGTTTCCGGCAGCGCGACGCCGCTTTTCGCGAACCGGGTTGAGAAAGCCCGCGCCGAACTGCGCAAGGAGGGGTTCGTCGAGTACCCCGACGCCGGCAAGGTCAGGCTCGCCGAGACCGGCAAGACGCGCATCGTGGGCGCCGCTTCCGGCCAGGTTCTGCCGCCGCAGCCTGAAGCGCAAGAGCCCGTGTCCGACGTGCCCCTCTACGAGCCGCCTTGCCGCGAGGCGCCCGACGGCAAGAAGGCGGCGGCACCGCTCGAAGGAGGCGTGGTGGTGTTCCCGGAGCCGGAGAAGGGGGCGAAGTCGCTCAACCTGCCGCTCGTCCTGGCCGTGGTCGGGCTCCTGCTGTGCTTCACCGGCGTCCTCGCGTTTGCCGGCGTGCTGTGCGGCGTCGCCTCGCTCGCGCTCGTCTACCGGGACAAGAGGCGCGCCGATGCCGCATCCTTGCCTCCGCGCCGCCCCACGGCGACGCTCACCGTGGCCGCGTGCGCGGTCGCGCTCGGCCTCGTCATGTCCGCCGGCGCCCTCGCGGGCGGCAGTCAGGCTCCGCCGCAGGAGGCCCCCGATCCTTCGGCTGTCCAGCAGCAGCCTGCCGCTCCCGCTCAGGAGGGCGAGCTGAGTTTCGTCGTCAACGGCAGCGGCGACGCGCTGCCCGCATCGGTGACCGTGCTCGTCACCGGCACGCAGGACGACGGCACGAAGGTCGACGACAAGCACGAGGCCGCGCTCGGCAAAAGCTACGTGCTTGCCTACCCGGCCGGAACGTACGTTTTCAAGCTCGATCCTTCGTCTTTGAAGGTGGGCGAGAGCGTCTTCGCATCGGATCCGGTGAAGTGCTCCTTCGACGGCACGAGGGATCAGACGGCCCGCTTGTCCCTGAAGCTCGATTCCGAGAGCATGGCCAAGATCGAGGCTGAGAAGGAGGCCGAGCGCCAGAAGGCCGAGGAGGAGGCTGCCGCGGCGAAGGCGGCCGAGGAGCAGGCCGCAGCGGCGGCTGCCGAGCAGGAAGCGGCTGCCGCGGCTGCCGCAGTCTCGGGCGGAGGCGGGGGCGGCGGAGACGACGTCACGGTCTACATCACGAAGACGGGCGAGAAGTTTCACCGCGACGGATGCCAGTACCTGAAGAAAAGCCAAATTCCCATCTCGCGCTCAAACGCGATCGCGCAAGGCTACGGCGCTTGCTCAAAATGCAATCCATAGAACGAGAAGAAGGGGACGCTTGGAAAAGGCGCCCCCTTCTTCTTTCTCGCGGCATGCGGATCGGCTCGTGCCGCCCCTACGCCGGGCGTATCACCAGCTCCTGGATCAGGCTGTCGTTCAAGTTGCAGGCGCCGTCGCTGCAATTCTCTATCTGCGCAAGCGCATGGATGATGGCCCCGTTGTAGTCGGCGTAGAAGTTCACGGTGCGCTCGTTCGTCACGCGCGGATCGCGCATGGCGAAGCCTCCGAAGACGAACTTGTTGTGGAAGAACATCTCGATGGAATTGCGCCCGTACAAAAACGCGTTTTGCCGCTTCACCAGGGAAGGGCAGTAGTCGACCAGACGGCATTCCTCGGTGAAGCAGGCGGCCAGCGCCCGGTGGTCCTTCGCTTGCATCGCTGCGACGAAATCGTTGATGACCATGGCTGCCTCCTAGTAGACTTTCTCGGAATTGAGCAGGGCGTCGGTGCCGCCGTCCACGAACAGGACCACGCCGTTGATGCCGCATGCTTCAGGGGAGGCGATGAACGCCATGGCGTTGGCGATCTCGATGGGCTCCATAAGGGGCTCTTCGCCGAAATGCGTGGGCACGGGAATGGCTTCCATGGCCGCGCGCTGCTCAGGCAGCATGTTGTCGGTCATCGCGGTGCGCACGTTGCCGGGCGCCACCGCGTTCAGGCGCACGCCCCGCGATCCCCATTCGGGGCTCATGCGCCGCACCCAGCGGGCAAGCGCGTACTTCGTGGACGCGTAGTACACGTGGCCGATGGCGGGATCCACGTCTTTGACCAGTTCGAGAATGCGGTCCTCGTCGGCATGGTTGTTCAGCATGCCGGCTACGTCCATGCGCGCTGCTCCTTGCGCGATGGAGTTCGACGACGTGACCGTGCAGCTTCCTCCGCGCTTTTCCAGCAGGTCGAACACGCCGCGAGCCATTTCGGTGGCGCCAAAATAGTTGAGCGATACGATAAGCGATATGGGAGCCTTGCCGCCCGAAACGCCCGCGTTGCAGATCATGGCGTCGATGCCTTCGGGGTAGCGTTCGTGCAGCTCGGCGACCGCGTGCGCGCGTCCGTCTTTGGTAGCCAGGTTCGCGTTGATGTCGCCGCCGTTCAGGTCTATGTTGACCACCTCGTGGCCGCGTCCGCGTAGGATTTCGGCGGTTTTCGCGCCGATGC
Organism: Paraeggerthella sp. Marseille-Q4926; assembly: GCF_916618935.1. Classification (NCBI taxonomy): domain Bacteria; kingdom Bacillati; phylum Actinomycetota; class Coriobacteriia; order Eggerthellales; family Eggerthellaceae; genus Paraeggerthella; species Paraeggerthella sp. Marseille-Q4926. Next base: position 722,787 of record NZ_CAKAKF010000003.1, on the reverse strand, counting down.
CGCTTGTGGCTCCGGTGATGACGTAGATGCCCATGCCCGTCCTTCCCCTTGCAAGGTGCTTGCTTCCTTGCTGACGATGGTTGTCGTTTCGCTTCGAATCGTAGCAAGTTCTTGCACGCGAGGCTCGCCGCAGCAGGCCAGCGGTCGGTTGGTCTTCATGCACGGGCTGCGCGATTCGGCGAGCGGCGCACGTGCATGAACGTGCGAGCCGTTGACTTTTTGCTGTGCGCCTTTTTTCGCGAACGCGTTCGCGTCCTCGTTTTCCGCTTCCTTTAGAAATTCTTGAGAAACGGCTCGTATCGTGGATTGCGAAGAAGGCGAAGGAAAGGAAGCTGGCATGAGCTACCTGCTTGAAACCAAGAATCTCACCAAGCGATTCGGTCGCGGATCGGGCGCCCAAACGGCGGTCGACCGCGTGTCCTTGCATGTTCCCGAAGGTGCCGTGTACGGCCTTTTGGGTCCGAACGGGGCGGGGAAGTCCACAACGCTCAAGATGGTCGCAGGCATGCTGCGCCCTACCGAGGGCGATATCCTATTCGCAGGTCAACCGTGGTGTCGCAGCGATCTGTACCGCATCGGGTCGCTTATCGAGAACCCGCCGGTGTACGCTAACCTCACGGCTCGCGAAAACCTGCGCGTGCGCACGACGTTGCTGGGAATCCCCGAGGCGCGCATCGACGAGGTGCTGCAAACGGTCGATCTGGCCGCAACCGGAAAGAAGCGCGCGGGGCAGTTCTCTATGGGCATGAAGCAGCGTTTGGGCATTGCGCTTGCGCTGCTCGATCGGCCGCGCTTGCTCATCCTGGACGAGCCGACCAACGGGCTTGACCCTATCGGCATCGAGGAACTGCGCGGCCTGATACGTTCGCTTCCCGCGCAGGGCGCGACGGTGGTGGTGTCGAGCCATATTCTGACCGAGGTGTCGCATACGGCTGACCATGTGGGCATCATCGCCGAGGGCTGCTTGGCGTACGAAGACGAGCTTGCGCCCGGCACCGATCTCGAGCGGCTGTTCATGGACGTGTGCCGTCGGGTGGCAGTGGAACGCAGGGCTGCTGGCGAGGACGGGGGCATGCGATGAGGGCGCGGCGATCAGACGAGTGCGCAGCGAACGCGGAGCAGTCCCGCGCTTGCGCCGCCCGTACCGGGCGCCCTTTCGCGTTTGCCGCCTATGCGGCAGCTTTCAGGGCCGAAGTGCTCAAGGGTAAGCGTGCCGCACCGCGCAAAATCGCATTGGTTGCTCCGTTGCCGTTCTGCGCGATGGGCATGGCGGCGGCCGGCGTGTTCGGCGGCGGCGCGATCGGGGCGTTTGCCACGTACGGCTGGAACTACTGGTACGCGCTCATGCTCCCCGTTGCCGTCGCGCTCATGACCGCATCGATCGCCAACATCGACGCGCGGCAGAAGCTGCGGCCCGTTCTTGGGTTGCCGCTGCCCCCGTCGAGCGCGTGGTGGGCCAAGACCGCGTACGCGCTGGTGCTTGCGCTGGCGGCGAACCTGGTGGTGCTGACGGCTGGCGTCGCGGTGAATCTTCTGGGTTGCGATGCGCCATCTGCGGCGGCGGGCCTGGTCGCAGCGGTGCTGTTGGTTGTCGGAAACGCCTGGATGGTTCCGGCGGGGCTTGTGCTTACCACGCGTTTCGGCACGCTTGCGGGCATTGCGATTCCCGTCGCGCTGCAGCTGGGAGCGGGCATTGCGTTCTGGACGAGCTCCGCATGGTTCCTCTTTCCTCCGGCAACCGCCCTGCGCGCGGTGTCGCCGTTCATGGGCGTCGCGCCTTCAGGCGTGCCGCTTGAGGCGGGCGATCCGTTGCTGTCGTTCGGGTGGGAGGCGATGCTGGGGCTTGGTATCGCCGTTGCGATCTTCGTCGCGCTGGCCGTGTTCGGTGCGCGATGGTATGGAAAAAGGGAGGCGAAATGACGGTTGGGATGACGTTCGGGCGTGCGGTTCGCTCGGAAATCGTGCGCGTGCGCCGCTCGCCGCTTGCGGCGATGCACCTGGTGATCGCGCTGGCCCTGGGGGCGGCCGCCGGTGCGTATTTCGCGAGCTCCGCTTGGGACAGCCTGCTGGGCGCCGATGCGTTCTTCCAGCTGTTGGGCGCCGGTGCGCCCCTGATCGTGGGCTTGTCGTGCGGCCTTTCCGTGGATGCGGAACGCGAGGCCGGCGATTGCGCGAACCTGCTGGGCGTGCCGTCGCGCAGGATCGCGTTTGCGGCGAAGGGCGCGGTGCTGCTGGCGCTCGGCTTCGCGGCTGCGCTTGTTGCGGCGGCGCTGTTCTGGGGGATCGTCGTCGCGGCGGGGCGGGACGCTCCTTCGCTGGCGGCGTGCCTTGCGGGTGCGTGCGGCATCGCGGCGGGCAGCGCGGCGCTGTACGCCCTTTCGCTGTGGGTTGCGCTGCGCTTCGGAAGAAACGCAGCCATCGGGTTGGGCGCAATCGGATTCGGCGTGGCGCTCGCCTCGATGGGCGGTTTGGCAAACGGGCTGGTCACCGGTACGTTGAGCGGATCGTTCGGCGCGAACGCTGCCGTTTTCATCCCGTTTGCATGGCCTTCGCGTTTCGCATCGCTGGCCATAGAGCTGGCGATAGCCGGTCTGCTGTCGGCCGGGGCGCAGGTTGTGGCGGTACTCGTCGACGCGCTCGTGCGCATCGGCATCGCGTGCGCCGTTTCGACGATCGCGCTCGTAGCGGCGCTCCTCGTAGGCGCGGATCGTTTCGAAGACAAGAAGCGCGCCGGGGAGTAAGGCGCTCAAGGTACAATGAAGCCGAAAAGGCCGATGTCGCGCAAGGGGGCTTGCGAGATAGCGGCCTGCGGCGATGAAGGGCGAAAGGAGCGGCATGGCTCGCTTGCTGGTGATCGATGACGAGAAGGCTATTCTCGATGCGCTTGCGCGCGTGCTCGAGCGGGACGGTCATACGGTGGTTGCGGAGTCCCGTCCGACGCGCGCGCTCGATCTTGACCTTGCTCGGTTTGATCTCATCGTCACCGATGTGATGATGCCCGATATGGACGGCTTCGAACTGGTGCGCCGCATGCGCGATCGAGTAGACTGCCCCATCCTGTTCCTTACTGCCAAAACCGAGGAAGGCGATGCCGTGATCGGCTACGGCTTGGGGGCCGACGATTACATCCGCAAGCCGTGCGGAGCAGCCGAGTTGCGCGCGAAGGTGGCGGCTCACCTGCGACGAGAGCAGCGCGATCACCATGTGGCGCTTGCGTTCGGACCCGTGCGCATCGACCTTGCAGCCAAAGAGGTTGCAGTCGACGGCGTTCCCGTTCGGCTGACGCCTACCGAGTACGCGCTTTGCGAGCTGATGGCGCGCCGCCGCGGTCAGGTGTTCTCCAAAGACGCGCTGCTCGAGGAGGTGTCCGGTTGGGATTCGCTGGCCAGCGCCGAAACCATCACCGCCCACGTCAGCGCCATTCGGGCGAAGTTCAGAGCGATGGGGGTCAATCCTATCGGCACGGTTTGGGGCGTGGGTTACAAATGGGAGCTTTAGGGGGCGCGCAGTCGCGGACTGCACGGGTCAAGGCGGGTGCCGCGCATGCGGAGGACGAGCGATCGGGTTTGTCCGCCTCGCGTCGCGGCGTTCCGTTGGCGCTGATTATCGTACGCTATTTCGGCTACGTTCTGGTTGCGGTGGCGTTGCTGCTGGTCGGCTTCTGGACGACGTTCAGCTTGATGGCCAGCAGCGGGCTCGTCTACGTTGCCAATTACGCCGACGAGCGCGCTCCCGACATGGTCGCCGCGCTCGAATCCGGCGCGGTCGAGCCTGCGAACGTCCCCTCGTGCTATCGCTGGTGCGTATTCGATGCGGAAGGGCGCGTGCTCGCATCCGATATGGCGGACGGCGACCGGGCAGCTGCGTGGACGGTCGTTCAGGACGGCTCGACCGTTGCGGGCTTTGACGGCTTGGGCGGGGTCCGCCAGCAGGCAACGGCCGTGCTGCCGAATGGAAACCGGTGCGCGCTGCAATACGACTTCGTTCCCGATTTCACGTCTCGGGCCCTGCGCGATGCGCTTCCCGATCCTCAGACGCTGCTCATCGGCGCGTTCTTCGTCCTATTCGTTGCCACGGTCGCGCTGATCGCCGTGCGCGCGGCGCGGGTGATATCCCGCAAGATGCAGCCTTTGGCCGAAGCCGTGGCGCAGATCGAGCGGCAGGACCTCGACTTTGCCGTGGGGTCGACCAACGTGCGCGAGGTGAACGACGTATTGCGCGCCATGGAGCGCATGCGCGCGGCGCTGGCCGATTCGCTGCAGGCGCGTTGGGTCGCCGACGATGCGCGCCGCCGGCAGGTGTCGGCGCTTGCGCACGATCTCAAAACGCCGTTGGCCGTTGCGCGCTGGAACGCCGACCTGCTGCACGAGACCGCGCTCGACGAGGACCAGCGTGCATGCGTCGAGGATATGTCCGATAGCGTGCGGCGCATGGAAGGCTACGTACGGCTTTTGGTCGAGGCTTCCCAGGCGGGCGATCCTGCCGTCGCCTCCGATGTGGATGTTGCCGTTCTGGCCGACGAGGTGCGGCGCCAGGCGCGGCAGCTGTGCGATGCGGGCGGGACGGCGCTTTCCTTCGACGTCACGTGTTCGGGTGCTGTTCGCGGTGATGCGACCAGCCTTGTTCGGGCTATTGCGAACCTGGTGTCGAACGCCGTCGAGCACGCTCCTGCCGGCTCGGAGGTGTCGGTGACGTTCGACGTGACCGAAGGCTGCTTGCGCATGACGGTGGAAGACGAAGGCCCCGGGTTTTCCGCAGCTGCGTTGGAGCGCGGAAAGGAGCGCTTCTTCACGGGGTCCGCGGATCGCAACGCCGAGGCCGGCCACTTCGGTCTGGGCCTTTCCATTGTGGACGACATCGCGGCGGCGCACGGCGGATCCTTCGAGATATCCAACCGGAGCAAGGGCGGCGCGCGCTGCGTGGTGAAGCTGCCGCTGGCGTAAAGTCGCGCTCGACGATTTCCGCAGCGGCGGCAAGCTGGTTGCGGCGGGTGCTATCGCTTCCGTTCGGAATCCGCTGTGCGCGTGTCCGCTTGGGTGCTTTGCTGCTTGCGGTAGCGGGCGAGCGCCTGCTCGTAGCTGCCGGCGGTCCTGCGGAAATAGGCGTTGTACCCGATGGTCGACAAGGCGGATATGATGAAGAAGATCACGACGAACTCGACCCACGCAAGGGGAATGTCCGGGGGAAACCAGGCGCCGATCCAGGCGCAGGCGGCTAGCGCGGGCAGCGCGCATGCGTCGAATCCGATCATGCGGACAAGGTAAGCGGGCTTTTTGAGCACCGCTTCGGTGAACCAGAAGGCTTGCAGCATGCCGATCGACACGGTGGCGATCAGTAGCGAGGCGGTGAGGTTCAGCCCGTAGCTGGGGCCTGCGAAGATGTAGCCCATGACTAGGCACACGATCATGGACACGGTGAAGAAAACGCAGATGGTAAGGGCGGTTTGAATGGCTATGCGCTTCATGGCGAACTCCTTTGCTGCGGGCTACAGCCCGATCTTCTGCTTGATGGCGGGAGCGTACTGACGCGATACGATGACGGTTTCGCCGTTGTCCAGCAGCAGCTGGAGTCGGGTGTTCAGGTACGGTTTGATGCCTGCAACGTGGTCGAAATTTGCCAGCAACTGCTTGGAGGCGCGCACGAATTCGGTTCCGGCTAGCCGGTCCTCCAGCTCGTACAGGCGAAGCGGCGTTTCCAGTACGGCGTCCTTCAGGTACAGGAACGTGGAGCCGTCTACGGTTTCGGCGTACAGGACGTCCCCGATTGCAACGATCAGGGTTGCGCCGTCGCGGGTACCGGTGAGCTTGCGATCGAACGCGTTGAGCGAGGCAACGATGCGCTGCACGCGCTCGTCGATCCGCGGGCATTCGATGGCCACGCTGATGCCGTTCGCTTGAGGGGTTTCGGTAATGGTTACGTTCATGGCATCGCTTTCGATTGGGGTTGAAGCGGATGGTGCATCGGCCGATGCCGACAGTATCCCCGACCTTCCGGCGGCGCACAAGGCAGGTGCGCCCAGTTGCAAATGGGCGAGCTTCAGTTGCAGGCAAGCCGCTGTAGGTTGCGTTGGTTTCGGTTGTTTGACGTGCGCTCCCTTTCCTCGGCCAGGAAGGCGCCCCATGCTACAATCGCCCTGAGAACGATGGTGAAATCGTACGGCTAGGAGGTCTGCCATGGCAAAGCTCGAAGGCAAGGTTGCATTCGTCACGGGAGCGTCTCAGGGTATCGGCGAAGGCATTGCGCGCGTGTACGCGAAGCACGGCGCCCGCGTGGCCTTGGCCGACGTGTCTGCGCGTGTGGAGGACGTTGCCGCCGATCTGCGGGAGGCCGGGCACGAGGCCGTCGCGTTCGTCCTGGACGTTACGGATTCCGCTGCGCTTGCATCTGCGGTCGCGCGCACCGTTGAGACGTTCGGGAGCTTGGACGTGCTGTGCGCGAATGCGGGCGTGTGCCGGTTGGGAGACTTCCTGAGCATGACGGACGCCGACCGCGATTTCCACATCGACGTCAATATCAAGGGCGTATGGAACACCGCGCGCGCCGCGCTTCCCGTCATGGTCGAGCAGGGCGGCGGCAGCGTGGTCATCACCTCGTCGGTAACGGGAGACCTTGTTGCCGACCCGGGCGAATGCGCCTACGCGCTGTCGAAAGCGGCGCTCGTGGGCTTGACGAAGGCACTGGCCGTGGAATTCGCCGCCCGCAACATTCGCGTCAACTGCTTCCAGCCCGGGTACGTGGTCACTCCCATGGCCGAGAGCATCGCCCAGCAGTCGAATCCCGACGATCCGGAAAGCGTCTTGACCGAGATGGCGAAGGCTATCCCGATGCGAAGGCTGGCCCGTCCCGAAGAAGTGGGGGAGCTGGCCGCGTTTCTCGGTAGCGACGAGTCCAGCTACATTACCGGCTCCCAGTTCGTTATCGACGGCGGCTCCACGCTTCCGGAATCCGTCAGCGTAGGCGTATAGGTTAGGCTGACGCAGGTCTCACCGGGTGGCGAACCACGGTGCGCAGGTTCTCCGGCTTGGATCGACGCGGGTCGCTCAGGTAGATCTCGTGATGCAGGCGCACGCCGGGCACGCCGCCGTTCGCGTCAAGCTCGGCGAGCAGCGCGCGTGCGTTCTCGGGATCGGCGATGTCGTCTTTCAGGTGGGAGTCGGCTATGAAGGCGGACAGGGCTGCGACGGTGGCCGGCTCGTCGTCGTAAGGACCGCGATGCAGAACCTGCGCGCAGGGGCCTTCGGCGAAGCGGACCAAGCGAGCTTGCGCGGTGTCCAGCCCCGGTTTTTTCGCGGCTGCCTTTTCGCGCGCCCAAGCGAAGGTTTCGGTCGTCACGAAGTCGGGCTGTCGAATCAAAGAGACCCATTGCAGCTTGCTTTTGTCCGTAATGCGACGTCCGTCGAAGCCGCCGGAGGCCGTCCACCAAAGGCCTTCGAGCGGTGCTACCTTGTATTCAAAGTAGCCATCCGGTTGCCAATCGCCGTTTTTCGCCATTCTGATGGTGTACGACAAGGCGTACAGAAGTCCCACGGCCTGCGCGTACGCGCCGTTTTCGTCGTTGGGATCGCCCTCGCCGGCAACGGCGATGAACGTCATGGCAGGCGCCTCCACGAGCGTCGGCTTCGTCTTCGGAACGTAAAGTTCTTTGTATTCCTTCGTGAAATCGAATGTCATGAGGCTATCCTCCTTGACTCAGATGACTGGATTGCCGATTATCTCGCGCTGCGCTTTTTTCGTCAGCTTGCCGAATACCAGGCTGTAGGAATGATCGCACAATTCGTACAGCAGCTCGTCGGGCACCGCGCCGTCCAGGTCGATGGATATCCAGTGGCGCTTGTCGGCGTAAAAGCCGGGCAGGATGTCGGCATGCTCGCTGCGCAATGCAACTGACCAGGCTGGATCGCATTTGAGCGACAGGAGCGAGCGACCTGCGTATGCGGCGGCGTGCTCTTGGCCGGGCTTCATGGCGGCAGCGAGCATCTTTCCGCCAACCTGATAGCGCCACCAGTCCCATTCCTCCTTGTAATCTTTGGTGCAGCCCGGCTTGGCAAGCAGGTATGCGTCTATGGCGTCGTGCATGGTTTGCGCTCCTTTGTCCGTGCTATGCGAATGCCCCGCGTTTGAACGCGGTGCGCCAGGTCTCGACGTTGCCCCACGGCTTGATATCGAGGCGTCCGAACAGCGCGCACGCCAGTTCGATTCCCGCGGCGCCATTCGCGGTGATGAAGCGCCCGTCGTCTACGACGGGCTGGTTCCGGAATCGATCGTGGCCCCGATAATGGGGTGCTAGCTGGGCAAACTCGTAGTCCGCGTTGCCCGTGTGATCGCAGTCGTCCAAGTAGCCGCGTTCGGCTAGAAACGAGCAGGCGCCGCAGATTGCAGCTACCGGCACCGCGCGGGCCAGGCACGCGTCCACCAGCCACGCGCCCGCGCGTACGATGTCCGGTTCTTGCCAGCTTTCGCCGCCCACGAGAATCGTCAGGGCCAAATCTTCGGGAACCTCGTCGCGCTCTGCCGTCAAATCGGGCACTACGGTCAGTCCCCCTATCGACCGCACATTGCCCCGCCGCGTCGCCATGGTACGCACGGCGTATCCGGTTTCGGGTTTGTTGATTTCAGAACAGGCATGCCCCACCTCCCAATCTGCGAACCGATCGGGCAGGAACGCAAGCACGGTGCCGCGGCGATTCCCCTGAGGTCCTAGTGCGTTGTCGCGTTCGGTCACTGAAGCTCCTTTACGCCAAAGCCACGAATATATCGATGTCGGCGCAGCTCATGTCTTCGCCGGGCAGGTACGCTTCGAAGTCGACGGTGAACGACCGTTGCGCCATGAGCGCTTCGTCGGTCCAGATGTCCATCCAGGCCTTCTGCACGCTCTCCACGCAGTCGCCGCCGCGGATCTCCACCTTCGCGTAGCGGCCGGCCGGTATAACCTGGCGTGCGGAGCCGGCTTCGGCTTCGTTCGTCTCGCAGCCGATGAGCAGGTCGTACTCGTTCGTGGCCAGGTCGTAGTTGTAGTAAAGCGCGAAGCAGGGGTAGGGGTTCGCAATCGCCCCCGGCACGTTCTTGTCCATGCCCTCTTCCATGAACCGCTGCCATAGGCCGCCGATGTCCGCGGTGCAGGAAGGGCTGTCGTTGGCGGTGCGCAGGGTCATTCCCGCAACGGTGCGCTCGGGAAGCTCGACGATCGTGTATTCCATGGCAGTTCCTCTCGGTTTTGGTTTCGATGGCAAGGTGATTGTATGAAACAAAACCGGACAAGGCGTGTCCGCTATGGCGAGAATCGAAGGGATTTTCAAAGGGTCCGCGCATCGTACGTTCGCGCGATCGCTTCTGCCTGCGAGCGCAGCCAGGCGCGCAGACGCACGGGTTCGGCTACTTCCAAACGGTCGCCGAACGACAGCAGGTAGAACATCATGCGCTCGGTTATGTCGCTGGATAGACGGACGCGCAGGCGGCCGTCTTCCAGCTGCTCGATGGCCGACGGTTCGAATTCTTCCCGAATGCGGCCGATGTCTTGCGGCGTTTGCGGGCTGAACAGCAGTACCAGCGGTTCAGCCGAGGCGGTCGTATAGCCTTCCTGCATCTGGGCTGGAAGTTCGCGCGGGACGAACGTTTCCGGCAACAGCTCCATCGAGTCCCATACGATGCGGAACAGCTTGAACGTGCGCCAGTCCTCGCGCATCCGGCACCACGCGCGAATATACCAGGAACGCTCCTTGAACAGGAGCTTGACGGGTTCGACCACGCGCTCGCTCGTGCGTTCCGCGGCGTCTCGGTACCTGAATCGCAAGGGGCGTCGTTCGAGGATCGCCCGTCGTGCCACGTCGAAGACGTTCTTGTATTCGGGCGGCGCGCCCCAAAACGAAAGGTCGATGTCCAGCCAATCGGCGCCTTCCCGTTGGAACAGGCGCCCAAGCCGTTCGTGCGTGGCGGGCGAGTCGGCGGCTCCGGTTGCCCTGAGCGCGGAAAGCGCGGCAAGGATGTCGTCTTTCTCCCTATCGGTAACAAGGGATTTATCCAGGACGTATCCTTCCATAAGGTGCACGCCGCCGCCCTTGCCGCGCGTCATGTATACGGGAACTCCTGCGGCCGAAAGCGCCTCGACGTCGCGGCGCACCGTGCGATCCGATACCTCAAGCCGCGCTGCAAGATCGCCCGTCGTTCGCGGCGATCGTTCCATGAGCAAGAACACGATCTCGAAAAGGCGGCCTGCTTGCATCGGTCAGCCTTTCGCGCAGGCGTTTGCGCGCGCGAGCACGCTTCGCACCGTTTCGGGCCGCTCGCTTGCCAACGTGGGGAAGGGGACGACGGGTTCGGGTTCTGCGTCGAACGGGGCAAGGGCAAGCACGAGCCAGGCGACGTCGCGCCACGCTCCGCAGGTGTACCCCGCGTTCTTCTGGACGCCCATACGCGTGAACCCGAAGGCTTCATGCAGGTGTTCGCTTGCAGCGTTCGGCACTGTGACCAGCGCATACGCTGCTTTCACGCCCTGTTCGCGCACCAGGTCCACAAGGGCGCGATACAGCACGGTTCCCAGGCCGCGCCCGCGCGTTTCGGGCGACAGGTATACCGAAAGCTCGGCGTTCCAGCCGTATGCGGCGCGTTCGGCTTGCGCATGGGCGTACGCGTAGCCAACGATGCGCGGCGCTTCGTCCGAGTTGGGCGTGCTGACGGTTTCCGCCACAAGGTACGGGTAGCCGGCTTGGATGTGCGCTATGCGTGCGCGGAATTCCTCTGCGCTGGGCACCGATTCTTCGAACGTGATGGGCGTGTCGATGTAGGAGGCGTATACGGATAAGATGCCGGCGGCGTCGTCATCGGTGGCCAGGCGTATGCGAATGGGGACGTTTTCGACTCCGGACACGGCTGCTCCTTGCGTTGGTCGAGTTGCTGCGGCGTTCATGGTAGCACGTCCGCGAATCGTGCGAGGGCTTCGCGGACGAGTCGCGCGTTCGCATGATCGGATCCGCTTTGTCGGATCCGCTACCGCATGCGCACGAAAAATCGCGTTCCGCTGTTAAACCAGGATTGACACGTACTAATGTACGCTACCTTTTCAAACGGCCGGGCGCGATCAGCCGAGATGAGGGGCCTCCCGGCGGACGAAGCGCGCTTTCGGCCCCCCGGTGCGGCTTTCTCGGGACGCCCCCATCTGGGCTATGTCAATGCTGGTTTAACAGCGGAAATCGCGTTCGCTGGCAGGTTCTGACGGTTTGCGGTCGTCGGACGAGCTTGCGATTTTGGCGCCGCGTGTCCGACATTGCGTTTTACCAGGTCAGAGAAGCGCAGTGATTTATCGAGCGTTCGATCTGTTCGTGCGGGCCTGCCATGAGGACCCCAAACCGCAAAAAACTGCCAGCGAACGCGATTTTTCGTGCGCTGCCAAGCCTGCAAGGGCCGGACGGGGGCGTTTCGCACGCCTCAAGCGGCAATGCGCGTCACCTTGCAGCACGGCAAGGGCGCTTCCCATGCGGACGGGAGGGTGAGCCCGTTCGCTTGCCCGAAACGCGTGCGGAAGACGGCTTCGAAAACAAAATGCAATATATACTTGTCATTTTTCCCAATATGCAATATATTTATGACATTGCGTACAGAATATTAGGCATAACAGGAAAAGAGAAGGTGATTCATGGGAGGGAAAAAGAACTTGCGCATGAAGGCGGCGCGCGTGGCGTGCGGCCTTTCGCAAGCCGAGTTGGCGGCGGCGGTCGGAGTGACGCGCCAAACCGTCGGCCTTATCGAAGCCGGTGGATACAACCCCACGCTCAACCTGTGCATTGCGATATGCAAGGTGCTGGGCGCAACGCTTGACGACCTGTTCTGGGAAGAAGGAGAGTAGCGATATGAAGCTTATCGAGCAGTGGAGGGCGTACGTCGGCCCTGTTGACGAACGGGTGGAAGCCGAGTCGAATCGTATTTACAAAGTCGGCTTCATCATGTTGACGTTCGGCCTTCTTGTGGCGCTTGGGTACGACACCATGGTCAGGCAGATCGTGTGGATGCACGAGATCGACATGACGGGATCGGGGGTTATGCAGTTCGATATGTTCCACGTCATGGTGGTCTCATGGCTGCTGCTGACGTGCCTTGCGTGTGCGGTGCTTCAGAGTCGCAAGGGGTTCGCGGACGATGGCAATCGCTTTTCGGAAACCGACCGCTTCCCTGGCGGATACTTCGCCTTGGTGTCGGGGCTTGCGGCGGTGGTCGCGGGCGTCCTGATCGCGCTTTTGCGAGTCCTCGCCGAACTTCAGGTACTTGGTTCGGTTGGCGCCTCCGCATGGTTTGCCGCCGCAGTGCTGGGGTTGTCGATTGCGGCGTTGCTGTTCGTCCTGCTTGTGGTTGCCTTCTACGTTTCGTTCCGCGCGGCGAAATCCCGTCGCCGGGCAATCGGGGCCCTGCTGGACGACTAAGGCAGCTGCACGTTTTGTGCTTGCAGCCCGATGCCCCTCGTTGCGCTGCGGAGGGTATCGGGTTGCGGAAACCTCGTGCCCATACTTTGTTAATTGAAGGGAGCAGGCTTGTTGCTGGGCCGCCGTTAGGGAATACTGCGCATGCAGGAGGCGCGTTGCAGCGCCGGGAATCGAACGGCGCAGGCGCGCCGGGGGGAGGCGTGCGTGGCGGGTTGGCCCCAGAACAAGCGAATTCATCGCGGTCGGTCTCTCGGTTGGATCGGCGTAGCTGCGGTGGTCGTTGCAACGGCCGTTGCAACGTGCGCGGTCGTCGGCGCAACGGACGCTTTCACAACCCGGCACGAAAAACCGTTCCCGGTAAGTTCTTCCATGCGCGAAGAGCGTGGATCGACCGATGCCGTTCCTGATCGATTAACGAATTCGGATCCGCGCGCGGCAATAGAGATCGCGCGTTCGGCGCTCGATGCGGCGCCCATGACAGATCTTGTGAGCGTGTTCGACGCTGCAACGGGTGCTGCGCGCGAACTTGGCAACAAGGAAGCTCCCGAGGTGGTGCAGGCTGTCGACGCATTTCACGAAGCTGGCTATGAAGTTGGGTTCGTCGTATATGATTTCTCGGTCCAACGTGGCATGAACTACAATGCTGACGAGGCGTTTTTCTGCGCGAGCACCATGAAAGCCCCCTTTGTTGCCTATGCGGTGCAAGATGAGATCGACCTTGGCTTTGCTTCTTTCGAAGACGTGGTGATCGAAGACGTGGCAGTAGAGGGCACGGGCGTCATGGCTTTCGACGATAAGGAAGAGTACCGTTTGGAAGACGTGCTGGCCAATGCCATCGTCCATTCGGACAACACCGGCTACGCGTTGTTGCGCGAGCGCTTCAGTTACGGGAACTTCGAATCGTGGTGCGCCGCCGCAGGCGTGGACGCATGGGCCTGGGAAGGCGAGTGGTATCCGTATTGCACGCCGCTCGACCTGGCCAAGCTGTGGTTGAACGTAGGGTCGTACGTGGCTGCCGGGCAGGGCCATGCCTCATGGTGCGCCGGTCTTCTGTCTCAGACGGACTCCTCGTTTCTGCGCGCTGCGCTCGGTGCGCGTGGCACGGTGCTTTCGAAGCCTGGATTCGAGATAAACACTCCCCAAACGGGCGCCGGAGCTCTCAACGATGCGGGCGTGGTGCTTGCCGGGGACGGTCCGTACGTGGTGGCTATCATGTCCGATGCCGACTACGACAGCGATTACTTTACAGACAACGAGCGCCTGATCGTCGACTTGGCAGCTGCATTGGGCGCCGCTCGTGATAAAGTGCTCGTTCATCCTACTGTTCAGGAGGTTCGTTCGTGAGGGTTTTTTCTCGCGCTGCGCTTTTGCTTGCTGCGGTGCTGACGGCGATTGTCTTGGCGGGCTTTGCCGCGCTTGGATGCTTCGCGTGGGCTGACGAGGACGCCCAGGCGAGCGCCGCCCAGAAAGCGGTCGACGACGCTCATTCCAGCTTGAGCGCTGCCGAATCCCGCATGGCCGCGCTTTCTTCCGATTACGATACGCTCAAGCAGGAGATCGACAAACTTCAAACGCAGATCGACGACATGGCGGCGGAAGTCTTGGAGGCTCAAAAAGCGGTGGTCGAGGGGCGCGCTGCGGTGGGCAAATTGGCCGTGTACGAGTATCGCACGGGCGGCTCGGCGCGCTCCCTTGTCGAGCTGGTCTTGGGCGCAGGCGATTTTTCCGAGCTTCTGCGCAACATGTCGTATTTGAGCAGCATCATGACGTATCAGGCCGATGAGGTTGCCGCGCAGCAGGAGCGCAGCAAGCGTTTCCAAGATCTTGCGGATAGCTTGAACTTCCAAAAAGACGAACAGGAAAAGAAGCTGGCGGAGTTGGAAGCGAAGAAGGCGGAAGCGCAGAAGGTGGTGGCCGACGCGTCTTCGCGACTGCAGAACGCCGAAAGCGACCAGGCTTCTCGCTTGGCCGAGCTGCAGCGCAAAGCAGAGGAGATGGCGGCTGCCGGCGCGGTGACGGATCCGGTGGAGGTCGAGGACGCGAACACGGTGGACAGGCCTTCGGTGGTTCCTCCGTCAACGCCGGTGGAGCCCGATCCGGATCCCGTTGTTCCCGATACCGGCGGCGGATCCGGTGGCGGTTCCAGCGAATCGCCTGGTGAAAGCACTGCCGGATGGTCGACGGGCGTGGCTTCCGCTTATGGAGGATCCACCGATCCCTACACGCCCAACCCCGGCATAACGGCTACCGGCGCCGTTTGCGACGACTGGTCGATGGGCGTGGCCGTTCCCATGGCGTGGCCGAACTACTGGCAGTACTACGGACGCACCGTCGAAATATCCTACGCAGGGCAAACCGTGTTCGCCACCATCAACGATTGCGGCGGCATGGACGGAGGCCGTCGTTCTCTTGATCTGCAGCCCGGCGTGTGGAAGGCGTTCGGGTACTCGTCGTGTCTGGACTGGGGCTTGCGCACGGTCAGCTACCGTATCCTGTAGCGTTTCGCCTCGTTTCGCCGTTCGGCCGCGGGTCCTGCGTTCTCCCTCTTCGCGGGCCGGAATCTCGTGCGCCGGGGTGGTGCCAGTGTCAATCGGCGCGGGGCGCAGTTCGCCGCTTCGTCGTGGAATATCTCCTCACGTTCGACGAAATGCGCTATACTGCATCGTTACATGCGAAGACGAAGACAGCGCCGGGTAGCGGCGCCGCCTCCAGAGACGGGTCTCATCGGCTGAAAGGACCCGGGCGGCCAACGCGGCGATTCCCTTCCGAGCAGCAAGGCTGAACGCGGGGCGCGCAAGCGCGGACGTGCAGTAGGCTTTGACGGGAGCTCCCGTTACAGAGCGTAATGAGCGGGCGGCCAACGGTCGCGTGCCTTGCTTGGATATCGCGATGTCCGGTCGAGCGTGCGCGCAGGTCGTCAACCGAGGTGGTACCGCGAGAGCCTTCTCTCGTCCTTGGATTGGGAAGCAATTCCCTCAACCAACGGCGAGAGAAGGCTCTTTTGTTTTTCGCCGCCGATGAGCGCGTTCGCGCGAGCTGCGGCGGCGTTGCAAAAAGAAGACGGAAAGGGAGCGCGAAACATGGCAATCGTGGACGAATTGGAGGCCTTGCGCACGCAGACGCTCGACGCGATCGCTCAGGCGGGCGAAACCGCCGAGCTTGAGCACGTGCGCGTGGCGGTGCTGGGCAAGGCGGGCACGCTGACGGGGTACCTGCGCAGCATGGGCCAGGTGGCAAAAGAGGAACGCGCCGCGGTTGGCAAAACCGTGAACGAGGTGCGCGTGGCCGTGGAGGAAGCGTTGGCCGCCCGCAAGGCCGAGCTTTCGGCTGCCGAGCTCGAGGCCAAGATCGGCGCGAGCGCGGTTGACGTGACGCTGCCCGGACGTGCTCAGCAGATGGGAACCCGTCACCTCATCAACCGTATAACCGACGAGGTCAGCGAGATTTTCCTTGGTTTGGGCTACACGGTGGCGCAGGGTCCCGAGGTGGAGACCGACTACTACAACTTCGAGGCGCTCAACGCTCCCGCCGATCATCCGAGCCGCAGCTTGGCCGACACGTTCTACGTGGTCGACCGTTCCGGCGAGAAGGCTGCGGTGCGCGGCGAGTCCGACGTGCTGCTGCGCACGCAGACCTCGGGCGTGCAGGTGCATGCCATGGAGGATCAGGACCTGCCCATCTACATCATCGCTCCCGGTAAAGTGTACCGTCGCGACGTGGCCGATCCGTCCCACCTTCCCCAGTTCACGCAGATCGAGGGCTTGGTTGTGGACAAGGGCATCACGTTCGGCGACCTCAAGGGCACGCTCGACTACCTGTGCAAGCAGCTGTTCGGCGAGGAGCGCAAGACGCGCTTCCGCGCTCACTACTTCCCGTTTACGGAGCCCTCGGCCGAAGTGGACGTAAGCTGCGGCATTTGCCACGGCGAAGGCTGCCGCTTCTGCAAGGGCACGGGCTGGCTGGAAATCCTGGGCTGCGGCATGGTCGACCCGAACGTGCTGTCCATGTCGGGCATCGACCCGGAAGAGTACTCCGGATTCGCGTTCGGCATGGGCGTCGAGCGCATTGCCTGCCTGAAGTACAACGTTCCCGACCTGCGCATGCTCCTCGAAGGCGACATGCGCTTCCTTCGTCAGTTCTAAGGAGCCGCAAGCTATGAAAATATCTTTGAAGTGGTTGAGCGAATACGTCGAGGTACCGGGCGACGTCAAGGCGTTTTGCGATCGATTGGACCTGACCGGTACGGGCGTCGAGGCTGTGGAGAAGACGGGCGCGTCGTTCGACGGCGTGGTCGTGGGCTACGTGGAGACGTGCGAGCAGCACCCTGACAGCGATCACATGCACGTGACCACGGTAAACGTGGGCGCGGACGAACCGGTGCAGATCGTGTGCGGCGCGCCGAACATCGCGGCCGGCATCAAAGTGCCGGTTGCCACCATCGGCACCGTCATGCCCGGCGATTTCAAGATCAAGAAGTCGAAGCTGCGCGGCGTTACCAGCTGCGGCATGTGCTGCTCTCAGCGCGAGCTGGGCATCGGCGGCGATCACGAAGGCATTTGGATTCTTCCCGAGGACGCGCCTGTGGGCATGCCCATTGCCGAGTACCTGAAGATGTCCGACACGGTGCTCGATCTTGAGGTCACGCCGAACCGTCCCGACTGCTTGAGCGTGGTCGGCATGGCGCGCGAAGTGGGCGCTATGTATCGCACGAACGTTGTCAGCCCGCTTGCCGACATGGCTGCCAAGCTGGAGGTTGATGCGAGCGACCAGCCTGTTGATCAGGTGGTTCGCGTGAGCATTGAGGATTCGGTACGCTGCCCGCGCTATACGGCGCGTGTGATTCGCGGGTGCAAGGTGGGGCCGAGCCCCGACTGGATGGTCGAGCGCTTGGCCGCTATCGGCCAGCGCTCCGTCAACAACATCGTGGACGTTACCAATTACATCCTGTTCCTGTTCGGTCAGCCGCTTCATGCGTTCGACCTGGCCAAGCTCTCGGGCGCTGACGGATGCGCTTCCATCGTGGTCCGTGCGGCCGAAGACGGCGAGAAGCTGGTTACGCTGGACGGGGAAGAGCGCGCGCTCACGTCCGACATGACCGTCATCGCCACGCCCGAGCGCGGCGCGGTGGCGCTGGCCGGCGTCATGGGCGGCCTTGACACCGAAGTGACCGAGGACACCGTGGACATCTTGCTGGAGGCTGCTGCGTTCGAGCCGGGCCGCACCAGCCGCACCAGCCGTAACCTGGGCCTGATCAGCGAAAGCTCCATGCGCTACGAGCGCGGGGTGGACGACCACGGCATCGACGAGCGCTCTGCTGCGGCCGCTGCGCTGATCGTGGAGGTCGCAGGCGGTCGCGTGAGCGCTGCCGTAGCCAACCAGCTCGGTATCGTGGACGAGTGGCCGATGCCGTCGCAGGCTGTCGAACTGGAGTTCCGCGTTCCGCGCTTCTGCGCCATGATGGGTGCCGACATTCCGCGCGAGGACATCGTCGACATTCTCGAGCGCTTGGGATGCGCGGTCTCGGCCGCTGACGGGGCGGACGTGCTGGCCGTGGTCGCGCCTACGTTCCGTCCCGACCTCGAACGCGAGATCGACCTGTACGAGGAAGTGCTGCGCCTGTGGGGCATGGATCGCGTGCCTTCCACGTTGCCCGGCGGTCCTGGCCGCGTGGGCACGCGCTCCGCGCTCGAGCATGCGCTCGATACCGTCAACGACGTTATGCGCGCAAGCGGCCTGAACGAGACCATGACGTATTCGTTCGCCGAGCCGGGCGACCTGGGTCGCCTGCGCATGTCCTCTGAAGGCTTGGGGGAGCCGGTCGAATTGATCAACCCGCTCAACGCCGATCAGTCGGTCATGCGGCAAAGCATCGTTCCCGGTCTGCTTCGCAGCGTCGCCTACAACCAGAGCCGCGGCGTGAAGAATGTCCAGCTGTACGAAACCGGCCAGGTGTTCTTCGCTCACGAGGGACGTAAGCAGCCAAAGGAGCGCCGTCGCGTGGCTGGCGTGCTGGCCGGCGCCATGCGCGATGCGGGATGGAACGAACGCCCCGACGCCTTCGACTTCTTCGACGGCAAGGGCGTTGTGGAAAGCCTTGCGCGCGAGCTGGCCATCGCGAAACTTCGCTTCAAGGCCCTTTCCGCCGAAGAGGCCCCGCATCTGCAGCCCGGACGCGCGGCCGAGGTGCTGGCGGGCGGCACCTCGCTCGGTTGGGTAGGCGAGCTGCATCCGCTGGCCGTCGATGCGTACGAGGCAACGGCACCGGTGGTGGCGTTCGAACTGGACGTTGACGCGCTGGTGAAGTCAAGCCGCGCGTCGCGCGATTACGTGGACGTGCCCACGTTCCCGGCCGTGTCCATGGACGTGGCGTTCGTGGTGGACGAGGGCGTTGCGCACGAACGCCTCATGCAGTGCATGAGCTCGGCTGGCGGCAAGCTGCTCGAGGACGCGCGTCTGTTCGACGTGTACCGCGACGAGCAGCGCGTGGGCGCCGGCAAGAAGTCGATGGCCTATGCGCTTACGTATCGCGCGGCCGATCGCACGCTTACGAGCGAGGAAGTCGACAAGGCTCACGAGCGTCTCGTGAAGAAGGTGTGCGGGGCGACGGGTGCCGAGGTGCGCGGTTAGCGTTTCGGTCATAATAGACTAATCGAGAGTATTGCGCGGTTGCTCGAGAGCGCCGCGCAGCCAGACGGCGGGAGCAATCCCGCCGTCTTCGCATGGGGGAGGCGACCAGCATGAACCAGAAGATCGCGATCATGACGGATACGAATAGCGGCATCATGGCCGAAGAGGCTCAGAAGCTCGGCGTGTTCGTCGTGCCTATGCCGTTCGTCGTAGATGGCGAGGAGGGCTTCGAGGGCGTGAGCCTTGACGCCGATCGGTTTTACGAGCGGCAGCGTGCCGGAGCGAACATCGTCACTTCCCGGCCTTCTATCGTCGACTTGGGTGAGCGTTGGCACGAGCTTCTGGGCACGTACGACGATATCATCTACATTCCCATGTCAAGCGGGCTTTCCGGGTCTTGCGAAACGGCATGCACCCTGTCTCGGCACTTCGAAGGCCGCGTGCACGTGGTGGACAACCAGCGCATCTCGGTCATGCAGCGCGAGTCGGCGATCGACGCGCTGCGCTGGGTTGAGGCTGGGCTTTCGGCGCAGGAGGTTTGCGATCGCCTTCATGCCACGAAGTTCGACGCGAGCATCTACATCATGGTGGACACCATGGCCTACCTGCACAAGAGCGGCCGAATCACCCCGGCGGCTGCGGCCATCGGGTCGGTGCTCAAGATAAGGCCGGTCCTGCAGATTCAGGGAGAAAAGCTCGACGCGTTTTCGGTGGCCAAGTCCACGAAGGCGGCGAAGCGCACCATGTTGAAAGCGCTTGCGCGCGATGTGGACGAACGTTTCGGCGGTGTTGGCAACGTGCATCTTTACGTAGCTCATACGGATCGTGACGACGACGCGCAGTCGCTTGCGCAGGATATGCGGGACCAATTCGGCAGCGACGATGTGTTCGTGGATCGTTTGCCGCTGAGCATTGCCTGCCATGTGGGCCCCGGCGCCCTGGGCGTCGGGTGCGCGAAAATCCAAGACTAGGGCGCATGGCGGCGGTTCGGCGAAGCGTTGCGGGTTTCTGGCGGCGCGCGCTCGCCTGCCGATGGTCGCCCTGCCTTAATGCCCGGGCGACGCCTTCCCCGTTGCCCCCTTGCCGGCCCGCTGCCAAAATGGAAGAGTTTTGTTGGTCCTTAAATTAGGATAAAGGGAAGTGTCAGGCGATTGACCTGGTGCGATAAAAAACGCCCACGGAAGCATCGCCCCAACAAGGCGAAAAACCGCCGCAAAACTCATCCGTTTTGACAGCGGGCGCAAGGCATCGTTGCAGTACTTTGGTTGGCGCGCGTTTTCTGACTGTTCGCTTTCGCTAACAGCGGTACAATGGGCCGCGAAAGAAAGGATGCGCGTATGTATGATGGACTGATCAGTCCGGGCCGCAACGACGAATGTTGGTGCGGCAGCGGCAAAAAGTACAAGAAGTGTCACCTCGTCCATGACGAGCGGCTGCAAGAGCTGTACGAGCAGGGATTCGAGGTACCGCAGCGTTCCATGCTCAAAACGGCGGCCGATATCGAAGGCATCAAGCGCAGCGCCGCTATCAATATCGGCGTGCTCGATTACGTTGCCGAGCGTATCGGACCGGGCGTGACCACGGCGGAAGTCGATCGATGGGTGCACGATTTCACGGTGGAGCACGGCGGCGTTCCCGCCGACCTCAATTACGAGGGCTACCCGAAAAGCGTGTGCACGTCCATCAACGAAGTGGTGTGCCACGGCATTCCCTCAGAGGACGACGTGCTGCGCGAAGGCGACATCGTGAACGTGGACTGCTCTACTATCCTGGACGGCTACTATTCGGATTCGTCGCGCATGTTCTGCATCGGCGAAGTATCCGAGGAGCGTCGCCGTTTGGTGGAGGAAACCAAGAAAGCCCTGGAAGCAGGCCTTGCCGCGGTCAAGCCGTGGGGCTTGCTGGGCGATGTGGGGGCGGCTGTGAACGCGCATGCGAAGTCGTGCGGTTATTCGGTGGTGCGCGAGTTCGGCGGGCACGGCATTGGACTTGACTTCCATGAAGATCCGTTCGTGAGCCATGTTGCCGAAGCGGGTACCGGCATGGTGCTTGCTCCGGGCTGCTGCTTCACCATCGAGCCCATGATCAACGCGGGCGAGCAGGAAATCGACATGAGCGATCCGAACGGATGGACCGTTCGCACGGCAGATCGTTCCGACACGGCTCAGTGGGAGGTTCAGCTGGTCGTTACCGAAGACGGCTACGAGCTTCTGAGCTGGTAGGGAAGAGGGCTCGGCAGCGATACGCATCGCGCCGAGCCCTTTCAGGAGGGGAATAAGAAGGCTTGGTTATTTCTGGGCTACCATGCGGCCGATGACGTAGCCTTCGGTGTAACAGCGCCCGAGCGACAGTCCGAATACGGTGAGCGGGTAGTCGATTCCGCCATAGAAATGACCTGAGCAGTTGCCGATGGCGTACAGGTTTTCTATTACCTCGCCTTCCGGCGTCAGGCACTCGTGCTTTTCGTTGATGTCAACGCCGGAGCAGATGGCGCTCATACGCACGTGACGGTGAATGCCGTAATACGGCGGGGTGTCGATAGGGGCAAGGAACTTCGCCGCTTTCCCGAAATCGACGTCCTTGCCCGCCGCGGCCAGGTCGTTGTAGTGGGCGATCGTTTTCTTGAACGCTTCCGTATCGGTGATTCCAAGCTTTTTGGCCAGTTCTTCAAGGGTGTCGGCCTTGAACGTATTGATCTGCCCTTCGAACACGCCCGTGCGCTCGACGTTCTCTTCGGGCATGTAGGTCTTCAGGGCTTCGGGGTCTACCAGCTTTCCCGGCCAGTCTGCCGCTGCGGTCATGTAGTTGCTGTCGAACACCTGGCAATAGTGTCCAGCGTCCTCGGCCGATCTCAGATAGCAGTTCATGAGGGACATCTCTACGGTCTCGTTCACAAAGCGCTCGCCGTTCATCTTCACGGAAAGGAACGGCATGTCGCACATGGATGCGGGACCCGCATCGAAATCGTGGAGCATCTTCGTATGGGCAAGGTTCTCGATTTTGCCGCCGGCCCAGACTACCATCTTATGGCCGTCTCCGGTCTTGTTGTTTTGCTTGGGCTGGAAATTCGTCATGTCCGGCTGGTAATAGTGCAGCATGTCCTCGTCGTTTTGGTAGTCGCCACATGCTACGATCACGCCTTTCGACGCGTTGAACTGGACGTAGCCGTCTTTGCCTTTCGCGATAACGCCCACTACTTTGCCCGATTCGTTCTGGACGAGCTGCTCGGCTGGGGTGGAATAGAAGATTTCGACGCCTTCTTTTTCCGCAGTGGCCGCCAGCGCCCGCATGCCGTCGCCCGCGTTATAGGGCTTGGGTCCGAAGAAGGACGTGACGAAGTTCATGGTGTAGCCCTTGCGGTTGATCAAGGGTATATGCTGTTGGTTTCCTTGGTCGATAACCTGCGCGCCGCCTTCGGCTGCTTTTTCGATAACCCAAGACACTGCTTCCCCTGAGTTTTTCGCCCAGAGTTCGATGAGCGCTCGATCAGGGCGATGCTGGTTGTCGGTCATGAGCTGGGAAACGAGGTCCTCTATGTTGGCTTGATCGCTCGTTATCAGATCGATGCCGCTGCCCGAGTTGCCTTGGCTGATGGCCTGATTCTCTTTCTGAAGCAGTGCGACGCGCGCGCCCGCTTCCAAAGCCGAAAGCGCAGCAGGGACTCCGGATGCGCCTGCGCCTATGACCACCACGTCGTATTCTTCGGTGGCTGCGATATCGGTAATAGCGGCGGGCTTTTCCAGGAAAGCGGGCATTCCGGTTCGCAGGTGACCGGCTGCTGTGGTTTTCTCGCCTGCTCCGGCCTGGGCGCTCGCCGCGTTTTTCGCTGCGGTTTCTTGCGGCGCGCATGCGCTCAGGGCGCCTGCTGCCGCCATTCCCGCTGCTGTCATGCCGCCGAATTTGAGCAGATCTCGACGACTGATACCTTGCTGCTTGCTTTGCTTGGGCATGTTCATCCTCCTTGAACGTCGGTGCTTGCCGCGCTTTGACGCTCGACATCCGGTGGTCGAAGGTTTCTTCAGAGCGGCTCCCTCGGTCGAGACCATAGCGCTCAATCGATCCGCTTGTCTTTCGTCTACGGCTTTTCGCCTGGGGTTATTTCTATCATCCTTTGTTATCACCCTAGTTTTACCAGGGGTTTTCCTGCGGCTGAGTTTTCCGGATGTTTTGAAGCAGCCGTTTCCTTCGGTACAATGGGCTGCAAGCATGCGGCAAGGGGAACGGTGTTTGGGGAGATTCTTATGGCGAAAAGCGATCAGACCGAGCAAGGAAATCGTCCGCCGGGACCTCTCTTTCCTTGGATGCCCGCGATACCCGTGTTCTTTTTGGGGCTTGGCGTGTATCGTGCTTGGATCGAGATCGTGTTCGTGGGTTCGTTCATCTCGTTTCCGGCAACCGGGGTTGCAAGTCATGATGTGTTCGATCTTGTGATGATCGCGACGATGTTCTCATGCGCGGCTTTAGCTAAGCGCATCGGTCCCTTGTTCGGTCGTAAATCGGTGTACGTGCTGGCGGGTGTCGCGCTGGTCCTTTCGACGTGCTGCATGTTCGTCTCTATCGGAGCGCCTTCGCTTTCAGTGCATATGGGATTGCCCGCCGCCTTGCTGGGCGGGTTCGGCATCGCTTTGGTCATCCTGCTTTGGTCGGAGCTGTACAGCTGTCTGAATCCGTTTCGCGTGGCGTTGTACTACTCGGCTTCCATGATGGCGGCGGCGTTGCTCATCTATGTATGTCGGGGGATGTCCGTCTCTTGGCTTGCGGTGGTCGTGCCGGCGTTTCCCGTGGTGTCTCTTGCGTGGGCGGCAGCTAGCTTCCGATCGCTTCCGGCAGACGAGCTGCCTTCGGCGTCTGCGACGTCGTTCTCGTTTCCGTGGAAAATCGTGCTGCTCATGGCTATCTATGCGTTTGCTTATGGGCTCAAGGAATCGTCGATGTACCAATCGACCTTCGGGCCTCATTCGGCTTTCGGGACGCTCGCCGTCGCAGCTATTGTGTTCGTCGGGGTCATTGCTCGCGGCGGCAAATTCGATTTCGCCATCATCTATCGGCTGACGTTGCCGCTCATGGTGGCGGCGTTTCTCATTCTTCCGAACGTCGGGGTGCTCAACCAGGCTATGTCCGATTTCTGCACGAGCGCTTCGTATACGGCGTTTTCCGTGCTCGTCATGCTCATCATGGCAAACTTGAGTTATCGCTACGGCGTGTCGGCTGTTTGGCTGTTCGGCATCGAGCGGGGCGTACGTGCGCTGTTTTCGCTGCTTGGCCGTCAAACTGAAATGCTGCTCGGGTCTCCGACGTTTGGTCTTGCGGGATCGGATGCGGTGTTGAGCGGTCTGGTGATCGTCATGGTGGTTGCCGCTACCATGATCTTGTTTTCGGAGAAAGAGCTTTCCAGCCGTTGGGGCATGACGTTTCTTGCCGAGTACAACGCGCAGGCCGATACGGCGCTCGTCAAAAAGCAAGAGCTCGCAAATCGCTGCCAGGCGCTTGCGCGCGAGCGGGGTCTGTCTCCTCGCGAAGAAGAGGTGTTGTTGCTGCTTGCCCAGCATAAAACGGTGGGGTCGATCGAACGCGAGCTGTTCATCGCGAATGGTACAGCCAAAACTCATATACGGCATATTTACCGCAAACTCGACGTTCACTCGCGAGACGAACTCATAAACTCGCTTGGTCTTTACGAATAGAAAACAAACATACGTTCGTTTTCTATGGTATACTGTCAGAGAAAGAAAAGAGCCAGTGCAAGCGCTGTTTCCCATCGGGCCTTCGCGATGGGCAGCCCATAGATGGCGTCGGTGTTCCGCGTCGCCCGTACCACGCTTGCAAGATCCTCTCAAATCTTGGGACGCTTGCGAAGGGGTGCTTGCCATGCTGGATATTCGTCGAGGAATGTGCTGCGTCGAATCCGAAGCTCTTGTGCTTGTTGAAGTTATGCCTTTATGCTGCATTGACCCGCTTGAAGCTGCGGCTCTTGCAATGCAGATAGAGGCGGCCGCAGATTCTGACTTATCGTCCATCGGCCTGCCCGTGCGCTGCGCTGCCGTTATGCCCTGCGCGACGGCGCTCGCATTCGCCGAGGAGGTTGGCGATGTCGTGTTTTGATCTGCACGCGGCCGAGGGCTCGTATTGGGAGCAGAGAAGAGAGCCTGTCGAGAAGCTGCCTACCCTTCAGGATTTGTTGGCATGCTGCAATGTCGATGCGTTCGTTCGGGTTGTCTTGGACGAGCATGCTGCGCGGCTTTGCGCGCCCTGCGACGACGATTCGCCCAAGCGGCGTCGCAAGAAGGAGCGTCGGCTAGCCCGTACGCTTGATTCGATGAAACGTATGCCCATCAAGCGAAAGGGCGGGCGCGATCGAGTCCTTTTGCCGCGCGAGTTCTTTATTCCTCACGAGCAGACGGGCTTGATCGAGCGGCGCGTGGGCGTTTGGCTCATGCGCCGTGCGGACGTTCCTCTTGCCCGGGCTGCGCTCAGGGCGCATCCCGCAGAGCCCGTTGAGCAGAGCGTCAGTCTACCGGAGCATTCTCTCGCGCTTGCTCCTTGGGAGGACGCGTTATCGAGTCGCGTGTGGCTCGGGGGTTCTTGGAGCCTGTACGAACGCTACCTCGTGCTCTCGTCTGCATTCTGGGAAATGACGTATTTCGGGTTCGATCGAGACTGCGTCGCGGCTGCTCAGGCGCGTGCGAAAACGAAAACGCCCCCAGAGGATTCCGTATTCGACGGGCGTCTTTCCGCCACGGTGTCTGATTTGCGTTTGCGTAGGGCGACGGAATTCGGGCTGATCGTTCCCGATCGTTTTGACGAAGCGCGCCGTGCGTGTTTCGCGGCGCGCGTGGCTCGCCTCAATCGCGCTGCCGATCTTGATCTTTGCTGTCGGATCGTGGATTTGGAGGAAGGCAGGGGTTCTTGATAGGGCTCGCTGGACACGTGTCAAGCGTCATCGTATGATGGCGATCAGTTGGAAGACGATGCGGATGAACAGGGAAGGGAGGGCCGCCATGATCACCGTAGGGGACGTGCTTGCCCTTCCTGTGTTCGAGAGCGTGCGCCTAGCCGCTCCTTGCGAAGGCTTTGCCGGTCGTCCCGTTGTGAATGCGGGCATTCTGGACGAAGAACCTCCTGCGAACGGGTACAGAGAGTTCTTCCCGAACGAGTTCATCCTTTCGTCGCTCGGGTTTGCGCGGCGCGATCCTGCCTTGGCGGAGCGCGCTATCGTCTCCGTCATGGAATGCGGCGTGGCCGCCCTTGCCATCAAGCCCGCTGCTCAAAGCGCCATCGGTCCGCGCGTTATCGAGCTGAGCGAACGGCGGGGCATTCCTATCCTGTTCTACGAAGGCCGATACTACGAGCAGATATTGTCGTCGGTTCTCTCCCTTATTCGAACCGATCAAGAGCAGTCCAGCAAAAGCCGCCTTATCGATGGCCTTGTGGCCGATCGGGTGGCGGCTGACGTCCGCGCCTCAATGTACGACATAGCGCGCGCAACGGGGGCGACGCTGCAATGCTTTGCGGTGCAGCCGGTGGGCGGCGACGACTGCTCTTTGTATGCGGAGCTCAGCGCATTGTCTTCGGTGCTCGCATCGTTCAGGAAAGACTGGGGGAGCGTCGAAACGGCGTATGCGTGTCGCTACCACGATTGCTTGCTGGCGTTCGTGTCGTATTCCAGGCCTCCCATTGACGGACGCTCCCATTCCGAACCCGATCTGATCGGTCGCATCGAGGCGATGTCCTCCGTGCGTTGCGGGGTGAGCGAAGAGGTCCCTTTGGGCGAGGGCGATCTGGCCGTTCGCCAAGCGCGGTTCGCCCTTGAGCGCGCACGGGAGTCGGAATTGGCGGTCGTTCGATGGGCCGACCTCGGCGTCGATGCTTTTCATGCGGCCGCGCGGGCCGACAGGTTGTTCGCTCGCACAAGCGCGTTGTACATGCGCGAGCTGGAGCTGCATGACCAGTGCAACGATACCGATCTTCTGGCAACGGCGCGTGCGTTTGCGGAGGCGTTCGGCGATGTTCGGAGCGCGGCGGAGGCTCTTTACCAGCATCCCAACACCGTACGGTATCGTTTGCGCAAGATCAAAGCGGTGCTCGGAATGCCCGATTCGTCCGATCGAGAGCTGGCTCGTTTTCTGTCGCTCGTGTTCGTGTAGGTTGGCTTATGTACAGGCTTTTGTGCAATTGCACAAAAGCCTGCATGCGGCTTTGGCTGCTCGTACAACGGTCTAGCGCGCCCTGTCGTCTATGCTGGACGTACCGAACAGGAAGGAGCCAGCAAGATGAACGGATTGAACGAAGCAGCCGTTTCGGCTATGGCCGGGCTTCCGCTTGAAGACCTTTCGTACTGCCTCAAGTTGGCAAAGCGCCTTGAAAGGCTTGGCGTGGACGGAGAGCGTGCGAGCAGCGGCTTGTGCGATCTGATCGAGCGGGACGCAATTCCATCTGAATAGAACATTTCGCCAGACGGTCAAAGGTTTCCCGACCAGATGCATCGAGGGCTGCGTTGAGAGCGACGCGGCCCTCGATGCATTGCTGGTTCGGATTGCTCGCTTGGGCGGCATGCAACATGCCCGCGCTTCGTCAGTTCCTTTTCGTGCGGTTCGCACGATGCCTTGCGCGCTTCTCTCCGCGCGTTGCCGCCAGCGCGCCGCCAAGGAAATCGACGCTAAAACAAGAAGACGCCCGCGGGCGCCTTCTTTGAAAAGATATGGAGCATCGACCGTTAGTCGG
Organism: Paraeggerthella sp. Marseille-Q4926; assembly: GCF_916618935.1. Taxonomy (NCBI): domain Bacteria; kingdom Bacillati; phylum Actinomycetota; class Coriobacteriia; order Eggerthellales; family Eggerthellaceae; genus Paraeggerthella; species Paraeggerthella sp. Marseille-Q4926. Next base: position 695,029 of record NZ_CAKAKF010000003.1, on the reverse strand, counting down.
CAACCTCAACCAGCGTGATCTCGAAGTTGAGGTCCTTGCCCGCTAGTTCGTGGTTCATGTCAAACGTTGCCACGCCATCTTCGATAGACTTGACGAACACGGGGAAGGGCTGGCCGCCAGGGCCCATCATGTACACGGTCTGTCCCACGGGAAGCTCGTTGCCATTCGGGATCTGATCGATGGGAACCTGCTGGATCATGCTGTCGTCGCGCTCGCCGTACGCCTCGGCTGCGGGGATATGGACCGCTTTCGTCTCTCCCTGAGTCATGTCCTTCACGGCCGTGTCGAAGCCGGGGATCATCTGGCCGGCCATGCACGTGAACTCGATGGGCTCGCCTCGATCCACGGAAGAATCGAACTTGGAGCCGTCGTCAAGCGTTCCCGTGTAGTGGACCTTGACCTTCTTGCCTTCGTTGCTCATGAGAGCTCCTTTTCATCTAGAAATCAATATCCTCAGTCTACCTGAGTGTTTTCGTCATTCTCGTCGGCAGGACAAACTTGCTCCAAGTTGCCACAAGTTTGCAAGCGTCCTCTTGGAGGCATGTCGTGCGCTTCAAGCAGGGTTATCTCGAAATTTAGCGCTTTGCACACGGCATCGTGGTTGAAGTCGAATACGGCGTGCGTATTCGACAACTCGATCAAACGAGCCGGGCACACGCGTCCGTCGACACCTTCCAGGCTGACGATTTCTCCCACGACCAAACGGGCATCTGAAGGAATCCGATCGAGCGGCATCTCCATGATCCGATCGTCTCGGCGATCTTCGTAGGCGACGTCCGCCCCTGCGCGGGCAAGCCGCGTTTCGCCAACGGCCATGTCGCGCACCGTTTCGATGAACTCCGGCGGCATCCACCCGTCAAGGCAAGGGAATTCGATGGGCTGCTCGGTTTGGTCGATGAACGTGAACCCATCGTCGAAGAACCCGCGGTACGCCACCTTCACCAGGCGCCCTTCGTTGCTCATCGGGATCTTTCCGCAAGCGTTGCCAGCGTCGTGCGCTGCTCGACCAGGCGGGCAAGCGGTTCCAGGTGGGGACGGTCTTCGGCTTCCAGTCCGCGCTTGGCCAGCTCGATCACGCGATCGCACAGCTTTGCGACGGGCTTTCCGTACACGGTCGCCTCGTATCCGTGCGCCATGGGCGCGTTTTTCGCATCCTCGTAGTCCCTCGCGTTCACCTGTGCGAACAGCTCGTCGAGCGCATCAAGGCTTTCGGGGGAGTAGAACAGCCCCTTGATAAGGCTTGCATACGCGATGACGTAGGGGATGGGCATGGCGTCCGCGGGCCTGATCTCAATGTAGGTTTTCAGGCGCACGTCGTTGAAGAACATGGACACGGCGTGCTCCACTTCGGCGCTCGTCATGGCGCGGTCGGCGTAGATGTCGCCGAACGTGCGCTCCGAATAGCACCACTGCTCCTTTTTGCAGGGAACCAGGATGGCTGGAGCGTCAAGGATATAGGCGGCGTAGCTTCGAAGGTCGAACCCGGGGTCCAGCACGTCCGGCACCAGTCCGCATCGATCGTTGTCCATGTGCTGCCAGATCTTGGTGCGCACCAGCTGGTGCGTGCGGGGCTTTCCTTCGAACACGGGCGTGTTGTCGGTGATAAGCGACAGGATCGGGACCAGCGCATACGCTAGACGCAGCTTGCGGAGGCAGTCTGCCGTGCTGGTGTAGTCGATGGACACTTGCGTGGAGGCGCTGCCCCGCATCATGCAGGGACCGCACGTGTCCTTCTCGCTCAAGTACAGGTTCATGAACTGGTAGCGCCGTTTCGGAATGAGCTCCAAGCTGCGCGCCGTTGCGGTTGGGTGGTACCCCTCGGTGAGCATGCGCTCGCCCACGGGCGTTAGGATTTCTTCGACCAAGCGCTCGAACTTGTCGAACGTTTCGCGAGCTTTATCCAGGTCGGAGAAGGGACCCGCAGAAAGCTCCACCTGGGCGGCAGGCTCGATGGTGACAGCTTCGCCCGGGCGGGCCACGCCCAGCAGATCGCCTTCAGGGTCGGTGGTTGCTTCGGGGTACTGAGCGCGAAGCTGCTCGAGCAGCCAGGCAACTCCGTGTTGACCGCTATAGGAAACGGGGCTCATATCGTCGTGCACGATGGTGTGCTCCAACTCGATTCCCAGCTGGCCGCGGCTTCCCTCGGGCTTGATGCCGCTCTCGAAAAAAGCCGTCAGCGCTTCAATGTTTTGTTCGCGCGCGGGCTGGTGCTGCATCGTGCAAGCGGAAGCCGCGCTGTCGCGTGTGGCTGTTTTATTCATGTAGCAGACTCCTGAACATCGTATGACCGATGAAATCGTACGGCATTTTCTATACAATACTCTTTTGGTCGCCGAGCTTGTCGGCAAAATGATATCCATTCGCTTTTCCATTCGGGGACGAGGCTGGGTTTGGACGTTCGTATCACAAAAAGAACAGCGCTACTGCTACTGCTCGACATAGTTACAACATACGCCGCGTATTGGCTGGCATCTCTTCTCACCGATGTGGAAGGCGAGGTCTTCGTCAACAACGAGATCTACTTTATGCTGGGCATCTTGGCCATCATAAACGTCGTTGTGCTGGGAATGTTCCGCCTCTACAGCAACTTATGGGAGTATGCCAGCGTTGACGAGGCCATCCAGATCGTCTTGGCCGTGGTGCTTTCCACGTTGGGCGGCGCCGTGTTTCTTTGGGTCATCGACGTGCGCCTTCCCATACGCGTGTTCTTCGTGGCCTGCTTTCTGCTCATATTCTTCATGGGGGGCATTCGCTTCCTCTTCCGCGTCATGCGGCAGAAAGGCCGCGCACTCGCCTCGGCGCAGCGCACGTGCGATCGCCCCCGGACGCTCGTGGTGGGCGCAGGCGAAACCGGTTCTCTGGCCATCGGCCGCATGGCCTCGATGGATCCGCTTATGCCCGGCATTCCGCTGGTGGCCACCGACGACGACCGATCCAAGCGAGGCAGCCGCATCCATGGCGTGAAGGTGGAGGGCACTACCGACGACATCGTTGCGCTGGTTGACAAGTACGACATCCGGCAGATCGTCGTGGCCATTCCGTCGTCGACGCCCGAGGAGCGCAAGCGCATTTACGGCGAATGTACGAAAACCGATTGCAAGCTGCGCACGCTGCCGAACGTGCGCGAGCTTTCGCTTGACGAGATCGGCGACGTCACCTTGCGCGACGTCGATGTGGCCGACCTGCTCGGCCGCGAGGAGATCGTGCTCAACACGCGAGCCGTGTCGGGCTACATCGCGGGCGAGACCGTGCTTGTCACGGGCGGTGGCGGTTCCATCGGCAGCGAGCTGTGCCGTCAGCTGTGCAAGGTAGCTCCTGCGCGCATCGTCATTTTCGACATTTACGAAAACGATGCGTACATGCTGCGCAACGAGCTGCTGTCCGAGTACGACGACATCGAAGTGGTTATCGAAATCGGAAGCGTATGCGAAGAAACGCGCATCGACGAGGTGTTCTCGAAGTACCGCCCTGCCGCGGTGTTTCATGCGGCCGCCCACAAGCACGTTCCCTTGATGGAGTCGTGCCCGCGCGAGGCCCTGCGCAACAACGTGTTCGGAACGCTCAACACCGTGCGCGCAGCCGATGCTTACGGCGCCGCCCGCTTCATCTTCATCTCCACCGACAAGGCGGTGAACCCCACCAGCGTCATGGGAGCCACCAAGCGCATGGGCGAAATGGTGGTCCAGTATTACGCGCGCACGTCGAAGACCATCTTCTCGGCAGTTCGTTTCGGTAACGTCCTTGGCAGCAACGGCAGCGTCATCCCGGTGTTCCAGCGCCAGATAGCCGCGGGCGGGCCGGTTACGGTCACGCATCCTGAAATCGAGCGGTTCTTCATGACCATTCCGGAAGCCTCGCGTCTGGTCATCCAGGCTGGCGGCATGGCCCATGGCGGCGAGATCTTCATTCTTGACATGGGGGAGCCGGTCAAGATCGTCGACTTGGCGAAGGGCCTTATTCAGCTGCAGGGGCTCACGCCCGACGTGGACGTCAAAATCGTGTTCACGGGCCTGCGCGAAGGCGAGAAGATGTACGAAGAGCTGTTGATGGACGAAGAGAGCACGCTTCCCACTGACAACCAATCCATCATGATCTCTACTGGTCAGGACATCAGCTACAACGAGGTGGCGGCGAAGCTCGATGAGCTGAAGGTTGCTTTGGGTAAAAGCGACGAAGAAGCGGTGGCCATTCTGGAAAGCGCCGTGCCCACGTACCGCCACACGCCGAATAAGTAGCAGGGCAGCTGGAGTGTTTTCGAGCAGCTGCTCTGCTGCTCGTGTATCCTTTTCATTTCCATGCTTGTCAAACGGCCAGATCTTTTTTAGGATGGTCTCCGGTATTGAATCGCTTCTGTTTTGTGCAACCGCACAAAACAAGCGAGCCGAAACGTCGAGCCTGCGGTGCGGGCATACGGAAGACGGAGGGGATCGACATGGCGATCGCAACGGGAATCGTTGGAGCGGCCGGATTCGCAGGCATTGAGCTGACGAGGCTCATTTTACGTCACCCCGAGTTCGAACTGCGCGTGGTCACGTCCAACGAATTGGCCGGCTCGTCCGTCGCTTCCGAGTATCCCGGGTTCACCGGAGCTACCGATCTTGCGTTCTCCACGCACGATGATCCTGCGCTCGACGCATGCGACCTCGTGTTTCTTGCCGTGCCGCACACTGCGGCCATGGCCATGGCGCCGCGCCTTGTCGAGCGCGGGGCGACGGTGGTCGATCTTTCGGCTGATTTCCGTTTGAAGGATCCTGCGGTTTACGAGCAGTGGTATGCAACGCCCCATACGCAGACCGACTTGCTTGCGCGGGCTGCTTTCGGCCTGCCTGAGCTGTTCCCCGACGATCTTGCCCGTGCGGCTGTCGACCGGGCGGAAGGCAAGGGCGTGCTGGTCGCGTGCGCGGGCTGCTATCCTACGGCCACGTCGCTTGCGGCTGCGCCTGCGGTGCGCGCAGGGCTTGCCGCCGATGGCGCGCCGGTGGTGGTTGATGCTATTTCGGGTGTGACCGGCGCTGGCAAGAAGGCTTCCGCCCGTACGCACTTCTGCTTTGCAGACGAGAACCTGGAGGCGTACGGCGTCGCCACGCATCGCCACACGCCCGAGATCGAGCAGATCCTTGGCATGGACGGGCGACTCGTGTTCACGCCGCACCTTGCGCCGCTTAACCGGGGACTGCTTTCGACCGTCAACATTCCGCTTGCTGCCGATGTCGCCGACGATGCAGCCGCCGTCCTCGATCGTTACCGCGCGTTTTACCGCGATGCCCCGTTCGTGCAGGTGCTTGACGCCGGCTTGATGCCCAAGACGTCGTCGGTCGCGGGCACGAACTATGCCCATATCGGGCTTGCCGTCAATGAACGCGCGCGTATGCTCATTGTGGTATGCGCTATCGACAACCTGGCGAAAGGCGCGGCTGGGCAGGCCGTGCAGTGCGCGAACGCGGTATGGGGAATACCCCAGACCTGCGGTCTTGAACCGATTGCCGTTCCGGTGTGATTCCCGTCGACCCTCACGAGAAAGAGGCTGTTATGACGCACCAGACCAATTCGCCGACATCGGCCACGGGCGATTCCGTGGTGCCTTTGCGCCCGGTTTCCGCGCCATTCGGCGCGACGGTGCCTCCGCCGGTCGAGGGCGGCGGCGTGACGTCCGCGCGCGGATTTCGAGCAGCCGGCGTGCATGCGGGCTTCCGCAAGGAGGTCGGTCGCTTGGATCTTGCGCTGGTCGCTGCCGACCAGCCGTGCGCCTGCGCCGCCGCATTCACGAAAAACGTGTTCTGCTCGGCTCCGGTCACGGTATCGCGCCGACACCTCGACGGCGTGGGCTACGGCACGGCGCGCGCGGTGGTGGTGAACTCGGGAAATGCGAACGCGGCAACGGGCGCTATCGGTCTTGAAGCTGCGGAAGAGACGGCTCGCCTTGCCGGCGACGCCGTGGGCTGCCCTGCTGACGAGGTGCTGGTGGCCTCCACTGGCGTCATCGGCGTGCACCTGCCCCTGGCTCCGTTCGGGACCGGCTTGCCCCAGGCGGTCGGCCAGCTTTCAGCGGAAGGCGGCGCCCAGGCGGCTCGCGCCATCATGACGACCGACACGCGGCCTAAGGAAGCTGCCGTCACGTTTTCGGGCGACGGCGTTGGCTACGACGGCTGCACGTTCACGGTGGGCGGCATGGCGAAGGGCTCCGGCATGATCATGCCGAACATGGCCACGATGATCGCCGTCATCACGACGGATGCGCCCATCGCGTCCAATGCGCTCCATGACGCGCTCGTTCGTGCGGTCGACGTCAGCTTCAACAAGGTGACGGTCGATTCCGACACGTCGACGAACGATTCGTGCTTCCTGTTCGCAAGCGGCGAGGCTGCACCGCAGGGCGCGCCGTCGTTCGATCCGTCCGGCTTGGCGTTCGCGCGCTTCGAGCAGGCGCTTCATGCGGTTTGCCAAAACCTTGCCCGCGCGATGGCTGCAGACGGCGAAGGAGCAACGCGCCTGGTCACGGTTAACGTGTCCGGTGCTGCGACCGACCAAGACGCTGACGCGGCGGCCCGCGCCGTGGCCAATTCGCCGCTGGTCAAGACGGCCGTGTTCGGTCACGACGCCAACTGGGGCCGCATTGCGGCGGCCATCGGGAAAAGTGGCGCCGCGTTTCGCCAGGAAGACGCTGCAATCGACATCATGGGCATGCCCGTGTGCCGGGGCGGCTTGACCGTCGCGTTCGACGAGGACGAGGCTTTGCGCCGGTTCGAGGAGGCCGAGATCGTCATCGACGTAGACCTCGGCGCAGGAAATTCGGAAACTACGGTTTGGACGTGCGACTTCACGCACGACTACATTACGATCAACGGAGATTACCGCTCATGAAATACGCGAAGGATACACGCCCCAAGGGCGCATCAACCAAGGCTGCCGAAGTCCTCGTCGAGGCGCTGCCGTGGATTAAGAACATTACAGGTAAAACCGTTGTCATCAAGTACGGCGGCTCCGCTATGGTCGACGGGCGGCTGCGCGCCGACGTCATGAACGATATCGTGCTGCTGAAGATCGTCGGCGTGAATCCCGTTATCGTGCACGGCGGCGGCAAAGCTATCACCGAAGCCATGGACCTCATGCAGTTTCCCGTGGAGTTTCGGGAAGGCCAGCGCGTCACCACGCCCGAAGCCATGGACCTGGTGCGCACGGTGCTCATGGGCAAGGTGAACCAGGAGCTTGTCGAGGCGTTGAACGAGCATGGCAACTTCGCCGTAGGCGTGAGCGGCGCCGATGCGGGCGTCATCGTAGCCGAGCAGGCTTCTCCGGAACTGGGCCGCGTGGGCCGCATCACGCGCATCAACCGTCCTCTTCTGGACGACCTCGTAAGCGCTGATTACATTCCCGTGGTGGCCTCGGTGGCCCTTGGCGAGGACGGCGGCTTCTACAACGTGAACGCCGACATGGTCGCCGGTCATATAGCTGCGGCCATCGGCGCGCACAAGGTGGTGTTCCTTACCGACGTGGACGGCCTGTACGAGAACTTCGAGAATAAAGATTCGCTCATCTCGAACCTGACGCTGTTCGAGGCGCAGTACATGGTTGAGAACAATATCGTGTCCACGGGCATGATACCCAAGCTCAAGTCCTGCATTCACGCGCTGGATGCCGGCGTGTTCCGCGCGCACATCCTGAACGGGACAACTCCGCATTCTTTGCTGCTGGAGCTTTTGACCAGCACCGGCGTGGGAACCACCATGCATTCCACCGAGGAGGCATGCGCGTTCGATTCGCATCCGCTGGGTAACTTCGCTTCCAAGCTTTTAGAGAATCGCCAGGCAGCCAACGCGGTATCGTCGAACGGTTAGGAGCGCAATCATGGGCTTTCAAGAAGAACAGCAGCTGGAATCCGATTTCGTCATGGGAACGTATGCGCGCAAGCCTGTAGAGCTTGTACGCGGTTCGGGCATGCGGGTTGAAGACGCGCAGGGACGTTCGTACCTCGATTTCGTCTCCGGCGTAGGCGCGGTCAGCCTGGGGCATTGCCATCCGGCTCTCGTGGCGGCGCTCGAAGAGCAGGCCCGGTCGTTGATTCACGTGAGCAACTACTACTACATCGAGCATCGCGGGGAAGCGGCGCGCATGGTGTCCGACCTTCTGAACGCTTGCGTCCCCGAAGAGCTCCGCGCGCCGTGGAAGAGCTTCTTCTCCAATTCGGGCGCCGAGGCGAACGAGTGCGCGTTCAAGCTGGCCCGCCTGCATGCGAAGAAGCGCGCCCGCGCTGCCGCTTTGGCTTCCGGCGCCGACGAAGCTGCGGCGCATGCCGCCGCCGAGGCCGCACCGCGCATCATCGTCACGCTCGATCGCAGTTTTCACGGGCGAACGCTTGCCACGTTGGCGGCAACGGCCCAGCCTGCGAAGCAGGAGGCGTTTCAGCCTTTGCCCGACGGGTTCGTGCGAACCCCTCTCAACGACGTCGAAGCGCTGGAAGCCTTGTTCGCAAGCCAGGGCGATGCGATTTGCGCGGTCATGGTGGAGTGCGTTCAGGGGGAAAGCGGCGTGCATCCGTGCACGACGGAATTCCTGCAAGCTGTTCGTCGCCTCACCGAAGAGCGCGGCGCCCTGTTCATGTGCGATGAGATCCAGTGCGGCATCTACCGTTGCGGAACGCACCCGTTCGGCTTCCAGCACTTCGACGTGGTTCCCGATATCGTGACCATTGCGAAGGGCGTCGCGTCGGGCGTTCCCATGGGCATGTGCGCTGCCCGTGCGGAAGTGGCGGCCTCTTTCGGGGCAGGGGATCACGGATCCACGTTCGGCGGCAGCTGTTTGGCGGTTGCCGCTGCCGAGGCCACGCTCAGTACGCTGGCAAGCGAAGGCGCAGCTCAAAACGTCGAGCGGGTGGGCGCGTACCTGCGCGCGATGCTCGAAGGGCTTCCGCACGTGGTCGAGGTGCGCGGCCTGGGGCTGATGGTTGCCGCAGACCTTGAAGAGCACGTGAACGCGTCCGACGTCGTTTCCGCGGGGCTTGACAAGGGGTTGCTGCTCAACTGCACCGGCCCGCATACGCTTCGCTTCCTGCCTCCGCTCGTATGCACGGAAGCCGATGTCGATACGCTGGGGGAGCGCTTGCGCGACATCTTGAGTTCGTACTAGAAAAGACACGTCTTGGGACGAGTCGGTCCTGGGGCGCCTCGGTGAGAGCTGCACGCACGTGCGTGGTATTCGCGTGCAGCTCGCTTACCGGAAAAGTTTCGAGACTTTTGAAATTCTGGGCTAGAAAAGCCGAATTATGAGGTACTATTTAATGCATATTTTCGCTGAGTGTTTCGCAATTTTGCATACCTCATGCGAGAATGAATGAGCGGAATTGTATGTGATCGTTCTCGAGGAACAGAGGGTATCGCAGGCATGAGGAAGCGGCAACAACGGCATGACATTATTCGCGACATCATTCGCGAGCACAATGTCAAGACGCAGCGAGATCTCGCAAATCAGCTGCAGGCCGCTGGCTATGAGTGCACTCAGGCTACGATATCCCGCGACATCATGGACATGGGTCTGGTGAAGTCGCGCGAGGGCTATTACGTTCTCCCTGAGGAGATGCGACTCCAGCGTATGGTTTCCGAATTGGTCGAAGAGGTACACGTGGCAGGCAACATGGTCGTAGTCAAGACGTTTTCCGGCGGAGCTGCCGGCGTCTCTGCTGCGCTCGATAAGGCCAGCCTGCGCGGTGCTCTGGGAACAGTGGCAGGCGACAACACGATCATGATCGCAGCGGAAAGCCCCGAGGCTGCCGTTGAAGTTGAGCGCGCCATCGACCGACTGCGACGACGTTAGTCGTCTACTTTCTTTTGCGGGAGACGCTTTTCCTCCCCACCTTCACCCCAAGCTTAGTATAAGCACCCGCATCCAAGTCGCCCGGCTTGGCTGTGCCGCAGCGAAAAGCCGCGGTGCATGTACGGATCACGTGCGCTCGATTTTCCTCGACGCCTTCCTTGGCATACCTCCTTTCGGTTGAAGGGGGTGGCTTTCTGTACCTGCATTGCGAAACGGGCATGAAATCAGGTATAAGCCATCAAAGGAAGGAACACATAATCATGGCTGATCAGAAGGATAAAGTTGTACTTGCTTATTCGGGCGGGCTGGATACGTCGTGCTGCATCAAGTGGCTTCAGGTGGAAAAGGACCTCGACGTCATCGCAGTGGTGGGCGACGTGGGGCAAGAGCACGAAGGCCTCGAAAAGATCAAGCAGAAAGCGCTCAAATCGGGCGCGCTCGAATGTATCGTGGTGGACATGAGGCAGACGTTCGTTCAGGAGTACCTGAGCAAGGCGTTAGCCGCCAACGCGATGTACGAGAACAAGTACCCGCTGGTCTCCGCTTTGTCGCGGCCCCTTATATCCAAGCATCTCGTGGACGCAGCCCATGCGTTCGGCGCGAAGTACATTGCGCACGGCTGCACGGGCAAGGGCAATGATCAAGTGCGCTTCGAGGCCAGCATCACGATGCTCGACCCCGATCTCGAGATTCTGTCCCCGGTGCGCGAATGGGATCTGAAGACCCGCCCTGAGGAAATGGAATGGGCCCAGCAGCACGGCATCGAGGTGCCCACCACCAAAAAATCCCCGTACTCCATCGACGACAACCTGTGGGGCCGGGCAATTGAGTGCGGCGTGCTCGAAGACCCGTGGGCGGAGCCTCCGGCGGACATCTATGCCATGACCGTTGACCCCGTCGAGGCCCCTGACGAGCCGCAGTACGTCGAGATCGAGTTCATGCGCGGTTTGCCGTACATGCTCGACGGCAACCAGAAAAGCTTCCTCGGCATCATATACGCGTTGAACGAGATTGCGGGAAAGCACGGCTACGGTCGCATCGACATGATCGAGAACCGGCTGGTCGGCGTGAAGAGCCGGGAGTGCTATGAGGTGCCAGGTGCCCTGTCGCTCATTCAGGCGCACAAAGCGCTCGAAGACCTGGTGCTCGAGCGCGAAGTGCTGCACTTCAAGCTGGGCATGGAGCAGGCGTGGGCGAAGTGCGTGTACAACGGCCAGTGGTTCTCGCCCCTCAAGGAAGCCATCGACGCGTTCCTGCTCAACACGCAGCGTTGCCTGTGCGGTACCGTTCGGCTCAAGTTCTACAAGGGATCCTGCACGGTGGTCGGCCGGAGAAGCTCGTATTCGCTTTACGATTACGCGCTGGCAACCTACGACGCCGATGATGTGTTCGATCACGAGGCCGCCAAGGGCTTCATCCAGCTCAACACGCTGTCTGCGAAGACCTGGGCCTCGAATCGCCGGAAGGAAGGCGCTCCGGCCGAGCTGTTCGACGCCGAAAAGCAGGAGGGCCCTTTGACCAAGGGCAAGTACGAAGACGTGACCCCCATTTGGAAGCAGGTGGTCGCCGCCGAAGCCGAGCTGGTGTAGGCGCGCAGGTGTTCGGGCGGGGCGTTGCGGACGCCCGCCCGACGCGCGGAACTGAAACGATACGATAAAAGGGACGGTACCATGGCACTTTGGTCGGGTAGATTCACTCAGGACGTGAGCGAGTTCACGCAGCGGTTCGGAGCATCGCTGCCGGTTGACAAGGCGCTGTACGCGCAGGACATAGCAGGATCGCAGGCCCATGCGCGCATGCTCGCGAAAACGGGCGTCATCTCCAATGATGACGCGGCCGCGATCGTCGGCGGCCTTGATCGCATCAAGGCGCGCATCGATGCGGGGACGTTCGAGTTCAATATCAACGACGAGGACATTCACATGTCCGTGGAGCGTGCGCTTATCGCCGACATAGGGGACGCGGGCGCCCGCCTGCATACCGGGCGCAGCCGCAACGACCAGGTGGCAACCGACACGCGCCTGTTCGCGAAGCAGCGGTGCACGCAGCTTATGGAGGCGAACGTCATGCTGCGCAAGGCGCTCATCACGCAGGCAGAGGAGCACTTCGACGTCATTCTTCCCGGTTACACGCACCTGCAGCATGCGCAGCCCGTGCTGTTCTCCCATCACATGCTGGCGTACGTATGGATGCTCACGCGAGACTTCGAGCGTTTGGCGGCCGCTCGTCGCGCAGCGGATGCCAGCCCGCTGGGGTCCGCTGCTCTCGCGGGAACCACCTACCCGCTTGATCGGCAAATGACGGCAGATGACCTGGGATTTTCGAACGTGATCCCCAATTCTCTCGATGCGGTGTCCGATCGCGACTTTCTGCTGGATCTTTCGTACGCGTGCAGCGTTTCGTGCATGCACCTGTCGCGCTTGTGCGAAGAGATCGTGCTGTGGTCCACCTCCGAGTTCGATTTCATCGAGCTTTCGGATGCGTTTTCTACGGGCTCGTCCATCATGCCGCAGAAGAAGAACCCTGATTTCGCGGAGCTCATCCGCGGGAAAACAGGTCGCGTGGTGGGGGACCTGGTCGCGCTGCTCGTCACCATGAAGGCTTTGCCGCTGGCGTACAACAAGGACCTCCAGGAAGACAAGGAAGGTGCCATCGACGCGGCAAAAACCCTCGAGGACTGCCTGGTGTGCGCAGCCGGCATGATCGAGACCATGGAGGTGAAGCCGGCTTCGATGCTCTCTCAAGCGAAGAAGGGCTATCTGGCGGCTACGGACGTGGCTGATTATCTGGCTAAGAAAGGCTTGCCGTTCAGAAACGCCCACGCGGTGGTTGGCCACTTGGTTTTGACGTGCGAACAGCGCGGATGCGACCTGAGCGATCTGTCGATCGAAGACTTCAAAGCAGCAAGCGACCTGTTCGAAGACGATATCGTGAACGAGCTTGACCTGGCAAGCATCGTTTCCGCGCGCATCACCGAAGGCGGAACCGGAGGCAGCGCCGTACGGGTGCAGCTGGAGCAAGCGAAGAGCGCGCTCGCTGCCGACGAGGCGTCTCTGTAGCCGTTTCGCTCCAAGGCGCATCCTTCGCAAAACGCTGGGCAACATGACCGCCCGGTCGGTACTTTTACGTTCCGACCGGGCGTTTTGCGTTATGCCCTTTTTCCAACAAGTTTATGTTGATTCATGGGGAGCCATGTCCCGATGATACAATTGGGCGAAGTTTTCTGGGAGGTGTCACGTGGCTTCACGTTCGATAAAAAACAGGCCGAGCATTAAAAAGAAGCATCCATCCATTGGCCTTTTGGTGATATTCACCGTGCTCGTTGCCGTCGTAACCGCTGGCGGCGTAGGTATATATGCGCTCGGAACGTCGTGGATCGGCGATTTGACTACGTATGACGTATCGCAGGTCGAGGACCTGAACGTTTCTCATCCGTCCGAAATGTACGCGAGCGATGAGACCACGCAGCTGGCGAAGCTGCAGCTGGAGAACCGCGACCCGGTTTCCTCGCTCGACGCGATCAGCCCGTACGTGGCGAAGGGCACGGTTGCCACCGAGGACGAGCGCTTCTACGAGCATGGCGGCTTTGATCTTTGGGGCATCATGCGCGCGGCCGTGGTGACGTTGACCGGCTCTGGCCGCGAAGGCGCGTCCACCATCACGCAGCAGTTCGTCCGCAACACCATCCTGTCCGACGAGATGACCGAGATCTCGCTCAAGCGCAAGGTGCGCGAGATGTACCTGTCCGTCAAGCTGGAAGAGGTGTACAGCAAGGACCAGATCCTGCTCATGTATCTCAACACCATCAACTACGGCAACGCTACCTACGGCATCGAGGCTGCGGCGGAGCGCTACTTCTCGAAGAACGCGGCCGACCTGACGCTGGCGGAATCAGCCGCGCTCGTCGGCATTCCCCAGTCGCCCACGTACAACGAACCGATCAACAACCTGGATAACTGCGTGTCTCGGCGCAACGTCGTGCTTGACCGCATGCTTTCGAACGGGGTCATCACCCAGGAGGAATGCGATGCGGCGAAGGCCGAGGAGCTTATTCTCAACCAAACCGTACCCACGAACGATGGCATCCTGGCCTACCAGTACTTCACCAGCTACGCCATCGACAAGCTTAAAGAGACGTACAGCGTAGCCGAGATCTTCGCCGGCGGCCTTACCATCGTCACGACGCTTGACGTGTCTGCGCAGCAGGCCGCCGAAGCCGCCATCGAGGAGAAGGAACAGAGGCTCGGCGGCACGATCCAAGGGGCTTTGGTTGCCGTCGATCCCAACACCGGTCATGTGAAGGCGCTGGTAGGGGGTCGTGGTGACAGCGAATTGAACCTCGCAACGGGCAAGGGCACGAACCCGACGAATCCCGGTCGTCCCTGCGGTTCCACGTTCAAAACGTTTACGCTCATTGCGGCGCTCGAGGCGGGGATCAATCCGAAGACCATGGTGGACTGCACGTCTCCGGCCGTTATACCTGATGCCGGCTATCCTGCGAGCAACCCGCTGAACAACATCAACAATCAAAGCTTCGGCAACATCTCCATGCAGAAGGCGTTTGCGAAGTCATCGAACACGGGCTTTGTGCGCTTGGAGATGGCGGTCGGCATCGACAAGGTTATCAACACTGCGAAGAACATGGGCATCACCTCGCCGCTGAACCCGGTAGGTTCGCTGACGCTGGGCCAGCAAAACGTGACGGTTCTCGACTTGGCGAAGTCGTATGCTCCCATCGCGAACGGCGGTACGAAGTACGATGCGCAGCCTATCTTGCGGATTTCCGACAAGAACGGCAATATCATTGCCGACAACTCGGCTCCCGGAGGCGAGCGCGTCATGTCTCCTGAAGTGGCGAAGGCAACAACCGATGTGATGAAGACCGTGGTTACCGATCCTGAGGGCACGGGCGGTAACGCTCGGTTGGCGAACGGCCAGGAAGTAGCTGCGAAAACCGGTACGTCGAGCGATTACAAGGACATCACGTTCTGCGGCATCACCCCGCAGCTGTCGGTGGCTATCTGGTTCGGCGATCCTTCCAACGTGGAGGAAATCCCCGTGAGCGTAAGCGCAGGGGACGTGTTCGCCAACTTCATGGACCAGGTGCTCGAAGGTCAGCCGGCCGAGAAGTTCCCGACGGCCAGCGATCCCAAGTACCTGCCGTCGTACTCCGATTCCAAGTATCATATTGGCGGAGCTTACGGCAGCGAGACGAAGGAAAAGGAAGAGGACGAGTCGAAGGAAGAGGAGAAGCCCTCTACCGGCACGGGCGACACCAAGCCCAAGCCTACGCCCACGCCCGATCCTACCCCCGACCCTACGCCCACGCCCGATCCGAAGCCCGATCCCGATCCGAAACCCGACCCGGAGCCTGATCCGAAACCGGATCCAAAGCCCCAGGCCGCCGCTGTTTCGATGCGCGTAGATGCGTGGATCAGGCAACCGTTCGGGTACGAGCATTTGCTGTATGCGGTGTAGCGGTTTCAAGACCGACGAAAACCGCTACGATACGATAACGACGATTCAATGCAGGAAAGCAGGTAGATAATGAAACGATCGAGATCCGCCCGAGTGCTCGTTGCTTTGTTCGCGGGCGTGCTCATGGTGTTCGCTTTGGGCGGTTGCGCGCAGCAGGATTCTGCGGCCGCTCAGCAGCAGTCCCAGAACCGTCAGTACATGACCCAGGTGAACCAGGTTATGGAGGATCTGAAAAGCAGGCTGGACAGCTTCACCGACGCGGTGTCGCGCGGCGACGTAGTGGGCATGCGCGCTCAGGCCGACAATGCGTTCAAGGCGATCGATTCGCTGGGCAAGCTTGAAGTTCCCGACGACCTGAAGGACATCCAGCAGGAATACGTCGACGGAACAAACGGCTTGAAGGATGCGCTGAACTCGTACATCGACCTGTACACCGAAATCGACAGCGCAACGGAAGCCCAGCCTTTCGATTGGTCTACGTACGCGGACCGCGTCGCGCAGATCAAGCAGCAGTACGATGACGGCATCGGCAAGCTGCAGTCGGGCGACAACAAGGCATCGGAAAAGAACTAAGCAAAAGGAACCAAGCAAGGGACGGGGTCAACGGCTCGTTTTCGACCGCAGGTCGGAACGCAAGCCGTTGACCCCGTCTTGTATTGTCCTTGCGGCGCTTCGCCGTTCTAAGGCTTAGGTCCAAGCGATACGATGATGACCACTTGCCCGTCTCGTACGCTTTGGCTTATGACGATGCCTGCGGGTACGGTGTCGGAATACTCTTCGAGATAGCCTGCAGGGTAGCCCTCGAGGATGGACGCGGCTTCCGAAAGCGTGCGCCCTACGGCGCTGGGGGCCGAGCGCAGATCGCGTCGATCGTCCTTGTCGTCCTCGTCCTTGTCCAACTGCGACTCAAGCTTGTTCTTCTGGGCGGTGTTGTACGGGTTGCTGTACGCAGGATCCTGCATCGAGACGAAGTGCTCGACAGCCTGCCCCTCGGTCGCGCGGTCCATGAAGTCTTTCCAAAGCGCGTTGCAGGTGATGCCCCGATCGGTTGCGATGGCGCCTGCCGGATTGCCGATCCAGGTGGATACCGAGAGGGCGGGCGTGTAGCCGACCAGCCAATGGTCGGCGAAGTCGCTCGAAGTGCCGGTCTTTCCGGCAACGGGTTGGCCGCTGTAGAGCCGCGCATTGTTCGCGGTGCCCTCGCCGGTCTCGAATACGGTGCGCAGCACTTTCGTGGTTGCTGCCGTCACGCGTTCGTCCAGCACGCGTTCGCTCGTGTCGGGAGCTTCGTATATCACCTGACCGTTGCGGTCGAGGATTTTCGTCACCACCACAGGGGCGCGCTTGATCCCGCCTGACGCCAGCGTTGCGTAGGCGGCCGCCATGTCAAGGGGCGTAACGTCGGCGGCGCCCAGCGTTGTGGAATACACGGTGGTCATCGGCGATGCGACCCCCAAGCGGGCAGCCATCTCGGTGGTGGACGATTGCCCGATGGCTTCCGAAAGGCGCAGGTAGCCGGTGTTCGAGGAGATGGCGGTGGCGCTCTGGATGCTGCGAATCCCGTAGTTGTAGCCGTCGAAGTTCTCGAACTCGTGGCTCTGCCCGTCAATGACATGCGTCATGGGGGACGTGCAGTCCACGAGTGTTTGCGGGGATACGCCCTGCTCGATGGCGGCGGCTAGCGTGAACGCCTTGAACGTCGATCCCGCCTGGCGTCCCGATCCGCCCGTTCCGGTTGCAAGGTTCACCTTGCTCGTATCGTAATCGCTGCCGCCCACCATAGCCTTTACCTGGCCTGTTTGCGCTTCGATAGCAACAAGCGATGCCTCTAGGTCGGCATCCATCCGCTCGCGCTGCGCACTGCAGGCGGCTTCTGCTTTGTCCTGCAAGCTCGGGTTGATGGAGGTGTAGATGATCAAGCCGCCCTTGAACAGGTCCGCGTACGAGCACCCGTACGGATTGTTCTCGGATAGCAGAAGGTCTCGCACATAGCTGGTGAAGTAATGGTAGGCGTAGATGCCGTCGGCGGGAGCGTCCGGAGCAAGGCTGAGTCCCAGCTCTGCGCTTGTTGCCGCCTCGTACTCGTCCCGCGTGATGTCTCCTGCAGAAAGCATGCGGTCGAGCACGACGTTTCGCCGCTCCAGGCATGCCTCGGGGTGCTCCTTGGGATTGAGGTACGTGGGGGATTGGGGTATGCCGATGAGCGTGGCAGCTTGGGTGAGCGTGAGGTCGGCGGCCGACGTTTGAAAGTAGTTCCGCGCTGCCGCTTCGATGCCGTAGCATCCGTCTCCGTAGTTGATGGTGTTAAGGTACATGAGCAGGATTTCGTCCTTGGAGAATCGTTTCTCCAGATTGACGGCCAGTTCGGCTTCCCGAATCTTGCGTTCGAAAGAAATCTCATGAGCTTCTTGCGTCAGCACGGTGTTCCGAACAAGCTGCTGGGTGATGGTGGACGCCCCCTCCAGCTTTCCGCCGCGCAGGTTGTTGACGAGGGCGCGCGCGATGCCCGGAAAGTCAACGCCGTCGTGTTCGTAGAATCGCACGTCTTCCGTGTCTACGGTGCCTTTTAAGACGTACGGGCTTATTTGGCTCAGCTCGATAGGGTCGCGCTTTTCCAGCTGGAATTCGGCGAGGACCGTCTGACCGTCGTCGGCGAACATGACGGATTCCTGCGCGTGGCTGGTGAAGTCGGTGTCTTCGATGGATGGGAGGTCTTCCGTCCACTGGTTCATGACGTTGAGCATTCCTCGTGCGCCCCAGAAGGCGACGAAGCACAGGGCTGCTGTGGTCAGAAGAAGCAGCCATTGCACCGCATGGGTGCGCTTTTCACGCTGTTTTCGGCGTATTTTCATCGTTCGACTATACTACCATAGCGCTATAGCTGAATCGCTGAGTGACAGAGGGGCGGGGGATCGCGATGCAGCGCGTCTGGTTTGACGCAGCGCCCTCCCGTTGAATTTCATTATATATAGGTAAGGATTGCCATGCTTCACGATGTCGAACTGCTCGCTCCGGCCGGAAACGCTGCCGCGCTTCATGCTGCCGTTCGCGGCGGCGCCGATGCGGTGTACCTCGGACTCGACTCTTTCAATGCTCGGCGCGGCGCCGACAACTTCACGATGGAGACGTTCGCCGAGGCGTGCGATTACGCTCACCTGCGCGGCGTCAGCGTGTACGTGACGTTCAACACGACCGTGTTGCCCTCCGAATTAACGCGCGCGCTCGAAACGATTCGCCAGGCCTACCGTGCCGGGGCCGACGCGTTCATCGTGCAGGATATCGGCGTGGCGGCTGAGGTGTCCCGCGCATTGCCGGAGGCGCGCCTGCATATTTCCACGCAGATGAACACGCATAACGCTGCGGGCATAGAGGCGGCGGCTCGTTTGGGCGCGCGTCGCGTGACGCTTGCTCGCGAGCTGTCCCTTGCCGAGATCGCGCATTTGGCCGAGGTTGCGCACGGCTTCGACATGGACGTAGAAACGTTCGCACATGGCGCGCTGTGCGTGTGCTATTCGGGCCAGTGCTTCATGTCGTCGCTCATCGGAGGCCGCTCGGCAAACCGAGGCATGTGCGCGCAGGCGTGCCGTTTGCCGTACGAGCTGCGTAACAAAGCGCTGCGCAAAAGCCTGCCCTCGCCGGGCGACCACCTGCTTTCCCCGCAGGACCTGTGTGCTGTGGATTTGCTGCCTGAACTGGTGCAGGCGGGCGTTGCTTCGCTCAAGATCGAGGGCCGCATGAAATCGCCCGAGTACGTGTTCGCGGTCACCAGCGTGTATCGGGCCGTGCTCGATCGGGTGCTCGCCTGGCGTGCGCAGGGTTGCGTGGGGGAGGCTCCTTGTGCGAACGACGACGAGCAGCGTGCGCTTGCCGAAGCGTTCTCGCGCGGTTTCACCACCGCGTACCTTGAGGGCGAGCGCGGCAATGACATCATGAGCTACGGGCGCCCCAACAATCGAGGCGTATTCGTCGGGCGCGTTGCTTCCGCCAAGGGCGGCGTGGCAACCGTTGCCGCCGAGCGCGAGCTCGTCCGCGGCGACGTCCTGGAGTTTTGGACGAACAAAGGCCATTTCGCGTACACGCTCGATTCCGTCGAGCTTGATCGCGAAGGAAACGTGCGCGTGTCGCCGGAGCGTCCGGTGGGCAAGGGCGATCGCGTGTTTCGCGTGCGCAGCGCTGCCGCGGCCTTCGAAGATGACGCGTTCGAGCCGCGCGTGCCGATCGTCGGGCGCGCCGTGCTGAAGATAGGCGAGCCGCTGCGCGTCGAGTTCTCGCTTGCGCCTCGGGCTGCCGTGCGCGCGTCCGCTGCGTCGGAAGCTCTTGCCGTTGCGGAAGGCGAAGTGGTGGAGGCGGCGCGCACGAAGCCCGTTTCCGCAGATGACGTGCGGG
Source organism: Paraeggerthella sp. Marseille-Q4926 (assembly GCF_916618935.1). Lineage (NCBI taxonomy): Bacteria > Bacillati > Actinomycetota > Coriobacteriia > Eggerthellales > Eggerthellaceae > Paraeggerthella > Paraeggerthella sp. Marseille-Q4926. The sequence continues at coordinate 675,358 of NZ_CAKAKF010000003.1, read as the reverse complement.
CTCATATCGACCGACTCGGCCAAACGCCGTTTACGATCGAACGACTGGATATCGATTTGGACGACGGCGTGGGAGTGGGCTTCTCCCAGCTGCATCGCGTGCGCGCCGCAGCTTTGGACGAACTGGTCGACCTGCTGCTCGAAGGCGATTGCAACCGCGCGCTTCCGCGCGTGGCGGTGCGCGAAACCCCGCAGCCGGCCAGGCCGAAGGGGCTTCGCATTGCGGCATGGGCCACGAACCCCGCATGCGCTCGTGCCGCGAAGCGTGCAGGGGCGGATATCATCTACGTGCCCGCTTTGCATTACAAGCGCGGCGAAGCCGTCGTTGCCGGCCAGCGATCGCAAACGGCCGAGCAAGCCGGCTATCCGAAGCAGGCCGTCGTGGCCCTTCCCACCATCGAGCATGACCTTGTGCCCGGTACGCGCGAGATGGCGCTCGACTTCGACGCTTGGCGCTACGTCAAGCCCGGCAAGCCCGTTCTTGTTGAAAACCTGGGAGCGCTTGTGCGCGCGGTCGAACTTGGAGCTCAGGTGGAAGTCGGCCCGCACATTCCCGTGACGAACGAGCTTTCGCTTGCCACGGCCGCCAATCTAGGAGCTCAGCGCGTGTGGCTGTCTCCCGAGCTGACCTTGGGCCAGATCGCCGACCTGGCGGAGGATTCCCCTGTTGAGCTGGGTCTTACAGTGATAGGCTCCCAAGAGCTCATGGTGACCGAGCATTGCCTGCTTATGAGCCAAGGTCCGTGCGACCAGGATTGCGATGCGTGCCCTCGTCGCAAAAGCCCCCATTACCTGCGCGATCGGAAAGATTTCGAGTTCCCCGTGGTCACCGATGCCCTCGGGCGCACTCACCTGTACAACGCAGTGCAGCTTGACGTGGTCCACGCGCTGCCCGACTTGATAAGCGCCGGTCTGACCGCGCTCATGGTCGACACCACGTTCATGAACGTGGAGCAGACAACCCAGGCGGTGGCTCGCGTCGTCCGTGCGCGCAACGTCGCCAACTCAAGCGGCAGCGCAATCGCGAAAACGCCGGGAACGACAAGCGGTCATCTGTTCCGGGGGGTTTCGTAGCGCTTCGGGCTCGATCGGGCTTTCCCAATGTGTGCTAGAATCGCAATTTACGTAGAGGCAAAGAAAGAGGAAACGATGCTATCCGCTGAAGAACAACTGCACATCATCGCTTCCGGCACCGCGAAGATCGTGCCGGAAAGCGCGCTGCTCGAAAAGCTCAAGCGCGGCACGCCGCTCAACATCAAGCTGGGCGTCGACCCTACGGCTCCCGATATCCATCTGGGCCATGCGGTTCCGCTGCGCAAGCTGCGCCAGTTCCAGGACCTCGGTCACGGCGTCACGCTCATCATCGGCGATGGCACGGCGCTTATCGGCGATCCGTCGGGCCGTAACTCCACGCGTCCGCAGCTCACGTCCGATCAGATCAAGGTGAACGCTCAAACGTACGTTGACCAGGCGTTCAAAATCCTCGATCCCGAGAAGACCACGCTGCGCTACAACTCCGAATGGCTGCTCTCCCTCAACATGGAGGGCTTGCTCAAGGTGGCCAGTAACTTCACGGTGGCCCGTATTCTCGAGCGCGACGATTTCCATAACCGCTACACGGGCAACCAGCCCATCAGCCTGCACGAGTTCCTCTACCCCGTCATGCAGGCTTACGACTCGGTGGTCATCAAGGCCGACGTCGAGCTGGGCGGCACCGACCAGCTGTTCAACCTGTTGGCTGGTCGCGAGCTCATGGAGAAGATGGGCATGGAGCCGCAGGTGTGCCTGACGCTTCCGCTGCTCGAAGGCACCGACGGCGTGCAGAAGATGTCGAAGAGCTACGGCAACTACATCGGCCTGACCGACGAGCCTGCCGACATGTTCGGCAAGGTCATGTCGATTCCCGACGAGCTCATGATCAAGTACCACCGTCTGGCCTCCGCCTTCTCGGTCGACGAGATCGACGCGATCGAGCGCGGCTTGGCTGCCGATGAGCTGCATCCTAATAAGGTGAAGCGCGCGCTTGCTCGCAACATCGTGGAAGCGTACTACGACCAAGCGGCTGCCATGGCAGCTGAAGAGCAGTTCGACCTCGTGTTCAAGCAGCATGCGGTACCCGACGACATCCCCGAGTACGCTGCCGACTTGGCGCCGAACGAGGACGGCTTCGTGTACCTGGCGAAGCTTATCGCTGACGCCGGTTTGGCGGGGAGTGCCGGCGAGGCTCGGCGCCTGATCGACGGCGGCGGCGTCAAGGTAAACGGCGAAGCGTTGCCTCCGAAGTCCTACAACGTGGAGCCGGCCGCAATCGAAGGCGCGGTGCTGCAAGTGGGCAAGCGCAAGTTCGTGAAGCTGGTCTAATCGCAGAGGCGGCCTTCGGGTCGCCTCTGTTGCATTTTTTTCAAAACTCTTGCAAGGATGGCCGCCGCTCGTTCGTGTTGTATATGAAGGAAGCACGAACGAACAACCAGGAGGACCGATTCATGAAGAAGAAAACCATCGCCATCGTCGCCGTCATCGCTCTGGTGGCGCTTGCGGTGCCCGCCGTCGCGTTCGCGAATGCGATGCCCCATGCTTGGATGGGGCTGGGGCAAAGCGCGCGCGTGCAGCCCGTGCTGGCCGATCAGGAGGCAAACGCAGCGCGCGGGGGCTACGTCGACGCCGATCAAGACGGCGTCTGCGACAACCGCGTCGACGGTCGCGGCATGGGCTCGGGCTACGTCGACGCCAACGGCGACGGCGTCTGCGACAACCGTGTGGACGGGTCCGCTCCTGCATGCTCCGGCTACGTCGATGCCGACGGCGACGGCGTTTGCGACAACCGCGTCGACGGTCGCGCCGCGGGTTCCGGCTATGTCGACGCCGACGGCGACGGTGTCTGCGACAACCGCGGTTCTGCGGGGTACGGCCAGGGTCAGGGCCAAGGACAGGGCCAGGGCAAGGGCTTCGGTCCGGGTCGCGGAGCCGGTTGCGGCTACGGGGCCGGTTGCCAGCGCGGCTAAAGGCCGACTTGTTCACGCGATGAGGCCGGGCGCAGACATCGAGCGGGCTATAGAGGCTCACGGCGACGCCGTATGGCGCGTGTGCGGCCTCTATTTCCGCGTGCATGCCGACGCTCAGGACGCATTTCAAGACACGTTCATGAAGTACGCCCTCGCCGACAGTGCAGCGTTTGAGAACGAAGAGCATCGCAAAGCCTGGCTCATTCGCGTGTCAGCTAATGTATGCAAAGACATGCTGAAAGCCGCTGCGCGCCGCAACGTTTCGTTCGACGAGCACGCGGCTCCCTCGCATCCCGTGTCGACGGACCCTGCGGTTCAGCCGGCCTCTTTCGAGAGCGAGGTGGCCGATGCCATGAGGTCGCTCGACGACCCGCCGCGCACGCCCTTGTACCTCTCGCTCTATGAAGGATACACCGCGCCCGAAATCGCCCGCATGGTCGACGCGCCCGTCAACACCGTCTACTCGTGGATCGCGCGCGGCAAGCAGCAGTTGAAGGAGGTCTTGTCATGAGCTATCTCGATCAGCGCGTCCGAGAGGCCTTCGACGAGGTCAAGGTTCCCGAATCCGTGAAGAATCAAACCCTTGCCTGCATAGAGGCGGCTCGCTGCGCCGCCGAGGCTCCCGTTCCCGCGCCGGTAGCGTCGTCTTCCGAAAAAGAACCCTCGCCGCGCTCCCGCTTCCGGGCGCATGGCGTCCGCAGGGTGGCGGCTCTTGCGGCGTGCCTCGTGTTGGCGGTTGCGTGCCTGAGCGGATACCGCCTGTACGCGGAGCCTACGGCGTACGTGGGAATAGACGTTAACCCGTCTCTCGAGCTTTCCGTCAACCGATTCGGATTGGTCGTGGAGGCAAGGGCGCTCAACGAGGATGGCCGTGCCGTCCTGGATTCGGTTTCGCTCGAAAATCGTCCGTACGCTTCGGCATTGGAGGCGCTGACGGAAAGCGAGGGCTTTGCTCCCTATATACAGGAGACGTCTTTTGTCGAAGTGAGCGTCACGTCGGGCGACAACCGGCAAGCTGAGAGCCTTCGGGCCGAGAGCGATGCGCAGTTAGCGGCGCTGCCGTGCGCGGGCGCCTGCGCCGTCGTAAGTGAAGGAGACCGAGCGGCTGCGGCCGACGCGGGCATGGGGGTCGGTCGCTACCGTGCGGCTCTCGAGCTGATGGAGTACGATCCCAATGTTACGCTTGAAGCATGCTCGAAGATGAGTATGCGCGAGCTCCGCGATCGCATCGAGGCGTGCGCTCACCCCGATGGCGAGACGACTTCCGGCGGCAAAGGGGAAGGTCATGGGCCGGCCGGCGGGGGACGGTTCGGGCAGGGGGCTTCTTCCGGGTCCGGGAACGGAATGGGTCGAGGACAAGGAGGGGACCCGGGTGCTTCCCTATAAGAGCGCTTTTACATGGGCTAGATTCGGGTTGCAAACCAGTTGTGTGCAAAGTTCACAACTCAACAATCCGTGACCTGGGGTTTTGCAAATTATCACCCGAAATATGCAGCAAATTCGAAATTTACCATTGCGTTACTTAGAACTTACCGGTAATATACAACTCCCGCGTTTGAGGGAAGCGCGAATCGCCGAAAAGCGATCGGAGAAACGAACCCTCCCGCAAACGGTTGCATACCGAGCGGAGGGCCCGCAAGCGGGTCCGCGAGAACCTTGAAAACCGGATACTGAGAAGCAGAACAAGCGAGAAAAAAGCCAAGTGAACGGATCCGCATGAGACGGACCCCGGCCGGCCGCGGACCCCTCGGGGGAGCGGGCGGCGGGAAACCAAGATCGAACGCGGCAGCGATGCCGCACTCTTTTAAACGGAGAGTTTGATCCTGGCTCAGGATGAACGCTGGCGGCGTGCCTAACACATGCAAGTCGAACGGTTAAGCCACCTTCGGGTGGGCATACAGTGGCGAACGGGTGAGTAACACGTGACCAACCTGCCCCTTGCTCCGGGACAACCTCGGGAAACCGAGGCTAATACCGGATGCTCCGGCCCCTCCGCATGGAGGGGCCGGGAAAGCCTCGAGCGGCAAGGGATGGGGTCGCGGCCCATCAGGTAGACGGCGGGGTAGCGGCCCACCGTGCTTTCGACGGGTAGCCGGGTTGAGAGACCGACCGGCCACATTGGGACTGAGATACGGCCCAGACTCCTACGGGAGGCAGCAGTGGGGAATTTTGCGCAATGGGGGCAACCCTGACGCAGCAACGCCGCGTGCGGGACGACGGCCTTCGGGTTGTAAACCGCTTTCAGCAGGGAAGATCGACGACGGTACCTGCAGAAGAAGCCCCGGCTAACTACGTGCCAGCAGCCGCGGTAATACGTAGGGGGCGAGCGTTATCCGGATTCATTGGGCGTAAAGCGC
>NZ_CAKAKF010000003.1:0-667500 GCF_916618935.1 Paraeggerthella sp. Marseille-Q4926 | reverse complement strand
GGACATGCGCCGACAATTCACGGGGCTAAGCATGGTACCGAAGCAGCGGACTAATTTCATTAGTGGTAGGGGAGCTTTCCACGGGGGGCGAAGCCGCAGGGCGACCTGCGGTGGACCGCGTGGAAGTGAGAATGCTGGCATGAGTAACGAGAGCGGCGCGAGAAACGCCGCCGCCGTAAGCCTAAGGGTTCCTGGGCAAGGCTAATCCTCCCAGGGTCAGTCGGGAGCTAAGGCGAGGCCGGAAGGCGTAGCCGATGCACAACAGGCGGACATTCCTGTACCGCCGATGGACCGTCATCACCGATGGGGCGACGGAGAAGGGTAGCCGAGCGGGGTTCTGGACGTCCCCGTGAAAGCGCGTAGGGAGCGCGGCATGGAAACCAGCCGCGCATGCATCCCGAGACGCGAGACGAAGCCTTTTGGCGAAGTCGGCGAGCCCATGCTTCCGAGAAAAACCTCTAGGAAGGGACATCGGCGCCCGTACCAAAACCGACACAGGTGGGCGGGTAGAGCATACCGAGGCGATCGGGAGAACCATGGTTAAGGAACTCGGCATACTGACTCCGTAACTTCGGGAGAAGGAGTGCCCCTGGCGGTGAAGGACCTCGCGTCCGGAGCGGCCGGGGGTCGCAGCGAAACGGCCCAAGCGACTGTTTATCAAAAACACAGGACTCTGCAAAGCCGCAAGGCGACGTATAGGGTCTGACGCCTGCCCGGTGCTGGAAGGTTACGCGGATGGGTCAGCCGCAAGGCGAAGCCCTGAAGCCAAGCCCCAGTAAACGGCGGCCGTAACTATAACGGTCCTAAGGTAGCGAAATTCCTTGTCGGGTAAGTTCCGACCTGCACGAATGGCGTAACGATTTGGGCGCTGTCTCAACCATGGACCCGGTGAAATTGTATTATTCGTGAAGATGCGAATTACCTGCGGAAGGACGGAAAGACCCCGTGAACCTTTACTGCAGCTTGACATTGATCGTTGGCTCGGCGCGTAGAGGATAGGCAGGAGGCTTCGAAGCGGGGACGCCAGTTCCCGTGGAGCCGGCCTTGGAATACTGCCCTCGTCGCGTCGGCGATCTAACCTGCGGCCGTGATCCGGCGCAGGGACCGTGTCAGGCGGGTAGTTTGACTGGGGCGGTCGCCTCCTAAAGAGTAACGGAGGCGCGCAAAGGTCCGCTCAGGACGGTTGGCAATCGTCTGCAGAGCGCAAGAGTGCAAGCGGGCTTGACTGCGAGACGTACAGGTCGAGCAGGGAGGAAACTCGGTTCTAGTGATCCGGCGGCCCAGAGTGGAATGGCCGTCGCTCAACGGATAAAAGGTACTCCGGGGATAACAGGCTGATCTTGCCCAAGAGTCCACATCGACGGCAAGGTTTGGCACCTCGATGTCGGCTCATCGCATCCTGGGGCTGAAGTCGGTCCCAAGGGTATGGCTGTTCGCCATTTAAAGCGGTACGCGAGCTGGGTTCAGAACGTCGTGAGACAGTTCGGTCCCTATCCTCCGCAGGCGCAAGAGGATTGAGGAGGTCTGCCCCTAGTACGAGAGGACCGGGGTGGACGGACCTCTGGTGCAGCAGTTGTCGACCAACGGCACGGCTGCCTAGCTACGTCCGGCACGGATAACCGCTGAAAGCATCTAAGTGGGAAGCCGTCTCCAAGATGAGTCCTCTTTTCGGTAAGGGCCCAGGCAGAACACCTGGTCGATAGGCCGCAGGTGCAAGGCGAGCGATCGCCTCAGCCGAGCGGTACTAATAGCCCGAGCTCTTCGTCTTCACACATTGGAGCTTGTTCGCGGTCCGTCACGACCGAACGCTGTGCAACCGCCAGGGTGGCGCGGAGAGCGCGCCCTGCGGCATAGAAGCCGCGCGGAGCCCAAGCGCCCTGCGCGAGCGCGACCTTGGAGGCGGGGATCACCCGGTCCCATTCCGAACCCGGAAGTTAAGACCGCCATCGCCGAAAGTACTGCAGCGCAAGGCTGTGGGAGGATAGGACGTCGCGCTCGCGCAGGGCGCTCGGCGTATTCCGCCGATCGCGGGGAGGGGCCCCGGAGCCGTAACAGGTTCCGGGGCCTTTTTCTGCGTTGGGGGGTGTTCCTATGAATCCGTCAAGTAGGTATTTGGCGGGATTTCCGCAATGACGAATCCATCTGCGGGCATGGTGACGCGCCGCCCCGGCTTCAAGGCGGAGGCGGTTGTCGGCGACCTGCGCCCGAGCTTGCTACGCGGAGTACGGCACCCCGTCGCGCATGACCGCGTAGATGACCTTCATCCTCTTTCTCGCCGTGGCCTTGAGCGCGCACTTGTACTTCATGCCCCTGGCCCGGCATTTCCTTAGATACTCCCCGTAGTAGCCCTTCGACCTGGTCAGGGAGTTGCACGAGAAGATCAGCAGGTTCTTGAGCGGCTTGTTTCCGCCGCGGTGCCCCCTGTCGTAGTTGGTGGAGGTTCCGGATTGCTGGGTGGAAGGCGCCAGCCCGCAATAGCTGGCCAGCTTGTCGTGGCTGCCGAACTCGGAGATGTCGATGGAGACCACCAGCTGCATGGCCGTCCTCGGCCCGATGCCGGGGATTGTCTGCAGGTTCTTGAAGTCGGCGTTGTCGGACAGCGATTCCGCTATCGCGTCCTCGAGCTCGGACTCGGCCTCGTTGTCTGCCACGATGCGGCCCGCGAAATGCTTGACGTAGCGCATCTCGGCGGCCACGGCCTGCTCAGACGGGCGTTCGCCGCAGATCGAGTTCCAGAGGCGGTCTCGCTGCTCGCGGGTGGCGCGGTGCTTGCGGGACGCCGCGCAGAACCTCTTGCGCCCGGCGTCGAGCATGTTCCAGGGCCCTCCCAGCTCGGCGAGCATGCCGGCGCACCACGGCTCGGTCATCTCGCATGCCGCCTCGAATGCCGGGCACGACTCGAGCAGGCGCGAGTGCAGGGCGTTGGCGCACGCAGTGCGGTCCTTCTGCACCTGCGCCACCTGGGCAGACATTATCCTGGCGCCGTCGAGCGCCGGGTCCTCGGCCGGCACCGGGCGGAGCGTCTGGGGCATGCCCAGAGCCGCGCGCGCTATGACCTGCGCGTCCCGCTCGTCGGTTTTGGCGATCCCGGGGAAGCTCTTGGCGAGCTCGTGCTCGGCGGATCCCGGCAGGTAGGCGACGGGCCTTCCCGCCGCCCTCGCGCGCTTGATTGCGAGCGCGCCGATGTTGCGGCGCTGGTCGACTACCACGAGCGTGTCTGCGGGAAGCTCGGCCAGCAGCGCGTCGAGCTCCCCCTCGGAGTTGGCGACGCGCCTGCTCAGCAGGACCTCTCCGTCGAGGTCGACCGCATACGCCCAGTGGGCGAACTTTCCGACGTCGAGCCCCAGGTAGGCGGCGTGCTTGCTCGTGAGCGTTGCGTTCTTCTCGGCCATGGTGTTACCCTTTCTACACGGCTGGCCGCACCGTTCGCCGCGTCTCGGCAACCACATTACTCGGCCGTGGCGCGCGATGCGCCCGGCAGGTTCCTATCAGCCGGAATCGCGGCGGCCGACCTCCGGTGGCAACACCCCCCGGGCCTTCGCGAGAGGCAGGGGACTAGGGCCATCCGGAGGCGGCCGGCCAGCAGCCCAGAGGGCCAAGTCAATATTAGATTAAGGACTGGCTGGGTCGCTAATCCAACCGGGGCCGCCAAGCCCCTTGAACATGGCTCGATCAGGCTGGTTTCTACTGTAATGGGGGCGGGCGAGAGCTGCGCGGGGCCGTCCGCCGGGGCGTCGTGTTGATTCTGCGCCGGATCCAAAGAGGGATCGGGGCGAAGGGTATAATGAAAGCGAATACTAGTAGCTGCATTTTCCCACATGAGGGCAGAGGAGTGGTCTGGTGAGCGAAAAGACGCAGGGGACAAAAACCATCGCAGAAGAAGCACTTGGCAACGAACGTCAATTCATCCAGCTGGTAAACGCGCTTTCGGGCCCGTCTCGTCGGGGCCGTCAAAATGCTGCGGCTGCGCTTGCCTTCCTTTCGAAAGACCACGCTGATCTGTTCGTTCCGTACGGCGATGCGTTTATCGACGCGCTTAACCGACCGGAAGCCCAGACGCGCTGGGAGTGTCTTGACGTGCTGGCTGGCATGGTCGATCATGACTCCCGCACTTGCGACAAGGCGGTTCCGGGCGCTGAGACGGCTCTGTTCGATGAGGAGAGCGGCCCTGTTCGCCTTGCGGCTATGCGCTTCTTGTGCAAGCTGGGGGCTACAACGGAGAATCGCTCCGAGCGTATATGGCCGCTTATCGACGAGGCAATTCAGTGCTATCACGGGGATTTTGAATTTCAGGACATGCTGGTTGCCGTGGTTGACTTTTCGTCGGGCAAGCTGTCTCCTCAGGTGAAGGACGAGCTTGCTTCGCGCATGGCTTTCGACGCCTCGAACGGCAAGGGCGCGCTCAAGCGCCGCGCGCAGCAAATCCTCGACAACGTGCAATCGAAGTAGCGTATTCTCGATACCAGGCGGGCCTAAGGCCCGCTTTCGTTCTGCGCCAATCGGGCGCCTATTCTTTTGGCAGATAGAGCTGAGCCAGCAAGGGGCAAGAAGGAGGAGGCATGGCAAAGCGTACCGTGACGTTGATTCCCGGCGACGGTATAGGCTTGGAAACCTCGGCTGCAATGCAGCGCGTGGTTGAAGCGAGCGGTGCCGCCATCGCGTGGGAAGTCGCCGAAGCAGGCGCGCATACGATGGAGCATTGCGGCACGCCTTTGCCCGACTCGACGATAGAAGCGGTCAAGCGAAACGGCGTGGCCATCAAAGGACCCATTACCACGCCTGTGGGCACGGGCTTTCGCAGCGTTAACGTCGCCCTGCGAAGGGCGCTCGGACTGTACGTCTGTTTGCGTCCCGTGTTGTCGCTTCCCGGGGCGGGCGGTCGCTACGATGACGTGGACATGGTGATCGTGCGCGAGAACTCGGAAGACCTGTACGCTGGCATCGAGTTCGAGGAAGGTTCGCAAGCTGCACGCGATCTCATACGCTTCTGCGAAGAGACGGGTGCGGGAGCGATTCGCCCGGACTCGGGCATTTCCGTGAAGCCTATTTCGGTGACGGCGACGCGCGACATTGCGGAGTACGCTTTCGACTATGCGGCCAAACATGGGCGCACGAAGGTTACCGCCGTTCACAAAGCCAATATCATGAAGCATTCCGACGGCTTGTTCCTGCGCGTCGCGCGGGAGGTTGCCGAAGAGCGCGCGGCGTCGATAGGGTTCGACGATCGCATAGTGGATGCGTTCTGCATGAACATGGTGGTGGACCCCTCCCAATTCGATGTGGTGGTGTTCCCCAACCTGTACGGTGACATAGCAAGCGATTTGGCTGCTGGTTTGGTGGGCGGCTTGGGCATTGCCCCTGGGGCGAACATCGGCAAGCGCTATGCGGTGTTCGAAGCCGTGCACGGCAGCGCTCCCGACATCGCGGGGCAGGACAAGGCGAACCCGACAGCACAGATCCTGTCCGCCGCTATGATGCTTGATCATGTGGGCGAGCGCGAGGCGGCCGAGCGCATCCGTCGCGCGGTGCGCGCCGTGTATGCCGACGGTAAGTACCTGACCGCCGACATTCGCAAGGCTACAAGGTCGAGCGAGCGGGCTGCACGTTGTTCTGAGTTTACTGCTGCGCTTGAAGAAGCGCTTGAGCAGATGGATTAGAGGAGGAGGTCGTCGATGACGGTCAAGAACGATCGGTTTGCCGCTACGCTCGAGGTGAACGGCGCGGCGTACACGTACTATCCCGTTGCGGGGGTTCCTGGTTCCGAGCGCCTTCCGTACGCGCTGACGGTTTTGCTCGAGAACGTTCTGCGCAACGCCGAGGACTCTGAGGCGGCGGAGAAGCTGGCGGGACGTATTGTTGCTGCGGGAAATGCGGGCGAGGTGGGCAGCGAGGTTGAATTCTGCCCGGCGCGCGTGCTGTTCCAAGACTTCACGGGCGTGCCCGTGTTCGTCGATTTCGCCGTGATGCGCGAAGCGTGCGCGCAGTTGGGCGGAGATCCCGCTAAGATCAACCCGCAGATCCCGTGCGATTTGGTGATCGACCATTCCGTGATAGCCGACGAAGCTGGCTGCGCGGGCGCCCTTGAGCGCAACATGGAGTTGGAGTTCGAGCGCAACCGCGAGCGCTACGACTTCCTGAAGTGGGCTCAGGAGTCGTTCGACAACGTGCGCATCGTGCCGCCGGGAGCGGGCATTTGCCATCAGCTGAACATCGAGCAGTTCGCGCGCGTGGTCATGACGTCGGATGCGGCGGGCGTTGCAGTTGCCGAAGGAGAAGCTCCGGTAGCTTACTTCGACACGCTGGTGGGCACCGACAGCCATACGCCGACGGCCAACGGCATCGGCGTGCTGGGCTGGGGCGTCGGCGGCATCGAAGCCGAGGCTGCGGCGCTCGGCCAGCCGATCACCACGCTCGTGCCGCGCGTGGTGGGCGTGAAGCTGACGGGCCGGTTGTCCGAGGGCGTTGCCGCCATGGACGTGGCGCTGACGTTCGCTCAGATGCTGCGGGCGAAGGGCGTGGTCGGGTGCTTCGTGGAATGCTTCGGCCCGGGCTTGGACAGCTTGAACGCCACGCAGCGTACGTGCATCTCCAACATGACGCCGGAGTACGGCAGCACGTGCACCTTGTTCCCGGTTGACGAGCAGACGTTGGCGTACCTGCGCCTGACGGGACGCTCCGACGAGCAGGTTGCACTGGTGGAAGCGTACGCGAAGGCGCAGGGTTTTTGGAACGACCCCGCCGCTCAAGAGCGTGCTTATGCCGAGGTTATCGAGCTTGATTTGAGCGAGGTCGAGCGGTCGTTGGCGGGGCCGTCGCGTCCGCACGACAGGATTTCCCTGTCCGGCGTGCAGGAGCGTTTCCGTGCGGTGTGCGCCGATCGGGGTCTGGATCTGCGCCAGACCGTCCAGGTGGATGTACGGGGCCAGGCTTTCGACATCACGCATGGCGCGCTTGCCATTGCGGCGGTGACCAGCTGCACGACCGCTACCGACCCTCGCATGATGCTGGCAGCGGGCCTGCTTGCTGCCAAGGCGGCGGAGGCGGGGCTTTCGCCGAAGCCGTGGGTCAAGTGCATTTTGGCGCCGGGCAGCAAGGCTACCGAGCTTTTGCTGGAGCGCGCGGAGCTGTTGGACGGTTTGCGTAGCTTGGGATTCTACACGTGCGGCTTCGGATGCATGAGCTGCATCGGGAACTCCGGTCCTATTTTGGATGCGCTGCACGACGTGGCCGACGACGTGGAGCTGGCGAGCGTTTTGTCGGGCAACCGTAACTTCGAAGGACGCATCTCGCCCGATGTATCCCAGAACTACCTGGCTGCTCCGGCTGAGGTCATCGCGTACGCGCTTGCGGGCACGATGGACGTCGACTTGGAGCACGACGCGCTGGGCACGCGCCCGGACGGCACGCCGGTGCTGCTGGCCGACATCTGGCCGACCGAGGAAGAGATCGACGCTTTGGTGGAGAGGTGCGTTACCCGCGAGCTGTACGAGGCGGGCACGCGCGGGCTCTACGACGGCGACGCTGCCTGGCAGGCGCTCGGAAAAGAGCCGAGCGACACCTTCGCATGGGACGATGCGTCGACGTACGTGCGTCGCGCCCCGTACTTCGACGGCATGGAGCGCGAGCCTTCGGCGCCCGAGGCCATCGAGGGAGCACGCGTGCTGGGCCGCTTGGGCGATTTCATCACGACGGACCACATCTCTCCGGCCGGATCCATTGCGGCGGACTCTCCGGCTGCTCGCTATCTTGAGGAGCGCGGGGTGGCGCCGGCTGACTTCAACACGTACGGCGCGCGCCGCGGCAATCACGAAGTGATGATGCGCGGCACGTTCGCCAACGTGAAGCTGCAGAACCTTTTGGCCGAGGGCAAGAAGGGCGGCTGGACGCGCGATTTCACGGACGGGCAGATTCGCCCGCTGTTCGATGCTGCGATGAAGTACGGGGATGCCGGCGTGCCGTTGGTCGTGGTGGCGGGCAAGATGTACGGCAGCGGCTCGAGCCGCGACTGGGCGGCCAAGGGCCCCATGCTGCTGGGCATTCGGGCTGCGTTCGCCGAGAGCTTCGAGCGCATCCATCGCAGCAATTTGATCGGCATGGGCATTTTGCCGTTGCAGTTCCTGGACGGGGAGAGCGCCGAGAGCTTGGGTTTGGACGGATCGGAGCGGTACACGATAGCTCCGATCGATTTTTCGGCAGGGCTGCCCGAGCCGAGCGTGGTGGGCGTGCGGGCCGAGCGCGAAGACGGAACGGCAGTGGAGTTCCAGGCGATCGTGCGGGTGGATACGCCGACCGAGGGACGCTATTACGAGCACGGAGGCATTCTTCAGTTCGTGCTTCGGAATCTTTTGTAAGAAGAAGGTAACGAGGGCGCTTGATCGTCGCATTCGATCGAGCGCCTTGGTGTATAGTTAAGCATTTAGTATCGGGGAAAGACTGAAAGGGATGCCGTGAAACAGACATCCGGATTTGAAGCGCTGCTCGAAGCGCTTAAACAGTCGGGCGTGGACGTCGACGGAGGTTTCGGTGGTTCGGGCACCGGCTCGCCGTTCAACAACGACGGAGACAACGCCGGACGCGGTGGGCGCGCAAGCGATTCCGCTGCGGGTTCGGGCAATGGCGGCGGTGGAAAGCCGCCGCACGTGAACGTGGAGATCCCGTTCGCCGACCAGGTGGCTGCTTGGGGAAAGAAGGCTCTTATCGGGGCTGCCATCCTCATCGTCATCGTGGGCTTGTGCGCGTATTGGTGGTTCCATCCGCCCATCAACATCCACAGCACGGACACGTGGATGTTCGTGGCCATGTTCATCCTGCTGCCGTTGTTCCTGCTGTTCTGGGGCAAGTCGCGCAGCTATGAGACGGGCACGAGCAAGGTGGATCCGAGTCCTGGCAAGGCGAAGGCGTTCAAGTGGGCGTCGTACCTGCCGATTCTGGTTGCGCTGCTGGGCGTTGTGGGAGCGGTGGCGTCGCTGTCCATCTTCCCGGGCAACGCCGCGAAGTACGCGAACGTGCTGCAGACGACCGAAGACAACTTCGCGCAGGATATCAAAGAGGTCAATTACTCGGAGATTCCCGTTATCGACCGCAGCTCGGCCATCCTGCTGGGCAACCGCGAGATGGGTTCCATTCCCGAGTTCGTGAGCCAGTTCGAGATCTCGCCTCTGTACAGCCAGATCAACTACCAGAGCGCGCCCGTTCGCGTGAGCCCGCTTGGTTACGCGGACCTGTTCAAGTGGTTTACGAACCGCGATGGCGGCATCCCGGCTTACGCCTTGGTGAACATGACGACGCAGGATGCCGAGATCGTCAAGCTTGGCGATAGCCCCATCTACTATTCCGAGTCCGAGCCGCTTGCGCGCAACATCGATCGCCACGTGCAGCTGAGCTACCCCTTCTACATGTTCGATCAGAAGTCCTTCGAGATCGACGACGAGGGGCATCCGTGGTGGATCTGCCCGGTGCAGACCCGAACCATCGGGCTGTTCGGCGGCACCACCATCCAGCGCGTGGTCATGGTTGACGCCACCACGGGCGAGACGCAGGACCTGGCTATCCAGGACGTTCCGCAGTGGGTCGACCATGCGTATCCGACCGATCTTCTGCTTGAGCAGTACAACTGGTCGGGCAAGTACAAGGACGGCTGGCTGAACTCCGTTCTGGGTCAGCGCAACGTGGTGCAGACCACGCCGGGAACCGATGGCAACCTGGGTTACAACTACATTGCCAAAGACGATGACGTGTGGGTGTACACGGGCGTGACCTCGGCCACGGCGGACAACTCCATTGTGGGCTTCGTGCTGATCAACCAGCGTACGGCCGAATCGCATTTCTACTCGGTTTCGGGCGCGACGGAAGAATCGGCTATGCAGTCTGCAGAGGGCCAGGTTCAGAACTTGCGCTACCGTGCGACGTTCCCGCTTCTGATCAACGTCTCGGGACAGCCGACGTACTTCATGGCTTTGAAGGACGACGCCGGTCTGGTGAAGCAGTTCGCCATGCTCGATATCCAGCGCTACCAGAACGTGGCCGTGGGCAACACGGTTGCCGAATGCCAGAAGGCATACCAGGCTCTGTTGGCAACGAACGGCGTTCTTTCCGATGGCGACGTGGATACGGGCGCGCTCGAGGCGAAGGGCACGATCTCTCACATTGCCCAGGCGGTCGTGGAAGGCAACTCCCACTTCTACGTGAAGCTTGCCGAGGGTTCCAGCATCTACGACTTCGCGTTGCCCGGGCTGATCGAGATCGTCGGGTACAAGGAAGGCGACACGATCGAGTTCACCTACGTGGAGGCCGAGCCGACGAATCCTGCACAGGAGATCATCAGCGGCTCCGGCAGCGTCAAGTCTTCGAGCGATGCGGCGGAAAAGACCGCCGAGCAGGCTCAGGCAACGGGCGATGCTCAGGGGAATGCGGCGTAGTTCGCTTGCATGAAACGACAGGTGCGGGGCTTTCCGAAAAATGGGAGGCCCCGCACTTTTTTCTTGACATTCTGAAAAAGCCTGTCAAAATATAAGGGCTGCTTCTTCGAAGCGGCGTTAATGGATGTAGTTCCGCTGCCCAAGACAGCAGGCACCGAAAGGTTTAATCGCGAAGAGACGCGGCCCGCCGAGGTGGTTCTGATAAGTTTCGCGCTTTGACGGCCCCTGTTGTCTTTGGACGGCAGGGGTCGTTTCTTTTCTTCAAGCGACGATCCCACCCGCAAGGGGCGGAACCCGAGTTTGAGGAAAAGGAGGTGTACCAATGCCCAACGTAAAGAACCAAGAGACGCTGGTCAAGATCAAGGAAGATCTGAACGGCGTTTCCGCTGTGTGGGTCGTGGATTACTGCGGCCTGAGCGTGAAGGAGATCCAGGCCCTGCGCTCGGAGATCCGTGAAGCTGGCGCGAGCCTGAAGGTGTACAAGAACACCCTGATGCACATCGCCCTGGCCGAGGCCGAGCTGCCCACGCTGGAGGACATGCTGGAAGGTCCGAGCGCGTTCGTGTTTGCTGGTGAGGACGTGGCTGCCGCTGCTAAGGCCGTCAAGAACTTCGCCAAGACCAACAAGAACCTTGAGATCAAAGGCGGCTTGATGGAAGGCGCAGCTGTTTCGGCTGCCGAGGTGGAAGCTATTGCTTCTCTGCCGTCCCGCGAAGAGCTCATCGCTCAGATCGCCGGTGCTATTTCCGGTGTTGCCCGCGGTCTTGCTGTTGCCCTCAACGGCGTGCCCAGCGGTCTTGCTCAGGTCACGAAGGCTGTGGCCGATCAGAAGGAAGCTGCGTAAATGCAGCGTTGGCGGCATAGGAAATGCCGCCTGATGGTATGAAACAGAAGAGGCCGGAACCTCCGGCCGTTTTGAAAGGAAACTAACATGGCTGTTACTCGTGAAGAGATCATCGAGGCCCTGAAGGAAATGTCGCTGCTCGAGGCTTCCGAGCTGGTTAAGGACATCGAGGAGACCTTCGGCGTGTCCGCCGCTGCTCCCGTGGCCGTGGCTGCCGCTCCGGCTGCCGACGGTGGCGCTGCCGCTGAGGAGAAGACCGACTTCGACGTTGTCCTCGAGGGCTTCGGCGACAACAAGATCGCTGTCATCAAGGTTGTCCGCGAGATCACCGGTCTGGGCCTGAAGGAGGCCAAGGAGGTCGTCGAGGGCGCTCCGAAGGCTGTCCAGGAGGGCGTCAACAAGGAGAAGGCCGAGGAGATCAAGGCCAAGCTCGAGGAAGCCGGCGCTGCTGTTACCCTGAAGTAACTCGCTGGTTCAACGAACTTTGCACAGAGCCCGCTGCACTGCAGCGGGCTCTTTTACGCTCTTTGCCGCTGACGGAATGGCAACGAATTATTGCGCAGCAATCCCGCGCGTGTATGGTGGGAAAAACGAAAGCAAGAGAAGAAGAGGCTCGCTATGCAGACAGGTTATTTTAGCGCCGCCTGGAACGATATCAAGAACTCGCCGGGTTGGTTCGGCAAGCTTGCGGTGTTGTCGCTGGTTGGACTGATTCCCGTGTTCGGGTGGATTGTCGTTTTCGGATACTTGTTCGGATGGGCGCGCGATGTTGCTTGGAACGTGCATGCGCCCATGCCTGCTCGCATATTCGGCAACGAAGACGGCAAGCTGTACAGCCGCGGGTTTTTTGCGCTGGTCATAGGCTTGGTGTGCATGCTTATTCCCTGGGTGCTGGAGTTTGTTTGGGCTATGGTCACGGGCATTGGCGCGAACTGGTCGGGTTACGGCTACGGATACGGTGGGACGCTTGCGTTTTTCGGACTGTTCTCGTTGCTGTTCTCGGTGGTCGTTTTCGCCGGAACGTTGTTCGCCGTGGTGTTCGCGGCGGTGGGCATCATGCGTATGAGCATTTACGGCCGCCTGGCTCCAGGCTTGCAGTTCGGCAAGATCTGGGCCATGATACGCCATGATTTCGGCGGCTTGGCTCGCATCTTGGGCATGGCGTTGCTGCTCTGGGTGGTTGCGGGGTTCGTCATATCGGTGGTTACGATAGGCATCATGCTGGCGGGCCTGGCGATTGGCTTGGTTGCGGGCATTCCGGTTGTTCATACGGACAGCCCTGCGGTTCTGTTCGCGGCGCTTCCCGGGCTTTTGGCGCTGATCGTGGTGCTGGCCGTGGCATGCGGCGTGCTGTCCATGATGCTGAGCGTGTTCGTCTTGGCTGTGGTTTCGCGCGCGCTGGGGTACTGGACGCGTCAGTTCGAGGTTCCGGCATGGCGCGGCCAAGATGATCCGATGCCGTTCGAGATCGAGGCGGCGCAAGCAAGGGCCGCAGGCCAGCAACCGCCTCGGTAGAACCGACAAACCTGGTAGTA
Organism: Paraeggerthella sp. Marseille-Q4926; assembly: GCF_916618935.1. NCBI lineage: Bacteria > Bacillati > Actinomycetota > Coriobacteriia > Eggerthellales > Eggerthellaceae > Paraeggerthella > Paraeggerthella sp. Marseille-Q4926. The sequence goes on along the minus strand of NZ_CAKAKF010000003.1, from coordinate 654,703 downwards.
TGGAACGGTAAGTGCAGCCCGTTGAAGCCGAGCGCTTCGGCGGGCTGTTTGCGTTGCGATGGCAAGGAAGACGGAGGCGCAGGCGTGGGGGAGCGATTTTTACCGGTCAGCCGGGTTGATATGGAACAGCGAGGCTGGGACCAGGTTGATTTCGTGTACGTGTCGGGCGACGCGTACGTGGACCACCCTTCGTTTGGGACGGCCATCATCACGCGTTTGCTCGAGGCGCACGGGTACAAGGTGGGCGTTATCGCGCAGCCCGACTGGAACGATCCGGACAGCATCGCCGTGTTCGGGGAGCCGCGATTGGCGTTTTTCGTCTCGGCGGGCAACATGGATTCCATGGTCAACCACTACACGGTTGCGAAGAAGCGCCGCCGCACCGATGCGTACTCGCCGGGAGGCGAAGCGGGGAAGCGTCCGAACCATGCGGCGGTGGTCTACAGCAACCTGATACGGCGAACGTACAAGAAGGCTCCCATCGTGCTTGGCGGAATCGAAGCGAGCCTGCGGCGGATGGCGCATTACGATTACTGGTCGGACAAGCTCAAGCGGTCGATACTCCTTGACTCCGGCGCCGACCTGGTGTCGTACGGCATGGGGGAGCATTCGGTGGTGGAGATAGCCGACGCTTTGGCGGCGGGCCTTTCCATCGAGGACCTTACGTTCATCGACGGCACCGCGTATCGTGCGCGTTCCTTGGACCATGTGTACGATGCCGAGATGCTGCCGTCTTTCGATGATATGCAGGCCGACAAGCTGAATTACGCGCGCAGCTTTGCCGTGCAGTACCGAAACAGCGACCCGTTCACGGGCAAGCGTCTAGTGGAGCCGTATTCCGATCACGAGTTCGTGGTGCAGAACCCGCCTGCCGCCCCCTTGACCCAGGCGGAGCTGGATGCGGTGTCGCGGCTTCCGTTTGCGCGCACGTACCATCCGATGTACGAGAGCGCCGGCGGCGTTCCCGCCATCAAGGAAGTGAAGTTTAGCCTGACCAGCAACCGTGGGTGCTTCGGCGAATGCTCGTTTTGCGCGCTGACGTTTCATCAGGGTCGCATCGTGCAGGCTCGCAGCCATGAGTCGCTTGTGGCCGAGGCCGAGCTTATCGTGCAGGATCCCGACTTCAAGGGATACATTCACGACGTGGGCGGCCCGACGGCGAACTTTCGTGCGCCGGCCTGCGCCAAGCAGATGAAGCACGGAGCCTGCCTGGGAAAACGATGCCTGTTTCCCGACCCCTGCCGTCAACTGGAGGCTGATCACGAGGATTACTTGAAGCTGCTGCGCACGTTGCGCAAGCTGCCCGGCGTGAAGAAGGTGTTCGTGCGCTCGGGCATTCGCTTCGATTACGTGCTGGCGGACAAGGAGCACGGCGACGACTTCGTGCGGGAGTTGTGCGCGCACCATGTGAGCGGGCAGCTGCGCGTAGCCCCGGAGCACGTGTCGGACGCGGTGCTTTCGGTGATGGGCAAGCCTCGACACGCTGTGTACGATCGGTTCCTGGAGAAGTTCAACCAGGTCAATCGGCAGCTGGGGCTCAAGCAGTTCTCGGTGCCGTACCTTATGTCGTCGCATCCGGGATCGACGTTGGACGAGGCCATCGAGCTGGCCGAGTATTGTCGCGATCTGGGATACATGCCCGAGCAGGTTCAAGACTTCTATCCGACGCCCTCCACCATGTCGACCGCCATGTACTTTACGGGCGTGGATCCGCGCACGATGCAGCCTGTGTACGTGCCGAAGAAGCCGCATGAGAAGGCCTTACAGCGCGCGCTCATTCAGTATCGCGACCCGAAGAACCGCGCGTTGGTGCTTGAAGCTTTGCGACGCGCGGGGAGGATGGATTTGGTCGGGTACGGTCCTGCGTGTTTGGTGCGGCCCGACAAGGGCGAGCGGCAAAATCGTCCGAACAAGAAGGCGAAACCCGATGACGGGCGTCGAAGCAAGGGCTCTCGGGGGAAGGGTCCTGCAGCTCGGCGGTATTGAGCGCGCACGTGCTTCTCTGTTGTGGCACAATAGGCAAGATTTGTGCTGCGTCCGATTCCGGGCAGGCTAGCGGAGGGATTCGACAGACAGGGGTTTGACACGTGAGCGATAAAAACGCCGTGCCCACCATGGGCGCGCAAGACAGTCCGGACGCCGTGTACGATGCTCGTTCGCTGGGTGCGCCTAAAATGGCGCTGTTCGGCTTGCAGCACATGTTCGCTATGTTCGGGGCTACCATTTTGGTGCCCACGCTGACCGGGCTTTCGGTTTCGGCGACGCTTTTGTTCGCGGGCGTGGGGACGTTGCTGTTCCATCTGCTGTCCAAGGGGAAGGTTCCGGCGTTTCTCGGATCGTCGTTCGCGTTCATTGCCGGCTATGCGGCTATCGCTCCGAACGGCGAAGCCGATCTTCTGCCCTACGCTTGCCTGGGCGTTGCCTGCGCGGGCCTTTTGTACCTGGTGCTTTCGGCATTGTTCCGCGTGTTCGGGCCGACGCGCGTCATGCGCTTCTTCCCGCCGGTGGTGACCGGGCCTATCGTGATTTCCATCGGCTTGATTCTGGCGAGCTCTGCCATTGGCAACGCGTCGACGAACTGGCTTATTGCGCTGGTTGCCATTGCCATCATCGTGGTGGCGAATATCTGGGGTCGCGGCATGATGAAGATCATTCCCATCCTGCTGGGCGTGGTGGGGTCGTACCTGGTGGCTGCGCTTGCAGGCGAGGTTGACTTCTCCGGCGTTGCCCAGGCGTCCTGGATCGGTTTGCCGGTGCTGTGGGATAACACGGTGTTCTCGCTGTTCGGCTCTGGCTTCGATGCCGGTTTGGCCATTACCGCCATCATCACCATCATGCCGCTTGCGTTCGCCACCATGATCGAGCATATCGGCGACGTGTCGGCCATCAGCTCCACGTGCAATCGCAACTACATTGCCAATCCCGGGCTGCACCGCACGCTTCTAGGCGACGGCTTGGCCACTATCTTGGCATCGCTGTTCGGGGCTCCGGCCAACACGACGTACGGCGAGAACACGGGCGTGCTGGCGCTGACGCGGGTGTTCGATCCGCGCGTTGTTCGTATAGCCGCTTGCTTCGCCATCGCGTTTTCGTTCTGCCCGAAGTTCGCGGCGGTCATCGCTGCGATGCCGGCGTGCGTTATCGGCGGCGTGTCGCTGGTGCTGTACGGCATGATTTCCGCAGTGGGCATTCGCAACCTGGTGGAGAATCACGTGGACTTCATGAAGAGCCGCAACGTTTTGATCACGGCGCTCATCCTGGTGCTGTCGCTGGGCATCGCCTACAGCACTGCGGGTGCGATCGTGGTTCCCGTGGGCGGCGTGACCATCTCGTTGTCCGGTTTGGCCGTGGGCTCGGTCGTGGGCATCGTGTTGAACATGATCCTGCCGTGGGGCGACGACGAATCGAAGGGCGGCCAGGGGGCGGGCGGCGCCTTCGAGGAGCCGCTGCCTTTGGAAGCGCGTTTGGACGACGTGGGCGGATCGGGAAAGTAAGCCCTCTGCGCTTTTCGTTGGACGACCCGCGCCGGCGCTGTTGGCCGGGCGGGTCGTTTTTTGTTGCGACGATGGTCTTGCGACGCTCGCTTCAGCGGGTTGAGCGGCGCGCCTTCGAGCGAAGGCGCATGCGGAGGTGCTTTGCAACGAGCACGAGCGCAAGGACGCCGATGCCTATGAGCACGATGGTTCCGCCGGGCTTGAGCCCGAGTTCGTAGGAGACCGTCAGACCGATGGCGGTTATGGTCACGCCGATTCCGCAGGACAGGATGACGACCTGCTTCCAGCTGCGGGCTATGTGCAAGGCGCAGGCCACGGGCACCACCATCATCGACGAGACGATGAGCGCTCCGACGGTGCGGGCCGCAACGGACACGCAGAGCGCGGTGATCAGGATGAAGGCCGCGTTTACGGTTTTGGTGCGCACGCCCGCAAGGCGTGCAGCTCGTTCATCGAGCGTGACCAGGAACAGCTCTTTGCGCATGAGCGCGCACAGCAAGAGCACGGTTGCCCCCACGGCCGCTACGGCAAGCAGGTCGTCGTCGTTGACGGTGACGATGCTGCCGAACAGGAAGCTGGAGAAGCTGGCGGCGTTCGGGACGAATCCGGAAAGCACGCCGGCCAATCCGATTCCGCACGACATGACGATGGCGATGGCAAGCTCTGCGTGTCCCTCGAATCGACGCCGGATCACCTCGATGGCGCCGGCGGCTCCCAGGCAGGCGATGGTCGCCCCCAGCACGGGGTTGATTCCCGCGATGAGGCCGCCTGCTACGCCGGCCAAAGCGGTGTGGGAGAGCGCGTCGCCCATCATCGACAGGCGTTTAAGAACCACGACCACGCCTACGCACGGCACCGCGATGCCAAGGATCAAGCCGGCGACGAAGGCCCGCTGCATGAACAGGTACTCGAACATGGCACCTCCTCCTTGGTGGTGTTCAGGGGTTTTTCCTGTATCGTGCCGGACTCGAGCACGAGCATGCTCGCGTGCAAGCGGGGCAACCGCGCCCGATCGTGCGTGACGAGCAGCACGGTGGTTCCCCATGACGAGGCCGCCTCGCTGGCGATTCGCGCAAGGGTTTGCGCGCTGTCGTCGTCGAGGTTGCTCGTAGGCTCGTCGAGCACGAGCAGTTTCGGCTTCGCCACGATTGCGCGGGCCAGCAGCATACGCTGGAACTGTCCTCCGGAAAGCTCTCCTATCAGGTGCTGCTCGAATCCCGCCAGCCCAACTTGGCGCAGGGCATCAAGCGTTTTCGCTCGATGTGCGGGTCGGTAGGGGAGAAGCGCTTTCGATTCTGCATAGAGGCCGGCGCGAACCGTTTCGAACACGGTTGCAGGGAAGCGACGGTAGTCCGAAGGCGCTTGCTGAGGGACGTAGCCTACGTGCTGCCATGACTTGAACGATCGCGCGTCCTGCCCGAACAGCTGGATGGCGCCCTCGTTCGGGAAGAGCTCGGCAAGCAGCAGCTTGATCAAGGTTGATTTGCCGGATCCGTTTGCTCCGGCAAGCACGTAGAACCCGCCGGGCGCGAGCGTGAAGCTCGCGCCCTTGAGTACGGGCGAGGTTCGGTACGAGAACCGTACGTTGTCGAAAACGACTGCGGGATGAGGCGAAGATGCGGCGCGCTGGTTCACGAGAGCGCCTTGACCAGTTTGTCGAGGTTTTCCGTCATTACCGAGACATAATCCTGCCCCGCGTCGATTTGCTCTTGCGTCAAGCCTTCGAGCGGATTGAGCTGCTCGCATGAAGCGCCGCTCGCGTCGGCTATCGCCTGGGCTATTTTGGGGCTGACGAGTTCTTCGGAGAAAATCACGCTGACGTTGTTGGCTTTCACGAAGTCGACGATGCGCGCCATGTCCTTGGCGTTCGGCTCGGCATCCGCCTCCATGCCTTCAATGGGCATTTGGGTGAGACCGTAGGCATCGCACAGGTATCCGAAAGCCTGATGCGACACCACGATGGTCTTGTTCGGCACCGAGGAGAGCTTGGTTTCGTACGCTTTGTGCAGGTCGTCAAGCTTTTCAGACCAGGTTTGGTAGTTCGCTTCGTAGACGTCTTTGCCGTCGGGGTCGGCTTGCACGAGGGCATCTCGGATGTTCTTCATTTCTCGTTTTGCGTTTTCGGGGGCAAGCCACACATGGGGGTCGTATCGACCGTGGTCGGCGTCTTCGCCGTGCTCGTGCGCGTGGTCGTCGGCATGACCGTGGTCATGCTCGTCTTCCGAAGCAGCCGGAAGCAGCGCTATGCCGTCAGAAGCTGCAACGCTTACCAGGTGCTTGTTCTGAATGCTGTGGAGCACGTCGTGGGTCCAATGCTCCATTCCCGCTCCGTTGTACACGAACACGTTGGCGGACTCGATGGTTTTCATGTCGGCGGTCGAAGGCTCCCAATCGTGAGGTTCGGTTCCGGCGGGAACCAGGTTCGTGACCGTGACTCGGTCTCCTCCGATTTTCTGGGCGAAGTCGTACAAGGGGTAGAAGCTGGCTACCACGTGGACTTTTCGGGAGCCCTGATCGTCTTGCTGCGAGGCGGTTTGGGAGGAAGCGCATCCTGCGAGCATCGATGCGATCAAAAGCCCCAGCACTGCCAGGATGGCGATAAGGGGTGCAGGAGTTCGGGGCGCGTTTGCGGCGCGCTGAGAAAAGGCGTTCATATACGATCCTATCGTTTGAAGGAGAGGGTGTGGGTTGTGCGCGATGCACGGGTTGTGCGCGAGCGCGAAGAGTTGACCGATGCGCCGCGATGCATGCGGAGGATCAGATGTCCAGCCTTGTTTTCTGGTGGATGAGTGACCAGCAAGTTTCTAGAGAGGACGAGGGTTCGTTCGGATGCGCGAGGAACGACGGGCTTGTTTCGTATCCGAGCGTGCTTGCGCCTTCCGATGAGGCAAGGGCGAGCGCGGCGTGCCCGGATGCGACGAGGTGGCAGAGGGGGCATGCGTCGCCGGTGCATTCGTGGACCGCCTTGTCGGCGATGGTCAGGCTTGCGGTCAGGGAAACCAGGGCAAGGCTTGCTGCAATCATGCAGGCTGCGAGCCTTGAGCGCATGCTAGGTTGCATAGGGCCCCGATTCTTGGCGATCGCGCGCTTCGCATGCTGCGCACAGGCCGTACAGGACGGTTCTGCGCTGATCGATTTCAAAGCCATGGCGTTCTTTGACGTGGTGCGAAAACGATTGCAGCATCGAGCAGTCGAGCGGCAGCACCGCTTTGCAGCGAATGCACGAAAGCTGTCCCTGCCGATCTTGGTCGGTGCTGCGTGCGCGGTAGCGTGCGGCGGTTCCTTTGATGCCGGCAACTTTGACTACGGCTCCTTGGGCGACGGCTGCTTCGAGCGTGCGGTACACCGTGGTGCGGCCTATGGCTGATCCGTGGGATTTCAGGTTGCCCCAGACTTCGTCGACGGTGAGGAATTCGTCCGCATGCCGATCCATGCACTCGGCTACGAGCGCTTTCTGCTTGGTTCGATAGGCGGTTCGCGGAGTCACGGTCTCTCCTGAGTTGATCTGAAATCGAAATTAGATTCCAGAATATAGACAGAGCGCGCATGCCTGTCAAGGACGAGGAGGGGATGGACGCGTTGATGCGGCTCGATAGGTAGGACGTGAACGCGGTTCGCGGTTGAAGAAGCGGCGATTGCGAGGCGTTTCCGAGAGCATGGATTTTCTGTGTTGAACATGGTATGCTTTCCAATTAAAGTTAGCTATAACTAACATCGAAGCGTATGAACGCAGGGCGGATTTGTCCGCACGATTTCCCAAGAGAGAAGAGAGTTGCGTATGGAATCTATAGACAAGGCCGCCGCGCAGCGCGTGTACGTGCGCCTGATAGAGCCGGTGAGGGGGCGAATTGTCAAGAACATCGTGATAGCGGCGCTTTCCTCGCTGTGCGGGTTCGTTCCCTACTTCGCTATTACGCGCGTGGCGCAAATTTCGATTGTCGAAGGCGTGCCTTCGCTTGACGAACTTGCCTTCTGGGTGCTTCTGGCCGTTGCCGGCGCTGTAGCGGGAAGGATTTTGTTCGCGCTTGCCACGAGCAGCTGCCATTACGCTGATGCTGATTTCCGCGTGCACGTGCGCACCGTGCTGGTGGAGCATTTGGGCAAGGTTCCGCTGGGATGGTTCAGCGACAACAACTCGGCCCAGGTGAAGCAGGCTGCCACCGACGATGTGCTCAACTTGCATCAGTCGGTCGGGCATGCGCCGGTGGACGTGACCACGGCGCTGCTTTCCCCGCTTATCCCCCTGGTGTACCTGTTTACTGTGGACGCTCGATTTGCTTTGCTGGTCGTCGTCTACCTTGTTGCGGTGATTGGGGTGGCGTGGCCTTTCATGATGAAGGACTTCGGTCCGCTCAACAAGCAGTACAACGAGGCATTGGTCGAAGTGTCTTCGGCAAGCGTCGAGATGATCGACGGCATAGCCGTGGTGAAGACCTTCGGTTCGGCGAGCCGCGCCGGTGTGCGGTATCGAGAGGCGACGGCTGCGTTGGCCAAGATCTGCTACGAATGGACCAAGAGCACTTCCAATCCGTTTAGCCTGATTTCAGCTTTGTTCTCTCCTGCAACCATGTTGGTGGTCATGGCTGCCGCCACGCTGTTTTTCGTTTCGCAGGGCATCATAACGCTCGAACAGTGCATTCCGTTTCTGGTGCTGGGAGTGGGAATCCCTTCGGCGATTCTTGCCCTGTTCGTGTCGGTGCGCTTTTTGCAGCAGTCGGTTCAGGCTGCCGACCACCTTGCCACTGTCCTGGACGTTGCCCCGCTTGCAGAGCCGGAGAGCCCGCTGCCCGTGGGCGACGGTTCGCTGCATATCGACTTCGAGGACGTGTCGTTTGCGTACGGCCCGGACTCGCCTTTTGTTTTGGAGGGGATTGACGCCAAGCTTGAGCCGGGAACCGTGACGGCCTTGGTCGGCGACTCCGGAAGCGGCAAGACCACGTTCGCGCGTTTGGTCCCGCGATTCTGGGATCCGGTTTCGGGTGCGGTGCGCATGAACGGCACGCCGCTTTCCGATCTTGCCTCGAGCGATGTGCTGTCCCAGGTTGCCGTGGTGTTTCAGGACAGCATGCTGCTGCGCGCGAGCATTCGGGACAACATTTGCTTGGGAAAGCCCGGCGCAAGCGACGAGGACATGGTGGCGGCGGCGCGCAAGGCTCAGATTCACGAACGCATAGAGGAGCTTCCCTGCGGCTACGACACCGTGGTGGGAAGCGAGGGTGCCGACCTTTCGGGCGGCGAGGCGCAGCGCGTTGCCATCGCGCGCGCCATCGTGCAGGACGCTCCCATCTTGGTACTCGACGAGGCGACGGCGCATGCGGACCCCGAAAACGAAACGGCTATCCAAAGGGCGCTGACCGCCCTTGCGGCGGGGCGTACGACCATCGTGATTGCGCATAGGTTGGACACTATCGTGCATGCGGACCAGATTCTGGTGTTGAGCCGCGGTCGGATTATCGAGCGCGGTTGCCATGCGGAGCTTTTGGCGGCGGACGGTCATTATGCGGCATTGTGGAAGTCCCAGCAGGTGGATGCGATTGGAAAGGCCCCGCATGCCGATGCTGCTTCGTGCGGGACGGAATGCGCGGGCTCTTCGGAAGAGGGTTCGTTCGGAGGTGAGGACCGATGATAACCACTCAAATGGACAACCTGGTGGGCAAGCCTACCGGCGTGAAGCTGCAAGCGTTCTTGTACGTGCTGTGCGGTCTGTCGGAAGCGGCCATATACGTGGCGCTGCTTCCCTTGCTGCGATCGCTTGTTGCTGGCGACTACGCTGCAGCGGCGTACCTGCTGGTCCTGGCGGCCGCACTGGCGCTGCTGAACTGCGGAATTGGATTCTGGGCCGACAATCGCGGGTACCTCATCGGTATCGAGGAAGTGATGCATTCGCTTCAGGACAAGCTGGGCGATCATATCGTGCGCCTGCCGCTTGGCTGGTTCACGAAGGAGCGATCGGGTCAGGTTTCCACTCTGCTTACGAAGAACTTGCAGATGGCCATGAACATGCCAAGCGTATTCATGCGCCAAATGATCTTGGCCGTGACGACGCCTGCGGCGGTTTGCCTGCTGTTCTTCTTCATCGATTGGCGCATCGGCCTTGCATTCGTGATCATGGGGCCGTTCTTGTTCTGGGGCTCGCGTCGCATGGCGAAGGCTGCGGGAACGAACCATCGGGAAGAAGAGCGTTCGAGCGCCGAGGTTGCTGCGCGCGTGCTCGAATTCGCCCATGCCCAACCGGTTTTGCGCGCGACGAAGCGTTCGGTGGACGGATGGGACGTTTTGGAGCGAGCCTTCGAGGACGATCGTAAAGCGACGATCGACACGTTGCGAAAGTGCGCTGCTCCGGTTGGGCAATACACGCTGTTCGTGCAAGCCACGTTTGCCCTCGTGTTCGCGGTGTCTACGGTTTTGCTGGGCTGGGGGCAGATCGACGTCGCCTCGTACGTGTTCGTAGCCGTTCTTTCCTTGCGGTTCATCGACCCCTTGTCCTCGATCGGCCAGCAGGGCATGGCTTTGCGCGTGGCGAAGAACTCCCTGGACGAATCGGAAGAGATTCTGAACGAGGCTCCTCTGCCGGAGACGAAGAATCCTCGGATTCCAGCCGGTTCGCGCATCTCCTTCGACAATGTCGGGTTCTCCTACGATGGGACCCGCACGGTGCTGAAGGACGTGAGCTTGGTTTGCCCCGAGAACAGCCTTACGGCGCTGGTCGGGCCTTCGGGTTCCGGCAAAACGACTCTGACCCGGCTGGTTGCCCGATTCTGGGACGTGTCCAGCGGCAGCGTGAGCATTGGCGGCGTGGACGTGCGGGACATGCTGCCCGACGAACTGATGCGCCAGGTGTCGTTGGTGTTTCAGGATGTGTACCTGTTCGACGGCACCATTGAGGAGAACGTGCTGATCGGACGTCCTGACGCTTCTCCCGAAGAAGTTCGCCGAGCCGCACGCGCAGCCCGTTTGAACGAGGTGGCCGATCGTCTTGAGCAGGGATGGGACACGCCGGTCGGGGAGGGGGGCTGCCGCCTGTCGGGCGGCGAGCGCCAGCGCGTTGCCATTGCCCGCGCCCTTCTGAAAGATGCTCCCATCGTGCTGTTCGACGAGGCGACGGCAGCGCTCGACGCCGAGAACGAGGCGGCAATCGTGGAGGCCATGCACGAACTGGCGAAGGATCGCACGGTTATCGCGATCGCGCATCGCTTGTCCACCATTGCGGCAGCTGACCAGATAGCCGTTCTGGAGGATGGGCGGGTCACGCAACTGGGAATCCATGCCGAGTTGGTGCAGGTTCCCGGACGGTATCGGTCGTTCTGGCGCGAACGCGAACAAGCGGAAGGCTGGAGGCTGACCGACCGGGATTAGCGGTTGGGCCGGAGTCCGGCGGCGTGGGCGGCCGGGCTCCGAAGCTGTATGAACACATGACGTTTGAAAGTAGGATTGATATGGAACAGACAGCGAAAACACCCCCGAAAGCTCAGGGCGGGGCCGAGTCGCGAAGATGGGGCGTTAAGGAAGTGGTGACCGCGGTGCTGTTCAGCGCCTTGATCATCGTGATTCAGATTTCGATTGCTGCCATCAGCACGATCAACATCGATGTATCGATGGTTGCCAGCACGGCCATTTCCTCATTTGCCGTCGCGCCTTTGTACTTCCTCATGATCATGAGGGTCAACCGCTTCGGCACCACGATATTCCTTGCGGGTTTGACTTCGTTGGCGTTTTGCTTGATGGGCAATTACTGGTACATGATCCCGTTTTACTTTGCCGGCGGCTTGATCATCGAGCTGCTGTTTTTGCGCACGCCCGCTCTTCGGTCGAAGCCCAATTGCGTGGTGGGGGCGTGGACGACGTACAGCTCTTTGTACGTTCTGTCGTCCATTATTCCCATATATGTGAATTTGACCGCCTACATCCAAGAAACGCTGGAAGTCCGGCAAGTGGGGCAGGCGTACATCGACGCGTACCTTAAGTACTATACAAGCTGGGAGTGGCTGGTCGGCATTGTGGCGATCACCGCAATCGGAGGATTGCTGGGCGCGCTTGTGGGCAAGCGCCTTATGAAGAAGCACTTTGCGAAGGCGGGTGCTATCTAGCATGGGAGGAAATGCTCAAGGCAATCGGTTCGCTCGTGCGTCGGAGCCGCAGGTCATGCGTCTTGCTCCCGCTTGGAGCGAGGCGGGGTTTGCTATGGGCACCAAGGCCGCGGTGCTGGTTTTGACGGCGGTTGCGGTTTCGGTTGCGGGCAGTTCGCCGTTCACGCCTTTCCTGACTGGGATTTTGCTGGCCTACCTTGCCGTTGGCGGGCGGGCCGGCATGGCGCTCAAGCTGCTTGTCGCGTATGCGGTATTGGGCGGGGTGTACCTGCTGCTGGTGTATCTGAACGCCCGGATCTTGGTGTTTTCTCCGGTGCATCTGTATGCCGGCTTGAACTCGTATCCCGTTATGGTGGCGGCTCTTGCGGTAGCGCTCTCGCCGCCAGGCTTGATAAGCGCTGCGCTGGCAAGGGCGCGCGTTCCCAAGAAGTTCATCGTGGGCGCGCTTGTTTTGCTGCGATTTCCTCCGACGGTTCGCTCGAGCGTCCATCGTTTGCGCGAGTCGTGCAGAAGGCGCGGCGTGCTTTCGCTGCGCTGCGTGGCGGGCGATCCTGTTCAGGCGTTCGAGCACGTTCTGGTTCCCCTGATGTTTTCGCTGGTGGATAGCGCGGATCGGCTGTCGTCTTCGGCTGTTGCTCGTGCGGCCGAGGCTCCGACGCGGCGAACGAGTTACTATCGCAGCCCCGTGAAGCTTGCGGATGCGGTGTGTTTGGTTGTGTTCACGGCGGCGATTGCCGCCTATGTTTGGCTTTCGTGAGGAGCGTGGATGAGGATGCAGGAAGATCCTATTGCGCAGCTTGTGCAGGTGCGCTTTTCGTATCTTGATGCGCCCGAGACGCTTCACGGCGTGGACTTGAGCGTGAAGCCCGGGGAATGCGTGGTGCTGATGGGCGCATCGGGCAGCGGGAAGACGACGGTCGTGCGAATTCTGAACGGGCTGGCCGGAGGGTACTATCGTGGGGACGTTTCCGGCGAGGTGTTCCTGGGCGGCCGTTTTGCGCGCGATCTTGCGGCTTGGCAGCGATCCGAGCTGGTTGGCAGCGTGTTCCAGGACCCGGCGACCCAGTTTTTCTCCAGCCAGCTTGCCGGAGAGGTTGCGTTCGGCTGCGAGAACATCGGGTATCCCCACGCCGAAGTGGTGAGCCGAACCGACGCGGCTATTCGGTGCTTGGGGCTGAACGATCTGCGCAGGATTCCCGTGGATCAGCTTTCGAGCGGGCAGAAGCAGCGCGTGGCCATTGCGTCTGCTTTGGCTCCCGCGCCGCGCATCGTTGCTATGGACGAGCCGTCCGCCAACCTTGACGAAGCTGCCGCCCAAGAGCTGGGCGCCGTATTGATGGACTTGAAGCGGCAAGGGTACGCGTTGGTGGTGGCGGAGCATCGCATTGCCTATCTGATGGATTGCGCCGATCGGTTCTGCTATATGGAGCACGGGGAAATGAAGGCGGTGCTGTCGCGATCAGACGTATTGGGCATGTCCGATGCCGAGCGCGCTGCGATGGGCGTGCGCAGCCCGACTCCCGTGCGGCGCCCTCTTTTGCATGCGCCCGGCTTCGAGGCGGAGGATTCTTCGACCGTGCGTTCGGAAGAGGCTTCGAAGGGTGCACGTCCAGCGCCAGAACCGGCTGTGTTGGACGTGCGCGACTTAACGGTTTCCCGCGGAAGGAAGGTTCTTTTTTCGGGAGCTTGCTTCGAGGTGCGTTCGGGGCAGATTCTCGCGCTTACGGGAAGCAACGGCGTGGGGAAGACCAGCCTTGCTCAGGTTGTTGTTGGGCTGCGGCGACCCGATGCGGGCGAGGTGCGCATAGGCGGCGCGGCGCTTTCCCGGCGAAGATTGCGCGAACGGGTTTGGTACAGCCCCAACGACGTGAGCATGGAGTTCTTTGCGGCGCGCGTTGACCAGGAGCTGCTGCTGTTCGTTGAGAAAAGCGAGGAGCGCGCGGCGTATGCCGAGCGCATACTCGAGCGGTTGGGCCTCGATGGGCTCCGGGACCGTCATCCCGCTTCGTTGTCGGGCGGGCAGAAGCAGCGATTGTCCATTGCGTGCGGGTTGGTTTCGCGTCGATCGGTGCTCATGCTGGATGAGCCTACCAGCGGCCTGGATGCTGTCAGCATGCGCAAGCTGGCCGATGCTTTGCGATGCGCGGCCGACGAGGGCGCTGCGGTTGTGGTGGTGACGCACGACAACGAGTTCATGCGCGCGTGCTGCACGCATCGGTTCGACCTGGAAGGGCTGGTTGCGTAAGGCTTGCTGTCGAGCCGGGGATGGGGGCGGGCTGTGGTTGGGCAGCGAGCGGAGCGGGCGCTGCCGGAAGCTTGGGGTTTGGGCTGCGAACCGACCTTCGTCGGCGGTGCGTTCCTCCCTTGTGCGCATGTTGTGAAGCGCATAGCAAAATGGCATAGATGCAGTATCATATCCGCAAGACCTTATCAGTAATCAATATCATTAGTGGATAGGAGCTCAGCATGTCTATGATCAACAAAGAGGTAGCTGATTTCAGCGTGCAGGCGTTTCAGGATGGCGAATTCAAGACGGTGACCAAGGACGACGTCCTGGGCAAGTGGAGCGTGTTCTTCTTCTACCCGGCCGACTTCACGTTCGTGTGTCCCACCGAGCTTGAGGACCTGGCCAACAAGTACGACGAGTTCAAGGCCGCCGGGTGCGAGATCTACTCCGTTTCCACGGACACCCATTTCGTGCATAAGGCGTGGCACGACGCTTCCGAGCGCATTCAGAAGATCCAGTACCCCATGCTGGCCGACCCGACGCATGCTCTGGCGCGCGACTTCGAGGTGCTTATCGAAGAGGACGGCCTGGCCGAGCGAGGAAGCTTCATCGTGAACCCCGACGGCAAGATCGTCGCGTACGAAGTGACCGCGGGCAACGTGGGCCGCAACGCCGACGAGCTGTTCCGTCGCGTGCAGGCCAGCCAGTTCGTGGCCGAGCACGGCGACGAGGTGTGCCCTGCGAAGTGGCAACCCGGCGCTGAAACGCTCAAGCCCAGCTTGGACCTGGTCGGTCAGCTGTAGTTCTTCCGAATATGGCGAACGAGCAGACGCTTTACGACGCCGTCATCGTTGGCGGTGGGCCTGCGGGGCTCACCGCCGCGTTGTACCTGGCCCGGGCCCGCTACCGGGTGATCGTCGTCGAGCAAGATCATTTTGGCGGGCAGATAACCATTACCTCGGAGATCGTAAACTATCCTGGCGTGCCGAGCTCGAGCGGCAAGGAGCTTGCGGAGTCCATGCGCAGCCAAGCCGAAGCGTTCGGCGCGGAGTTCTTGCTGGCCGAGGCGGTGGGCGTTGATCTGGAAGGCGACGTGAAAACCGTGCGCACCACGCGCGGCGACCTGCAGTGCTTTGCCGTGCTGCTTGCCACGGGCGCGCATCCTCGTCGCGTGGGCTTTGCGGGCGAAGACGCGTTCCAAGGGCGCGGGGTGGCGTACTGCGCCACCTGCGACGGCGAGTTCTTCCAGGACAAGGAAGTGTTCGTGGTGGGCGGCGGCTACGCGGCCGCCGAGGAGAGCGTGTTTCTGACCAAGTACGCGACGCACGTGACCATCCTCATGGTTACGGATGATTTCACCTGTGCCTCTTCGGTTGCCGACGAGGCGCGTGCCCACGACAAGATAACGGTGCTGCCCCATACGCAGCTGGAGGAAGTTTCGGGCGACGACGCCGTTCGGTGCGTGCGCTATCGCGACACTGCAACCGGCGAGGTGACGAAGCGTTGCGCCTCCGAGGGCGATTCGTTCGGCGTGTTCGTGTTCGCCGGATACGAGCCTGCAACCGAGCTGGTGCGCGAGGCGGCGGAGGTTGACGAATTCGGCTACATCGTGACCGACCGATCGCAGCGCACGAGCGTCGAGGGCTTGTACGCTGCAGGCGACGTGTGCGTAAAGGCGCTGCGCCAAGTGGTTACGGCTACGGGCGAGGCTGCGCTTGCCGCCACGGAAATGGAGCGCTACGTGGCCGCGATGCAGGAGCGGACGGGCTTGGTTCCCGTGCGGCCCGATCGTGCGACGGCACGGGCGGCAAGCTTGCCCGTTGCCGCGAATGCGTCTCAAGAGGGCGGCGGCCTGTTCGACCAGGCGGCTCGCGCGCAGTTGGATGCGGTGTTCGGGCGCATGGAGAGCTCGCTTGTGCTGCGTCTTTCGCTAGGCGAAGGCGCTGCGTCCGAAGAGCTTCGAGCTTACATGGAGGAGCTTGCGCGTTTGACGGACAAGCTGTCGGTCGAGGTGAGCGAGGATGCGGGTGAAGAGGCCGAAGCCCCGTGCGTGCGGGTGCATCGGGCGGACGGGACTGCGACGGGCCTGGCGTTCCACGGCGTTCCCGGAGGCCACGAGTTCACCTCGTTCGTGTTGGGCTTGTACAACGCCGCGGGTCCGGGGCAGCCTATCGACGACGAGTCGCGCGAGGCTATCGCGGCGATCTCTCGGCCGATCGACCTGAAGGTGCTGGTTTCGCTTTCGTGCACGATGTGCCCGGACGCGGTGGTGGCCGCGCAGCGTATCGCGGCGGAGAACCCTCACGTGCGCGCGGATGTGTACGATTTGAACCACTTCCCGGACTTGAAGGAGCGCTTCAACGTAATGAGCGTGCCGTGCGTCGTGATGAACGACGGCGAACGCGTGAGCTTCGGCAAGAAGAACCTGGGGACTCTGCTCGACTTGGTGGGCTAGTCGGCAGGCGGGGCGACCCGACCGTGATCTGCGCTCTGGCAACGGGCTCGTCGGAGCGCAGATCACGGTCGGGTCGTTGTGCTTTGGGCAGAGACATGCGGGAAAGGGTGCGATTTTGGCGCTCCACCTGGAGGATCGGCCAGCTCAACGTTCGATTTTCTTCGCGGGCCCTTCGGATCCTCGTCGCACCGATAGCGTGTGTTGCCTATTCGTTCCCCAATATGTTGTGATTTTAGCAACATATCGTGCTAGGATGGATGTTCCAACCGCAAGAGTGCAAAGGACACGGACCATCATGCAGATTTCCAAACGCAACGGCACGACGGAGCCGTACGACGCCGGCAAGATCAAGCGCGCCATGGGCGCGGCGTTCCGCAGCGTGGGCAGCGCTTTGACCGATGACGAGGCGGTGCGTCTCGTGGCGAACGTCGAACGCGCTATGGAGGCCGTTTCTCGCGACGGCGCCGTTGCCGTTGAAGACGTGCAGGACTTGGTGGAGCGCGCTCTTATGGAGGCCAATTATTACCAAGAGCTGAAAAGCTACATCCTGTATCGCGAAGAGCGCGCGCGCAAACGGATGGCGCGCGAGAAGCTGTGCGCGCAGCTCGCGGGCGTTTCCGGCTTGGCCGAGGCGCTTGCCGCCGCGCAAAAAGAGTTTCCCGAGGAGGAATACGAGCTTGCGCATTTGCAGGCGAAGTTCCAGTCGTTCGCGAAGCCCGAGGCTTCGGACGACCAGAAGCTTGCCATGCTCATCAAGGCGGCGGTCGAGCTGACCACGCAGGAGGCTCCGCGGTGGGAGATGATTGCCGCGCGCCTGCTCATGCTTCAATTCGAGCGTGCGCTTGCCGAGCGCATGGCCGTGCGCCGCATTGACGGCTTCGCGCAAAAGGTTGCCTACCTTGCGGAAGAGGGCCTGTACGGCGACTACATCCTGCAAAGCTACACGCCGGCCGAACTGGATGAAGCCGCGGCGTTCATCGATCTTCGCCGCAACGACCTGTTCACGTACGCGGGTTTGCAGCTGCTGCTTGATCGCTACGTCATTCGCACTCATCAAGGCGCGCCGCTCGAATCGCCGCAAGAGATGTTTTTGGGCATTGCGCTGCACCTGGCTATGAAGGAGCGCGTGGAGGACCGCATGCAGTGGGTGCGTCGGTTTTACGACATGCTGTCCACACTCAAGGTGACCATGGCTACGCCCACGTTGTCGAACGCGCGCAAGCCGTTTCATCAGCTGTCGTCGTGCTTTATCGATACGGTGCCCGACAGTTTGGACGGCATCTACCGCAGCATCGACAACTTCGCGAAGGTGAGCAAGTACGGCGGCGGAATGGGCTTGTACTTCGGCAAGGTGCGCGCTTCGGGCAGCGCCATCCGCGGGTTCGACGGTGCGGCCGGCGGCGTTATCCGGTGGATTCGCCTGGCTAACGATACGGCGGTGGCGGTCGATCAGCTGGGCATGCGCCAGGGCGCCGTGGCGGTGTACCTGGATGCGTGGCATCGCGATCTGCCGGAGTTTCTTGCGTTGCGCACGAACAACGGCGATGATCGCATGAAGGCGCACGACGTGTTCCCGGCCGTGTGCTATCCCGACTACTTTTGGCAGCAGGCGCGCGATAACATCGAAGGCGACTGGTATCTCATGTGCCCGCACGAGATTCTTGCGGTGAAGGGCTACGCGCTGGAGGACTGCTTCGGCGAGGAATGGACGCGCAAGTACTTGGAATGCGTGGCCGACGCGCGCATCAAGAAGCGGGTCATTCCCATCAAGGATGTCATCCGGCTGATCATCAAGAGCGCGGTGGAAACGGGAACGCCGTTCACGTTTAACCGCGATGCGGTGAACCGAGCGAACCCGAACAAGCATCGGGGCGTGATCTATTGCAGCAACCTGTGCACCGAGATCGCGCAGAACATGGAGGCCATCGAGCAGATCGAGCAGCGCATCGAAGACGTTGACGGCCAGCAGGTGGTAGTGACGGTGACGAAGCCCGGAGCGTTTGTGGTGTGCAACCTGGCAAGCTTGTCGCTGGGGCATATCGACATGGACGATGCGCGCGAATTGACGCAGATCACCGAGAGCGCGGTGCGCGCGCTGGACAACGTCATCGACCTCAACTTCTTCCCGGTGCCGTACGCGCAGATCAGCAACCGCCAGTACCGACCCGTGGGCTTGGGTGTGAGCGGCTACCATCATCTGCTGGCGAAAAACGGCATTCGATGGGAAAGCGAGGAGCACTTGGCGTTCGCTGATCGCGTGTTCGGCGACGTGCATTACGCTGCGGTGCGCGCCAGCTGCGCCATCGCGCAGGAAAAGGGCTCGTACAAGTTCTTCGAGGGGAGCGGTTGGCAGACCGGCGAGTATTTTCTCGACAGGGGCTTGACCGACGGGCGCTGGGCGGACCTTGCGCGCGACGTGGCCGAGCACGGCCTTCGCAACGGCTACCTTCTGGCCGTGGCGCCCACCAGTTCCACGAGCATCATTGCCGGTACCACGGCGGGACTTGATCCGGTTATGAACCGCTACTTTTTGGAGGAGAAGAAAAACGGGCTCATGCCGCGCGTTGCGCCCGAGCTGTCGGTGGACACGTTCTGGTATTACAAGAACGCCCATCTTATCGATCAGACGTGGTCGGTGCGCGCGTGCGGCGCGCGTCAGCGCCATATCGACCAAGCGCAGAGCATGAACTTGTACATCACGAACGAGTACACGTTCCGCCGCGTGCTCGACCTGTATCTTCTGGCTTGGGAAGAGGGCGTGAAAACCATCTACTACGTGCGTTCGAAGAGCTTGGAAGTGGAAGAGTGCGAAGCGTGCTCGTCGTGATGGTTCCGTCGGCCTGTCGGCCGCCGGAACCTGCCGACGCTGCGGGGCGCCCTGGTACCCGATCTCGCGGCGAGACCGAGGCCTCGCGTACCGAAGTACGCTTCGCCCTCGCTCTCCCCACGATCTCGGGCACCCTGGTGCCCCTCGCTGACCTACTGCGCCAACCTGCGCGTTTGATATGCGCCCTGCGGGCGCATGGAAGGAGATAGCCTGCAATGTCTCAACTCAAGAAGAAGCCCCTGTTCAACCCGCTGGGGGACACCGATGTGCTCGACCGGCGGATGATCGGCGGGAACACGACGAACCTCAACGACTTCAACAACATGAAGTACGAATGGGCCAGCGACTGGTACCGCCAGGCCATGAACAACTTCTGGATACCCGAGGAGATCAACCTTGGCGTGGACATCAAGGATTACCGCAAGCTGCCCGCGCCCGAGCGGCGCGCTTACGACAAGATCCTGTCGTTTCTCATCTTCCTTGACAGCCTGCAGTCGGCGAACCTGCCCAACGTGGGCGAGTACATCACCGCCAACGAGGTGAACCTGTGCCTGGCCATCCAAACGTTCCAGGAAACCGTGCACAGCCAAAGCTACAGCTACATGCTCGATACCATCTGCGAGCCGCAAGAGCGCAACGACGTGCTGTACCAGTGGAAGGAGGATGAGCATCTTCTGAGGCGCAATGAGTTCATCGGCGATTTGTACAACGAGTTCCAGGACGACAAGAGCCCCGAAGCGCTCGCGCGCGTGCTGGTGGCGAACTACATTTTGGAAGGGGTGTACTTCTACAGCGGCTTCATGTTCTTCTACAATCTGGGCCGCAACAACCTCATGCCGGGGTCGGTGCAGGAGATCCGCTACATCAACCGCGACGAGAACACGCACCTGTGGCTGTTCCGCAACATTTTGCTGGAACTCAAGGAAGAGGAGCCCGCGCTGTTCACGTCCGAGCTGATCGACGAGTACCGCGCCATGATCAAGGAGGGGTGCGAGCAGGAGATTCGCTGGGGTCATTACGCCATCGGCGACGACGTGGTCGGTCTTAACCGCCAGATGGTGACCGATTACATTCAGTACCTGGGCAACCTTCGCTGCGCTCAGCTGGGATTCGATCCCTTGTACGAAGGTCACGAGCGCGAGCCGGAGAGCATGTCGTGGGTGAGCCAATTCGCGAACGCGAACATGATCAAGACGGACTTCTTCGAGGCGCGCAGCACCGCCTATGCGAAGTCGAGCGCGCTGGTGGACGACCTGTAGGGACGCGGCTTGCTCGCGGGTCGTTCTTGATCGGTTGACGACCTTGCGGTTTGACGGCGCGGGTATACTGTCCCGTATGAAAACCAACGAATCGAAACGCGGCGTGCGGGACTTCTTGCTCAAACGGATGCTGTTCCTTCCGCTTGGGGCTGTCGCGCTGGCGATGACCGCGTATGCGCGGCAGCATCCCGACTGGACGGAGCAGGTGTACAGCCAGGCGGCGTATCCGGCGTTGTCGTCGGTCGTGGGGTTTCTGCCCTCGCTTGCGAGTTTTTCCGTGGCCGAGTGGGTCGTGGCGCTGTTCCTGCTGTTTTGCGCAGGTTATCTGGGCTTCTGCGTTCGCAAGCTCGTTGTGGGCAAGGGGGAGCGGCTTATGGTGGCGTACCGCGCCGCGATGGGCGCGGCGGCCATCTGCTGCACGGTGTACTTCCTGTTCACGGCGTTGTGCGGGCTGAACTACTATCGGCATACCTTCGCCGAGCACGCTGGCTACAATGTGGAGGAAGCCGGCGTCGATGCCGCGCAGCGCCAGGAAGAGCTTGTGGCGCTTGCCGCCTCGCTTGCTGACGAGCTGGGGCGAACCCGGGCGCAGCTGGGCGACGACGCGGACCTGTTCGACGCCCATCCGGGCCAGTTCGAGCGCTACGCGCGGGAGTCGGTTGAGGCCATGCGCAAGCTTGCCGAACAGTATCCGGCGTTGGAGCGGCCGCTGTACTCGCCGCCGAAACCAGTGATCGCCTCCAAGCTGCTGTCGTACGCGAACATCGGCGGCATGTTCTTCCCCTTCACGATGGAATCGAATATCAACGTGGACAATCCGCTGTTCGTGATCCCCTGGACCATGGCGCACGAACTGGCGCACCAGTGCGGATTCATGCGCGAGGACGAAGCGAACTTCATCGCGTATTTGGCGTGCAGGCAATCCGATGACGCGCTGATGCGCTACAGCGGATACGTGCTGGCGTACGACAACGTCATCTCGGCGCTGCGGAGGGTCGACTCGGATGCGGCAAGTGCGATTTCCTTGGGACTGTCGGCGGCGGTGCAGCGCGATCTTGCTGAGCGCGCGCAGCATTGGGCGAAGTACGAGGGGCCGGTTCAAAACGTCTCCAACGCAGCCAACGATACGTACCTGAAGGCGAACGACCAAGCCGACGGCATGCAAAGCTACGGACGCATGGTGGATCTGCTTTTGGCCGAACAGCGAGCGGCGGGGCAGTAGCGCCCTTTTCGCGGTAGACTTGTGCGAGAAGGGTCTGCGCGCGGGTGCGCGGGCGGCTGCCTGCGGGATTCGCTTGCCGAATGGACGAAAGGAACGCGCATGGTATATCGGACGAACTACGCTCACCCCGAGTTCGGCGAAGTCACGCTTGCGAGCGACGGCGAGGGCATCGTCGGGCTGTGGATGGCGGGGCAGAAGTACTTCGGCGGCACCGTGAACGGCGAAATGGCCCCGAACGACGATCTGCCGATATTCGCGCAGGCGAAGGATTGGCTCGATCGGTACTTCGCTGGCGAGCAGCCTGCGATCGCGGAGCTGCCCTTGAAGCCGAACGGCACCGCGTTTCGGCTGCGCGTCTGGCGCAAACTCATGGAGATCCCCTACGGTTGCGTGCGCACGTACGGCGAGCTGGCGTGCGAGATCGCGCAAGAAGACGGCAGAGAGAAGATGTCTTCCCAGGCGGTGGGCGGAGCCGTTGGGCATAATCCCATTTCCGTCATCATTCCGTGCCATCGTGTGGTCGGGTCGGACGGCAGTCTTACGGGGTACGCGGGCGGCATCGAGCGCAAAATCTGGCTGCTCGAGCACGAGGGCGCGAACATGAAGGGCCTCTACGTGCCAACGCGCGGCACGGCGTTGTAGGGGCGCGGCGTTGCAGGACGGCGCAGGGTATCTTCCTTGCCGTTGCAGGAGAGCGGAGGGCGCCCTTGTTGCTTTTCGCTCGACATTCCAAGATCCAAGATGACGAAAAGGCCGCTTGATGCGGCCTTTTCGCGGGAGGGAGTACGGTGACGCTCGGTTGCGCTAGATCTTGCTGATGACCGTGTCCTTCGCGCACGCTTCGCCGACCAACTGGCCGAACGTCACGCAGCGGCCATGGCTGACGCCGGGGCAGTGCACGGGGTAGTCGTTGCCGAAGAAGTCGCCCTGCACGTTGCCGATGGCGAACAGGCCGTCGATCGGCTGGTCTTCCGCCGTGAGCACCTGGGAGTCGGCGTTCACGTGCAGGCCGAACGGGATGGTCAGCGTGCTGCACACGTTCTTCGTCGCGTAGAACGGCGGGGTCTTGACCGGTGCGAGCCACTGCGCGGGCACGTCGAAGTCGATGTCCTCGCCGGCTTCGGCCATGCTGTTGTAGCGTTCCACGGTGGCCTTGAACGCGTCCGCCGGGATGTCGAGCTGCTTCGCCAGATCGTCGAGCGTGTCGGCCTTGATGAGCTTGCCGTTGCCCAGCCACTTTTCCATGACGGCGTCCAGGCCGTCGGTGAAGCGATCGAAGCGCTCGGGCTGCTGCTGCATGACGTACGTCTCGTAGTCGCTGTCGAAGACGGACCAGGCAACGTTGCCGGGCGTGTTCATGCGGGCGTTGGTCAGCATGGGCTCGAAGGGCATCTCGGCGCCGTAGCGCTCGCCGTTGGCGTTGACCGCAAGCCAGCTCATGATGAAGGACGTGAGGTTGAACTCAAGCGTGTCGAGCGTGAACTGGTGAATCATCGGCGCAGCGGGGCTTTTCGACATGGCCGCGCCCGCCCAGCATCCCATGAGGATGCCGTCGCCGTTGTTGAAGCCGGCGGGGGCGTACACGTTCGCGTCCGAGCGGTTCGAGATGGGGCAGAACACGTCCACCATCTCCTGGTTGCCGCCGATGTCGCCCGTGGCCAGGATGACGCCGTTCTTGGCGTTGTACTGCACGTGCTTGCCGTCTTTCGTGGTTGCGACAACGCCCGTGATGCCGCTTTGCGCATTGCCCACCAACTGCTCGGCGCGCGCCTCGAACACGAACTCGGCGCCGTTCTTCTTGGCGGAATCGTATACCAGCTCGCCCAACGTGATGTTGACGGGCTGCCCGTCGTCGCGCATGTCGTACGTTTCGCCGCCGCGCACGAACGATACGGCATCGGGGTAGACGCGCCAGTTGTCGGAAAGCTTGGACCAGTTGCCGTACTTGGCGGTACCGGAGAGCGCGGGCACCATGCTCACGCCGTTCGCTGCGCCCAACTCCTCGATGTAGTCGAACACCTTGCCGGAGCGCGAGGCCCATACGTAGATGAGGTCGTAGTTCGTGGTCTGGTGAGACGCGTGGTGCAGGTAGCGCGTGGCCACGCGCGGATCCAGGTCGAAGCCGTTCGACTTGTGGTACTTGCTGCCGATGTGGCCTACGTCCACGCCGCGGATGGAGATGCCGGTGTTGCGTTCGATGACCACCGTTTTGGCGCCGTTGCGCGCTGCCGCTTCTGCAGCGTTGACGCCTGCGAGGCCGGCGCCCACGATGACTACGTCGAAGTCCTGCGTCTCGGCGATGTCGGCGATGGGTTCGGGAGCGACTTCCCACGTATGCTTCGCGCCTGCGCCGCTTTGAGCCGAGCCGCTTGCGTCGGCCGACGAGTCGGACGGAGCGGCGGGGCTGCACGCCGGCAGCGCAACGGCGGCCGCTGCTGCGGCGCCGGTGACGAGCGCGCCCTTCAAGAAGTTCCTGCGATTGATTTCCATGGAATTCCCCTTCCCTTTCAATCCCTCCCGCGATCCTCGCCGATGCGAAGAAGCGCGGCACGCGAGTTCGTTCGCGTGGCTTCAAGATGGGGGATAGGGATTGCGCCGCGCAACGCCCGAATGCCCGTATTTTGGAATATCAGGTGACATCCGTGACGCTTGAGACGCGGTCACGTGATTCAGGTGATGCTGGATGATCAGGTGAAATGGCGCGGTCGATAAACTCTTGGCGATTGTGGACGTCCGCTTTCTGGTAGATGTGGCGCACGTGGGTTCCCACCGTGTTCTCGGATATGCTCAAGCAGTCGGCGATCCAGGGCTGGGTGCGACCGGCGGCCAGAAGCGACGCGATGTCGCGCTCGCGCGCGGTAAGGCCAATACGGTCGAACCATGCGGCAAGGCGTTCCTCCTGTCCCAGTCCTTCCTGATTGGCCGACCCTGCGCGTGCGGTGTAGCCGAACAGCATCCAAATATCCTCGCTGCTGAGCAGCAGCACGGTTGCGATGACCACCAGATAGCCGATGGCCGTGGTTTCCTGGAAGACGAACGCGTGCGTGGATTGGTCGTTGCCCACCAAAAGGATGCCCGCAAGGGCGCCCACGACGTAGCAGATGACCGCAAGCAATCGCACGGCGGCGACGGTTTTGAGCGGATCGCGGGACTGCGTGTGGGCAATCTGGGAGAAAACGACCCATACCAGCAGATCGAAGGCGGTATAGCCGCTGATGATGACCGCTCCCGCAATCCAGAACAACTCGGAGCCGAACAGAAACGACATCATCATGAAACCGGCGATCATTGCCAGCAGCCCCACGCGATAAACGGCGCTTGCTCGCTGCGGGGCGATGCAGACGATGCCGAACATGAGGATGGCGGCTATGCCGCGGGCCACTTGCACGATCACGCCGCCGGGTGATCCGTTGCTGGCGACGGACGAGAAGGAAACGAGGTGCTGCAGGTATCCGAAGCTGGTCAGCACGAGCGCCGCGGCGCACAGGAGCATCATCGAGATTCCCAGGTGGGTTTTCAGGTGGGCACACACGCCGCGCCTTGCGGGGACCGAGCTTTCCGCGGTTCGGCGATAGGTTCGCTGGTCGGGCGGCACCGTGGTGAAGATCAGGCCCGAAATAAGGGGCAGCAGCGAGAAGAACACCGCAGACGCTTCCGGGATCATGAAGAGCATGGGCGTGTCGATGACGACGGCGCACGCGAAGGCGCCGGCGACGTAGGGCGTGGCGGTGCGGGCCCCTTCTTGGCAGTATGCGGCGCCCCATCCGATCTGGAACACGGCGACGAACAGGGCGACGAGCGCGCTTCCGATAGCAAGCGGCATCCAACCGAATCCGAAGCCCGAAAACACGAGCAGCAAAGAACCTGCGGTTCCCAACAAGGCTGCGATCAGCGGCAAGCGCTTCCCGGCGATGAGCCTGTTGATCGCGGCCGGTTTCTTGAGGGCTGCTGCGTATCCGAATGCGCTGAAGCCGAACACGGCCACGGCGGCCAACTCGGCCGTGAGCCCTTTCGTGTCGGGCGCCGTGAAGAACGCGCTCATGAACAGCGCGTCGAGCCAGGCCCAAAGAAACGCCGATCCTACGATGATTTTGATGCCCGCTGTTCCGTGAACCCTGTCGATGAGCGCCATCCGATCCCCTTCCCCTTGCGGGGGATTATAGCAGTTGGGTCTATAATGGCCGCATGGTGCCGCAGAGAAGGGTTCGTATATGACCGTGTTCGTTTTTGCTGTTGCGATTGTCGCGCTGTTCGCAGTCGTATTGACGGTGAATGCCGTAAGGCTTAGGCCGACGCCCGTTTCCGATCCGTTGCCGGAGAGTCAGGCGATGGGATCGGACGAGGCTGTCGAACGTTTTCGCGAAATGCTTCGCAGCGCTACCGTGTGGGGTGCGGGCAGCCCCGAGGCCGACCACAGCGCTTTCGACGAGTTCGTGCCCAAGCTGCGCCGATTGTATCCGCGCGTGTTCGCGTCTATGGATCTTGAAATGATCGACGGATACGGCATCTCGCTTCTTTGGAAAGGATCCGATCGCGCGCTTGCCCCGGTGGTGCTCATGGCGCACCACGACGTGGTGGAGGCCGACCCGCATGGATGGTCGCATGATCCGTTCGCCGCCGACATTGCGGACGGGAAGATCTATGCGCGCGGCGCGGTGGATACGAAGTGCATCTGGGCCGGGCTTCTTGAGGCGGCCGAGCAACTGCTTTCGGAAGGATACGTTCCTCCGCGCGACATCTACTTCTTCTCGTCGAACACCGAAGAGGACGGCGGCGACACGGCTCCGCGCATGGTCGAGTACCTGAAGGGCATCGGGCGAGTTCCTTACCTGGTGCTTGACGAAGGCGGGGCGGTTATCGACAACCCTCCGCTAGGCGTGAGCGGCCAATTCGCCGTTGTGGGCGTGGCGGAAAAGGGTATTTTCAACGCGCGCGTCACCACGAGCTCCGCAGGGGGCCATGCGGCAACCCCTTCGCTTGAAGACGCCGCGGCGAAGCTGGTGGCGGGGTTGGACGGATTGCAGCAGAATCCTCCCGCGTCGCGCCTGTCCGATCCGGTGGCGGCCATGCTCAAGGAGCTGGCCGCGCGCGGCGGCTTCGGCCTGCGCTTGGTGTTCGGCAACTTGTGGCTGTTTCGGCCTTTAGTGGTTCGCATCATGCAGCGCGACCCCGAAACGGCCGCCATGGTTCGCACCACGTACGCGCTCACGCAGCTTGAGGGATCGAAGGCGCACAACGTGATTTCCAAGCAGGCGAAAGCCACCGTTAACGTGCGCGTCGATCCCGGCGAGACCGTCGACGATGCGTTTTCTCGCATCAAGCAGCGCTTCGACGAGGATACCGCGTACGAGCTGTTCGAGGTCAGCGAGCCGTCTCCGGTCTCGCCGTTTGAGGACGACCCGGCGTTCGACTATCTGCGTCGCGTGATTCACGCGGTCTATCCCGAGGCGGGCATCGCGCCGTACGTGCAAACCAGCTGCAGCGATGCGCGTCATTTTGCCCGCGCGTGCCCGCGCACGTACCGGTTCGCGGGCATCTTGTTCAAGGGCGATCAGCGCACGCGTATTCACGGGCAAGACGAGAATTTGGACGTGGACGCGTTCAAGCGCGGAGTGGGGTTCTACATCGAGTTCATTCGGCATTTGGATAAGCTGGGGAAATGAGGAAGCATGGCTGAAAAGGGGTCGAGCGAGGGGAAGATCTTCTACGGGTGGTGGATCGTTGCGGGCGGCCTGCTGATCATGGCGACGTGTTACACGGTGTTCGTGAACTGCATCCCGTTGTTCCAGACGCATATCGTGCGCGACCTAGGGTTGACGGTGGGGCAATTCAACACGGGCGTTTCCATCACCACGGTGGTTGCGGTGTTCGCGTCGCTGGTGATCGGGCGGCTTACCGATACGTGCTCGGCGCGCGTGCTGGGTACGGTGACGGTGCTGACCAGCTCTCTTGTGCTGGTGGGACTCTCGTTCATCACGGCCGCCTGGCAGTTGTACGCGCTGTGCGTGGTGGCTGGCATGGTGGTGGTCGCGGGCACGCGCCTACTGGTTTCGGTGGTCATCTCGAACTGGTTCACGCTCAAGCGCGGCTTGGCAGTGTCCATCGCGCTTTCAGGATCGGGTCTTGGCGGGGTGGTGCTTTCCCCGGTTACGAGCGCCATGATCGAGGCGTCGGGCTGGCGTGCGGCGTTTTTGCTGCTGGCCGTGGTGTGCTTCGTGGCTGCGCTGCCGCTTGTGCTGGCGACGTTCAGCACGCGCCCGAGCGACAAGGGCATGGTCCCTTACGGCGCGGGCCAGGTCGAGGAGGTGAAGGAAGATCGCTCGCCCGACGTTCCCGTTAACGTTTCGGTGGGATGGAAGACCTTGCGCTCGAGCTCGGCGTTCTGGTTGCTGGTGATCGGGTTCGTGGCCATGGGCATCACGAACGGCTGCATCATCACGAACTCCATTGCGAACATGACGAGCGTGACCGTAGGGGGCACCGAAGTGGTCACCGGCGGCCATTCGACCCTGTGGGCCGGCAGCGTATGGTCGTTCTACCTGGCGGTGGTCATCGTGGCGAAGGTGGCGCTCGGCGCCATCTACGATCGATGGGGCATGCGCACGGGTACGATCCTCGGCACGATCACGTCGGTTTTGGCCGGTGTCATGCTGCTGTTTCCCGCTACCGACTGGGGCCCGATTTTGGCCTGCTTGTTCTTCGGGTTCGCCACCTGCATGGGCACGGTGGCGCCGCCTATCATGGTGGTGAAGGAGTACGGCAAGAAGGATCTTGGCACGGTGACGGGCATTGTCACGGCGTTCGAGCTTTTGGGCGCCGCGGTGGGAGCGGTGGTGTCGGGCGTGATGTTCGACGCCTACCTGTCGTTCGCGCCGGTGTGGATCATGGTCATCGTGGCGAGCGTCGTCATGGGAGCGGCGCTGCTGGCGTCCATTCCTGCAGCGAAGCGGCTGGTTGCCCGGCGACGTGCCGAGGGCGCGCCGGAGTTGGATGCCGAGGGATTCGAGATTTTGCCGGAAGGGGTTCTTGACTAAAACCTATAAAGAAAGTAGGATTTACTGCGACACAAGGGAAGCCTGGGGTTGAGGCCGATTGTCGGCCGGGAGCTTGCCGGGCGCAGATGAGAAAGCGGGCGAGATATGACGGTTTACAAGAGCGTGTCGGAGCTGATCGGCGCTACGCCGCTGGTGGAGCTGACGAATTACGAGCGCAACCACAACCTGAAGGCGAAGATCGTCGGCAAGGTTGAATCGTTCAATCCGGGCGGGTCGGTGAAGGACCGCATCGCGAAGGCCATGATCGACCAGGCGTTGGCCGATGGGCTTATCGACCAGGACACCGTGCTCATCGAGCCTACGTCGGGAAACACCGGCATCGGTTTGGCTGCTATCGCCGCTGCGCGCGGCATGCGCCTTATCATCACCATGCCGGAAACGATGTCGGTCGAGCGCCGCAACCTCATGAAGGCATACGGCGCGGAACTCGTGCTGACCGAGGGCGCGCAGGGCATGAAGGGCGCCATCGCGCGCGCCGACGAGCTGGCGGCCGAGATTCCCAATTCGTTCATTCCCGGCCAGTTCGTGAATCCGGCGAACCCGGCGGTGCACGAGGCCACCACGGGGCCGGAAATCTGGGAAGCTGCCGGCGGCGATGTGGACATCTTCGTGGCGGGCGTGGGCACGGGCGGCACGGTGAGCGGCACGGGCGCGTACCTGAAGCGCATGAACCCGAACGTCCGGGTGGTTGCCGTGGAGCCCGCGACTTCGCCGGTGCTGTCCGAGGGACGCGCGGGCGCGCACAAGATCCAGGGCATTGGCGCGGGCTTCGTGCCCGACACGCTGAACACCGAGGTGTACGACGAGGTGATCGCCGTGGCCGACGAGGACGCTTTCGCGGCGGGGCGCGAGCTGGCGGCGAAGGAAGGCCTGCTCGTGGGCATTTCTTCGGGGGCGGCCGTGGCCGCCGCCACCGAGCTGGCGCGCCGCCCGGAAAACGAGGGGAAGACCATCGTGGTCATTCTTCCCGATACAGGCGAGCGTTACCTCTCGACGGCGATGTTCGACTTCTAACGTTCGGGGACGATACAGCAAGGAGGGTCCGCCGCAGGTTCGAACGACCTGCGGTGGACCCTTTTGTTGCAAGATGCATTGTCGCCCGAAACGGACGGAATCGAGCCGAAAACCGTACGTTTCGGGCGACAATATCTTGAAATGCCGCGTTACGGCTCCGCGGTTCGCGACTCTCCCAGACATCTGGTTCGTCCATTGCGCGCTAACGTGCAATGGCAATGTTTTTTGTTGCTATTTGATATTAGCAACAAAAAACATTGGTACTAGTAAAAGCAATATATCTTGCTGCTATATTTTCATTGCGGATGCTATGCGCTGTGCATGGCGTTTTTCGTTTCCGTAACGCTTCCGCTTGACGGTATCGTCCTTGTTTGGCTCATCTTGTCGATATCTCATGCGCTCATAGATTTCGGCAAGGCTCGACTCGAGAAGCGAATCGGCTCGTCGCTGGCCGTTTTCGGCGTCGATCAGGCGTTGTGCATATTATTGTGCGCAGTGGTGGTCGCGGCGTTCTGCGATGGCTCGCCGATGATCGGGATCGTTGGGGTTCTCGCCGGCGTCATGGGCCCGACATCCGCCGCGATGGTTTTGTCGACGGGCTTGGTGCTGTTGATCGTCTGGTGTCCGGCGGCGATTCTCGTCCGCCTCCTATTCGGGGCGGTGAGGCTTGAAGGTGCAAGACTTATCGCCGAGGTGAGAGAGCTGGTGAGCGGATTGGGGCGAGCTCTCGAAGATCGCGGGCGCCTCGCCGAAATCGAGGCATCGATAATCGCGTACGAAAGAGAATACGAGTACTTCAAGGACTATGCGGAGAGCCTTGGCAAGGGAGCAGTCGAGCCTCATGATCCGCGCTTCGGACGGACTTCACGAAACATCTTGCGTTTTTGGGTGCGGGAAGGTCGACGCGTCGAGGAGGGCCGCTCCGTTGGTTTTCTGTACCGCGCCTACGTCAGGGCCTTCTTCGGCGGGTTCTACCTCGATGCGATCGAGCGCGACGACTTCCTCGTTGTGCCTTTGCTGCAAGACGCGTTCTATCGGGCGAAACTCAGAGAGTTGAGGGACGAGGCTCGCCTCCTAAAGGAAAGGTCGTACGACTTCGAGGCGAACATGGCGACTATCGAGGAGAAGTCCATGCGGGCGTTCAAAGCCCAGCTTGCAAAGCGTTACTCGCCGAATCGGGATCGTAGGACGTTCGAGCTAAGGAGCTTGCGGAGCGGATCAGCGGCGTTCGCGGAGGAGTATCCGGTGGTGTTGAGCACCACGCATTCGATCACGACTTCCCTCGGTCCAGGCTTCAGGTACGACAGCGTTCTCATGGACGAGTCTTCCCAGATAAGCGTGGCGGCTGGAGCTTTGGCTTTCGCATGCGCTAAAAACGTGGTCGTTGTCGGCGATCATAAGCAGCTTGCCAATGTGGTGAAGAGGGAACGCGCGGACGAAACCGACCGTATTGCCGATAAATATCGCGTCCCGGATTGCTACCGCTATGCGAAGCATAGCATGCTCACGTCGGTTCTCGGCCTTTGGCCTGCATTGGAACCGACTTTGCTCAAAGAGCACTATCGCTGTCATCCTCGAATTATCGGCTTCTGCAACAAGATGTACTACGACGACGATCTTGTCATTATGACGAAGGACGAGGGCGAGCGGGACGTGCTCTCCTTCCATCGCACCGTGCCAGGCAACCACGAGCGAGGGCGCAGGAACATGCGCCAAGTCTCTGTGGTGTGCGACGAGATCATTCCCGAGCTGGTCGATTCGGAGATTCGGGACATCGGCGTGATCGCGCCGTTCAACCCCCAGGTGTGCGAGCTGAAAAAGGCGGTCCCCGAAGGCGTTTCCGTGGCGACGGTTCATAAGTTCCAAGGACGCGAGAACGACGCCATCATACTCTCCACTGTCGAAAACAACATTGGAGCCTTCGTCGGCGACCCCCAAATGGTCAACGTCGCGGTTTCTCGTGCGGTCAAGAAACTTCGCGTCGTCGCGTCGCAGAATCCTCGCGGACGTAAGGACAACGACATCGAGGAGCTTGCACGCTATATCGAGTACAACGGGTTCAAAATCGTCCAGAGCAACATCAGGTCCGTGTTCGACCTGCTGTACAAGGAATACGCCGAAGAGCGAGCGAGGTATTTGGGCAAGTATCCGCGTGTCTCCCTCTACGATTCCGAGAACCTCATGGCGACGGCTTTGGAGGATATGCTCGCAACGGGTCGTTTCGCGCGGGTGTCGTTCCGGTGCCATGTGGGATTGTCCACGTTGGTAGGCGAGGGCATCTCCCTTTCGCCGCTCGAGGAGAGGTACGTGAGGGATCCGCGCACGCACGTGGATTTCCTCTTCTTCCGCGAGATGAACAAGCGTCCTTTGTTGGCCGTCGAGGTCGATGCCTGGCGATTCCACAAGGAAGGTACAAAGCAGTACAAACGGGATCGGATGAAGGATGCGGTTCTCAAGCGGTGTGGGCTCCCGCTGCTCAGGTTGCCAACCGACAGCAGGGGTAGGGAGCGCGACGTAGGCGAAATCGAGAGGATGCTGGAGCGCTGCCTGGCGGAGCGCGATGACGAAATCGGAGAGGGTGCTGTGTAGAGTCGGTTGTGGCTTCACGCTGGTGGCGCCGATAACGGCGCGTTCGGTCTCCGCGACTATCATCCTGGCTACCATGCGGCGTTCGTCTACGACCTCGAGGGCAACAGCATCGAGGCTGTGCTCCACGACTATGCCGAGTAGCGGCATGAAAGGGGCGCCCCCGTCTGACGGAGGCGCCCCTTCTTTGCCAAAAGCATCCGCACGACCCGTGCAGTGGTGGAACGAGTGCGCGCTGTCGTTTCGACGTCACTGCGCCTTGCGTCCTGCCTCCGTTTCCTGCTCGAGCAGCTTCTCCAGCGTACGCCAGGCAAGCTCGGCGCACTTGACGCGGGCGGGCATGCGGGCGATGGACTCGAGCTCGGCGGCCTCGTCGAGGTCGGCGCGCTCCTCGTCGGTGAGCGGGCGACCCTTGATCATGTCCAGGTAGAGGCTGGAAAGGCGCTGCGCTTCGGCGATGGTTTCGCCGGTGATCAGGTCGGCCATCATGTCGGCTGCCGCCTGGCTCACGGCGCAGCCGTGGCCGGTGAAGGCGGCTTCCTCGATCACGTTTCCGTTCAGGCGCAGCGCCAGCGTCAGCTCGTCGCCGCAGCTGGGGTTCACGCCGTCGCACGTGCACGTGGGGTCGTCCATCGGGTACTTGTAATCAGGATGCGCGTTGTGCTCCATGAGCGCCGCGGTGTAGATGCTAGCCATTGAAGATCCTCCAGACGGTGTCGAGGCCCTCGGCAAGCGCCTCGATATCGCTTTCGTCGTTGTAGAGCGCCAGCGAGGCTCGGCAGCACGACTCTTCTCCCAGCCATGTCAGCAGCGGCTGCGCGCAGTGCTGACCGGCGCGGATGGCAACGTTGTGCTCGTCGAGGATGCTGGCCACGTCGTGCGGGTGTATGCCGTCCACGTTGAAGCTGATGACGCCATGATGCTGCGCCGGGTCGGGGTGGCCGAGAACGCGGACGTAGGGAAGCTTCGCCAGGCGGTCCATGCATGCGCGCACGAGCGCCTGCTCGCGCGCTTGCACGGCGTCCCAGCCGATGCTCTCGAGGTACGCGATGCCCGCGGCGGACGCGGCGATGCCCGCAGCGTCCTGCGTGCCCGCTTCGAACTTTTCGGGCACGGGAGCCCAGACGGCGTCGGCCTGCGTGACCGACGATATCATCTCGCCGCCCGTGAGAAACGGGGGCATCTCTTCAAGCAAGTCCAGGCTGCCCCAGAGCATGCCCACGCCGAAGGGGCCGAACGCCTTATGCGCCGAGAAGGCGAAGAAGTCGCAGCCGAGCGCGCGCACGTCCACGGGCATGTGGGGCACCGACTGGGCGCCGTCGACCACCAGGTAGCCCCCCTGAGCATGGACGCGTTCGGCCATGGCCGCCAGAGGGTTCTCGATCCCGAGGACGTTCGATACGTGCGCGGCAGCCACGATCTTGGTCTTCGGCCCTATTTTGACATCCAGTTCCTGGTTCGTGATCACGCCGTTTTCGTCAGGGTACAAGTACACGAGGTCGGCTCCTGCGTCGCGGCATGCTTGCTGCCAGGGGACGAGGTTCGAATGGTGCTCCATGATGGTGATGCACACCTCGTCGCCCGGCTCGAGCACCGTGGGCGCGAAAGCCTTTGCAACCAGGTTGAGCGCTTCGCTGGCGTTGCGGCAAAATACCAGCTCGCGGGGGTTATGGGCGCCGATAAAGCGCGTGATGCGCGCGCGGGCATCGTCGATGGCCTGGGTGGCGTCCACCGAAAGCCGGTACAGGCCGCGCAGCGCGTTCGCATTCATGGTCTCGTAGAATGCGCGCTGGGCGTCCAGAACCGCGGCGGGCCGCTGCGCCGTGGCGGCGCTGTCCAGAAACGCCAGGCTTGGGTTTGCCGCGAGCAGCGGAAAGTCCTTGCGGTACGGATTGGCGGCTATGTCGACGCTCATGCGGTTGCCTCCTCGAAAACGATGCCGCGTGCGGCGGCTAAACGGGCTACGGCGGCGCGGGTTCTGTCGTCCTCGGCGCTGAGCGCCGCTTCCTCGAACGTGGCAGTGACGAACAGGCGCTCGGCTGCATCGGGGGATACCCCTCGGCTGGCCAGGTAGAACAGCTGCTCCGGACGCACGTGGCCGATCGTGGCTCCGTGGTTTCCGGCCACGTCGTCTTCGTCGCAGAGGATCACGGGCACCGTGCGGTTCTCCACGCGCTCGTCGGCAAGAAGCACGGTTTCCTGCTCGGACCCTTCGGACCCCTTGCATCCGTGCGCAAGCTCGATGGTCCCGCGCAGCGTTTTCGAGGACGCTCCGGTCAGCACGCCGTTGGCGTTGAAGACGCAGGCGGTGCGTCGTCCCCGCTGGTGCGCCACGTAGTTGAAGTCTCGCTGCTCTTGGGCGTGCCCCAGGTAGCGCGTGTCCGCATCCAGGCGCGCGTCGTCTCCTCGCAGGTCGGCCGCGAGGCCCGTGTAGCTGCGGCCCGCGCCCAGCACGACGTGGCGCACGGTCATGCGAGCGTTTCGGTCGAGCACGATGCCGGTGTCGTCGAGCGCCGTCCAAGAGTCGTCGAGCGTTTGCGTGCAAGCAAGGTCGATGCGGGCGTTTTCGCCGACGAATGCGCGGATGCGCGTCCCGACTGCGCCTTCGCCCGCATGAGGGGAGTCCATCGTGACGGTAAGCGCAAGCGATGAGTTCGGGGCCGCGACCAGGTCGATGGCGGCTGCGTTGACCGCGCCGTCAACGCCTTCGATGCGAATGGATGCGCGCGCGGTTTCCCCAGGGCTCGTGGCCAGCACAATTGGTTCTCCTGCCGCGAATTCAAGATATTCCCGCGCTTGGTGGCCCATGCCCGTTTCAAATGCCTCCACCATGCTGCCTTCCAGCTCCCTTTCGGCGGCGATCTGCTGAAAGGGCGTGAGCGCGGGAACGTCCAGGTCGGCGGGATCGGTCGTGCCGCAGGCTGCCGCGACGATGGCTCGAGGCGCGGTCTCTGATGCGGGCGTCCTTTCGTCGAGCGCCGCCTGGGCGCGTTCGACCACGCGCTCGAACGCGTTCGCCTTGCCGATGAGCGACGGCGGCGCAAGTGTCTCCACGCAGCGCGCGTGCGTCAAGCCGGCGGGCAGTTCTATGTCGACATCGTTCATGCGAAGCCTGTGCCACGTGGGGGCGGGCATGGCGTTCGCGCGTTCTATCGTGAGGGTTTCCATTATCCGATGGCCCCTTCCATTTCAAGCTTGATCAGGTTGTTCATTTCCACGGCGTACTCAAGGGGCAGCTCTTTCGACACGGGGTCGGCGAAGCCGTTCACGATCATCGTGCGCGCCTCTTCTTCGGGTATGCCGCGGCTCATCAGGTAAAAGACCTTGTCGTCTCCGATGCGGCCGATGGTGGCCTCGTGTCCGATGTCCACGTGCTTGCAGCGAATGTCCATGGCCGGGATGGTGTCTGAGCGGCTGATGTCGTCGAGCATGAGCGACTGGCACGACACGCTGGCCGCGGATCCCTTCGCCGCTTCGGTGGCTACGATGGACGACCTGAACGTCGAGATGCCACCGCCTTTCGAGATGGATTTCGTTTCGATGGACGCGGACGTATCGGGTGCGGCGAGCACCACCTTGCAGCCCGTGTCCAGGTTCTGTCCCGCTCCGGCGAAGGTGATGCCGGTGAAGCTCGACGTGGATTTCCGTCCGGCAAGGATGGACATGGGGTAGAGGTAGCCGACGTGGCTGCCGAAGGATCCGCTGATCCATTCCACGGATCCGCCTTCGTCCACGCGGGCGCGCTTGGTGTTGAGGTTGTACATGTTCTTCGACCAGTTCTCGATGGTCGAATAGCGCAGGCGCGCCTGCTTGCCCACGAACAGCTCCACCGCTCCGGCGTGCAGGTTCGCCACGTTGTACTTCGGCGCGGAGCAGCCTTCGATGAAATGCAGGTCGGCGCCGTCTTCCACGATGATGAGCGTGTGCTCGAACTGACCGGCTCCCTTCGCGTTCAGGCGAAAGTAGCTTTGCAAGGGAAAGTCCAGCTTGACGCCCTTCGGAACGTAGACGAACGACCCGCCGCTCCACACCGCGCCGTGCAGCGCGGCGAACTTGTGGTCGGTGGGCGGGATGAGCGTCATGAACTTCTCTTTGATGAGCGGCTCCCAATCCGGGTCAAGGAGCGCTTCCTCGATGCCGGAGTAGACGATGCCCATGCTGGCGGCGGTGTCCTGCATGCTGTGGTAGACCAGCTCGGAATCGTACTGCGCCCCCACGCCGGCAAGGTACTCGCGCTCGGCCTCGGGTATCCCCAGGCGGTCGAACGTGTTTTTGACGTCGTCGGGAAGGCTGTCCCAGTCGCTTTGCATCTCCGTGTTGGGCTTCACGTACGTGGCGATGTCGTCCATGTTGAGGCCGCTCAACCCAGGGCCCCAATCAGGGTTTTTCATACGATGGTACGTGTCGAGGGATTGCAGGCGGAAGTCCAGCATCCAGCCGGGCTCGTTCTTGCGCTCGGATATCTCGCGTACGATGGACGGCGTAAGCCCCGCGTCAAGGCGCTCGATGCCGGTTTCGTCGTTCGCGAAATCGTACAGGCTGCGGTCGATGTCGTCGACGTACGTTCGTTGCTTCGTCATGGCTTCCTCCCTACGCGGTTGCGGCGCAGCCATGCTGTGCGGCGCAACCGGCGCTCACCGCGTCGGCGGGAGCGTCGCTGGCCTGGTCCATGAGCTCGAAGCGCTCGAAGCCGTGGGAGTCGATCTCGCGGATGAGCGACGCGTCTCCGCTTTCGACGATGCGCCCGCGCACCAGCACGTGGACGCGGTCGATGTCCAATCGCTCCAGAATGCGGGTGTTGTGGGTGATGATGGCCAGCGTGCCCTCGCACGAGCGGCGGTACGCATCGATCCCTCGCGAAACCACGCCCAGGGCGTCGACGTCAAGGCCGGAGTCCGTTTCGTCCAGGATGGCCAGCTTCGGTCGCAGCAGCAGAAGCTGCAGCATCTCGAGCTTCTTCTTCTCGCCGCCGGAAAAGCCCACGCCCAGCTCTCGGTCGAGGTAGGCGGGATCCATGTCCAGCTCGCGTGCGAGGTCGCGCACGTGCTTGCGGAACAGCTTGCCCTTCATGTCGAATCCTTCGCGGCCTGTCGTGGTGGCGCGCAGGAAGCTGGAAACGGGGACGCCCGGAATCTCGACCGGTGCCTGGAAGCTGAGGAACAGCCCCGCGCGCGAGCGCTTGTCCGGGGCGAGGTCGGTGATGTCCTGGCCGTCGAATTCCACCGTTCCGCTTTCGACCGTGTAGACGGGGCTGCCCATGACAACGTGTCCGAGCGTGGATTTGCCGGCGCCGTTCGGACCCATGATGACGTGGGTTTCGCCCGATCCGATGTTCAGATCAACCGCGTTCAGGATGGTCTTGTCGTTGGCCGATGCCGTGAGCCCCTGTACGGACAGGAGCGTGCTCTCTCCGATCATGCGAACGTTCCTTTCGTTTCGGGGCGGATAGTATGCTTTGGTAGGTGCATTGCCCGAAATCTCTCGTCGTGAGTTAATCATATAATTTTGCTAGGATTAAAATAATCCGATACCGTGAAAAGTCAAGCATTAATCCTAGAAAGTTGATAGAATTTATGCAAAACGTTCGGTGCCCGGCAGATGGCCGGCGTGCTGATTTCGCCGGAGCTCGCGCGGCGCAGAGAGAAGGAGTTTCGATGCTCGTATCGACGAAAGGCCGCTACGCGTTGCGGCTCATGGTGTACGTAGCCCAGGCGGGCGACGGCGCGAAAGTTGCGCTGCGCGAGGTTGCCGAGCGGGAGGATATCTCGTTCAAGTACCTTGAGCAGCTTGCCCGCCCGCTCGTTCAGGCGGGGCTGCTTCGCAGCGTCCGCGGCAAGGGAGGCGGCTACGTGCTGGCCAGCGACCCCGCCGCCATCAAGGCCGGGGACGTGCTGCGCGCCGTGGAAGGCAGCACGGCTCCGGTGGCGTGCATGGGCCTTGACGGCGACGATCGATGTCCGCGCTTGTCGGAGTGCACCACCGTCCGCTTTTGGGCGGGCCTGGACAAGACGATAGAAGACTACGTCGACGGCGTGACGCTGGCCGATCTGGCGGTGGTCCCGGCGGTGCGTTCGTAGCGCCGCTTCAGCGCCGTTGGCGCAACGGTCGCGCCGCGGGGCTGCCGTTGCTTCCCAGGCTGACGGCGAGCGGCCGCGCTTGGGCGGGATCCGAGGCGGGGAAGTCGAGGCGATAGTGCGCGCCGCGGCTTTCGGTGCGCGTTCGCGCCGCTTCCACGATGGATCGCGCAAGCGTCAGCTGGGCCGTGATGCGCGCCGCTTCCGCAACCTGGCGCGGGTCTTCGGTTCGGCGTTTCGCGGATTCGGTTTGCGCGGCCAGGTTCTCCAGGGCTTCCTGAGCCGCGCTCAGGCCGTCCTCGCTTCTCACGATCATGCAGCTTTCGGTCATGATGCGCCTCAGCGCCGCCCGGATGTCCGAGCCGTGCTCGATGCCGATTCCTTCGAAGGCGGCGTGAGCTTGCGGCTGTCGATTGCTTTGCGCATTCGCCCTTGCGGCTCGTGACGCCGCCGAAGCTCCCGCCCGCAGGCCGAACACGATACCGTTCGCGCTTGAGAGGCCGCCGATGCGGTCGGCTCCGTGCATGCCGCCCGTCGCCTCGCCGCAGGCGTAAAGCCCGTCGACGCCGGTTGCCGCGTGCTCGTCGATGAGGATGCCGCCGTTCGCCGCATGGGCGTACGGAGCGATGACCAGCTCGTCGTCGATTTGGATGCCTCTGTCCCGCTTCAGCCAGTCGAAGTACGTGCGCACGAACTCGGGCAGCGGGGAAGCGCCGTCAAAACGGTAGCGCACGGTCAGCCCGCGCGGACCTGCGTTCGCCAGCGCAAGGTCCACGTCGCGTGATGCGAGCCGCGCCGTGAAGGGTCCGTGCCCCGAGCGCGCCTCCAGCGCGAAACGAGCGTCTGCGACCTCGCGCAGCGCGTCGCGCCCTTCGGCGTCGAGCAGCTGGGCGAAGCGAAACGTCTTCTCGTTGAACACGATGCCGCTTTTCGGGCGGACGAGGCCGGGCATCATCTGCATGAACTCCAGGTTGACGAGCGTGCAGCCGCTGCGCAGCGCAAGGGCCTGGGCGGTTCCCTGCACGTCGTCCGCCGTGAGCCGGCGCTCGAACAGCCCGCCGTAGCCTCCCGTCGCCAGCACGACGGCGCCGCATGCGACCAGCTCGAACGAACGAGTCGCATGGTCGAACAGCACGGCGCCTGTGGCGGTTCCTTCTTGCATGACCAGGTCGATCAGCTCCCAAGGGGAAAGCACGTCGATGTTCAGGCGCGCAAGTTCGGCGGCTGCGGCCCGTTCGAAGGGCGCGCGCTCGATGCCGCGCCACAGGCGATGCTTGCGATCGAAGCAGGGGACGAACTCGCGCTCCTGCGCTCGCTTTGGCTCCTTGAGCGTTACGCCGAGCGCTTCCAACTGCTCGATTCCGCTGGAGATGCCGCCGACGAACGATGCGACCAGCGCGGGATCGGTCATGCCGCAGCCTACGTCGAGGATCTGCTTCGCAAGGTCGGCTTCGTCGGAGGGCGACTCGGGGCCGATGAGCCCCAGGCCCCAGGTGCCCGGGTAGAAGCTCGAGCCCGAGAACAGGGGTCCCAGGCTGGCGATTGCCGTGCGCGCTCCTGCACGCGCTGCCGAGAGCGCCGCCATGGTTCCGGCGATGCCGCTTCCTACCACCAAGACGTCGAAGTGCTTTGATCGGTTCAGGCGCATGGAGCCTCGCATTCCGTGTTCGTTTCGACCGTCCAAGCTCTGCGCGGTACTGCATCGCGGTGGAGGATTGGACGTTCTGTGGCTTGCAGATAACGTTTAGATGAACCACATAAGCATACGACATGAGTGGGGTATGTTCGAAGACGAGAAAACGAATGGGCGAACGCTGGGGTTCGCGAGGAGGGCGCACGATGGAACGGAATGCACGTGAGGACAACACCGGGAGGGGCGGTTCGCTGCGCGCGCTGTTCGACGACCTGTCGTTGCCGCAGGTGGCCGCTGGTGCGCTTGCGGCCGTTACTTCCATGCTGCTGGCGTCTCAAATAGGCATTTACGGATCGGTGATCGGCGTGGGCGTGGGCTCCATCGTTTCGGCGGTGGCGTCGCAACTGTACAAGAAGTTCTTTACCGCCTCGGCCGAAAAGCTGCGCGAGTTGAAGCCGGGCGAGCCGGGCTACGTGCCCGATGGCGGTTCGGGCGATGCGCCGACCGTCGTTTTGCCGCCTGCCGGTGAAACGGCGGTGCTGCGGCCGACCACCGTGCGTCGGTCGCTCACGCCTCGGATCGGGGACGCTGCGCTTCTTGGCGATGTGACGGCGCAGCGGGTTCGCGACAATCGCGAGCGCAAGCGCAGGACGCAGCGCAGGATCGTTGCCGTTTCTGCCGTTTCCGCAATAGTAGCGGTGCTGGTATCCGCTTTTGCGATCAACCTGATCACGCAGGGCGAAGGTTTCGGCGCGCGGCCGGAGCCCCTCGTTTCGGTGCAGAAGCAGGAGGCGCCGCAGGACGTGGGCGGCGCCTCGGGCGGGCAGGGTCAGTTCGGGTCAGCGGGTTCGGCGGCGAACGGCGGTTCGCAGAGCTCCGATGGACACGGCGGTTCCTCGGCGGGATCGGGGTCTTCAAACGCCCAGGAGGGATCGTCGAATGCGGGCGGGTCGACTTCCGGCGGTTCGGACTCCGGCGCCGGCTCTGGCGCGAGCGGCGGTTCCGGTTCGTCGGGCGCGGGCGGATCCGAATCGGGGACGTCGGGCGGATCGGGATCGGACGCCGGCGGCGATGCTGGCGGGTCGGCCGGCAGCGGCAGCGGTTCGGGATCGGGAACGACGCCGGGCGGCGGTTCCGGGTCGTCCGGCTCAGGCTCTGCGGCGGGTTCGGGCTCGGGCTCGAGTTCCGGCTCGGGATCATCCGCAGGTTCGACCACCCCGGCGAGCTCGCAACCGCCTGCGAGACCGTCGGGCGGTTCGGCTAGCGTGACGGCTTAGGTCGTGCGGCTTTCGCTTTGAACAGGCCGTGTTGGTTGCAAAAAGCGTAGACGGTCCCCGACCCCATGATGGGGAAGCGCGCCTCGGCGTTTTGCTCCGGGTACAGTTTGCGCAGGTGCAGGCGGTCCGTTGTGGCGTAGGCGATGAAGCTGACGAAATGCTGCTTCGTCATGGGGTGGTCCATCGTTACGTAGAAGTCGTGTTCCACCACGTCGATTTCCAGACGATGGACGCTGTCGGCAGAGTCTGCGTCTTCGGCGTCAAGGGCGGGGAGCAGGATGCCGCAGCAGCTGAACGCGCCCTCGCCGGTTGCATGGACGACGTTGCCGCACAGAGGGCAGACGTAGAACCGCGTGCGCAGCATGTTGGCGCAGCGATTCGAGTTGTGGGCGCATTCCCCCGAAAGCAGCTCGGCCACCGACACGTCGAGCGCCGCGCTCAAAGGCTCGACCAGCGTGATGTCGGGAAGCCCCTTTCCCGTTTCCCATTTGGAAACCGCTTTGTCGGTGACGCCGAGGCGGCTGGCAAGCTCGCGCTGCGTGCATCCTTTTCGCTCGCGCAGCTTGCGGATGGTGTCGCCGGTAATGTAGGTGGACATGAAGTGCTCCGTTCGGTGGTTGTGGCGGTCTGCAACGACCCTGTTTCGATTGCATCGATTATGGGGCTGCCTTCGCGTGCGGGCAACCTACGCTTCGTGGAGCGCTTGGGAAAGGCTCGATCATCGCACGCTCACGCGCCCTCCTTCCACGTGCCAGCGCGTGCTGGTGCAAGCGTTCAGAAACGCCTGGTCGTGCGATACGGCAACGAGCGCGCCGGGGTAAGCCGCAAGCGCGCGTTCGAGCGCTTCTGCCGAATGCAGGTCCAGGTGGTTGGTGGGTTCGTCCATCACGATGAGCGCCGGCTCGTCCAGCATGCCTTGGGCCAGCATCAATTTGCGCAGCTCCCCCGGACTCACTTCGCTCCCGGCCAGGATGCGTTTTGCGTTCGAGTTGAGCTGGGTGACGATCGAGAGCAGGCGTCCCATGCGGGCTTCGTCGGTTGAAAGCAGGTCGTTCGCTATGCGCCTTGCTTCGGCGGGCGACACTTCCTGCGGGATCGTCAGGACGGCGATGTCGTTGGGAAGCCGTTGGAGCAGGTGGCGTACGAGCGTCGATTTGCCCGCACCGTTCGGTCCGGAAATGCCGATGTGATCGGTGTTTCCGAGGGCGAGTTTCGGAAGCTCGAGTCGACCCTGCCCGCAGGGGATGGCGTGTTCGTCCATGAGCAGGAGCGTTGCGCGCGGATGGGGTTTCGACTCCAGCCAGAGCGACCCGTTGTAGCGTTTCGCCGTGCGGATGCCCTGCGCTTCCTGTCGGGCTCGTCCGGCGCGTGCGTCCATGTTCGACGCGAGTGCGCCGGTCTTACCGTCCTGCCCGGAGTATACGGCAAGCCGACGCTTCTCCCTTCCGTCGCTATCGTGCTTGTCCAGGTGCCGGGCGCTCAACCGGGCGGCCGTTCGCGCGGCTTGCTGGGCCCGCTCGTTCGCTTCGGCTGTCAGGCGTTCGGCCTCTCGCTTGGCGGTTGCCCGCTTGGCCAGGGCTTCGGCGCGCTCGCGTTCATGCTGCGTGCGCGCTTCGTCGTAGGTTCCCGGGCGCATGGACCAGGTTCCGCCTTCGAACATGAGGCAGCGTTCGACCAGGGCGTTCAGTAGCTCGCGATCGTGCGATACGAGGATGCCGATGCCGCGATAGCCCTTGAGCGCTTGCGCAATGGCGGCGCGGCAAGGCGCGTCCACGTGGTTCGTGGGCTCGTCGAGCGCCAA
The DNA here is from genome assembly GCF_916618935.1 of Paraeggerthella sp. Marseille-Q4926. Classification (NCBI taxonomy): domain Bacteria; kingdom Bacillati; phylum Actinomycetota; class Coriobacteriia; order Eggerthellales; family Eggerthellaceae; genus Paraeggerthella; species Paraeggerthella sp. Marseille-Q4926. The sequence continues at coordinate 611,692 of NZ_CAKAKF010000003.1, read as the reverse complement.
TACGTCGGGGTCTTGCCAAAGCGCCACGGCCACTTGGATTTTCTTGCGCTCCCCAAAGCTAAGTTCGTCGAAGCGCCAGGGCATGTCGTCTTCAATGCCCAGATTTTCGCGCAGCGCGATTGCGTGGCGGGAGAAATCGCATGCGAAGTCGTACAGCAGATCGGGCGAGGTGACGGCGTCTTGGGGGCAGTACGTTGCCGTGCGCTGGGGAAAGACGCTGCCGATGTCGGGCTGGATCAGGCCGCATGCGATGCGTGCGAGCGTGCTCTTGCCGCAGCCGTTGTCGCCGATGACGCCGCACCAACCTTCGGCGAACGTAGCCGAGACGTGTTCGATGGCGGGTGCGGGCGACCCGGGGTAGGCGTAGCCGATGTCGTGCAAGGTGAGAACCATGAAGACCTCCTGTGGATTCGGGGGCCCTGCATGCGGATGTTCGCGTAGGGGGTTCGCCGGCGCGCTGAGCGGCGTGAGGGCGTTGGGTCGAGCGTATGGATCTGCGATGCGAGTCCGCGCAGGGCCGAGCGCCGTGCAGGCGCCGGGATACGTCGGGGTTGGGGCATCGCTAGAACTTCATGTATCGCTCTCCTTGGAGTGGCGGGCGCTTGGCATGGGGGCGTCCGCGAAACGTTGCCGTGCGAGTGTAGCACGCGTCCGGGCGTGCAAGCAAGCGCCCCGAGCGCATGGCGGGGCCGTCGGTCCTAAAGCGCTGATTCGCGCCCAGCTTCCGTCCTCTGCTTCGTTTGGGAGTTGCGCAATGCTACCATGTTCGCCGATAGAAAGGATTGCCATGAGCGCTGCAGACGATGCCGTATCGAAACTCGAATTGATCATGGGCCGCGAAGGCGTTGAGCGCCTGGCTGCCTCCACCGTCATGGTGCTGGGCTTGGGCGGCGTGGGATCGAACTGCGTTGAAGCGCTCGCACGCGGCGGGGTGGGGCGCTTGATCGTGGTCGACCACGATGTGGTGCAGGCGAGCAACATCAATCGTCAGGCCATTGCGTTTCATAGCACCATCGGGCGCAAGAAGACGGAGGTGGTGCGCGCCATGGTGGCCGACATCAACCCGAACGCTCAGGTAGAGGTGCTGGATACGTTCGTGCTAGCCGAAAACGTCCCCGCTCTTTTGGGCGAGTTCGGCGCGCGTGCCGACTACGTGGTGGACGCGATCGACACCATTTCCACGAAGCTGGCGATTGCTGAATATGCAGACCGTGAGGGCATGCGCCTGATCAGCAGCATGGGAGCGGCGAACAAGCTGCATCCCGAGTGCTTTCGCGCGGCGGACGTGTACGAAACGGTGAACTGCCCGCTGTGCCGCATCATGCGCAAGGAAGGTCGCAAGCGCGGCATTCGCAGTCTGCGGGTGCTGTATTCATGCGAGCAGCCGGTCGAGGTGCCCGTGCGCGAAGGAGCTGCGCGGCGCGAGCGATCGAACCTGGGCACCGCATCGTACGTGCCGCCCATCATGGGGCAGATGATTGCGGGCGAGGTGCTTCGCGAGCTGGCGGGAATCGGTCGGTGACTATTTTGGGGACGGCATCTTCGGCGATCGACAGCGACGTTTCGTCGATGCGCCTTTTCGACATGCACTGCCATGTGGACTTCGCGCCGAATGCAGCTTCGCTTGCAGCCGGCCTTGATGGGCTTGGCGTGAGCGCCTTCTCGGCAACGGTGACGCCCGAGGGCTACGAGCGCGCCGTGCAGGAGTTGGCAGCGTGCGGCAACGTGCGCGTGGCCTTGGGCCTGCATCCCTGGTGGGTGGCCGAAGGCGAGTCGGACGGCGCGAACCGGGCGCTGGAGCGGTTCGAGCATCTGGTGGGATCGACCCGATTCGTCGGCGAGATCGGACTGGACTTTGGTGCAAGGCACGGTGCGTCGCGCGAGGCGCAGGAGCGCGCGTTCGATCGCGTGGTCTCTGCATGCGCCAACCTGGGCGGCAAGGTGCTAACGCTTCATGCGGTGCGCGCGGCGGGCGCGGTCCTCGATGCGCTCGAACGGCATCGCGCGACAGAGGGTAGTGCATGCGTGTTCCATTGGTTCCCGGGCTCGTCCGATGATCTGCAGCGCGCGATACGGCTCGGCTGCTTCTTTTCGGTAGGCCCGCGCATGCTGGCCACGAAGCGCGGGCGCGCCTATGCGCAGGCCGTGCCCCGCGAGCGTTTGTTGCTGGAAACCGACGAGCCCTCTGCGCCGGGGGCGTCCCTTGAAGCCGGTGCGTGGAGAGGGCTTCTTGAACGCGCGCTGGTCGATCTGGCGGGTTTGCGTGACGAATCGGCTGCTGATCTGGGTATGCGGATTGCCGCTACCAGCGCGTTGTTGCTCGAAGACGATTCCAGGCTGGAAGGATAGGGCCATGGTTGCCGTCTTGCTGCAGGGCTTTGCGATGGGCTTGGCGTATTTGGCGCCAATTGGAATGCAGAACCTGTTCGTGATCAATGCGGCGGTTTCCGGCACTCGACGGCGCGCCCTTGCGACTTCGCTTGCGGTTACGCTGTTCGACATGACGTTGACGCTCGCGAGTTTTTTCGGTATCGGCTTGCTTATGGATGCAGTGCCCGGCCTGTCTCGTGCAATTCAGCTGGTCGGCGGCCTTCTGGTGGTTGTGATAGGCGTTCGTCTCATCGCGGCGAAGCGCGAAGATCCCGCCGCACAAGCGGCTTCCGGTGCTTCGAGAAAAGCTCCGCGCTTCGGACGCGAAGCCGGCTTCGCGTCGATCGTTTCGGCGGCGTTCGTGGTTACCTGGTGCAATCCGCAAGCGCTCATCGACGGCGCCTTGATGCTGGGCGCCTTTCGCGCGACGTTCGTCGGTGCGGAAGGCGTTGCGTTCGTGGTTGGAGCGTGCTCGGCGTCGCTCGTGTGGTTTCAGGGGATCGCCCTTGCCGTGAACGCGTTGGGCAGCCGGTTCAGCGACGGCATGCTGCGCGTGGTGAATGTGGTTTGCGGGATAGTCGTGGTGCTGTACGGCATGCGTCTTGTTGCCGCGTTCTTCGGCCTGGGCGCCTAAGCGTTTCGATCGCGCTCCCCGGTGCTTTTTGCGAAGATCCCCGCGCAGGGCGCGCCTTTGCGGGGATCACGTTGCCTGTGCGTTAGCGCCAGTCCTCTTCGTCGGCGAATTCCCAGCCGAACAGCGCGTCGCCGACAAGGCGGAAGCCGAACGGCAGCGGTTTCGCCAGCGCGCCGGAATCGATGCGCTCCGCGATTCCCTCAAGCTCGCTCAGAAGGTCGAAAAACGAGATGCCGTCGAGCGACGGCATGCCCGCCGCTACCTCTTCGGGCGAAATGAGCATGATGTCCAGCACGATGTCCAGGTAGCCGTCAAGCTGAGCGTTGCTCTCCTGCAGCGCTTCAACCTGGTTTTCGGGGAAGAACGACTCTTCGATGCAGTACCAGCCTTTGACGGAGTCGTTGTCTTCTTCGTCCATGAGGTCGCTCGGGACGATGCCGTTGGCTTCCAGGTCGGCCACGGTATAGCACGACATGAGCATCTCGGGCGTGACGACGGGGCTGTCGTTTTCATCGAGATCGCTCATCACGTAGACCACCTGCGCGGCAACGCCGTTTTCCCCGATATCGAGCGACAGCCCGTAGTGGTATCCCGGATTTGCTTGGCGCGTGCCCCAGTACAGCTCGCCGTGGTGTTCCAAAAGCGTTTTGACGGTTGCGGCCATAAGGCCCCCTTTGAATCCGTGCCCGTTACATGCGAAAAGTATAGAGCATCGCCGACCGGCGAGCGGCTGCGCGTCTGCAATGGGGCGGATTCGTCATACGCTCGACGCTTCCGTTCGCGTGGTACCATGTTCGCCGACTGAAAGGGGAAGCTATGCCGCTGATTCATTTGGAAGGTTTGGACGACGCGCGCTTGGCGGTGTATTCCGGCATGACCGACGCGCAGTTGCGGGATTGTCCGGACTTTGCAAGCGGCCTGTTCATAGGGGAGTCGCGCAAGGTTATCGAGCGCGCGCTCGCCGCCGGGGCGCGTCCGGTTTCGCTGTTCGTGGAAGAATGCTGGCTCGACCAGACGATGCCGCTGATCGATCGGCTGCTGCGGATCGATCCCGAACTTCCGGCGTTCGTGGCAACGCGCGAGCAGTTTCACGCGTTGACCGGCTACCAGGTGACGCGCGGGGCGTTGGCGGCGTTCGAACGTCCGCCGCTTCCGTCGGTGGAGGATCTGCTGGCCGATGCGCGCCGCGTTGCGGTGCTGGAGGACATCACGAACTACACGAACATCGGCGCCGTGTTTCGCTCCGCCGCTGCGCTCGGCATCGATGCGGTGCTGATCACGCCTTCGTGCCACGACCCGCTGTACCGTCGTGCCGCCCGTGTGTCCATGGGCACGGTGTTCCAGGTGCCGTGGACGCGCATCGGCGGCGTGCGCGAATGGGCCGTCGAAGGCGTGGCCTTGCTGCATGATCTGGGATTCAAGGCTGCTGCGCTGGCGCTTTCCAACGATTCGATCCCGCTGCACGACGCGCGCTTGCGCGCATGCGAGAAGCTAGCTCTGGTGCTGGGAACCGAAGGCGACGGCCTTGCGCCGTCCACTGTGGCGGCATGCGACTACACGGTGAAGATCCCCATGGACCACGACGTGGATTCCCTGAACGTGGCTGCCGCGAGTGCCGTTGCCTTTTGGGAGCTGCGCACGAAGTGGCGATAGGGGCAAGGCTGTAAGGCAAGCGCGGTCGAGGACGGAGCGGCTTCGACCGCGCTTGCCCCTGCTGTTCTAATCCAGATCCAGCTCTGCGATGACTTCCTTCAGCTTGGCGGCGGATGCTTGCAGGGCGGCAAGTTCGTCGTGGCTGATGGGCGCGGGCACGCGGTACTCGATGCCGCCTTTGCCTACGACGGCGGGCAAGCTCAAAACCACGTCTTCCAAGCCGTACTCTCCGCCGTTTTGGTAGTTCGACACGGGCAAGATGGGCTTTTCGTCGCGCACGATGGCCTCGCAGATGCGCTTGACCGCCATGGCGATGCCGTAGTACGTGGCCTTCTTCTTCGCGATGATCTCGTACGCGCTGTTCTTCACGTCTTCGGCGATGCGCTGCATGGATTCCTCGTGCTCGAAATGGCCGCGCATCTCGCAGAAGTCGTTGACGGGAATGCCCGAGACGTTCGCCAAGCTCCAAACGGCAATCTCGCTGTCGCCGTGTTCGCCGATGATGCGGGCGTGCACGTTGCGCGGGTCCACGCCCAAGTGCTCGCCCAGGATGTTCTTGAAGCGCGCGGTGTCGAGCACCGTGCCGGATCCTATCACGCGATCCTCGGGAAGCCCCGAAAGCTTCAAGGCCACGTAGGTGAGGATGTCCACCGGGTTCGATACCACCAGCAGGATGCCGCCGAAGTCTCGCTTCGCGATTTCGGGAATGATGGACTTGAAGATTCCCACGTTCTTGTGCACCAGGTCGAGCCTCGTTTCGCCAGGCTGCTGGTTCGCTCCGGCCGTGACCACGATGATGGCTGCATCGGCAAGGTCGTCGTAGTCGCCGGCGTAGATGTTCATGGGGCTGGCGAAAGGCATGCCGTGGCTGATGTCGAGCGCTTCGCCCTCGGCTCGGTTGCGGTCGACGTCGACCAGCACCATTTCCGAGAACAGGCCGCTTTGCATCAGCGTGAAAGCCGTGGCCGACCCCACGAATCCGCATCCGATGATGGCGACCTTGCGGCCGTCGACCGATTTTTTCATACTATGACCTTTCCCAAGCACGATTCTATGGTTTACGCGACCCTACTGGAACCGATTGCGTTCGTCAAGACTGCACGTCAAGGAAGGACGGAGTATGCCCAAGATCGTTATGGTCGACAGCGATTTCGAGAACATGGACTTCGAAGAGCGCATGGCGCGCGATGCGGGCGTGGATTTCGCCTGTTTCGATTCGCGCGGCTTGGATGACTTGGTTCGACTTGCGGCCGATGCCGACGGAATGGTCACTTCGTACAGCGCGTTGCCGCGCGCGGCGTTCGAGGCGCTTCCTCGGTTGCGGGTGGTCAGCCGTACCGGCGTGGGCTACGACGACATCGACGTGGAAGCCGCCACGGATCACGGCGTTGCGGTGTGCACTGCCCCGGGGTACGGAACCGAGGTCGTCTCGGACCATGCGATCGCGTTGGCGCTGTGCGTGCTGAGGCGTTTGAACGAGATCGATACCGACATGCGCGCAGGCGTGTGGGACTATGCGCGCCGCCGGCCCATGGGGCAGGCGTACGGGCGGGTGTTCGGCGTGGTGGGGATGGGCGATATCGGCCGCGCCGTTGCGCGCAAGGCCGCAGGGCTGGGTTTTCGCGTGGTGTGCTGGTCGCGCTCGTTGGTGCCGGGCCGACGCACGCCGGAAGGCTACGATATCCTGTCGCTTGACGAGCTGTTGGGCTGCGCGGACGTGGTCAGCCTGCATGTGGCGCTCGCGCCCGAGACGCACCACCTGCTGGACGAGGATCGCCTGGCGCTCATGAAGGAAGGGTCCGTGCTGGTGAACACGGCGCGCGGGGCGGTGGTGGACACTGCGGCCTTGGCGGCGGCGCTCGAATCGGGGAAGCTGTGGGGCGCGGGCGTTGACGTGTACGAGGGCGAACCCGTCGACTTCGACCATCCGCTGCTGCGCGCTCCTCACACCGTGCTCACGTCGCATGCGGCGTACTGGTCCGAGGAATCGGGGCTTGAACTGCGCACGCGCACCATGCGCAGCGCGATCGACGTGGTGCTGGGCCGTCGTCCCGCCGACTGCCTGAACCCTGAAGTGCTCGCGCAAGATCGGCGACGGTGAAACGCTTCGCGCAACCTTGTTTCGTCCAGCGTTTCGAAGGCGCCGCGTCCGAAGCGGCCCTCTGCCGCTTTCCGGCGATTTCGTGTCGGTGGGCACCTGCGCCATCTGGTATTCTGCTAATTCGAGTACTTTTGAGCATTGCCGCAACGGTATGCCGAGCGAACTACCGCATCGAACATGGGGGATGAACGTGGCCGCATTATCGATTGCGCCGAAGTCGAAAGACGACGCGCGTATCGCCCAACAGTTGAACAGGCACGGACGACGGGTGGAGACGGCTCCGCCGGGAATGTGCCCGCTTGCCGCCCAGCTGTCGCTTCTGCGCGACGGCGCTCTGCAAACCTGCGGCAAGTGCGTCCCGTGCCGCGACGGTTTGCCGCAGCTTGCTGCGTTGCTCGAGCGCGTGGTGGCGTGCGACGCCGACGCCGGGGCGTTGGAGCGACTGCGCGCGTTGGCTCAGATGGTGCGCGACACGGCCGACTGCGCCATTGGCTACGAGGCGGCCAATGCGCTGCTCGAGGGCATGGACGCGTTCGCCGAGGAGTACGAAAGCCACGTGGGGCGAGGCTGCTGCCAAGCGGGCGTGGGCCAGTCGGTTCCCTGCGAGACGCTCTGCCCTGCGCACGTGAACGTGCCCGCCTACATTGCGCTGGTGGCCGAAGGCGACTACGCCGGTGCCGTGCAGATGGTGCGCAAGGACAACCCGTTTCCCACGGCGTGCGCGCTCGTGTGCGAGCATCCGTGCGAGGAGCGCTGCCGGCGCACGCTCATCGACGCGCCGCTCAACATTCGCGGCATCAAGAAGTTCGCCGTGGACCAGGTGCCCGCCGATACCGTGCCGGTGCCGCAGCGCAGCGTTGACACGGCGCGCACCGTTGCTGTTATCGGCGGCGGGCCGAGTGGTTTGACCTGCGCGTACTTCTGCGCGCTCATGGGGCATCGCGTGACGGTGTTCGAGGAGCGCGATCAGCTGGGGGGCATGCTGCGCTACGGCATCCCTGCGTACCGTTTCCCGCGCGAGCGGCTGGACGAGGATATTCGCGGCATCATGAACGCCGGCACCATCACCGCGCGCTGCGGCGAGGCGATCGGCCTGACCGAGATGCGCGAGATCGCGGACACCTACCATGCCGTGTACGTGGCCATCGGTGCCCAAACGGGCAAGAGCCTGCGCATCGAAGGCGCGGACGCCGAAGGCGTGATGTCGGCTGTCGATATGCTGGGCCGCATCGGCGACGGCGACTACCCTGATTTTTCGGGCAAGAGCGTGGTCGTGGTGGGCGGCGGCAACGTGGCCATGGATTGCGCGCGAACTGCGGTTCGCGCAGGCGCCGACGACGTGTCGGTGGTGTACCGGCGCCGCAAGGAAGACATGACCGCTTTGCCTATCGAAGTGGAGAGCGCCATCGCCGAAGGCGTCGAGATGATCGTCCTGGAGGCGCCCGTGGCCGTCGAGAAGGATGCGGAAGGGCGATGCGCGGCGCTTATCACCCAACCGCAGATGATCGGCGCGGTGCGCGGCGGCCGACCTGCCCCTGTGGCGGCTGACAAGCCCGAACGCCGCATCGAGGCCGATATCGTGCTGATTGCGGTGGGGCAGAACGTGGTGTCGGCGCCGTTCGAGGAGTTCGGCATGACGACCACCCGGGGCTGCTTCAACGCCGACGAGCGCTTGCGCGCCGAGGGCTTCGACAACGTGTTCGTGGGCGGCGATTGCCAGACGGGACCCGCGACGGCCATTCGCGCCATCGGAGCGGGCAAGGTCGCCGCGCGCAACATCGACGAGTTCTTGGGGTACAGCCATAAACTGCGCTGCGACGTGGAGGTTCCCGTTGCGCGCCCGAACGACCGCACGCCTAAGGGGCGCGTGGAGATAACCGAACGTCCGGCTCGCGAGCGCAAGCGCGATTTCCAGGGCGTCGAGATTGAGATGAGCCGCGAAGAAGCCGTGCAGGAGTGCGGGCGCTGCCTGCGCTGCGATTGCTTCGGACCGGGAACGTTGGAAGGGGGCCGGGTTCAGTATGCCTAGCATCACGATCAATGGGAGCGCTGTGCAGGCGCGCGAGGGGGCGACCGTGCTGGACGCCGCGCGCGAGGCGGGCGTGCGCATTCCCACGCTGTGCTATTTGAAGAGGTCGGGAGCCGTTTCGTCGTGCCGCGTGTGCGTGGTGGACGTGGAGGGCCTGGACCATCCGGTTCCCGCATGCTCGACGCCCGTGCAAGACGGCATGGTCGTGACCACGGATTCGCCGCGCGTGGAGGCGTACCGTCGCGTTGCGCTCGATCTCATCATCGCCGATCATGGGCTTGATTCGACGCACTACTGCTTCTCGTGCGACAAGAACGGCGCGTGTGAGCTGCAAGCGCTTTGTCGCGAGTACGGCGTGCTGGAGTCTTCCTTCGAGGTTGCGCAGAAGCGCGAGCCCGTGCTGGACGCCAATCCGTTTCTTTCATACGATCCCAACCTGTGCATCCGTTGCCAGCGTTGCGTGGGCGCGTGCAACAGCGCTGCGCGCAACCATACGCTGCAGGCGGGAAAGCGCGGGGTTCGCACGGTTATCGAGGCGCCTTTCGGGGTCGATTGGCGCATGACCGATTGCGAGTCGTGCGGCACGTGCGCGCAGGCATGCCCGACCGGGGCCCTCACGGAGAAGCGCCGCGCGGCGTACCGCTCGTGGGAGACGAATCGCGTGCGCACCACGTGCCCGCATTGCGGCGTGGGATGCCAGCTTGACCTGGTGGTGAAGGATGGGCGCATCGTGGATGCGGAGGGAGCGCCCGGCCCTTCGAACAACGGCCTTCTGTGCGTGAAGGGACGCTCGGCCAGCTTCGACTTCGTCGATGCGCCCGATCGTTTGCGTACGCCGCTTGTCAAGAATCGCGAAACGGGCGAATTCGAACCTGCTACCTGGGATGACGCGCTTGATCTGGTGGCTCGTCGCTTCACGGAGCTGCGCGACGAGCATGGGGGAGCCTCCCTTGCGGCGTTCGCCTGTTCGCGTTCCACGAACGAGGACATCTACCTGTTCCAGAAGATGGCTCGAACGGCGCTGCAGACGAACAACGTCGACTGCTGCGCGCGTGTTTGACACGCTCCCACGGTTGCCGGTCTGGCAACCATGCTTGGCTCGGGAGCGATGACGAACTCAATTGAAGACGTGGTGAACGAAGCCGACGTGATCATGCTGGTGGGGTCGAACCCCGAGGAGGCTCATCCGGTCATCGGCATGCAGATACGCGCTGCGGTGGAACGCGGGTGCCGTTTGATCGTGGTGGATCCGCGCGACATCGGGCTGGCCGCGCAGGCGGACATTCACTTGAAGCTGCGCCCGGGCACTAACGTGGCTTTCGCCAACTGCATGGTGAACGTGATCCTGCGCGAAGGCCTCTACGATGCGGATTTCGTGCACGAACGCACCGAGGGCGTGGAGATCATGTCCGCGACGGTGCGCGATTACGTGCCGGAGCGCGTGGAGGATATCTGCGGCGTCGATCAGCGCGACCTGGTGGCTGCGGCCAAGATGTACGGCAAGGCCCGAGTGGCTGCCATCGTGTACTGTCTGGGAGTGACGGAGCACTCCACCGGCACCGACGGCGTGATGGCGCTGTCCAACATCGCTATGATCACGGGTAACTTGGGCAAGCGCGGCGGCGGCGTGAATCCGTTGCGCGGCCAGAACAACGTGCAGGGCGCATGCGACATGGGCGCCGGACCCGACGACCTGCCGGGATACCAGAAGGTGGCCGACCCCGAGGTGGTGCGCCGTTTCGAACGCGCGTGGGGAACCGGCTTGCCGCGCGAGCGCGGCGTGAAGGCAACTGAGTGCTTCCCGTCCATGATCGAGGGCGGCATCAAGGGGCTGTTTTTGTTCGGTGAGGATCCCGTGCGCACCGATCCCGATACGGGGCATGTAATTCGCGCGCTGGAGTCGCTAGACTTCTTCGTGGTGGACGACCTGTTCATGACCGAGACGGCGAAGTATGCCGACGTGGTTCTGCCCGGTTGCAGCTACGCCGAGAAAGAAGGCACCTTCACGAATACCGAGCGTCGCGTGCAGCGCGTGCGCAAGGCGGTGGACGTTCTGGCGGGCGCGCGTCCGGACACCGAGATATTCACCGAGGTCATGAATCGGATGGGGTATGCCCAGCCTTGCCTGACGCCGGCCGAGATCATGGACGAGGTGGCGTCCGTCACGCCCACCTACGGCGGCGTGAGCCATAAGCGCCTTGACGGCGACGGCGTTGCCGGGCGCGGTTTGCAATGGCCGTGCCCGAACGAGGAGCACCCGGGTACGCCCATCCTGCATGTGAGCGAGTTTTCGCAGGGCGTGGGGTCGTTCTCTACGCCAAGCTATCAGCCTTCGGTGGAGCTGCCCGATGCGGAGTATCCGCTCATGCTCACCACCGGGCGCATCCTGTACCAGTACAACGCCTGCGCGATGACCGCTCGCGCGCGGGGCGTGAACGAGGTTGCGGATCGTTCGTTCATCGAGTTGCACGAATGCGATGCGGCGGCTTTGGGCGTGTCCGACGGGGATCGTGTGCGCGTGTCGTCGCGTCGTGGCCAGATCGAGACGACGGCGCGCGTGTCGGGCAAGACCAACCCGGGCGAAACGTGGATGCCGTTCCATTTCCAGGACGGCAACAGCAACTGGCTGACCATCGCCGCGCTCGACCGCGTGTCGAAGGCGCCTGAGTACAAGGTATGCGCCATTCGGGTGGAGAAGGCGTAGAAGCGGACGAGCGGCGCGTGGGAACAACCCGGCGCCTATGGCAATGCGCCGGGTGCTGAAAGCGTGCTTTCGGAGAGATCGCCGACAAAACGCCTGCCGCATCTTAGGATGCGGCAGGCGTGCGGCTCTAGGGGGCTGTATGCGGGGCGGGTGCTGTCACGGGTGCCGATTTGCGCCCACGCGCCGGCCTTTTGGCTCGCACGACGGTCGTGCGGTACATTCATTCTGATAAGGTTTCCAATTCGTTTCAGCACGATGGGGCTTTCTTGAAGTCGCATCGCGTTCGTTGACGACGTTGGTCGTGGTCGTCCATCATTAACCTATACATTCAATGCATGGGTGCAAACGAGTACAAGGAGCAGCATATGACGAAAACGCGCATCGGCATTTTGGGGTACGGCAATCTGGGCAGGGGCGTGGAGCTTTCCTGCCGTCAAAACGATGATCTTGAGCTGGTCGCTCTATTCACTCGACGCGACCCTGCTTCCGTGAAGCCTTTGACCGAGGGCGTTTCGGTGTACTCTGCCGACGACTTGGCGGCGCATGCGGACGACGTGGACGTCCTTATCCTGTGCGGTGGCAGCGCGCGCGATCTGCCCGAGCAGACGCCGGCGTACGCCGGGTTGTTCAATGTGGTGGACTCCTTCGACACGCACGCGAACATACCCGCGCATTTTGCGAACGTGGACGCAGCGGCAAAGGAAGGCGGCAAGGTCGCCGTCATTTCCGCCGGCTGGGATCCGGGCATGTTCTCGCTTGCGCGCCTGTACGCGAACTGCATTCTGCCCGAAGGCGCCGATTACACGTTCTGGGGTCGCGGCGTTTCCCAGGGTCACAGCGATGCGATTCGTCGCATCGAGGGCGTGGCCGACGCTCGTCAGTACACGGTTCCCGTTCCTGCGGCGCTCGAGTCCGTTCGGGCTGGTCGGAATCCTCAGTTGACCACGCGCGAGAAGCATACGCGCGAGTGCTTCGTGGTGGCCGAGGAGGGCGCCGATCTGACGGCCATCGAAAAGGCCATCGTTGAAATGCCGAACTACTTTGCCGACTACGACACTACGGTCACGTTTATCTCGCAGGAAGAGCTTGATCGCGACCATGCGGGCATTCCCCATGGCGGTTCGGTGATTCGTTCGGGCTTGACCGGCGAAAACGGCGAGCATCGTCATGTGGTCGAGTTCTCGCTGAAGCTGGATTCTAACCCCGAGTTTACGGGCAGCGTGCTTACGGCGTGCGCTCGTGCGGCGCATCGCCTGAGCCGCGAGGGCCAGATGGGCTGCAAGACGATGTTCGACATCGCTCCGGCGTACCTGTCCTCCAAAAGCGGCGAGGAGCTGCGCGCTGAAATGCTGTAGCCGTTAAACGTTATGCATGGAAAGGCCCTGCCGTTTATTCAAAGCGGCAGGGCCTTTTTTGCGATAGTTTTGGGGCGCGCTTGTATACTGGGGTTTGAAGACGTGGCTGAAAAAGGAGCGTGCATGGCCGTCAACCGCCAGAAGCTGAAGCTGCTGCATCTCATGAAGATGCTTCAAGATGAAACCGATGACGAGCGCGGCCTTACTATGGCCGAGATCCTCGAGCGGCTAGGGGCGCTCGGTGTTTCGGCCGAACGCAAGTCGGTATACCGCGACATCGAGGCGTTGCGCGCTTTCGGCATGGATATACGCACGCGGCGTTGCGCCCCGGTCGAGTACGCGTTGGCTTCGCGAGATTTCACGCTTTCGGAGCTTGCGTTGTTGGTGGACGCAGTGCAAAGCTCGCGCTTCCTGACGCAGCGCATGAGCGACAAGCTGGTTCGCAGCGTGAAGCGGCTGGCTCCCGAGCGCCAGCGGGCGCTTCTGACCAGGCGTTTGCATGTTGAGGGTCGCATCAAGATGCAGAACGAGTCGGTGCTGGCCAACGTGGATCAGCTTCAGCGCGCTATGGCGCAGCGTTGCAGAGTGTCGTTTCTCTATTTCAAATACGATGCGCAAAAGCGTCGGGTTCGGCAGCGCAACGGTCGGCGCTACGAGGAAACTCCCGTGCAGCTGGTGTACGCAGACGGCTATTACTACCTGGTGGCATACAACGAGAAGCACGACGGGTTCCCTCATTACCGAGTGGACCGCATGGAGCATATCGCCCTGCTTGACGAGCCTGCTTCGCGCAACGACCGCATTGCCACGTTCGATGCGGGGAAGCTGGAGCAGCGCGCGTTCGGCATGTACGGAGGCGAGCCGGTTTCCGCAACGCTTTTGGTATCCGGCGAAGCCATGGGCGGCGTGATCGACCGATTCGGCGAAGACGTTCCCGTCACATCGGCGGGGGAGGAGCATGCGCATGTGCACGTGGCCGTTGTCGAGAGTCCGGCGTTTTTCGGTTGGGTAGCCCAGTTCGGCAGTCGGGTGCGCATCGAAAAGCCCGCGGCGCTTGCGAATGCGTATCGCGATTACTTGAAGAACATCCTCGACGCATACGAATAGGATCGCTCGGAGTCGATGCCGAAACTGCTCATGCGCAGCCATCCTCCGTCGTCCAGATGGGCTTCAAGGGCCAGGAGGCGTTTTCTTCCGTCGGTTTCGAACGCGAATCGCTCCACCGTGCGCCCTAATGCGTAGGAGCAGGGCCGAACGCTTCTCCAGAAGAAGGGCTGCGATGCGTGCGAACTGTTTTCTGGGCTGCTGCGCGACCCGAAGGTTGCAATGGGGGAGTCGGTCTCGACGTGGCCGCGGTGGATGGCTATGAGCGGGCTGTGCATGGCGAATGCGGTGATGTCGCAAGTGTCGAGCCTGATCATGGTGGGTGCGTCGGCCAGCCAGCATGCTTCCCGTTCGTCCCATATGGAAAGCACGTCGATGATGCGCGATCCCGTTGCGCTGCGGACAGCCTGCATGCTTTCGCGCGAGAGGCGACGAGCATCGCCGCTCCAGCGTCGGTACAGGCTTGCGAAGACGGCCGCCGCATCTGCGGAGGCCGGGCGAAGCGATGGTCGAGACTGCGATCGCAACGGTGTTAAAGCGTCCTTCACGGTATCCCCCCCTTCCTTTAGAGCATCATGGCTGCGATTGCCGCCAGGGAAAACAGGATTCCCGCGCTTGCCGCCATGACGCGCTCGCCTGACGACAGGTTGTAGCTGACGCCTTGCATTCCCTGAAGGAGGCGCGGCTTCGCTGCGGTGTCGTTTCGAGCGGCCCTGCGTCGATCGAAGCACTCGCTCGAAGGCTCATGCTCTGCGACGTTGTGCTGGTTTCGCGCGTGAAGCGCTTGCTTGCGGCCAGGGTAGAGGCCGCCGGCTATCGCGCGGATTTCCGGGTTCGCTGCTGAGGTCTGCGCGTGCGAGGCGTGCGCGGTTGTGCGGGAGGAATGGTCGGTATCGATATGCCGGGTTGCGATGGCTGCGGTGCTCATGGGGCCTCCTTGCTTTGGATCTGGCGAGTATGCTGCGCAGTGTACCGGAGAAGGGGTGAGTTATGAGTACCACTATTGGTACAATTGTTGAATAAAATGGGAGAATGAAAAAAGAACCGCCGAAGCGGTTCTTTTCGTCGAGCAAGCGTTGTCGGGAAAGGCTATTCCTTGCCGTTCCAGCAGTAGGTGCATACCTGGTCACGATCGATGCCGATGGCTTCCAGCATGCCGTCAAGCGACTGGTAGCCCAGCGAATCGAAGCCCATCTGCTCGCAGATTGCGTGCAGCATGCACTGGCCGCGCTCGGTGGAGCTGTCGGCGTATTCCTCCAGGTGCTCCTGACCCTCGTCGCCTTCGAGCTGCTGCACTACGCGGCGCGCGATCAGATCCATCTCGGACTTGCTGCTTGAGAAGCTCAGGTATTTGCAGCTGAACATGATGGGCGGGCAAGCCGAGCGCATGTGCACCTCGGACGCGCCGCATTCGTACAGGAAGTCCACCGTTTCGTGCAGCTGGGTGCCGCGCACGATGGAGTCGTCTACGAACAGCAGCTTTTTGTCGCGGATGAGCTCGGGGATGTGGATCTGCTTCATTTTGGCCACGCGGTTGCGAACCTCTTGGTTGCTGGGCATGAACGAACGCGCCCACGTGGGCGTGTACTTGATGAACGGGCGGGCGAACGGCGTCTTGCATTCCGTTGCGTATCCGATGGCGTGCGGTACGCCGGAATCGGGCACGCCCGCCACGTAGTCCAGGTCGGGCAGGGTACCGGCAGCGGCTTCGTTGCGCGCCATGACGGCACCGTTGCGGTAGCGCATGACCTCGACGTTCACGCCTTCGTAATTCGAGTTGGGGTAGCCGTAGTACACCCACAGAAATGCGCAGATCTTCATCTTGTCGCCTGCGGGGGCAATGGTCTGGTATCCGTCGGCGTCGATGCGCACGATTTCACCGGGACCCAGCTCGTACTCGTCGTCGTAGCCCAGCTTGTGGTACGCAAACGACTCGAACGAGATGCAGAACCCGTCGTCGTTCTTGCCGATGAGCACGGGGAGGCGCCCCATCTTGTCGCGCGCCGCGATGATGCGGCCGTCCTCGGTCATGATCAGCAAGGTGAGCGATCCTTCGATCGCATCCTGGGCATGCTTGATGCCCGAGACGAAGTCGTCTTTCTGGTTGATGAGCGCAGCCACCAGCTCGGTGGTGTTGACGGCGCCGGAGCTCATGGCCATGAACTGGCGGTTGCCGTCGGTGAAGTAGGATTCCACCAGCTGTTCGGCATTGTTGATGGCGCCTACGGTGGTGATGCCGAAGGTGCCCAGATGCGATCGCACCAGAAGCGGCTGCGGATCGGTGTCGCTGATGCAGCCGATGCCGCTGCATCCGTGGAATCCGGGAAGGTCGTCTTCGAAGCGCGTACGGAACGGCGTGTTCTCGATCGAATGGATTTCGCGCTGGAAGCCCTCGTCGTCGTGGAAAATCATGCCTGCGCGCCGCGTTCCCAAGTGAGAGTGGTAGTCCACGCCAAAAAACACGTCCAGCACCACATCATGATGTGATGCAGCCCCGAAGAATCCGCCCATTATGTACCTTTCGTCTTGCCCTGCCGCCTCGTCCTGCAAAAGCATCAGTATAAAGCTCCTGAAGCCTTGCAAGGCCGAGGTCGTGGGACGATCCGCGGTTTCTGCACGAGAAGCGCGGGCAGCGGCGGCGCCGTCGACTTTGCGAAGCCGTGCCCAAAGTTGCGTGCAGGGTCGAAGGGGCGGGCGTTTCGCTCTTTCGAGCTGGCGGCGTTGGGCGCAGCTGGGGGCTTGATGGAATTTTCGATCGGAGCGTTCGCGCTTGCGTGGAGGCAGGTACTGTTGTTTCGTTCAAAGGATTCGAGGGAAAGCGTGCGCATGAAGAAGATTCTGATGATTGCAACCGGGGGCACCATCGCTTCAGCCGAGGATGGCTGCGGACTTGCCCCGTCGCTGACCGGCGAGGAGCTGGCTCGGTTCGTGCCGCAGGTGGAGGGCTTGTGCGCGTTGGACGTGGTGCAGCCTATGAACATCGACAGCACAAACATGCGACCTGCTGATTGGATGCTCATTCGCGACGAAATCGCGCGTGCCTACGATGCGTACGACGGGTTCGTGGTGCTGCACGGCACCGACACCATGGCGTATACGGCAGCGGCGCTTTCGTACCTGATCCAGGGGAGCGGAAAGCCCATTGTGCTGACCGGTTCGCAACAGCCCATGGGCAGTCCGTTCACCGACGCGAAGCTCAACGTGTACCAAAGCCTTCTGTACGCGCTTGACGATCGATCGTGCGACGTGTCCGTTGCGTTCGGCGGCTCGGTGATCGCGGGTACTCGTGCGCGCAAGCAGCGCACCATGAGCTTCAACGCGTTTACGAGCGTTAATTTTCCCGAGATAGCCCTTATCAGGAACGATCGCGTGATCCGGGCGGCCTCGCCCGTTCGATGCGCGGACGAGGGGTCGCTTCGTCTGTTCGATCGCTTGAACGAGCGCGTGTTCGTTCTCAAATTGACGCCGGGAATGAGCCCAAGCGTGTTCGAACTTTTGGAACGCGACTACGATGCGGTGATCGTGGAGACGTTCGGCATTGGGGGAATTCCTGCGTACCATGACTTCCACCAGGCCCTTTTCGACTGGGTCGATGCCGGGAAAACCCTGGTGATGACCACGCAGGTGCCCGAAGAGGGGTGCGATTTGGGCGTGTACGAAGTGGGACGAGCCTTTGCCAACCATCCCGGCATTCTCAAGGGCGGCGATATGACCACCGAGGCTTTGGTGGCGAAGACCATGTGGGCCCTTGGGCAAACGACCGATGCGGACGAGATTCGATCGTTGTTCTATCGGGTGGTGAATCACGATCGGACGGTAGAGGGCTAAGGCTTTCGCACGGCTTGCTCGCGCGGGGCTTCGCTGCGCGAGTGGCTGCGGGATCGCGCAGCCGCCCGCCGGGCTAGATCACGATGCCGTTGCAGTGGTCGATCTCGTGCTGGATGATCTGCGCGGTCCATCCGGCGAACGACTTCGTCTTGGAGCGAAACGCCTTGTCTTCGTAGCGAACCTTGATGGTTCGGTAGCGTGTGGCGGCGCGCCTGCCGAGCAGCGAGAGGCAGCCTTCTTCCGTTTCGAAGGGGCCTGCGCAGCTGATGATTTCCGGATTGAACATGATGCGCGACGTGCCTTCGTCGTCGAATACGATGATGCGCTTCGGTACGCCGATCATGTTGGCGGCCATTCCGACGCATTCGTGCGAGTGGGCGGCCAGCGTGTCGAGCAGGTCTTGCGCCGTTTGGACATCGGCGGTTGTCGCCGGTGCGCAGGGCTGCGCAAGAAACGTTTGGTTTCTCATGATGGGCTTGATCACGGCAGGGCCTTTCGGGATGAGACGACGGGATTCGGGGAGGTCGGTGGCTTGCGCGAACGGGATACGGCGCAAACGGTCAAAGGGCGGCTTCCATGCGCTTCTTGAGGTCGGCGATGCGATCTTCAATGAGGGCGAGACAGGTTTCGAACGAGCTATCGTCTTTGCCGCTGGGGTCTTCGGGCCCCCAATCCTCGCGATGCGCGCATGGAAGCGCCGGGCACGCAACCCCGCAGCCCATGGTGACAACCCAATCGACGGGCGGAATATCGTCGAGCGGCTTTGACCGAAGCCCGTCGGTTCCGTATCCATGGTTGGCAAGCGTTTGCAGTGCCTGGTGGTTTATGTGCTCCCGGGGGTGCGTGCCGGCCGAGCAAGCTGCAAAGGTGCCTTTTGCGATCTGCTTCGCGATTGCTTCTGCCATTTGGCTTCGACATGAGTTGTGCGTGCAGACGAAAGCAACTCGAGGAATCGGGCGGCTTGTCGTTTGGGGATGGCTGCGTTCGGGACCGAAAGGCTCTGCTTCGTGCAAGGGTGCTCCATTCTAGGCGTGCGGCATCAACCGCGCTTGGATCCTTGGCGGCTGATGCCGCCCTTGTGGCCCGAGGCCTTGTTCGGGCCGATGCCTGCGCGCGGGTTGCGATTGAGGGGAGCCGAAGCGGCGCGCCCGCCTTTTGCGGCGAGCGCGCGAATCCAGCGGTCTCGATCGGGGTTGCTGGACGGTTTTGCCATGATGGTTCGGACTGCCTGAGCGCGCGAGCTAGACCAGCTTGCCCTTGCAATGGTCGATCGTGTGCTGAATGATCTGGGCTGTCCAGCCGTTGAAGTCCTTCTTGCGGGCAACAAGCGTGCCGTCGACCTGCTCTTCGTAGGCGATTTTGACGCGATCGTAGCGCGTTACCTTGGAATCGGCCTCCAAGGAAAGGCAGCCTTCGACGGTCTTGAACGCGCCGAGCGCCTGCAGCAGCTTGGGGTTGTACATGACGTGCGGCTGGTCGTTGTCGTCAAGATAGGCGACAACGCAGGTGGCGGCGCCAATTTGATTGGCCGCCAAGCATGCGGCGCCTTCGAGCGAGGTCAGCGTGTCGATCAGATCCTGCGCAACCGACGCGTCTTCGGCGGTGGCTGCAGCGCAGGGCTGCGAGAGGATGGCCTCGTCCTTTACCAGTTCCTTGATCATGATGCTCCCGTCTTCGTGGGTTTGAAACGCCCGCGGTGCTGCGTGCGCGCTGCGGGGTTGATTTTCCTGGACGAATTCTATCACGAGGAAGCCTGAGGGGGCGTGGGAGCATGCACGCGGCGCGTTCGGAGCGCGCACGCAGCAAGGTTGGCCCGGCGCGTTCGGCACGCTGTGCGGTCCGCGGCGTCTTCGGTCGCTACTTCCAGCGCTTGAGGTGGGGAAGCAGCGCGCCCATGAACGAGACGGCCTCGTCGCGTGAAACGTGGCAGGATTCGGCCATGTACGGGGCGCAACGCTCGATAAGCTCCTCAAGCGACTCGTCTTCGACGAATGCGCCGTCGCGATAGCACCATGAGCAGTAGTCGGCGGAAGGTGCGCCGTCGGCTTCGCTGCCGTAGTCTTTCGGTTGGTAAAAGGGCATGCCGCAGCTTTGGCAGTAGTCTCCGTCGGGCATCTCGAGCAAGTGGGTGACGGGGAGGTCGAAGGTGGCCGAGATCAGCTTGCACATATCGATGCCGGGTGTGGTCTCGCCGTTTTCCCAGCGAGATACCGCTTGGCGCGTTACGAAAAGCTTGCGGGCGACGTCTTGCTGCGTGAGGTTGCGCTCTTTGCGCATGGTTACGAGGGCGTCTGCGATGGTCATGGGGCGTCCTTTCAGGCGGGCGGAAGCGGCGATGCGCCGCAAGGACATTGAACCATGCGAGGTGCGAAAACGTAAAGCAACGAGTTGTTGCGGCGCGGTGGCAGCGGCTAGGGTTCTTGCGGTCGCTTCGCGTGGCCCAGGCGCGACCGTCGAGGCCACACGCGCAGGTTGGAACTTGCGCACGTGGCGCTCGGGCAACGTTGAGGCTTGGCTTGGCGGTGCGCTTGCGCTACTGCGCGCGCTTTCGCACCGCTCGACTCTCCTCGTCAAGCAGCTGGTGCGCGTAGGCTATGGCGTCGTCGATGTTGCCGCGGAAATGATCTTCGCCGACCAAATCCACGAAGCCTGCGCGCCGCATGGTCTTCATAGGCTGCTCGTTGGCATGCGAGAAGATGAGGCTCACGCCGTTTTCGCGGCAGTAGTCATACAGGTTCTCCAGTGCGTTCATACCCGTGGAGTCGAGCGAAGGCACGCCGCGCATGCGGATGATCAGGTACTTCGTGAACGACTTTACCGAAATGTCCGTAATGCGGTCGGTCATGCCGAAGAACATGGGGCCGTTGATCTCGTACACGCGCACGCTTTTCGGCAGCTCGCGAAGATGGGTGACCTCGGAGTCCTCGTCGCAGTAGTACTTCCAGCCGCGAACCTCGGTTTCCTTGCTGACCATCTTCATGAACAGGACCACGGTGATCAGCATGCCCACGCCGATGGCTACCACCAGGTCGAACACGATGGTCAGCGTGAAGGTCAGAAGCAGCGTGGCGACGGCCCCCTTCGACGTGGTCTTGCACAGGTGCGCGAAGTTGCGCCAGCCGGACATGTTGTACGCGACGTGCAGCAGGATAGCCGCGATGGTAGGCATGGGGATGAAGGCCGCATAGGGCATGAAAAACGCCAGGACGATGAGCAGCACTATCGAGTGGGTCATGCCGGCGACGGGGGTGCGCCCGCCGTTTTTGACGTTCGCGGCCGTGCGGGCGATGGCTCCCGTTGCCGGAATGCCGCCGAACAGCACCGATGCGACGTTGCCTGCACCTTGGGCCACAAGTTCCATGTTGCTGCGATGGTGGGAGCTGATCATGCTGTCGGCGACCACGCAGGACAGCAGCGATTCGATCGCGGCCAAGATGGCGATGGTGATGCCGTTTGCCATTTGCTCGCGGAAAATATCCAGGTCGAGCTGCGGAACGTGGAAGGAGGGAAGCCCGCTGTTGATGGTGTAGAGGTCGCCGATGGTGTTCACGTTCATTCCGAAGCCGTTCACCATGGCCACTCCGGCGATCAGCGCCACCAGGGAGCCGGGGATCCTTTCGCTCACCTTGGGCCAGGCGAAAAGAACGGCAAGGCACACGACGCCTACCGCGAATGCTTGCCAATTGACCGTGGAGATGCTTTGGGCTACGGCTTGGAGCTTGTCCATGGTTTCAACCGTGGGCGCGCCTGCGGGAAAGGTGAGCCCTAGGAAGTCCTTCGCCTGTCCGATGACGAGCGTTGCCGCGATGCCCGCGGTGAAGCCCGTGGTGATGGTGTACGGCACGAAGCGAATGATAGCGCCGAGCTTGAAGAATCCCATGAGCATGAGCAGGATGCCGGCGATGATGGTGGCGGCGATCAGGCCGTCTATGCCGTCTGCGGCCACGATGCCGGCTACGATGGTGGCGAACGCTGCGGTGGGGCCGGAGATCTGCACGCGGCTTCCGCCTAAGAAGGCGATCAGGAACCCGGCGACGATGGCCGTGTAGAGTCCCTTTTCGGGGCTGACGCCGGAGGCGATGGCGAGGGCGATGGAGAGGGGCAGGGCAACTACCGCTACCATGATGCCCGAAACGATGTCTTTGGGCAGCTGCTTTTTGAGCTCTTCTTTGCTGGAATGCTTGATGATGCTGAACAGGATAGGTTTGATTTTGTCGCGTTGCATGGTCGATTCTTCTGGGTCGTGTCGGGCTTTGCGGTGTTGCGCCCCCGCAAACAAGACGTTCCGCCCAAGCGTGGCGCCGGGCGGAACGCGAACGTGTTCGTTTTGCAGTTGGTGTTTGCGACGGGAATGTGCATTCTATCGCGCAAATGACAATATGGCAACCGTTGTACGATAGGGAGCCGTTCTGGGTTGACGAAACCCTGAAGGCGGTGTCCTTTTGTCGCGACTGTGCTGCCGTGTTCGACCCGATGCCCCCGACGTCCTTGCTCGGAGCGTCGCGATTCGCAATAATGGAAGCATGAGAAGGATAGATGACATATTCGCTACGCGGAAGCAGCCGGTCTCTTTCGAGATTTTCCCTCCGAAGGGGGATTTGACGCTCGATGCGGCTCATGGGGTTGCGGCTTCTTTGGCCGATCTTGTTCCCGACTTCATCAGCGTGACGTATTCGGCGGGAGGGAGCGGCAACCAGCAGGCTACGGCTGAAGTCGCTTCGCTTATCCACCACGACTTCGATGTTCCTTCGGTTGCGCATCTGACGTGCATCAACTCCACCGAGGAGGCGCTGACCGCGGCGATTGACGATCTGCGTCGTCGCGGGGTCTCCAATGTGCTCGCCTTGCGCAGAGACGTTGTGTCCGCCTGCGACCCGTCGCCGTTCAAGTATGCCAAGGACCTTATCATGAGGTTGGCCGACGAGGGGTTTTGCATTGGAGCGGCGGCTTATCCCGAAGGCCATATCGAGTGCACCGACTTCAAGGCGTCCGTCGCTCATCTGAAGCAGAAGCAAGATGCAGGTGCGAGCTTTTTCGTCACGCAGCTGTTCTTCGACAACCAGTATTACTACCGCTTTCGCGAAGCGGCCGAAAGAGCGCACGTCACGGTGCCCATAACGTGCGGCATCATGCCGTTTTTGAGCAAGGCTCAGATACAGCGCATGGTGTTCATGTGCGGCGCCTCGCTGCCGTCTCCCATCATCAAGCTTTTGGCGAAATACGAAAACGCTCCCGATTCCCTGCGGTCGGCCGGGATCGAGTTCGCGTGCGAGCAGCTGGTCGATCTTCAGAAGCACGGCGTTGACGGATTGCACATTTACACGATGAACCAGCCTGACATCGCGCGCGCCTGCGTGAGCGCGCTCAGGGGCTCCTGGGGTGCGGAAGGCGGTCGGCATGGCGGGCTTTGATCGCGCTGAAGTGCTGCGTTACCTGGGATATCATGGCCAAGCCCTCGATGCCGAGCTTTTGGCCCGACTCGAGGACGTGATGCGTGCGTGCGAGAAAGCAGTGAAGCCGCGGTGCGTTTGGCGGGCGTTTCCCCTTGATCGAGAACGAGGAAGCGATACGTGCGTTTGGCTTGAGGGCATGCCTCAGCCGCTGGAGGGAAAAGACATTGCCGCGCATCTTCAGGGGGCGAGGGAAGCCGTTTTGATTGCCTGCACGCTGGGGTCGTCGTACGAGCGAGAGTACCAGCGAAGGGTCGCGGTCAGTCCAACGGAGGCGCTGTTCTTCGATGCGGCGGCTTCCGCCTTGGTCGAATCCGCCGCATCCGATGCGGAGGAGCAGGTGACTTGCTATGCCGCTGAGCGCGCATGCGCCGTGAACCGCCGCTACAGCCCTGGATACGGTGACTTTCCCCTGACCGTGCAGAAGGGTTTGCTCGACGTGCTCGATGCGCCGCGAAGCATTGGCTTGACGGCGACGTCGGAGTGCTTGCTTGTCCCGACGAAGAGCATCACGGCCGTTATGGGGGTGTTCGACGGCGCGGTGAGCGATGCGGTGCGAGCGTCGTGCGAAACGTGCGCGCTTGAAGGGCGCTGCGCGTGGAGAAAACAGGGAAGGACATGCTGCGGCGACGACGCCTAGCGTGCGGAGGGAGAACATGATGGCGAACGATGGGCGAGCGAGCATGCCGGACAGCTTGGAGGGCTTGGTTATCAAGGATGCGCATCTGGAGCGCGTGCTGCAAGGCTTGGACTTTCTTGTGCAGGACGGCGCCATGGGCACCATGCTTCAAAAGCAGGGGCTGACTGCCCATGGCGAGCTTCCCGATTTGCTGAACTTCGCGAATCCCGACGCCATTACCGCTGTTCACGCTTCTTACGTTGAAGCGGGCGCGGAAATGGTCACCACCAACACGTTCAGTGCGAACGCTCATAAGCTGGAGGGCCGCGCGGAGGTGGCCGACGTGTATCGTGCGGCCGCCGCTTGCGCGCGTGCCGCGGGCGCGCGCTACGTGGCCGGAGGGATGGGCCCGCTCGGTGTTTTGCTGGAACCGCTTGGCACGCTGTCGTTTTCCGATGCTTACGATATGTTCTGCGAACAGGTGCGAGCGATCGTGGCGGCTGGGTGCGACATCGTGCTGATAGAGACCATGACCGATCTGCGGGAAGCGAAAGCGGCTCTTCTTGCCGCTAAGAACTGTTCGAATCTTCCCGTATTCGTTTCGATGACGTTCGGGGAGGACGGCCGAACGTTTTTGGGGACGCCTCCTTCGGTGGCGGCGGCGACGCTTTCCGCTTTGGGCGCGCATGTGGTCGGCGTCAACTGCTCGCTGGGCCCCGATGAGCTGGTGCCTGTTGCGCACGAGCTTTTGAGGTTCGCGCGCTGTCCCGTTGTGGTGCGCCCCAACGCCGGCATGCCGCGCATTGTTGATGGGCGCACGGTATACGACGTCGAGCCTGACGAGTTCGAGCGCGCGATGGACGGGATCGTTTCCGCGGGCGTGACCGTGATCGGGGGCTGCTGCGGAACGTCCCCGGTGTTCGTGGAGCGTCTTGCGCGGCTGGCGAAGGGCCGGTCGGTTGCCCCGCGCGACAAGGTTGACGCGTTCGTTGTCACGAGCGCCCAAGAAGCGGTGGTGCTCGAAAAGGACGCGCATCGCGTCGCGATGATCGGCGAGCGCATAAACCCGACGGGCAAGCCGCGCTTGCGGGCCGCTTTGCGCGACGGCGACTACGATTACCTGGTGGGGGAGGCGGTTGTCCAGCAGGAGGCGGGAGCCAAGATCCTCGATGTGAACGTGGGGCTACCCGAGCTCGACGAGGCGGACGTTCTCTCGCGCGCCGTTTTGAGGCTGCAGGCAACGTCGACGCTGCCTTTGCAGATCGACTCGAGCGACCCTTGCGCCATCGAGGAAGCGGTGCGCGGCTATGCGGGCAAGCCGCTCGTCAATTCCGTGAACGCGAAGCGGGAGAGCTTGGAGGCCATCCTTCCCATCGTGAAGCGCTACGGCTGCGCGGTGGTAGGCTTGACGCTTGACGAGCACGGCATTCCGTCAAGTGCCGAGGAGCGGTTCGCCTTGGCTAAGCGCATTGTTGATCAGGCGGTTTCGCACGGGATTCCGCGCGAGGACATCGCCATCGACTGCCTTGTCATGTCGGTGGCGACGAACCAACGCGAAGCATGCGAGATTTTGCGCGCGGTAAGCATGGTCAAGGAGCGTTTGGGCGTGCGCACGGTGCTCGGCGTGTCGAATATCAGCTTCGGCTTGCCCGAGCGGGAGCTGATGACGGCGACGTTCCTTGCGGCCGCTTTGGGGGCGGGGCTCGACATGCCCATCCTCAATCCGATGTCCGTGCGCTGCCGGGACGTTGTAGAGAGCTTTCGCGTGTTGAGCGGCGAAGACGAAAACGCCGCATCGTACGTTGAGCGCTATGCCGTGAGCGCCGGCGGGTCTGAAGACGCGGCCAAGGGATCGCGGGAGCCGGTGCCGAGCGCCGATGATTCGAGCGGCGTAAGCGCTGGGGCCGACGACGAGGTGCGCGCAATCGAGCAGCTGATCCTTACGGGGCGCAAGGGGCCCATGGCCGATGCGACGCGGGGCCTTTTGCGGTCGCGAGACGCGCTGTCCCTGATCAACGACGTGTTTATTCCTACGCTCAATGAGGTTGGCGACAGGTTCGAACGAGGCACGTTCTTCCTTCCGCAGCTCATGGCTTCGGCGGAGGCCGTCAAGGCCGGTTTCGACGTGATCAAAGACCAGGCGGGTGCGAGCGAGCTTGACCGCGGGCAGGTTATCGTGCTTGCTACGGTGAAGGGCGATATTCACGACATAGGGAAGAACATCGTCAAGATGCTGCTCGAGAACTACGGGTATCGCGTGGTCGATCTTGGGCGCGATGTTTCGCCTGAAGCGGTTGTGGACGGGGTTCGGGAGTGCCATGCGAGGTTGGTGGGATTGTCCGCCTTGATGACGACGACCGTCAAGGCGATGGAGCAGACGATCGCGCTTTTGCACGCTGAGGTCCCGGGTGCTGCCGTAATGGTGGGCGGCGCGGTTTTGACGGAAGAGTACGCTCGGATCATCGGCGCGGATTACTACGCAAAGGATGCCGCTTCGTCCGCTCGCATAGCGGAGCAATACTTCTCTGACCTGCATGCGGAAGCGGTTCCCGCGAGCTGAGGCTTGCATTGGCTCGCGGCGCTTTCGCCTCTGTGCAGAGCAGATGGTTTACGCAATGGATCATTTATCCTTGCTTGTATATAAACTCTTTCATGTATAAACAATTCTATAGTAGACTCCGCCTGGCATAATTCGGGGTCGATTTATTCGACCGGAAATGGAAGATGGGCGGCTATGACGACGGGGGTTGTCTTGTCGCCTTACGTTCGTATTAAGTAAGGATTGCTTATGACAAGAATGAGAATGCCCGTAATTGCGCTGCTTCTGATGGCGCTGATAGGCTTGTCTCCGGTATATGCTGCACCCGCTTCAGCGGTTGGGGTTGCAGCCGGCCCTCTTGAGATTACCAGCATTTTCGACGGGAAAGACGTGTACGCGATCAATGCGAAGGACCCCTCGGGAAACACGCTGGGGGTTATGGTCGAAGACAAGCAGAATCCCGGGCACTTGAAGAAGACGAACTACGTTGCCGTGGCTGTTATCAGCCACGAGGAAAAGCCGGTTTATTGCCTTGAGGCCGACGTGATGGTCGACCCCCTTAAAATGGGCGATTACCAGCCCTCGGATTTGACGCTCACTTCCGATATGATCAACACCATGAGCCTGTATTCTCATTTTGGATACGGCAACGAAGACAACGACGACAGTCAGAACAAGCTGTGGTACGTTGCCGCGCAGCTTCTTATCTGGGAAGAGCTGGGAAACTCGAATTTCAAAGAGTTCGCCTTGGTCAAGAATGACGGTTCGGGGTCTGCCGAACAGATGCCTGCCGAAATAGCGCAGACCATCGACAGCATGAAGCAGTCCATCAAGGACAAGGTGGCGGATTATCGCGAAAAGATGGCGTACGTGCCGCAGTTCATGTTCAATGGAAACGAGATCGATGGAACCCTGACCGTTTCCAAAAAGGAACTTCTTCAGGGGATCGTGGTAAGCGAGAAGTCCGACAAGGTGATTTCGGACGACGAGTTGGGCGATATCGTCGTGCCCGAGGGGCTGCGCGTGGAGAAGAGGCCCGAAGGTCTTTTCATCCAGGCGACGGAGTCGGTTTCGTTTGGCGAGAACGAGATTCTTATTAATCTGTTCAAGCCGCAGGACATGGGCAAGAGCATAAGCTTCGTTGCTCCGGGAAGCCAGACCATCGGCAGCTTTGCCCTTTCGGAGAGCTTGCAGCGCACCGTCGCTTTGCGCGTAAGCGTTGCCGACGAAGGCGCGACCGCGCTCATGAGCAAGACCGCCGTGGCCGGCTCCGGCGAGCTGGAGGGTGCCTCCCTCAAGGTCGTCAAGGGGGGCTCCGCCGACGGCGAGGCCGTGGCCGAGTGGGTCTCGGGCCCCGAGCCGCGCTCGGTGGAGCTGGCCCCGGGCGTCTACACGATGGTGGAGACGCGCGCCCCGCGGGGCTACGAGGTGGCCGAGTCGATCGTGTTCCGCGTGCGCGAGGGCGCCGTGGAGGTCCGCTCCGGGGACGGGTGGGCCGCCGCGGCCGGGTCCGTGGTGCGCATGGAGGACCGCGAGATAGCCGATCCTGGCTCTAACAAAAATGAGGAGAAGCCTGATTCTCCCGAAACCGGCAAGAACGTCGGAACTGATGACAACGGTCAGGGCAAGCGGGCTGCAGTGGGCTACAAGGGTCTCGTTCGCACGGGGGATCACAGTCCTCTTTCGCCTGCTCTTGCGGCGGTTGTTGCGGCGGGCGGTGTTCTTGCTATGGCTTTGAGGAAGAGGGAAATTTAAAGGAAGCAAGCAGATCGTTTCGCATTGCCTGAACTAAAGCTTGTCCCTGGAAGTAACGCTCGCTTCCAGGGACGAGTTGTTTTTTGCTGCCGCGTGTCGGGATGGAGCGGTCTGCGCGATGGAAGCCTCGCATCGAGTGTTCGAACCGCTCGCGTCGCGAGCTTTTGCCGCTTGAAGACGCGGTCCTTCTGGCTCGTTTTCGAGGATCGGGTTGAGGAAGTGCGGGGATTGCGGCGGGTTATCCGCTTGTCGATGACGGCAATGCGCGTTTGCTTGCGGTTGATTTCGACAAGGATGATTAACGGCGGGCGGTAAGTGCGTTTCGGATCGCGCGCGATCGGGAGGGTGCTCCTGCGGCGGTCGAGCGTTCGCGATCGGGCGATGTGCCCACATGAGGGCATTTTTCGCCGAGCCGGTGGCAGCGACGGATGCTCGCAAGCTTTGCTGCGCCTTGTCGGCACATGCAGTGCTCATCGGTTCGAGCGCGCGATTCAAATCGTACGACCGCTTATTTCCCCCTCAGGGCTCTGTTCCGATTGGTGGTTTCGGCAATGCGATTTGCGTTGCCGCTTCGGAGTGGCGCATGTCATGACGGTAAACCCTTGTTCATGGGAGCATCGTTTCAAACTTACGATGATCAGCGGCGGTTTCCATCATCACTCAAACGCATGACGTCGAAAGTCAGTTTAAAGCTTAATTCGAAAGACGTGCCTGCGAGGGTGCGGATCATGCGGTCGAATCTGCCGTACGTGTCAAAAGAGGGGATGGCAACTGCAGCGATTGGCCGGATAAGGCGCGCAACCTGCGTTTGGGGGCAGGCGTTGCAAAGGCCGGTCGATTAGAGTTGAGTTCAAGGGAGCGTTGCGCTCCGAGCAGGAGCTTGCTGTTGAGGCGCTGGCGACTTGTGATGTCGGCATTCTTGTTGCTCCGCCGGGGCGCTCGAAACGGTAGCGCTGCCGAGCTGTTTGGCAAGGTCCTCTTGGAGCATCCTGCGGCGGCAGGCGGCCATAGGATTTCTTTCGAGGCTGATAATGCAAGGGAGATCGGCCACGGCTTATCCGTCGTGTGCTCCTATTGGCGGAACCGATGCGCGATGCTTTGCCTTGCGCCTACAGGCTTTATGCTTGCAGCGCTTGCCATGTTGGGCAAGAAGTGCTCGAAATGGTTGAAATTCGTATTCCTTCTTGTCTTCGGCGGAATTCTTCTGGTACCGCAAGCGCTCATGGTAGGGGCACGGTGGTGCAACCTATCCTCTTGGCGCCCTTTTTCCATCGCGCCCCGACGGATGTCCTGCCGGAGCGCGATCTATTTCTGGCGTCACCACGTATTCGGTGCTTGATCTTTGTGCAGGCTTACGATTGTTCTTTCGCCGCGTTTTGCCCGGCGATGCGCCCGTAGACTGTGCAATCGGTAATCGCGCAGCTTCCCAAGCGCACGGCGCCGTGCGTTCCGCCCGTTATTTCGCCAGCTGCGTACAATCCGGGAATGGGCTTGAAGTCTTGGTCGATAACCTGCGCCTGCAAAGTGGTATGCAGTCCGCCCATGGTGTGGTGGACTTTCGGCCATAGTTTGGCGGCGTAATACGGAGGCGTTTGCGTCGGTTCGGCGCCAACTTGCACCTTTGCGCCGAAGTCCTCGTCCTTTCCTTGGGCCACGAAGCCGTTCCATCGTTGGACTTCGGCAAGGAACGTTTCCTCGGGTATTTCAAACTTGTCCGCAATCGCATCGAGGGTTTGAAATTCCATAATCACGCCCTTTTTGAGACCTCCTTCGAAGATGTGCTGGGCCACTTGCTTTTTAACCGTTGGGGCGTCCGCGATGATAAGCGTGGGATGGTTGATCTCGAGCATGAGGTCGGCACGCTCTTTGCGGTCCCCTGTTTCCTTGACGAATCGTTTTCCCGTAGCGGGGTCGATCATCAGCCCGTAGCCCACAAGCCGTTCGCAAAATTGCGGGCAATAGCCAAAGCCCTCTTCGTCGGGACTGGTCCACGGCCCTAGCTGGATCCAATCCATGTGCACGTCCATGGCTTTGTGCTTGAGCGCTTCCCTCAAAGCCTCGCCCGTTGCTCCTTGGTGATTTGTGCTTGCAAAGGAGTCTGTCAGGCGCGGTTCGTGTATAGCCCGCATGGGAACGTCTTGGGAGAATCCGCCTGCTCCGAGTACGACGGCTTTTTTTGCCTTGATGTAAGCCAGGGTGCCGCTGTTTTCTTGCCCGAACTTGTACTTTTTGCGAACTTCGGCACCGACGATGCGTCCTGAAGCATCCTCGACGAGCCGTTCCATTTTGGTGCCGAGCGTCAGTTCAACTCCCAGACTCTCCAGATAGGCGACTTCGGCCTTGACGATGTCCGCCCCCGTTGCATTCTCGGTCGTGTTGGTTCGGGGAACCGAGTGGCCTCCATGGAAATTGAGCTTTGTGAATTTGACTCCGATATCGGTAAGCCATTGGACGGCGGCACCGGAATTTTCTGCAAGCACTTTCACTTTATCCAGATGGTTGTAGTATTTTCCGGCTTTAAGCATATCCGCCATCATAAGGTCGACGCTGTCCTCGATGCCCGCTTCTTTCTGCAAGGGGGTGCCGACAGCGGCCATGTCTCCGCCATTGATGCTCGAGTTGCCTCCGTACGTCGTCATTTTATCGATAATGACGACATCGCTGCCGGCTTTTTTTGCTTCGATGGCTGCGGCGAGCCCTGCGAACCCGGTGCCCACTACCAAGACGTCGGTTTCGCTGTCCCATGCAACCGAGGCAGCATCGAGGTTGTTCGTTTGGCCCTGCGTGTCTTCCGAAGACGACTTCGCAGGTGCGCAAGAAGCAAGCGCGGCGCCTCCTGCAAGCGCGGCACCGGCTACACCGATGGTTTTGAGAAACTCTCTTCTTCCTACCGACATGGCTTTCCTCTCTTTTACCCTCCAACGAAGTTCGTGCAGTCAGATTGACCTTCGAGTATTTACTATAGAGGCGGCAAGCGCCTTGAGGAAAGAAGTGATTCTTTGGGCAGCCCAACGAAAAACAACCTGCTTCAATGTCGCGTTGATGCAGCGCAATTTTTTGTTGAATAGATGAAGCGAAAGCGGGCAAGTGCTTTGCTATGATGTTTTGAAAGCTTCGCGTTTCACTGGGGTAAGGGAGGGGCTTTGATTGAATTCGAAATGCGCCAACTGGAGTACTTTGTGGCGGCAGCCTCGGCGGGGAGCTATTCGCAAGCTGCAAAGATGCTTTACGTGTCTCCGCAGGCGGTTTCCAAGGGGGTTCAGATTCTCGAATGCCGCATAGGCGTTTCGCTTTTCGAGCGGGGCCCTAACGGGATAGCCTTAACCTCCTTCGGCGAATTATTCAAAGAAAAAGCCGAAGAAGCGCTTCTTTCTTTGGAGAGGTTGCAGGTTCTTGCCGATCAGTACAAGAAGGAGAGAACCCTCTCCCTTACGGTGGGCATCCATTCCCTCTGTTTCAGGGAAAACGGTGGAAGCATCGACCGCAGTGCTCTTCTCGAGTTTCAGGAAGCCCATCAAACGGCCGATCTGAGCTTCGCTGAGATGAAGGGGGACGCAATAGTTGATTCTGTTGCCGAGGGAAGAGTCGATCTTGGCATCAGCGTGGTGTCGAAAGGCGATTTTCGATTATCGGAAGGTTTGCTGCTGAAAAAGTTCCCCATTGCGGCTTTGGTGTCCGATCATTGTGCGCGCTTCGCCGCAGGAGGCGTCGTTGCGATTGAGGAATTGGTGCAAGGTGAATTGGTCTTGTTTTCGGGGGAGCGGGATTTCAACGAATTCTTCATCGAGCGCGTGCGGTCCGAGGGGAGCTCGGTGAACGTTTCTCCCTTGCAGGTTAGCTCTCATAGCGACATCGATTTCGTCATTGATAGAGAATTGTACGTGATACGTCCTTTGCAGCATGCAAGACGAACGATAAGAAACGGGCACCTGCTTGTTCTTCCCATCGTGGACGGCTGTGGGAATACCATAGAAATGCCGTTGCATTTGTTTTGGCGGAGGTCGCGTCATCTCAGCAATTTGGATTCTGAGTTCGTTGAGTTTGTCCGCTCCCTGTACCTTTGAGCGCCTGGCCAAGGAGTTCGCTTCGGTTTCCGAATGTGCCTCGGTGTTTGTCGCCAACTTTCCAAAAGAGCGGCTTTCCTTCCTGCTTGTTTCCCTTGTGCGGGGAAAGGTCGTCGCTTCTCATTCCGAAGCAGCGGGGTGCTCCGGCCACGGGGGCGGGTCCATCACCCGCATGTCCAGGTGCAGCGTTTGCGCGATGAGCAGCGCCAACTCGTCATCGGTGATGTCGGGTTTGGCTTTCATCATCCCCTCCAGGCCGAAGAGCAGCAATCCGAACGTTTCGGGCACCAGCTGAATATCGACGGTGCGGTATGCCGCGTATTCGGACACGATGTAGCGCTGGATGCATGCGACGATTTCGCGTACGGCCCGTGTGGCGAACTTGTCGCGCATGCCCAGTTCTTCCAGGACGGTTATCATGGGGCGCGGTCGGCCCGATGCGGTGTAGAGCGCCCGGCGAAACGCCGACACGCATTTTTTCAGCTCGGAGGGCGTGTCGCCGAATGCGCGCAGTTCGTTCCAGGTGGCCACGCTTTCAATCAGGTCTTCCAGGTAATCGTCCAATACGGCAGCAGTCACGGCCTGCTTGTCGGGAAAATAATAGTACACCAGGCTACGGCTCACGCCGGCCTCGCGAGCGATGGAGGCCAAGCTGGTGGCTGCCACTCCCGCGCGTTCGTATAATTCTCGCGCAGCCAGCATGATGTCGCCCGCCGTGCCGTCTAGCCGTGCGCTTTCGCGCACCTGCCGCGTGACGGGACGCGGCAGGTGCGGATCGACTCCCGGCATGGGCGCGCTGCTCTGCATGGGCATGACGGCTCCTTCGTTCGTTTGGGAAGTCGCCGCATGTGCGTGCCGTTGTGCGGCTGCGCTCCGCTTTCGCGAGGATATCGGACGAGCGGATCAGCGGTTTTCCTCGACGACCTCCCTATAGCTTCTGGTGTCAGTATAAAGCTCGTCTTTCAGCGGGTTAAGACGCCGCGAACGAATCCGGTGAACCTGGTAGGCGGCAAGCGCCATGTTGGCGGCAAGTGCCACCAAGCTTACTGCGAAGAACGCGGTTGGATTGTGCGTGGTGGGAATTTCCGCAAATGTGTAGAACTGCGGTACCGCCATGGCGAACATTGCGTACAGTCCCAGCGTTTGCGCGCGATGTTGCAGCCATGCGCCGCGCTTCGTGAAGAACGTGGGGATGGTGCAGGCGATCAATAGCGCCAAGCCCGTGTACGTGGAATGGTCGGACATGCAGTTGTAGGTGTACGCGAAGTTCCACAGATCGTAGGCGATGATCCACATCCAAATCATGTCGGGCCAGATCATGTCTTCGGACTTGTCCTTGGAAACGAAGATGCCGAACCAGCCGCAGATGGTGATGATGTTCAGAACGCCGGCTATCGCGTTCATGATGTTCCACGGACCGGAAATCATCCACACATGGTCGACCACGGCGCCGTCCCATAATCCGAAACTGAACATCTGGACGTCGCGAACCACGGCCTCGGCTATATTGACTGCCAGAATGAGCGGCGGGAAGCAGAGCGCCCAACGCTTTTCGTACAGGTGATGCGTCCGACCGTCGGCACCGCGCCATTTCACGAACCTGAGCGCCATGAAGCCCACGCATCCGGCTAGAGCGGAATACGTTTTCACCCAGTTGAACCAGTTGCCCGTGCCGTAGGCGTTTCCGGGCGCGGCGGTGTAGGGCCATACGAACACGGTCAGCACGATAGGCGCGGCAATGAACAGCGCCACGCCGCCCCATGCGCTCGTGCGCCCTAATTCGTTGAATGCCATCAGGGCGAACAGCACGAACAGCCATACGGCCCACACCGTAGGGTCGCTTGCCTGGTACAGGATTCCCATGGATTGCCTCCTTGGATCGCGCGATGCCGGGGCCTTGTTGCTCGCAGGGCTCGTCGTGGCTTGCCGCGTACGGTTCGCCCTGGTTCCAATTGCGCCGCTGTTGCTACGGACGTGTCACCATCGTCTCCACGCGGCCCTTGTCGTCCCAAGCCGCGGCATAGCCGAATTGTTCCAGGTTCGCCAGCGCCGCTTCGCGTTCGCCTTCGGGAACGTCGATGTTGTCAAGGTAGACGCTGCGGTACCGCGAGCTGTCTATGAATAGCTCGCGTTTGAACGGATTGCGCTTTTTTGCCAGCATCGTGCGCGCTTGATAGACCGCCACGCATGCGTTGAACGCAAGCGCGATCACAGAGATGGTCATGTGAGCTGCGGGGCTGTTGGTGGAATGCACTATGAACATGGGATGCAAGAAGAACCACGGCACCGTCATGGTGATGATCATGTTGACGGCCAAGGTGCGCACGCGATGCTGCGCGTAGGCACCGCGCTTGATGAAGAACGCCGGGATGGTGCAGGCGAGCAGTAGAACCAAGCCGCAGTACATGGAACGGTCCGACACGCTGTTGTAGGTGTACGCGAAGTTCCACAGATCGTACCCGATGATCCAGAACCACATTTGATCGGGCCATATATAGTCTTTCTTCTTTCCGCGGCTTACGATGATCCCGAAAAACCCGCAGATGCACAGCGCGTTCAGGATGCCCGCCACGCCGTTGATGACGTTCCATGGTCCGCCCACTACCATGTAGCCGTCCACCATGCCCGTTACGCCTGCCAGCTGAAAGTCGCGGATGCACGCTTCCAGGATGTTGATGGCGAAGATGATGGGAGGAATGCATACGATGTGCTTCTTTTGAAACGCGGGAAAGTACACGATGAGCCATCCCAGAATGGCACCGGCCAAGCACGAGTACGTTTTCACCCACTGAAACCATGTGCCCGCGCCTGTTCCCTCGACGGCGGTGTTCGGCCATACGAACACCGTCAACACGATGGGCAACGCGATGAACATCGCCGCGCCGACCCATTTGCTTAGACGCGAAAGCTCGTTCATTCCTATGAGAAACACCAGGTAGACGATTACGCTTATAAAAGCCGTTGCCGAAAGCGGTTCATAGAAGAACATAGGAGCCCCTTCCCTTCGAATGCGTGCGAACCGTCTTGGGAAAACGCTCAAAAATCGATGCGGTTTTCGCTCAGAGCGATTCGCTCCTATTGAGGCACAGCATAGCAAGGAGATTTTCCGTGGGCTTGACGATTTGATCTTGAAACGTCAAATCGCGCTTCGCGGTGCGTGCGGTGTCCAGCGCGTGCGGGCGGGCTAGAAGGAAGCCCGCACGCTAAGGGATTTTGGGAAGCGCAGTGATCGTTTGCTAAGAAGGGAGCTCGTCAACGGCGCAATCCGGCGCTCGTTGATTGCGGGCAATCCTACTTCAGGTAGTTTTGGGGGATCGCTCGTGCGGCGGTTTTCTGCTCGAAGCTGTAGGCGATGTTGAGCAGCTTCTCGTCCTCGTTCTGGCTTGCGATGAAAGTGGCTCCCCTAGGGGCGCCTTCTTCGGAAGCGTCGACCGGCACCGTCAGTTCGGGGTATCCTGCCACGGCGGGCAGAAGGACGCCTTCGTTGTCGTAGAAAACAAGCGCGTCGAGCTTGTTGTCGCGAAGCAGGTCGTCGATTCTGCTCTGTGCCTTTTTGACCATCGCTTCGACTTTCGCTTTATCGAATTCGTTCACCTCGTTTGCCTCTTCAATGAGGTTCTGACCGTATTTTGCTCGCCTGCTCGCGTCTTCTTTGTTGAAGGCGATCAGCTCCGCGAGGCTTTTCACCGGCGCATTGTAGGTTTGCAGGTACCGATTGAGATCGTTTTTGAAGTCCTGGTTGATGATGTGCTCGTTGTCAATTCCCTCTTCCGGAAGCTCGACCGCTACCGCTTCGGCGCCGCATGCCTTAATCTTGTTGGCAAGGGCTTGGTTGGGATCTTTGCCGACTATGCCGATTCGCTTTCCTTTAAGAAAGTCGGCGTTGAGGTTTTCGTCCACGGCCTTCGACGTATCCGATATAGATGCGTTGTAGAGAGCGGCTGCGTCCTTCACGTTTTTCGTCATGGGCCCTACGGTGTCCATGGTGGACGACAACGGAATCACGCCCGTGGCGGAGATGGCGTCTTTCGTGGGTTTGAACCCGACGATCGAATGGATCGCCGACGGGGCGATGATCGAACCCGTGGTTTCCGTTCCGATCGCCACTGCGGAGAGATTCGCGGCAACGGCTGCGCCGCTTCCGGAACTGGAGCCTTCCGGCGAGAGCTCGAGGGGATTGAAGGGGTTGTGGGTTTGGCCGGCCTTGGAGCTGTAGCCGCTTGGCATCCTCGTGTCCATGAAGTTCGCAAGCTCCGACAGGTTCGACTTGCCCAAAATGATGGCGCCGCTATTGACGAGGGCGGTTACCATTTCGGCGTTGTCGCTTGGCGTGAAGTCCTTGAGCGCGTAGGTGCCGCCGCTGGTCGGCATGGTGTTCGTGTTGATGTTGTCTTTGACGAGGACGGGGATTCCCCTCATGCCCGTCGGGGTTGTGGGGCTCGCGTCGAGGGCGCGGGCTTCCTCTATGGCTTTCGGGTTGATTGCCGCCACTGCGTTGAGCCCCTTTTCGCCGGCATCGTACGTTTTGATGCGGTCCAGGTAAAACGCCGTCAGCTCTTCGTAGGTTAGTTCGCCCTTAGAGATTGCCGCATGCAGGTTTTCGATGGATTTCTCCATGATCAGGTCTTTTTTCGCGCGGATCTTTTCGAGGTCTATCCCGGCAAGCTGCGAGTCGATGAGCGCGACCTGCTTGTCCTTGTCGTAGGCTATGCGCTCTTCCTGGTTGGGGGTGAGCGATTTCAAGAGCATGAACGCAGCTAGGGAGATGCCGGCTAGGGCAAGTATTACGATCAATGCGATCTTCAAGGTTATTTTCATCGGTGCCTCTTCACTTCGTTTGGGGAACGCGGTGCAGTTCTTGCGTTTCCGGTTACTCTATGGGCAATGGTGCTCCGTCCGGAAGGCCGATTCCCCAAGGGGGTCTTTCGTTGCTTGGGGTCTTTATACCACGGCAAATGGGATTTCAGGTCTTTTTAAGGTTGGGGCGGGGAAGCGGGAGGGCGTGGGAGAGCGGTTGGTGCTGCGGGGAGTAAGGTGGGGGGCGCGGCGTCGCTCCGAACTCCCGCAAGCGTACGACGGTCCCCGACCCCGGAGCCCCGGCGCGCCCCGACCCGGTGCGCAGGAGATTCGAGCCCCCGGTCCCGACGACCGTGCTCTGCGGCGGCATCGCGCACCTGCGCACGGGTCAGGGGAGGCTCTGCCTGGCCGCGGCGATAGACCTGCGCACGCGCATGGTCGTGGGCTGGCCGCTCTCCGAGCGCATGGCCGCCGACGCCGCCGTCTCGCCGCTCTCGATGGTCAAGGCGCGTGGCTACGTGGCCGGCAACGCGATCGGCTGTCCGCGGGGCGGACGGGCTTCTGCCGCGACAACGCGGTGGCCTAGCCGTTCTTCGCCACCCTCGAGAACGAGATGCACTCGCTCAGGAGCTGGCCGACCCGCGACGAGGCGAGGAGCGCCGTGGTCGGCTGCATCGAGGGGTTCTACAACCGGATGCGGCCCCACTCGACGATCAGCTACCAGACGCCCGCCGGCGAGATGGAGGCGTTCTTCGAGAGGGCGAAGCCGAAGCCGAGGAGGTGCCGCTCGCCGCGTGATCCCTGCCGTTTCCCGCGCAGGAGGGCAGCGGCCGATGGGTGGTGATGCGTTCGCCCGCGTGGTGGGTTGACAAAGTGGACTCCTCGACCCGCAGATCGACCTTGCGCCCTGCGTAGTGGCGGTGTACGGAATAACGGTTTTTGGCGTGCACGATGCGGAAGTCGAGGTTGACCGATCGATTGTGGGCCCGCTCGATGACGTCGTAGCGGACGTCGGGCAGCGGCTTGAGCTCCGCGGCCTCGACCTCGGCGAACACCGAGTTGCGGCTGCCTTCCCTCTTTTGGAAGGGATGGACGTTGCGGGTCGCGTTGCGCTCGCGCACGGCTTCGTCAAGGATCGCGACCGCGCGGTTGCGCAGCTGCGCGATGACCCACGTGGCGGCGTTTCGAACCGTTCCCCCGGCGGACGACTTTTGCTTCGGCTTCCTGACCCGGGCGGGCATGATCGTCGTCATATAGTGCTCGCCGAATGCTTCGTACGCGTCGTTGAACATGATTTCCCTCTCGCACGGGTGCTTGACGACCCCTGTCTTCAGATTGTCGTGGACGGTCTGCTTCGGCACGCTGTCCCAGGACTCGTGCATGTGCACGTGACAGCGAAGCTAGGTCCCCTCTTTCATGTTGAGCGTCGGCTCGAAGCGCGCCTTTTGGCTGAACGGCAGCACGCCGACGAGCAAGTAGATCTTGGAGACCTCGCCGGCCTCGGATCGACGAGGTCCTCGCCTAGCATGGGCCCCGACCAGTCGACCTCGCAGGGCTGGCCGGCCTTGCCTCGATTCTCTCGGTCAGGCTGTTGGCGCCTGCTCAGTCGCCGTGGTCCCCGCAGAACTTGATGCAGCTCATGGCCGCCTTGCCGGTCTGTCGGCGCTTGTCCCTGCACTCGTCGTGCAATAGCCGCAGGTTGACTCTGGCTTCGGCCATCTCCTTGTAGACGCACTTCCGGTCCGGGTCCTCGAACGCGCTCTCGCGGACGTGCTTGTCCGAGTAGAAGAGGTGGTAGATGCCGCATTCCGTCATGCCCTTGACATCGTCCCAGGCAATGCCACATTCAGCCGCGATGTCGAAAACCTCGCAAACCGACTCCATCGACATACGGCGCGTCGCGGCTATCTTCCTCCTCGACAGTCCTTGCTCGCGAAGCTCGATTATCAGCTGCCGAATCTTTCTCGCCATGATGTGCGCTCCTTTCGTACGATCGGTTGCATGGCGACATGATTGCACGAAACAGGCGTTACGGATTGCGCGAAGCAAGTGTTGCTCAAGCGCTGCAATGCTCGGCAGGACTCTTCCGGTTTGCCTAATTTGTCTGTATTGCCAATGAAGACGCGATGCTTTCGCTATTAGTCTGTTTGAAGCAACATTTCGTGAGGTGTCTTCCATATTCTGGTTCTGAGGGGTTTGCGAAAACTGCAGAGCCTTCTTCCTCATGACCTATCGTAACATTACCTGCATCAGGTCTGCTTGCAAGCGCCTCCAGCAGTGGCTTCTTGCCTGGGCCACATACGCCATAAAGAGAATTCACCTTATTATCTCGGACATCGTAATCAAATGAATTCAAACCCCTGAACGCTTCTATGCGGATATGCATTCTTCCGGCACCTCACCAAGCAGCAATCTTGCAGTTGCTCTGCATGAAATATTCAAGCTGATATCTAGTAATACAAGCGGGTCGTCGTTAGTAAATCTTCACGTTTCATGGGGATCAGCGTATCGCCAAACGCAACCTGGTAGGTAAGTACTTCTAATAGCCCTTTGCCTTCGTGCTCTAGGCTCTTCCCGTCAGGCAACATTCTTATCCCATCTGGCAATTGATTGATGAATGGTATGGTTCCTAGCGAATTACCCTTGTCGCGATAAATTACCTTCGCGAGTATGATTTGT
This sequence comes from Paraeggerthella sp. Marseille-Q4926, assembly GCF_916618935.1. Lineage (NCBI taxonomy): Bacteria > Bacillati > Actinomycetota > Coriobacteriia > Eggerthellales > Eggerthellaceae > Paraeggerthella > Paraeggerthella sp. Marseille-Q4926. Next base: position 572,011 of record NZ_CAKAKF010000003.1, on the reverse strand, counting down.
CCCATTCCGAAGACAGGATGCTCAACCGTCATACCGGGCATAATGGGCAAGTTAGAAGAAGCGACTTCCACATTGCCTTCACTAATGAGGCGGGTACGATTCTGTACGGTACGTTCGATGAAATCCTTCCATTCTGGCCCATTTAATGCGTCGCGCCTTATAGTGCATTCCAAAATTAGCTCACGTAGTCGTTCTGGACTTGGTTTATTGGATTCAAACATTGCCACGAAATACTGCCTGAATTGCTGCAAAGTCAGTGGCACTATGTCTAACCTGCGTTTATTGTCTTGCTTGCTGTACCAAACGCCATGTCTGAAAGTCTCTGCCGTGTTCGTGTCTATTCTTGTTGCAATGAATAGACCATAAACAGGACAGCTTGAATTATCGATTGCGTCCGAGACATGTCTCCTAACGGGCTCGCCTTCCATGGCTTCTTGTCTAGATGAGGTCGACATAGAGACCTCGGTTACCAACATGAAATCTTGGTACTCACAGTAAAGGTCGCCCCTGCCGCCCCCAGCTGTGCTAACGGGCAAGAAATCGGAATCAATCTTAAATCCCCTGACTTCATTCGGCTCTGTAATCATGCTGTCTATCGCAAGCTCGGATCGCCAAAGTACCCATTCGAGATATGCTGGAAGCTCATCTTTTGGAACATCTATTCTTGACTCCTCATCTTCTTCGTTGCTAACGCCGCCACCCTGTTCGATAAGTCGCATGTACTCGGCGATCTCTTCCCATTCGTAACGCTGCCTATCGGCATATGCTTGCTCGTTGGTTAGCTGCAGCGCCTCTTCGACTCTATGACGTGCAATATTGACGGTCACGGTATTGTCGAGCTCCAAATCGCTGATGTCGAAATAAACGCTCTGCTCTTTAGCCATCTTCTCTATGCTGCTCAGCAATTCTTTCGCAGTTGCAAAATCGTCGCTCGGCAATGGTGCCCCATTTGAAAGAACTGTCCTTGCTTCGAATAATGTTTCGTTGCTCGCAGTGGTTTTGGCAAGTTTCTGTGCAATAACGTGTTTGGTTGGAACGATAACCAAACCACGCCCTTTTCGTTGCAAGACGCCTGTAATGCGTAAGTAGCGCATATTCATATCGGTGTAATCAAAGAAATTGCTTTTCTTCTTTGGATACACTTTGCCACGCTCTGATATTTCGTTACGATCGAAGACGTGTTTTGATGGCGCGGCTTTTCTCCTTTTTCGCAAATCTAGTATGTTGTCTACGACATAAGTGAGGTCGTACGTGGGGTCGGTTGTATGACCCCATAAGGCAAACTCGGTTCTCGTTAACTCGCTAGAACCAGTGCGGTTTTCCAATTCCAGCATTATCGCGAGAATCCATCGTAACGGTGAGAAAAGCTTGCTGTCCTCCGTTGTCGTTTGTATCTGTTCAACACTCATAGCACGCAAGAAGCATTCCTGCTGCGCTGGATATGTATCGGCCTGCAGAAACGAATACCCGAAAGGTGTTATTTGTCCTATCTGACCTAAATCTTCCTGCCTGCCCTCGGACGGTCTGATCTTCGGGTAGATCAAACCGTTTCGCTCGAACATAAGGCGCCACTTCCTGGCGTGGCTTCCCGAAGTATCCTTACCAGGCTTGTTGTTTATAACGCCATGCTCGGACAAATAACTCGTGAAAGCAATGTCGTTTTTCCCATCAACCAGCTGTCCCACAAAAGGTGATTGCGCATAAAGCTTGAAACCATCCGCGATTCGCGCAGGGTTTCTTAGTCCCGTGTTGCCTACTAGCCAGATATCGATTTGGTTTTCTTCCATAATTAATATCCTATGAACAAGTATTCCTTGACTTTATTTCGGTGCGTTTTGGCCGATGCTTGGTTTCCAAACCCATATGTATAATCAATCGGAATCACTTCCACATGCTTTTTGAATCTCGCCAAAAGCTCGGTCATCTTTTCCCTGTTCGGCAAACAGTTCGACGAGTAAGAGACGACAATGACCGATTCTTTGTACTTTTCAAACATCGCCTCGAAGGCTCCCTCAGCACCGCTTTCAGTGCTAAATGGCGTTGGATAGGATTTGAACTTCTTCGTCTTTGTGTGTTCCTGTATTTCCACGCCGTTCCAATTTCGCGCCAAGCCTTCCACGAAATGGTACCGACGTACGTATTCGTTATCTGAAATCTTTGAGTAATAGGGAGGGTCTATATAGACTAAATTAGGTGTTTCAACATCAAGTTCTAGTGCGTTCCCATTTATTGCCTTGTTTCGCTGTCCATTGTCGAAAACGGCTTGATTGATTAGCTCGACAGCGTCCAAAAACTGCTCTTCCATGCTCTTCTGCAAATCTTTTCTTCCATCATCATATCGGTGCCCCGTATAGGAGAATAAGCCTCTTGGCCTCTTCTTCGTGCACGCCCTGATAAGAGCCATCATCGCAATCGCTCTTTCGTACTCGTTCTCAAGTTTTTGGATATTGGCTCGCAAGTTGTCGATGACCTCATTTTCCCCGTCTTTGTAGTAAAGACCCTTAAACTTAGTGGCCACAAAATGATCGTTGTTCTTTGCTGGCTCTAGCAAGCTGTCCACAACATCCAGGCTAAGCTTTGTGTCGTTGTTCTCAACAAGTGCTTTTGTGAAAGTCGTAGACATCCACATATAATCATTGCTGATCACTTGTATGCCTTGTGCTTTAAGCATGTAGCTCACTATCCCGGAACCCGCAAATAAGTCAATCGCCACTTTTGGCTTGAATCTCGTTACGGCATCACATATTGGAGCAAGCATCTTTTGCTTAGAACCCATATATCTTGTCTGCGGATATTTGGCTACCTGATCGTCCATCTTGATGCTGGCTCTGTCTGTTCCGATATCGACAATGACGTCTTCGCCGCTTCTGTTATTGCCACGACAAGAGACGCGTCTTCGTGTCTGCACAACGGTCATCGGATAATCTCTGTAAAGCTCCATTACCAGTGGGTGATTCGAGTTGGTAAGGACTACGCGGCATCCTTGCTCTTCAAGTTGTCCTATCGTCTCGGCTAATTGCCTGTGATCATCTTCATGAAATTGCTCTTTCGTGTATCGTTTGAAATCTCCGGAAGGCGTGACAGGGAGGTAAGGCGGGTCAAGAAAAACGAAGTCACCCGCTTTTGCGTATTCTCTAAGAATCTCTTGGTAGTCACCGCAAAGGATAACAGCCTTTTTCAGTGTCGATGAAGCGGCCCGTAAAGCTGCTTCATCGCATATATTCGGTTTCTTGTATCCACCAAATGGAGTATTGAATCCTCCGCTTTTATTAACGCGATACAATCCGTTGTAGCAGGTGTGGTTGAGGTATATCGTGCGAGCGGCTGCCTCGGCTTTTGACAATTTCTCCCAATATTGCTCCCGTACCTCGTAATAGGCGTCCTCCTCGTTTTTATACTCCCTAAGATGCCTTATTACCTCTCCTACGTTTTCCGCGATCTGTTCGTACATATTAATTATCTCGGGATTGCTGTCTGAAATCACGGCATTTTCGGGTTTGAGCGCAAAGAAGAGTGCGCCTCCTCCAAAAAAAGGCTCAATGTACTTTCCATAGCTGTCTGGTACTCGTGGAATGAGGTCGTCGAGCAGCTGGGTCTTACCACCAGCCCACTTTAGAATGGGTTTTACTTTATTCGAAGAAGCTTTAGTCGCCATATTTAAAGCTCCCATCCAGTCTCTTCTACCTGATGTGCTTTGGTCAAAACTTCTGGATATTGGTTTTCTAACATCGAAGTTATCAGCTCCGTATACGTCATATCTTGATCTTTTGATACCCTTTTTAAGGTAGTTCGAACGGTAGGTTCCAGCTGTAGCTGAATTGGGACAGTTTGTGACTTTATTTCCTTATCGGTAGCACTCTGAATAGAAGCTTTATCCATGTCCATCCTTTTGTTCGGATGCTAACAGCTATTCAGAATTATAGACTTTATGATCTAATTCTCTTATATACATAGATCATAAGTACATAAGTTCCAACTGAGCGTTTGGACCTGTTGTGAGGTATGCGCAGGTGGCTGCAGTAGCTATTATTTGGGTGTCGCCTGAGCATCAATTGAACTATCGATGCGGAGCGAATAAACATACGAATGAACATATTCGAATGGCGGCACGCGCGATCGTAGGAGGATGATTGGAGATGGAACCTGCGCGTTTGTATGTGGTCGGCAATGGTTTTGACTTGCATTATCGAATCAAGAGCGGGTATTGCGATTTCGGCAGTTATGTCAAAGCCCGCGACTCCGCTATGCACGAAAGCCTGGGTTTCTTGTCTTCTGATTTCACATGGGGAGACTTCGAAAACGAGCTCGGAGGTTTAGGCGATGTCGATTTGAATGACCTTGCCAAGAATTACGGGGCGGCAGGTCCCGATGAAGACGTAGCGTTCGGCTTAGAGCGAGACCTTGTCGCCTATGACTCTGTGCGGCTTACTGTGGAGAACGCCCTGAGATCCCGCGAGCTCTTCGAGCTGTTTGACGAGTGGATTCGCGGGATTGAATTTCCCGATCCGTTCCCATGCGATGGGCTCGTAGCTGATTCTGAGGAAGCTTTGTACTTAACCTTCAACTACACCGAGACCATCGAAAAGTTCTTCGGGGTCGATCCGCAGAGGGTACTGCACATTCATGGATCGCGGCTGGGGAAGGATGCCCTGGTGTTCGGGCATAACCGAGCTCTCGATTGCACTGATTCGTGGTGCCAAAGCCTAACGGACTACCATGCTTTGGATGAGAGTCTGTCACATGTGCGAGGGTTCCTTGCGGAAACGCGCAAGCCTGTAGATAGGATAATCAGGGGGAACCGCGAGTTTTTCGATGGCCTGAAGCCAGTATCCGAAATTATCGTCATCGGTCTGAGTTGGTCGAGCGTAGATTCAAGATACTTCGAACTAATACGAGACGGCGTTGCGGCGAATGCTCGTTGGGGAGTGTATATGTACGGATCCGACAAGGAGAGATCAAACATTGCACGTAAGATCGATGCGATAATTGGCCCAAACTGGGACAGGCTTGAGTACCCGGAAACGGTTTGAAATCGCCCGCCATCCTTATGGGCGGCGGCTGGGGCGTCAAATCTTTCTGGACAGGAAAACGGCCTTATGCTCGCGACCGCGAAGCTCAACCGCCACTGAAAGCGAAGGAGTCAAGACGCTTCGAAGCAGGTATTGTCGAAAGATGTGCAGAATCTTTGAGAGTGCGAGGGTTGATACCTAACGGATTGGACGCATAGCAAGGATGGCGAGTTTCGGAAAACGATTTGGGTCGGCGGCGAAAAGCCGTTAGGCCGCCCGAACAACATATCTGAATCGCCGCAATAGCCACTATGCGCACACAGGCCCTATGCAGACGAGTCATACGCTTATGAAAGTGCATGCTTTGTAATCACGGTTCTATGGATTTTGAGAAGTACCGCCTCGGAGAACTGGGGCGGCATCGGTTCCGGCTTCGACCGGGAGGTCTTAGTCGGTCGAGCTGGCGGATTCGAAGCATCCGAAGCAAAAGACTCGACGGGCATTTGGACCGCATACGCCAAGCAATATCTTAATTGCGACAATGAAGGCGATATCATCACGAGAACTCAAAGATCCCTAGGAATCATCGATTAGTTTTCAAGCACGCAGACGGTGAAATACCTAGATTCTCTTGGTTTGGGAAATGAATCGATTATTCGAAGCCAGTTAACCTCATCAGGTATCTCATTGATCGATATGCGGATGAAAGAATCGCCCTTGACTTCTTTGCCGTATCATCTTCGACTGCAGAAGCAGTAATGAAGGTAGTTTCTTGCAATGGAGGGACAAGAAGCTTCATCCTAGTTCAGATTCCCGAACTGCTTAATAACGAATACTCGAACATTTGCGAGGTCGGCGAGGAGCGTATTAGGCGTGCTGGCGACACGATTCGAGGCGCGGTTGAGGAAGCGAATTGCAAATTGAATCTTGACGAAAACGGCACCGAGAAGCGCTTCCCGATATAGGCTTCCATGTGTTTTGCCTTGACTATTCGGGTATCGAGAAGCCCGAACCCGGCCAGCTCGTACTTGACGTTGTGAAACCCGATCGCTCCGAACTCGACATCGTCTTCGAGATGATGCTGAAGTGGGGCTCGAGCTCACGCTTCCCGTCGAGAAGTCCGATGCCGCCGGATACCCCGTTTGGTCTGTCGTATACGACGAGCTTGTTTGCTGCATGCCCCAAGGCCTCACTATTGAAGCGTTGGAGGCCATCGCAGCCATGGAGCCTCGGCACGTCCTGATGCTGGATTCCATCCTGGACGACACGCTGAAGCTCAATGTCGTGCAGATTTTCAAGCACGCGAGCGAACGCATGGGTGCCGAGATTGAGCTGAGGACGATTTAGCATGGCGGCACTTGAATTCAAATTCTCATCCAGTCAACAGCGTCAGCTTGAGGTTATAGAGGCGACGTGCGACTTTTCCGCGGGCGGCAGTTCGCTGGCAGCGTCTTCTCTGCCGATTCGGGTCGGACGGGCCAGACGACGATAAGCGAGCTGGCCATCGGCCACGGCAACGATATTCGCGTGGCTCCGGGCCAGCTTTTGGGGAACCTCCATAACCGTGCAGGAGGAATGCTGCCTGCCGCCCACGAACGTCCTCAGCGACGGCCGTCCGCGCGATTTCACGGTGGAGATAGAAACCGGCACGGGCAAGACCTGTGTCTACGTTCGCTCCGTCTACGAGCTGAACCGCCGCTGCGGCATCACGAAGTTTGTCATCGTAGTCCCCAGCGTGGCCATTCGCGAAGGCGTGATCAAAAGCTTCCAGACCACCCGCAAGCACTTCGAGGCGCTCTACGCCCGCACGCCGCTCGATTGCTTCGTCTACGATTCTAAGGATGTGGGACCGGTGGACAACTTCGCCATGTCCAGCTCCATCCAGGTCGTGGTTATCAACATCGACGATTTCAACAAGGGGCTCGATGAGGACGGCATCGCCAAGGAGGGCGACCTCTTCCACCGTTGCAACGAAAAGCTCATCGGAGGCTTCAGCCCGCGCGAACTGGTGAGCGAATGAAATCCGATCGTCATCATCGACGACCCGCAAAGCGTCGACAACACCAAGCAGGCCAAGGCCGCCATCAAGAGTCTGAGCCTGTTGTTCGTGCTGCGCTATCCGGCCACGTACAAATAGGCGTACAACATGATCTACCGCCTGACGCCGGTTGATGCGTTCGACCGCAGCCTGGTCAAGGGTGTCTGCGTGGACTCGGTGCAGGCCGAAGCTAATCTCAACGGCGCTTACGTGAGGTTGGAGTCGGCGAAAGCAGACCCCTACTCAGCTAAGATCACCATTGGCGTGCGCCAGAAGGATGGCATCCAGAAGCGCAAGGCGTTCACGGCAAGGCAAGGAGCTGACCTTTTCCAGAAAAGCGGCGGGAACGCTGATTGCGAGAACGGATGGATCGTGAGCAACATCGGCACCGCGGAAGGTCAAGAGTTCGTCGAGTGCCAGAACCGCGAGCAGCTTGAGCTGGGGGAAACGCGGGCAATGTCAACGAGGAGGTCGTCAAAAGCGCCCAGATCCGCCGTACCATCGTTGACCATCTGGATCGCCGGTTCGAGCTGTGGCCTCGCGGCGTGAAGGTTCTGAGCCTGTTCTTCATTGACCGCGTGGACCGCTGCCGCATCTACGAGCCCGAGGTCCACGGCGGCTTGTACGCTCAGATGTTCGAGGAAGAGTGCGCCGACGCAATCGCCTCGCGCGCCCCGGCACGTCGCAAAGGCGGCGGGCATCGGTAAGGGAACCTGGTTCGAGTTCTACGAGGCCATCGGCGCGCCGCTGGTGAAAGACCCGCATGCCGTGCATCAGGGTTATTTCGCAAAGGGCGAGAAGGGCGAGTTCAAGGACTCCAAGGGATCCGCCGGCATCAAGGACGACGAGGGAGCCTTCGAGCTCATCATGCAGAAGAAGGAGACGCTCATCTCCTTCCGGATGAAAAGGACGCGGACAAGGACAAGGACGTATCGTTCGTCTTCAGCCATTCCGCTCCGAAGGAAGTCTGGGACAATCCCGACGTCTTCCAGATCTGCACGCTGATGGAGACCAAAGACACCCTGACCAAGTGCCAGAAGACCGGGCGCGGTCTGCGTCTGCGCGCGAGCCAGGACGGCGAGCGACTGTGCGACCCAGAGGCGAACGTGCTTGCCGTCGTCGCGAACGAGAGCTACAACGACTTCGCCGCCGGACTGCAGAAAGAATTCGAGGACGACGGTTTCAAACTGGGCATCATCACCCCGGAAAGCTTCACTAAGGTAACGGTCGAAACGGTTGGAGATGCGGAGGAGCGCCTGGATTGCGAGAAGTCGAAGCAGGTCTACGAGCATCTTGCCGCAACCGGTATGATCGACGCCAAGGGGGCTGCGACACCCGAGCCGAAGGCTGCGGCCGAAGAAGGCAAAGTGGAGCTCCCTTCGAGCTCGCACCCGCGAAGGAGCAGGTCGAGGCGATCATCCTGCGCAAGTCGCAGAAGCTGCAGATCCGCGACAAGGCCAAGGAAGTTTCGGTCGAGCTGCAGAAGGCCGTTACGATGGACCCGGCGTTTCAGGCGTTGTGGGAGCACATTCGCCAGCGTACGCGTTTCCAGGTTGAGGCCGATTCCGCCAAGCTCATCGAGGAGTCCATTGAAGCTGTGAACGGCATGCTGCCCGTGCATCCTTCGCGGGCGACGAGCAAGCCGCCTCTCTGAACGCCGACGACGCGGGGCTGGCGGCCGAGGGCACGGGCACGTCCGTGGTCGGCGTGGTAGAACGCGTCAAGTACGACCTGCCGACCCGATCGCCGAGCTGCAGGATGCGGTGGGGTTCACACGCGCCACCATCAAGGCTGTTCTGGAAGGGCGCGATCATTTCGGCGAGTTCGAAAACGACCTTGTTGATCTTCTCGCATGGGTGTGCGAGAAGATCAACAAGGTGAAGGACGGCATCATTGCCAAGGGAATCAAGTACGTGAAGCTGCCCGAGGACGAGTGGTGCACCGTGAGCGACCTGGACCTTGACGACTACGCGGCGCACCTCGACCAGAACGCATGGAGGCCCGCCAATGCGGGCAAGAGCCCGTATAACTACGTCGTGTACGACTCGGCTGGGGTCGAGCGCTCCTTCACCGAGGCGCTGGATAAGCAGGACGAGGTGCTCGTGTTCGCGAAATTGCCTTTGACGTTCAAGATCGACACGTCGCTCGGCAGCTGCAACCCCGACTGGGGCTACGTCGAGGATGCCGCGGACGAGCGCCGGGTGCACTTCGTAACCGAAACCAAGGGTGGCAAGAACGGCGAACTCGCCCTGCGTGATGCCGAGAAGTTCAAGATCGGCTGCGCAGAGAAGCACTTCGAAGCACTGGAGCTCGGCGAAGACTTCTACTACAACGCAAGAACCGCCTACCGGCACGAGGCGGTGAACGCATAGGAGATGCTCAATGACGTTATATAAATAGACCTGCATATCCATTCGAAAGCAAGCTCCTACAAAGAAGATGGCGATATTGTACGGAACTCAGACGAGGAGCGCGTCGGCGTGCTCCTCTACAAGCTCAAGGAGCATTCCATCGATATTCTCTCGATAACCGATCATAATCGCTTCGACTCGAACCTGTACAGGGCCATTAAACAGCGCCTGCAAGCAGAAGACCCCATTACAGTTTGAGAAGTAGTTAGTCCAATCGCTTAAGCCGTCAGCTTTGACGATCGGACTACGATTGACACATGTCCCGAGGGGCTGCCGATCGGGCGCCCGCGGACGGCCTTCTGCCCCTGCCCCTCGAGGGCCCGGGGGGGTGTTGCCGACGCGGGCGCCGCTGCTTCTGACGACTAATAGGAAACTGCCGGGCTCCTCCGACCAAAGAGCGCCACGGCCAGGTAATGTGGGTGTCGCGCGAGGCAGCATTCCGATCGACCGACGATTGGAAGGATACCATCATGCTGACCGAAGCCGCCACCTGCCCGGCCGTCATAGGGCTCGACGTCGGGAAATTCTCCCATTGGGCATGCTACGTGACCAGGCAAGGCGAGGTCCTGGCCAGCGCGCCCGTCGCCAACACCGAGCACGACCTCGACGCCCTGTTCGCCCAGGCCGGGGCCGGGACGCTGGTCGTCGTCGACCAGGCCCGCAACATCGGGTCGCTCGCGATATCGAGGGCGAGGCTCGCCGGCTTGCAGGTCGCCTACCTGCCCGGCATCGCCGCCCACGGCGCCGCCAGGCTGTTCGCCGGCGACGCCAAGACCGACGAGCGCGACGCCGCCGTCATAGCCAAGACGGCCCTCGGCATCCCCGACTCGCTCCTGCCCGCGCCCAAGCTCGACGAGAGGCTGGAGGCCGCGAGGTCGATGGCGTCCCAGAGGAGCCACATGGTCGCCTGCTCCACCCGCGACAAGAACAGGCTCCGGAGCGTACTGCTGGAGAGCTGCCCGGCGTTCGAAGCGCTGACCGACCTGACGGACCCCCATTGGCTGAAGATGATGGAATCGCTGGGAGGGCCATGGGGCATCGCAGACGCGGGGAAGGCGGCCGTCGGCGCCGTGACCCGCGGCGCGAACAGGGCGCGCATCGACGCCGCGCTGGCGGCGGTGTCGTCGTCGACGCGACCGTCGGAATACCGGGTCATGGCGGAGAACCCGCAGGTGAGGATGCTCGCCAGGCGCATCAGGGAGTCGGCGGAGGAGGCCGCCAGGCTCGATGCGGGGATAACGGCGCTTCTCGCCGATGACGACACGTACGCATGCCTGCTGACCGTTCCGGGAATCGGCCCCAGGACCGCATCCGAGCTGGTTATAAGCATCGACATCGGCGACTTCCCCGACCACGACCACCTCGCATCGTACTGCGGCGTAGCCCCCAGGAACCGCCGGTCGGGTACGTCTATCTCGTCCGTCAGCGCATCCAGGCAGGGCAACAAGAGGCTGAAGAACCTGCTCATCTTCTCGTGCAACTCGCTCAGCCGCAGCAAGGGCCGGTTCGGCGACTACTATCGCAGCTGCAGAAAACGCGGGATGTGCCATGGGGAGGCCTTGAAGGCGGTTGCCAGGAAGAGGATGAAGGTAGTCTACGCGATCATGAGGGACAAGGTTCCGTACTCGGCCTAGCCAGCCGCTTTCCCATGGAAAAGCGCAGGGCCCATAGGCTCTGCGTCAGCATTGTCATATTGCGGCAAATCAGCCAAGGAAATCGGTTGACAAAACTATAGGAACACCCCCCCCCTTTTTTTATTCGTCAGTGATGATTCCTGGGGTTGAATTCGACGTCGAGCTGCAGGCCGGAAAAACGGCTGCGCCCCCCTTTTTTTTATTCGTCAGTGATGATTCCTGGGGTTGAATTCGACGTCGAGCTGCAGGCCGGAAAAACGGCTGCGCACATCATTGCGATCTTCAATGCGAAAAGCGATGAGGACTACCTCAAGATTGAGGCGTCGATTGACGATAGCGGGCGCCTGAACGATAAAACCGAATCTTACCCGATCGACAAATTTGAATCTTTGCTTAGGCGAATTAATCTCAGCGTCATTCTGATTGCCCGCCAGCATTCCGGCTTCAATGGGAATCAAAGGTCTCGCTCGCTCGGAAAAGCTGCAGACAACGCTATCGACCTGTATAGATGCGGATGTATTGACGCTCTTGAGTACGATAGCTCCAAAATTCAGGGAATTCTTCAGGGGGAACTAGCCGAACTCGATTTGCCAGACCGTATGGTCATGGGAAGCGACTGACATGGCTGGAATCACTACCCACTACACGACGAGAAGAGCCCATCCCGTGATGTCGCCATCGCGACGATAAGGGCGCCCCCGACTTTTCAAGGACTGCTTATGCCCTGGACTTCCCCTGCCGCGTGAATCGGAGTCCGGTCGCCAGAGGGTAAGCCTGGACATTGCAAGTCGATCGACCTGTGCGGAACCAGCATCCCTCTCAGCTCCAGCTTGAATATGATCATCGGAGAAAGCGGATCCGGCAAATCGTCGCTGCCGATCCTTCTGTGCTACCCAGGAAAGCTAATGAAGCACGCGGCCAAGATTAGGGACGAATACCAGTTTCGTTGTGAAGAAAAGCCTACCGACCCCATTGTCGTAAAGCAAGGTGATCTTCAAAGCAAGTACAGCGATGGCGACATTTCTGGTGCCTCCCTTTTTGAGAGTCTTGAAAACAGCGGGTTCTCAGGCCTTGTCCGCTCGTATGCGTCATCGGTCAAAGAGATACTCCAGTGCATCCGCATGACGCTATGAAATCGTCCTCCCAGACCTGGGCCTCCTCAGGCGTTGCGAAGCTTCTCTTGCACTTGTGGACCTCGTTGCCGAACTTGTCCTTGCATCTGAACTGCGTGAACTACGTTCCATTTTTGGATTGCTTAGCGGTCGTCGGATGCCTCCTCGCCTGCACCGCTGAAATATTTCTCTTCGATGATTTGGCTGCTCGCCCTGTCGGGTATGGTCGAGCAGCCGCGCCGCTCCATCTCTTGGTTCAGCTCCTGGATGATCCTGTACGCCCTGATCCGGCATACTCCCGGCTTGTTGGAGGCTTCCGACGCGCTCGGAAGTCGTCGTTCTTGTTCGTCCGTTCTTCCGCCAATAGTTCGATGTTGAGCGGTTTATGGGTTCATCATAGTAGTTCAGTATTGAGCGGTCAGTCTATACCGTTCAACATCGTGCTATATTGTCTTCAAGAAGCTATGTGAGACCATGGGAGACCGGGAGGACGACCCGCATAAACCGGCGAACTCATTCGCAAATACCGCAAAGCACGGGCCATGGCCCAAACGCAGCTTGCCGAGGCCTGCGGGTTGACGGATTCCGCCATAAGGAACTACGAGTTGTGCAACAGGACGCCAACGACAAGCATCTTTCTGCTATCGCGAAGACGCTCGGCGTGTCCCAAACGGCTCTAAGCGAGATTCCGCTTGAATCGCACGCCAAGTACTCGAATACCTGTTCAGAATCGACGAGGGGCTCGGGCTGAGGCCCCGCAGGGACGAGAGCGGCAGCGTAATCCTTCCGTTGACCGACGGTCGCCAAAAGCACCTGAGCTCAATGCAGGGCTAGAGGAATGGATGAAACAGATCGAGAAGCTCGAATTGGGAAAACCCAGCCAGGAAGAGTGCGAAACCTGGAAGGCCGAGACTCGATAGGTGCAACATGGCATGGAAAGACGGTTTTGTTATTGAACACTCCGAAGGTCCCGAAAAGCCGAAGCGCACGCGTATCACTTGCAATAAGTGCGTAAACTGTGACAAAGATGGATTCTGCCGTGCTCATGCGGTGAAGATTTCGGAAATCGGGTCCGACTCTTGGAGGCATTGCTCGAGCTTCAAGCTTGCGAAGCAATTCGATGACGAGAAGCATCGGAAGATCGTCGAGACGGAAAGGCCGGTCCGCAAGAAGAAGAGGAAATCGAAACACGTCTGCAAGCCGTACATCATGGAACGGCTCGACCGAGGGGGAAAGTCTACGTCCGCCATGCCAAGCGCGGAATAGGAAGGGTTCTCTCCGTCGACGGGTCCTACCTGCATATCAGATTCCCCAACCAAACAACGCGTTTTGCCAAGTTTCCCTTCAAGGCGCTTTACGACGGCACATTGAAGATTGTCGATGCCAACGGAAACATTATCGCCAACCCCGAAAACAGCGTTCAAGGGAATAGGCCAGAAGAAAGCTTGTAAGCGCCCCTCGAAATGTAAGTCTTGAAAATTGATCCGGATGCAACTTGTCTGCCTGAATCCGTGTTAGGTCCACGGAGGTGAGGACCTTGGAAACTTGCTCAGGCGATCAGGGCATGGAAGCGCATGCTTGATTCAGAAAATGTTGGGAAATCGTTCCCGAAGAGTTTGAGGAACAAAAGTTCTTAATGCCTTGAGATAAAGCCGCTTCAGGAATAGTTGCGAATCAGAGTCAACGGACTTCGTGCTGTTTTTCATGTTTCGGCGTGTTTGAATCAAGGCCGAAAACGGTTTTTCGGACGATTTGGCACTCCCCATTGTTGAACCGGGGTTTCTTGATTTCAAGCGCCTCCAAAAAACAAGGCTGATTCTTGCGGGCAGCCTTGCTTACGACAGATGCCCGGGTTTAACCCGAGGCATCTGATAATCGAGAGATAGAATTTTCCTTATGACACCAATATGGAACCAACGGAACCGGGGATGGCCTCAAAAAGGCCGATTAACCTGCGTAAACTTTCTCTGTGATTATTACAGGTAAATCGGTACATCGTTCCAAATTTCACCGGCACCCGTTACGGGGCTACCGGTACATCATTACGCTCTATCGGTACACCACAACATATTGATTTGACTCGCATACTCGTCATTCTCCAAAATCATCGCTAACGCAGCAAAGATGACTGCGTCGCAAAACGATGATTGGAGAAAATTAATGAGTAGTGTTAGCTACCGCGATGTGCTCCGCCATCGTGCCAGCGGTTTGAGTTTGCAGAAAACTGCAGACGCTTGCGGCTGTGCCCGATCGACGGTGCAAGACATCGTGCAACTCGCGAAGAAGCGCGATGTTGGATGGAAGGATGTTGAGGATCTTGCCGACGCCGAAGCGTATGAGCTGGTAAGAGGAAAGCCTGAGCAAGTCGAGCTCTACGCGCCCATCGACTACAAAAAGATCTACGACGAAATGACGCGCGACAGAACCATGAAGATGACCATTCTGTGGGAAGAATACGTCATCGAGGCGGTTGAATCCGATAAGCGCCCCTACCAATACTCGCGCTTCTGCGAGAAATACCATGTCTGGTGCGATGCCAACGATATTGCCGTCATCAGGCGATACATCGCCGCTGACATTGGAGAGTTTGATTGGGCCGGCAAGAAGCTGACCATCTGCAATCCCGATACTGGCGAGCTCGCTGATGTGCCGGTATTCGTGGCCTGCCTGCCGTATTCGCAATACGTATTCGTCCGCGCATACCCCGATATGACGATGGAAAGCTGGCTTCAAGCAGCGGCCGACAGCTTCGCATTCTTCGGCGGGTGTCCCCGCATCGTCGTTATCGACAATCTTCGAACTGGCGTAACGAAGCATACCTCCGAAGAGATCGTGCTTAACCGGACGTTCAGGGAATTTGCCGAGCATTACAACGTTGCGGCAATTCCGCACGCACCTCGCCGACCACGCGGTAAGAACAGCGTCGAGTCGTCTGTTGACAAGTTCGCCAACAAGATACGCCTTGAACTGCGAAAACAGCGCTTCTTCGATATTGACGAACTCAATGAAGCCGTTGCCGCAAAGGCAGCGGAGCTAAACGCAAAACCCTTTCAAAAGCGCGCTTCATCTCGGGCTGAAGTGTTCTTGGAACGCGAGAAGCCATGTTTGCAGCCGTTGCCCGAACGCCCTTGGGAACGCGCGATTTGGTCGCCAAAAGTCAAAGTGGGAAAGAACTATCACGTTTTATGCGCAGCCGATAAGGTTCTCTACTCGGTTCCCCATCGCTTCGTCGGCAAAGAGGTCGAGGTCCGCACTACGCCGCATGCCGTCGAGGTTTATCGCGAGGGCGAGCGTATTGCCATTCATGCTCGTCAGCGCACGCATATGCCCGAAGACGGACCGATCACCAATCCTGAGCACCGCGCAAAGCATCATGCCGACTACCTCGATCACGACAGCGAGTGGTATCGCCATGAGGCAGCTAAGACAGGCCCTGCTACGACAAAGGTAATCGAAGGTTTCCTAAGCGAAGGACTCGCCGAAGAGCAAGGATGGGGCTGGTGCGAAAAGCTTTTAAAGCAGCGTGCATCTCATTCATCAGCAGCAATCGAGAGCGCGTGCGAAAAAGCGCTCTCGATTCTGGCGAACCCGAGCTACAAAGCCATCAACACCCTGATAAAGAATACAGCCAAAAGCACTGAGCTCGATGATCCCGCGGGCGGCAACCCGTGGGCTATTCGCCGCTACTAGCTGGAAGGATACAGCAAAATTATGCTAAAGCAGCAAACGATAGAACAACTAAAGAAACTGAAGCTTACTGCCATAATTGAAGCCGCAGAGGCGCTTGAGAGAAGTGGGCAGGCGAAGGGTCTGACCGCGCAGGAATACGCGGCAATACTCATTGACAATCTCTACACGGTGAAGATGACAGAGAAAATCGAAAGGCTCATATCGGGCGCGCATCTTGAAGAGCCCGATGCCCACCTCGAAGACCTTTGCATGGATTCAGACCGCGAACTCGACGCTGGGTTGATATCGCGCCTTGCCACAGGCGATTACATCTCTAAGGGCCACAACATCATCATACAAGCAGCGGCTGGTGGCGGAAAATCTTTCATGGAGTCGGCACTCGCCAATGCAGCGTGCCGTCAATTTGTTAAGGTGGAGTATCTGAACTACCGCGACATGGTTGACGAGCTGCTCGTACTTCGTACGGATCCATTGAAGCACAAAAAGAAGATTGCCTCGCTGAAGCGACTTCCGCTTCTTATCGTGGATGACTGGTTGCTTTCCGATTCGATTACCATCCAAGAAGTAAACGAGCTGTTAGCTGTCGTCGATGCACGCACGCGAGCCAAGAAGTCCACTATCATCTGCACGCAGTATCTTGTTGATGGCTGGCCGGTTCTTTTAGGCAATTGCCTTGCGGGAGACTCGGTGGTCGACCGTATAAAGAACAATGCGTACATCATCGAAATCAAGGGTGGGATCTCGATGCGCGAGCGCTTCAAGGATGACGATCTGAAAGAAAGCAACCATGCTGTCGCGTGAGGCCGTGCGGCAGATATTGCAGCAGGCATGCAGCAGGAATCTTTGGATGGCTGTTCCGATCGAGCTGGAAGACTACATCGCGGACTTCGCTGCAAAGAACATGCGGGCCGAGGACGTCAACGACTCAGTATGCGGAGAGTTGTTTGAGCTTGCGGCAACCTGCACGTTATGATGGCACGCCGGGGTTCTAGATCTCAGTAATCCTAATCCGTACTCACAGGGAAACGAATTGCCTGCCGACGTAAAGCCGTTTACCGCGACAACGATATACGACACACGCATTGAAACGAGCTGTATCTAGTAGCTGAAAGGGCCCGATTGCTTTCGATTGCAGTCGGGCCCTTGGAATCAATATCTTGTGGGTGTGCACTGCTAGGCAGAATCACTGTGCCGATGCTGCGGAATGCCGTACCGATGGTCTGGAACGATGTACCGATACGGGCGTAATAACCACTCTGTGCTATCCGATTTGTACTATTCCCATTCTATACGGGAATTGTTGCCTATGGGTGCTTGAAGTGACTTGATATGTGCTGAAATATTCTAGATCATTTTGAGCCCATAAGTTACGCTTTACCTATGACGTCAAAATAACGTCGCGGTTCCCCCTGCTCAACTGTGGCTATTTTGAAAAAACGTAATGTAGCGATAATTTGCTGCGGTTTTTTGAAGCCTAACCTGCTATCGCCTTTTGTAGCACCTGATCGCATTGTTCAATGATGCTGTCTGAGATTAGCTCGAATTGACGTGGATCAAGTTGGAAAATAAACCCATTGTCTACATGCAAAGTTTCATCGAGCAGTTTTTTGGATACCCTATCAATCCCTTCACCGTCCAGCGCAATGCGGGCAATTTGTAACTTTTCATATTTGCAATTGCAAGATTTAAAGAGGTTGTACATTGCATTTTTATCGTTAATCTGCTGCAGCATTGCATCGTAGTCAAGCATGCAGTCTGTCAGCAAATTGAGAGTTGACAAAGAGGACTGTATATCAGAGTCATCCATCGGTTCCCCGTTTTGATGCAGAGGTGATGTTCTATGGTGAAACAACGAGGAGAGAAGGTGCCAGGCGTTTGCTTTATCGTTATCTAATTCGAGCAGTTTTCTAGCGTAAGCAAATCTAACGATAGGAAGATCGGCGGTTCTTGCAATGTCTTGAAATAAGATTCGCACCGGTTTCATATCTTCACGATTGATTACAGTTTCCTCAATTGAGTCATTCGAAATATGAAGCAGAGTAGTTTTTGCCAATGGCTGGAATTCGTGCTTTAAGGTGTGTTCAATATCAAATACTACTTCATACTCATGAGTAAAGAGAATTACAGTCTTATTCTTTAGAGAATTGGAACTGTTGCTGTCTTTCAGGAAAAGCATATGAAGGATCGCAAATCTCTTGTGTCCGTCAAACGACGTGATGGGGTCATCAAGAATGATGAGATCAGGACGATTCGCCAATGCCGAATACATAAAGAACACCAGCGCCAATGCATTTCGCTCGCCATAACTTAAAACCCCAGAGACATCGCTTATTTGATATTGAGATGAATGGATTAAGCGAACAGTGCATTGCCCATCGTCAGATGCCTCAATGCGAATCGAATACGGGTACCCAGCTCCAGAGAAAAAGGAGTTAATTTCATTTTCAAAGCCAGCAAGAGAGGCAGCGAGCTTATCTTTTTGCCTGTTGATAATGCCAAAAAGTATTTGTGCTTCCTCTTGAGCCTGGTTAAGTGCTTCGTTGTACTCAGAGATGCTGCTTATGCACTCCGGTGAATCGAAATGCGAGAGAAGGCTAAGATCGATGGCACACTCCGACAGAGCCTTTGAGATGTTTTTTCCAAGCTTCGCTAAACTGAAATACGAATTGAGGTTTTCGGCATTACGCAAATTCGCTGTAATAACAGATGCCTGGCTTACTACTTCGGTGAAATAGTTTTCTTGTGCTTGGGTTAGCGGCTCAGACACATGAATCATCGCTTCAAGAGCGTCGAATGACTCGCTACTTAGATAGTCTTTTGCGGCCACGATTCCGGAAGATGCTTTGTCAAGATTCTCTGCGTTTGAAGGTACATAATCATTGTGAATATCCGAAACAACATCTTCTAGCCCATCTAGCGCTTGTCCGCAAAATGGGCACTGCCTATCTGAGGCTTCGAGCATTCTGTGTCCCGACGCATGCCATTTTGACCACTGCGATAATCTCTTGGAACAAATATAGCTTCTAAAATTCTCATAACGAACGGGAACGCTTTCCCTCGGATTCCCGTTTGAGAGCCCTTTTTTAACTGGTGCATTAGCACGAAGATTATTATCGTTCGTTAGACCACTATTCCCGCTAATGCTTGACGCAAAAACACCAAGCGCGTTTCTGAGTTTTTCCATCGCTTCGCTTTTTAAGCACTGTTGAACGCGATCTAGAATCTCGTTGATTCTTTTTGTTGTTGCTTCGTACTCTATGGTTTTAACGAAAACGTCAAAGCTGGAAGCAAAAATACCACTCTGTACAAAAGCAACACTATTGACATATTGTTCGTCGAAAACTTCAACGGAATGATATCCATCAAGCCCTTCACATGAAAAAGAATGCTCATCTGGTATGTCTCGGTATTTAAAAGGTGTTATTCGCTTCAAGAGTTCAGGATCCTCTTCTATAGCACAACGAATTCCTTCTGCTATAGAAGATTTGCCCGTCCCATTAGGAGCAAATTTCACGTTTAGCTTATTTGGCTCGATGTTAAATTCTGCTAAATCGAAGTTCTTACAGTTTCTTATAGTGACCCCAAACAGGCGTCGTTCTTCTTCCATGGTTAATCTCTTTCATCTTCGAACAAATTGCTTAGTTTGCTGCGAATCACATCACGGCTCTTGTTTATCTCAACTCTTCTTCAAACCATTCTTCGCCCATCTTGGCTTTCTTCCAGTCAAAATGGCTATTCGCACCGCCGCTCTTGATGCGCTTTTGAGCACCTGCGGGATCGTATTCAGCCTTCCAGCGCAGATAATCCTCTTCGCTCAGATTGCCAACAGAGAGCTCGAATTCCTGTTCCGCCCATTCCTGCACGCTGTCTTCGAGATTTGCCTGTATGGGCATGATGTAGGCAACGCCGTCGATCAGGATCGGCCTAATATAACCAACACCTTCCATCTCCATGAGAAAGTGCATGACCGCGCTCTCGCTGTAGTCCTCATGCTCTCGCAAATAGTCGGGAGACACTTCAAGAGCCTTCGCGATCACCTCGCGGTGCCCGTCCTTGGGATTCCTGTTCCCAAGCTCATAGCTTCTGATCGCCGTTTCGGAAAGCCCCGTCTTCTCGGCGAGCTCTGCTTGCGTCAATCCTAACGACTGCCTTCTTTTGCGAATCTTCGTCCCGCATATTGCGCCCATACACACCTTCTAACTCAATATCGCCAGCATGATTGGCTGAGTTTGCAATGTAATACATTATCCAATCACCTCACGCATTTGTAAAGGTTTTACTTGACAGCACAAACGCGTGAGGTCACAGTGAAAATAACAGCACATTTTAGTGAGGTTATTAGAACGGCAAGAACACAGCGACAGGAGGAAACATGACAGACAATAAATTGCTGGGAGTAGACGAGGTTGCCGAAACCATCGGCGTCTCTCGCTCTTATGCCTACCGAGTGATACGAAAGCTCAACAACGAGCTTCAGGAGTCCGGCCACTACGTTGTTCCCGGGAAGGTGAACAAGGCATTCCTTATCGAGAAGTTCTTCGGGATTCCGGAGTATCAAACAGGCGAGGAACAGGAGAATTAAATGCCGGTATACAAAGATTCGAAGCTCGGCACCTGGTTCGTGCAATGCGCTTATCGCAACTATACGGGCGAGCGGATCCGCACGACCAAGCGCGGATTCAAAACTCGCAAGCAGGCGAAGGGCTGGGAGCGGGAGTTCGTCAAGAGGAAAGAAGGTGCGCTCGACGTCAGCATCGCCGCATTCTATGAGCTTTACGAGCAAGACGTGAGACCAAGGCTGAAGGTGAACACCTGGAACACCAAGGCGCACATCATCGAGACGAAAATCATTCCGTATCTCGGCGATCTGAAGATCAGCGAGGTAACGCCCGCCGATGTCCTGCACTGGCAAAACGACATCCAGAGCCTAACGGACGGCAGCGGCCAACCGTATTCGCCAACATACTTGCGCACCATCTGCAACCAGCTGTCCGCCATCTTCAACCACGCCATCCGCTTCTACGGCCTCTCCAACAATCCCTTGCTCCGCACGGGCAAGATTGGCCCCGAGAAAAGTCCTGTCGAGATGCAGTTCTGGACACGCGACGAGTACCTGGCGTTTCGCAGGAAGGTCATGGACAAGCCGCTGTCGTTTCTCGTCTTTGAAGTCCTGTACTGGACGGGCATTCGCGAAGGAGAGCTCCTAGCACTCACACCCAAGGACTTCAACTTCGAGAAGAGCACCCTCTCCATCAACAAGTCCTGCCAGCGAATAAAGGGCAGCGACGTCATCACCAGCCCGAAGACGCCGAAGTCGAACCGGCTGATAACGGCATCGCCCTTCCTGATGGAAGAGGTCAAGGAGCACGTCGGGGTAAATCATATTCCCGGTGACGAGCGCATATTCAGGCTGACGAAGTCGTTCCTATATCACGAGATGCGGCGCGGGTGCGCCCTTGCCGGAACAAAGGTGATCCGCATCCACGACCTGCGCCACAGCCACGTGTCGCTGCTCATAGAGCTGGGCTATTCCGTTTCCGCGATTGCGGAGCGGATGGGTCATGAAGGGGTAGACATTACGCTCAACTACGCGCACCTGTTCCCAAACAAGCAGGCAGACATGGCGGCCGATTTGGAGCGTCTGAATATTTCCGAGGAGCGTGAATAGATGAGCGAGAGGAATAACGATAGAAGCGGGAGATGGCGCAACAAGACTATAGCGTTTCGCGTATCGCAAGAAGAGGCTGCACAGCTCGATATGCTGGTCTCGATCAGCGGACTCACCAAACAGGACTACATAACCTCAAAGCTTCTTAATAGAGAGGTTAGCGTGATTCCGAGCAGCAGGATTCAGCTGAATCTGCAAAGCACTATGCGACAGCTGCTCGATAGGCTGAGCTCAGCCGACCAGGCGGCGCTCACTCAAGAGGTGCAGGAATCCATCGTTACGCTGATCGACGTGCTGGCATCCCTCGGAGAAAAATCAAAGCCCAGCGCCAAGGATCCCCTTCTTCATCTGACGGCAGACGAGGCATTCCGCGCCATCCGCACGATGGACAGCAAGAGCACGGAGGCTAACATCGGCGGTGATGCGCAATGATGTGCCGCGATACCTATTTCAGCGACATATTGCGAGCCGACAAGCTGCTTAAGACCCACGGCTTCGACAGGTGGCCGACAGAAGAAGAGATCATCCTATATCTGTTCGAAATGAACGACCGCATCGATGCAATCTGCTCGTTCGTTGGGGTGGAAACATCGAAAGACATTCGCGGACGCTGGATCGTGCGAAATGCGGAGCAGGAAGTGATTCACTGATGGATTCCCTTGAAGTGTATACCGCCCAGTGGCTACTGGAGAATCCCCTCGAACAGCTCGGTTGGGTCGTCGAGGATCTTGTTCCATGGGGGATGCGGCCTCACCTTGCTTGCGGGAGATCCCAAGATCGGCAAGTCTTGGCTTGCGCTAGACCTCGCTTTGCGCGTCTCCCTCGGCGAGCCTTTCTGGGGCTTCGCAACCGCCAAAGGTGGCGTCCTCTATCTTTGTCTTGAGGACACGTTCAATCGCGTTCAGGCGCGCTTGCAACGCCTCGTTGACGAGGCGAACGACAATCTTTGCTGCGCTGTTACCGCCAATCGTATCGGGACAGGCCTTACGGAACAACTGCGCGACTTCGCCCGCGAGCACCCAAACCTGCGCATGGTGATAGTCGATACGTTCCAAACCATAAGAACGCCGAGCAATCAAGCAATCTATTCTGCCGATTACGATGATATGGGCGCGCTGAAAAGCCTAGCCGACGAATTGAAGATCGCGCTTCTTGTCCTGCACCACACCAGAAAGATGGGCGACGGGGACGTGTTCAACACGATCAGCGGATCGAACGGCCTTATGGGCTGCGCCGATGAGACAATGGTTCTGAAGAGGAAATCGCGCGGGAGCAGCAATACGATTCTTTCGATAACGGGGCGCGACATCAAAGACCAAGAGTTCACATTGAGATTCGTTAACTGCCGATGGGAACTTGTCGAGAAGGCAAGCGATGAAGAGCTTGAAGCTCGCGCCATTCCCGAGTCGGTGCACGCGGTTATCCGCTTTATCCTAGATAGGCCAGCCGACACATGGGAAGGAACCGCATCGGAGCTCCTTGCTGCAATCGGTTGCGAGAGGATAAAGGCAAACGTGCGCAGCAAATACCTCAACGAGCATTCTGATTTCATGCGCTCTCGGGGAGTGGCCTTTTCGAAAAAGACGGTGCGCGGCGTGAAGCTCAACCATCTGGAGAGGATGCCGATGGGTGACGATGGTGGCGCAAACTTTGCCATATAGGTTTTCATCGACACCATCGCTACCCGCATGAAATGCGGCATGGGCGCCGGTTTCCAGCTACGACGGACAATTCGCTATTAGACGCTTTTGGGCCGCCCAGAGAGCGAATCTAGCAAGTAGCCTATGGCGTATTGCGTAGATTCGGAAATCGGCGCTTATAGGTCAAATCCAGCAAGTATCGCATGGCGTATTACAACGCTAAGCAACCTGCTGGATTTGGAAACTGTTCGGCTGCGGCGAAAGCCGCCACCTCTCAGTTTGCGGGGGATTCCCCGCGCCCCTATGAGGTATTAAATCTTCTTTGTGATGGAAATTGATTAGAACCCAGAACCCTGCTATTTTATTTAATATTAAATAGCATCTAGACGTTCTAGCTCCAGGAGTGGAAATGCAAGAAAAAAAACGGGCAGCCAGAAATAGAACTTTGACGGTTAGCGCCGATGAGGCATCTATATTGTTGAAAAGATGCCTAAGAGAGCCACGTCAAAACCTTGCCCTTCATGAAGCAATTGATCAGATAATCCTTGACGACACCTTTAATGCTTTGGATTACTTGCCTCATAATTCAATTGATCTCTTAGTCGTCGATCCGCCATACAACCTTTCCAAGGATTACCACGGCAACAAATTCGACGCACGAAAATCCTGCGATTACGAAGCATTTACACGCGCTTGGCTTGAAAAGTGTATACCCCTTCTTAAGCCATCTGCTTCAATATATGTCTGCTGCGACTGGAAAAGCAGTTTGATTATCGGAACTCTACTAAACGATTATTTCATCATACAAAACCGAATCACATGGCAGCGCGAAAAAGGGCGGGGTGCAAAATCCAATTGGAAGAATGGACTGGAGGATATTTGGTTCGCAACCGTTTCTAAAAAAGATTACACCTTCAATTTGGAGGCTGTTAAGCAGCGAAGAAAAGTTATCGCGCCCTACAAACAAGATGGAAAGCCTAAAGATTGGAAGGAAACAGCTGGCGGCAAATTCCGCGACACATGCCCTTCAAACTTCTGGGATGATTGCACGATACCTTATTGGAGTATGCCGGAAAACACGGATCATCCCACACAGAAGCCAGAAAAATTGGTAGCAAAAATGGTTCTTGCCAGTAGTAATCCAGGGGACTTAATACTCGATCCTTTCCTTGGATCTGGAACAACTGCAGTTGTAGCAAAAAAGCTAAGCAGGAGTTTCATCGGAATCGAGCAAAATGAGCTGTATTGCGCATGGGCTATGAAGAGACTCGATAGGGCATCTCGAGACATTACAATTCAGGGCTATAGTGATGGTGTTTTTTGGGAACGCAATAGTTTGTCCAGCCAAAAAGCAGTCTCTAAAGCCACAGATATTGCACAACAGTCACTCGTTTTCGCGAATTAGGATTGACCATGGGTATATATAATTACGAAGTCGTCACTCTTCTGACCGACGAGTCCGCAAAGATGGCTAATGATTTGCAAAAAGAGCAGGTAATCGAAAGACTTAAATCAAAATTCAATTTGATTAAAGATCGCAGCGTCTATTATTGTGACGAATTTGCGCTTAGAGTTTCTACCTCCAAATCTAAATCATTTTCTAATACCGTATTGTCGCTTTCAGCGCTTAAAAAATACGACGACAAGCCCTTTATTGCTCTTTTAATTACTCCATATGGGAATGAATGTTATTTAGCGAATTCCACTTTTCTAAAAAAGATAAGTCATTCATCTCATGAGCTTCGAGTTGATAATATTAAAGGATCCTTCAATGGATCTGACATTCTGAAGGAATATGACGGAATACCAAATGAGCCATGTAATTTTGAGAGGCTATTCGCAATTCATCAAGCATATACATGGGAAGAAAATGTGGAACGGCTAGTCGAGTCAACCAACAACATCTCTCCCAATAAAAGAAAACTTGTTGTTGAGGGCGACGCATTAAGCACTCTCATATCTTCGCCAACACGAGCAAAAGAGTTTTTAGAGTCGCCCGAATATGTAGACTTAAGAGACGATTTAAATCGAAGAGTAGCTTCAGTGAAAGATGCCATTGCGGTTGCTTCATTAATTGATAACGTGAATCTAAGAGGTCGCGTCATCGAAGAGCTAATTACTTCAGATGATCCCGAAATCATTAACCCAATTAAGCAGAGCCTAGAAGACGGCGTGAGGCTATCAATCAAGACTGATCAAAAGTTAGGAGATTATTCTAAGGTCTATGAAAAGTACTGGACTGAAACTGATATAAAAACAAAGGTATTATTCTTTCAGAGCGCTCCAAAAGCGTACAACATTGATAAACTGCTCGGTTTCCTATCAAAGCCCAAGACAGTCTATTTGTTCTTCCTCATCGGTATCGGTGAAACCAATACCATCAAAACGCGCTTAATCTCAATATTTGATAAAAAAATGCTAGCCGCAACAAGAGTTCAGCATCACTGGGCTGGTAGAAATTCAAGAGGTGTAACTCAGCTAGATGGGAACCAACTCGACCTAATCCTTGAAAACGATCGCAACATAATCGAGATCGAAGGAGCTCAAAACTTCTTGCAAAAACTCATCGATTTATAGATTGTCGACTGACGTCGATCGTGTCCCCAATGTTGGTGTAGCGGTTCGATCCGCGAGGGCGGCCGGAGGCCGTCCGAGCAGATCGAACCATCCCTGGAATCGGCCCCCATTCTACACCATCGCTACGCCGCCTTCCTGGAAGCGCCCTCGTCGGCCATTACGAGCGAGATGATGCGCGCCGCGTGCTCCGCCGGCGTGCCCTCGTAGGCCGCAGGGGGAGCCGGCTTCCGGCGGCTCCCGTCCTCGTAGGCCTCGGATATCGACTCCTCCGTGAACCAGCGTCTCGACGCCCAGTCCTCGTCCATCTCGGAGAGCACCGCGCCTACGAGCCTGATCAGGGATTTCCTCGACGGGAACACCTGCACCACGCGGGCGCGCCGCTTTATCTCGCGGTTCATCCGCTCCTGCACGTTGTTGGTCCGCAGGCGCCGGCGGTGCGCCGGCGGGAAGTCCAGGTAGGCCAGCGCGTCGGCCTCGGCCTCCTCCAGAAGCTCCCCGGCCGCGGCGTTGGCCGCGCCGATCTCGTCGATCGCCAGGTGGTACAGCTCGCGCACGAGCGCGGGGTCGGACTCCGCGAACACCGCCTTGAGGACGGCCCCGATCAGCCGCCGCTCGCGCCTGTTGCGGGCGAGAGCGCAGACGTCGCGCTCCAGGTGCACGATGCAGCGCTGCCGGGCGGCCCCGGGGAACACCTCGCCGATGGCGCGCCTGGGGCCCGCGTGGGCGTCGGAGGTGGCGCAGAGGACCCCGGAGATCCCGCGCTCGCGCAGCGACAGCAGGAAGGAGCGCCACGAGGCGTAGTCCTCGGTGTCGACCGCCCCCAGGCCCAGAAGCGTCCTGTGCCCCGTGTCGGCGGCCCCTATGGCCGTGACCACCGCGCAGCTCGAGATGTGGCCGCCGTCGCGGCACTTGAGGTAGGTCGCGTCTATCCACAGGTACGGGAAGCGCGCCGCCCCGAGATCCCGCCCCTGCAGGTCGGCCACGGCGGAGTCCAGCGACTCGCAGATGCGCGACACCTGGCTGGAGCTCATCCGGTCGACGCCGAGCGCGCGGGCCACCCGCTCCACCTTGCTGGTGGAGACCCCGCTCGTCACCATCTCGGACACCGCGGCCACCACGGCGCGGTCGACGCGGCTGTAGCGCTCGATGAGGTCCTCCGGGAAGTAGCTGCCGCGCCTGGGCTTGGGGATGCGCAGGGTTATGCGCCCCACGCTGGTGAGGAGCCGGCGCTCCCGGTAGCCGTTTCTCTGGTTGTCGTCGGCGCAGGCGTCCTCGGCCTGCGCGTCCATGGTCTCGTTCGCGAGCGCCTCGGCGAGCGTTCTGACGAGCTCGTTTATGTTGACCATGCCGTCGTCGAATCTGGGAATCTCGGGCACGGCCGGGGTCGAGGCTGGTAAAGTGTCCATTGCGGTCATCGCCTTTCTCGAATCGGTTTACTTCGCAATAAACGATTCTAGCGATGGCCGTTTCTCATGCCGCGACTATTCGGCCTGCGAAACGTCCGTTACACCAACTTTCGGGACGCGATTCTGACGTCGTTATGACGTTATTCGGCTTTGTAAAAATCAGCTAAACAAAATCGGTCGTACTCCAAGTGACGCTACCTATCTCTCAGGCAATAGTCGAATTCTTTTATCAGCACTTTATCGTGATGCATAAGCCTTCCGCCATTCCCAACAGGCAAGAAAGTTATCCCTACCAGCGATTCTTGTCGTCAAAGTCACGTCGCTGTCCATATTAGTTAGTTAAGCATTCTAGTGGCTTGCGGGTTAATCAGCCAAAACAGTTGGGTACCACAAGCCACTAGAAGACATATGAAGCTAAATAATCAACCGCACGATAATGTGCTGCGATTACTCCCACTCGATCGTCGCCGGCGGCTTGCTCGTGATGTCGTACGCCATACGGTTCACGCCCGGCACCTCGGCCACGATGCGGCCGCTCACGCGCGCCAGCACCTCGTAGGGCAGCTTCGCCCAGTCGGCGGTCATCGCGTCGCTCGACTCCACGGCGCGCAGGATCACGGGGTAGCCGTACGTGCGCTCATCGCCCATCACGCCGACGCTCTTGATGTCGGGCAGCACCGCGAAGTACTGCCACACGCTGCCTTCGCCGTTGCGCTCGCCGGTCTGCTCGAACACAGCAACGTTGTACGCGTCCAGCTCCTCGCGCACGATGGCGTCCGCCTCCTTCAGGATGGCCAGCTTCTCGCGCGTCACCGTGCCGATGATGCGGATGGCCAGGCCCGGTCCCGGGAACGGCTGGCGATGTACGATGTGATCGGGCAGTCCCAGCGCCGTGCCCAGCGCGCGCACCTCGTCCTTGAAGAAGTGGTCCAAAGGCTCGATCAGGTCGAAATGCACGCCTTCGGGGAAGGGGATCAGGTTGTGGTGGCTCTTGATGGTGCTCGCCTTGCCGCCGGTTTTGCGCGCGCCGCTCTCTATGATGTCAGGGTAAATGGTGCCCTGCGCCAAAAACCTCACGCCGTCCAGTTTCTGCGCCTCGTCGAAGAACACCTTCCAGAACTCGGTGCCGATGATCGTGCGCTTCTCCTCGGGATCCACCACGTCGGCCAGCAGCGCCGCGTAGCGATCCTCGGCGTGCACGTGCACGAAATCCACGTCGAACTGCTTCGTGAACACGGCCTCCACCTCTTCGGGCTCGTCCTTGCGAAGCAGGCCGTGGTTCACGAACACGCAGGTCAGCTGCTTGCCGATAGCCCGCGCGCACAGCGCGGCCACCACGGAGGAGTCCACGCCGCCCGAAAGGCCCAGGATCACGCGGGCGTCGCCCACCTGCGCGCGGATGGCCTCCACCGCGTCGTCGATGATGGAGTCCATGGTCCAGTTTCGCTCCAGTTCGCAAATGCCGAACAGGAAGTTCCTCAGCAGCTCGTCGCCGTGCGGCGTGTGGCGTACCTCGGGATGGAACTGCGTCGCGTACAACCTGCGCTCGGCGCATTCCATCGAAGCTACGGGGCACGTCTCGGTCTTCGCTGTCACCGTGAACCCTGCGGGCACGTGCGAAACCGCGTCGCGGTGGCTCATCCACACCGTTTGCTCGGCCGGCGTCTCGCCGTACAGCCGCGATGCGCCCGCGTCGCAGCGCACAAGCTCGGCCGCGCCGTACTCGCCCTTTTCCGTATGGCCCACGGTGCCGCCCAACGTCACGGCCATGATCTGCTGCCCGTAGCAAAAGCCCAGCACCGGAATTCCCAGCTCGAAGATCTCAGGGTCGATGGACGGTGCGTCTTCGGCGTACACGCTGGCCGGGCCGCCCGACAAAATGATGGCCGCCGGCTTCATTTCGCGCACTTCGGCGGCGGCGATGTCGCACGGGACGATTTCCGAGTACACGCCCAGATCGCGCACGCGGCGGGCGATCAGCTGCCCGTATTGCGCGCCGAAATCGACGACGATAACCTTCTGGTCGGATGATGCTGTGGTCATGTTCGCTCCTTTTTGCGCGGGCGGCGCGGGACCGGGCGCGCCCGCCTTGCCTTCGTTCGCCGCCAATCTTACACGAAACCCCTCCCGCCCTGCGTTTCCAGTATGTTTCCGCTGGGGATTCCCCACGTAGTTTGCACGAAGACGCCATTTTGCGCCTCGTCGGGGCAGGGGCCTTTCAGTTGATGATGCGAACCCTGCATGCCCGCATCATGGCGTACAATGCTGAAGCGCAAACAAGAAGGCCTCTCTAGTGGAAAGCGGTTGACATGCCCATTCCGTCTCAGTATGAAACGCATAAGCCGGTGCTCGAGTTCTTTGCTGCTGTTGAAGAAGCTGGTCGAGTGGAGGCGAAGGCTTACTTGGCCGATGTCTGCAAACTTTCTGCTAGCGAGCGCGCCCTGCTTACCTCAAGTGGTGTTCCGGTATACCAAAGTCGCGCGGACTGGGCTGTGTCGAACTTGTCTGCCGCGGGATATCTGGAACGCGTTACGCGTGGGGTATATTCTTTGTCCGAAAAAGGACGATCGGCTCTTTTGTCCGGCATTGACGGCGAAACGCTCGGTCGTCAAGTCATTGCCGAGGCGTCCCGCGTCAAAAGAGAAGGCTTTTCTGCTCCTGAAGCAGGCGAGGCGTCGGATGGCGGCATTTCGGTTGCGACGGACTGCTCGAATCTTGGGGAAGGGGAAGTTGCGCCATCGGAGGCTCTTGCGCAGCCCCCGTTCGAAATCATGACCGCTGCGCATCAAGAGATCGATGCTCAGTTGAAGCAGGAACTTCTGGTTACCATTTTGGATAGAAGCCCCGAATTCTTCGAGCAGCTGGTGGTCGACCTGATGGAGCGACTGGGGTATGGACAGGGCGCGCGCACGCCCTATCGCCACGATGGAGGCATTGATGGAAAAATCTACAAGGACAGCCTCGGCTTCGACCGCGTGTTCGTTCAGGCGAAGCGTTACTCTAAGGGCAACAACGTGCAGCGTCCGGAGATTCAGGCGTTCATCGGCGCATTGAATGGCGTGAGCAAGGGCGTGTTCGTGACGACGTCGCGATTTTCGGCAGGAGCCGTCGAATGCGCCGAGCGATGCGTTCACGCGAAAATCGCGCTTATTGATGGAGAGCAGCTTGTGCGCATGATGATAGAGCGTGATCTGGGAGTGTACACGCGCAAGGTGTTCCAAGTGAAGGAGATCGACTCGGATTACTTTAACGCCGACTTGTAGGTGCCGGTCTGCCCACCGGTTGCGAGACAGCCGGCGAAGTTCCGCCTTCTTTGCTTGTTCCGGTTCATGGGGCCTGTTTGTTTTCTTCGACCCCGACGCTCATCCTCGGGTACAATCCCTGCCATGGAGAACGTGCGAGACGACATATCGACGCTGGACGAGCCTGCGTCCGCGTCTGCGCTTGCGCCTGCGTCCGCGTCTGCGGAAGCGAAGGACGCACCTGGCGCGACGGGAGAGCCCGAGCCCCAGGCGGCCTCGCCGCAAACAGGGGAGCGCCCCGACGCCGACCGGCATCGTCGCGATCTGCATGCCTCGTTCAACGATCGCATCTCCTACCTGTGCAAGCTCGCCGCGCTCGTCATAGCGCTCGTCGCGCTTGCCACCATGGCGCTCGGTCAGGAGCTTCCCCAGTTCGTTCTCATGGGGTTGTGCCTGTCGGTCGCGCTGCTGGCCATCGCGGCGTTGCAGGATCACCACCAACGCCGGCGCTAGCAACCAGGCGCGGCCAACGCCCGCGCGCATCTATTCGACCCGAAAGCAATCAGAGGTACTGCACGCATGATCATCGAAGCATTGAAATCCCTGCTCATCGGCATCGTCGAGGGCATCACCGAATGGCTGCCCATCTCGTCTACCGGCCACATGATCCTGGTGGACGAATTCGTGAAGCTGCAAGTGTCCGATGCGTTCCTGGCGCTGTTTCTGGTGGTTATCCAGCTGGGCGCTATCCTGGCGGTGCTCATCCTGTACTTCCACAAGCTGAACCCCTTCTCGCCGAAGAAAACCTCGGTCGAGAAGAAAAGCACGTGGCGCCTGTGGGGCATGGTCGCCATCGGCTGCATCCCCGCGGCCATCATCGGCATCCTGTTCGACGACTGGGTGAATGAGCACTTCTACAACAAAGTGACCGTCGCCGCCATGCTCATCCTGTACGGCATCGTGTTCATCGTGCTCGAGCGCCGCAACCGCCGTCGCTTGCGCGAGGCCGAAGCCGCGCTGGAGGCGCCGCGCGGCCGCCATGCGCGCGCTTCGCAGACCGACCTCGCCGAAGAGGCCGAGGCGTCCGTCTTCAAGATCACCAACGTCGACGACATCGACTGGAAGACCGCGCTCAAGATCGGCTGCTTCCAGGTTCTGGCCATCATCCCGGGCACCAGCCGCTCCGGCGCCACCATCATCGGCGGCATGCTGTCGGGCTGCTCGCGCACCGCGGCGGCCGAGTTCACGTTCTTCCTGGCCATTCCCATCATGTTCGGATGGGGCCTGGTGAAAGCCCTCAAGTTCTTCGTGGCCGGCTTGGTCATGACGCAGGTGGAAATCGTGGTCCTGATCGTGGGCATCGTGTCCGCGTTCGTGATGTCGGTCGTTTCCATCAAGTTCCTCATGGGCTACATCAAGAAAAACGACTTCACGGTGTTCGGCTGGTACCGCATCGTCGTGGGCGTGCTGGTGCTGGGCTACTTCGCCTTCGAGTCCATGGGCATGCTGCCGTAAGGCGACGCCCGTCGGCCGCACTGGCCATTCACCCAGGAACTTCCTAGCAAATATTGACGCGGCGGGCCGTTCTGGCCCGTCGCTTTTGCTATCATACTGAACCACACGAGGGCCGGCCGCCCGCCGGGCGCCAAGGGCCATGCTCGTTACCGCATAAGAGTCATGAGAGGAAAGCCGATGTCTGAAGAGAACAACTCCTTCGCGGAGATCCAAGAACATCGTGCCAAGATCGACGAGATTGATCGTCAGATCGTCGCGCTGCTCAACAAGCGCGCCGGTCATTCGCTGGTCATTCGCGGTCTCAAGCCCGGTGCTCATCTGGGCCTGTACGATCCGCGGCGCGAAGAGGAGATCTTCGCGAAACTGAACAGCTATAACGAGGGTCCCCTGTACAACGAGAACCTGCGTGAGATCTATGCCAGCATTCTTAAGGTGATGAAGGAGACCCCGTCGGTATGAACGAACAGATAGCAACCAAACTGCCGGATTACGGCACTCGATCCGACGAGATCACCATCTTCGCCGGACCGTGCTCCGTCGAGAGCAAAGAACAGTTCGAAGAAGTGGCTGAATGCATCGCCGATCTGGGCCTCACCTGGATTCGCGGCGGCGCGTTCAAGCCGCGCACGAACCCGCATTCGTTTCAGGGCCTGGGCGAGGAAGCCCTCAAGATCATGCAGGATGCCGGGCAAAAGTACGGCCTGAAAACCCTGACCGAGGTCATGGACTCCGCGCACTGCGAGATGGTTCACTCCTACGTGGACGGCCTGCAGGTGGGCGCGCGCAACTTCCAGAACTTCAGCCTGCTGAAGAACATCGGCCAGGTGACGAAGGACTCCCACAAGATGGTGCTGTTCAAGCGCGGCTTCGCGGGCACCATTTCCGAGTGGCTGTCGGCAACCGACTACATCACCATGGAAGGCAACGACAACGTGGTGCTGTGCGAGCGCGGCCTGCGCACGTTCGAAACGGCCACGCGCTTCACGCTGGACATCTCGGCCGTGCCGGTCGTGCACAAGCAGAGCCTGTATCCGGTGTGCGTGGACGTTTCGCATCCGGCGGGCGTGCGCGACCTGGTGCCGCCGCTGGCGAAGGCCGCCGTGGCAGTGGGCTGCGACTCCATCATGATCGAGGTGCACCCCAATCCGCCGGCGGCTCTGTCCGACGGCCCGCAGCAGCTGACCCCGTCCCAGTTCAGGGACCTTATCGCCGAACTGCGCGAGATCGCGGCCGTGTTCGGGAAGAAGATCGTGTAGCGCTTCGCCGTCAGAAAACGGCAAAGCGTTTCGATGTTGGATCCGGGCCCTTCGACGCTCCTGCCGAAGGGCCCGTTCGTTTCCGCCGAAGGGGCCGCTCGCTTCCGCGTTGTTCGGGCGAATGGGCAGGGGGTCGAGTGCGGGGGGAGCGTTACACCCCTCCTCGCGCACAGTTTTGTCCCCAATGTTGCGTTCGAGGGGCAAACCGAGAAGCTGACCTCAATATGACCGTGCGTTTTGCCTGGTCGCGAATGCCCGTTGCCGGCGAACGGGTCTCGCCATGCGCTCGAGCGCAACATTGCGGCAAGAATTGTGCACCAAGCAAGCCGCCCTCTGCCGCCCCGCCGCCCCGCCGCCGACCCGTCCTGCCGTCGGCGCGCCCCTTGCTCGCCGAGCCATGCTCCTTGCGGCATGGCACCCGCCCCCTTCGCCCGCCCAATTGTAAAAACTTTACCTGAACTTTACATTCCCTTGACAATGGCCTTACCGTTCGCCCGGTATCCTTTCGCTTCGCGTGCATTGACGCTTGTAACCGATGATGCGAAGGGGAGTCCCGCGTGAACGCTCCGATGGAAACCGTGTTCGGCCTGCTGGGCGGACTGGCCGTGTTCCTGTTCGGCATGAACATGATGTCCGAGGGCCTGCAAAAAGCCGCAGGCGCCAAAATGAAGTCCATCCTTTCCCTGCTCACCTCGAATCCCGTGCTCGGCGTGCTGGCCGGCGCGGTAGCCACCGCCGTGCTGCAAAGCTCCAGCGCCACCACGGTCATGGCCATCGGATTCGTGAGCGCCCGCCTTATGACCATGCGCCAAGCCATCGCCGTCATCTTCGGCGCCAACATCGGCACCACGATGACCGCGCAGCTCATGGCCTTCAAGCTGAGCGACTACATTTGGCTCATCGTGTTCGTGGGCTTCATCGTGTGGTTCATCGCGAAAGACGAGCGCATCAAGAACATCGGCCAGACCGTGTTCGCGTTCGGCTTGCTGTTCGTGGGCATCGACACCATGGGCGCCGTCATGAAGCCGCTTGCGCAAAGCGAAGTGTTTCTGGCCATGATCGAGCAGGTGAAGGACATCCCCGCGCTCGGCGTGGTGGTTGGCACGGTGATGACGCTTGTGGTGCAAAGCTCCAGCGCCACCATCGCCGTGCTGCAAAGCTTCGCCTCGCAGGCCGGTCCCGACGGCGTGACCAGCGTGTTGGGCCTTGCGGGCTCCATTCCCATCCTGCTGGGCGACAACATCGGCACCACCATTACCGCGTTGTTGGCTTCGATCGGGCAATCGCGCGACGCGAAGCGCACGGCGGTGGCGCACAGCGTGTTCAATATTTCAGGCGCGCTGGTGTTCATCTGGTTCGTTCCCGTGATCGTGCAGTTCGTGCAGTTCCTGACGCCCGGTCCCGAGCTGGACGTCATCGCGCGCCAAATCGCGAACGCGCACACCACGTTCAACGTCGTGTGCACGCTGCTGTGGTTGCCGTTCATCGGGGTGATGGTGAAGATCGTCACGTTTTTGGTGCCCGGCAAGGCCGGTGCCCACGACCAGGGCGCCCTCGTGAACCTGGACGACAAGATCGTCGGTCAGCCGGTGTTCGCCATCAGGATGTTCGGTGAAGAGCTGCAGAAGTATTGTGAGAAAGTGCGCGACATGCTGACGGCGTTGCCCGAGGCCATCGCGAACAAGGATGCAGCCGCGCTCAAGGCGCTCAAGGCCGATTGCGCAACGGTGGAGGCTGCGGAAACCGAGCTTGCGAACTACGCGGTGGAGCTTTTGTCGGCTGGCGCGACCAGTGAAAAGCAAGCGGCCGAGATTTCCGACCTCATGTTCATCGTGGACGCGGTGGGGCGCATCGGTGCGCGCTGCGGGGAAGTGTCCGCGCTTTACAGCGAGCGCTTGTCGTCCAAGAAGCAATTCTCGGACGAGGCGCGCCAAGAGCTGGGCGAGAGCGCGGCCATGGTGGCCGAGATGTACGGCGCGGTCCTGCAGTTCCTGAGCGATCAGGACGTGGCGTCGGAGCGCGTGCTCGACGAACGTCGTCGCCAGATCATCAAGCGCCAGAGCAAAGCGCGCAAGGACCACTTCCGCCGGGTCAGCAGCCAGCAGTGCGCCCCTGAGAACAAGGCGGTGTACAACCAGCTGCTGCTGTGCCTTGAGCGCGCGGGCAACGAATGCTCCAACCTGGTAGAGCATGGGGCCGAGCTGTCCATGTGGGGTGACTCGCTGGGAGCCGATCGCACGGATTCGCGCGGCGGCGGATCCGGCGAGCTCGTGGAGGCGCTCGCCTAGAGCGCGCGCCTGCGGCGAGGCGGCCGAGGCATCGACGGCGCGACCCTCGATGCCTCGACCCTCGACGGCTCCCGCCAACCCTCGGCAACCCCCGGCAGCTCGCCCCGTCCTCCTTGCGCAGATTGCGCGCGTTTGCTTGGGCGCCTTAGGGAAAAGGGGTAGAATACGAAGGCTCATTTCACCTCCATGCCAAGGAGACTGCTCACATGCCAATCGATATCGAAACCCTGAACGGACCGCAGCGCGAAGCGGTCGTGACCACCGACGGGCCGCTTTTGGTGCTGGCCGGCGCCGGGTCCGGCAAGACGCGCGTGCTGACGTACCGCATCGCGAACCTGATCGAGAACCTCGGCGTTGCCCCCTGGGAGATCCTGGCCATCACGTTCACGAACAAGGCGGCCGCCGAGATGCGCGAACGCCTGACCGGCCTGGTAGGCCCGCGCAGCCGCGGCATGTGGGTGGCCACGTTCCACAGCATGTGCGTGCGCATCCTGCGCGCGGACGCGGAAAAGCTGGGCTTCACCAAGAACTTCACCATCTACGATGTGGACGATCAGAAGCGCCTGTACAAAGAGATCATGGCCGAGCTCGACATCGACCCGAAGCGCTTCCCGATCAACGCGCTCATGAACCGCATCTCCACGGCTAAAAACGAGCTGGTGGTGCCCGCCGAGTTCGAGAAGCAGGCCAGCGACCCGGTGGGGAAGGTGGCGGCGCGCGTCTACACGAAGCTGCAGGAGCGCCTCAAAGCCGCGAACGCGTTCGACTTCGACGACCTGCTGCTGTACGCGTTCCTGCTGCTGAAGAACCACGCGGACGTGCTGGACGCCTACCAGGATCGATTCCGTTACATCATGGTGGACGAGTATCAGGACACGAACCACGCCCAGTACGCCATCACGGGGCTTTTGGCCGCGAAGCACAAGAACATCATGGTGGTGGGCGACGACGACCAGTCCATTTACAGCTGGCGCGGCGCCGACATCCGCAACATCCTTGAGTTCGAGCAGGACTACCCGAACGCGCACACGGTGAAGTTGGAGCAGAACTACCGCAGCGTCGGTAACGTTTTGGCGGCTGCGAACGCCGTTATCGCCAACAACCAGCACCGCAAGGCGAAAAAGCTGTTCACGGATGCCGAAGAGGGCGACAAGATCCAGGTGTACATGGCGTCCGACGAACGCGACGAGGGCCGCTGGGTGGCCGGCGAAATCGAGAAGCAGCGCGCACGCGGCTTGACGTACAACCAGATGGCCGTGTTCTACCGCACCAACGCCCAGTCCCGTATGCTGGAAGATATGCTGCTGCGCGCCGGCGTGCCGTACCGCATCGTCGGCGGCACGCGCTTCTTCGATCGCGCGGAGATCCGCGACGTCATGGCCTACCTCACGCTCATCGTGAACCCGGCCGACGACATCGCGGCCAAGCGCGTGATCAACGTGCCGCGCCGCGGCGTGGGCAAGGCCAGCATCGAGCGCATCGAGCAGTTCGCGCGCGAGATGGACATGACGTTCATAGACGCGGCCGAGCTTGCCATCGTGGATCCGGAGCTGCGCGCGGCCACGCGCCAGGCCATCGGCGGGTTCGTGGGCCTTATCAAGGAGGCGCAATCGTACGGCGGCGACCTGCGCAAGGTCATCGAGGCCGTCATCGACAAGAGCGGCCTCATCGCTGCCCTTCAGGCCGAAGGCACCGACGAGGCTATCGGCCGCATCGAGAACATCAAGGAATTCTTGGGCGTTGTGGACGAGTTCGTGGACACGCACGACGAAGAGGATGCCGAATACGCCGCCCCCACCGCCGGCGAGGACGCTGAAGCGGCTCCCGTGCGCGTGCTGCGCGGCGACTCGTTGGCCGACTTCATCGAGTGGGTGCGCCTGCGCACGGATTTGGACACCGTGGCCGAAGACGGCATGGCGGTCACGCTCATGACGGTGCACTCGTCGAAGGGCCTGGAGTTCGACTGCGTGTTCGTGGCGGGCATGGAGGAAACGCTGTTCCCGCACATGAACAGCGTGAACGACGCCGCCGGCATCGAGGAGGAGCGCCGCCTTGCCTACGTTGCCATCACGCGCGCCCGCAAGAAGCTGTTCCTCACCTGCGCCTACGCGCGTCAGATCTTCGGCCAGACCTCGTCGAACCCCGTTTCGCGCTTCATCCAGGAGATCCCTATGGAGCTACGCCAGACCACGGGCGTGGGCTCGGCCGGCTTCAGCGGAACGGGCTGGGAGAAGCGCGGCAGCCGCAAGGGCATCGCCGGGTCGGGGACCGAGGCGGGCGGCGGTCGCGTGTTCGGTCGCTCGAGCGCGTCGGGCTCGGCGGGTCGCTCGGATGCGCGCACGAGCCGCGTAGCCTCCTCGTACGTGCGCCCCGGTGCCGAGAAGAAGTCTGCGGCCAAAATGACGTTTGCGGTCGGCGACACCGTGGACCACAAGACGTTCGGCCGCGGCAAGGTGACGAAGGTGGACGGCGACACGCTCTACATCAAGTTCGCCAAAACGGGTCAGACGAAGAAGCTCCTGAAGGACTACGCGCCTATCGTCAAATTGAACGGGTAGCGAGCGGCCTTCCGGAAAAGCCCGTGCATGCAGCGCCCGCCGAGCAACGCGGCGGGCGCTGCGCATTAAGCGCGTGCAGATGATGCGTCTGATGTGCGAGTTTCGGTGTAGCTGTGCATAATTCACATTTTTACTTGCCATCGGTTTCCTTGCCCGTCATTATGAAAATACTCCTGTAGCGCTAAGTGAATTCCTCAGTGCAGGCAGGGTTGATATACGAGAGAAGGGGACCCCCATGAGGATCGTAGCCGATTCCTCCGTCATGTACTCTATCGAGCAGGGTGCAGCGCGCGGTATGAAGATTCTGCCGCTTGCAGTGACCATCGACAACGAGACGTGGCTTGAATACGAGGAGATCACAACCGAGGACTTCCTCGCGCGCGTGCGTGCCGGCGCGATGCCGCAAAGCTCCTGTCCTCCGCCGCATTTGACGCTCGAAGCATACGACACCGAAGAAGAGGTGCTGCACATCACCATGGCCGACGGTCTGTCCGGCGCGTACGGCGTGGCGCACGGATTGGCGAAGCAGGCTCCGCACCCCGAGCGCGTGCACGTGGTGAATTCGGCAACGCTGTGCGCGCCCCATCGTGCGCTGGCGCTGGCCGCCGTGGAGCTGGCGAAGCGGTGCGAGCATGCAGCTGACGTGATCGAGCGCCTGCGCCCCATGATCGCGAGCGCCCACTCGTTTCTTTTGCCGGAGGATTTCGAGTACCTGCGTCGTGGGGGTCGCTTGACGCCGCTGGCTGCGAAGTTCGCGCATCTGGTGAAAGCGGCTCCGGTCATGTGCCAAACCGATGATGGCACCCGCTTGGAGCGCTTGGCTATTGCCCGCAGCTTCAAGAAGGGCGTTGAGGCGGTAGTTGCCGAGCTTGAAAAGCGCGGAGTCGGCGAAGGCCATTTTATCAGCGTGAGCCATGCGGACAATCCCGAAGGTGCTGGTTGGGCCATGGATCGCTTGAAGGCCGCGTTCTCCGGTTGCCGTTTCGGCGTCTACGATTTGGGTCCGGCGTTCATCACGCAGGGCGGTCCGGCGTGCATCGCCATTCAATCCATCGATCTGAAGGCGTTCCCCGACCTCGCAATGGGCTAGGGTTCGACGATGCGAACGAGATAAAGGGGCGGGGCCGGCGAGATAGCGGCCCCGCCCTTCGTTTAGTGCCGTTCGCCTTTGCGCTGGCGCGTTGTCAGGCTCCGCACTGTGCGCACCAGGCGCAAGCGGCCGGCGCCGCGGCTATGCCGCCAAGGGCGCTCTCTCGCAGTTCGAAGGGCAGGGAACGCCCCACTTTGTCCATGACGGCCACGGTTTGGTCGAAATCGACCAGGTTGCCAATGCCGGCCAGCGCGATCTGCGCGCTGACGAGCGCCGTGGCGGCTCCGGATGCGTTGCGCTTCTGGCAGGGTACTTCCACCAGGCCCGCAACCGGGTCGCACACAAGCCCCATCATGTTCGTGAGCGCGTTGCCCGCTGCGTTCAGGCACTGGGCGGGCGTGCCTCCTGCAAGCTCCACTGCAGCTGCGGCTGCCATTGCCGCCGCCGACCCGATCTCCGCCTGGCAGCCTCCCTCTGCGCCCGATACCGTTGCGTTGCGCGTGATCAGGTATCCGATGGCCGCCGCGGTCGCTATGCCGCGCGCCAGGTCTTCATCGGCGAAGCCCTTGGAATCCTGCAGGGCAAGCAGCACGCCGGGCAGCACGCCCGCCGAGCCCGCCGTGGGGGCTGCTACGATGCGGCCCATGGACGCGTTCGTTTCCAGTACGGCCATAGCGTAGGTCATGGCGGCGGAAAGCTGGTCGTCGCAGAGCGCTTCGCCGCGGGCGCGCAGATCGGTCAGCTTGCGCGCTTCGCCGCCAAGGAGACCTCCCATCGAGGGCAGCGTTTCGCGAACGGGCTGCGTTGCAGCGCGCTTCATAACGGAGAGCGCCAGGTCAAGATAGCATTTTGATGTATCGGCCTGCCCTAAGCTGGCTGCTAGAGCTGCCTCGCGAGCCAAAAAGGCTTCCGAAAGCGATGCGCCGTTCGTTTCGCACCAGGTAAGCAGATCCGAGCCCGATGCGAAGTCGAGATCCGCGAATCGCTGAAGTGCGCGATCGAGCGCTTCAGCGCTCTGCTGCGCGCTGCATCCTTCGTCGCCGGCGCCGGCACATGGAGCCGCGCTGCCCGCGTCGCCGGGAATGATGCGCACATCGTAGATGGCCGGGTTGCTTTCTATGGCCGCTTTTGCCGCAACGTCCACGTCTTGGTCGGTTTCGAGAACGGTGTAGGCTGTGTCTCCGCGCCGCTCGCGATACATGCGCGTGGTGGCGATGTTCACGCCGCGTTCGCTCAGGCTTTGTGCGATATGCGCCAGCACGCCGGCCACGTCGCGTTGGCGCACGACGATGCTCGTGCTTTCGCCGGTCACGTACACGTCGATGCCGTCGATGCGACGGATGACCGCCGCCCCGCCGCCCACGCTTTCGCCGCGCACGCTCATCTTGTTGCCGGCGGCGTCCTGTATGAGAATGTCGATGGTGTTGGGGTGCTCGTAGTCGTCGGCGTCGGGCAGGGTCGTGAAGCGAAACGAGAGTCCCGCCTGTTCGGCCAGCTCGAACGAATCGCGTATGCGCAGGTCGTCGGTTGCCAGGCCCAGCATGCCCGCCACGAGCGCCTTGTCGGTGCCGTGCCCGGTCAGAGTGTGCGCGAACGATCCCAGCAGACGAAACTCGACGCTTCTCGGTTCGGCAAGGCAGAGCCGGCGCGCCATGAACGCGATGCGCAAAGCTCCCGCCGTATGGGAGCTCGAGGGTCCTACCATGATGGGGCCGATGATGTCGGTTAAGCCGAGCGTCGCCATGCTCGTCCTCCTTCGCGTTGCGTTCGTCGCCGCCATGGTAGCGCATAGGGCATCGTTTTACCCGCACTTTCGTGAGTTTTAACGACGAAAAGCCCGTAGGGGCTTGCGCTTCAAGCTT
This sequence comes from Paraeggerthella sp. Marseille-Q4926, assembly GCF_916618935.1. NCBI lineage: Bacteria > Bacillati > Actinomycetota > Coriobacteriia > Eggerthellales > Eggerthellaceae > Paraeggerthella > Paraeggerthella sp. Marseille-Q4926. The sequence goes on along the minus strand of NZ_CAKAKF010000003.1, from coordinate 531,015 downwards.
CAACGCTATACTGAACTGGTCATAATCGGGCGTTTTGATCCCGAGCACATCACTGGGCGGAGAGCAGAGGTCCCGCACGCGCGGAAGGGCCTCACGGTAAAGGAGCGAACAATGCCGGCACCCATCATCGTCGTGGGCCATAAGAATCCTGACAACGATTCCATCAGCGCGGCCGTCGGGTACGCGTATCTCAAGAACGAATTGGAGAAGCGCGCTTCGGGCGATGCCGATCCGAAGCGCGTGTACGTCCCCGCCCGTTTGGGCCCCATGCCGCCTGAGAGCGCCTGGATCCTGGAGCGCAACGGCCTGCAGGCCCCCGAGGTGGTTGCCCACGTGCATGCGCGCGTGGCCGACGTCATGACGCCGAACCCTATTTCCATCGGCCATGATGCAACCTTGCTTGAGGCTGGTCGCCTGCTGCGCCAGCACAACGTGCGCGCGCTGGTGGTCACCAACGACGACGGCACGTACCGCGGTCTCATCACCACGCGCATGATCGCCGAGCGCTACATCGCCGCTACCGACGCCCTGGAGGAGGGCGGCGCGAACGAAATGGCCGTTGCCGGCGACCTTATCGCGTCGCTCGGCCAGAAGGTGGCCGACATGACCGAAACCGACGTGCTGGTTCTGGACAAGGAAGGGCTTCTCAAGGAGGCCATCGAAGACCTCATGTCCAGCGCTTTGCGCGAAGCCGTCGTGCTCGACGACAACGACGTGGCCATCGGCATCGTCACGCGCTCCGACGTGGCCGTGCGTCCCCGTCGCAAGGTGGTGCTCGTGGACCATAACGAGACGCGCCAGGCGGCGAACGGCATCGAGGAGGCCGACGTGGTGGAGATCATCGACCACCATCGCATTGCCGACGTCATGACGGTCAACCCCATCCAGTTCCTCAACCTGCCCGTGGGATCGACCGCCACCATCGTCACCCTGGAATTCCGTCGCTACGGCGTGGAGATACCCGCGTCCATCGCAAGCGTGCTGCTGTCCGCCGTCATGACCGACACGGTCATTCTCAAGTCGCCTACGACCACCGACGTGGATCGCGAGCAGGTGAAGTACCTGGCCGACATCGCGGGCGTCGATCCGACCGAGTTCGGACTGGCCGTGTTCAAGTGCCGCGGCGGCGAGGACGACATGCCGGTCGACAAGCTGGTGGGCGCCGATGCCAAGGAATTCCAGATCGGCGACGCCACGGTTCTCATCGCCCAGCACGAGACCGTCGACCTGCCGGCCGTTATGAAGCGCGAGCAGGAAATTCGCGATCACATGCGCCAGCTGCGCGACGATCACGGCTACGAGTTCGTGCTGCTGCTGGTCACCGACATCGTGGCGGAGGGCAGCCAGTTCATGTGCGAGGGCAACCGCCGCATCGTGAACCGCGTGTTCGGCATCAACTGCACGGGCGAAGGCGGCACGTGGATGCCCGGCGTGCTCAGCCGCAAAAAGCAGGTGGCCGCCAAGATCCTCGGCGCCTAGCCGTCAAGCGGGGAAGCTTCCCGCCAACGCTCATCGAAATACGTTGCCAAGAAGCCGTGGAATGCCGCGGCTTCTTCTCGAAGGGGGTGCGCCGTCTCCAGCTTGATGGTGCGCACGAAGCGATCGTCGGAAAGCGGCTCCAGGCGCGCGTTGCCGTCCCCGAGCGCTCCCCAGCTGCGCTCGGGCCAAAACCCCACGCCCAGTCCCAGGCCGATCATGTTCCTGACCACTTCCGGGCCGTCGCTTTCGAACGCCACGCTGGGGCGGAATCCCGCTTCGGCGCATAGACGGTCGCATGCCTCCCGAAACGCCCGGCTGCCCGCCAGGCAGATGAAAGGATCTTCGGCCAGATCGGCCAGGTCGATGGGCCCTTGTCCCGCCCGCTCGATGGGAACTGCTATTCCAATGCGCTCGCGGTACAGGCGCGGCGGCTCCACGTGCAAGGAGGTCGATCCATGTGGTCGATTCACTCCTTCGGTGCTCAGTCGTATGTCCCAATGCTCCTGAGCTTCTTGCTGGGTGATCACGAATCGCGTGTCGGGATGCTGGGACCGCCATGCTGCTATCGCGTCCACCACCAGGCCCGAGGCCGACAAGATCGACAGTCGCACCGTGGCGTTCTCGCGACCGGACACCTCGGCGAGTTCGTCGGGAATGGAGTCGAGGGCGGCCAGCACCGGCCTGATGCGCTCGTCGAGCGCGCGTCCGCACGCGGTCAGGCGCACGCCTCGTCCCGCTCGTTCGAGCAGCTTTACGCCCAGCTCCTGCTCCAGCCGGTGAATGGTCTGCGTGAGCGCTGGTTGCGCCACATGGAGCTTCTTGGCGCTATTCGTAATATGCTCGCTGCGCGCCACCTCGTGAAAGTAGCGCAGTTGCTGTAGCTCCATGAGAGTCCCCGCCTTCATTCATACGTTCAGCATTATGAATTCAGTATAATCAATATATTGGACGCAGAAGGGGCGTGGGTATACCGTTACCGTCGGAATGCAAGCGCGAGCGCGACTGGAAAGGCCGCGCGTAGGAGATGATCTGCGGATGGCGGAGATACTGGAGGCTGCGATGCTCGTATGTTTCGGGCTGTCGTGGCCGCTCAACGCGTACAAGAGCTTCAAGGCTGAAACCGCAGCGGGTACAAGTTGGCAGTTCATCGGGTTGATTACGGCCGGCTACCTGGCGGGCATCGCCGCGAAGTTCGTTTCGGGCTCGGTGAACTGGGTGTTGGCCGTGTACTTCATCAACCTCGTGTGCATTGGGGTGAACTGGATCGTGTACGTGCGCAACCGTCGGCTGGATGCCGTGCGAGAAGAGGAACTGCTCGTCTTGTAGCCCGGTCGCGCAGGCGGAGGCTTGCGTCCCGCGTACGCGGCGGCTCCTGCTCGTGCAGGCGGCGACCATCGTCCCGCAAACGACAGCCAATGTCCCGCAGGCGACGGCCTGCGTCCGCGCGGGCAGCGGTCCCCGCCCGCGCAGGCCGGCCTTCGCCCCCGTGCGACAGCCCTTACAAAAGCACGTCGGAAAGAGGGCGCTTCGGAACGTGATGGACGCTCGCCTCGTCACGCCAGTATTCCGTCGCTCCATTGGCGGAAATGGTGGAAACGACCACTTTTTCGGCGGGCTTTCCCAAGGCGAGCACCAAATCGGGCTTGAAGCGATCTCCGTCGATTCCCAGCGCCTGCGTCAGGCTGCGTCGCTTGAAAGATCCCAGGATGCAGCCGCCGTAGCCGGCTTCGACGGCTTGCAGCATGATGGTTTGCGCGGCAATGCCCTCGTCCCAGGCGGTGAATACGTCGGCGAGCGTGCGGTCGCAGTCGCTCAGGATCACAATGTAGGCGCTCGGCCTTTCTCCCGGCTCCGGCCCCGGCCAGTCGGGGAGGGCCTTCGCCCATGCGCAGCAAGAGAAGACTTTCTCGCAGGCGCGCTCGTCGGTTACCAGAGCGTAGCGCAGCGGCTGGGCGTTTCCGCTTGAAGCTACCAAGCGGGCAGCATCGATCCAGGAAACGAGCGTCGATCGCTCGATGCGGGCGGCTTCGTCGAATCGGCGGTAGCTTCGGCAGGCTTTGACAAGGTCGTGCAGCATGGTGCCTCCTTGTTGTTCGGGCGGCGGTTGCGCTCCCGTTGCCGGGTTTTCGCGCATCGGGTTACCCCGATGATTATAATGAAGTTCGCTGCGATTGGGTGCCCCGGTGCCTCCGTTGCGGCTAAATCGAAACGTAGCCGTCCGCACGTCCCGAAGGAAAGCTCATGAATCCGAACCGTTTGCTCGACCTGTTCCTGGAGATCGTTCGCATAGAAAGCCCCTCGCGCAAAGAGGGCCTTATGGCGAAGCGCTGTCAGCAAGAGCTTCTTGACCTGGGATTCAAGGTGCGTTTCGACGATTCTGCAAGCGAAACGGGTTCGGAAACGGGCAACCTCATCGCCTATCGCGAGGGTCGGTCGAAGGGCCAGATCGTGCTTTCCGCGCACATGGACACGGTGCAGCCGTGCGCGGGAATTTCCCCGGTGGTCCAAGACGGCGTCGTGCGGTCTGCCGGAGACACCATTCTGTCCGCCGACGACAAGGCGGGCGTCGCGGGCATCTTCGAGGCATTGCGCTCGCTTATCGAAGCCGACGAGGACATGCCTTCGGTGACGGTGCTGCTTACCACTTGCGAGGAGTTGAGCCTGCTTGGCTCGGGCGCGTTGTCCGAAGACGAGCTGCCTGCGGGTGCGCCGTGCTACGTGTTCGACGCCGACGGCGCTCCGGGCACCGTGATCCTGGGCGCACCGTGCCACTACACGTTGCGCGCGGCGTTCTCGGGCCGCGCGGCGCATGCCGGCGTGGAGCCCGAGGCGGGCGTTTCCGCTATCCAGATGGCTGCGGCGGCTGTTTCGGCCATGCGTCTGGGGCGCCTTGACGATGCGACCACGGCGAACGTCGGGCTCATCGAAGGCGGGCGCGAGGTGAACGTGGTGGCCGACTCGTGCACGCTGGCGGGGGAGTGTCGTTCGCTGTACCGCGACCGAGCCGATGCGCAGCGCCAGGCCATGACCGTCGCGCTCGAGGAGGCTGCCGCGCGTTTCGGGGGTTCGGTGGACGTGAGCTGGCGCGAGGATTACGGCCCCGTGCTGTACCAGGAGTCCGATCCGCTGGTGCAGGGCGTTGCCGCGGCCACTCGTGCGGCAGGGCTTGAACCGGCGTTTCGCTACTCGGGCGGCGGCGCGGACGCGAACATCCTGTCTGCGCGTGGCGTACGTGCCGTGACCTTGGGTATCGGCATGACGAACTTCCATTCCGTTGACGAGTTCATTACCGTGCAGGATCTGGAAGGCACCGCGCGCCTGGCCGAAGAGCTCGTGCGGCAGGCCGCCCGCTCGTAGGCGCTGGCGGGGCTTGGCGGCTCGAGCGGCCGTTGTCGCGCGTGTGGTCGGCGATTCGAGCGTCGCGCTGCTGCCGCGTGGCCGGCGACCCACGCCGCGCTGCTACCGCGCGGCACGGGTTGCTACCGTGTGGCCGATGGCTCGAGCGTTGCGCTGCCGCGCGCATTGTGTCTGCGCGCTGCCGCCACGTGCGCGTTTCGCCCATCAGCGCCGCCCGGGACGGGACCTTGCGCACGAAAAACCGCTCCCGCTGGTAGTTTCTGACGGTTTGAGGTCGTTTGACTCCCGCTGCAAGCCGGCTATTTTCAACTAGGATTCGCCACGTGCTCTTGACCAGGTACGATGCGAAGTGCCCTTCAGCCGAAAGGGCGGCGAAGGCGAATCGACGACTCCTAACCGTCAAAACCTGCCAGCGATGGCGGTTTTTCGCGCGCAAGCGGGGCAGGGTGCGGTTCCGATGCCCGCCCCGCCCGCGACCCTCGGTCCCGTCCAGGCACCTCACTCGCTCCGCCAGGCGCGCCCAGCCCGGACGCCCCGGCGCCTCCCGCCCCGTTCGTGCTCTCGGTCTTGCCCAGCGTGCCCGCATGCTTGTCAAGAATTCTTCGCGATTATTTGGAAAACAATGGACATTTTGTAGTTCGTTTGCCTTCGATATTTGTTTTACCTGCGCAAACGTATGTCAATACCTATGGATACTCCCGGATGCGTGGCGTTTGACAACCCTGATAGCGGGTGGTAGAGTTCTCGTTCGCGTCTTAATGACGTGCGTTTTCCTGTGTGAATCAGCTGAGCACACAGGAAGGCGATGCGACAAGCGATTCCTTATTTCAGTATAAAGGCAATCGGACAAGTAAGAGGTAAAAGGAGAGAAGCTTTGCCTACTATCAACCAGTTGGTCCGCAAGGGCCGCAAGCAGTCGGTCGACAAGAAGAAGACACCGGCTCTGAAGGGCAACCCGCAGAAGCGCGGCGTGTGCACCCGTGTGTACACGACCACGCCGAAGAAGCCGAACTCGGCTCTGCGTAAGGTCTGCCGCGTGCGCCTGGTGAACGGCATGGAGGTTACGGCCTACATCCCGGGCATCGGTCACAACCTGCAGGAGCACTCGATGGTGCTCATCCGCGGCGGTCGTGTTAAGGACCTCCCCGGTGTGCGCTACAAGGTCATCCGCGCAGCGCTCGACTGCTCTGCGGTGGACAACCGCAAGCAGGCTCGCAGCCGCTATGGTGCCAAGCGCCCGAAGTAAGTAACCATTAAGTCGCGCGGGCCGCGAAACCGCAGCTTCCCAAAGGGGGAGGCGACGGGGGCCTAATGGACGGAAAGAATGCCGTCTCGAAGCGCGCAGGAACAAGAAGGAGAACACATGCCGCGTCGTGCAGCAGCAGTCCGCCGTGAAGTACAGCCGGACGCCCAGTACAACAACCGCCTTGTCACGCAGTTGATCAACAAGATCCTGCTTGACGGCAAGAAGGCCACCGCCGAAGGCATCGTCTACGGCGCTTTCGCCATCATCGAGGAGAAGACCGGCGGCGACCCGCTGGCCGTCTTCAAGAAGGCTATGGACAACGTCCGCCCCACGCTCGAGGTCAAGCCGAAGCGTGTCGGTGGCGCTACCTACCAGGTGCCGATGGAGGTCAACTCCCGCCGCGCCACTACGCTTGCGATCCGCTGGATCGTCGACTTCTCTCGTAAGCGCAAGGAGCACACCATGAAGGCCCGCCTGGCCGCCGAGATCATGGACGCCGCCGAGAACACCGGCGCGTCGGTGAAGAAGCGCGAGGATCTGTACAAAATGGCCGAGTCCAACCGTGCGTTCTCGCACTACCGCTTCTAAGGGGGCACGCGCTCATGGCTAAATCCCCTCTGAACCAAACGCGCAACTTCGGCATCATGGCCCACATCGACGCGGGCAAGACGACGACGACCGAGCGCATCCTGTACTACACCGGCAAGACCCACAAGATCGGCGAGGTGCATGACGGCGCCGCGACGATGGACTGGATGGTGCAGGAGCAGGAGCGCGGCGTGACCATCACCGCCGCCGCTACCACCTGCTTCTGGGAGAAGGACGGTGCTGAGTACCGCTTCCAGATCATCGACACCCCGGGCCACGTTGACTTCACCGCCGAGGTCGAGCGCTCCCTGCGCGTTCTCGACGGCACCGTTGCGGTGTTCGACGCCGTTGCCGGCGTGCAGCCGCAGTCCGAGACCGTGTGGCGTCAGGCCGAGCGTTACGGCGTGCCCCGCATCGCGTTCATCAACAAGTACGACCGCGTGGGCGCCGACTTCTTCCACGCCATCGAAACCATGAAGGACCGTCTGGGCGCTGCCGCTATCGCTGCTCAGATGCCCATGGGCGCCGAGGACAACTTCTGGGGCGTCATCGACCTGGTCACCATGACCGCATGGGACTTCAAGGCCGACGACAAGGGCATGACCTACCCCGAGCCCATGGACGCCATTCCGGCCGAGTTCGCCGAGGAGGCTGAGCTGCGCCGTCAGGAGCTGATGGAGGCCGCCGCCGACTGCGACGACGCTCTTATGGAAAAGGTGCTCATGGAGGAAGAGGTGACGGTCGAGGAACTGAAGACCGCCATCCGCAAGGGCGTCATCAACTGCCAGATGAACCCCGTGTTCGTGGGCTCCGCCTACAAGAACAAGGGCGTTCAGGAACTGCTCGACGCCGTGGTGGACTACCTGCCGAGCCCGCTCGACATCCCCGCCATCAAGGGCACGAACCCCGATACGGGTGCCGAGGAAGAGCGTCCCGCCGACCTGAAGGCGCCGTTCAGCGCGCTGGCCTTCAAGATCATGACGGACCCGTTCGTGGGCAAGCTCACCTACCTGCGCGTGTACTCGGGCAAGCTGGATTCCGGCTCCTACGTGATCAACGCGTCCAAGGACAAGAAAGAGCGCATCGGCCGTCTGCTGCAGATGCACTCCAACCAGCGTGTTGACATCGACTCCTGCGGCGCAGGCGACATCGTTGCCGTCGTGGGTCTGAAGGCTACGTCCACGGGCGACACCCTGTGCGACGACAGCGCTCCGGTCATTCTCGAGTCCATGGAATTCGCCGAGCCGGTTATCGACATCGCCGTCGAGCCGAAGACGAAGGCTGAGCAGGACAAGATGGGCGTCGCGCTGCAGAAGCTGGCTGAAGAGGACCCGACGTTCCGCGTGTCCACCAACCAGGAGACCGGCCAGACCATCATCGCCGGCATGGGCGAGCTGCACCTCGAGATCATCGTCGACCGCTTGCTGCGCGAGTTCAAGGTCGAGGCGAACGTCGGCAAGCCGCAGGTTGCTTACCGTGAGACGGCTACCAAGCCGGTCATGGGCGCCGAGGGCAAGTTCGTTCGCCAGTCCGGCGGTCGCGGCCAGTACGGCCATGCGGTTATCAACATGTATCCGCAGGAAGAGGTCGGCAAGGGCTACGAGTTCGAGAACAAGATCGTGGGCGGCGTCGTGCCGAAGGAGTACATCACCCCGATCGACAAGGGCATCCAGGAAGCGCTGAACTCCGGCGTGCTGGCGGGCTACCCCGTCGTGGACATCCGCGTCGAGCTGGTTGACGGTTCCTACCACGATGTCGACTCCTCCGAAGCTGCGTTTAAGGTGGCCGGCTCCATGGCTATCAAGGACGCGCTGCGCAAGGGCGGCTCGGTCATCCTCGAGCCGATGATGGCCGTCGAGGTCGAGACCCCCGAGGAGTACATGGGCGACGTTATGGGCAACCTGTCCAGCCGTCGTGGCCAGATCCAGGGCATGGGCGACCGCGGTAACGCCAAGACCATCAAGGCGAAGGTTCCGCTGTCCGAGATGTTCGGTTACGCCACCGACCTGCGTTCTGCGACGCAGGGCCGCGCTTCGTACACGATGCAGTTTGATTCGTACGATCCGGTGCCGAAGAACGTGGCGGAAGAAATTATCAGCAAGGCCGGCGGCAACGCCTAGGGCGTGCGCGCGAGCATAACGGAGGTAAAGTAAGTGGCTAATCAGAAGATTCGCATCCGCTTGAAGGGGTACGATCATGAGATCGTGGATCAGTCCACGAAGCTCATCGTCGATACCGCGCAGAAGACGGGTGCCAAAGTATCCGGTCCCATTCCGCTGCCGACGGAGCGCAACCTGTACTGCGTCGTCAAGGGCCCGCACGTCGACAAAGATTCGCGCGAGCAGTTCGAGATGCGCACGCACAAGCGCCTGATCGACATCCTGGAGCCGACCCCCAACACGGTCGATTCCCTGATGCGTCTCGATCTCCCCGCCGGCGTCGACATCGAGATCAAGCTGTAAAGGGGGATGTGCGATATGATCAACGCCATCTATGGTAAGAAAATCGGCATGACCCAGATCTTCGGCGAGGACGACCGCGTCATCCCCGTGACCGTGATCCAGGCTGAGCCGAACAAAGTGTGCCAGGTGAAGACGAAGGACAGCGACGGCTACGAAGCTGTGCAGCTGGGCTTCGGCACCATCAAGGAGAAGAAGGTCAACAAGCCTATGGCTGGCCACTTCGCCAAGCAGGGCACGGAGCCCACGCGCTACCTGCGCGAGGTTCGCGTCGAGAACGCCGGCGAGTACAAGGTGGGCGACGAGCAGACGGTTGCCGCTTTCGCCGAGACGAAGAAGGTCGACGTCACGGGTACGTCCAAGGGTAAGGGCTTCGCCGGCGTTATGAAGCGCTGGGGCTTCCGCGGCGGTCCGGGCGGCCATGGTGCGCACTTCCATCGCGCTCCGGGTTCGGTCGGCCAGTGCGCTACGCCGTCCCGCGTGTTCAAGGGGCTCAAGCTCCCGGGTCACATGGGCGTCGACACCGTCACCGTGCGGAACCTCGAAGTGGTGCGCATCGACGAGGAGCAGAACCTGATCCTCGTGAAGGGTGCCATCCCCGGCAGCAAGAACGGCATCGTTCGCGTCCGCATGGCGTAGAGCGCGAATTGAAATAAGGAGCTTGAACAACATGACGACTATCGACATCAAAGACGCGAAGGGGAACAAGGCCGGTTCTGCCGACCTGGCCCCCTCCGTGTTCGGCATCGAGCCGAACGTGCCCGTCATGCACCAGGTTGTGCGCGCTCAGCGTGCGTCCTGGCGCCAGGGTACGCATGACACGAAGACCCGTGGCGAGGTCCGCGGCGGCGGCAAGAAGCCGTGGCGCCAGAAGGGCACCGGTCGCGCCCGTCAGGGTACCATCCGCGCTCCTCAGTGGGCTGGCGGCGGTACCGTGTTCGGTCCGCATCCCCGCAGCTACGCCTTCCGCGTGAACAACAAGGAGGTCAAGCTGGCGATGCGTTCCGCGCTGTCCGCCAAGCTGGCCGACGGCGAGCTGCACGTGATCGACGGCTTCAACTTCGAGAAGCCCTGCACCAAGGACGCCGTTGCCATCCTGAAGGCCTTCGGGCTTGAGGGTCGCACGACCATCGTGATCTCCGATGACGACGTGAACGCCTACCTGTCGTTCCGCAACATCCCCACGGTGAACATCCTGCCTGTTGGCGCTGCTAACACGTACGAGATCATCGACAACAAGGCGATCGTGTTCACGGCTGCCGCTCTGAAGCGCATCGAGGAGGTGCTTGCATAATGAAGGATCCCCGCGAGGTTATCATCCGCCCCGTTATCACGGAGCACAGCTACGACCAGATGGAGAAGAACACCTACACGTTCGAGGTGGCCAAGGACTCCAACAAGGTCGAGATCCGTCAGGCCATCGAAGCTATCTTCGACGTGACGGTGGTCAAGGTGAACACCCTGAACGTGAAGTCGAAGCCGAAGCGCGTGCGTTACCAGCTTGGTAAGACCCGCACGTGGAAGAAGGCCATGGTTACGCTCAAGGAAGGCGACACCATCGAGCTGTTCGCTTCCTAAGTCGTTTCACCATACGGTTTGCCGAAAGCGCCCCGCACACGCGGGGCGCTTTTTTAGATGCGAGGGACAGGGCGGCCGCCGCCTTGGTGATCCCGGCCGGGCGGCGCGAGCGAAAGATACGGCAGCCTGGATCTTTTCGATCCCGGCCGGGCGGCGCGCTTCGCGCCCGCATCGTGAGTTGCTTTTGGGCGACGCCCGGCACCGACGATGCCCGACGTTGATATCGGCGGTTCGGCTTCCTGCTTCCTGAGCGCTCTACGGTTCCCTTGTTCGGGGCGTTCGTCTGCTCGAGGGGAGGCGTGCGCACGAAAAACCGCCTTCGCTGGCAGGTTTTAACGGTTTGAGGTCGTTGGATCAGACCCTGGTCGAGCCGTCGCTTTGCGCGCTTTTCGTTTTACCTGGTCACAGCGTCGAGCTGTTGCGGCGTCCTTCCGCAGGCATGCATCCGAGCGGATTCGACCACCTCAAACCGTTAAAACCTGCCAGCGAAGGCGGTTTTTCGTGCGCTAGCGTGCCTGCGGGGGTGCAGCCCTGACGGCAGGACGTGCGCTGTTGGCTTGCCGACCGGGTTGCCTGCGCCGCTACGCGCCTGTTCCTCCCTTCCCGCATTTCGCCTGCGCCCGTCCTGCCGCCTGGACAGCGTCGCTAGCGCCCGTCCGCACCTTGCGCCTCGACATGCCACCTGCTCCGGCTCTTCTACTTGCCCGCCCGCGCTGCGCGCAGGGCGCGCAGGGTGCCGTGTGGTTGTCGAATTGGTTCGGAAGCGCGTCCGCAGCTGGTACGGGCAGGGTCGTTGGTGTATCGTGAGGGTTCGGAACAATTGCAAGGGAAGGGGCCGCCGTGGCATTCGTTGAGTTTCGCGATGTGCGCAAGGTGTACCGCATGGGCGAGGTCGAAGTGGCTGCCGTCGACGGCATGACCTTCGACATCGAACGCGGTGAGCTTGTGGTGGTGGTCGGTCCTTCCGGCGCCGGCAAGACGACGCTTTTGAACATGCTCGGCGGCATGGACGGGTGCTCGTCGGGCACCATCATGCTGGACGGCCGCGAGATCAGCGCCTTCTCCGAAAAGGAACTCACGTACTATCGGCGTTACGACATTGGCTTCGTGTTCCAATTCTACAACCTGGTGCAAAACCTGACGGCACTTGAAAACGTGGAGCTTGCCAGCCAGATTTGCAAGGATCCTCTTGACGCGGCTACGGTGCTTGCGCAGGTGGGGCTGGGGCATCGATTGGACAACTTTCCGGCGCAGCTTTCCGGTGGCGAACAGCAGCGCGTGGCCATCGCGCGCGCCCTGGCGAAGAACCCGAAGCTGCTTTTGTGCGACGAGCCCACGGGGGCGCTCGACTATCAAACGGGCAAGGCTATTCTGAAGCTGCTGCAGGACACGTGCTACAACACCGGCAAAACCGTCGTGCTCATCACGCATAACTCGGCGTTCACCAGCATCGCTGATCGCGTCATCCATATCCGCGAGGGTCGCGTAGCCAGCGCGCAGGTGAACGAATCGCCCGAATCCGCCGAATGCCTCGAGTGGTAGTCGGTTCGTTATGAAAAGCGCGTTCGCTAAAGAAACGGTTCGCTCGATCACCCATTCGCTCGGGCGCTTTTTGGCCATTGCGGCAATCGTGGCCTTAGGGACGGGGTTCTACGCCGGCCTTCGCATGACGGCTCCGGACATGAAGCTGGCTGCCGACGAGTTCTTCGACGGCACGACGTTGATGGACGTGCGCGTTCTCTCGACGCTGGGCCTCACCGATGCCGACATCGCCGCGTTGCGCCAGGTGGACGGCGTGGAGTCCGTCATGCCCGCGTACGAAACCGACGTCATGGTTCGCGTTGGCGACGAGCAATACGCTACGCGCGTGCATTCGCTGCCTGCGTCCGCGTCCGAAAGCGACACGTCCGACGGCGTGCATGCGCGCTCTGACGATCCCGACTACCTCAACCGTCCCATCCTGGTGGAGGGCTCGTGGCCGGAACGCGCGGGCGAGTGCGTGCTGTCGGCAAACCTTGTGGTGAACTCGGGCGTGCGCGTCGGCGATACCGTTACCGTTGTCGAGGGCGTTCAAAACGTGGACGAGACTTTGGCAACGCGTACGTACAAAGTGGTCGGACTCGTGAACGCTCCGTACTACGCCACGTCGTCGAGCATGGGCTCGACCACGCTGGGAACCGGCTCCATTCAGCAGTTCATGTACGTTCCGGAAAGCGATTTCTCGGCGGACCTCCCCTTTACGGAAGCGTTCGTCACCGTAAAGGGCGCTGCGGACGAGTGTGCCTCGAGCAAGGCGTACGACGCGTGCGTGACCGCGGTGGAGGATCGCATCAAGGAGATAGCCCCCGAGCGCGAGCAGGCGCGCGTGGACGGCCTGAAGGAGGAAGCTCAGAAGCAGCTCGATCAGAAGCGCGCGGAATACGAATCGCAAAAGACGGAAGCGCAATCGCAGCTTGACCAGGCGAAGCAGCAGCTCGACGACGCGGCTGCGACCATCGCCCAAAGCGAGCAGCAGCTTGCCGACGGTCAGGTCGAGTACGATCGCGGCACGGCGCAGCTTGCCGAGCAGCAAGAGCGCGCGCGGCAGCAGCTTTCGAGCGCCGAACAGCAGATAGCCGACGGCCAAGCGCAGGTCGACGAAGCTCGCCCGCGCATCGAGGCGGCGTCTGCGCAGCTGCAGGATGCGTGGGCCCAGTGGCAGCAGGGCGCGGATGCGCTGGCTGACGCACGGGCCCGGTGGCAGCAGCAGTCCGACGCGCTCGATGCGGGCGTGCATCAGGCCGAGCAGTCGATCGCCGACCTGAACGCCCGCATCGCCTTCTTGGAGGAACAGCTGCAGACCGCAACCGATCCGGTCGAAATCGAGAAGCTTCAGGCTGAAAAGGCAGCCGCCCAGACGGCGCTTGCAAGCGCCCAGGCCACGCTCGACGCCTTGAACGCGCAGAAGCCTGCGCTCGATCAGGCGCGCGAGCAGCTTGAGGCGCAGCAGCGCCAGGTCGACGCCGCGCAATCGGTTCTTGCGGGGCAGCAAGCCGCTTTCGACCAGCAAAAAGCGCAGTTCGACGCAAGCGTTCAGCAGCTCGATCAGGCGCGATCGGAGCTGTCAGCCGCGCGCGTGCAGGCGGATGCCCAGATAGCCGCTGCGCAGCGGCAGCTTGAGGCGGCTGCCGCCCAGCTGGAAAGCGGTCGCAGCCAGCTTGAGCAGGGCAAAGCTGATTACCAGAGCGGCCTTGCCGAGTACGAACGACAGAAAACCGAGGCGAGCGACAAGCTGGCCGATGCCGAGAGCCAGCTGAACAAGGCCCAAAAGCAGATCGACGACCTGGCTGCTCCCGAGTGGATGGTCATGGACCGCGACGCGAACTACGGCGTTGCCAGCTTCGAAGCCGACGCGAACCGCGTGGACAGCATCGCGCAGGTGTTCCCCTTCATCTTCTTCTTGGTGGCTGCGCTGGTGGCCCTTACCACCATGACGCGCATGGTGGAGGAGGAGCGCGCGCTGATCGGCACATTCAAGGCGCTGGGGTACCGGCGAACGCGAATCGCGGGGAAGTACCTGGTCTATGCGGCGGTGGCCAGCGGCGCGGGCAGCCTCGTGGGCATCGCGGTGCTGTCGCAGGTGCTGCCGGCGGTCATCATGAGGGCTTACGGCATCATCTACTTCGTGCCCAACCTGCCGTTCCCGCTTCCGATCGACCCCTTCTTCGCGCTGCTGTCCGCCGGCATGGGCGTTGGAGTCACGCTGCTGGCTACGCTGGCGGCTGCGGCCGCGACGCTGCGCGAGCGCCCTGCTTTGCTCATGTTGCCGCGCGCTCCGAAGGCCGGCAAGCGCATCCTGCTCGAACGGGCGACTCCGCTGTGGAAGCGCCTTTCGTTTACGTGGAAGGTGACGTTCCGCAACCTTTTCCGCTACAAGAAACGCTTCGTCATGACGGTGATCGGCATTGCGGGATGCACGGCGCTCCTGTTGACGGGCCTGGGCTTGTCCGATGCCATCAACGACATCATCGACAAGCAGTTCCGCGATCTGACCAAGTACAACGTGACCATCACGCTCGATGACGACGCGTCGAAGGAAAGCCGCCAGACCGTAGACGCCGTGCTGGACGATTCGCGCTTGGCAAGCGGGCACACTGCGGTGGACCGCCAAAACCTGTTGGCAAGCGGGCCCGGTAAATCCGACGCGCACATAGAGCTGGTAGTCCCTCAAGATCCGGGCTCGTTCCGGCAGTTCTTCGATCTGCGCACGCGCGTGGGCCATCATCCGGTCGAGCTTGCCGACGACGGCTTGCTGCTGGCCGAGAAGCTGGCGGGCGAACTGGGGGTTTCGGTGGGCGATACGGTCACGCTGACCGAGCAGGACGCCATCGGCAACGCTACCAACACGTCGTACGAGGCTACGGTTACCGGCGTGGTGGAAAACTACGTGTACAACTACGCGTTCATGGGCCCGAAGCTCTACGAGCGCCTGACGGGGGAGGCCCCTGCGTTCTCGACGGTTCTGACCATCGCGTCCACGGATTCTTCGGCGCGCGCGGACCTGGTTGAAACGCTGCAAGCGACCGACGGCGTGAAGACGGTGGCCAGCAACGACGAGACCATCGACGCGTACCACGACATGCTCTCGAGCGTGAACATGATCGTCGTGGTGCTGGTGGTGGCCGCCGCCGCGTTGGCGTTCATCGTGCTGTACAACCTCACGAACATCAACATCACCGAGCGCATGCGCGAAATCGCCACGCTCAAAGTGCTCGGATTCACCCCGCGCGAAATGAACGCCTACATCTTCCGCGAGACGTTTTTGCTGGCCGCCATCGGCTGCGCGGTCGGCTTGGTGCTCGGCGTGTGGATGGAGGGCTTCGTCGTGGTGACGGCCGAGGTGGACCAGGTGATGTTCGGGCGCACCATCCATGCGCTGAGCTTCTTGTGGGCGTTTTTGCTCACCATGCTGTTCGCGTTGCTGGTCATGCTGGCTATGCGCGGCAAACTAGCCCGCATCGACATGGTCGAAAGCCTCAAGTCCAACGAGTAATGCGCTACAATAACCCATTGACGATCGCTACAGAAGGGGACCCCTTATGAAGGTAACTGAGAAGAAGCTCGAAGACGGGCTTATCCTGCTCGACGCCGTTGTTTCCACGGCGGAAGTGAGCCATGCGCTTACCATGGCCCAGTACGGTTTCGCCCAGCAGATGGGGATTCAGGCTCAGCCGGGCAAGCCGGTGGCGCAGGCCGTTGAGGAGCAGATGGGCATCAAGGATCTTGACGCTATCGTGCAGCAGCAGGCTATCGAGTATCTGGTGCCGTTCGCGATCGACAAGCGCAACATCATGCCGGCGTATCCGCCTCAGCCGAAAGCAAAAGAGCCGCTCAAGCGGGGCCAGACGTTCTCGTTCGAGCTGCGCGTTGCTCCTAAGCCGGAGTACGAGCTGACCTCGTACGATCAGGTGACCATCACCGTTCCGCCGCTGGAAGTTCCCGAATCCGAAGTTGACGCGCAGATTGCGCAGATGGCCGAGAGCTACGCGGAGTTCGTGACCGACGAGCCCCATCCCGTAGGCGCCGGCGACAGCATGATGCTGGCGCTCGAGGCGTTCCAGGGCGGCGAGCGCATAGAGAACCTGTCGACCGACGGCCGCACGTACCTGATGGGGATGGGCTTGATGCCCGAGGCGTTCGAGAGCAACCTCATGGGCATGGAGGTAGGGGAGACCAAGTCGTTCTCGTTCGAATTCCCCACCGGCGTAGGCGAGCAGGTCGAGACGATGGACTGCACGGTGACGATCAAAGAGATCCAGAAAAAGATCGTTCCGGAGATCGACGACGCATGGGTGGAGAAGAACATGCCCATGTACCGCAACGCTGCAGCTTTGCGCGGGGGCATCGCTGATCGCATTCACGCCGATTACATGGCGCAGTACGAAGGGTTCAAGATGCAGATGGCCGCGGCAGAGCTGGGCAAGCGCTTCCAGGGCCGCATTGCCGACGAAGTGTACGAGTCCATGCGCTCCACGCTCATGTCCAACCTGCGCGGCCAGCTTCAGCAGCAGGGCATTCCGCTTGACCAGTTCGTGGAAAGCCAGGGCGGCGAGCAGCAGTTCGGTATGATGACCATGATGCAGACGCGCGAAATGCTCGTGCAGGGCTACGCTCTTGACGCTTTGTTCCGCCATGAAAAGATGACGCTGACCGACGAGGACATCGAGGCGGCTTGCCGTCAGATGAACCCGCAGAATCCGAAGGCCGCCCGCCGCGAAATGGAGGAGAGCGGTCGCGGCTTCGCTCTGCGTGAGGCTGCTGAGCGCATGAAGGCCAATCGCTGGCTTCTCGAGCACGCTATCGTGAACGTGGAGCAGCCGGCCGCCGCACAGCCGGCCCCTGCAGCCGACGCGGAATAGCGGCTGCGTCCGGCAGGCCCATCCAAGCGGTTTCGAGGCCCCCGATCTCCGAAGGGAAATCGGGGGCTCTTGCTGTCGGCGTGCCTGTTGCTTCGTTGCCTTGCCGTTCTGCCGTCTTGCGGCTCTGCGGATTGCTGCTTTGCCGTCAGGCGCCCTTGTCGTGCTTTGCGATGATGGCTGCAGCTTCGCTTGGCGGCAGCGGCTTTGAAAGCAGGTAGCCCTGCATGAGCGTGCAGCCGCATTGCCGGAGCATGCTGCGCTGCTCGGCGGTTTCGACGCCTTCGCACAGCACGTACGACCCCGTAGACGTGAAGCAGGCAATAAGATGCTCTAGGAACAAGTGGCCCCGGTCGTCTTCTGCAATGGACTTCAGGATGCTCTTGTCAAGCTTCACCACGTCGAACGGAAGCTCCAGCATCAGCGCGACGTTCGAGTATCCGGTACCGAAATCGTCCAGGTAAAACTTCACTCCCTGCTCGTTCATGGTGTTCATGAACGAGCGTACGGTATCCGGGTTCGCAGCGATGGCGCTCTCGGTTATCTCGATGCGCAGAAACGAGGGAGGTATGCCATGCTTTCGCACGATGGCGAGCACGGTTTCCGCCAAGTCGTTTTGGATGAACTGCACGGCCGAGAAATTGACCGAAACGCCTCGCATCGACGTGTTCGGATGGGCGGCGCGATACGATGCGGCGAACGCGCATGCTTCTTCAAGCACGATTTCCGTCAAACTTGCGATGAGCCCGGTTTGCTCGGCAATGGAGATGAACTCGTTGGGCGGAATGGCCCCCAGCTTCTCGTCGTTGAGCCGGCATAGCACTTCGGCCATGACGAACTCTTCCGTACGCTCGAACCAAATGGGCTGGATCTGCGTTGACAGGCTTCTTTCGGCGATAGCCTTGCGCAAGGCGTCCGCAATGGCGCTGCGGCGATGTATCTCGTCGATCATCTCGGGGGTGCACATGCAGGGCGTTCCCGGCTCGAGCGCTTTGGCGCGGGCTACGGCGTATTCGAGCGCTGCGCTTACATCCTGCGGATTGTCGGCGATGTCGGGGTGGGAAACGACTCCCATGACGAACCCGATCGAATACGACTGAGCCCCTATGCTCCAGGTTCTGCAAAGGCTTTGACGCAGCTGCTCGACAACGTCCGACGCCGCCTCGGATGCATCGCGATCCTTGCAGGCGCGTTCGTCGAACACGAAAGCGAACTGGTCGCCGCTGTATCGGTACAGGCTGGCGCATCCTTTGATGGCGGACAAAAAGCTCGCGAATTCCTGCAGGAAGCGATCTCCGTTCTCGTTGCCGAATCGGTCGTTGATGAACTTGAAGTTCGAGATCGACACCAGCACGACCGTGAATCCCTGGCCTCGGTCGTGGAGAAACGACACCATGGACAAGAACTCTTGACGGTTCGGTATGCCGGTGAGCAGGTCCACCGAAAGCCGTTTGTTCTGCAGGTACAGGTAGATGATCAAAAGCGCGCAGGCCGCTGCCGCGCCGGACAGCAGGTGCTGCGGAAACATCTGCTGCGCGAACACCACGGCGAATGCCAAGAGGGGAAACGTCGCCAGGATTCGTCGCGCATCCCGACGTATGGAATCGCGGGAAAGGGCTACGACGAACAGGCACGCGGCGCAGTAAAAGTATGCAACCAGGTACGCCACGTAATAGAAGGGTCCTCGATGATAGGCGCCCGTCGCGTCGATCGAGAACAGCCAGCCGGTTGCCGCGCTTGCCGCTACGCAGATCAGATATGCCAGACAAGGCGCGGCGCACAGGGCCAGCGCGGTGCGGTTGAGGGGTCGGGTTTCGTCTATGACGGCCGAAGTGTAGTAAAAGTAGGTGGCAGCCAGAAGGGGCGTGAGCGCGAAATGGGCTGCGGTTGCAAGCCAGGTGACAGCGGCCAGCTCCAAAGGAGCGAACATAATGAGATATGACGAGCACAGGCTGGCAATGCTCGCCGCCATGGTCATCGTCAGGCATGCGTGGAACAAGCGGTTCTTAGGGGATGGGACGCCGTGGCTTCTTCGGGAGTACACCGATATGATGGATACGATGATGAGCGCAACGATCTCGGGCAGGGTGTTCCACGTCATGGGTGGCCGACTTTCTTCGCGGTGGTGCCGGTCGAACGGTAAAGCTCGCTTCAGTCTTCGCAGTATTGTACCCCTTCGCACGGCGAAGAGCGGACGCCTTTGCCGCATGGCGCGGCAAAGGACCCAATGCGCTGCTCGCGGGCTTTTGTGCGCGAATTGCCATAGGTGCCCATTCACCGTTTGCCGCTGCCCGCTGGTTGTCGCGCTTCGTTGCCCGCCCCTGCCGCTCGCTGGCCGCCACACCTCGCCACCCGCCGCACCTCGCTGTCCGCCGCCTGTCACCCGCTGGTGGCCGCACCTCGCCCCCGTCGCATCTCGCCGCTCGCCACCTGCCGCGCTCCGTCGTGTCAAAACGAGCGAGTTTTGCGGCGGTTTTTCGCTTCCGAGCCACCGAACTCGGAGAGGTGTTTTACAAATCACCAGGTTACAAGCTTACATGACCTCTTTATCCTCATTTGAGGACCAGCAAAACTCGTCCGTTTTGACAGCGGGCCCGACAAAGCCTCGGCAGGGGCCCGGCAAAGGCCCCGCCGCAACCCCGCCAGAGCTCTGGCGCAAGTCGCCGCAACTCGCAACCCCGCCGCTCCCGGCAAATCCCACGCTCCGCGAATCGCGCACCGTGCTCCGCTTGCCCTCCTTGTGTTCAGGTTGTGTGCGAGGGGGACCTCGAATGGCCATCAGGAAATACTTCTTGAAACTCCTTTCGATTCTGCGTATAATTCTCGGTTGCGTCTGGTCTTTGATGGATACACCCGGGCGCGTGGCATACCGGAGTCACGGGGGCCCAGCCTCCCCAAGGTTCCCGGAGGCAATCGGAGCCACGAAGAGACAAAGGGTTTTCGGTGTACGGAGAGGCGTGCGAGCGATAACCCGCAGAAAGGAAAGAAATGGGAGTCAAACAGTACAAGCCGACCAGCCCCGGCCGACGCTTCCAGACGGTCTCGGATTTTGCCGAGATCACGACGGACAAGCCGGAGAAGTCCCTGCTTGCGCCTCTGTCTAACAAGGCAGGTCGCAACAACTACGGCCGCATCACCACCCGTCACCAGGGTGGCGGCAACAAGCGCCGTTACCGCATCATCGACTTCAAGCGCAACAAGGACGGCGTGCCCGCGAAGGTCGCTACCATCGAGTACGACCCGAACCGCTCGGCCCGCATCGCTTTGCTGCACTACGTCGACGGCGAGAAGCGTTACATCCTGCACCCGAAGGGGCTGCGCGTGGGCGATATGGTCATGAGCGGCGTTGAGGCTGACATCAAGCCGGGCAACGCTTTGCCGCTGGCCAGCATCCCCGTCGGTACGCTCATCCACGCGGTTGAGCTGCAGCCGGGCAAGGGCGCGGCTATCGCTCGTTCCGCCGGTACCAGCATCCAGCTCATGGGCAAGGAGGGCAACTACGCCATCCTGCGCATGCCTTCCTCCGAAATGCGCCGCGTGCTCATCACCTGCCGCGCAACGGTGGGCGAAGTGGGTAACGCCGAGCACTCGAACATCAAGATCGGCAAGGCCGGCCGCAACCGTTGGAAGGGCATCCGTCCCTCCGTCCGCGGTACCGTCATGAACCCGGTCGACCACCCGCACGGCGGCGGCGAGGGCAAGAACAAGTCCGCTGGTCGTCACCCGGTCACTCCGTGGGGCGTTCCCACGAAGGGCCATCGCACCCGCAATCCCAAGAAGGCTTCGAGCCGCTTGATCATCCGCCGTCGCAAGAAGTAGCGCAAAGCGTTAAGGAGTAATAGTGAGTAGAAGTTTGAAGAAGGGTCCTTTCGTTGAACCGCGCCTTCTCGGTCGTATCGAGGCAATGAACGCGGCGGGCGAGAAGAACGTCATCAAGACCTGGTCGCGCTCGAGCACCATCTTCCCGGACATGGTGGGTCACACCATCGCCGTCCATGATGGCCGCAAGCATGTGCCGGTATACGTTACGGAATCCATGGTCGGCCACAAGCTGGGCGAATTCGCCCCGACCCGCACGTTCAAGGGTCACTCCGCCGACAAGGGCAAGAAGAAATAGAAGGGGTGAACAATGGAAGCTAAAGCTACTGCACGCTACGTCCGCGTTTCGCCCCGTAAGGCGCGCATCGTTATCGATCTGATCCGCGGCAAGTCTGTGCCTGCTGCTCGCGAGATCCTGCTGTTCTCGGACCGCGCTATCGCCGAGGTCGTCGCCAAGGTGCTCGACTCCGCTGTGGCCAACGCCGAGAACCAGCATCACGTGCGTCCCGAGACGCTCGTCGTGAAGACGGCCTTCGCCGACGAAGGCCCCACGTACAAGCGCATTCGTCCGCGCGCTAAGGGTTCCGCGTCGCGCATTCGCAAGCGCACGAGCCACATCACCATCATCGTTGCACCGCGAGAGGAGGCATAAGCCGCATGGGTCAGAAAGTAAGCCCCACCGGGTTCCGCCTTGGCATCACCGAGGAATGGCGTAGCCGCTGGTACGCCGACAAGGATTACGCCAAGAACCTGGAAAACGACTTGGCCATCAGGAAGTTCCTGGACAAGCACCTCGCTCGTGCCGCCGTCTCCAAGGTTGAGATCGAGCGCGCCGGCGACAAGATCAAGATCATCATCACGACCGCTCGTCCGGGCGTTGTGATCGGCAAGAAGGGCGCCGAGATCGATTCTCTGCGCAAGAAGCTGGAGAAGGTTGCCAACGGCCCCGTCAGCATCGAGGTCATCGAGGTCAAGCGCCCCGAGCTCGACGCCGAGCTGATCGCTCAGTCCGTGGCCGAGCAGCTGGTGGGCCGCGTTGCCTTCCGTCGCGCTATGCGCAAGGCTGTTCAGTCCGCCCGCAAGAGCGGCGCCAAGGGCATCCGTATCCAGTGCTCCGGCCGTCTGGGCGGCGCTGAGATGAGCCGTCGCGAGTGGTATCGCGAGGGTCGCGTGCCGCTGCACACGCTGCGTGCCAAGATCGACTACGGTTTCGCCACCGCTGCTACCACGATGGGCTCCATCGGCGTGCAGGTGTGGGTGTACCACGGCGAAGTGATGCCTGGCCAGAAGGCGCCGCAGCCGGCGCTCGAGGGCAGCTCCCGTCCGAGCCGTCCCCGTCGCAACGATCGTAACGATAGGAGGGCGAAGTAAATGCTCGTACCTAAGCGCGTTAAGCACCGCAAGGTGCAGCGTGGCTCCATGAAGGGCCAGGCCAAGGGCGGTACCCGCCTGAATCACGGCGAATACGGCATCCAGGCGCTTGAGGCTCATTGGATCACCAACCGCCAGATCGAGGCCGCTCGTATCGCCATGACCCGTCACATGAAGCGTGGCGGTAAGGTTTGGATCACCATCTTCCCGGACAAGCCGATCACGAAGAAGCCGGCTGAAACCCGCATGGGTTCCGGCAAGGGCAACCCCGAGGCGTGGGTCGCGGTCGTTAAGCCCGGCCGCATCATGTTCGAAATCGCCGGCGTCGACGAGGAAACCGCCAAAGAGGCGCTTCGTCTGGCCATCAACAAGTTGCCCATCAAGTGCAAGATTGTTTCCAAGGAAACGGAAGGGCAGGAATAAATGAAAGCAGCAGAGATCCGTGAGCTGTCTGCCGACGATTTGCAGGCGAAACTCAAGGAAGCGCGCGCGGAGCTTTTCAACCTGCGCTTCCAGATGGCTACGAGCCAGCTTGACAACACCGCCCGCGTGAAGCAGGTCAAAAAGGACATCGCACGCATTCAGACCGAAATGCGCGCCCGCGAGCTGAACGCTTAGGCTTGTCGGTAAGGAAGGTTGGATATACATGAGCGAAGATCGCAACTCCCGTAAGGTCCGTCAGGGCGTCGTCGTAAGCGCCGTGAACGACAAGACCTGCGTGGTGCTAGTCAAGGAGCGCAAGCCGCATCCGGTGTACGGCAAGATGATGACGACGACGAAGAAGTTCCACGCCCACGACGAGAACAACGAGGCTGGCGTCGGCGATACCGTCCAGATCATGGAGACCCGTCCGCTGTCTAAGATGAAGCGCTGGCGTCTGGTGAAGATCGTCGAGAAGGCCAAGTAGTCAGGGGCGAATATTCGCTTCAGACTACCGAGATGAAAGTTAGGTTAAAGCAATGATTCAGATGCAAACCATGCTCGCAGTGGCCGACAACTCCGGCGCTCGCAAGGTGCAGTGCATCAAGGTCCTGGGCGGCTCTAAGCGCCGTTACGCAGGACTGGGCGATGTCATCATCTGCAGCGTCAAAGAAGCGGCGCCGAACACCAACGTCAAAAAGGGCGATGTGGTGCGCTGCGTGGTCGTGCGCGTGAAGAAGGAAGTGCGCCGCAACGACGGTAGCTATATCAAGTTCGACCAGAACGCCGCCGTGCTCATCGATACGAACGGTGCCCCCCGCGGCACGCGTATCTTCGGGCCCGTTGCTCGCGAGCTGCGCGACAAGAAGTACATGAAGATCGTGTCCCTGGCACCTGAGACGCTCTAAGGAGGTGTGCGCCAATGAATAGCATGAACATCAAAAAGGGCGATAAGGTGAAGGTCCTGTCCGGCAAGGACAAGGGCAAGGAATCCACGGTTCTTCACGCTCTTCCGCAGAAGCAGCGCGTGGTCGTCGAGAAGGTCGGCGTCGTCAAGAAGGCGCTGCGTCCGACGCAGCAGAACCCCCAGGGCGGTATCGCGTCCGTCGAGGCTCCCATCCACGTGTCGAACGTGATGCTGGTGTGCCCGGCCTGCAAGCAGCCCACCCGCGTGTCCAAGCGTGTCACCGACGAGGGCAAGAAAGTCCGCGTCTGCAAGAAGTGCGGCAAGGATATCGACTAGAATAAGCAACGGAGGAGCCGCGGCGGCAACGCCGGGCCCCTCCGAGGTTATGGCCCCGGCCGAATTCGGCTAGGGACGCAGGGTCGGAAATCCTGCGTTTAATTCATCGAAAGGATTGAAAGCATGACTGCTCCTCGTTTGAAGGAAAAGTACAACACCGAGATCGTTGCCAAGCTCGAGAAAGAGCTGGGCGTCGACAACATCAACAAGGTTCCGCGTCTTGAGAAGATCGTCGTGAACATGGGCGTGGGCGCCGCTGCCGGCGACCACAAGCTGCTCGACTCCGC
Organism: Paraeggerthella sp. Marseille-Q4926; assembly: GCF_916618935.1. Taxonomy (NCBI): domain Bacteria; kingdom Bacillati; phylum Actinomycetota; class Coriobacteriia; order Eggerthellales; family Eggerthellaceae; genus Paraeggerthella; species Paraeggerthella sp. Marseille-Q4926. The sequence continues at coordinate 506,773 of NZ_CAKAKF010000003.1, read as the reverse complement.
CATGAACGACATGCGCATCATCACGGGCCAGCAGCCCTGCGTGACGCGTGCCAAGAAGTCCATCGCAGGCTTCCATGTGCGCGAGGGCCAGCCTATCGGTTGCAAGGTCACGCTGCGCGGCGACCGCATGTGGGAGTTCCTGGATCGTCTGCTGGCGACCGCTCTTCCCCGTGTGCGCGACTTCCGCGGCATTTCCCCGACCAGCTTCGACGGTCGCGGCAACTACACGATGGGCATCACCGAGCAGCTGATCTTCCCCGAGATCGACTACGACAAGGTCGACCGTACGCGCGGCATGGACATCACGTTCGTGACCACGGCGGAAGAAAACGATGCTGCCTTCGCGCTGCTCGACGCGCTGGGCTTCCCGTTCAAGGATAAGGAATAACACTCTCGTTGTCCGTCCTAAGGCCGCTGGTTCGGCGGTCTGCGTTGAAACGTGCTCTCGAGCCTTCCGATTAAGCCAGGAAGGCTGGATATAAGAAAGAAGGATTTGCATGGCTAAGAAATCGATGGTCGCCAAGGCCAAGCGCGAGCCGAAGTTCTCGACGCGCCAGCACAATCGCTGCACGCGCTGCGGACGTCCCCGCGCCTACTACCGCAAGTTCGGCCTGTGCCGTGTCTGCTTGCGCGAGCTGGCCAACAAAGGCGAACTGCCCGGCGTGACCAAAGCTTCGTGGTAAGCCACAGGTAAAGGTACGCATGGGTGTGCCACGGTTCAGGCGGAGGCGTTATGGGCGCCGACGAACCGAACCGCTCGGCTCATCACGAACCAAAGGAGAAATCAACTATGACCATGACCGACCCTATCGCAGACATGCTTACGCGCGTGCGTAACGCAAACTCTGCCGGCAAGACGACGGTTTCCATGCCGTCGAGCAAGAAGCTTGTCGAGATCGCCCGCATCATGCAGGAAGAGGGCTATGTCCAGGGCTATGACGTGATCGACGGCGAGCCGCGCGCTACGCTCGAGATCACGCTCAAGTACGGTGACAAGAAGGCCAAGACCATCCGCGGCATCAAGCGCATTTCCAAGCCGGGTCTGCGCATCTACGCCGGCAAGGATGAGCTGCCCCGCGTCCTCGGCGGCCTCGGCACTGCCATCATCTCGACGAGCAACGGCGTGATGACCGACCGCGATGCCCGCAAAAAGGGCATCGGCGGCGAAGTCGTCGCGTACATCTGGTAGGAAAGGGAGGTTTGATATGTCTCGTATCGGCAAACAGCCCGTTACCGTTCCTGCCGGCGTCGAAGTGATCATCGACGGCAACGCCGTGACGGTGAAGGGCCCGAAGGGCGAGCTCGCACGCGAGTTCAGCCCCATGATGACCATCGTTCAGGAAGGCGAGGAGATCATCGTTTCTCGCCCCAACGACAGCCGCGAAGCGAAGAGCCTGCACGGTCTTACGCGTACGCTCGTCTCCAACATGGTGGAGGGCGTTTCGAACGGGTATTCCAAGAAGCTGCAGCTCGTCGGCGTTGGCTACCGTGCCGCGCTCAAGGGCAAGGATCTCGAAATGCAGCTGGGATTCTCCCATCCGGTGCTGGTAGAGGCCCCCGAGAACATCACGTTCGAGGTGCCGAGCCAGACCGAGATCATCGTGTCCGGTATCAGCAAGGAGCAGGTCGGCCAGGTGGCGGCGAACATCCGCAAGTGGCGTAAGCCGGAACCCTACAAGGGCAAGGGCATTCGCTACGAGGGCGAGCACGTCCGCCGCAAGGTTGGCAAGGCTGGCAAGGACTAGGCGCGCGAGCGTAACTGATCGAAGGGATTATCATGAAGAAGCTTCAGAAAAAGCAAGCTGCGCTGGCTCGCCGCCATCGTCGCGTGCGCGGGAAGATCTCCGGCACGCCGGTTCGCCCCCGCCTCTGCGTTACGCGCAGCAACAGCAACATCTACGTGCAGTTCGTCGACGACGTCGCCGGCAAGACCCTGTGCGGCGTTTCCACGCTCGGTCCGGACTTCAAGGCCACGGGCAAGAGCGGCGCGACCGTCGAGGGCGCTGCTGCCCTGGGCGAGATCGCTGGCAAGAAGGCACAGGACGCCGGTATTACGGAGGTCGTGTTCGATCGTGGCGGCAACCTGTATCACGGGCGCATCAAGGCTTTGGCCGATGCTGCTCGCGAAGCAGGCCTGAAATTCTAGAAGGGGTAAATGTCTTATGGCTCGTAACAAACAAGACAACGCCGCGGTCCCCGAGCTCCAGGAGCGCGTCGTCTACATCAACCGCGTGTCCAAGGTCGTCAAGGGTGGCCGCCGCTTCGCGCTGACCGCGCTTGTGGTGGTTGGCGACGGCAACGGTCGCGTCGGCGTGGGCATGGGCAAGTCCCAGGAAGTGCCCATCGCCATCAAGAAGGGCGTCGAGGACGCGAAGAAGAACATGTTCACCGTGCCTCTGACCGCCGAGAAGACGCTTCCGCACGAGATCATCGGCGAGTTCGGCGCTGGTCGCGTGCTCATCAAGCCGGCTACGCCCGGTACCGGCGTTATCGCTGGCGGCGCTGCTCGTGCCGTCATGGAGCTGGCTGGCGTGACCGACGTGCTCACCAAGTCGCTGGGCACTGACAACGTCATGAACGTGGTCAAGGCCACCGCCGAGGGTCTCAAGAACATGGAGAGCCCCCAGGAGGTTGCTGAGCGTCGCGGCCTGTCCGTTGCTCAGATCTACGGCTGGAAGGAGCAGAAATAATGGCAGAAGCTAAGAAGACGCTGCGCATCACGCAGGTCAAGAGCGCCATTGGCTACAAGAAGGATCAGGGTGCCACGCTGCGCGCCCTCGGTCTTGGCAAGATCAACCGCTCGGTCGAGCAGGTGGACAATGATTGCGTCCGCGGCATGATCTTCAAGATCAAGCACCTCGTCGAGGTTGAAGAGATCTAAACTACGGTGCGTCGGCTCTTGGCCGGCGCACTTGCATCCTGCGCGAACAAATCCTCGCGCAGGATGCTCTGCATTGCGCTACAATGCTTGATTGGCGCTTCGGGAGAATACGAGGCGTCAATCAAGCTGTTATTGGAAGTTTGTTGGCGGCGAGCTGCCAACACCGGATGAACGATCCGGAAAAGCGACAGAAGGAGAAACAACATGGAACTCAAAGATCTTAAGCCGGCAGAAGGCTCCCGCAAGGCCCGCAAGCGCGTTGGCCGTGGCCCCGCATCCGGTACCGGCAAGACGTCCGGCCGCGGTATGAACGGTCAGAAGTCCCGTGCCGGCGGCGGCAAGGGCGTTGGCTTCGAGGGTGGCCAGACTCCGCTCGCGCGTCGTCTGCCGAAGCTGCCTGGCTTCAAGAACATCAACCATGTCGAGTACCTACCCGTCAACGTCAAGCGTCTCGAGGAAGTCTTCGAGGCTGGCGACGTGGTGGACGGCGAGAGCCTGAAGGCCAAAGGCGTTATCAAGCATGCTGACGCGCTGGTGAAGGTTCTGGGCGACGGTGAGATCACGAAGGCCCTGACGATCAAGGTTGACAAGGTGTCTGCTTCCGCCAAGGCGAAGATCGAGGCGGCTGGAGGAAAGGTCGAAGAGCCTTGCTAAGCTCTATCATCGATGCATTCAAGGTACCTGAGCTGCGCAAGAAGATCTTGTTCACGCTCGGCATCCTCGCGCTGTATCGTTTCGGCGCGTATGTGCCGGTGCCTGGCATCCCCTTCAACGAGTTCGCGCATTCGTTCGCTGATTCGGGTGTGTCCATGACCATGCTCGACCTGTTCACCGGAGGCGCGTTGTCGAACTTCTCGGTGTTCTCGTTGGGCATCATGCCTTACATCACTGCATCGATCATCATGCAGTTGATGCAGGGCGTCATTCCTGCCGTAGGGCGTTGGGCGAAGGAGGGCGAGACCGGTCGTCGCAAGATCACGCAGGTCACGCGTTACCTGACGCTGGGCTTGGGCCTGATCAACGCCATCGGCTACCTGCTGCTGTTCAAGTCTCCTCAGTACGGCGTGGTGTTCTCGACCGAGATCCCCGAATTCGTGACCGACATTCTGGTTGTGTTCACGCTTGTGGCGGGTACGGCGTTCATCATGTGGATGGGCGAGCTTATCACGCAGCGCGGCGTGGGCAACGGCATGTCGCTCATCATCTTCGTGAGCATCGTGAGCCGCGTGCCTTCCGCTATCTTCTCGTCGGTGAACCTGTCGGCCGATACGGCCATGGGCATCGCGGTAACGGCGCTTATCGTGCTGGTGGTTCTGGCGTGCATTCCTGCGATTATCTTCGTGGAGCGTGCGCAGCGCCGCATCCCGGTGAACTACGCCAAGCGCGTGCAGGGTCGCAAGATGATGGGCGGACAGTCCACCTACATTCCCTTGAAGGTGAATGCGGCGGGCGTTATCCCGATCATCTTCGCAAGCTGCTTGATCTACTTCCCGGCTCAGCTGGCGGCGCTCTTCAACGTCGAATGGCTGACCATGGTGGCCGACGCCATCTCGTCTGGCTGGGTGAACTGGATCCTGACGGTGCTGCTGATCGTGTTCTTCGCGTATTTCTACACCTCGATGGTGTTCAACCCGGACGAGACGGCCGACAATCTGCGCAAGCAGGGCGGCTTCATTCCGGGCGTGCGTCCCGGTTCCGCTACGGTTACGTACATTAAGAACGTGCTGCATCGCGTGACGTTGCCGGGCGGCATCTTCATCGCGGTCATCGCAGTGGTGCCTACGATTATCTTCCACTTCACGGGCAACACGCTGGTTCAGGCGTTCGGCGGCACGTCGATCCTCATCATGATCGGCGTTGCTCTCGACACTATGAACAAGGTGGAGAGTCAGTTGAAGATGCACAACTACGACGGCTTCTTCAAGTAGTCCGTTCTTGCAAGATAAACGCCCCGGTCAGATGTTTGGCCGGGGCGTTTTTTGTTGCAGCCCCTCTCTCGTGTACGGGGTTTGTACAAGATTTCGATGCACGATGCACGATGCTTGTCGCCCGCTGCAGACAGCTCGCCGCCCGCTGCCAACTGCCGTCGAGTCGCATGCGACCGCCCTGCATGCGACCGCCCTGCATGCAACCGCCCTGCATGCAACCGTCCCGCATGCAACCGCCCCTTGTGCACGAAAAACCGCTCCCGCTGGCAGGTTCTGACGGTTTGAGGTCGCTGCAGTGCGCCCTGCTCGCGCTGCCGTTTTCCCTATTTTCTGTTTTGCCTGGTCACAGCGTTGGGCCGTCGCATCGCACTTCCTCGGGCGTTCGTCTTGTCGGGTCAAACGACCCCAAACCGTCAGAACCTGCCAGCGGGAGCGGTTTTTCGCGCGCAAGCGTCTTGCGGTTCGACCCGCGAGCACCCGAGCTTCAAGAACGCTCGAAGTTTCGCTGGGGCACGGGTGAAAATGCTCGACAGCCCGACGCTGATGACAGGTTGCCAGATTGTTGAGAACCGGCAACCTGTCTTTCTGTTGAAATATGCGCAGCTCTCTAAGCGGTTTGGTACAATACGGCGCATCGATTGTAAGTCGAAAGGAAATCACATCATGAACATCGTGTTGTTGGGCGCGCCGGGCGCTGGCAAGGGAACGCAGGCTGCCAAGCTGGTCGAAGAGTTCGGTACGCCGCACATCTCGACGGGCGACATGCTGCGCGCGGCCGTGAAGGCCGGCACGCCGTTGGGCAAGAAGGCTAAGTCCTACATGGACGCAGGCGACCTGGTGCCCGACGAGGTCATCATCGGTCTGGTGACCGAGCGCTTGCAGGATCCCGATACCGAGAAGGGTTTTATCCTGGACGGTTTCCCGCGCACATCCGCGCAGGCCGTTGCGCTTGACGCCGAGCTTTCCAAGCTGGAGCGCCCGCTTGACGCCGCCCTGCTTATCGACGTCGATTTCGAGGTGATCGTGAAGCGCCTGACCTCGCGTCGCATGTGCCGTGAGTGCGGCTACATCGGTACGGCTACCGACGCTTCCTGCCCGAAGTGCTCCGGCGAGATGTACCAGCGCGATGACGACAACGAGGCTACGGTGCGCAACCGCTTGGATGTGTACGAGAAGTCCACGTCTCCGCTCATCGACTACTACCGCGGCTGCGATCTGCTGGTGTCCATCGACGGCGATCGCGATGCCGATGTCGTCTACGCTGACGTCAAACAGGCGCTCGAACTGTAACATCTGCGCGACTTTCTCGTGGTATTGCCGACGGATGGGGCCTGATCTGCCCCATCCGTTGTTTTTTCCTCTATAATCCTGTCTCATCATGCCAACCGTACGAAGCAACATAGCCTACGCTTACGGCACCTTCATGCGCTCTCATCGAGCGACGGTTCGTCATATAGTGAAAAGCGTGCTGTCCATTCTTGCCATCGCGCTTCTGCTCGAAACGTTTCTGTTCAACATCAACTACTTCACGTCCGCCGGGTACAACACCATCTCGCTGAACGACAAGCTTCAGCTGCGCGAAACCACGGACGACCAGTACCAGATCACCGCCGTGAACAACGTGTTGGAGTTCTCGAACCTCAATACCGAGGTTCACAACATTTGGCTCAACTTCGATTACCGCCAGCCCGCTCAGGAACTGACCGTCAAAATCCAGTTTACCGACGAGGCGCACCATACGTACTTCGATTCGACCGAGTACACGGTGGGCGTTCCCAACGTTGCGGTGTCCACGTTGTCGGATCAGAGCGAATACATCAACTTGAATACCACGGGCCTCGTGGGCAATTTGCGCATTGAAGTTGTGGGGGATGAGGTTCAGTATCCCATCAAGCTATCCGATCTGTGCTTGAACGCGCATCATCCTTTCGATTTCAACACCACGCGCTTCATCATCACTGCGGGGCTGCTGGCTCTTGCATTTGCGTTTCGGCCTCGCTCCGCCATCTACCGCATGCGCATCGTCGACGAGCCGCGCACGTCGAAGGCCGTGATCGTCGCCACCGTGGCCATCGAGATATGTCTGCTCAGCTCATTCCTTTTCCTGGGGTCGAACCTGGTCGGCGTGGCTACCAAGGACTACAACAGCGGTTCGTGGGACGGCGTAAGCCTGGTAAACTCCTTCGAAGTGGGCGGCGACAACGCGCAGCAGTATGCAGAGCTTGCGAAGGCTATGGCGCGCGGTCAGCTGTACCTTGAAGAGGAGCCGCCTCAGTGGCTGCAGGACATGAGCGACCCGTACGACAAGGGCGCGCGCGACGAAGCGCAGAAGGAGACAGGGGAGAAGTACCTCTTCGACGTTGCCTATCATGACGGGCATTACTACGTGTATTTCGGCGTGGTTCCGGTGCTGCTGTTCTATCTGCCGTTCTATTTGCTCACCGGCGCCAACTTCCCAACGGCCATCGGCGTGCTTATTGCGGTGATCGCGTTCGTGCTTGGGTGCTCGGCGCTGCTCGATCGCTTTGCGCGCTACCATTTCAAGCGGGTGAGCTTGGGCTTGTACCTGCTTCTGCAGATTCCCCTGGTTATGTGCTGCGGGGTGCTCTACCTGCTGAAATTCCCGACGTTCTATTCGCTGCCCATCGCGCTGGGCTTGGCGTTCTCGGTATGGGGCCTGTACTTCTGGATGAAGGGGCGCGCGTCTGCTCGTCCGGAGAAATGGTACCTGCTCGGGTCGCTTTGCATGGCGCTGGTGGCTGGCTGCCGACCGCAGCTGCTGGTGCTGTCTTTGCTGGCGTTTCCGTTGTTCTGGCGTCCGTACATCACGAAGCGCCGGTTGTTCTCGCCGCAGGGCGCGCGCGAGTTCGCCTGCCTCATAGGGCCTTACCTGGTGGTGGCTGCCGGTCTGATGGGATACAACTACGCGCGGTTCGGATCGCTCACCGACTTCGGGGCCAACTACAACCTTACCGTGAACGACATGACCAAGCGCGGTTGGAACATCGGTCGTTTGGCGCCGGCGCTGTTCGCGTATTTCCTGCAACCCCCTAGCGTGACGGGCGTGTTTCCGTATCTGCAAGCTGCGCCGTTCGACACCACGTACATGGGGCAAACCATCAAGGAAGCCACGTTCGGCGGCATCCTGGCGTGCCTGCCCGTCTTGTGGGTGCTTCCGTTCGCGAAGCGCATCTTGCAGCTGCGCATCAGCCAGCGCTCGACGCGCACCATAGCGGGCGTGATTATCGTACTGCTTTTCGGCGGCGTCATCGTAGCGGTTGCCGATGCCCAGATGGCGGGCATCCTGCAGCGTTACTTCGCCGACTTCAGCTTCATGTTCTTGGCAGCCGTGGTGCTGCTGGTCTTTATCGTGAACGAGAACCTAACCCCGGGCACCACCACGCAGAACCTGCTTATGAAGGTGCTGTTGACGTTGGTGACCGTTTCGGTTTTGTACAGCGCGCTGCTGTGCTTCGTGCCGGAGACGGGTTGGTACTCCGACGTGTACGATTGGGCGTACCGGAACATCATCGAAACCGCGCAGTTCTGGACCTAGCGTCCAGTGACGGCAAGCGCGACGACGTGGAGCCGTCGCGACCCTATTGTCCGAGAAGGGAATGCAGAGTGAACATCATCATCGCCGACACGTACGAAGAAATGAGCCGCAAAGCAGCCGACGTCATTGCCGATTGCCTCGCGAAGGACCCGTCCTGCGTGCTGGGCTTGGCAACCGGTTCCACGCCGATCGGGCTGTACGCCGAGCTGGTGCGCGATTGCGAAGCGGGCAAGATCAGCTTCGCTGACGCGACGACGTTCAACTTGGACGAGTATCGCGGGCTGGATCCTCGGCATGACCAAAGCTACCGGTACTTCATGCAGCAGAACTTGTTCGACCATGTGAACGTGGACGTTGCGCGCACGCACGTGCCCGATGGCTCCAACCCGGACGCCGATGCTGCGTGCGCGGCGTACGAAGAGGCCATCGCCCAGGCGGGCGGCGTCGACTTGCAGCTTCTGGGCCTGGGCCACAACGGCCATATCGGCTTCAACGAGCCGTGCGACTGCTTCCCGGTTGACACGCACGTGGTCGAACTGACGGAAAGCACCATCCAGGCCAACAGCCGCCTGTTCGATTCCATCGACGAGGTTCCGCGCGAGGCGTACACCATGGGCATCGGCACCATCATGCGCGCCGCCAAGGTGCTGGTAGTGGCGAACGGCGAGGGCAAGGCGCAGATCGTGCGCGATGCCTTCTTCGGCCCCGTCACGCCGCAGGTTCCGGCCTCGGTGCTGCAGCTGCATCCGGACGTGACGGTGATCGTCGACAAGGAAGCCGGTGCGCTGCTCGGGTAGGTTGGACTTCGGGCTGCGGGGCGCTCGCGCTTTTGCGCGAAGGGCTTGCGGCGGCTTGCTCAGTGCATGAAACGGGATCTCTGCTTGCTTGGTGGAGATCCTTTTCTTTTACCCCGCGGGTGCGAGAATGGGCGAAAACGGAAAGGATGAAGCTATGATCATAACGGGAGGAAAGGTATTCGACGGGGCTGGGTTCGTCGAACGCGAGGTTGCCGTGGTCGGCGAGCGATTCGCAGACGCTGCCGCTGGCGATGCTTCGGTTGTCGATGCGACGGGCTGCTACGTGATCCCCGGTTTGGTGGACGTGCATTTCCACGGATGCAAGGGCCACGACTTCTGCGAAGGGACCGAGGAGGCTTTCGACGTGCTGGCGCGCTACGAGGCCTCGCGCGGCGTGACGGCCATCTGTCCTGCCACGATGACGTACCCGGAAGAGGTGCTGGCTCCCGTGATGGACTGCGCCGCCGCGTACGAGGCGAAGCCCGATGGGGCGGCACTTGTGGGCATCAACATGGAGGGCCCGTACATCTCTCCGGGCAATATCGGCGCGCAGAATCCGGCGTACCTGCATGGACCCGATGTCGCTATGTTCGGGCGCTTGCAGGATCGTTCGGGCGGTCTGATCAAGCTGGTGGACGTAGCCCCCGAGGTTCCCGGGGCTTTGGAGTTCATCGAGGCAACGGCTCCGTCGGTGCGCGTGTCGATCGCTCACACGAAAGCGGATTACGAAGTTGCGCGCGCGGCTATCGAGGCGGGCGCGCGTCACATGACGCACCTATGCAACGCCATGCCCTCGCTGCATCATCGCGAACCGGGTCCCATCGCTGCGGCGTTCGACTGCCCGGACGTGACGCCCGAGCTGATTGCCGACGGCGTGCATATCCATCCCGCTATGGTGCGCTTGTTGTTTGCTGCGTTCGGGGACGATCGCATGATCCTGATCAGCGACTCCATGATGGCCGCGGGCATGCCGGACGGCACGTACACCCTGGGGGGGCAGGACGTTACCGTGCGCGGCAACCGCGCTACGCTTGCCGACGGAACGATTGCGGGATCGAACACCGATCTTATGAGCTGCGTTCGCGTGGCGGTGAAGGACATGGGCGTATCGTTGGCAAGCGCGGTGAAGGCGGCTTCGGTCAATCCGGCGCGTGCTATCGGCATCGATGACGAGCGAGGCGGCATTCAGCCGGGAAAGATCGCCGACGCCGTTGTGCTCGACGAAGATCTCAATGTTCGTCACGTCGTGCTGCGGGGTCGCCTGCTTTCGTAGAGCAGCCAAGGCGGGGCTGGCGAGGCGTACGGCAGCCGATGAGGCTGCTGCGGTGGGGCGGAGCGTGCGAGGCGAGGGCGGCGGCCCGTTTCCAGGTCTCGCCTCGCCCCGCCTGCCGCCGCCTCCTGTCTGGCCAAGCTCGACCGGGTCTCGAGAAATCTAGCCGATCACCTCGGCCGAGGGAATGTGCTGGCGGTAGAGTTCGTAGAACGTGCGGGAGTCGAGCGCGTCGATGAACGATTGACTGACGGTGAGGCAGGCATCCGCGTCGTCTTGAGTCGACGCGTGCTCGAGCGGTTGCTGCGGACATGCTACAAGGTCGCCGTTGGCCGCGTAGAAGTCGAGCAGTTCCTCGGATAGCAGCTCGCGGCATACGCGGCGCGCAACGCTCTCTTCGACTGACGTGCGCGCGCAAAAGTACGATGGCAGCAATACGGGTCCCTCGTGCGACGCTTCGAAGAACGAGTCGGTCCCGTCAGCCCGCAAGGCGTACAGCGAGGGGACCAAGGCGAAATCCGCTTCTTTGGTGCGGGCGGCCTTGAACGCTCCGATGGGCATCGCAGTAACGGTGCAGCGTTGCAGCAGCTCTTCCGCAACGGCCTTGCCGTAGCGCTCCCATACGGATTTCACCAGGATCTTTCCAGCCGAGTTGTCGATTCCCCCGAACGCTATGCGCGCGTTGCGAACCAGGGTGGGCAGAGGATCGTTCGGGATGGGCGATCCGCCGTACAGCACAAGCGGAATGGCAACTACGGGAAGCAGCTGGTCGGTGCGCTTTACAGCCTGCACGACGGCGGTGCTTTTGAGCGGGAGCCAGGTTGCGCAGTCGTGCAGAGGCCCCAGCGCATCGAACACCTTCGCGCACTCGAACACCTCCAGATCGGCCGACACGATAAGGTCGGGCATCTGCGCTCCGTCGCGTGCGAGGTAGGCGGCCATGTGCTCGTCGTATCCAAGTCCGAAAAAACGCACGACCAGATGTATACCTTCGCTTCGCAGGCGTTCTTGCAGGTTCGCAAGGTAGGCTTTCTCGAAGTTGTGCAGAATGCAGATGTGGTTCCAGTACAGCGTAACGGTTACGGGCTCTTTGCTGGAGCGTTCGTTCGATTCGTTCATGCGAGTGCTTCTCCTGTTCTCAGGGCGCTTTGGAGCGCCTTGGTTTGACGGTAGGCTTGATGAAGGCGGGCCTCCAGCTGCTCTTCGGCAGTTGTGCGGGTGCGGACGCAAGAGACGGCTCCACCCGCCATGACGATGCGTGTATCGGCCAGAAGCGCCGTATGCGGGTCATGCGTGACCACCAGCACGAGCTTGCGCGCATCAAGGAGGGCTTCGAACGCCGCCTCCTTGTCGATTCCTGCATTCTCTATCTCGTCGACCAGGACGACGGGGCTGTTGCAAACAAGCGCGATGTCGGCAATCATGAGCGCTCTGGTTTGTCCGCCTGATAGCAGGTTGAGGTTGCAGGCGGCGTCGATGCGCTCGGGCGTAATGCGGTTTGCCAGCTCGAGCACTTCGGGCGCGCTTGCGCTTGAGGCGCGACAGGCGCGATGCAGCTCGATGAACTGGTCAACGGAAACGTCCAAGACGAAGCGCATGTTTTGGCTCAGATGCGCAATGAGCGATCCGGAGTAGGAGCGACGTTGCTCTTTTCGAGGGGCGTCGCCGTCTACGAGGACGCTTCGCTTGGTGGGGGAGTCTCCTTGGACAAGCTGTTCGATGTCCTTGATGAAGCGGGTTTTGCCCGATCCGGTGTTGCCGACGATGGCGTACAGTCCGCCTGTGTGCAATTCGATGCGGTCGAACCGTTCGGGCTTTTCGTGCTTGTCGGTTCCGGGAAGTACGGTTATCTCATGCATGGACTGCCGCCTTCCTGGTAAGCGGCCAGCGGCGCTCTTTGGCATGACGTGCTTTTGCCCGGTGCCGCCGGTTGGTCTTCGAAGGTCATTTTACCCACGACGCCCTGTTGAAACGCCGATCCTACCCGGCGTTCTCCCACGCAATACGAGCAAACTCCGGACGGCATCGTGTGGCGCAGCGTGTCTCCCTCAAGCGTGGGCGGAGGTGCTTGCTCCATGATCCAGTCGCACAATTCGTCGACTCCGTAGCCGGCAAGCCCGTCGATGGCGAACACGGCGGCATGCGGATTGATACGTGCGATGTTCGCGCAGACGATCTCCCGCTCTGCCTGGGACACCATGTCGGTTTTCGACACCACGACGAAGTCCGCCTGCGTAAGCATGGGCCCTAGATGCTCGGGCGCCTTGCAGCTGGCCGTCCCGTCCACCACGCATCCTGCCAACATGTTTCGAGTGGCAGGGGAGCAGCGGTGGCAAAGGCCGGCGGTTTCTATGAGCAGGCATGAAGCGTTTTGGTTGCGCGACCACTCCCAGAGGTCGGCAAGGTTGGAGACCAGAAAATGGTCGGGGCATATATCGCCGCTGATTCCCGATACAGCAGGCAAGCCGAGTCCTGCGAACACGTGACGGTCTTCATCCGATATGCAATCGATCTTGCACAGGGCGGGCGGACAGCCCCGTTGCGCCAACGTGGGCGCCGCCCATCGAAGAACGGCGGTTTTTCCGACTGCCGATGATCCGCTGAACAGAACTACCTTGTCCATGCATCCTCCCGTCTTTCATTGCTCGGTTTCGGTCTAAGGCGCAACGCTTGCGCTCTACGATGGCGGTTTCCTCCAAGATCGTCAGTATCAAGTGAGACGCTTTCGCTAAAAAAGTTTTCCAAAGTTAACTATTTTGTGGTGTAATGAGCCTTGGTAGGTGCCGTTTGCTGAACGTCGGAAGGAGGTGAGTCATACGGTGGCTGACATTGCGAAAGCGCTGGAGCACTCCGAGCTGTTGCGCGATGTTCGAATCGATCCGCAGCGCGTGCGTGCGAAACGGTTGCGCACCGGCCAGATGGTGGTTGATCGAGCGGGCGACGTTTCCTGCGTCGGATTGGTCCTGCGAGGCGTGATCGACGTGTACAGCGTTGCGTTCGACGGGTGCGAAATCAGACTGTCTTCCCTGTACGAAGGGGAGATGTTCGGAATATGCAATCTGTTTGCCCCTAACGACTTGACGACGGTGCTGCGCAGCCGCAAAGGCTCGGACGTGCTGTTCATTCCCAAAGAGTACTTGATCGAGTTGATGAACAACGACGGCGAGCTGATGTCACGCTACCTGGTGCTCTGCAACAGCAAGATTCAGTTCCTTTTGCGCCGCATCGAAGAGCTGACCATGCAGACGTCGCGCATGAAGCTGCTGAGCTATCTGCGCGATCGCGCGACATGCGACGGACTGGTCATGTTTGAGGGAACTCGCGAAGAAATGGCTCGTTATCTGGGAATAAGCAGAGCGACGCTCTTTCGCGAAATCGCTCACCTGAAACGCGAGGGAAGCGTGGTTTCCCGCGGAAACGATCTGTACGTGCGAACGTGAGGTGCAGCCATGCGCGAACTTCCCTTGGCGCGCGGTCGTTCAGGTGATTCCATAGGCGCTTTCGAATCGGAAAAACAAGAGAAAGAGGTTTTCATGGTACTGAAGAAGGTTTGGGCGTTTGCGGCCGCTATGGCCCTGAGCGCCTTTATGCTGGCAAGCTGCGCTTCGGGCGGCGCCTCCGCGCCCTCGGCGGGAACCGAAGAAGGCGCTTCTGCGGAAGCAGCTGCTCCGGTTGACGTGCGCGCGGTTGCGCTGAAGGGCCCCACGGCTATGGGCTTGGTGAAGTTCATGGACCAGGTTGACAAAAGCGAGGCGACCGACAACAACTATTCGTTCGATATCGCTGCGTCGGTTGACGAGGTAGTTCCCAAGATAGCCAAGGGCGAGGTCGACATCGCAGCCGTGCCCGCGAACCTGGCATCGGTTCTGTACAACAACACCAACGGCGAGGTGCGAGTTCTGGCCATCAATACGCTGGGCATCCTGTACATCTGCGAAACCGGAAACTCCGTGCAGACCGCAGCCGATCTGAAGGGCAAGACCATTTACGCCGCGGGCAAGGGCGCAACGCCGGAGTACGCTCTTTCCTATATCCTGGAAAGCAATGGGCTTGTGCCTGGTCAAGATGTGACCATCGAATGGAAGAGCGAGCATGCCGAATGCATCGCAGCTATGGCTCAGAACCCCGATGCTATCGCCATGCTTCCCCAGCCCTTTGTGGCGGCGGCCCAGGCGAAGAACGCCGACATTCGCGTTGCGCTTGACCTGACCAAGGAATGGGACGCGCTGCAAAAAGATGCAAGCGCCCCGAGCGCGCTGGTAACCGGCGTAGCGGTTGCGCGTGCGTCGTTCATCGAGGAGAACCCCCAGGCGGTGCAGGCGTTCATGGAGCATTACCGCGAGTCGGTTGATTTCGTCAACGCCAACGTCGACCAGGCCGCCGCTTTGGTGGGATCGTACGACATCGTCCCCGAGGGCGTTGCGAAGAAGGCTTTGCCGGGGTGCAACATCGTGTTTTTGAGCGGCTCCGACATGAAGGACAAGCTGTCCGGCTACCTGAACGTGCTGTCCCAGCAAAACCCCCAGTCGGTTGGCGGCTCGCTTCCCGCTGACGACTTCTACTACGGGGCGTAAGGGGCTTACGTGACGGGCAAAGCGCTCGGTATCGTATTCCCGGTGGCGTTTTGGCTGATCGTGTGGCAAGTTGCCAGCATGGCGATAGCCCAGGAGGTGCTGTTAGTGTCTCCTGTGGCTGTTGCCATGCGTTTGGCGGAGCTGGTGCAGACCGTGGATTTCTGGGGCTCGATAGCCGTATCCCTTTCTCGTATTGCCGTAGGGTTTTTGCTGGCTATGGTGCTGGGCACCTTGCTGGCGGCGCTGTCCTCCCGCTTTCAGTGGGTGCGTCGCTTGCTGGCGCCGCTTGTGCAGGCCGTCAAGGCCGTGCCTGTGGCTTCGTTCGTCATCCTGGTGCTCATTTGGGTGTCATCTGCCAACCTGTCGATCGTTATCTCGTTTCTGATGGTGTTTCCCCTGGTGTACGCTAATGTTCTGGAGGGTATCCGGCAGGTTGATCCGCAGCTTTTGGAAATGGCCCAGGTGTTTGACCTAAGCCCTCTTGCACGGTTGCGCTACCTGTACTGCTCTCAAGTGCTGCCGTACTTTCAGGCAGCAAGCTCGCTTGCTCTTGGCATGTGCTGGAAGGCGGGTATTGCCGCAGAGGTCATCGGGCTTCCCAGTTTCTCCATCGGCGAGCGTCTCTACGATGCGAAAGTCTACCTGAACACCCCTGATCTGTTCGCATGGACGGTTGTCATCGTCCTCATCAGCCTGGTGTTCGAGCGGTCGTTCGCGAAGCTGCTTGCACAGGCCGTGGCGAAGGTGGAGGAGATGCGATGAGGTTTGTCGACGTGACGAAGTCCTATGGGAACACCGTTGTCATGCAAGGATTTTCGGCGGATCTTCAAGACGGTGCGGTTCACTGTATTCTAGGGCCGTCGGGGTGCGGGAAAACCACCTTTCTCAGGTTGGTGCTTGGGCTTGAGCAACCCGATCAAGGGCTTGTCGAGAAGGCGGACGATGCTCGATGCGTTGCCGTGTTCCAAGAGGACAGGCTCTGTGAAAACCTCAGCATTTCCGCGAACATACGCTTGCCGCACGGACGGCTTGATCCGCAGGCGCGGGAGGTGCTGCGTTTCGATATGGAACGTTTGCTGGACAAGGTGGGCTTGGCCGGATTGGCTGGACGTCCGGTGCATGCGCTTTCGGGCGGCATGAAAAGACGGGTCGCTTTGCTGCGAGCCGTCATGGCGCCAAGCAGCGTTATCGTGTTCGACGAGCCCCTTAAGGGCCTTGACGGCGAAACGAAGCGCCGCGTTATGGAAGTTCTCGAACCCTTGCTCGAAGCAAAGACCGTGCTTTGGGTGACGCATGATCCGGCTGATCAGGCGTACTTCGAATCCCCTTACGTATGGACCATGTCTTCCGGAGCCTTGCGAAGGCGAGGGTGAAACGAAACGGGAAGAAAGCGGTGAAGGGGGAGTGAAACGAAATGGGGAGCAGGGCCGTTGCCGTGCTCCCCATTTCGTTAAGCGGTTTACGCGATTGCGTTCGCGAACCAGGTGGTGATGCTTGTCGGGTGCGTGATGGCGGTCCCGACGACGATGGCGAACGCTCCGGCGTCCATGGCTGCCTTCGCGTCGTCGGTGGTGTGGATGCGGCCTTCGCAGAACACCGGCACGTCGCCTGCCGCGGCAACGGCTTCCTTCAGGAAGTCCAGATCGGGGCCGTCGGTTTTCGCGAGGCCTCCCGGCACGTATCCGGCAAGCGTGGTGGATACGATGTCACAGCCCGCTTCGAGCGCGCGATGGACGTCTGCCATGCAGGAGCAGTCGGCCATGACCAGCGTTTCCCCGCGCAGGGCTTCGACGGTTTCCTTGAACGTGCGGCCGTCGGGGCGCGGTCGATCGGTTGCGTCAAGGGCAACCACGTCGGATCCGGCGCTTATGCAGGCGCGCGCATGGCGCAACGTGGGCGTGATGTAGACGCCTTCGTGCCCCTCTTTCCACAGGCCGATCACGGGGATCTCGACTCGTCCCTTGATAGCCGCGATGTCGGACAGGCCCTGGCAGCGGATAGCGGCCGCACCGCCCAGTTCGGCGGCGCGGGCGATCTGGGCCATGGTTTCGGGGTGGCGCATAGGCTCGCCCATATATGCCTGGCAGCTTACGATGAGCTTGCCGCGAAGCGATTCGATAAGCGGATTGATCACAAACGTCCTTTCAAGGTGTCCAGCAGGTACTCGGCCGCCCCGATAAGGGGCGCGTTGTCTTTGAGCGTTGCGTCAACGATGGGCAAGGCATGCATCACGGCGGGGGCCTGTCGCTCGAACGCCGCTTGCACGGCGGCGCGCCACGCGGGCCCGGCGTTGCAGACCGACCCCGAAAGCACCACCAGCTCGGGGTCGAGCAGGTCCGTCCAGGTGGCGATAGCTTCTCCCAAGGCCGAACCCGCTTCTTCGATGATGCGGCGGGCAAGCTCTTCTCCCTGCAAGGCGCGCTGCGCGATCTCGCCGCCGGTCACGGGGTCTCCTCCCGCAGCTGCATAGCGGCGCTCGATGCCGCTGCCAGCGGCAATCGATTCCAAATCGCTGGCGTTTCCGCAGGTACGTGGCTCGCCCGAAGCGTCGGGGCAGGGGGTGCGTCCCAGTTCGCCGGCGAATCCGTGGGCGCCCAGCAGCACGCGCCCATGAGCGACGATGCCGCCGCCCAAGCCGGTTCCTGCGGCAACCACCAAGCAGGTTTGGGCTCCCCGGGCCGCCCCCCAACGCGCTTCGCCCAAGGCGTGCGCTTTCACATCGTTGAGGACCGCCGTGGGAAGACCGTGAGCGTGCGCAAGGCGGTCGGCGACGGGCTGTCCGGTCCAGCCGGGCATAAGCTCGTTGGCGTAAGCGATGGATCCGGTGTGCGCATCCACGCATCCGGCCGTGCCCACGCCAATGCCCGCAACGGGCCCTGCGGCGCTGGCCAGCACATCGCCGACCAGGTCGCAGAGCGTGTCGAGCACCGCGACGCCTCCGCGGGCCGCGTTCGTTGGCACGCTGCGGCGTCTTTCGATGACGGGTTCGGCGGCAGGGGAGCTGTAATGTGCAAGCGCCCCTGCCATTTTCGTGCCGCCGACGTCGACGACGGCTACGGTGCACGGATACTCGACGTTCATGCAGCAGCCTATTTGCGCACGGGCGCGTCGCCGTCCATAAGGCCGGCGCGCTTGAGCACGTTGACGATGGTCTCCACGTCTTCGCCTTCCAGGGGCTGGACGGGCTCGCGCATCTGGTTCGTGTTGAATACTTCCATCTGCCACAAAGCCGTCTTGAACGCGCCCACGCCGGCACCGAAGCCCACGGTGGCCTTCACCTGACGGGTCAGGAACATGAGGCGAGCCAGGTGATCCTGCAGCTCCTTCACGCGGTTCCAGTCGCCAGCCTGAGCGGCGCGCCACTGCTCGACGTAGCTTACCGGGTCGAGGTTCGCCAGGCCCGGCACCGATCCGTCGGCGCCGGCCAGGTACGCGCCGTCGACGCAGACCTCGTGGCCGGTCAGCAGCTGCAGCGGATGGCCGGCGTCCTCGTTCTCGAGGCACAGCCAGCGGAACGACACGTCGTCGCCGGAGGAGTCCTTGACGCCCTGCAGCACGCCGTCGGTGCCCAAGCGCACAAGCATCGTGGGATCGAGCTTGGTGTGCACGCATACGGGCAGGTCGTAGGCGAACAGCGGCAGATCGGTCTGCTCGCGGATGGCGCGGAAGTGACGCTCGACTTCCTTCGGGCCGCCCAGCGCGTAGAAGGGAGCGGTGGCAACCAGCGCATCGACGCCGTAGCCGGCGGCGCGCTTGGCCTGGTCGACCACGCGCAGGGTTTCCATGTCGATGATGCCCGCCAGCACCGGCACGCGGCCGTGCACCATGGCCACGGCTTCCTGCAGCACGTGGTAGCGCTGCGCGTCGGTCAGGAAGGCGACCTCGCCCGAGGATCCCAAGAAGAACAGGCCGTCGACGCCTGCCTCGATCATGCGGTTGATGGAGCGCTCAAGCGCTTCCAGGTCGAGCTGTCGCTTCTCGGTCAGCGGGATGACGACCGGGGGGATTACGCCGCGAAACGGTGAATCAGTCATGGGTTTAAAGCCTCTTTTCCGTGTCTGTATGCAAACGGTAAAAGAATAGACCGCTCTTGTAGGCACGTCAACGAACAAGGGTTGGTTGCCACAGGAAAATCGCCTTGTTGCAACAAGAAGGCCCGCCTCCTTGTGGAAGCGGGCCTGTGCGGTGCTTGGTATGGTGCGAAGCGCTTGCTTACGCCTTGGCGCTTGCGCCCAGGAAGACCAGGCCGGTCGTCGCGATCGGCTGGAAGCCGGTGATCGTGGCGGACTGGTAGCCGGTCGCCAGTGCGCGATGGAACAGCGGGTACAGCGGAACCTGCTCGGACAGCAGATCGAAGCACTTGTTCCAGATTTCCTGCTGGTCCTTGCCGGTGGCCTCGCGAGCCTGCTGCATCATGGTCTGCAGCTCCTCGAACTTGCCGTCGCCAGCCTTCTTCCAGCAGGTGCGGCCCTGGGTCCACACGTTGTCGCCGTACCACCAGGACATCAGCAGGTCGGGGTCGTTGCCGAAGCAGGTCGGGTCGCCCGGGGTCAGCATGACGTCGTAGGGGAGGATGCTGTCGGACTCGGCAAGGGACGCCCAGTCGATCTTCGTCTCGTTGATGGTGCAGTTCAGGCCGATGGCGTCCAGGTCGTTCTTGACCTGAGCAGCCAGGTTCTTCACCCAGTTGTTGTTGGTCATGAGCTCGAACTTGAGGTCGGTCACGCCAGCCTCGGCGAGCAGGCTCTTGGCCTTCTCCGGGTCATAGGTGTACACCGTGGAAGCCTGATGATAGTTCGGATGCTCCTTGGGCAAAAAGCCGGTGACAGCGGATGCGTGGCCGTCCATCGCGTTGGCGATGAGCTTGTTCGTGTCGATAGCGTAGAAGAACGCCTGGCGCACGCGAGGATCGTTGAACGGCTCCTTCAGCGTGTTGAACATGAAGAACGGCTGGTTGAAGCCCTGGATGTACTCGACCGTCGCGCCAGCGCCCACCAGCTGGTCGGCGTTGGCGTCGGGAACGTTCTCCATAACCTGAACCGTGGCCTCCTGCAGCGCGGTGGTGCGGGAGGTATCGTCAAGCAGGACGTCCCAGTGCATGGAGTCGGCCGTGGCCGGCAGCGAGCCGTTGTAGTGCTCGTTGGGAACGAACTCGATCGCACCACCGTCGTCGCCGTTGATGCTGGCGTACGCCCACGGGCCGGAGCCGATCGGCTTGGTCTTCAGGTCGTCCTCGGACAGGGCGGCGGGGAAGACCTTGACCACGCTCAGACGGCCTTCGAGCAGGCTCTCGAAGGGGTACTTCAGCGTGAAGGCGATGGTCTTGTCGTCCTTCGCGGCAACGGCGGAGATGAACGACAGGAAGGCGCCGTAGGTGGCGTCGGCCATGTTCTTCTCGAACGCGTTCACCACGTCGGCGGCGGTCACGTCGGTGCCGTCGGAGAACTTGGCGCCGTCACGCAGGGCGACCTCGTACTCGGTGTCGGAGACCTTCGTCGGCTTGGCGGCGGCCAGCGCGTTGTAGGTCTTGTACGTGTGCAGGTCGAGGTCGTACAGGCCCTCGAACACGTGCCACGTGGCGCCCAGCATGAGAGCGGAGCTGTTGCCAATCGGGTTGACGTTGGTGGAGCTGTAGGCGCAAGCACCCGTCAGCTGACCGCCCTTGACCGCAGCGCCGGCGTCGGTGCCAGTGCCTTCGGCCGGCGTTTCGGCGTTGCCGCCGCCGCAGCCGTACAGGCTGAGGCCTGCTGCCGCTGCTGCGACAGCGCTGCCCGCCAGGAACGTGCGGCGGGACAAAGATGCATTCTTATGCTGTTCCATTGGTTTCCCTCCATTTCGGTTTCGAGGCATCCGCGCCTCGATTGCACGCGCGTGATTGGGCACGCGCACAACAGCAGTGCCCATTATCGGGGAAAACCTACAGAAAATAAAGGACTTGTGCTTTTGAAGTTGCGGACAGGTTTGTTATTGCTAGTGAACGATCAGGGAATATGAGTGGTATCATGCGCTCCATGAACTCCACTCTCCATAAAAGTAACGCGTATGCAACAAACGACGAGATGCCCGCAGAAGGCTTTGCGATGGCGGTGCGCATGCTTTCGCGCCCTGCGCTTCCCGCTCCCGCGCGCCTGAAAGCCCCTCCGGCTACGAACGAGAACGTGCGCAAGTCCATGTTGGGAAACCGGCGAAGCAACACGAAGCCGGAGCTGCTCGTTCGCCAGCGCTTGCGCGCTGCGGGGTTGACGGGCTACCGTCTGCAATGGAAGGTTCCCGGGCATCCGGACATCGCGTGGCCGGGCAAGCGCATAGCTATATTTGTTAACGGGTGTTTTTGGCATCGCTGCCCGCGATGCAAGCCGTCCATGCCCAAAAGCAACGTGGAGTACTGGGTGGTGAAGTTCCAGCGCAACGTGGAGCGGGACGAGCGAAGCCGCGCGGCGCTTGAGCAGATGGGCTGGACCGTGCACGTCATCTGGGAATGCCAGCTCAAGAAAAAGGAAATCGACGCCACGTTTGCCGCGCTGCTGCCCGTGCTGGCGGAAGAGCTGGGCAAGCCGCTCAAGTCCGATGGCGCCTAAGCGCGTCCAAAGATTACAAAAAACACTCCGTTTTCCGACAATCTGACCACATATTTCTTGTGCAGCTATACCCAAGATTCATATAGAATGCCTAATGGATGTTTGTGCGCGGGCCGCATTCGGCTGAAAACGGCCCGCGCACAAAGCCAGTAATTGTCAAAGCGTAAGAGCCGTAAAACGAAAGGAGGACGCGGTGAGCAACCTGCTACGACTGATCGGAAGGCGCCTGATAGCGCTGCCGATCATGATCTTCGGCGTGACCATTCTCGTGTTCTTCATTATGGCGCTGTCTCCTATTGACCAAGCTTATTCGGTCTTGGGCGAGAACGCCACCGAGGCGCAAGCCGAGCAGTACCGCGAGGAGCACGGGTTGAACGATCCGGTGCTCGTACAGTATGGAAACTATATGGCCGGCCTGTTCCAGGGGGACATGGGAACGTACGGTGCTAACAAGGCAGCCGTATCCGACCGTATCGCCGAAGCGCTGCCGGTCACGTTGCAGCTGACGTTCCTCGGTCTGATCATAGCGGTCTTTTTCGCGGTGATATTGGGCGTTGTTTCAGCGCTGTACCGCGATCGATGGCCCGACCAGATCATCCGCGTCTTCTCGATCGCCTGCATCGCAACGCCTTCGTTCTGGCTTGCAGTGCTCATGATCCTGCTGTTCTCTTCGATGCTGCACCTGCTGCCGGCGTCGGGTCCGCTGCCTACGATATCGCAGGATCCGGCAGGGTGGCTCGCTCGCATGGCCATGCCGGCCATCGCGTTGGCGGTCCCCGTTACCGGCCAGCTGACGCGCGTTATCCGCACGTCGATGGTCGAGGAGCTGGACAAGGACTACGTGCGCACGGCGCTGGGCGCTGGCATTCCGAAGAGCGTCGTCGTAGCGCGCAACGTCTTGCGCAACGCGCTCATCACGCCGGTTACGGTTCTGGGCCTGCGCATCGGCTACCTGATCGGCGGCGCCGTGGTCATCGAGGTTATCTTCAATCTCCCCGGCATGGGCATGGCCATTCTTTCGGGCATCCAGAACAGCTACGTTTTGCTGGTTCAGGGCGTCGTGCTGGTGGTGGCCATCACCTTCATCGTTATCAACATCATCGTGGATATGCTTTATATCCTGATCGATCCGCGAATCAGGACGGTGTAGCATGGTTCAGTTACGAGGAAACCTTACGAAGAAAATGGAGGCCAACCCGGGCAAGGTTCGCTTCCGTCGCTGGAAGGCCATGGGCATCGGCTCGCGCATCTCGCTTGTGGTGCTGGTGCTGGTCGTTATGATCGCCGCGTTTGCGAATATCGTTGCCCCGCATGATCCGCTGGCTATCTTCACGGCGCGCCAGGCTCCTGATGCGCAGTTCCTGTTCGGTACCGACGACAAGGGCCGCGACGTTTTGTCGCGCATGATGTACGGTGCGCGTTACTCGCTCATCATCGGCATCGGCGCTACGGGCTTTGCGCTTGTGTGCGGCTCGATCATCGGCGCTATCGCCGCCGTGTCCCGCAAGTGGGTCAGCGAAGTCATCATGCGCGTGCTCGACGTCATCATGTCGTTTCCGGGCATCGCCTTGGCCGCCACGTTCGTCATCGCGTTCGGCAACTCGCTGGCAACGCTGATCTTCGCCATCGGCTTTCTGTACATTCCCCAGATCGCCCGCATCGTGCGCGCGAACGTGGTTTCGGAGTACAACCAAGATTACGTCCGCGCCGTCGTCGTAAGCGGCGCTCGTGCCCCGTGGATCCTGGTCAAGCACGTTGTGCGCAACTGCATCGCCCCGGTCATGGTGTTCACCATCGTGCTGGTGGCCGACGCGATCGTGTTCGAGGCGTCGCTGTCCTTTATCTCGGCCGGCATCCCCGAGCCTACTCCCACCTGGGGCAACATTTTGGCTGACGCCCGCAACGGCGTGCTGTCCGGTCGTTGGTGGCAGGCGCTGTTCCCGGGTCTTGCCATCATGATCACGGTTCTGTGCCTGAACATCCTGTCCGAGGGCATCACCGACGCCATGGCCGCCGCTCCCAAGGCTCCGGTCAAGGCTGACGACTCCGCCGTGCTGGCCGAGCGCGAAGCCGACAAGATGGTTGCCGACCCCACGCTGGCGTACGCCGCTCAGGCCGACATGCTGGAGAAGCGCCTGATGCAGCTGCAGACCATCGAGAAGACGCGCACCGATCGCTTTGAGGCTCGCACCGATGTGCCGCCTATTTTGGAAGTCAAGGACCTGTGCATCAAGTTCCCGCGTCACGGCGACGTGAACGTGGTGGACCACGTGAGTTTCGTGGTGCGCCCGCGCCAGACCATGGGCTTGGTGGGCGAGTCCGGCTGCGGCAAGTCCATTACGTCGCTGACCATCATGGGCCTGCTCGATCCGAAGGCAACCGTCACGGGCGAGATCCTGTACGACGGTCAGAACCTGCTGGCCATGGACCAGAAGCAGATGAACGCTCTGCGCGGCCGCGAAATCGCCATGATCTACCAGGACGCGCTGTCTTCGCTCAACCCGTCCATGCTGATCAGGGCTCAGATGAAGCAGCTGACCAAGCGCGGCGGCACCCGTAGCGCCGAGGAGCTGCTGGAGCTGGTGGGCCTTGACCCGAAGCGCACGCTCGACTCCTATCCGCACGAGCTGTCGGGCGGCCAGCGTCAGCGCGTGCTCATCGCCATGGCGCTCACGCGCGACCCGAAGGTCATCATCGCCGACGAGCCCACTACGGCTCTTGATGTGACCGTGCAGAAGCAGGTCATCGACCTTTTGAACAAGCTGCAGAAGGAACTGGGCTTCGCCATGGTGTTCGTCAGCCACGACCTGGCGCTTGTCGCCGAAGTGGCGAACTCCATCACGGTTATGTACGCCGGTCAGGTGGTCGAGCAGGGTCCGGTGTCGGACATCCTGTGCCACCCCGTGCACGAGTACACGCGCGGACTGCTGGGCTCGGTGCTTTCCATCGAAGCCGGCGGCGACCGCCTGCACCAGGTTCCCGGCAGCGTTCCCAGCCCGAAGGACTTCCCTCAGGGCGACCGCTTCACGCCGCGTTCGAGCCATCCCGACAAGGTGTCGCAGCTGCGTCCCGTGCTCAAGCGCGTCGAAAGCACCGATCATTACTACGCCGAGCTGCCTGACAGCGAACTCAAGCGCCTTGGCATCAAACCGTACGTTCCCGGAGGTGTGCTGCTATGAGCGAACTCGAAACGAACGTGGCGAACGCTTCCGCCGCCGACGGGCAGACGCCCATCATCTTCCTCGACGACATCCGCGTGACGTTCAAGACGCGCACCGGCTCCATCCTGCACCCGAACAAGGTGCAGGCCGTCCGCGGCCTGACCCTCAAGCTGATGCCGGGTCAGACCTTGGGCATCGTGGGCGAGTCCGGCTGCGGCAAGTCCACCACGGCCAACGTGATGTGCGGCTTGCAGCAGCCCACGGAGGGCCGCGTGTTCTTCAAGGGCGAGGACGTTACAAAGCGCTCCGCCGCCCAGCGCCGCTTGATCGGCCGCGTGATCTCGGTGGTCTTCCAGGACCCCGCCACGGCGCTCAACGCGCGCATGAGCGTGCACGACCAGCTGCTTGACCCGCTGGTGGTGCACAAGGTGGGCGACAAGACGTCTCGCGAGGCTCGCGTGAACGAGCTGATCGAGATGGTCGGCCTGCCGGGGTCGGTGCTCGACGCGCTGCCGGGCCAGCTGTCCGGCGGCCAGCGCCAGCGCGTGGCTATTGCGCGCGCCCTGTCGCTCAAGCCCGACGCCATCATTGCCGACGAGCCCACGAGCGCCCTTGACGTGTCCGTGCGCGCACAGATTCTGAACCTGCTCATGGACCTGAAGAAGGAGCTCGGCCTGTCCATGGTGTTCATCAGCCACGATATCCAGACGGTGCGCTACATTTCCGACCGCATCATCGTGATGAACGCGGGCGAGGCTGTGGAAAACGGCACCGCCAAAGAGGTGTTCGAACATCCGAAAGACGACTACACGCGCTTGCTCTTGGGGGCTGCGCCCTCGCTGCTGCACCCCGATTTGGGCAAGTAGCGTCTCGGTTCTTGGCAAGCGCTGCTTGCGGAACGCATGCGCGATGAAGCTGGTTCGAGCCCGTCTCCTCAGGGAGGCGGGCTCTCTTTTTGCAGGTGCTGCTTGCGCGCGAGTCAGGCCGTTTGCCGACGAGTGCGCCCGCGACATGCCGTCCGGTGCGTCCGCCGCGCTGCGAGGCGAATTCGTACTGGTATTATGAGGGCTGTATAGTCGGATCAGGCGAAGAGTTCTGTGCGAGAGAAGAGGGTCGGGGCCCGCGCGTGCGATTGCGTCACACGGGGGCTTGCGTTCTCCGTGCGAATTTCCGGTCGGGCCACATCCCCTTCAAAGGAGAGGAATATGACGAGAGAATTCAAATCAATGGATGGCAACAATGCCGCGGCGTACGTCTCCTATGCGTTTACCGAGGTCGCAGGCATCTATCCTATTACCCCGTCGAGCCCTATGGCCGACCTGGTGGACCAGTGGTCCGCTGCAGGAAAGAAGAACATCTTCGGCACCACTGTCAAGGTGTGCGAGATGCAGTCCGAGGGCGGCGCTGCAGGCGCGGTTCACGGCTCGCTTGCTGCGGGTGCTCTGACCACCACGTACACGGCTTCTCAGGGTCTGCTCCTCATGATCCCCAATATGTATAAGATTGCCGCTGAGATGCTGCCGACCGTGTTCCACGTAAGCGCGCGCACCGTGGCCACCCAGGCGCTCAGCATCTTCGGCGACCACTCCGACGTCATGGCATGCCGCCAGACCGGTTTTGCCATGCTGGCCGAAAGCAACGTCCAGGAAGTCATGGACCTGTCCGCCGTCGCCCATCTGGCCGCCATCAAGGGTCGCATCCCCTTCATCAACTTCTTCGACGGTTTCCGCACGTCGCACGAGGTGCAGAAGATCGCCGTGTGGGATTTCGACGATCTGGCCGAGATGTGCGATATGGACGCCGTGCGCGCGTTCCGCGAGCATGCGCTCAACCCTGAGCGTCCCGCCATGCGCGGCAGCCATGAGAACGGCGACATCTTCTTCCAGCACCGCGAGGCGTGCAACGGCGTGTACGACGCGCTGCCTGCCGTGGTCGAGGACTACATGAACCAGGTCAACGCCAAGCTGGGCACCGATTACCAGCTGTTCAACTACTACGGCGCTCCCGACGCCGACCGCGTGATCGTGGCCATGGGCTCGTTCTGCGACGTGGTGGAAGAGGTTGTCGACTACCTGAACGCCAACGGCCAGAAGGTGGGTCTGGTGAAGGTTCGCCTGTACCGTCCCTTCGTGTCCGAGAAGTTCATGGCGGCGCTGCCGTCCACCGTGCAGAAGATCGCGGTCATGGACCGTACCAAGGAGCCGGGCTCCCTGGGCGAGCCGTTGTATATGGACGTGGTGAACGCGCTTGCGCACGAGGGCCGCACCGATCTTACGGTGGTTGGCGGCCGCTATGGCCTGGCATCGAAGGATACCCCGCCGTCTTCGGTGTTCGCCATCTACACGGAGCTCGAGAAGGATGCGCCGGCGCGCGAGTTCACGGTCGGCATCGTCGACGACGTGACGAACCTGTCTTTGCCCGAGGATCCGAACAGCCCCAACACCGCTGCGGCCGGCACCATCGAGTGCAAGTTCTGGGGTCTGGGCGGCGACGGCACGGTGGGCGCGAACAAGAACTCCATCAAGATCATCGGCGACCACACCGACAAGTACGTGCAGGCGTACTTCCAGTACGACTCGAAGAAGACGGGCGGCGTGACCATCAGCCACCTGCGCTTCGGCGATTCTCCCATCAAGAGCACGTACTACGTGAACAAGGCGGACTTCGTGGCGTGCCACAACCCGTCTTACGTCACCAAGGGCTTCCGCATGGTCAACGACGTGAAGCCCGGTGGTGCGTTCATGATCAACTGCCAGTGGACGCCGGAAGAGCTCGAGCACCACTTGAGCGCCGAGGCCAAGCGCTATATCGCCAACAACAACATCAAGCTGTACACCATCAACGCCATCGACCTTGCTCGCGAGATCGGCATGGGCAAGCGCACGAACACCATCCTGCAGTCGGCGTTCTTCACGCTGGCAAACGTCATCCCGCAGGACGAGGCTCTTCAGTACATGAAGGACGCGGCTACGAAGTCGTACCTGAAGAAGGGCCAGGAAGTCGTGGATATGAACCATCGCGCTATCGATGCTGGCGCGACGGCGTTCGTGCGCGTGGACGTGCCGGCCAGCTGGGCTGACGCGAAGGACGAGGGCCAGGGTGCCGAGCTTGAGGGCCGCCCTGGGCTGGTCAAGATGGTTCGCGACATCATGGAGCCGGTTGGCCGCATGGACGGCGACCGTTTGCCCGTGTCCGCGTTCGTGGAACATGCTGACGGCCAGTTCGAGCAGGGTGCGGCTGCGTACGAGAAGCGCGGCGTTGCCGTGAGCGTTCCCACGTGGGACGCGGCAAGCTGCATCCAGTGCAACCAGTGCGCCTTCGTGTGCCCGCACGCCACCATTCGTCCGTTCGCGTTGACCGAAGAGGAAGCCGCCGCTGCTCCGTCCGCCATCACGCTGGTGCCGGCGAAGGGCAAGGCCGCCGCAGGCATGCAGTACACGCTAGCCATTTCGCCGCTCGACTGCATGGGCTGCAGCGTGTGCGCGAACGTGTGCCCGAGCGATTCGCTCAAGATGGTGGACCAGGAAGCCGAGCTGGCTCAGCAAGACGTGTTCAACTACTGCGTCGACCAGGTGTCCGACAAGCCCGCTTTGGGCGATGCGACGGTCAAGGGCAGCCAGTTCAAGCAGCCGCTGCTCGAGTTCTCGGGCGCTTGCGCGGGCTGCGCCGAGACGGCGTACGCGAAGCTGGTCACGCAGCTGTTCGGCGATCGCATGTACGTGGCGAACGCGACGGGCTGCTCGTCTATCTGGGGCGGTCCTGCAGCTACCTCGCCGTACACCATGAACAAGGACGGTCATGGTCCTGCATGGTCGAACTCGCTGTTCGAGGACAACGCCGAGCATGGCTTGGGCATGCTGTTGGGTCACGAGGCCGTGCGCGACAAGCTGCTGGCCGACACGGAGAAGCTGCTTGCCTCCGATGCTGATCAGGCCGTGAAGGATGCGGCGCAAGCTTGGGTTGAGGCGCGCAACGAGGCCGAGGCAAGCAAGGAGGCGGCTGCTGCGTATGTGGCCAAGCTCCAGGAAATCGCCGAGGGTAACAACATTGCCGCCGACATCCTGGAGAACAGCGAATACCTGACCAAGAAGTCCGTGTGGATCTTCGGCGGCGACGGCTGGGCGTACGACATCGGTTACGGCGGCCTTGATCATGTGCTGGCTTCCGGCGAGGACGTGAACGTGTTCGTGTTTGATACCGAGGTGTACTCCAACACGGGCGGCCAGGCTTCCAAGGCTACCAACATCGGCCAGGTTGCGCAGTTCGCGGCCGCCGGCAAGGACGTCAAGAAGAAGAGCCTGACCGAGATCGCTATGGCATACGGCTACGTGTACGTGGCGCAGGTGGCCATGGGCGCGAAGCCGGCCCAGACCATCAAGGCCATCGCCGAGGCCGAGGCGTATCCGGGACCGTCGCTCATCATCGGCTACTCGCCGTGCGAGATGCACTCCATCAAGGGCGGCATGGCCAACTGCCAGGACGAAATGGCGAAGGCGGTCGACTGCGGGTACTGGAACCTGTTCCGCTTCAACCCGGCTGCTCCTGCGGGCAAGAAGTTCGTGCTGGATTCCAAGGAGCCCGCGGGCGGCTACCAGGAGTTCCTTATGAACGAGGCACGCTACAGCCGCCTGACGCGCGAGTTCCCCGAGCGCGCGACCGAGCTGTTCGAGCGCAACGAGAAGGCTGCTCTGGAGCGCTACGAACACCTGCTCAAGCTCAAGGACGTGTACGCGGAGGCGTAAGCGAACGCGCGGATGCAAGCGTGGTGGTGAGTTCCTGAAAGTTGAAAGCCCTCGGCATTGCGCCGAGGGCTTTTTTACGAGCGGCTTGCAAGATGCCGGCAGATGTTTGACGTAGCGGCCGGTGCTTCTGCTCGATTTTACGCGCAATGTTGCGTTTTTTGGGCCGTAGGCCCTCCTTGTCGTCGTCCCTCTAAGGGCTGCATTCTATTAGCCCAGTTCACGGAGATGCGGCTTTTGAGGGAGCGAGTCCGTACGCAACATTTGAGTAAAAATCGAGCAGTCAGGGATCACGTGTATGTTGGCGTCGATCTGTCAAGAGCGCGGTTCGGCGCAAAAGGAGCAGCTTCTTGGTCGAATACTTCAGGTGCGGGAGGTGCGGGGCGAAGGCTTTTCACTGTGAAGCGCCACTATCCCGCGGGCAAATGCGAAGGCGCGCCTTCCGAACGCTTCCGCGCGCGGATCCCTCTGCGCATCTCGGAGCCGTCGCTTGATGCGGCGTGCGTCGTTTGCCCGCTAGCCCGTTACCCTGCGTTTTCGATGCCCAGCAGGTTGAACAGCTCTTTGCGAGAATGCACGTCGAGTTTCTGGTAGATGTGCTTCACATGGGTCTTTACGGTGCTGTTCGCTACGAACAGTTCGCGTTCGATGTCGGCAG
The DNA here is from genome assembly GCF_916618935.1 of Paraeggerthella sp. Marseille-Q4926. NCBI lineage: Bacteria > Bacillati > Actinomycetota > Coriobacteriia > Eggerthellales > Eggerthellaceae > Paraeggerthella > Paraeggerthella sp. Marseille-Q4926. The sequence goes on along the minus strand of NZ_CAKAKF010000003.1, from coordinate 476,631 downwards.
GCTTCTTCCTTTGCGCAAGCAGCAGAAGAATCTCCTCTTCGCGTTGCGTGAGCGCCGCTCGTTCCGCGAGTTCTTGGCACTTTATTCCCAGGCGATTTCTTTCGGTTGGCATGTTTTGGTCGTCTTCGAGGGTTTCTTTGAGCACGGCACCCCAAGGCGAAGAGAGCTGTTTTTCCGAAAGCAGTAGCTTTGTTGCGAAAACTACCGACAAGGTGACCACGACGCCCAATGCAACATCCACTGCGAAAGGCGATGCAACAAGGCTCGTGAGATCTCTTGTTCCGATTCCCGCTTGCACGGAAACAAGGCGCACTGCTCGCTCGATCCCGAATAGCCATAGTGCGTTGACGCCGTAGCGGTAGACGAGGTTGCTGAGAATGATCATGATTACAATCAAGCAAAGCGTGTAGCTGCCAAGAGCGCAAAAGCTTGAAATGAAACTTCCTCGCGGGAGGAAATCTCCGAAAGGAACAAGCGAGAATACAATAAGCAACAAGGCTATCTTGCAAAGCGCGGAGAATTGGAAAGCCGTGCGGCGCAAGCTGATGCAGGCGTATACGGGCACGCCTGCAAACACGCAGCCCAATCCTGAATGGATGCCGAGCGGTCCTTCGAATACGTGCTCGCACAGTCCGTATGAGAACGAATAAAGCGCAACGACGGCGATTGGCTTCCAGGGAAGCGAAAACGATCCCCAGGTGGCATGGGGCCGCTCGGTGTCAGGAAGGTAGGAGTACGCCTGCTTGAGACATGCGAGCGATACCATTGGGACAAGGCAGGTGCAGACGAACAGCCAAGGCAGCGCCAAACCCTTGAAAAGCCAAAGGATGAGCGATCCGACAACGATTCCTCCGGAGTAGTAGAGGGCTACGCGCAAGGGGTTCAGGCATCCGAAAAGCTCCGACCACAGCAAAATAAGAAACGCTATGCCTACTCCTCCCGCAATGACGGCGGGGATACCTAGGTATTGACTGGTTCCGGGGTCGAGTATGGAATAAAAATTACAGCATGTTGACGCGATGAGGCAGATGGCAGCAACGGGAGCCGGCCATGACTTGCCGTACAGAGGTGCAATCCTGCTTGCGCCAAGCGCAACGACGACGAGCGTGATGGCGGTAATCATGTTGAAAGCGGTGAAGTCGGCGAAGGCGTTTGCCTGAATGGGGAACACTATCGAAGTGTTGGCGTACACGGTTTCGGTCCATGCGCGAAAAATTCCCATTCCCGCAAAACAGAACGGCATTCCCAACAGTTTTCTTTGTTCGCCCTCCATGCGCCCCTCCTTTATACGCCTCCCCAGACGTGCGGACAATTATACCGACTTGCATGAGCCTGCAGAGCCTCCAATACGCGCATGAGCTGGAAATCCCCCTGTTTTCAGCAAGAAGGGGGAGAAGGGGAGGCGTTAATTCCCCTGGTTAAAGCAGCTGATGGGTGACGATCCTCCGTTGCTTCCGACGTAAAGTCTTGCCCAGCATCAAGCAGATGCGAGACCGTGCGAAAGCAAAGAACGAGAAAGGGAGGCGGTTTCATGAAGGAGTTGTCTCGTAGGGGTTTTCTGACCGCAGCGGCGGTAACGGCTGCGGGTGCGGCTGTTGCAGGTATGGCGGGGTGCTCCCCGAAGGACACCGGGGAGCAGAAGAAGGAAGAGGCGGTGCAGACGCGCTGGAGCTGGGAAACGAAACCTGAGCCCATTGCGGACGGAGACATCGCAGAGACCATCGATACCGAAATCTGCATCATAGGATTGGGTTCTTCGGGCACGACGGCTGCGCTTGCTGCCGCGCAGAGCGGGGCTAAAGTGACCGTGCTTCAGAAGATGGAAAAGGTTCAGACGAACGGGTGGTGCGTGGCCGCCTACAATTCCAAGAAGTTCTTGGAAGCAGGCCAGACGTACGATTTGCCTCAGATTTACGCCGATTTTGCCAACTTGTCCAATGGCCGCGACAATCCGCGTGCGGTCAATCTGTTCCTGCGCCGCAGCGGCGAGGTTATGGACTATATCATTCGCCAAACGCCTGAGCATACGCCCGTCATGCTGGAGAGCGGTCATACGTATGGCTGGTTTATCAACAACGACATGGCAACGCGCTACGAGCAGTTCCGTCTGCTCCTGAATACCATGGTTGAAAAAGCTGTGGCTGCAGGGGCGAACATCATGTACGAAACTCCTGCGGTTCGTCTTGTCCAGGACGAGAGCGGTCGCGTGACGGGAGTCGTGGGCCAGCGCAAAGACAAGTCGTACGTGAAAATCAACGCCTCCAAGGGCGTTCTCATGGCCACGGGCGATCTGTCCGACGACCCCGAAATGCTCGAGTGCTTCGCCCCTATGCTGCAAGGCGTGCAGACCATGCACGGCGCACCGTGCAACACGGGCGACGGTCACAAGATGGGCCTTTGGGCCGGTGCGGCCATGGATGAGGGCCCGCACTGCATCATGATGCACTTCGATCCCACGTGGATGCCCGAAGGCGGCGCTCCGTACTCCGGTATTCCGTGGTTGCGCGTGAACCTCAAGGGCGAGCGCTTTGCGAACGAGGACCTGGGCTACCAGAGCGTGGTGACGTCCGTCCGTCTCCAGCCGGAGCAGACCGCTTTCCAGATCACTGACGCCAATTGGGCCGTGCATGCGGCGAAGGGCGATTACAAGCATCCCAACAGCCACAGCCGTGCCACTACGAACCCGGAAGCCGACTGGCAGGACGCCATCGAGCGCGGCGCCATTGTGAAGGCCGACACGCTTGAAGAGCTTGCGGACGCTTGCGGGATCGAGAAGGCTGCATTCCTCAAGACCGTTGCCCGGTACAACGAACTTGCAGAAAAGGGCGTTGACGAAGACTTCGGCGTAAACGGCCAATTTATGTCCTGGAATGCAATCAAGCAGCCTCCGTTCTACGCGGTCAAGCGCATGCCCGCCGTTCTCAGCACCGTGAGCGGTTTGAAGATCAATGAAAAGCTTGAAGTGGTGAAGCCCGATGGCGAGCCTCTGGGCGGTCTGTACGCTTCCGGCAACGTTTCCGGTTCGTACTATGGCGACGACTACCCGCTGTTCATTACGGGCGGATCGCATGGCCGCGCTTGGACGTTCGGCGTGCTTGCCGTGCGCTCGGCACTGGGCAAGTTGGACGAGCCTCTTGATACCTTGGGCGCGTAACCTGCGTCTATAGGCCTCGCAGCGTCCCCTCCCTCCCCGGGCGCCTGCGAATGCAGCCTCCCCGACGACCTCGGTTGCCGGGGAGGCTTTTGCGACTTGCGGGCACGTGCTGTTCGCCCCCTGCCGTCTGCGCTGTTTGCGTGTTCGATCTGGGCAATTCCGAAGCGGCTTCTTGTCGCGCTCGTTGATTCGTGCTGTAATCGTTTCCTGTACATAGCAGAAAGCAGCTGGGAGCACCGTTGCGCATCATCGTTGATTCGGAGCCGTTTTGACCGATCTTTCAACTTCGTATCCGTTCGTGTACCTACACGGAATTCTTGCCCATGATCGCAGCGCGATCGAGTCGAACCTGTGGGGCCGCATTCCCCAGGAGATTCGTCGGCGGGGCGGCATCGCGATGTTCGGAAACCAGGATTCCCTCGGGTCGGTTCAATCGAACGTCTACCAGCTTGAGCGTACGCTGGATATGGCGTTCAAACTAACCGAAGCCCCCAAGGTTCATATCATCGCCCATTCCAAAGGCGGCCTCGACGCGCGTTGCCTGGCCCATCGACCGAGCATGCAGGGCCGCATCGCTTCCATTACCACGTTCGCAACGCCGCACGGGGGATTGAGAACCGCCGATCATTTTCTTGGGATGAGCTCGTCGTGCCTGGAAAGGATTGCGTCTCCCATCAACTGGAAGGCCACGAAAAACGGCGACATGTATGCCGACTGCATTGGCGTGCTGCATGATCTGTCGACGGAGGGCGCCGCTCGCTTCAACGAAGCGTATCCCGACTTGCCCGACATCGAGTACCGCACGTTCGGAGCCGTCGAGCAGCCGCGCCATCGCTCGCCTAAGGGCGCGTGGATGCACTGGATGGTGAAACGCTACGACGGCGAAAACGACGGGCTGGTTCCCGCTTCGTCCACGAAGCGCGATCCTTGGCAGGAGCTGCGCGTGCCGGAAGGGGAGCCTGGGCTTAACCACAACGACGTTATCGATCAGCGCAAACGTGATACGCCCATCATTACGGGCGACGGTAGGACGTGGAGTTCGATCGTCGAATTCCACATGAGCTTGGCCGAAGATCTGGCGGCTATCCGATAAAAAGCGGAGCGGGGCGAAGGGTTGACGGCGCTCCCTTCGCCCCGCTCCGCTTCTCTGCTTGCGTTGCGTTAGCGCAGCAGCTTTTCCACGTAGGCAAGCTTGACGCAGCAAACGAACACGTCCATAGCCTGGTCAAGCTCTTCAAGCGGCGGCAGGCTGGGCGCGATGCGAATGTTCGAGTCGCGCGGATCTCGGCCGTAGGGGTACGTGGCTCCTGCTCCGGTCATGGTAACCCCGGCTTCCTTGGCCAGCTCCACGGCGCGCGCAGCCGTTCCCTCCGGCGCATCGAACGACACGAAGTACCCGCCGCGCGGGTTGCTCCATGCGCATTCGCCCACGCCGGCCAGTCCTTCTTCCAGTTTGCGAACTACCAGCTGGAACTTCGGGCGCAGGATGGCGGCGTGCTTGCGCATGTGCTCTGCCAGCCCTTCGGCATCGCGCAGGAAGCGTACGTGGCGCAATTGGTTGAGCTTGTCGTGTCCGATGGTCTGCGCGCCCATGCAGCGCTTGACCTCGGCGATGTTCGCCGGGCTGGCCGCCATGGCGGAAATCCCGGCTCCCGGGAACGTGACCTTGGAAGTGGAGGCGAACTTGAAGCAGCGGTCGGGATTTCCCGCTTCGGCGCATGCCCGTGCGATGTCAAGCAGGTGGTCCTGCTCGTCCGCTGCTTCGAACAGGTGGTGCATCCCGTAAGCGTTGTCCCAGAATATGCGGAAGTCGGCGGCGGCGCAGGTCATGGACGCCAAGCGGCGCACCACTTCGTCTGAGTACGTGACGCCGCCGGGATTCGAGTACTTCGGCACGCACCAAATTCCCTTGACCGCCGCATCCGACGCAGCGATGCGCTCAACTTCGTCCATGTCGGGACCGTCTTCGGTCATGGGAACGGGGATCATCTCGATGCCGAACGCCTCAGTCACGCCGAAGTGCCGGTCGTAGCCCGGCGTCGGGCAGATCCAGGCAACGCGATCGAGCGAGCACCAGGGAGCCGATCCCAAGGTGCCGAACATCCAGCAGCGCGCCACGGTGTCGTACATGACGTTCAGGCTGGCGTTGCCGAACACGATCACGTTTTCGGGCTGATCGTCCAGCATGGTTGCCATTAGGGCCTTCGCTTCGGGCAGGCCGTCGAGCACGCCGTAGTTGCGCGCGTCGGTGCCGTCTAAGGCCGTGCAGGCTTCGAGTGTGGTCAGCGTTTCCAGCAGAGGCATGCTCAGGTCAAGCTGCGCCTTCGAGGGCTTGCCGCGCGCCATGTTGAGCGCGAGGCCCTGTGCTTTGAATGCGGCATGCTCCCGTTCCAAACTCGCCTTGAGCTCGGATAGCTCCTCGGCTGCTCGCTCTGCGTACGCTGTCATCGTGCGTCCTTCCGCCTGATCGTCTTGCTCGTACCGCCACAGTATAAAGTATCCGTTGCCGGCCAACCATGGGCGAAGCCCCGATTGCCCCGATCGGCCCGATCGGGCAGCTGCCAGGGGCTTTGCGGGCTTGTCGGATTGCGCAGAGCGTCCATGTGCAGCGCTCCCTGCGCACCGGCGAACGGGGTTCGCGGAAGGGCCGTATTCCCGCGCGATCGGCCGAGCCTGTTCGCGGCTTGGCGAATAGTCGACCTTTCGCGGACTGTTATGCCTTATAATCCCATCGTTTCGCACATCTTCCGATTTGAATCGGATCACTATGAGGGGAGGGGACGAACGTGGTCACCAGCGACTTCTGGACCGTACTGGCGATGCTCATCTACTTTATCGTCGTACTGACCATCGGCTTCGTGTACGCGAAGCGATCAAACTCGTCGACGGCGGAGTACTTTCTAGGGGGGCGCGGCGTCGGCCCGTGGCTGACGGCACTGTCCGCCGAGGCGTCCGACATGTCCGGATGGCTGCTGATGGGCCTGCCGGGCGTCGCGTACTTCACCGGCGCTTCCGATGCCATGTGGACGGCTATCGGCTTGGCGATCGGCACCTACTTGAACTGGAAATTCGTGGCGAAGCGTTTGCGGAAGTATTCCGTGGTGGCGGGCGACTCCATCACGCTGCCGGAATTCTACAGCAAGCGCTTCCACGATACGAAGAACATCGTATCGACGGTGGCTGCGATCATCATCATGGTCTTCTTCTGCGTGTACGTGGGCAGCTGCTTCGTAACGTGCGGCAAGCTGTTCGCCACGCTGTTCGGCCTGGATTACTCCACCATGATGGTGCTCGGCGCTATCGTCGTGTTTCTGTACACCCTGGTGGGCGGCTACTTGTCCGTTGTTGCTACCGACTTCGTGCAGGGCGTGCTCATGTTCTTCGCACTGGCCGTGGTGTTTGTCGGTTCGGTGGCCTGGGCGGGCGGCATCGACAACACGGTGGCCTTCCTGCAGAGCATCCCCGGCTTCTTGAGCGGCACGGAAATCGCGGTGCCCATCGTGGATGAGGCCGGCAAGCAGATCGTGGAAAACGGCGCGCCGCTGTTCGACGTTCCGGCTGACTATCCGCTCATCACCATCGCTTCCATGCTGGCGTGGGGCCTTGGCTACTTCGGTATGCCGCAGGTGCTCGTGCGCTTCATGGGCATCCGTGACGCCGAGGAAATAAAGAAATCGCGCGTTATCGCCGTGGTGTGGTGCGTCGTGTCGCTGGCGTGCGGCATCTGCATCGGCCTGGTGGGACGTTCCATCATCCCCACCGAGTTCGCAACGCAAGCGGCGGCCGAGAACGTGTTCATCGTGCTTTCGCAGATGATCCTGCCGCCTTTCATGTGCGGCGTTGTGGTGTCCGGCATCTTCGCCGCATCCATGAGTTCGTCGTCCTCGTACCTGCTGATCGCCGGTTCGTCGGTGGCCGAGAACATCTTCCGCGGCGTCATCAAGAAGGACGCCACCGACCGCCAGGTCATGATCGTCGCACGTCTTACGCTCATTGCGGTCTTCCTGTTCGGCATATTCGTGGCGTACGACGAGAACTCGTCCATTTTTGGCGTGGTCAGCTACGCTTGGGCTGGCTTGGGAGCGTCGTTCGGCCCGCTTACGCTGTGCAGCCTGTACTGGCGTCGCACGAACATGCAGGGTGCGCTTGCCGGCATGATCGCCGGTACGGCAACGGTGCTCATCTGGCATAACCTCATCAAGCCCCTGGGCGGCGTGTTCGGCATCTACGAGCTTTTGCCGGCGTTCATCGTGTCGCTTCTGGCTATCGTTATCGTGTCGAAGCTTACCGCTGCGCCGTCAGAGGCCGTGCAGCACGAGTTCGATCACTACATGGAGGCCGACGTCTCGAAGTAAAGCGGTTTTGCACCTGCCGAACCGAATGGAAACGGGCTCGATGCGCAAGCGTCGGGCCCGTTCTACTATATATAGAAGTAGGGGCACAAGTGGTTGTGGTAATGCATTTGCCCAGTTCCCAGGCTCATTAAGTCATTGGGAGGCCGATGCGGCGGACGACTTTTCGAGCGGTTGCGCAGTCTTTCCTACCTGAGCAGGGGTTATGAAATGCCTCCACAACGCTTTTTGTTCCACGGCGCAAACATGGTATTATTCGTTCAGCTTTTGCCCATACGTACTACGTGCTCAATCTAGGAGGCTTTCGCATGAGCGAGCATCTAATCGGACTTGACAGGCGAGCATTTATCAGCGGCGCTGCTGCGCTCGGCGCCCTTTCTTTTATGGCTCCGAAGGCCGCGTTCGCAGAGACGGCTGCTGAGAAGCAAGCCGAAGCTGACGCCGTCCGCAATCAGTTGGTTGGATTGCAGGCTGACCTCGAGGCAGCCGAGATCAACTATTATTCCGCGCTGGACAAGCGCGACGCTGCCAAGCAGGCCATGGAGGCCGAACAGGTGAAGATCGACGACGCCAACGGCAAGATCGCCGATCTCCAGGACAAGCTGGGAACGCGTGCGCGCAGCATGTACCGCTCCGGCTCTTCGAGCTTCCTCGATTTCGTCCTGGGCGCTACGTCGTTCGACGAGTTCACGCAGAACTGGGATCTTCTGAACCAGATGAACGAGAACGACTCGAACATGGTCAACGAGACCAAGACCCTGCGCGAAGAACTTCAGACTGCCAAAGACGAGTATGCTCGCCAGGAAAAGATCGCGTCGCAGAAGGCTGAAGAGGCCAAGCAGATTCAGGCTGAGGTTCAGGCCAAGGTCGATAATGCGGCCAAACTGGTCAGCACGCTCGACGCCGAGGCGCAGGAGCTTCTGCTGCAAGAGCAGGCTGCTGCAGCGGCCGCCGCAGCAGCAGCTGCTCAGGCTGCTGCCGAGGAAGAGGCTCGCAAGCAGAACAACGGCGGCTCTGGCGGCGGCGGTTCCATCGTGTATCCCGGCGGTGGCGGCGGCGGTGGAAACGCTGGCGGCGGCGGTGGCGGCGGTAACATCGGCGGCGGTGGCGGCGGCGGAAGCGTCGGCGACTACAGCGGCGTGGTGGGCTACGCCATGAGCCGCATCGGCTGCCCGTACGTTTGGGGCGCCGAGGGTCCGGACGCGTTCGACTGCTCCGGCTTGGTTACGTGGGCGTACCGTCAGGTCGGTCGCTACGTGCCGCACCAGAGCGAGGCCCAGTACGCTGCTGCTTCCAATATCGTTCCGGTGTCCCAGGCTCGTCCCGGCGACGTCCTGTGGCGCTACGGCCACGTTGGCATCGCGGTCAGCTACGGCGGCTCGCATTACGTGCACGCACCAACCTTCAACGCTTACGTGCGTGACACCGACCCCTTGTCGTGGGCGCAATTCACGGCGGCGCTTCAGTTCTAAGGTGGAAAACCATATACGAAAAGAGGGCTTCGGCCCTTTTTTCGTATCGCGCGCAAGCGCCGGATGTCGAAAGGGGAGAGAAATGCGCGTAACCGTTGAACTCGAGAACGGGCTTTTGCCCGACAGGTTCGGGAAATACGCCCCGGAGGAATACACGGTGGACGGAAATCCTGTCCGTTCGTTTCCTTTCGAGGTGACGGACGTGCCGGAGGGCGCGCGGTCGCTTGCGCTTGTGTTCGTCGATTGGGACGCCATTCCCGTGGGCGGATTCTGCTGGATTCACTGGCTTGCCTGCAATATTGCGCCCGACGCAACCCGTATTCCCGAAAACGCAAGCGCGTCGGGGGCCGTGCCTTGCGTTCAGGGATCCAACAGCAACTGGTCGCCTCTTGCCGGCGGAAGCTCCAACCCGCAGGTGACGCAGCGCTATTCCGGACCGTACCCTCCAGACAAGACGCATGTCTACACGCTGACCGTCTATGCGCTCGATTGCGAGCTCGACCTTCCCGAAGGGTACTACTTTAACGAGTTTCGCCGCGCCATCCAGGGCCACGTGTTGGCTCAGGCGTCCGTCGAGTTGCCCAGCCGAGCGTAGGGGAGCGCCGCCGCATGGGCCGAGTCGAAAGCGTCGTTCACCCGATCGAGCCGGTGTTCGACGAGTCTTCGCGCGTACTTGTCTTGGGAACCATGCCTTCGCCGGCTTCGCGCAGGGCGGGCTTTTACTACGCCCATCCCCAAAATCGCTTCTGGAAGGTCTTGGCGGCTTTGTTCGACGAACCAGAACCAAAAGGCACCGATGCTCGCGCGCAGTTTGCGCTACGGCACCATATTGCGCTTTGGGACGTGTTGGCCTCGTGCACGATCGAAGGCGCCTCGGATGCAAGCATTGCGAATCCCGTCCCCAACGATCTGGAGCGCATCGTGCGAATCGCCTCGATTTCCACGGTGTTCACCACGGGAAGAAAAGCCGAAGAACTTTTCAAGCGCTATGCAAGGAAAATGATCCCGGAAGCAAATTTTGTGCCGCTTCCTTCGACAAGCGGAGCGAATGCTCGTATGAGTCTGGACGCCCTCATAAGTGCGTATCAGCCGCTTTTGCAAGCCGTTTCTCCAGGTGATAGCGGTATAGGGGAGAAAAAGCCCGCCGACTCTATATCCATGCAAGAGGGTCAAAGTGAGGAGGAATGATGGAGACACACCCGGAGGCGTGTAGATGGTTGACACGGTTTGAATCCTAGCGTATTATTCTCCTGCTCGCTCGTTCGGGACAAACGAAAGAGCGGCAGGCAGCTTGATAAATACACATGAATTGAGCAGCGAATTATGGGCGTGTGCCCGAGTGGCTAAAGGGGACGGGCTGTAAACCCGTTGGCTATGCCTACCTAGGTTCGAATCCTAGCGCGCCCACCATCTTTCGCCTGTGTAGCTCAGTCGGTAGAGCACTTCCTTGGTAAGGAAGAGGTCGTCGGTTCAAGTCCGATCGCAGGCTCCATGCTAAATGGCGGTGTAGCTCAGTTGGTCAGAGCACACGGTTCATACCCGTGGCGTCACTGGTTCAAATCCAGTCACCGCTACCATTTGCATTATTCCGCGTCCGCTTTGTCGGACGCGTCGTTATTTTTTGTTTTGTTTTCGCGAAAGCGAACCCTATAAGGAGGATGACACATGGCTAAGGAGAAGTTCGAGCGTTCCAAGCCGCATGTTAACATCGGCACCATCGGTCACGTTGACCACGGCAAGACGACGCTGACGGCTGCTATTTCCAAGACGCTGTCCGAGAACGACGGCTCTCACGGCACCGCTCACGCCGACTTCACGGCTTTCGAGAACATCGACAAGGCCCCCGAAGAGCGCGAGCGCGGCATCACGATCTCCATCGCTCACATCGAGTACGAGACGGAAGCTCGCCACTACGCTCACGTTGACTGCCCCGGTCACGCTGACTACGTCAAGAACATGATCACGGGTGCTGCTCAGATGGACGGCGCCATCCTGGTTATCGCCGCTACCGACGGCCCCATGGCTCAGACCCGCGAGCACATCCTGCTCGCCCGTCAGGTCGGCGTTCCCTACATCGTCGTCTTCCTGAACAAGTGCGACATGGTCGACGACGAGGAGCTCCTCGAGCTCGTCGAGATGGAAGTTCGCGAGCTGCTCGACAGCTACGAGTTCCCCGGCGACGACACCCCGATCATCCGCGGCTCCGCTCTCAAGGCTCTTGAGGGTGAGAAGGAGTGGCAGGACAAGGTTTGGGAGCTCATGGACGCCGTTGACTCCTACATCCCGACGCCGGAGCGCATGGTCGACAAGCCGTTCCTGATGGCTGTTGAGGACACCATGACCATCACCGGTCGTGGCACCGTTGCCACCGGCCGTGTCGAGCGTGGCGTGCTGCACGTGAACGACCCGCTGGAGATCATCGGTATCAAGGAAACCGCTAACACGGTTTGCACCGGTATCGAGATGTTCCGCAAGCTGCTCGACGAGGCTCAGGCTGGCGACAACATCGGCTGCCTGCTCCGCGGCGTCAAGCGCGAGGACATCGTTCGCGGCCAGGTTCTCTGCAAGCCCGGTAGCGTGACCCCGCACACCGAGTTCGAGGGCCAGGTCTACATCCTGACGAAGGAAGAGGGCGGCCGCCACACGCCGTTCTTCGACGGCTACCGTCCGCAGTTCTATTTCCGCACGACGGACGTGACGGGCGTTGCCCACCTTCCCGAGGGCACCGAGATGGTCATGCCGGGCGACAACATCGAGATCAAGGGCGAGCTCATTCACCCGATCGCGATGGAAGAGGGCCTGCGCTTCGCTATCCGCGAGGGTGGCCGCACGGTTGGCTCCGGTCGCGTGACCAAGATCATCAAGTAACACCCTGTTTCACCGGTTAACCTTATGCGGGGCCCGCATCAGCGGGCCCCGTTCATGAGAATTCATGTGTATGCGATTCGAGCGCCGTTCGGATTAGGTAAAAGGAGAATTCATGCGTACGTTGGTCACCTTGGCATGCACGGAGTGCAAGCGCCGCAATTACACGACCAAGAAGAACAAGCAGAACAATCCCGACCGTATCGAGTTGAAGAAGTACTGCAAGTGGTGCCAGTGCCACACGGTGCATAAAGAGACCCGATAGCGCGTCTGAGGTTTGCACGAGCATAGGCCAGTAGCTCCAATTGGTAGAGCGGCGGTCTCCAAAACCGCATGTTGGGGGTTCGAGTCCCTCCTGGCCTGCCAGCTCGAGATATGAGCAGCTTGCATTCAGGTTGCTTGGATGAGCAGCTTGGAATCAGGCTGCTTGTTTGGCGTTTAGACGGATAACGATCCCCGGTTAAGGAATCAGATGGCGAAGAAATCAAAGACACAGCGTGCGAAGGCTTCTGCTGCTCGTGCTGCTCGCAAGGAGCAGGCGCAGCTTCAGGCTGCCGAAGCCGAGGCGAACAAGGTCGCTGAGGCGGACGCTGTTGAAACTGAAGCGCCCAAGAGGAAGTTCTTCAAGAAATCCCAGAAGAACGAAACGTCCGTGAACGACGGCAAGCAGGACAAGGCGCAGCGCAAGGAACTTGAGAAGAAGGCTGAGAAGAAGCCGGCGAAGAAGCGCCGCTTCGGTTTTCTCAAGGACGTGCGCTCTGAGCTGAAGCGCGTTACCTGGCCGACTAAGCAGGACGTGCTCCGTTGGAGCGTTGTCGTGGTTGTTGCCTTGTTGTTCTTCGGCGTGTACGTCGCCGTGCTCGACAACGTCGTTATCACGCCGTTGTTGGTTGCGATTTCTGGTTTGGGGGCTTAGCAGATGGCTAAGAAGTGGTACGTCCTGCATACGTATTCAGGATACGAGAACAAGGTTAAGAAGAACCTCGAGACGCGCATCGAAACGATGGGTCTTGAGAACAATGTGTTCGCTATCGAAATCCCGACGGAGACGGTCACCGAGATCAAAGAGGGCGGTCGTCGCGTCGAGAGCGAGAAGAAGGTGTTCCCCGGATACGTTCTCGTCCGTATGGACTTGGACGATCGTAGCTGGGCCGCAGTTCGCAACACGCCGGGCGTAACCGGATTCGTGGGCGCGGACGGCAACCCTGCTCCTCTTACGCGCGAAGAGTACAACAAGATCATGAAGCGCACGGACACGAAGAAGAAGCCTGCGGTTTCTTCGAGCCTGGAAGTGGGCCAATCGGTCAAGGTTGTGTCGGGTCCCCTCGCCGAGTTCGATGGCGTGGTTTCCGAGGTGTCGCCTGATGCGGGCAAGGTGAAGGTTATGGTCTCCATCTTCGGCCGCGAAACTCCTGTCGAGCTTTCGTTCGATCAGGTGGCGAAGATCTAAAGGTGCGAACAAAAGCGGCTTCGCGTGCCCGCGTGGACCGGGGCTTCTCACTCGAAACCAGCCGCTTTGTTGATAGAAACAACGTTTAACTTTATGTGTGACAGTCAGCTGAAAGGATAGTTCACCATGGCTGAAAAGAAGCAAACCGGCTTTATCAAGCTTCAGATTCCCGCGGGTGCCGCGAACCCGGCTCCTCCGGTTGGCCCGGCGCTCGGCGCTCAGGGTGTCAACATCATGCAGTTCTGCCAGGCGTTCAACGCTCAGACGCAGGACCAGTCCGGCACCATCATCCCGGTTGAGATCACGGTGTACGAGGACAAGTCCTTCACCTTCGTGTGCAAGACTCCTCCGGCGGCCGTGCTCATCAAGGAGAAGCTGGGCATCAACAGCGGTTCCGGCATCCCGCAGCTGCAGTCCGTCGGCACGTTGACCGAGGACCAGCTCCGCGAGATCGCCGAGATCAAGCTCCCGGACCTCAACGCCAACACGGTTGAGGCTGCCATGGAGATCATCGCCGGCACGGCGCGCAGCATGGGCGTGCGCATCGAAGGTCGCGAGATGAAGAAGAAGTACGTGCCTTCCAAGAAGGTTGCCGCTATGCTCCAGGGCAAGACGATCGACTAACGACGTCTTCTGCAATGCGTGATCGCAGCTGCGCATGATGTGCGCAGCTGCTTTGACGATACAGGAAAGTGGAAGGGCGCTTCGCGTCCGCTACACACCACGAAAGGAAACATCATGAAAATGTCCAAGAACTACCGTGCGGCTCTCGAGAAGATCGGCGAGTCCACCTACGCTCCGCTCGAAGCGTTCAGCCTTGTGAAGGAGGTTTCGACGGCTAAGTTCGACCAGACCGTTGAGGCTCACTTCCGTTTGGGCATCGACACCCGTCAGGCTGATCAGCAGCTGCGTGGTACCGTGAGCCTGCCGAACGGCTCGGGCAAGACGGTTCGCGTTGCTGTGTTCGCTGAGGGCGAGGCTGCCCGCGCCGCCGAGGAAGCCGGCGCCGACATCGTGGGCACCGATGAGCTGGTTCAGCAGATCCAGGCTGGCGAGTTCAACTTCGACGCCGCTGTTGCGACGCCCGACCAGATGGGCAAAGTTGGTCGTCTGGGCAAGATCCTGGGCCCCCGCGGCTTGATGCCGAACCCCAAGCTGGGCACGGTGACCAACGACGTCGTCAAGGCCATCAACGAGCTCAAGGGCGGCCGCGTGGAATATCGTGCAGACCGCTACGGTATCGCTCACGTTGTCATCGGCAAGGCCAGCTTCACGGCTGAGCAGCTTGCTGAGAACTACGGCGCCGTGTACGACGAGATCCTGCGTATGAAGCCGGCTGCGGCCAAGGGCAAGTACGTGAAGTCGATCTCCGTCTCTGCCACCATGACGCCGGGCGTTTCCGTTGACTCGGGCGTGACCCGCAACTACACGGAAGCTGCTGCCGAATAAGCTGCACTGTTAGACGTTGAAGAAAAGGGACCTGCGGGTCCCTTTTCTTTTACCCTCATTTAAGATCTCAATGTGATATCATGTTGGTATCGACAATCTGAGAAAGGAACCGTCATGTCCGTTGAAAAGACCGTTCACGTGCGAAGCGGCTGGCCGATGTTGGTGTTGACGCTGGTTTTGGTCGTCGCGTTTGCTGCGATAATCGCTACGGGGGCTACCATGCTTCCTCCCGACGATGCTCCGGTGACCACCACAGCGCAGGCGCTTGGCGTCGGGCTGCTTGTTTCAGGCATCGTGGGAGTATGCATCGTTCCGTTGATTCTGCTCATGGGCTTCTTCACCATTCAGCCGAACCAGGCGCGCGTTCTCATCCTGTTCGGCGACTACAAGGGCACGGTGCGAGACGAAGGCTTCCATTGGGCGAACCCGTTCTACTCGCGTAGTGCTGGCAGCACGGCTGATCCCGCTACGGGCAAAGCCGTGCCCATGAATACGAAGATCTCGCTGCGCGCTCGCACGTACAACGGCGACCACTTGAAGGTGAACGACAAATGCGGCAACCCCATCGAGATCGCAGACGTCGTTGTTTGGCGCGTTGAGAACACGGCGAAGGCTTTGTTCGACGTGGACGACTACAATTCCTACGTGCACACGCAAAGCGAAACGGCTTTGCGGCACGTGGCTACCGCGTACGCTTACGATCAGATGCCCGGCGAGCCCGAGGATGGGATCACGCTCCGCAGCAACATCGAGGAGGTTTCCGCCGCCCTTAAAGAAGAGCTTTCGGTGCGCTTGGAAAAGGCCGGCGTGGTGATTGACGACGCGCGCCTTACGCACCTTGCGTATGCGCCGGAGATCGCTCAGGCGATGCTGCGTCGCCAGCAGGCTGACGCGGTGATCGCTGCGCGTGAGAAGATCGTGCAGGGTGCCGTGGGCATGGTCGATATGGCGCTTTCCGAGCTATCCAACAAGAACGTGGTAGACTTGGACGACGAGCGCAAGGCCGCTATGGTTTCGAACCTGATGGTGGTCCTTTGCGGAGACTCTGACGCGCAGCCCGTGCTGAACACGGGCACGCTCTACCAGTAAAAGGAATCGGCGCACCTGGGCTTGCTCCCGGGTGCGCCGATGCGGTGACGATATGGCGAAACGCAAACAATACCCCTTGCGCGTGGACCCCGCTTTATGGGAGGCCATCGAGCGCTGGGCTGCCGACGACCTGCGCAGCGTGAACGCACAGGTGGAATTTATCTTGCGTCGCGCGTTGAGCGAAGCGGGCAGGTTGAAGCCTCCGCCCCCGCGCGACGAAACCGACCTTGGGTAAAAGGGGGACGGGGCCGACGATTCGTGTTTGACATCGGAACGAACACGAGCCGTCGGCCCCGTCTTCTCGTTTTGCTCTGCATGCGCGTTTCGCAACGATCGGCTCCTCTTTCGGAGAAGCGTCTTCTCGTTGATCGATTCGCTATGATTTTCAAAAGGAAGCCGCTACACTGGGGCAAAGGAGCGCCCGACGTGCGGTGCGTTGCGCGCTCGGCGCCAAAACGCTTCGAGGTTAGGAGATCTGCATGGAGGCTTCCGTTTACCCGAATCAACCCGAAACGCTGCAGGAAACCGTGGCTTTGCTGGAGAGGGCGTACTTGTACGCGTATCCGCTGGTGCTCATGGGCGTCATCAAAGACCGGACGACGAACGTGGTGGTCCCCGACGCGGAGCACGCTCCCATCAACCAGCTGTTCCATGCTCAAGCGCTGGCGACGCCCGATATGGTGAGCTTGACGCGTCCGAACGTGGATACGGTGTACTCGCAGGCTTATCTGGACCTGGGGGCCGAGCCGATTTTGCTGTACAAGCCCGCCACGGATCGTTACTGCTCGATTCAGACGTTCGATGGGTACTCCAACACGCCCGTAGTGCTTGGTACGGGCGGAGTAGGGGGCAGCGATACTGCAACCTACGCGTTTGTTGGACCGTTCTGGTCGGGCGAGCTTCCGCAGGGCGTGACCAAGGTCTCCATGCCCACGAATTTCGTTTGGCTGCTGCTTCGAACGAAGTGCTTTGGCGTTGACGACCTGCCGGGCGTTCGCGAGGTCCAGCAGGGCATGAGAATGTACCCGCTTTCGGCTCATGCGCTGGACGAGGGCGCGGGATACGCGTGTCCGAAGGGGTCGTACGATCCCGCGTACGACTACGTTCCCTTGGAATTCATGCAACGGCTTTCCGTCCAGGATTTCTTCACGCGCTTCAACGGGCTGGCTTCGGGCAATCCGGGAGCCCCTGAGGACGCCCCGGCGCTGGCGCAATTCGAAACCGTAGGCATCGGCGCAGGGTTGACGTTCGACATCGCTGCCTTGGGGGAAGGCGTTGCCAAGGCGGCTGCGTATCTGCCGACGCTTCTGGATCGCGATTTCTCGTCGGCTCATGCCAGCACCACCGTTTCGAACGGCTGGATGTTTATGGACGATCGCGTGGGCACGTTCGGCACCGATTACGCGTACCGTGCTGTGGTGGCGTTCGGCGGGTTCGCCAATCCTGTGACCATGGCGGTGTATCCGTCGATGGTCGTGGATGTCGCAGGGAATCCCTTGCGCGGCGACAAGTCGTACCGCCTGCATTTTGCCGCGGGCGAAACCCCGCCCCATGCAAGCGAGGGATGGTGGTCGCTTACAGCCTACACCGAAGCGGGCCGGTTGATACCCAACGAGCTAAACCGTTACAACATCGGCGAGGTGGACGACCTGCCCTTCAACGAGGACGGATCGCTCGATCTGTATCTTCAGGCTGAAGGGCCCGCAGACGATCGCGTGCGCTTCTGGCTGCCTTTGTGCGAAGACGTATTCTCGTTGACGATGCGCATCTACCTCCCGGACGAGCGCGTGCTTTCTTTCGACTGGAAGCTTCCGCCGCTTGAAGCCGTATAGCCCGACCTTGTGCACGACCGTCGTGCGAGCTGCGGTGCGATCGACTTGCGGCGGCAAGCTGCGAGGGAGCCGGGGCCGTAGGGTTCGGAAGGGGTGCTATACTGGTCGGCGACAAGAGAACAGGCACGTTAGAGGCAAGGTGCGTTGAAAGTATGATCATAAAGAAGTCGAAGGCCGAGATCGAGGCCATGAAGGAAGCCGGTCGCATTTCGGCTTTGGTGCTGCGCGAGGTGGGATCCCATGTTCGAGCGGGCGTGTCCACGCTTGAGCTGGACGAGCTGGCGGAAACCATCATCCGTGCAGAAGGCGGCATACCTGCGTTCAAAGGCTACGGCGGATTTCCCGGTTCGATTTGCGCATCGGTGAACGACCAGATCGTGCACGGCATCCCTTCCGCGAACGTGGTGCTCAAAGACGGCGACATCCTGTCCGTCGATACGGGTGCGACGGTTGACGGCTGGGTGGGGGACAACGCCTGGACCTACCCCGTAGGGAAGATTTCGGCCGAAAAGCAGCGCCTGCTCGAGGTGACCGAGCGGTGCATGTGGGCGGGCCTTGACGCTGCTCGGCTCGGCAATCGCCTGGGCGACATCGGGCATGCGGTGCAGTCCATCGCCGAAGCGGCGGGCTTCGGCGTGGTGCGCGAGTACGTGGGGCACGGCATTGGACGCGACATGCACGAGGATCCCAACGTGCCGAACTTCGGCCGGAAGCATACGGGCGTCAAGCTTGAGGTTGGCATGGTGCTGGCTATCGAGCCTATGGTGAACGTGGGAACGTACAAGACGCGCGTGATGCCCGACGGATGGCTGGTGTGCACGCGCGACGGCCTGCCTTCGGCTCACTTTGAAAAGACCGTGGCAATCACCGAAGACGGTCCGCTTATCCTGACCACGGAAGAGGGGCACGAGCGCCCGGTGTGATCGCCTAAAGACTCTATGCAAAACGGAAGGCCCTCATGACGAGGGCCTTCCGTTTGGAGGGGGGAGGGACGGTTGGCTTAGGCGCCGTAGTACTTCATGGCTTCCTGAGCGGCTATGCGACCCGTCACGGTGCCCATGCACATGGAGGCGCCGCTTACGGCATAGCGCATGTAGAACAGCTCGGCGTTGGCGATGGTGCCGCCACCGTACAGGCCGGGGATGGGCTTGCGATCCTTGTCGAGCACTTCCGCCTTGGTGCTGATGGCAAGCTGGCCGAACGAGTCGTTGGTGTTCGGCGTGATCTGGACAGCGTAGAACGGCGCCTGCACGACGGGCTGAAGATCTTCGGGCTTCTTATGGAAGGCCGGGTCCTCGCCAGCTTCGCAGAGCTTGTTGTACTGTTCGATCGTCTTCGTCAGGGGATAGCCGGGCAGACCTGCTTGCTCGGCAAGCTCTTCGATGGTGTCGGCGGTGTTGACGACGCCCTTTTCGACGCCCTTCTTCAGCAGCTCCATGCGCTTGTCGGTCTGCTGCGAGTCGCAGATGATGAAGAACTCTTTACGGCCGCTCTGAATGAACGGCGTGAAGTAGTCGAATTGGCTGGTCATGGATTCGTTCGCGCAACGGTAGCCAAGGTCGGTTACGAACACGCCCGTGTTGATCATGCGCAGCTGCGACAGCTCGTCGTTGAGCGGCAGGGGCTCTTTGCCCACCAGGTGGATCTGCGAAAGGCCGCCCTTGAGCAGCGTGAGGGCTCCGGCGTCTTTGCCCAGCTCGATGCCGTCGCCCGTGTTGCTGGGGCTCGAGAAGGTGTGCCAGCCCACCGTGCCGGGTGCGTACAGCTCTTTCGACCAGTCCTGACCGTCGAACCCGCCGGAAGCCAGCATGACCGCTTTGGCGGAAATCGTGTACTCGGTGTCGCCCTGGCGCGCGACCACGCCGGTTACCTTGCCGTTTTCGGTGAGGATCTTGATAGCGCGCGTTTCCATCATGACTTCAGCGCCGTTTTCCTCGGCTTTGGCGATGAGCGTATCGATAATGCCCTTGCCTCCGTTGGTGGATACCATGGAGCGGTCGGACACGCCGTCGCCGGGCTTCTTCTTAAAGTCGCAGCCGAAGCCGACCAGCCAGTCCATGGCCGCGCCGCCGTTTTCCGCCACCATGCGGCAGATGTCCATGTTCGCGTCTCCGTCGGACTGATCGAACAGGAACTGGGCGATTTCTTCAGGGGTGCCGTAGTTGGTAAGGCCCATGTCGTCTTGCTTCTTGGAGCCGCAGCAGTAGAAGTTGCCGGTGCAGATGGACGAGTCGCCGCCCGAAACGGAGTGCTTTTCGAGCACGATGACGCGCGCGCCTGCGAGAGCTGCTTCGGTGGCGGCGCTCATGCCGGCGATGCCGCTGCCGATGACTACGATGTCGGTGTCCTTCGATTCCTGGGACTTGGCCGGCGTCTCTGCAACTGCCTGAACGGTATCCGCTTTGGCCGTGTTGCCGCTTCCGTTCGAAGCGCCGTCGGATTCCTGCGCGGCGGAGCCGGTGCTTGCCTGCGGTGCGCAGCCGGCAAGTCCGCTGCCGGCAACTACGGCAGCCGTTGCGCCCAAGCCGAGCAGAAACGACCGACGCGTGAATCCTTGCGATGCAGCCTCGGCAGCTTCGATACCCTTGTTGTGCATGATGTCCTCCCAATCCTTGCGGTTTCGCGAACCTCCCTGTTCGCTCTGGGCCCATCATACGAACGGAGGAATCTCGAACCAGCACCAAAAGGGGTGGGGAAGGTGAAATCGTCAAGCAAAGCCGCCCACCCTCCATAATGGAGGGTGGGGCTGGCGACTGCTTTTTGAATGCTTTGACCTGCGAAAAT
The DNA here is from genome assembly GCF_916618935.1 of Paraeggerthella sp. Marseille-Q4926. NCBI lineage: Bacteria > Bacillati > Actinomycetota > Coriobacteriia > Eggerthellales > Eggerthellaceae > Paraeggerthella > Paraeggerthella sp. Marseille-Q4926. The sequence goes on along the minus strand of NZ_CAKAKF010000003.1, from coordinate 456,184 downwards.
CGATGCGGCAAGACGCCTATAGCGCCGTGCGGTCGCGATAAAGCTCAACGCGATCGATAAGGTCTTGCTTGTCGATCGATCCTGTTTTTTGATAGACGTTGTGGATGTAGCCCTTGATGGTGTTGGGCGACAAGCCAAGCTCGGCTGCGATGTAGGTGCGTGTTCGTCCCTGGCAGAGCAAGGCGAGGACTTCGCTCTCGCGTGCGGTCATGGCGTGCTTGTCTGCGAAGGCCCGAAGAAGCGCGGCGGGGTCCTCGCGGTTTTCGGGCGCGGGCGAGTTTGCTTGGCTTGCATGTTCGGAGTTGTCCGCCTGCTTTTGGATTCTGCGTTCGAGCCGCGTGGACAAAACGGGGTTCATGGCCAGCACGAACAGGGAGGTGAGCGATATGAGGGCCAGCCCGGTTGCGGGGCTGCCCTGGGCCAAGACCCGCGCCCCTAGGGCCACGCCGGCAAGAATGAGCAAGCCGCCGATGCCCAGTGCGGTTCCCAGGTACACCCAAAGCGACACGTTGTCACGTTCGCTGAGCTGGCATACGATGATGCGCACGTTCATGCAGGAAAGATAGAAGGCTACGAATACCAGCACGGTCGCGGCGATGTGCGCCGCAGGCGAGGTGACGAAGGGCAGCGCGACAAGGGCGATGGCCACGATGGGGAACAGCATGCCGTACAGGTCCGACACCTGAACGGCTCGTTTGCGCAAAAACGAAGCGCCCAGCATGATCATCGAGGCCACGACGATTCCCAGCATGGCTTGCGCCTGGATGGGAATGATGTCGGTTTCGGCAGTGGCAGCAACCTGGCTGACGGCTCCGAACGCGAACGAGAACACCGCCAGATACGAAACGGCTTTCACGAAATCGATGACGCCTGCTTCCGAGATGCTGATGCGCCTTCCCGCCGCTTCAAGCTCCTGCCGAGCGATCAAAGGCACCGCCGACACGATGATTATGGTAAGCGCGAATGCAAGCTCCATGATTCCGCTTGCCCAGAAGATGATGGTCGCCGCGATTCCGCCTATCAGGTAGGCTAGGGGGATCGCGCGCGCCAGGGAAGGGCCGCCTTCTCGCGAAAGCGCGGATATTCGCCCTATCCATCCCAATTCCGCAGTTGCAAGACCGTATCCGATACTGCCCGACACCACGATGGCGTAGAGCCATCCGCCCTCGATTGCCCCAAGAAGCCGAGCAAGCATGAGCGCGTTGCCAAGGAACGCCGCACCGAATGCCGTGGCCATGCGCAGGCGATGCTCCGCCTTGCGGCGAAACACGTGAAGGGCCGCCGTGATCAGCATAGTGGCCGTGTACGCGATGAAGAAGAGCGCGCCGAACGAGTTCCCGGCTCCGTGCGAAAGGCTCATTTCCTGCAGAAACGTGCTCGATATCATGAGCGGGAGCGTGAGCCCGCACACAATGCCGTAGCCCGCGGAGACCGTGATCAGGCTGCGAAGGTCGTGGTGCGCGTTGCTGCTTCCCGTGCTCGAGGTGGCGTGGGCGTCCATGTTACTTCAGCTGCTTGCCGTCGGTATCCCAGTAGAAGCGCTTGAACTTCGGGATTTGGTTCAGGTGCATGATGCGTGCCCACATGTTGTGCACGAACGAGTCCGACCCGTAATGCAGCGGGTAGGGCTCGGCTGTGCGACGCAGCACGTCAAGGGCTTGTTGCAGGCGCGCGCGGTTCTCCATGCTGCGGTCGAGCACGTAGCGGGGCACGCAACTGTACACGAACGGGTCGTACGCTTCGCGGTAGTCGATGCGCTCTCCCAAGATGAATTCCCGCACGATGAGCGTGACGAAGTTCACGCCGCCCAAGCTCATGTAGTAGGTGTTGCGCCCGCAGCGCGTGTTCACCTCGAAGAACCGGAAGGATCCGTCGCGCTCGTCGTACTTGATGTCGAAGTTCGCGAATCCTCGGTACCCGATGCGGGCGAGCATGCTCTTCGCGGCCTCGATGATGGCTTCTTCGCGTTCCCCCATGATGCACAGCGGGTTGCCGAGCGCGGTGGGGTCGTGGTCTTGAAGGCATACGACGCCGCCCGACACCACGCGCATGTCTCCCGACGCGTCCGAGAACGTGGTGAGCGTGCGGATGGCGTCGTCGCCGCCGGGGATGAAGTCTTGCAACACCAGTTCGTTGTTGTAATCGGACGTGCGGATGCTGCGCCACACCTGGGCAAGCTCTTCCGGCGTCTCGATCTCGTAGATCTTGCGCCATCCCTCGATGGTGGCGTCTTGGAACTGCGCCGAGTTCGAGGGTTTGGCGATAAGCGGGTAAGGGAAGTCGTGCACGGGCAGCTCGTCGGGACCGTTTTCGCCGCAGTCGAAGTACCAGGTGCGCGGGTAGGGGATGCCCAGTTCTTCGCACAGTTCGTAGAAGCGCCGCTTCTGCGTGATCTCGTCAAGCAGATCGAAATCGATGTAGGGGACCGTGTAGCCTGCGGCCTCCAGGCGCGCCTTCCCGGCGGACAGCATGCGCGCGTGGCAGTCGTCGCAACCTAGGACCAGCAGCACGCGGTCGGGGTCTTCGGCGTGCGTCTGCGCGGCAACGCGCTCGAGCGCGTCGTACAGGCCTTCCGGATCGTGGATGAGCGGCTCCAGGCGATAGTCGGTGAAGCGGCTGCTCGACAGCATCTTGATGTCCTGCGTTGCCAGCACGATGGTGCGTTCGACTTGGTAAGCGCGATGGAGTTCTCGCACGTAGCTGTACGCCAGGATGTCGCCGCCTGCGACGACGGGCTGTAAGCGATGCCGCACGTCGGCAGGGTTCGTGATGCGGGGGTTCTGCACGGTCATGTCTTGAATCTCCTTGTGGGTCGAAATCTTGCCTATTATCCCACAGTGCGCGCGGCGGCGGCTGCGTTTCGCGAAAGTGCCCATATCGCGTTTTCGTGCTTTCGCCGCCGCGCGTTTCGACGGTGGGGCCGAGGTTCTGTCAAAACCAGCGAGTTTTGCGGCGATTTTTCGCCCTGTCGAGGCAATGTGGTTATGAGCGTTTTTTATCATGCCTGATCACAGGTTTGCAGGTTGGGTTTATTCTGGGTTGAGGACCAGCAAAACTCTTCCGTTTTGACAAACTTGCAACGTTCAAGCGGGATGCGCTCCGCCACAACGTGCGCGGTCCGCTTGCTGACGGGCTTGGCTCCGCGCGCCCGCGTCGCGCCGGCCCCCGCGCACCCGCCCCTGCGCGCCTGCCGCGTCGGTTCCCGCGCCCGCACTCGCGCCGCCTCCTCCTGCGCTCCCGCGCCGCGCCGGTCCCTTATTGCATGTCGAAAGACATCAAGAAAAGAAGAAAGACCTGGATGGCGTTCATGCTTATCTGGGTGAAGAGGAGAAGGGTGCGCCCTCCGTGTGCGTCGGTGCCGTGTACAAGGCCCATCGCAGCTAGCTTGTCCATGAACGCGTACATGACGGCGAACAGTGCGCAGCAGCCCGTCATGAGGAAGCCCATTTCAAACGCTTCGTATTTGGAACCGATGCGGTCGACGCCGTTTGCGCCTATATGGAGCGGAACGGTATCGGGCATAGCGAACAGGACGGCGAGCCCTGTCGTGACAAGGGGGAGGGCGGCAAGCGCGATCATTGCGATCAGTCCGGAGCGTTTCATCGCTGTCCTTTGCTGCATGCGAGCTTTGAAGCCGACTCTTGAGCGGGATGCTTGGACTCAGGGTCGGCCGGTCTTGTTCTTCCAGTTTACGACAAATCGCTTGTTCTTGCGCTCCCTGCGGGTTTCGTGAAATGCAAGCAGGAGGGGAACGGGTGGCGTATTATATCGAACGTTAACGACGTAAACCCGTGCCGCGCGGACAAGGCGGCGCGTACGCAGGAGGAGAGCCAGCTACATGTGCGGATTCGTGGGATTCACCGCGGTCGACTACGACCAGGAGACGAACAAGGCCGTGGTCAAGGACATGGCGGATCGCATCGCCCACCGCGGGCCCGACGACGAGGGATTCTTCGTCACCGATGACATTGCGATGGGTTTTCGCCGCCTGTCCATCATCGACCTTGAGGGCAGCCGCCAGCCCATGCAGAACGCCGACGGCACTGTGACCGTCACGTTCAACGGCGAGATCTACAACTTCCAGGAGCTGCGCGCAGAGCTTGAGGCGCTCGGCTACGTTTTCAAGACCAACGGAGACACCGAGACTATCGTGCACGGCTACGAGGCGTGGGGCACCGGTGTGTTCGAGAAGTTGCGCGGGATGTTCGCCATCGCCATCTGGGATGCGCCGAACAAGCGCCTGGTGTGTGCACGCGACATCTTCGGCATTAAGCCGTTCTACTACCAGCATGCGGGCGACCGCCTGATCTACGGAAGCGAGATCAAGGCGTTCTTGGCGCACCCGGCGTTCAAAAAGGAACTCAACCGCGAGATGCTGCCGCAGTATCTGTGCTTCGAGTACATGAACGATTCCCAAACCATGTTTAAGGACGTGCACAAGCTTCTGCCCGGTCACTTCATGGTGCTCGAGAACGGCCAGCTGCGCACGGAATGCTACTACAAGATCACGTACAAGATCGATGACTCGAAGAGCCTGGAGGAATGGGCCGACGAGATCAACCGCGTGTTCGACGAGTCCGTGGCTGCGCACGAGATAGCCGACGTGGAGATCGGCAGCTTCCTGTCGGGCGGCATCGACAGCTCGCTGGCGGCGTACTGCATGGGGCAGCATGCGCCCGACATCAAGACGTTCTCGGTGGGCTACGACATCGGCTGCGAGGACAAGATGGCCGAGATCGCCGCTCAGTCCGATTTCGAGATCAAGCTCAACGAGCTGGACGATGCGACGGCGTTCGCCGAGTGGGCGAACCTGCCGAACTTCCAAACCCAGGTGAGCGCCCAGGAATTCCTGGACATCGTGCCCACCGAGCAGTACCACATGGACGAGCCGTTGGGCGCGCCCAGCGCCATTCCGCTGTTCTTCGTGAGCAAGCTGGCGCGCGAGCAGGTGAAGGTGGTGCAGTCGGGAGAGGGAGCCGACGAGTTGTTCGGCGGTTACTGGATCTATCATGACCAGTACGAATTCGAGAAGTACTTCAAGGTGCCGCGTCCTTTGCGCGCCGCCGCTGGCGCCGTGGCCGAGAAGCTGCCGACGTTCCACGGCCGCCGCTTTGCCATGCGCGGGTCGGGCGGGCCGGAGAAGAGCTACCAGCGCGCCAGCATGAACTACATGTGGGACGAAATCCCCAATGTGCTGCGCAACTACGAAGGCCCCTGCAAGCCGTGGGAGTGGTGCAAGCCGCACTTCGACGCCGTGGCGGACCAGGGCCTGGACATCATCACGCAGACGCAGTACGTGGACATGGTCAGCTATATGCCGTTCGACATCTGCCTGAAGGCCGACAAGATGTCCATGTCCCAGTCGCTTGAGCTGCGCGTTCCGTTCTTGGACAAGAAAGTGCTCGACGTGGCGCTGCAGCTGCCCACTGCCTGCCGCGTGACCGACGAGCACGCCAAGTACGCCCTGCGCGTGGCGGCGAGCAAGCTGGGCTTCCAGAAAAAGGTCGCGCACATGCCCAAGCAGCCGTTCATCACGCCGCTGACCGTGTGGCTGCAAACGGACGAGTACTACAACCGCATCAAGGAGGCGTTCACGGGGGAGGCCGCGCAGGAGTTCTTCAATGTGGATTATCTGGTGCAGATGCTCGATGACCACAAGTCGGCGGACTTCACCACGGTCGAGGGCCGCGGCAAGCTCAAGATGATGCGCATCTGGAACATCTACTGCTTCTTGTGCTGGTACGAGGTGTTCTTCGGCAAATCGAGCGAGAAGTTGGCTCCGAAGACGAACGTGGCGTAGCGCTTCAAGATTTCGCACGTGAAAAGCCGCGGCACCCGATGGGAGCCGCGGCTTTTTTGCATGTGGGGGTTGCAGGCGGACGGCGAAACGGAGCGGGACCCGCGTGCGCCGGAATCTTGCCGAGCGGAGGTCGCTGCGGCGGCTGGATCGGCTCCGGCGAACGTGCTTTTGCCGCCAAGCTTGTATCGGGAGGGACCGTGCGCACGAAAAACCGCCCTTGCTGGCAGCTTTTGACGGTTAGGGGTTGTCGATTCGAGCACCGCTTTCGCTGTCCCTTGGCTCGGATTCCATTTTACCTGGTCACAGCGTTGAGCCGTTTCGCTGCGCTTACGCAGGCGCCCGGTACGCCGGGTCAAACGACCTCAAACCGTCAAAAGCTGCCAGCGAGGGCGGTTTTTCGTGCGCGGACCTTCTTCGCGAAGGCGGCGCAGGGAGCGCATGCGCAAGGAAGGCGAAGAGGCGAGAAAGCGGGGCGCGATCAGCGAAGGATGCAAGCGCGCTCTCGTGACCAAATTGCAAAACATGCTATCTGAACAGGGTGAACGGCAGGGTAATCCTTTTCTGGTGAAGTCGTCAAAAAGGGCGGTTTCGTTAGTTTCGTGTGTCGCGGGCCCCTTCTGGTTCCTTCAACATGCGAAGCGCATCGCAAAAATGCGAAGCGATTTACATCTAGGGAAGGGGAACTATGAAAGGGAATGCAACTGCTGCGAAGAGCGTGATAAGGGTAGGGCTTATCGCACTCGTTTCGCTTGCGCTGGCTGCAATGCTGGGGCTGTCTGCATGCGGCGGGGGAACGTCGTCTTCGGAGGTGGCGACCGAGGATCGGACCAATGCCAAGCAGGTCATTATGGCTGCTGGCGATTTGTTCACGATGATGGACATGGGCTTGACCGATGCCGACAGCCCGGCCGTCATCTCTCAGGACGATCCGGCTTATGCGGAGTTTTTCGATGAGCTTCTGAAGTATAAGAAGGTTGCAGATCTTGATGTTCAGGACGTGCAGATCACGGTGTCCATTCAGGCTGTGCAGGCGAGCACTGCACGAGAAGACAGCACTCAGGTGAACTATCGCTATTCCGTTACCGATGCAAGCATGAAGGTGAACGGAGCGTCGATTTCTTACAGTGCTGACAAGGGCTTTTCCAAGAACTAAGTGATCCGACTTTACGTAAAGGAGCATCATCATGGAGACTATATCTCGTAGGAACTTTCTTACTTTGGGCGCTATGGGCGCAGCGGGCGCCGCTGTTTGCGGGCTGGTTGGCTGCGCTCCCCAATCCGCTGAAAAAAGCGGCTCTGGCGTGGCCGCAGGCAATGGGGAGACCATTAACTGCTCGGGTATCGTCGTGAATCCCGAAGAGGTTACCGAGGTTATATCCACCGGCATCGTCATCGTGGGCGGCGGTTTTGCGGGGCTTGCATGTGCTGTGCAGGCCGCCGAAAACGGCGACGATTTCATTTTGCTGGAAGGCCAGGCCACGCTGGGCGGCAACGGTCAAGGCGTGGAGGGCACGTTCGCCGTCGATTCCCGTTTCCAGAAAGAGCAGAACGTTTCGTGCGATCGCTCTATCATCATGCAAGAAGAACTGGGCAAGGCCCAGTGGTGCCCGGATGGATTGCTGTACAAGGACCTTATCGATGCTTCCGCGGACAATATCGAGTGGCTGGTGGATACGTGCGGATGCAAGCTGAGCGGTCTGATAGACAACTATCCTTGCGGAGCGGTGGCGGGCAAAGTCAACTCGTTTCATTGGTGGGAAGATGGCGCCGCGTACGTGGGCTATGTTCTGCCCATGCAGGCTCGCTTGCGCGAGAAGGGCGCGGACATTCGCTTGAACAATCGCGCGCTCGAGTTCAGCTACGACGAATCGGGCAAGGTCAACGGCGTGTACGCTATCGACGCGTTCGGCGATTTGGTTCAGTATCAGGCGCAGGTCGTGGTGCTGGCTACGGGCGGCTTCGCCAACGATGATCGTCGCCTGACCAAATGGGGCTTCAATCTGGAGACGCTTGAACGCATCGGCACGCCCGGCCATTTCGGAGACGGCGTGAACATGGCTTTGGCTGCGGGAGCTGCCGAGTTCTCCGGTGTTTGCTATTTGAAGTACAACCGAATTTCTCATCAGGTGGAAGTGTTTGGCCCTCAGTGGTCGGCGTTCGCTTTCGGCGGCCCCATGCTTTGGGTCAACGAGGACTGCGATCGCTTCGTGGACGAGTCGTGCGCGCTTGTGGTCGAGAACGTTATCACGCAGTCTGCGCCGATTCACAATCAGAATGGTCATTGCTTCAGCGTGTTCGATCAGGCTATTTACGACAAGCAGATCGCTCAATACAACCCCGAGGCTATTTCCGACTGGGGCGTTGATATCACCGAGCAAATGGAAAAGATCATTGCCGAAGGCGACGACGTATGGCGAGCGGATACGCTGGCTGCCGTAGCTGAAAAAGCCGGCCTCGACGCTGCGGCGCTGCAGGCTGCAGTAGACGACTACAATGCAAAATGCGCTGCCGGCGTGGATGATTTGTACGGCAAGAAGGCCGAATACTTGACGCCTATTGCTCAAGGTCCCTTCTATATTTGCGAGATTCACGAATGCATGGAAGGACCTTTGGGCGGCGTTCGAACCGACCGCAAGTTCCGCCCCGTTTTGGAAAAGGGCGGCGTCATGGAGAACGTGTTCGTTATCGGCCTTGACGGTATCATGCTGTATCGAGACGTCTATCCCATGGATGTCCCCGGATCTGCGAGCGCCGAGTGCTTGAACGGTGGTCGCTCTGCTGCCAATCAAGCTCACGATCTGCTTCGCGCGTAAAGCGAGCCGACTTGCTGCTTGAGCGATCGGCAGCAAGGTTTCGAGTCCCTCCCTTGCAAAAGCCAGGCCGAGCGTACGTTCGGCCTGGCTTTTGCTTTCGGGAAAGCTGGTGTGCGAGGCTAGCGCTTGAAAGCCTCGATAGCGTCTAGCAGCTCTTGACGGTTATGCAGGTTGCACTTGGTGTAGATGTGTCGCAGGTGGGTCTTCACCGTGTTCTCGGACAGAACCAGCATTTCTGCGATATAGGGTGCGCTGCGGCCTTCGGCGAAAAGGGCGAAGACGTCCTTTTCGCGTGCGGTGAGCTCGTAGGCGTCCGCAAAGCGATCGAGGTGGTCTTCCTGCTTGTCGCAGGCGTCTAGGGAGCTGTCCGCCGTGCTCGCTTCTACATCATCGCGTTGGCGGCGCCACAGAACGGTGCACAGGCGTGCTAGTCCCATAACCGCAATCAGCAGCAGATAGCTTAATGCCATCATCATGATGCTGTTCGTTGCGTTCGCTGATCCTCCCAATGCAATGCCAATGAGCTGTCCAGCCAGAATGCCGGCTTGCTCGGCCCCCATGGCGACGGCGAGGATGCGCAGGGGGGACGTTGCCGTCGTTTTCGCATAGAAAGCAACCAGCGTCCATACCAAAATGTCGAATCCGGCGTAGCCGATGGGGATGAATATGCGGGTCAGGCCCTGAACGTCGTTGGTGTAAAGCCCTACGGTCATAACCAGCAGGCCAAACACCATGAAGGAAAGGCACGCATTGAAAAGCGATTCCATGCGTCGCGCGGGCGCCGTTAGGCTGGCTATAAAGAACAGCAACGACACGATGCCTCGTAATCCGACGATGTCGATGATCGTTTGACGCTCGGTGGCGGCGGGAGAGAATATCTCGAAGCTGCACATGAGTCCGAAAGCGATGCAGAATACAAGGATGAACGCAGGAAATCGAACGTCGACTCCCAGCACGTGCGCTTTCGCGGTCATGGTTTGTTCGGGTGTTTGCTCCGCTTGATCAATGCGGTAAGGGTCCGTGTGCTGGAGTTTCGCATCGATTGCGTACAGCGCGAAAGATACGAGGGGCAAAACGATTATGAAGGTGCCTTCTGCGATGGGGACCAAGCCTTCGGTAAGGATGTTGATAGCCAGTCCCAACGCCCAAGCGCCTGCAATGTGGGTCATGGCTTTGGCGGGTCCTTGGGCGATGCAGATGCGGCCCCATGAAATGTTGAGCACAGCCATTGACGAGCCCGTGACGAAAGCCCCTGCCATAGCAAGCGCAGTCATATTGGCGCTTGCGGCAAGAAGGATGGATGCCGTAGAAATTGCGCCTGCTACTGCTGCGACCAAGGTGGTCTTGACGCTCCATATCGATGAGGTCTGCCGTTTGGCGGCGACGGCCAGTGCAAGAAACACGATGGCGCTTGCCGTTAGCATGACTATGAACGATTCCTGGGCTAACTCAGGCGCTTGCGCAAGATCAAGCCCCTTTCGGTCGGCCAGCACGAAGTACAGGGAGTCCCCGAACATCGCCCGATCCATCCAAGTCCAGAAAAAACTTGCGCCAACAATTGCGAGCCAAGAAGAAGAGCCGCTCAGAGCTTTGAAATTCATAACACCGTTTCCCCAGAGGCGAAGTATCGAACCGCAACATCATATCATGATGCGCGACAGGCGTTTTCCAAAGCTCTAACCTCTTGCGCTATCCGCGGGACAGCTTGCCTTTCACCTTGCCGATGAGCGAGCCGACGAACGCGGCTTCGGGTACGCGCAGCTTGATGGACAGGCCGAACGTCACCAGCAGCGCCACGATTCCTCCGACGAGCACGTACGTCAAGGCCAGAGGGATCGATCCGGCGATGGGGGCGACGAACGCTTGCAGCGCATACAGTACGCCGCCGCCGGCCAGTGCTCCCAAGCCGCCGAACACCAGGCCGGAGAAGCATGCCTTCACCACCGACCGCAGGCCGAACGCCCCCAGGCGGCTGCGCAGGTAAGCGAACAGGCACAGGTCCGCCACCACGTAGAACAGCACCTCCGCAACGGCGATGATCTCGATGGGGAACCGGTCGATGTTGGCGGCGCCGTAGACGGTGAGCGCGATCTGAGCGGCGCCGGCCACGAAGTTGAACGCTGCGAACACGCCCATCTTGCGCAGGCTGCTGAAGATCTTCTGCAGGTACGTGTTGACGCCGTACACGGGCAGGGCAAGCGCCAGCACCGCCATGTACGAGGCGATGGATGCGACGTTCTCGGAGGTGAACGCGCCTGCGTTGTACAGCGTGACCAGCGGCAACGAGAACACCATGAGGTACATGGCAAACGGGATCATGAAGAACAGGATCTGGTTCGTGCCCCCTATGATGCCGCGCTTCACGCCTTCCATGTTGTTCTCGGCCTGCATGTCGGCCAGCTCGGTGAACATGGCGGTGGTGATGGGCACGGCCAAAAATGCGTAGGGCAGCGTGAACCACTGGCGCGCGTACAACAGGATGGACGGCCCGTTCGAGGCGAAGCTGTAGGCCGCCGCGTTCTGGACCGACACCACCGCGAACGAGCACAGCATGACGAACACGGCCGGCACGCCGATCCCCAGCGTTTCGCGCAAGGCGGGATCGCGCAGGTTGATGCGCGGCCTGATGCGGATGCCGTTGCGCTTGAGGGCGGGCAGCTGGATAGCCAGCGCAACGAACACGCCCAGGGGGTTGCCGATGGCTATGATGTAAAGCGCAAGCTCGGGGTCTTGCGGGGCGACCGCTGCGTACAGCAGAAACGAAGCGATGACCACCACGCTTTGCGCCGCCGGGGCGATCGACGACCAAAGGTAGTCCCTGTTGGCGTTGAGTAGGCCCGATACGATAGCCGTCGCACCGGAGAACACGATCTGGATGGCGAAGAACTGGAAGAAGAACACGGAGAGCGCCATTTCGGATTGCTCCGAGAAGAAGCTTTGCGTATAAATGGCGACTCCCGGAAACGCGATGCAAAGCGCCGACACCACGCCCAGCAGCAGCACGACGATGGTGAGCAGGTTCGAGGCGTACTCGTTGCCAGCCTCACGCCCCAGGCGTTTTTTCACCGACAGGTACACGGGCAGGAAGGCGGTCACGATCATGCCGCCTATCACCAGCTCGTACAGCTGAGCGGGAAGGTTGTTCGCCACTTGATAGGAACTCGACAGAAGCGTAGAGCCCAGCGCGAACGCCATGACCCAGGTGCGGACGAAGCCGAGCACGCGCGAGATCAGGGTGCATGCGCTGATGAGCGCGGCCGACGACCCGACCGCAACGGTTGTTTCCTCGGGCTCTGGCGAGGGGGTGATGGTCTTGTCCGTTCCGCCATGCTTGCTGATGATGGGCAGCTCCGAGGTGGAACCTGGAAAGGCCGCGCGCTCTTCGCGCGTGCTCCGCGCGGCTGCTTTCGCGGCATCGCGCGGGTCGGGGGTCTGCGGTTCGAAGGGGTCGCGCGGAGGCGTGGTCCGGTCGGGTCCGGCATGGCGCCCGCCGATGAATATCTCGGACGTCTCTCCTGGAGCCGCCGAACGCAGACGCGCCTTCGCGCTGGCGGGGTCGTGGCGCGGCTCCGGCTTCGGCACGACCGTCTGGGCGACCGCGGCCGCGATGGCGGTGCGATCGAGGCCTGCGTGGCGACCGCCCACGAATATCTCCGAGGTGGAACCGGGGTCGGCGGGGCGCATATGTTGAGCTCGTGCGAGCTTGTCGGACATGGAGGGACGCTTCCTTATGCATCGGATATAATGGCCCATCATAGCAAACCCGGAAAGAAGACCTTCATGCACATCCTCATCGTACGCAATAATTCCAACTCGAAAGCCGTGGACGCCTCGCTGCTATTGGCAACGTACCTGGCCACGCAGGGGGTTGAGTACACGCTGGTCGATTCCACCGAGCTTTCGTGCGCATGCGACCACGACAGCTTGAACGCCGCGTTGGCGGCGGGCGTGGAGATGGCGGTAGTGCTTGGCGGCGACGGCACGATCCTGCGCACGGCGCGCCAGATCGGTACGACTGGGGTGCCTATCCTGGGCATCAACTTCGGCCGCTTGGGCTTTTTGGCGAATTCGAGCGATGCCGGCGTGGTTGCCATCGTGGCCGCGGCTTTGGCGGGCGACGTGGTGGCCGAGCAGCGCGCGAACCTGCGCATCGACGTTGTATGCGAGGGCGAGCCCGATCCGTGGAGCGACGATGACGACGGGGAAGGGCCCTCGTACGAGGCGGCATCGCCGTGCGAGGCGGGCGCTCGTAGCTTCTTCGCGCTCAACGAACTTGCGGTGACGCGCGGCGCGAACGGTCGCGTCATCGATTTCACGTTGGGGGTTTCCGGTTCGCACGTTGCCGAAATGCGCGGCGACGGTCTGGTGGTTGCCACGGCGACGGGCTCGACGGCCTACGCGCTGTCGGCGGGCGGTCCTTTGGTGGCGCCTGGGTTCACGGGGCTGGTGGTGGTGCCGCTCGCGCCGCATACGCTGCATTCGCGCGCCATCGTGACCGCATCGAACGACGTGGTGGAAATGGGCTTGCCGCGCGACGCGGCCCGACGCGACGCCACCCTGTTTGCCGATGGGGAGCTGTTGTCGTTCGATCGTCCGGTGCGTCGCATCTACGTCAGCCGAGGCGAAGCCCCCACCGTTTTGCTGCGTCATCAGCACGAGGGCTTTTACGAGCACGCCGCGAAGGTGTTTTTCTAGCGGGTTGGAGGTTGGAGCCGCTGTAGCTTGCGTCGCCGTTCGAAGTGCGTGGCTTGACGGCCAAGGATGCCTTGCGAACCGGCCGGGTGGTTCGCGCCGCTAGCCTGGCAAGCTTTCAACCGTGAATAGCTGTGCTGTGCTCGATTTTGTTTGAGCGAGACGGCGTTCGGCGCGCGCGATTTCGTCGCTTCGGGGGATACCGTAGCGTTCAAGGAGCCTTGCGAAACGATCGGCGTCCATCACGTCTTTGTAGGAAAAGCGCACGATAGGCATGCCGTGGAGGGTAAGCTGCGACTCCCGGTGCTGCTCGTCGGCAAGGACGCGCATCGGCGTTCGACCGTTGCGGAATGCGTCGCATTCGTACTTTTGCATGCCGTCGAATTCGCCAATGACATTGCTGCCGTCCATTCGCGTCCAAAGGAAATCGACGCGGAACGAACGTTGCGGGTCGAGCGGCCGCGGAAAAGCAACCTGGAGACAGGGGAGCGCGAACCCCTGCTCAATCATAGTGGCGCGCGCAATGGATTCTCCGCCGCTTTCGCTCAGGGGATCGGCGTAGTACATGGTTCTTATGGCTTGATTGATGCCTGGGTACGTTGTGCCTAGGCGCTTGAAGCGAGCAGCGAACCAGCTTGGCGCATTTCCAGTGCAGCGTAGTGCGCCGTCGGCGATAGCCAAGGCTTGCTTGAAGCTGGTCGTTCGCATGCAATCAAAGGCGGTCCGAGTGAGGGAGGTAACGCGAAGACCCCGGACGAGAGCGGGCTCATCATCTTCAATCACATGCCAGCGGATGCTGGATGGCGACGCGTTGCGTTTCGCACGAGATGTTTCGACATGGATTGCGTCCATTTGGCTGAACGCGACGGGCAGGCCAAACGCAATCGCTGCCGATTCGTGGCAAAAGATCCAGTCGGGGTGCAGCTTCTGCAACGTGCGGAGGATGTGCATCGCTTGCTGGGGTTTCGCAAGAGCCTGCCAATACGAAGCTCGTGCATACATGCCGCGAACTGGGCGAATGGCTTCCCCTTGATTGATTTGCCGGCGTAAGAGTTCTCGGATGCGCGGGTTCGAGGGCACAAGGCACAGTTGATTGCGCTCGGCGCACAGAAAGAGGCGAGCCAGTTCGACATCGCGGACTTCGGTCATGAGCGCCCTCCTTGCACCGAGTGTTGTTTGCCCATTGTCTCACGATCCGTGCAATAAAATATAAGGAAGTCCATAATACTTATAAGGTACATTGTCGATCCAAAAACACGTTTTCGGCCCCGAAAACGTGTTTTTGGATCGACAATGAGAACGCGAGCGCCTTGCACCTGCAGACGGTAGGGGGTGGTGGTTGCAAAGCGCTCACATATCGAAGGGGCCCGCGGCCCCCTTCGATATTGCTTACTTGTGGTAATACCGGTGCTGCTCGTACTTCGGCTCGCAGCATACGTTGATGCCGAGCGTGCGGTACAGCTTCTCGTCGGTGGCCGAGATGATCACGCTGAAGTACGCATCGCAGCCGCGCAGGTCGTCGATGTGGTCGATCAGCGTGGCCGCAAGCGGATCGGTCGCGGAGCTGATGGACAGGGCGAGCAGCGTTTCGTCGGAGTGCAGGCGCGGGTTGCGGCTGTGCAGCTGCTCGGTCTTCAGGCGGCAGATGGGCTCGATGACCGCATCGCTGATCACGTTGATGTCCTCGACGCCGGCCACGCCCTTGAGCGCGTTCATGAGCAGCGACGATGCAGCTCCCAGCAACGGCGACGTCTTGCCCGTCACCACGGTGCCGTCGGGCAGCACCATCGCGCCCACCGGACCGCCAGTGGTCTCCTCCTTCAGAAGCGCGGCCGATCGCGCCGGCGAGAAGCTTGCGTTCACGCCGGCTTGGTTCATCAGAAGCTCCAGCTTCTCCACGTGCTCCTGCCCCACGCCGGTGCGGCGCGTTTCCACCGCTGCCTGGAAGTAGCGGCGCACGATCTCCATTTTGGCGGCCTCGCGCACGGCGTCGTCGTCCACGATGGCGTTGCCGGCCATGTTGACGCCCATGTCGGTGGGGGACTGGTAGGGGCTCGTTCCGGAGATGCGCTCCATCATAGCCTTGAGCACGGGGAATATCTCCACGTCGCGATTGTAGTTCACCGTGGTCACGCCGTACGCTTCCAGGTGGAACGGGTCGATGGTGTTGGCGTCGTCCAGATCGACCGTGGCTGCCTCGTACGCGATGTTCACGGGGTGCTTGAGCGGCAGGTTCCAGATGGGGAACGTCTCGTACTTCGCGTAGCCGGCCGCCACGCCGCGCTTGTGCTCGTGGTACAGCTGAGACAGGCACGTGGCCATCTTGCCCGAACCGGGGCCGGGGGCGGTTACCACGACAAGCGGGCGCTTCGTTTCGATGTACTCGTTCTTGCCATAGCCCTCGTCGCTGACGATGCGGTCGATGTCGTAAGGGTAGCCGGCAATGGGGTAGTGCAGGGAGCTTTTGATTCCCAGGCTGTCCAGGCGCTTGCGAAACGCCTCGGCCGAGGGCTGGTTCGTGTAATGGGTGATCACCACGCCAGTGGTGGTGAAGCCCATGCCGCGGAAGATGTCCATGAGGCGCAGCACGTCTTCGTCGTACGTGATTCCCAGGTCGCCGCGCACCTTGTTCTTCTCGATGTCGTTCGCGTTGATGGCTATGATGATCTCGACGTCGTCCACCAGCTGCTTGAGCATGCGGATCTTCGAGTCGGGCTCGAACCCGGGCAGCACGCGGGCTGCATGGTAGTCGTCGAAGAGTTTCCCGCCGAATTCCAGGTAGAGCTTTCCGCCGAACTGGTCGATGCGGTTGCGGATATGCTCGGCCTGCAGCGCGATGTACTTGTCGTTGTCGAATCCGATGCGCATGGGAATGCGGCGCCCCTTTCTTGCCGTCGATGATGTTCGCGCACGACCGCAGAGGGCCGCACGCAATCCGATTCAGTATACCCTACTTGGTAGGTGTTTCGTTTTTGTTAATTGCAGGTAACGAAGGGGATCTTCCTTCGGTTCGCCATACCTGCAGGTCCGAAGGCGTTCGGCGCCCGTCTTATCCGCACCTGGTTTTTCATAGCGTCATGCTATGCTGTTCGATCAGTGCGACGGTGCCGCAGCGCGTTTGGCGCGAATCGGCCGATCGTTGCTTTTCATGCCCGCTTGCCGGGTCGACGACGGGGTTGGTGGATGGACGAACTGGTTCGAGAATATCTGGCTCATCTGCGCATCGAGCGGGGAAGCTCGCCCCTCACCGTGTCCGCGTACGCTTCTGACCTGCGGGATTTCGCGGCGTTTTTGAACGCGTGCGGCGTGAAGGACGTCGGCGACGTGCAGCGCGAGACCATCGTGGCCTACGAAGCCGACCTGTTCGGCCGCGAATACGCCGCCGCCACGGTGGATCGCCATGTGTCGGTGCTCAAGGGCTTCTACCGGTTCCTCGTGCGGGAGGGGCATGTGCGTCGCAACCCCACCGACACGTTGCAGCTTCCCAAGGCTCCCGATCGACTTCCCGACGTGTTGAGCGCAGTGCAAGTGGAATCCATGCTAGCCGATCCTCCCAAGCGCGCGCCCATCCCGCTGCGCAACCGGGCCATCTTGGAGGTTCTGTACGGCTGCGGCTTGCGCGTAAGCGAGTGCGTGGGGCTTGACCTGGGCGACGCGGTGCTCGAGGAAGGGTACCTGCGCATTCTGGGCAAGGGCGGCAAGGAGCGCGTGTCGCCCATATCGGGCGCGGCGCTGCGGTCGTTGGCCGACTACCTCGACAACGGGCGTCCCGGTTTGACGAAGCCGGCAGCGAAGCCCACGTCGGCGGTCTTTCTGAACGCACGCGGCGGGCGGCTCACGCGCCAAAGCGTGCATGCCATCGTGGCCGAGGCAGGGCGATCCATCGGCGTGGCGAACCTCCATCCTCACACGCTGCGCCATTCGTTCGCCACGCACATGCTCGAAGGCGGCGCCGACCTTCGTGTCATCCAGGAAATCCTCGGCCATTCGGACATTTCCACCACGCAGATCTACACGCACATCAACCGCGCCCACATGCGCGAGGAATATCTACGCGCGCACCCGCGCGCGAAGTAATGTACCGGCATCGTTCGGACGGGCGTCGGCACCGCTTGGGCGGCGAGGGGGGCGGTGGGACGGCATCCCATCGCGATCGCGGTCTGCGGGGGACGCGGTGGGGCGGCGTCCCACCGCAGGGGCGCCTTTCGCCGCTCGATTCCGCCCGTCTTCTCGCGCGTGTTGCCGAACGGTTTACCCAACGAATCGGTCGGCGATCCGTCGTGCCACAGATTCCGCATAACTCGCTCCATATAGATGCCAAGGCCCTCTAAAGCGGTAGTGCGATCAATATCTTGTGTTCGTTTTCGTCCATCGGTTCAATATCTAGCCGTGTCTCAATCTTGCATTTTTGGGGGTCGGGGGACAACTTGGGGAACGGGATGGTTTCAAAAGGGTCTAAATGGGTCAAAAGGCCGGATTTTGTTGCGAAGTGGGGCAAAGTGGGATAGAATTCCAAGCATCGAAAGGGCCGTGCGAGTCGCGGCGGGAAGGAAGGCATGGCCGAGGACACCGAAAAGGTGGTTGATCTCAACAGCGCGTACCGCCACAAGGTGGACGCCAAAGGCCGCATGTCTCTTCCCGCATCGTTTCGCAAGGTGCTTTCGACGGATTTGGTGGTAACCCGCAACCCGAAGGACGAATGCCTCTACGTGTTCGAGCCCGATGCGTTCAACGCATGGGTGGCCGGCGTGTTCGAGGACAAGTTCGAGAAGTTCGACCGCACGAACGATCTCCACGTGCGCCTGCGCCGCAAGCTCAAGTCTCGTGCAGCCGACGTGTCCGTTGACGCGTCCGGTCGCATCATGCTCTCGAGCGAACAACGTGCGGCTGTTGGCATTGACAAGGACGTCGTCGTGCTGGGCAACACGGGCTACTTCGAAATCTGGGACGCAAAGCGCTACGACCAAAACGACGAGGATACCGACCTCGGTCTTCTGTTCGACTGATTGTAAGGCGTGAGCGAAATGATAAACGAATATCGGCACACCCCTGTTCTGCTCGCCGAGTGCCTCGAATACTCGAACCTCAAACCACAGCATACATTCGTGGATGCAACACTCGGCGGTGCAGGGCATTCCCTCGAAGCGGCCAAGCTCATCGGGAGCGCGGGTACGCTCATCGGCATCGATCAAGACGAAGTGGCGCTTGCCGCCGCTCGTCAAAAACTCGGGACGTTGCCTGATGATGTACGCCCGCGCCTCGAATTGGTGCGCGGCAACTTCGGTGATATGGACGACGCGCTTCTCAGTGTGGAAGTGCCCGGGGTCGACGCGTTCTTGTTCGACCTTGGCGTATCGTCGGTCCAGATCGACACACCGTCTCGAGGCTTCTCCTTCAAGGAGAACGGCCCTCTTGATATGCGGATGGATCCGGGGAAACAAACCCTAACCGCAGCAGAGATCATCAACACCTACAACGCAGCAGATCTCACTCGGATCATCCGTACGTACTCTGACGAGAAGTGGGCCAGTCGCATAGCCGACTTCGTGGTTCGCGAACGTCAGAACGGGCCCATCGAGACAAGCGCGCAGTTGGTCGACCTGATCAAGGCTGCCATCCCGGCATCGGCGCGCCGAGCGGGAGGGCATCCGGCGAAGCGCACGTTCCAGGCGCTTCGCATCGAGGTGAACGGCGAGCTCGACGTGCTCAAGCGCGGACTGGACGCGGCCATACGCTGGCTGAATCCCGGGGGCAGGCTGGTGGTCATCAGTTACCACTCGCTTGAGGATCGCATCGTGAAGGACACGTTCCAATCCTTCGCCCGTCGATGCACCTGCCCGCCTGACCTTCCGGTCTGCGTGTGCGGGAAAGAGCCGATACTCGACATAGTAACGCGTAAGCCGGTCCTACCGACCGCTGAAGAAATAGAGCGCAATCCGCGCGCTCGCAGCGCAAAGCTGCGCATCGCGCAGAAGCGCTGAACAACGAAAACCGCAGAACGTACACCACCCGAATAGGCAGCTAAAACGAAGAAAGGGGGTTGGGCATGAGCGCAGCACCGGCGTATTCCTATTATCCTGAGCGCGTACCTGAGCATGAGCGCAAGGCTCGCATCAGCGTGGTTCCGGGCCGCGGCACGCGCACGCAGCCCGCTTCCCTTCCTTCCAACGTCGTGTTCTTGGCGAAGGCCGTCGCCGTCGTTTTGGTGGTGGCCGCGCTGGTTGCGTTCGTGCGCATCGGGCTTATGTCCGCTACGGTTTCCACCACCATGAGCTCCACGCAGCTTTCCAGCCAGATCAGCGATGCCCGCTCCTCGGGCGCTGCGCTCGAGGTGTCCCAAAGCGCGCTGTCAAACCCCACGAAGGTCAAGCAGCAGGCGGGCAAGCTGGGCATGGCCGCTCCTGAGGCAACCGGCGTGATCGAGCTGGGCAAAGACGTCGTTGCTACCGACGAGTCCGGTGCCCTGTCGCTTTCGAAGAGCATTGCCATAGCCGCTGGCGCTGGAGCGTAAAACCGTGGCCGATAGATCTCACATGCCGCGGGGCGAGCGTTCCGCTCGCGGTCGCGGAAGCTCTCGTTCGTCTGCGCGTCCTCCGAAGTCTCACGGTTCGCGCGGCTCCCGCGGTTCTCGCGGCGCGCGCCCTTCGCATACGGGCGGACGCGGTTCGTTCGCCGACGTCGGAGCCGATTCCAATCGCGTATTCCTTCCTATTCTGGTGTTTGCCGTAATCGCGGCGCTCTTCTTGCTGCGCCTGGTGTTCTTGCAGGTGGTCGATGCGCCGCGCATGGCGGCCGAAGCGGAGAACGCGCGCATGAGCTACGACTGGATCGAGCCGCGCCGCGGAACTATCTACGATCGCAACGGTGTGGTGCTTGCCACGTCCGTCGAGTCCACCACCATCTACGTGGATCCCACCGAAGTGGACAATGCTGATGCTACGGCTCAGACGCTCGTCGACGTGCTGGGCGGGCAGAAGTCCGACTATCTGCCGGCCATCACGGCTTCGGGGACGCGCTACTCCGTCATCAAGGAGAAGGCCGACGTCGAAGTGGGTGAGCAGGTGCGCGCGCGCGTGAGCGAGGTCACGAAGAAGGACGCCGCGTACGAAGGCAAGGACCTGGGAATTCGCTATAAAACGCTGTGGAAGCGCGAGTACCCCAACGGCCAGGTGGGCGGCCAGGTGGTAGGCGCGTGCAAGCTCGACACGGAAATCGAGAACAACCGCGAGTACTACGAGGGCGTTTCGGGCTTGGAGCTGTACTACAACGACATCCTGTCCGGCGAAGCCGGGTACACGCGCGAGGAGCGCAGCCCCGACGGCACGCCGATTCCGGGCGGCACGCGGGACTCGAAGGCCGCCGTGGACGGCCAGGACATCATCATATCGATCGACATCGAACTGCAGCAGTACGTCGAAGAGCGCCTTACGGCCGACGAGAAGGGCATCACGGCGAACGGCGGCAGCGCGATCGTGATGGACGGCGGCACGGGCGAGATCTACGCCGCCGCGTCGCTTCCGCTGCTCAACCCTGCGGATCGTACGGAGATGAAGCCGGACGCTCCGAAGCTCAAGTGCGTGACCGACCTGTTCGAGCCGGGCTCCATCTTCAAATCGGTGTCGGCCATGGCCATTTTGGAGTCGGGCACCATGACGCCCGACAGCGAGCTGTTCTGCCCGGCCTACATCGAAGCTGACGGGTTCGTCATCTCGGACGCGCACGAGCGCGGCGATGCGACGTTCACGTTGCGCCAGATCATGGACCAGTCGTCGAACGTCGGCATATCGCTGGCCACCGAGAAGATGGGCTTCCAGAACCTGTACAACAAGATCAACGAGTACAACCTGCACACCAAGACGGGCGTGGACTATCCGGGCGAGGGGGAGATCGGCACTGACTACCTGGGCAATCTGCTGCCGTTCGACCAGTGGAGCAAGGTCACCGGCTACAACGTCAGCTTCGGTCAGGGCATGTCGCTCACGCCGCTGCAGATCACTCGATGGTACGGCGCGCTTGTGAACGACGGCGTGGAGTGCACGCCTCATTTCCTGCTCTCGAAGCCTCAAAGCGGCGAGACGCCCGAATACGCCACCGAGCAGGTTATCGAGAACAAAGCGGCCATCGCGGATTTGACCAGCATGCTCAAGTCCGTGGTGTCGGAGGGCACCGGCAAGAAGGCCGCTATCGAAGGGTTCAACGTGGCGGGAAAAACCTCGACGGCCGAGATTTACGACGAGGTGAACGGCGGGTATCGAAAAGGCGTGTACAACCTGGCCTTCACCGGTTTTTTGGCCGACTCGTCAAGCCAATTGGTTTGTTTTGTGGGTGCAAACGAGGTTCCCACCGACGGTGTGGTCACGCCAATTTTTAAGGATATAATGGCAACAGCCATCGACCGTTTCAACATATATCCGGAGTGAGGAAGCTATGGGCAAGACCTGTACCGAACTGTTCGCGGGCATAGACTGCACCATTATCGGCAACGCTGATGACGTGGCGGAGGGCATCGCCTATCGCAGCGACCGGGTTCAGCCGGACGACGCGTTTTTCTGCATCGTCGGCTTCACGACGGACGGCCATTCCTTTGCGCAAGACGCCATCGATCGCGGTGCGAAGGTGCTGGTCGTCGAGCGGAAAGTGTACTTGGCCGACGCGACCGACGTCACGGAGGTCGTGGTGAAGGACACGCGCAAGGCCATGGCTGTTGCGGCGGCGAACTTCTACGACCATCCTTCCAAGGACCTGTCGCTGGTGGGCATCACCGGCACGAACGGCAAGACCACCACCACCTACCTGGTGGAGCATATCGCGAAGGTGGCCGGCAAGCGCACGGGCGTCATCGGAACCGTGGGCGTTCGCATGGGCGGCGTGAGCGAGAAGTCCGCGCACACCACGCCCGAATCGCCCGATTTGCAGCAGCTGTTCGCGCGCATGCGCGACGAGCGCTGCGACACGGTGGCCATGGAGGTCAGCTCGCACGCGCTCGATCTGGAGCGCACATGGGGCACGACCTTCGCTGTCACGGCGTTTTCGAACCTGACGCAGGATCACCTGGACTACCATCATACGTTCGAGGCGTACTTCGAAGCGAAGGCGCGCTTGTTCTCGAAGGACTATCCCGCACGCCGCGTCATCTGCATCGACGACAAGTGGGGCAAGGAACTCCTGCGCCGCTGCTCGGTGGCCGAGGACAACGTGGTGACCACCGGCTTCGACCCGTCCGCTCAGATTCATCCGGTGGACGTGCAGTACGCGCCCACGCACACCACCGTCACGCTCGACGTGCGCGGCAGCCGCTTGACGTTCGACTACCCTCTGGTGGGCAAGTTCAACGTGGAAAACGTCATGTGCGCGTTCGGCATTGGGCTTCAGCTGGGATTCTCAGCTGACGTGATCGTGGAGGCCCTTGAAGAGGCCCCGCAGATTCCCGGCCGCCTGGAGCGCGTGGATGCGGAGCATACCGGCAACGTATCGGTGTTCGTGGATTACGCCCACACGCCCGATGCGCTGGAAAAGGCGCTCGGATCCATCATGGCGCTCACGCCGGGCCGCACCATCTGCGTGTTCGGCTGCGGCGGCGATCGCGATGCCAGCAAGCGGCCCATCATGGGACGCGCGGCGCTTGCGGCCGATTACGCCGTGGTGACTTCGGACAACCCGCGCACGGAGGATCCCAACGCCATCATCGAGGACATCGTAAGCGGCATGGGCGCGGGCTTGGATCGCTTCGACGTGGAACCCGATCGCCGCGCGGCCATCGCTCGCGCGCTGCAAATCGCGAAGCCCGGCGATTCGGTGCTCGTGGCCGGCAAGGGGCACGAGGACTACCAGTTGGTGGGCAACCAGGTGTTTTCGTTCGACGATCGCGTGGTAGCCGCCGAAGAGCTGGAGCGCGCGTTCGGCCCTGGCTCTGGATCGCAGGAGTAGCGCATGCGCTTGAACCTCAAACAGATAGCCGCCTGCACGGGCGGCTCCTTTTCGGTAGAGCCGCTTGATGCGTGCGTTATCGCAACGGGCCTGACGTGGGATTCCCGTGACGTAAAACCGGGCGACGCGTACCTGGCTTTGCCGGGCGAGCGCGTGGACGGCCATGATTTCGTGGCCGCAGCCTTGCGCGCGGGGGCCGTGTGCGCGCTTGTCATGCAGCCGATCGATCCGTCCGTGCGGATGCTCGCGCGCGAGCTGGGCGCTGCCGTGATCGAGGTGTCGGACACCGCGCATGCCGTGACCGACCTGGCGCGCGAGTGGCGCGGCCACCTGAAGGGCCGCATTATCGCGCTGACCGGCTCTACGGGCAAGACCACGACCAAGAACCTGGTGCGCGACGTGCTTGCCGCTTCCCACACGGTGGTGGCGACCGCCGGCAATCAGAACAACGAGCTGGGAGTTCCCAAGACCCTGCTGAACGCCCAGCCGGAAACCCAGGCCGTGGTCGTGGAAATGGGCATGCGCGGCTTGGGCCAGCTTGCCGACCTGTGCGATTTCGTGCGCCCCGATTGGGGCATCGTGGTGAACGTGGGCGAAAGCCACATCGAGCTGCTGGGAAGCCGCCAGAACATCGCGCGCGCCAAAGCCGAGCTGCTGTGCGCCCTGCCCGAGGGCACGGGCCGCGCGTTCGTGAACGCCGACGACGACTTCGCCTCGTACGTGCGCGATCACGCATGCCTTGACAAGCGCCGGGTGGACACGGTGCTGTTCGACGGATCGTTGCAGGCGGCCGACCGTCGCGCGGCTTTCTCCGAGCAGGATCGCGCGAACGCGTCCGTGTGGGCCGAGCAGATCGAGCTTGACGACCAAGGTCGCCCTTGTTTCATGCTGCACGCGTGCGGTTTCGCCGAGGACGGCGCGCACGAGGCGGTCGCGTGCTCGCTCAACCTGCGCGGGCTGCACAACGTGTCCAACGCCTGCGTCGCCGCGGCGGTGGGGCGTTCGTTCGGCATGAGCCTGCACGATGTTGCGGGCGCGCTTGCCAAGGCCGAGCCCGAGGCGGGACGGCAGGAAGTGCTCGAGGCGCGCGGCGGCTTCACCGTGGTGAACGACGCGTACAACGCGAATCCGGATTCCATGCGAGCGTCGTTGTCGACGTTCTGCTCGCTGAACGTTTCCGGAAAGCGCATCGCCGTGCTGGGAGACATGGGAGAGCTGGGCGACTACGCGTTGGCATGCCATGCCGGCATCGGGCGCCTGGCTGCGGATCTGCCCCTTGATCGACTGGTGTGCGTGGGCGAATTGGCGCAGGTCATAGCCGATGCTGCGGAAGAGTCCGGCATGGAGCCCGGGCGCATCGTGCGCGCGGCGGCGTTGTCTGAGGTTTTGGATTGTTTGGACGATTGCGTAGAGCCCGGCGATGCCGTGCTGGTGAAGGCATCTCACTTCATGGGTCTCGAACGCGTAGTCAAAGGACTGGTTAATTAATATGTTCACTATTTTCGCTCAATACCCGACGTTTCTCGTGTTCTTGGCCATCGTGCTGGCCATTGCGTTCACCATCGTGCTGATGCCGGCATGGAACAAGCTTTTGAAGTCGAGCCATATCGGGCAGCAGGTGCGTGCGGACGGGCCTGAAAGCCATCTGGTCAAGCAGGGCACGCCTACCATGGGCGGCGTCATCATGCTAGTGGCTGTTGTGGCGGTTGCTCTGCTGGTGGGCAAGCCCACGGCCGAAACGTTCGCGCTTGTGGGCGCTACCGTTCTGACCGGCGCGCTGGGGCTTATCGACGACGCGTCGAAGGTGGTCAAGGAGCGTTCCCTGGGCTTGACCCCGAAGGCCAAGCTGGTGGGCCAGTTCCTTATCGCTACGGTGTTCTGCCTGGTTGCGGTGAACTGGCTGCACGTTGCCCCCACGGTTGAGATCCCGTTCGTCTACACGTTCGACCTGGGCGTTCTGACCACGGTCGTGCCCGTTGGGGATGGTATCGCCATCCCTTGGCTGTACCTGGCGTTCGTGGACATCCTGCTGGTGGGCCTGTGCAACGCGGTGAACCTCACCGACGGGTTGGACGGCCTGGCGGCGGGAACGGTCATGATCGTCATGATCGTCATGGCGGCCATCGCGTACCGCTCCGACATGCTCGAGCCCGCCATCTTCGGTGCGGCGCTTGCGGGCGCGTGCATCGGCTTTCTGTGGTTCAACTCCTTCCCGGCCGACATCTTCATGGGCGACACGGGTTCGCTCGCTCTGGGCATGTCGCTTGGGTGCCTTGCGGTTCTCACCAAGTCCGAGTTCATCGTGCTCATCATCGGCGGCCTGTTCGTGGCCGAGGCGCTGTCGGTCATGATCCAGGTGCTGTACTACAAGAAAACGAAGAAGCGCATCTTCTTGATGGCTCCGTTGCACCACCATTTCGAGAAGAAGGGCTGGAGCGAAACGAAGGTGGTCGTGCGATTCTGGATCATCTCCGGCGTTCTGGCTGCAACGGGCTTCTCCCTGTACTTCGCCGAAACGCTCATGGCGGTGGCGTAGTCTATGGAGGATCGCGTGCACAGATCGCATTGCAAGCGCGCGCCGGAGAACTTGGGGCGCGTGCTCGTTTTGGGGCTTGGCAAAAGCGGGCGCGCGGTAGCCGATTATCTGGTTGCCGCGGGCGAGCGCGTCGAAAGCCTGATCGTGGCGGCGGGCGCGCGCACGGCGAGCGCCGAGGACGCTGCGGCCTCGCTTGTTTCGGCGGGCGCCGCAGTGCTGTTCGACCTCGATCGCGTCGAGGGCGCGTTCGATCTTTGCATCGCCAGCCCCGGCATTCCCGAGGGGTCTTTGCTGTACCGCAGCGCCGCGCGGTGCAGCGCCGAGATCATCGGCGAGGTGGAGTTCGCTTGGCGCGAGAGCGCAGTCGACAGCCGTTGGGTGGCCATTACGGGCACGAACGGCAAGACCACGGTCACGGCCCTTGTCGCGCACCTGCTTCGCGCCGCCGGCATGAACGCGAAGGCCGTCGGCAACATAGGCGATACATGCTTGGAGGCCGTGGCGGGCGGCGACACCGACGTGTACGTGGCCGAAGTCTCGTCGTACCAGCTTGCGTCCACCGTCCGGTTCGCGCCACAGGTGGCCGTGCTGCTCAACATCACGCCCGACCACCTGCATTGGCACGGCTCCTTGGAGGCGTACCGCGATGCAAAGCTGAAGATCCTCTCGAACCTTGCCGCCGTTCCGGGATCGGTTGCCGTGCTGGATGCCGCGAACGACGTCGTCCGGGCCGAGGTGCGCCGCCTGCGCGCGTTGGAGCCTGCGCAGCGCGGGTTCTCGTACGTGCCGCTGGGCACGAGCGCGGGCGTGCGCGGCGACATGCGCGCCGCATGCGGAAGCGAGAATGCGGCGTTTCTGGGACCTGACGGGTGGCTGCATGTGGCCGAAGGCCAGCATGACCGCGCCCTGGTTCCCGCCGAATCCCTGCTCATCAAAGGCGAGCACAACGTTTCGAACGCGCTTGCCGCAGCGGCGGCGGCGCTCGCGTTGGGCGCGGACGAGGCGAGCGTGGCCGCGGGCTTGCGCACGTTCGCGCCGCTTGAGCATCGCGTCGAGCCGTGCGGAAGCGTGCGCGGCGCGGCGTGCTACAACGATTCCAAGGCTACGAACGTCGACGCCACGCTCAAGGCGTTGGCGGCGTTTCCCGAGGCGCGCCCGATCGTTCTTCTGGGTGGCGACGACAAGGGCACCGACCTGGCTCCTCTGGTTGCCGCCGCGCACGAGCATGCGCGCGCGGCGGTGTGCTTCGGCGCGGCGGGCGCTCGGTTCGCCGACGCTTTCGCGGCCGCGTCGCCTGAAGCCCCTGCTGGTTTTGAGCTGTTGCGCGCAGGCGGCCTGGAGGCTGCGTTGGACGAAGCGCTTGCCGTCGCGCGCGCGGGCGACGTGGTGCTGCTGTCTCCGGCGTGCGCGTCGTTCGACGAGTTCGGCTCGTTCGAGGAGCGCGGCCGCGTATTCAAAAGCCTGGTAGCCGCTCGCGCAGCGGCGCTGGGCGCGTAGCGGGTCGGCTATGGCGCGCACGCGAAGCGACAGGCGGGACGCTCCCGCTCACATCATGGGTCCGCAGATCATCCTGCTTCTGACGGTTCTCGCCCTCATGCTCATCGGGTTCGTGATGATCTACTCCACGTCGGCGGTCATCACCTTGGCCAAAACGGGCGCGGACGGAGCCGGGAACTCGATGGCCGAAACCATCAACCAGATCAAGTTCGCCGTCGTCGGCGTGGTCTTGGCAGTGGTGATATGGAAGTTCGTGCCCGTGTCGCTATGGCGCAGCAACGTGGTGTGGGCGCTGTGGGCCTTGGCGTTTCTGCTGCTCGTAGCCACGGCGGTGGCGGGCGTGGGCGACGAGGAATGGGGCGCTCGCCGCTGGCTCAGCATCGGCGGCTTCAGCTTGCAGGCGTCCGAGTTCGCCAAGATCGCGCTGATCTTGGTGGCGGCGCGCCTGTTCGCCGACTTCCGCGAGGGGCAGTACACCACAAGCGCGTTTTTGTGCCTGGTCGGTTTGCTGGTGGTGGCCCCGGTGCTCATGATCTTGGGCCCGCAATCCGACCTGGGAACCGCCATGATCTGCGTGGTGGGCATTCTGGCCGTCATGTGGCTGGGGGAGGTTCCGCTTCGGACCATGCTCATCGTGGTGGGCGTGGTGGTCGCGCTGGGCTTGATCGGCATCTTCGGATCGTCGTACCGCCGCGATCGCCTCATGGTGTTCCTGAATCCGTGGAACGACGGGCAGGGAGGCTTCGATACGGGGTACCAGCTGATCCACTCGCTTTACGCCCTGTCGGGCGGCGGCTTGTTCGGGCAGGGCTTGGGCAACTCCCATGAGAAGTACCTGTACCTTACCCAGGCCGACACCGACTTCATCTTCGCCATCATCGGCGAGGAGCTGGGCCTGGTGGGCGCGCTCGTGGTGGTCGCGCTGTTCTTGCTGCTGCTGTACGCGGGCATGCGCATAGCGGGATCGGCTTCCGACAACTTCGGCACCATGGTTGCCGGCGGTTGCACCATCATGATTGCGTTCCAGGCGTTTCTCAACATAGCCATGGTCATCGGGTGCTTTCCCGTGGTGGGAAAGCCGCTGCCCTTCGTGTCGTCGGGCGGATCGTCGCTGGTGGCCATGTTGATCATGGTCGGGATCATTTTGTCGGTGTCCCAAAGCGCGAACGGCCCCACGGTGTACGATCGCCGACGTGCCGATCTGCGCGTGGTGCGCGCCGCCGACCCCAGCTTGGACGGCAGGGGCGAGGGGCGCGGGTCAAGATCGTCGTCTCGACGTGGCAGGAGGTAGCGTCATGCTTATCGTTTTATCCGGCGGCGGAACGGCCGGCCACATCAACCCCGCGCTTGCGCTGGCCGAAGAGCTGGAGAAGCGCGGATGCACCGTGCGCTTCGCCGGTACTCCGACAGGCGTCGAGTCACGCCTGGTGCCCGCTGCGGGCATCGAGTTCAAAGCGTTCGAAGCGCAGGGTTTCGATCGAAGCCATCCGCTGACGCTGCCGAAAGCCGTCATGAAGATACAGAAGAGCACCGGCGAGGCCAAACGGTGGTTCGGCGAGATCCAGCCTGATGCCGTGGTGGGCTTCGGCGGGTACGTGTGCATTCCGGTGGCGCGCGCCGCCGAGCAGCGCGACATCCCCGTGGTGGTGCACGAGCAGAATTCGGTTATGGGCATGGCGAACAAGTACCTTGCGAAGCGCGCTGCCGCCGTGTGCCTGACCTACGAGCGCGCGGCCGAGGCGCTTTCGGACAAGAGCCGGGTCAAGGTGACGGGCAACCCTGTGCGCTCAAGCGTGTTCGGGGCGACCCGCGCCGAGGGGCGCGCTGCCTTCGGCGTGCCCGACGATGCGCGCATGCTGTTGGTTACCGGCGGCAGCCTGGGCGCGCGCCATCTGAACCAAGCGGTGACGGCGCTCAAAGACGCGCTGCTTTCCTACGAGGATCTGCACGTGGTGCACGTCACCGGCCCGAAGGAGCTTGATGCGGTGACGGACGCGCTTTCCCTCGGCGAAGCCGAGGCTCGCCGCTGGCACCTGTACGGCTACACCGACCAGATGGGCTTGGCCATGGCGGCGGCCGACGCCATCGTTTCGCGTGCGGGCGCCACGTCGCTCGCCGAGATATCGGCGCGCGCCCTGCCTGCTTTGCTGGTTCCGTTCCCGTACGCCACCGAAGACCACCAGACCATGAACGCGCGTGCGTGCGTTGACGCCGGCGCTGCGTTCATGGTGGCCGACGCCGACGTGGAAGGCCCCGAATTCGAGCGCTTGCTGCGCACGCTCGTCGAAGATGCCGACGTGCGCGAGCGCATGGCCTGCGCGGCGCGGGCGCAGAAGACGAAAGACGCCGCCGCCCTTTTGGCGGACGCGGTCATGCAGGCTGCGTCGAGTCGAGGCTCAAAAGACGCTCGGTAGGGTACAATGGCGGTTCGCGAAAGACGAGAGGCAATCGAAGGACGAAAGATGGAAACAACGCGCATCGAACAGGTTCACTTCATCGGCGTGGGCGGGGTCGGCATGAGCGGCATCGCGCGCGTCGCGTTTGACCAGGGGATGCAGGTGAGCGGCTCGGACATCAAGGAAAGCCGCTACACCAAGCAGCTCAAAGACGCCGGCATCACGGTGCACGTCGGCCATGATGCGTCCAATATTCCCGCGGGGGATCCCGTGGTCGTCGTATCGACCGCCATCTTGGACAACAACCCCGAGCTGATCGCCGCCAAAGAGCGCGGACTGACCATCTGGCATCGTGCCCAGATGCTCGCCCACCTGGGCGTGGGCCTGGAGACGCTTGCCGTGGCCGGCACGCACGGCAAGACCACGACCTCGTCCATGCTCGCCAGCGTGCTGGACGGAATGGGCGAGGACCCCACGTTCCTCATCGGCGGCATCGTGCGCGCGTACGGCACCAACGCCCATTCGGGAGCGGGCCGTCATTACGTGGTCGAGGCCGACGAGTCCGACAAGTCCTTCAGGCACCTGTCCCCGAAGGCCGTCCTCGTGACCAACATCGAGGCCGATCACCTGGATCACTATCGCGATCTTGACGAGATCTACGAGAAGTTCGCCGCCTTCATCGCATCGGTGCCCGCCGACGAAGGCGTGGTCGTCGCATGCGGCGAAGACGAGGCTTTGGTGCAGCTGGCGCAGCAAGCCGACCGCACGCTGGTCGTGTACGGCTTCGCCGAGGGGTGCGACGCGCGCATCACGTCCTACGAGCCTCATGGCGTGGGCAGCGACTTTGTGCTTTCCCTGCCCGACGGCCAGCAGGTTCGCGCGCATGTTAAGCAGAATCCCGGTCGGCACAACGTGCTGAACGCCGCCGGCGTGGTGGCGCTTTTGTGGGCGCTCGGCTACGATGCGCAGGCTGCGGCCGACGCGCTGAGCGGGTTTGCGGGCGTCAAGCGACGCTTCGACCTGATAGGGGAGGTGGCCGGCGTGACCGTCGTGGACGACTACGCGCACCATCCCACCGAGATCGCTGCCACGATCGAAGCTGCCTCGCGCTTGGGATTCTCGCACGTGCACGTGCTGTTCCAGCCGCATCGCTACTCGCGTGCGCCGCTGTTCACCGAGGTGCTTAAAGACGAGTTCGCCGCCGCGTTCGACGCTGCCGACGCCGTGACGTTCATGGACGTGTATCCGGCGGGCGAAGCTCCCGTCCCCGGCGTGTCCGGCAAGACGTTCTTGAACGTCGTGCTCGACCACATCGGCCATCCGGAGGCGGCGTACGTTCCCCGCCGCATCGAGGTGGTTCCCTACCTGCTGTCCAAGCTGGGCGCGGGCGACCTGCTCATCACCATGGGCGCGGGCGACGTGACGGCCATCGGGCCGCAGCTGGTCGATGCGCTTGAGCGAGGCGTTGATCCGTCTGCAGCGGCTTCCGGCCAGGCCTCGCGGGCGTGATGCCTCGATGACCGCTCGCCATACCTCTCCGCTCGAGGCGCTGCTCGTCGACGACGCGTTCGACGGCGACGTGTACCCGGCAGAGCCTATGGCTCGCCATACCATGTACCGCATCGGAGGGCCGGCTCGCTTTTACGTGCAGGTGGCGTCCGTAGGCGCGCTCAAGCATCTTGTCGAGGTGTGCGAGGCGTCCGGCGTCCCTTGGGTTGCCGTCGGGCGCGGAAGCAACCTGCTGGTTTCCGACGAGGGCTATCCGGGCGTGGTGGTGACGCTGGGCCGCGATTTCCGCACGTGTCGCTTCGACGAGGACGCGAAGCGTTTCTGCGTAGGGGCCGGGGTGCCGCTGTCGTCGGTGGTGCAGGAGGCGTTTCGCCGTTCGCTCGCCGGGTTGGAATTCGCGGTGGGCACGCCGGGAACCGTGGGCGGCGCGTTGCGCATGAACGCGGGATCCCGCGACGAGTGGATTGGATCGCGCGTGGTTTCGGTGACCACGCTCGATGCTCGAAAAGGCCTGATGCGGCGCGCAGGGGACGAGATTTCCTGGGGGTATCGCTCCAGCTCGTTCGCTCCCGACGAGGTGATCGTGGAATGCGAACTTTCCGTAGAACCGGCCGACCCGTTCTACTTACGAGGTAAGATGGAGGCGTCGCATACGCGGCGCAAGAAGACGCAGCCTCTGTCGCTTCCTTCATGCGGCAGCGTGTTTCGCAACCCCGAAGGGGATTCCGCTGGCCGCCTTATCGAGGCGGTCGGTTTGAAGGGCTGCACGATCGGCGGAGCCCAGGTGTCCGAAGTTCATGCGAATTTCATCGTGAACAAGGGCACCGCGACTGCGCGCGACGTGATGGATCTGATCGAGCTGGCTAGATATAAGGTGTACGAAACGTATGGCATCGAATTACAACCGGAAGTCCGCTTCCTCGGGTTCTCGTAAGGCGTCTTCGCGCCCGCGGCGCTCGGCGGGCGCAAGCGCGCGGCCCGCTGCGCCTTCCCGCGGCGCGGCGAACCGTCCGGGCGGTCGTTCCTCGTCGTACGGCGGGGCTTATCGCGCTATGCCCGGCGGTCAGATGCCCAATCGCCGATCCGGTCAGAACCAGCCGCCGCTCACGTCCGTGCGCGTGGGCGACTTGGATCGTGCGCAGCGCTCTGCGCGCACGCAGCGCACGTATCGCCGCCATCTGGTTCGCATCGGCATTGCGGCCGCGTTCGTGGGCGCGCTCGTCATAGGTGGAGTAGGCGTCTACTATTCCAGCCTGTTCACCATCGAAAGCGTATCGGTGAAAGGCGTCGAGCATCTGACCGCCGAGGACATGCAGAACATGGCCGGAGTTCCGGCGGGCACCACGCTTTTGCGCGTGGACGCCTCCAAGATCAGGGACAACCTGCTGAAGAACTCCTGGGTGCAGGACGTGTCGGTGAATCGCATCTTCCCCGATACGTTGGAGCTGGCGGTGACCGAGCGCACCATCGAAGCCGTGGTGGAGGTGCCTACGCAAAACGCCGAGAAGACGCAGCCGTGGGCCATCGCGTCGGACGGCATGTGGCTCATGCCCATTCCCGACAGGGATTCGGAAGCCGGCAAGAAGACCAGCTCGAAGGTGTACGAGGACGCCGATTCCGTGCTGCGCATCACCGACGTGCCGTACGGAACCAAGCCAGAGGTGGGGGCGTACTGCACCGATGCCAACGTGAACAACGCGCTCGATATCGTTTCGGGAATGACAACCGAGCTTGCCGGTCGCGTGACCGCCGTCAAGGCTACGGAACGGGAGTCGACCACGCTCACCATCAAAGACGGTCCGGACATCGTCTTTGGAACCGCGGACAACATCCGCGAAAAGGAGCGAGTCTGTCTGGAAATCATGAAGCAGCATCCGGACGGCGTTGCCTACATCAACGTGCGCACCGTTGATCGCCCAACCTGGCGCGCTTCGTAAGCACGACGGGACGGCGAGACGTTACGCTCGCCGAACTATATGTGGACGTGCGGTTATCATTACCGCAGCGTAATTTGCAAATGGTTGATCATCGTGTACAATAACCGCACGTGAACGGTTCCCACGGAACAGAATCGCAGCATTTGAAAACGCAGCAGGTGTGGAGGAAACAATGCCAAACAATTTGGGTGATCATTTGGCGGTCATCAAGGTCGTCGGCGTCGGCGGCGGCGGCACGAATGCCGTGAACCGCATGGTCGAAGCGGGCGTGCGCGGCGTCGAATTCATCGCCGTCAACACCGATCGCCAGGCGCTGCTCATGTCGGATGCCGACAAGACGATCCACATCGGCGAAGAGCTGACGCGCGGTTTGGGCGCCGGTGCGAACCCCGAGGTGGGGTGCCAGGCGGCCGAGGAAAGCCGTGCGGAGATCCGCGAAGCGCTCGCCGAGGCGGACATGGTGTTCGTTACGGCTGGCGAAGGCGGCGGCACGGGTACGGGCGCTGCGCCTATCATCGCTGAAATCGCACGCGAGGAAATCGGCGCGCTGACGGTAGGTATCGTCACCAAGCCGTTCTCGTTCGAGGGACGCACGCGTCGCAACCAGGCTGAGCAGGGCATCGACCTGCTGTCCCAGAAGGTCGACACCCTCATCGTGATCCCGAACGATCGCCTTCTCGAGATCGTCGACAAGAAGACCAGCATGCTCGATGCGTTCCGCATCGCTGACGATACGTTGCGCCAGGGCATCCAGGGCGTAACCGACCTGATCACCATTCCGGGCCTTATCAACCTGGACTTCGCGGACATCCGCACCGTCATGAAGGACGCGGGCACGGCCATGATGGGCATCGGCCTGTCTTCGGGCGAGAACCGCGCTCTCGACGCCGCTCAGCAGGCTACGAACTCGAATCTGCTCGAGGCATCCATCGCCGGCGCGTCGCGCGTTTTGTTCTCTATCGCGGGTGGTCCCGACCTTACGCTGACCGAGGTTGACGAGGCTGCTCGTACGGTCGAGGCGTGCGCGGACGAGAACGCCAACATCATCTACGGCCAGATCATCGACGAGACCATGCAGGACCAGGTGCGCATCACCGTTATCGCTACGGGTTTCAAGATGGGCTCTGCGCAGCAGTCCGCCATGGACTTCTCGCGTAAGGACCTGTTCGCATCGACGTCCGCTCCGGAGCCTGCTCCCCAGTCGGTCCCGATGTCGTCGTACTCCTCGCGCACGAACGCATCCGGTCGTTTCGCCGACGAGGACTACATTCCCGACTTCCTGAAGCGCCAGCATTAAGAGCGGCCGCCGAATGGTTGCGACCGAGCAGCTGCCCAGTCCGCTTTTGAACGCGCGCCGTTTCGGCGCGCGTTGTCTTCCTGCGCTTACCGACGACAGGCTGTATGAGAACATCGGCGTGCGCGTTGCTTTCACGGGCCGCGAGGGCGGCGTGAGCAAGGGCCCGTACGCATCGCTGAATCTAGGTTCCCACGTGGAGGACGATCTTTCTTCCGTGCAGGAGAACCGCAGCATCCTGCTTGAAGCTCTTGGCGCTTCGGATGCCCGGCTCGTCATGGCGAACCAGGTGCACGGCGATACGCTGGTATGCATCGAGGATGCATCCGCACCGCTTGTCGACGAGGCTTGCACGCAGGCCCAAAAGGGAGCCGATGCGCTGGTAGTCGGGGCTCGCGGCGTTGCGGCGCTGCTGTGCTTCGCCGATTGCGTGCCCGTCGTGATCGTGTCTCCTACGGGGCGTTTCGCCGTGGTGCATGCGGGGTGGCGCGGCGTGATGAACGGCGTGGCTGCGAAAGCTGCGGAAACGCTGGCGCAGCTTGATCGCCCTCGTTTGGGAGCAGGCGCTTCGAGCGAGTACAACGTGTACGTAGGCCCTCATATTCGCACATGCTGCTTTGAAACCGGCACGGACGTGCGCGATCGGTTCGCTGCTCGATTCGGAAGCGGCTGCATCGCGGACAACGGTCATGTCAGCCTGGTGAAGGCCCTTTCCGTCGGCTTGGAAGAGGTGGGCGTTTCCCCGCATCGCATCGTGGATGCGGGCGTATGCACCCAGTGCTCGCATGAGGAGTATTTCTCGTATCGCGCGTCAGGCGGCGTGTGCGGCCGGCACGGTGCGATCGCGTATAGGAAGGCAAGGTAGGCATGGGCTTCAAAGAACGCTACGAACGTACGCTGGCCGATCTTGCGGCAAGCTGCCGGGACGCCGGGCGCGACCCTCGCGAGGTTCGCTTGGTGGCTGTCTCCAAAACGGTGGGCGTGGCCGAAGTGGCTGCCGCGCTCAAGGCCGGGGCCTGCGATTTCGGCGAGAATCGGCCGGACATGCTTATGGAGAAGGCCGAAGCTTTCCCGAACGCTACCTGGCATTTCATAGGGAACATCCAGTCGCGCAGGATCGGCGACATCGTGGCGCATGCATCGCTTGTCCATTCGCTGCATCAAGAGCGGCATCTGGCTAAGTTCGACGCTGCCGCAGCCGAGGCGGGGAAGGTGCAGGACGTGCTCTTGGAGGTCAACGTGTCGGGCGAGGCCAGCAAAAGCGGCCTTGCGCCCAACGAGGTTGTCCCCATGCTCGCGCGGTGCGCGGATTTCCCGCATGTGCGCGTGCGGGGGCTCATGACGATGGCTCCGCAGGGAGATCTTGACGCGGCGCGCGCGTGCTTCGAGGATCTTGCGCGTTTGCGCGACGAGGTGCGCGGTACTCTCGATGCGCAGCGAGCAGCGGTTTTCGATGAACTTTCTATGGGTATGAGCGAGGATTGGCACGAGGCCGTTCTTGCAGGCGCTACCATAGTGCGCATCGGTCGAGCCCTGTTCGACGAGGAATTCGAAGCAACGCACGCGTGAGAGCGCGACGCGAACCGAAACAGTTTGCAGCGGCGGCGCGACCGTCGGAAATGAAACGAAGCAGGTGAACGGTATGGAGTTGCCAAAGATGAAGAAGTCCGGGGGCGGCGGGATGCTCGACGGGATCAAATCGAAGCTCGGCTTTGCTGATGCGAACCAAGAGTACGACGACGGTTATTACGACCGCGGCTACGATGATCGGAGCTTCCAAGACGACTTCGACGGCGATTACGCCGGGGACTACGGCGAGTACGGCCCCGATTATCGCGAGGATGCAAGCCTGGGCGGTGACGCGCCGGCATCCAAGTACGATCCGTACGCGCCGGTTACCACGCGTCCGGCGCGCTCGTCGAGTCGCGCGTCGGCGCGCAGCGCAGGGTTCACCCCGCCGAAGCTCGTCTCCATCGACGACGTGCGTGCGCACACCCA
The DNA here is from genome assembly GCF_916618935.1 of Paraeggerthella sp. Marseille-Q4926. Lineage (NCBI taxonomy): Bacteria > Bacillati > Actinomycetota > Coriobacteriia > Eggerthellales > Eggerthellaceae > Paraeggerthella > Paraeggerthella sp. Marseille-Q4926. Next base: position 419,785 of record NZ_CAKAKF010000003.1, on the reverse strand, counting down.
GGTTCCCGAAAGTCTCAACCGGGATCCGCTGCCGCAGCGCCGCGTGAGCTCGATTTCGTCGGCGGCTTCGTACCGCAGCGATCGCACGATGGTCGACGCGGCAACTTCCGCTCCGGCCAACACGCCGAACGCGCGCGCCGCAGCCGCTCAGAACCGCGAGCGCTCCGAAAGCTTGAACTCGCTGTTCACGTCTACGGCTCCCGATCCGGTCTTGGACGCCGCGCCCGCAGCCGCGGGCGCAAGGTCGAACGCCACCGTGGCGACGGCTGTCGCCAATCCCGGCGCTGGCGTAACCGCTCCCGCGCCTGTTGTCGCGGCTGCTCCTGCGCGCGCCATCACGTTGCTCAAGCCTGCCAGCTACGGTGAGGCGGAGCGCGTCGCGAAGGCCCTCAAGGAAGGCGACGCGGTGGTCATCGCTTTGCGTAACACGCCCGATCATCTGTCGAAGCGCATTCTCGATTTCGCGTTCGGCGTGTCGTGCGCGCTTGACGCAAGCGTCGACTGCATTGCCGACAAGGTGTTCGTCATCACGCGCGGTGCCGCTCTCAGCGAAGCCGAGAAGGCCGCGTTGCGCAATCAGGGCGTGCTGTAATGGCGCGCGCGAGCGTTTCCCGCATCGCCGTCATCGGCGGCGGAAAGATGGGCGAGGCCATCATGGGCGGCTGGATAGCCGGTTCCTCTGCGCCCGCCGATGCGTTCGACGCATCCGTTTTCGTGGTTGCCGATCCCGGCCAAGAGCGCCGCGACTATTTGTCCGAGCGCTATCGCGTTGCCTGCGTGGCGGATGCGAGCGCGGTGGAGGGTGACGTCGATCTTGTGCTTTTGGCCGTTAAGCCGCAGGTTATGATGGATGTGCTGGAGGGAATTGCCAGCCAGCCTTCGTTTGCGGGCGGGGTCGAGGGCCCTTTGTTCGTGTCCATTGCCGCAGGGCTTTCGACCGAGCGCTTGGAAGCCGCCCTGCCGGCGGGCGCGCGACTGGTGCGCGTCATGCCGAACACGCCGCTTTTGGTGGGTGCCGGCGCGACCACGGTTGCCGCGGGCTCGCAGGCGTCTTCGGCCGATGTGGAGCTGGTGCACGGTCTGTTCGCCTGCTTGGGCGAAGCGTACGTCGTCGACGAGGAAGCCATGGACGCCGCAGGTGCCGTGAGCGGCTCCGGTCCGGCGTACGTGGCCGCTATGATAGAAGCGCTGCGCGACGCTGGCGCGAGGCAGGGGCTCGATCCTCAGCTTGCCGAAGCGCTTGCGCTGCAAACCGTGTACGGAACGGCTTCGCTCATGAAGGAGACGGGGCAGGACCCCGCCACCACGCGCGTTGCCGTGTGCAGTCCCGGAGGCACCACGTTGGCGGCGCTCGCCGCTATGGACGAGGCCGGGTTCTCGCACGTGTTCGATGCCGGCGTTGACGCCGCCGTCCGCCGATCGAAGGAGCTTTCTGCATGTTGAGTTTGAAGTACCTGATCATTTCCATCGCCGACGTTTACAGCATGGTGCTGTTCGTGTACGTGATGATGTCCTGGCTTCCTACCGATCGCGGTATCCTGGCCGACATCAACAACGTGCTCGCAAAGCTGTGCGATCCGTACCTCAACCTGTTCAGGAAGCTGATTCCCCCGCTTGGAGGTATAGTGGACGTTACTCCCATCATTGCCCTGCTTGTATTACAATTAGGAGTACGTTTACTGATTGGCTTGTTCTAACGCGTACAATCGTGCCTGCTTGCAGTGTGCGTACTGGATGAAGGGAATAACAGATGGCTATCACCTCGGCTGAGATCCACAACCAGAGCTTCTCGATCGACCGCAAGGGATACGACGTCGATGAAGTGGACGTGTTCCTCGAGCACGTTGCCGACGAGATCGATGGCATGAACGCCCAGATCATTCAGCTTGAAAACCAGCTGGATGACCGCAAGTTCGACGGGTTCGACACGCCGGCTCGCACGGTTGAGATGCCGGTCGTCGACGACAGCCTGCTTGCCGAAAAGGACGAGCGCATCGCCGACCTGGAGCGCCAGCTTGAGGCGAAGAAGGCCGACGACAACGCCATCGCTCAGGCGCTCATCATCGCGCAGCGCTCTGCCGACGAGATTATCGCCAACGCGAACGCCCAGTCTGCGGCCACCATCAAGGATGCCGAAGAAGAGGCGCAGCGCATCATCGACAAAGCCGAGAACGAGAAGCAGAAGGTTCTCGACGCCATCAAGAAGCTCGAGGACGATCGCGAGGATTCTCGCGAGGAGTACCAGGAGCTGCTTACGGACTTCATCAGCGACGCAACGCGCAAGCTAGCCGAAATCGGCGGCTCGCTGCCTGCCGGCGGCATCGCGCTGCCCGCAAGTGCCCATGCGCGCGTGTCCGCCCCTGCCGAAGCGGCGTCTACGGGTCGCGTGACGTCTCCGGCCCAGGCTCCCATCAACCGCGACGGTGCGGGCGCCTACACCGCTCCTCAGCCGACGACGGGCGCGGTGGTTGCTCCGGCAACTCCCAGGCCGTCGGGCGCAGAGAAGGACCTTTCGGGCTTCGGCGACGCCGACGACGCTTTCGAGTTCGAAGATCTGGACTAGTTCTTGCCGGTCTCGAGCCGGTGAACCTGCTTGACGTTGCGAAGCCCCCGCGCTCCGTTTCGTTGCCGCTGACCCCCGTTCGTGCGTACGTGCATGAGCAGGGGTTGCGCGACGGATTCGGATGCGCGGGGGCTTTTGCCGTTCCTTGGTGCCGTTTGCGTTGGTTTTCGGTCTATTCCCAGGGATTTTCCCGGTATTTGTTGCCATCTTTTGAAAACCGTTGACGATGACGCTACGTCATCGCCTATGCTCGGACACGTGAACGCGCGGGGGCGTGTTTGCCAGGACGAGTACGTGGCAGCCTAGCGAGCTGCCGCAAAGGAGCATCCATGACCGATCCGAACTACCTGACTGTAGGAGAGCTGGCGCGGCGCGTCGGGGTGACGGTGCGCACCATCCAGTACTACGATCAGCAAGGCTTGCTGTCGCCTTCTGCGAAGGGGCCTCAAAACCAGCGCCTGTACACCGACGCCAACGTGAAAGACCTGTATCGTATTCTGACCTTGAAGTACCTGGGCTTGTCGCTCACTCAGATCAAATCCGACGCAGCTCTTTACCAGCAGGCCGCCGCGGTGCAGGATCTTGCGGATGCGCAGATGGATGCTATCGAAGAGCAGTTCCTTTCCCTGTTCAAGCGCATGACCACGCTTCGTGCGCTGCATGATGAAGCGCAGAGCGCGCAAGACGTCGACTGGGCGCGCATGGCCGAGGCAGTCGAGCGCTGTCAGGACGAAAGCCGCTTTTTCTGGAGGCTCACCTGCATCCGCGACGACGCGCCGCCGCAGGAAGCCGAGGAGCGGATCGCTCGCGGCGAGTCCGTGTCGAAGTGGCACGAATTGATTGCCGACACCATTCGCCAGATGCCCGCGCGCGAGTCCTTGACCAGCCCGCGGAACCAGGATCTTGCGCGGCGGTACCTGGAGCTCGAGGATTCGCAGGACGCCGCCCATGCGGAAGCGAACTTCATCCTTATGGAGAACATGGCCCCGCATGCTCATGGAGACGGCTCGTTCGACGAGTTGCGCCAGGCCGTGTTCGACCACCTTGAGGCTGTGGTGGCCGCGTATCAAAACTATTCCGGGCCGGTCGAGTAGCCGTGCCGAGCGCGACGTTCAGGAGCGGAGACGTCTCTCCTCCATCTCCGACCCGTTCCTGAACGTCGCGGATTTTACCCGTGTTCCAAGCTGAAGGACGGCGTGCGCCGCCCCTGGCTTTGCATACCCTGGACTTGAAAGGAACCGCCCATGATCGTGTCGTGGATGACGACGAACAAGTGCAATCTCAAGTGCGTGCACTGTTACCAGGATGCCGAGGAGGCAACCGATCGGGAGCTTTCGACCGAGGAAGCGTTCGCCATGATCGAGCAGATCGCGCGCGCCGGATTCAAGATCATGATCTTCTCGGGCGGCGAGCCGCTCATGCGCCCGGATATCTATCAGCTGGTGTCGCATGCGGCTTCGCTTGGCTTGCGCCCCGTGTTCGGCTCGAACGGCACGCTTATCACGCCCGAAGTGGCCCAGCGCCTCAAAGACGCGGGCGCTTGCGCCATGGGGATCAGCGTGGACAGTTTGGACGCTGCCAAGCATGACAAGTTTCGCGGGCTGGAGCATGCCTACGATCTGACGATGGGCGGCATCGAAGCATGCAAGAGCGTAGGGTTGCCGTTTCAGCTGCACACGACCGTGGTCGACTGGAACCGCGACGAGGTGTGCGACATCACCGATTTCGCCGTGCAGGCAGGCGCCATCGCCCATTACGTGTTCTTCCTCATCCCCGTCGGGCGCGGGAAGTTCATTCAGGAGACCAGCTTACACGTGCTTGAGAACGAGCGCCTGCTCAAAGACATCATGACGAAAGCCGCCGAAGTTCCCATCGACGTGAAGCCTACGTGCGCGCCGCAGTTCACGCGCGTGGCGAAGCAGCTTGGAGTGGACACGCGCTTCGAGCGCGGATGCCTGGCGGGGCTGACCTACTGCGTGATCGGCAGCGAGGGCATCGTGCGACCCTGCGCGTACATGACCGAGGAGGCCGGCGATGTGCGGCAGACGCCCTTCGACGAGATCTGGAGGACGAGCCCCGTGTTCGAGCAGCTGCGGACCCAGGCCTATTCCGGTGCATGCGGCACCTGCGACTACGCGCAGGGCTGCGGCGGATGCCGGGCGCGTGCGGCGTACTATCACGACGGGGACATTCTGGCGCAAGACGACTATTGTGCGCACGGGCTTCAGCTGGATGGTCCAATGTGCCAGCCGGCGTAGAGCTTGTTGGTTTTGTATAAGTATTTGACCAGGTCATTCGACGAAAGGACTGTTCTATGATCCAAGGCACGTTTTCTCAGCGCGCGATGGCGTGCGCAGCTGCGGCGGTTTTGGCTGCATCGATGCTGCTTGCCGGATGCGCAAGTTCGGCTCCCGCCGAATCCGGCGAAACCGCTCCGGAACCTGCGGTAACCGCTGCGGGCAGCGTTACGTTCGTGGACGATACCGGCACCGAGGTGACTGTTGACAACCCGCAGCGCGTGGTGGCCTGCATGGGCAGTTTCGCAAGTGTTTGGGAGCTGGCGGGCGGTATCCTGGTGGGCGCTTCCGACGACGCGTTCACGCTTTCGAACTATGATTTGACGTCGGAGAACGTGCAGAAGGTAGGAGACTTCTCCAATCCCAACCTCGAGTCCATCATTGCACTTGAACCTGATTTCGTCATCATGACGAGCGGCACCGGCGGCCGCGGTGGCAATTCGAGCCAAGCCGAGCTCAAGGCGGCTATCGAGGCGTCGGGGATCCCGGTTGCATGCTTCCAGGTGACCACGTTCGACGACTACCTGCGCATGCTGCGCACCTGCTGCGACATAACGGGCCGTGACGATCTGTATCAGAAGAACGGCCAGGAAACCGCTGACAGGGTGGAGGCCGTCAAAGCGAAGGTGCCTGCGGACAAGTCTTCTACGGCCTTGGTCCTCACCACGTATTCGGGCGGGACGCGCGTGCAGTCGTCTTCGACCATGACCGGCGCCATGCTGGCCGATCTGGGCGTCAAGAACCTGGCCGACGAGAACCGCAGCCTGCTCAAGGATTTCAGCTTGGAATCGGTTATCGAGATGAACCCCGACTTCATCTTCGTGGTTCCCATGGGAAACGATAACGCTGCGGCTATGAAGGCGCTCGAGGACCAGACGGCGGCGAATCCCGCATGGGCAACGCTGTCCGCCGTCGAGAACGGCCGCTATATCACGCTTGATCCCCATCTGTTCCAGTACAAGCCCAACGAGCGATGGGATCAGAGCTACCAGGTGCTGTTCGACGCGCTGTACGCATAGGGCGGGGTGCTTGACGTGTCTCCCTTCGATCGGGGGCATGCCGCTCCCTTCGCGACGCTCGCTTCCGTCATCGTCCTTGCGGCGGTGACGGCGGCGGCGTTTTTGGTGGGGTCGTCGTCGGTGAGCTTGGCAGAGCTTGTTACGTGGGCAACGGGCGGCGACGTGAGCGCGGCTGCGAAAAGCATCCTGGTGAACGTGCGCTTGCCCCGCGTGCTTGCCGCGCTTTTGGCCGGTTCGGCGCTTGCGGTTTCCGGTGCCATCATCCAGGCGGTGCTCGACAATCCGCTGGCAAGCCCCAACGTCATCGGCATCAACTCCGGCGCAGGCTTGTTCGTGCTGATCGCCGCCAGTGTGTTTCCCAGCGTTTTGTGGCTCCCGCCGTTGGCGGCGTTTCTGGGAGCGCTTGTCACGGCGCTTATCATCTTCGGTATTTCGCTGGGTGCGAACACGTCGCGCTTGACCGTGGTTTTGGCGGGTATCGCCATCACCACGGTGTTCGGCGCGGGCATGAACACGGTGCTCATCGTGAACCCCGATGCGTACGTCGGCTCGTCGGCGTTTTTGGTGGGCGGGCTTTCCGGGGTGCTCGTGCGCGACCTTCTGTGGCCGTCCGCCTATATTCTTGCCGGGCTTGCGGTGGCTATGCTTGCGGCAGGCAAGCTCAACATCATGGCGCTTGGCGACGATACCGCGCATGCGTTGGGCATGAACGTGGGCGTCTGCCGCTTGACGATGCTGGGTCTGGCGGCCGTGCTGGCGGGCGCTGCGGTCAGCTTCGCCGGCCTGCTGGGTTTCGTGGGGCTGATCATTCCTCATCTGGTGCGATTCTTCGTCGGTCACGACAACCATTGGGTGCTGCCGCTGTCGGCCGTGTCTGGAGCGGCGTTCGTGATCGTCTGCGATCTGCTGGCGCGCGTCCTGTTCGCTCCCTACGAGGTGCCGGTGGGCATCCTCATGGCGTTTCTGGGCGGGCCCTTCTTCATCTACCTCATTTTGAAGAACAGGAGGGGTTCCCTTGATTGATGCGCCTGCATCCTGCGGAGCCGGGGACCGAGAGGCCCGGCGCTCAGACAGTCCTGCTCGCACGAGCAGCACGCCGTCCTGCTCGGCTCGTGCGGAACTCGCGGCGAGCCTTTCGGCCCCCGGATCCTCGACCGCAGAGGTCGCGGGGCCCTGTGTTCCGGCTGCCGAGCTTGTCGACGTTTCGTTCTCTTATGGCAAGGAGCCGTTCATCGAGGGGTTGAGCGCTGCGTTTCCTCACGGTGCGGTGACCAGCGTGGTGGGGCCGAACGGGTGCGGCAAGTCGACCATGGTAAAGCTGATCGACGGCATCTTGCGGCCGAGCGCGGGCGAGGTGCTGATCGACGGAGCGCTCACCCTGGCATGCAAGCCCAAAGAGCGTGCGCGGCGCGTGGCCGTGCTGGCTCAGGCGGGGCGTCCTCCGGCGATGACCGTGGAGCAGTTGGTGGCATGCGGGCGCTACCCGTACCAGGCGCATCAGGGCAGGCTTTCGCGCGAGGACCGCGATCGGGTCGAGCATGCGCTCGATCTTGCGGGTATTGCGCGATTTCGCCGTCATGACCTGCGGCGCTTGTCCGGCGGCGAGCGCCAGCGCGCCTTTGTTGCCATGACGCTGGCGCAGGATACCGACACTGTCGTGCTCGACGAGCCCACCACGTACCTGGACATTCGCGCATGCCATGAGCTCATGGAGCTGGTGCGGCGTCTGAACCGGGAGCAGGGAAAGACCGTGGTCATGGTCATCCATGATCTGGATTTGGCTTTGCGCTACTCCGATCGGCTGCTGGTCATGGAGCGCGGGCGTGCAACGGCGGCCGGTACGGTGGACGAGGTGCTGGAAGCCGGGGCTATCGAGCATGCTTTCGGAGTGCGGATACGGAAGCACCAAGCTGCGGAAGGCAGCGCGTACGTGCTGTTTCCCTCATGATGCGCCGTTCGTGCCGTCCGCTGCCGCGCTTTTTCCGTACCGGAGCCTTTCGTGCCGCCCGCTGTCAAAACGGACGAGTTTTGCGGCGATTTTCCGCCCTGTCGGCATCGCTCTGCTTGACGCGTTTTTCATCGTACCAGGTCACAAGCTTGCTGCCTCGTATTATCCTTGCTTGAGGACCAGCAAAACTCGTCCGTTTTGACAGCGGAGTCGAATCTGCGGTCAGGCTCGGGGCTCGGGGGTGAGGGCTGCGGGGTGCGGGGCAGTGGGCGGCGGGGTAGGTGCCGCGAGGTGGAAAAAAGTGCGAGCGGGTCGATAAGCCGGGTTCTGTCGTTGGACGACCATTTATCTCGAACGCCTGTCGCCAGACGCCTCAAGCACGCAACCCGAACGTACGGCGGGCAACCGTGTCGCGTTCCTATTTGCGCTTGCTCCAGATGGGGTTTTCCAAGCCGCGCCGTTGCCGACGCGCTGGTGCGCTCTTACCGCACCGTTTCAGCTTTTCTCCCGTTGCCGCGCGCCGAAGCGCGTGTTCGCGGGGGAGTTTTCTTTTCTGTGGCACTGTCCGTCGGGTCGCCCCGCCCAGCCGTTAGCTGGCATCTTGCCCTGTGGAGCCCGGACTTTCCTCACACCCGAAGATGCGCGATCGTCTGGCCCGCTCGCGAATGGTATTCTAGCAAATCGAAAGCGGCGTGCTTGCGTGAAACCCGAAGCCCCTCGAAAAACCGATGTTTCAAGGCGATGAAGGCTGCATTGCGCTTTCTCGGTTAGGCGAGGGTTTTGCGAGCGAGCCCAAGGATCCGTTGCGGGACTCTGCGTTCGCGCGCTATGCTATGCTGACACGTCGAACGACAGCGATGCGAAAAGGACGGACGATATGGCGGCTTGCGCTTTGGTGGGAGCGACCGATTTCAACAAAGACGATTTTCTCGCACGGCGCGAATCGGGCGAGATCGAGTACGTGATCGCCGTCGACGGCGGGTTCGCTCACCTGGAGGGCATCGGCGTGGCTCCCGACATGGCCGTGGGCGACTTCGATTCGCTCGGGTACGTGCCGAAGTGCAAGCGCGTGTCCCGTTATCCCGTGCACAAGGATCAAAGCGACATGGAGCTGGGCATCGAGAAAGCCCTGGCGTGGCGCTATGACGAGCTGTTGGTGTACGGCGGCTTGGGCGGGCGGCTCGACCATACCGTTGCGAACCTGCAGCTGTTCGCGCGATTCTCGGAGCAGGGAGCCTACATCACGGCCATCGCCGATTCGTACGCGGTGCGCCTGCTGACCGGCCCGGACGTGTTCGAGTTGCCGCTCCTTGAATCCGGGACGGTGTCGGTGTTCGCCGCCAACGATCGGGCTGAGGGCGTCATCGAGCGCGGCATGGCTTATTCCCTTGATGACGAGCCGCTTTCGAACCGCACGTCGCGCGGCCTTTCCAACGAGCTGACGGGCGAGCCGGCAACCGTGGCCGTCGAATCGGGCACGCTGTACGTGTTCTACCCGTTATCGGAGGCTGTTCGCAGCTAGCGCCAGCCGCGCGCGGCGCCGCATGCGGCCGCTTCCGTGAAAAACCCGTCGTTCGCATCCGGTCCACCTTGTTCTTTCGCGATGACGGCTATACTGATCGCGTACCTTTTCATACCGGGGAGCTTGCAGCCGCATCGCGGCCGGGCAGGCTGAGAGGAAGCGCCGACGCACGCTTCGACCCGAGGAACCTGACATGGGTAATGCCAACGAAGGGAGCTTCATGACGCAGATCGATGCGGCACGTGCCGGAACCGTCACGCGCGAAATGGCGATCGTCGCCGAAAAAGAGGGGCTCGACCCCGAATTCATCCGGGAGGGCGTGGCTGCAGGCCGCATAGCCATTCCCGCGAACATCCATCACGCAAGCCTCTCGCCTGAAGGCGTAGGCGGCGGGCTTCGCACCAAAGTCAACGTCAACCTGGGCATTTCGGGTGACCTTGCCGACGAAGCCGAAGAGTGGAAAAAGGTCGAAGTGGCGTTCGAGCTGGGTGCCGAGGCCATCATGGATCTGTCGAACAGCGGCAAGACGCAAGGGTTCCGCACGCGCCTCATCGAGAAGTCGTCGGCCATGATCGGCACCGTGCCCATGTACGACGCCATCGGCTATCTGGAGAAAGCGCTCGTAGACATCACGGTGGACGACTTCCTGCGCGTGGTTCGCGCGCATGCGGAAGACGGCGTGGACTTCGTCACCATCCACGCCGGCATGAACCGACGCACCATCGAGTCGTTTCGCGAAACGGGGCGCCTTACCAACATCGTGAGCCGCGGCGGGTCGCTCATTTTCGCCTGGATGGAAGCTACGGGCAACGAGAACCCCTTCTACGAGTTCTACGACGACGTGCTGGCCATTTTGCATGAGCACGACGTAACCATCAGCATCGGCGATGCCATGCGTCCCGGCTCGACGTTCGATGCGACCGATGCGGGTCAGATCGCCGAGCTTATCGAGATCGGCAAGCTTACGAAGCGCGCGTGGGACGCCGGCGTGCAGGTGATGGTGGAGGGCCCCGGGCATATGGCGCTCGACGAGATAGCCGCGAACATGAAGCTGGAGAAGCGCCTGTGCCATAACGCGCCCTTTTACGTGCTGGGGCCCCTTGTTACGGATATCGCCCCAGGATACGACCATATCACGGCAGCGATCGGCGGCGCGGTCGCTGCCAGCTCGGGAGCCGATTTCCTCTGCTACGTGACACCCGCCGAGCATCTGCGCCTGCCCGACGTGAACGACGTGCGCGAAGGGCTGGTTGCCACGAAGATAGCCGCCCATGCCGCCGACATCGCCAAGGGCGTGCCGGGCGCGCGCGACCGCGACAACCTTATGAGCGACGCGCGTCGCCGCGTGGACTGGGAGGGCATGTTCGAGCAGGCTTTGGATCCGGTCAAGGCGCGCCGTTACTTCGAAAGCGCGCCGCCTTCGACGGACGGCACCTGCACGATGTGCGGTAAGATGTGCGCTATGCGCACGGTGAACACCATCATGGACGGCATAACCATCGATCTGGGAAAGGAGCTGTGATGCAGCCTTTCGCTTTGAAGAACGCACTCGACAATGTGCGGCAGACAACCCCGCTTGTTCACAGCATCACGAACTACGTGACGGTCAACGATTGCGCGAACGCGCTTCTGGCCATCGGCGCGAGCCCCATCATGAGCGACGAGCCTGCCGATGTCGAAGACATCACGGGCGTTTGCGGCGGGTTGGTGCTGAACATCGGGACGTTGAACGAGCGAAGCATCGCCGGCATGTTCGCGGCGGGAGAGCGCGCGAGCCAGCTGGGCCATCCCATCGTGCTCGATCCGGTGGGGGCGGGAGCGTCGGCCTTGCGTACGAAGACGGCGGGGGATTTGCTGGACAAGCTGGCCGTGTCGGTGATTCGCGGCAACATGTCCGAAGTGAAGGCGCTCGCCGGCGGCTCGGCTGCCACGCGTGGGGTGGACGTGTGCTCCGACGACGTCGTGACCGACGACAACCTGGACGCAGCTGCTGCGTTCGCGCGGGAATTCGCTGTGAAGAGCGGTTGCGTGGCGGCGATCACCGGCGCCATCGACGTGGTGGCCGACAGCGAGCGCGCCTACGCGATCCGCAACGGCAGTTCGCTTATGGGCCGCGTTACGGGGGCGGGCTGCATGCTTTCGTGCGTGTGCGCGGCGTTCGCAACGGCGAATCCGGACGATATCTTGGATGCGACGGTGGCCGCCGTTTCCTCGATGGGCCTGGCGGGCCAGATAGCTCAGGGACGCATGGGCGGCTTCGACGGCAACGGGTCGTTCCGCACGTACCTGCTTGATGCGCTGTTCAATTTGGATGGAGACGCGCTGGAGGCAGGCGCCAAGGTGGCCAAGCTGTCCTAGCGGCGCTCGCGCGCAGTGCGATCGTCTGCTTCGGTGCACTGCGCGCAAGCTTGAGAAAAGAAAGGAGCACCGATGTATCCACGTGAGAAGCTGCGCCAGGCATTGGCCCTGTACGCGGTTACCGATGACGCATGGCTGGGGGAGCGCGCGCTTTCGGATTGCGTCGAGCAGGCCATCGCCGGCGGCGCGACGTTCGTGCAGCTGCGCGAAAAGGAGATGCCCCAGATAGCGATGGTGCTGCGCGCTCGCACGCTTGCACCTGCATGTCGCAAAGCCGGCGTGCCGTTCGTCATCAACGACGACGTGGAGGTGGCGCGCATCGTGGAGGCCGACGGCGTGCACGTAGGGCAGGGCGACGCCGCCGTATCCGATGCGCGTGCGAAGCTGGGCCCCGATGCCATCGTGGGCGTGTCCGTGCATACGGTCGAGCAGGCGTTGGAAGCGCAGGCTGCGGGCGCGGACTACCTGGGCGTGGGAGCGGTGTTCGGGACGCCTACCAAAGAGGATGCAATCATCACGGGCGTAGACGGCCTTGCCGCCATCTGCCAGGCCGTGGACATTCCGGTGGTCGCCATCGGCGGGTTGAACGAGCGGACCGTTTCCGAACTGGCGGGGACGGGGGCGGACGGGGCGGCTGTCGTGTCGGCTCTTTTCTCGGCGGGCGACATCGAGGTCGCTGCGCGCACCCTGCGCGCAAAGGTTCGAGAAGCGCTTGGCGCGTAGGTTAGAAGGAGAGGGATTCATCATGAAGGCGGTATTGAGCATAGCCGGGTCGGACTCCAGCGGCGGCGCGGGCATCCAGGCCGATATCAAGACCATCGCCGCTCACGGCCTGTTCGCCGAAACCGCCATCACGGCGCTCACGGCGCAGAACACCTTGGGCGTCACCGGTGTGGCGGGCGTCGAGCCTGATTTCGTTACAGCCCAGATCGACGCCGTGTTCGAGGACATCCGCCCGGATGCCGTTAAAATCGGCATGGTGTCTTCGGCTGCCATCATCGAAGCCATTGCGCGCGTCCTGGCGCGCCATGAAGCGCGCAACGTTGTTGTGGATCCCGTCATGGTGGCCACCAGCGGCGCGCGCCTGATCGACGACGACGCCGCGGCGGCTTTGGCCGAGCTTCTTTTCCCTTTGGCCGACGTGATCACGCCCAACATGCCCGAAGCTGCGGCGCTTTGCGGTTTCGCCGTGGAAGGGGAGTCCGACATGGAGCGCGCGGCTCGCTTGCTCGCCGAGCAGAGCGCTGCGGCGGTGCTGGTGAAGGGCGGCCATCGAAGCGATTCGGCCGACGACGTGCTGGCTTTGCCTGACGGGTCGTTGACTTGGCTGCGTGCGCCGCGCGTGGATACCCGAAACACGCACGGTACGGGATGCACGCTCTCGTCCGCGATTGCGTGCGGGCTGGCGCGCGGTCTGACCATCGAGCAGGCTGTGCGCTCCGCGAAGGACTACGTGCGCGGAGCCTTGGGGGCGGGCTTGAACCTGGGGAAGGGCAGCGGCCCGCTCAATCACATGTGGGAGTACTGATCCTGTCGTTCGTTTTCCGAACAGCCGTTGATTCCCGAACGGCCGGCGGTTCGACTGCGGGGGCGCTGCCGTGTACGGGCGGCGCCCCCGCAGTCGTGTGTTAGCGTTCGTACACGCAGCGACCGCCGACGAAGGTGGCCAGTACGCGCGTTTTCTGGATGTCGTCTTCTTCGCAGGTCAGTACGTTGCGATCGAGCACGGTTACATCGGCGAGCATGCCTGGTTCGATCGTGCCCAGCTCGCGTTCTCGTCCTGCCGCCGCCGCGCTGCCCTGCGCGTAGGCGCGCAAGGCTTCGGCCATGCTGATGCGCTCGGCGGGAAGCCAGCCGCCGCAAGGTGCATGCGTTTCCGGGTCTTGCCTGGTCACGGCGGTGTAAAGGACGTTCATGGAGTTGACGTCAACCACGGGGGAGTCCGTTCCGAACGCTAAGGTTGCTCCCTCGTCCAGCATCGTGCGAAACGGCCACATGAGCGGTACGCGTTCTTGTCCTAAATCGCGTTCGGGGCCGCCGGGATCAAGCGTGATGTGGGGAGGCTGCACGGCGCCCACCACTTGCAGGTCGGCCAGGCGCTCGATGTCGCCCGGCAGGAAGTTCTCCAGATGCTCCAAGCAGTTGCGCCGCCCATCCGGAAGCGGGCCGTACGTCGCGCGCGCCTCTTCGAAGAAGTCGAGAGCCGCGTGAATGGCGGCATCGCCGATCGCGTGGATGCGCACGGGGTAGCCCTTGCTCGCCGCAGCCATGATGTAGGAGCGCATGAGGTCCGGCTCCACCGTGGGCCGTCCGCAGTCGCCCTCGAACTGGGCGTTCGTGTACGGCTCGGTCACCCAAGCAGTATGCTGGCTGGAAACACCATCGAAGAACTGCTTGAACCCGGGGGCTTGCAGCATCGGCCCCGTGTACGTTGCGCGCATCGTCTCGAAGCGGCTCATGTCTTCGAGCAGCGTGGGGAACAGATGCACGCGCGCCGTAAGCTCGCCGCGTTCCAGGAGAGAGGCGTGCACGTCGTCGCGAATGAAGTCGAGGCCGGGGCTTGCCATGAGGGACATGTCGCATACGCTGGTCACGCCGTTTTCCGCCAAGCGGGCGAAGAACCCGCGGTAGGCGTCGGCCACCTCCTCGTCGGTGAACGACCCCATGATCTTGGGCATGAGCTCCATGGCCGCCGCTTCGCGCACGATGCCCGTCAGCTCGCCTTCGTCGTCGCGGTCGTACGATCCTCCCGCCGGCGGCACGCTCGTGTGGTCGAGGCCCAGCTCTGCGAGTGCGGCGGAGTTCAGCCACAGCGTATGGGCGTCTCCCGAATAGAGGGCGACCGGGCGGGAGGGGAACGCTTCGTCAAGCGACGCTTTCGAGGGCAGAACGGGCGGATCCCATCGGTACTCGCGCCATCCCTGCGCAAGGAGCCATCCCTTGGGGCGGCTCTTCGAGAACTCGACCATGCGCTGCACGCAATCGGCCTCGTTCTTTCCCAAAAACGTGGTAGCCAGCGGCGAGGCGTAGATGGCAGAGTGAAAGAAGTGCAGATGGGAGTCGTGAAAGCCGGGAACGATAAGGGCGTCTCCCATGGCTCGAACCGGCGGGAGCTCGCCGCCTTCGTTCTCCTTTCGAACGAAGGCGCGCACCTCGTCATGCGACCCTACGGCCACGATGCGATCTTGGGCGATGGCGATAGCCCCAGGTTTGGCGGCATCGCTGGTTCCGGTGAACACGTTTTCGCTTTCGATTACCAAATCGATGCGCACGATCGCGCTCCTTTCGAACGGCGGCTTTCGTGGGCCGCGGCTGTTTCTGCGATGCCGCTCGACTCTAAGGGAGTTCGAAGCGGTATTCGTCGCCGCAGATGGTTTGCTTGATCTTGCCCTCGCACACCAGGTACACCAGGTGCGCCATGGTTTCTCCCATCGAGAAGAACTTCTGATCGAGCGGCCATTCGCGCCAGTTGTCGTAACGCCATTTCGCATGCGAGGAAATCGATACGATGTCGGTGTGGCCGGCTGCCACCAGGTCGTACAGCTCTTGCAGTCGTTCTTCGTGATGCGAGATGAGGTACATTACGCGATCGCGCAGATTTCCGTACGGTGCGCCATGGGCGGGAAGAACCAGGTCGACGTCGTAGGAGTACATTTTGCCCAGGCTTTCCAGAAACTCTTCCAAGGCGTTGTAGGCCGGGAACCACGATGATACGGAAGGCGTGATGCGCTCCAACACGTGGTCGCCGATGATCATGAGGTTGCGGTCGGGCTCATACAGGCAGATATGCCACGGATCGTGCCCGGGCGTCTCGATGATCTGGAACGTGAAGTCGCCAGCGTGCAGCTCGTCTCCTTCGTGCAGGTAGATGAGGTCGGGCTTGCACGTCAGGGGGAGCAGTTCCGCAGATACGTGCAGGCGGTGCTTTCCCTTCCTGAACGTCAAGCCGCTTTGCTGCGGGGTTGCCGCTTTGCGCAGCAAGGGGCCGAACACGTTGCCCTGCATCTCCATGAGATTCTCCACTTCCTTGAACGAGTGGAGGTTGGCGTACACGCGCATGCCGTCGCGGTAGATGCGGTCGAGATTGCCCGTATGGTCGGGGTGCGAATGGGTGAGGACGATTTCGACGCTGTCCCATGACCGATCGAGCTGGTTCAAGGCGTCGTCGAGTGCCTCTTCGCATGCGGGGTGGTTGAACCCCACGTCGATGATGGTGGTGGTTTCCTCGCCCAAGATGATGTAGGAGTTGAGCGCTTGCAACGGGTTGTGGGGAAGCGGCACGCGCACGCGGTAGAGCCCGGGGCAGATGAGAACCGGCTCGCCGAACGCGGGATCGGTTTCAACGGGGGTGCTGCTGTTTTTCGTGTCGGGGTCTTCAGTTTGCATAGCGGTCCTTTTCTCTTGGTTCGCGGCTATTGTACGCCACCGATCACCATGAGGAAACAGCCCGGTTTCTTTTCTGCCGGCTAACGGTACTATCCCAAGAAAAGAAAAAGGTCGGAACCGAGAGGTTCCGACCTGCAATTTCTTGGTAGCTCCGACCGGATTCGAACCGGCGACCTCCGCCTTGAGAGGGCGGCGTCCTAAACCGCTAGACGACGGAGCCACATGGTGCGCTGTGCAGTATACCGTAAAAATGGCTGGGGTGGAAGGAGTCGAACCCTCACATACGGTACCAGAAACCGCTGTCCTGCCATTAGACGACACCCCATCGGGTTACCGATGCGCATCTCTTTCTTTTGGAGAGAGGTGCGAGCGCGAGAAAGTATATTACGGGGTCGAGCGCGCTGCGTCAAGCCTTTATTTCAACTTTTTTGAGAAAAGTTTCAAGGCATGGCATGTGGCGCGTCATGCCTCGTTCTGCCGCTCGAGCCAGTTTGCGACGAAGGCTTCAAGCGACGGGCGGTCGTTGTCCAGGCGTTCGTCGATCACGGCGTCGAGGGCTGCCGCCAGGACTTGCCCGACCAGTGGGCCTCGCGGTACGCCAAGGGCGAGCACGTCGTGCCCGTTTATCGCAAGCTTCTTGAGCGAGAACGCCTCGTCGGCCGCCAGGACGTTGGCAAGGACGGCTTCAAGCTGGTCGACCGTGCCAACGCGCTGCGCGCAGCGGGGGGCTTGCCCGAGCGCATCGCCGCGCTTGAGGTCGCAGAGCGCATGGAACAGCTCCGTGTCCCCGTCGAGCCGCGCGAGCGCGCGCTTCACGGCCTTGGGCGTGGGCTCGATGACGTCGTCGTGACGCTCGACGAGCTTCAAAACGCGCGTCGAGAACGCCGAGGGCAGCGCGAGCCTGCCCATGATGCCCCGCGCCAGCACGACGCTGACCGCGGCATGGCCGTAGAAATGGCCGACGCCGTCAGCATCGGTGAAGAACAGCGCCGGTTTCCCCATGTCGTGAAACAGGGCGGCCCATCGTGCAAGAGGGTATGCGGGCACGTTTTGCACCACGTGCGCCGTATGCTCGAGAACATCGTATATATGGTAGGGGGTATGCTGGTCGAATCCTTTCATCGCCACAAGCTCGGGCAGCACGGCCGCCAGAACGTCGGCCGTTTCCACGAGGGCGCGTCCCGCATGCTCCCCAAGAAGCAGACGATCGATCTCGTGGGTGACGCGCTCGGCCGATATGCGGCAGAGCAGTCCTTTGTTGCTGAGCATTCCGTGAAAGGTGTCCGGATCTATGCCGAATCCCAATTGCGAGGCGAAGCGGCAAGCGCGCAGGATGCGCAGCGCGTCTTCCGCGAAGCGACGCTGGGGGTCGCCGACCGCGCGTATCGTGGAGGATGCAAGGTCGTCCGCTCCGCCGTAGGGATCCAGCAGCCCGCGCACGGGGTGGTAGGCAAGGGCGTTCATAGTGAAATCCCGCCGAGCAAGGTCCTCCTCTATGGATCGAACGAACGTCACGCGGTTCGGGTGGCGCGCGTCGCTGTAAGCGCCGTCGGAGCGGTACGTTGTTATTTCGAGAGGGCGATCGTCCGCGATCACCGTGAGCGTTCCGTGGGCGACGCCCGTTTCATGCGTGCGGTGTCCCAGCTCCTCGAAGACGCGTTGCGTGTCGCGCCATCCGGCGGCCGTTGCGATGTCCACGTCGGCGCAGGGCCGTCCCAAGAGGGCGTCTCGTACGTACCCGCCGACGATCCATGATTCGTAGCCCGCGCGCTCAAGCGCGTCGAGCGCTTTTTCAGCGTAAGCGGGCACGGGAATGCGAAGTTCGTTTGCAGCCGATCGGCGCGCAAGCGGGGGATTCTGCGGTTCGCGGTTCAGCATGGCGTTTCCTGTCTGGGCAACGTGGTTCCTGTCGCGTCTATACTAATATATGCGATTGCTGTTGTGCGGGCGGCGTGGCTTGGCTTTTGCTCCGATGTTCGGAACGCTGCCATCCCGAACGGGCTAGGGGAACCTTGCGGCGCGCGCCGGCTCCGCCGAAAGCCGCGAGGCCGCCCCGGCGGAGGGTATCCAAACTTTTCGAAAAAAGTTCTTGACGCCGGGCGGGGGCACGGGTAGTATATCTCCTTGCGCTTCGGGCTTCGGCCCCAGGCGGAGAACCTTGAAAACCGGATACTGAGAAGCAGAACAAGCGAGAAAAAAGCCAAGTGAACGGATCCGCATGAGACGGACCCCGGCCGGCCGCGGACCCCTCGGGGGAGCGGGCGGCGGGAAACCAAGATCGAACGCGGCAGCGATGCCGCACTCTTTTAAACGGAGAGTTTGATCCTGGCTCAGGATGAACGCTGGCGGCGTGCCTAACACATGCAAGTCGAACGGTTAAGCCACCTTCGGGTGGGCATACAGTGGCGAACGGGTGAGTAACACGTGACCAACCTGCCCCTTGCTCCGGGACAACCTCGGGAAACCGAGGCTAATACCGGATGCTCCGGCCCCTCCGCATGGAGGGGCCGGGAAAGCCTCGAGCGGCAAGGGATGGGGTCGCGGCCCATCAGGTAGACGGCGGGGTAGCGGCCCACCGTGCTTTCGACGGGTAGC
This sequence comes from Paraeggerthella sp. Marseille-Q4926, assembly GCF_916618935.1. NCBI lineage: Bacteria > Bacillati > Actinomycetota > Coriobacteriia > Eggerthellales > Eggerthellaceae > Paraeggerthella > Paraeggerthella sp. Marseille-Q4926. Next base: position 401,097 of record NZ_CAKAKF010000003.1, on the reverse strand, counting down.
CGGGTTGAGAGACCGACCGGCCACATTGGGACTGAGATACGGCCCAGACTCCTACGGGAGGCAGCAGTGGGGAATTTTGCGCAATGGGGGCAACCCTGACGCAGCAACGCCGCGTGCGGGACGACGGCCTTCGGGTTGTAAACCGCTTTCAGCAGGGAAGACCGACGACGGTACCTGCAGAAGAAGCCCCGGCTAACTACGTGCCAGCAGCCGCGGTAATACGTAGGGGGCGAGCGTTATCCGGATTCATTGGGCGTAAAGCGCGCGTAGGCGGCGCGCCAAGCGGAACCTCTAACCTCGGGGCTCAACCTCGAGCCGGGTTCCGAACTGGCGCGCTCGAGTTCGGTAGAGGCAGGCGGAATTCCCGGTGTAGCGGTGGAATGCGCAGATATCGGGAAGAACACCGATGGCGAAGGCAGCCTGCTGGGCCGACACTGACGCTGAGGTGCGAAAGCTAGGGGAGCGAACAGGATTAGATACCCTGGTAGTCCTAGCCGTAAACGATGGACGCTAGGTGTGGGGAGGATCGCCTCTCCGTGCCGAAGCCAACGCATTAAGCGTCCCGCCTGGGGAGTACGGCCGCAAGGCTAAAACTCAAAGGAATTGACGGGGGCCCGCACAAGCAGCGGAGCATGTGGCTTAATTCGAAGCAACGCGAAGAACCTTACCAGGGCTTGACATGCGAGTGAAGCCGGGGAGACCCGGTGGCCGAGAGGAGCTCGCGCAGGTGGTGCATGGCTGTCGTCAGCTCGTGTCGTGAGATGTTGGGTTAAGTCCCGCAACGAGCGCAACCCCTGCCGTATGTTGCCAGCATTGAGTTGGGGACTCATACGGGACTGCCGGCGTCAAGCCGGAGGAAGGTGGGGACGACGTCAAGTCATCATGCCCTTTATGCCCTGGGCTGCACACGTGCTACAATGGCCGGTACAACGGGCTGCGACCTGGCGACAGGAAGCGAATCCCTCAAAGCCGGCCCCAGTTCGGATCGGAGGCTGCAACCCGCCTCCGTGAAGTCGGAGTTGCTAGTAATCGCGGATCAGCATGCCGCGGTGAATACGTTCCCGGGCCTTGTACACACCGCCCGTCACACCACCCGAGTCGTCTGCACCCGAAGCCGCCGGCCGAACCCGAAAGGGGCGGAGGCGTCGAAGGTGTGGAGGGTAAGGGGGGTGAAGTCGTAACAAGGTAGCCGTACCGGAAGGTGCGGCTGGATCACCTCCTTTCTAGGGAGACACTCAGGTGTCCGACGAGGTCGAGCGAAGCTCCCTCGCCTGGATGGAAAAGAAACAGAAACGGAAGACCCGTCCGCGGGCCCGTCGCGAAGGCCCTCTCGCATCCCGCTCTCTCAGCATCCGGCTTCCGAGGCTCTCGAAGCCTCGGGAAGGCGAGCGCCTTCCCGCGCACCTTGACAGTTGCATAGCGTTTAAAGTGACAAAGAAGATCTTCATCACATGCATATCACCGATTCCATCGGGTGGTCTGTCAAAGTAATGGAGCATCTATCACGATCGCGAATACATCGATATGGATACCCAAAAACCATACTGAACGAGATCCGAAGAGACGAAGATACTAAGGGCGCACGGCGGATGCCTTGGCACAGGAAGTCGACGAAGGACGCGGCAAGCTGCGATAAGCTGCGGGGAGGGGCAAACACCCTTTGATCCGCAGGTCTCCGAATGGGGGAACCCAGCAGGGGTCATGCCCTGCTATCCCCGCCTGAACGAAATAGGGCGGCGGAAGGCAACCCGGGGAACTGAAACATCTAAGTACCCGGAGGAAGAGAAATCAACCGAGATCGCGGGAGTAGCGGCGAGCGAAACCGCGCGAGCCCAAACCCATGCATGTGTAAGCTTGAGGGCGTTGCTGCATGAGGGGTTGCGGGACCGAGCATCCCATGGGCCTCAGACCATGGGCGGAGTGACAAAGGGGCGCGGCAGCGGAACGGCCTGGGAAGGCCGGCGGAACAGGGTGAGAGCCCCGTACGCGAAGCCCCGCCCCCTCCGAGCGCGGCACCCGAGTAGCGCCGGGCACGTGAAACCCGGTGCGAAGCTGGGGGGACCACCCTCCAAGGCTAAACACTCTCCTGTGACCGATAGCGAACCAGTACCGTGAGGGAAAGGTGAAAAGCACCCCGAGAGGGGAGTGAAACAGTACCTGAAACCGTGCGCCTACAAGCAGTCGGAGCAGCCTATGCGCTGTGACGGCGTGCCTTTTGTAGAATGAGCCAGCGAGTTGCGGTATGCGGCGAGGTTAAGCTTTTAAGCGAGCCGCAGTGAAAGCGAGCCTTTAAGATGGCGTTTTAGTCGCATGCTGCAGACGCGAAGCCGGGTGAGCTATCCATGGGCAGGCTGAAGCGGGGGTAAGACCCCGTGGAGGGCCGAACCCACTTCGGTTGAAAACGGAGGGGATGACCCGTGGATAGGGGTGAAAGGCCAATCAAACCCGGAGATATCTCGTTCTCCCCGAAATAGCTTTAGGGCTAGCCTCGGACGTTCAATGGCGGCGGTAGAGCACTGGATCCTCGAGGGGGCTTCACCGCCTACCGACAGGAACCAAACTCCGAATGCCGCCATTTCAGAGTCCGGGAGTCAGAACATGTGGGCTAAGCTGTGTGTTCGAGAGGGAAACAGCCCAGACCGCCTGCTAAGGTCCCCAAATCCATGCTGAGTGGCAAAGGATGTGCGTTTGCCTAGACAACCAGGATGTTGGCTTAGAAGCAGCCATGCATTTAAAGAGTGCGTAACAGCTCACTGGTCAAGTGGACATGCGCCGACAATTCACGGGGCTAAGCATGGTACCGAAGCAGCGGACTAATTTCATTAGTGGTAGGGGAGCTTTCCACGGGGGGCGAAGCCGCAGGGCGACCTGCGGTGGACCGCGTGGAAGTGAGAATGCTGGCATGAGTAACGAGAGCGGCGCGAGAAACGCCGCCGCCGTAAGCCTAAGGGTTCCTGGGCAAGGCTAATCCTCCCAGGGTCAGTCGGGAGCTAAGGCGAGGCCGGAAGGCGTAGCCGATGCACAACAGGCGGACATTCCTGTACCGCCGATGGACCGTCATCACCGATGGGGCGACGGAGAAGGGTAGCCGAGCGGGGTTCTGGACGTCCCCGTGAAAGCGCGTAGGGAGCGCGGCATGGAAACCAGCCGCGCATGCATCCCGAGACGCGAGACGAAGCCTTTTGGCGAAGTCGGCGAGCCCATGCTTCCGAGAAAAACCTCTAGGAAGGGACATCGGCGCCCGTACCAAAACCGACACAGGTGGGCGGGTAGAGCATACCGAGGCGATCGGGAGAACCATGGTTAAGGAACTCGGCATACTGACTCCGTAACTTCGGGAGAAGGAGTGCCCCTGGCGGTGAAGGACCTCGCGTCCGGAGCGGCCGGGGGTCGCAGCGAAACGGCCCAAGCGACTGTTTATCAAAAACACAGGACTCTGCAAAGCCGCAAGGCGACGTATAGGGTCTGACGCCTGCCCGGTGCTGGAAGGTTACGCGGATGGGTCAGCCGCAAGGCGAAGCCCTGAAGCCAAGCCCCAGTAAACGGCGGCCGTAACTATAACGGTCCTAAGGTAGCGAAATTCCTTGTCGGGTAAGTTCCGACCTGCACGAATGGCGTAACGATTTGGGCGCTGTCTCAACCATGGACCCGGTGAAATTGTATTATTCGTGAAGATGCGAATTACCTGCGGAAGGACGGAAAGACCCCGTGAACCTTTACTGCAGCTTGACATTGATCGTTGGCTCGGCGCGTAGAGGATAGGCAGGAGGCTTCGAAGCGGGGACGCCAGTTCCCGTGGAGCCGGCCTTGGAATACTGCCCTCGTCGCGTCGGCGATCTAACCTGCGGCCGTGATCCGGCGCAGGGACCGTGTCAGGCGGGTAGTTTGACTGGGGCGGTCGCCTCCTAAAGAGTAACGGAGGCGCGCAAAGGTCCGCTCAGGACGGTTGGCAATCGTCTGCAGAGCGCAAGAGTGCAAGCGGGCTTGACTGCGAGACGTACAGGTCGAGCAGGGAGGAAACTCGGTTCTAGTGATCCGGCGGCCCAGAGTGGAATGGCCGTCGCTCAACGGATAAAAGGTACTCCGGGGATAACAGGCTGATCTTGCCCAAGAGTCCACATCGACGGCAAGGTTTGGCACCTCGATGTCGGCTCATCGCATCCTGGGGCTGAAGTCGGTCCCAAGGGTATGGCTGTTCGCCATTTAAAGCGGTACGCGAGCTGGGTTCAGAACGTCGTGAGACAGTTCGGTCCCTATCCTCCGCAGGAGCAAGAGGATTGAGGAGGTCTGCCCCTAGTACGAGAGGACCGGGGTGGACGGACCTCTGGTGCAGCAGTTGTCGACCAACGGCACGGCTGCCTAGCTACGTCCGGCACGGATAACCGCTGAAAGCATCTAAGTGGGAAGCCGTCTCCAAGATGAGTCCTCTTTTCGGTAAGGGCCCAGGCAGAACACCTGGTCGATAGGCCGCAGGTGCAAGGCGAGCGATCGCCTCAGCCGAGCGGTACTAATAGCCCGAGCTCTTCGTCTTCACACATTGGAGCTTGTTCGCGGTCCGTCACGACCGAACGCTGTGCAACCGCCAGGGTGGCGCGGAGAGCGCGCCCTGCGGCATAGAAGCCGCGCGGAGCCCAAGCGCCCTGCGCGAGCGCGACCTTGGAGGCGGGGATCACCCGGTCCCATTCCGAACCCGGAAGTTAAGACCGCCATCGCCGAAAGTACTGCAGCGCAAGGCTGTGGGAGGATAGGACGTCGCGCTCGCGCAGGGCGCTCGGCGTATTCCGCCGAGACCCAGGGGCCCCGGAGCCGTAACAGGCCCCGGGGCCCTTTCGCGTTTGGGGGGCGGGCTGCGCGGGGCCGTCCGCCGCTCGAGGGGGCGGGCCCCGCCGGTCGGCCGCGCCTCGGCTCCCTCAGCGCGCCAGGCCCTCGCTCGGGGCGCCCTCGCGCATCTCGGTCAGGTCCTTCCAGAAGCGCTCGGGCATGAACCGCCGGCGCAGCTCGGGGTTGTAGCGGGCCTCGACGGTGGTCGCGTCGTAGAATCGCTTCCAGGCCGCCTGCATGAGCTCCTCGTCCGCCGCATGCGCGGGGAGGTCGATCCGGTCCGTGCGCACGAGCCGCCAGCCCCGTCCCTCGTACACGCCGGCCAGGGCGTGCCGCTCGTCGAGCACCGCGAAGGGCTGCGCGTTGAAGCGGCCCGCGAACCAGTCCATGACCAGGGGCACCACGGAGGCGTTCGGGCTGCATCGCGCGAACCAGCCTCCGTTTTCCAGGTGCTCGAAGCGCAGGAACTGGAGCATGCGGTGGCGTTCGTTCATGACCGCCCGGTCGAGCTTGACGAGGGGCCCGACCGCTGGGTTCGCAAGGTCGTCGAGCACGCTCGACCTTCTTGCCGACGCTGCGGTGCAGTTGGGGATACCGGCGCAGCTATGCCGTTTCGGGCATCGGGCGCAGTCGTGCGGTTGGCGGCGCGACATGGCGTAGCGCACGAATCGGTACACGATGGCTCCGGTGTTCGGGTCGTCTGACAGCGCGGCGTGCAGAACAGCCTCGAACGCCGTCTGCCCGCACGTACGTTGGATGCCTTTGCGAACCCGCATTGCAAGCTGCATGTCGGTTTCTATGGTGCGGACGGTTTGCCCCAGGCGTGGCTGCAATGTGTTGCCGGGGGCGATATCTTGCGGGTCTTCGCGATTGGCGTAGGCTTGGAACACCGCCGTCAGCAGGCCTTCCGGCGTACCGTCGTATGCGTAGGCAACATCCTGCAAGGGCTCTTCGCGCACCGGCCGGGCGGTGTTTCGGCTGTTGTGAGGATTGCTCATACGGCAACCGTCGTGCGCGGTTCGAGCGCGCGTTGCCAACCAAAGGAGCCGTCCGCTGTCGGGGGAGCGCCGGTGTCGAGCTTGCGCGGGTCTTTGCCGGCGGCACGCAGCTTCTCGGGCGTTTCGACCTTTTCGAACAAGCTTAGTTGCCCGGGGGTGGTCTTGGCGGACCGGCGGCCGTGCGCGCCGCCCTTAATGGGCGCCGCCAGCTGCGCTCGAAGTCCTTCGGGCGAAAAATCGGCTCCGCGCCCTGCGTAGGTGCCCCCGCAGGTTATGAAAAACCGTGCCCGCTTGTAGGCTATGCCCAATTTGCGCAGCTCGGATTCGCGTAGGCATGTCGTGCGCCGTGCGCGCATGATAAGCCTTGCTCCCCGTACGCCGATGCCCGGAACGCGCAGCAGCGACTCAAGGGGAGCGGTGTTCACTTCTACGGGGAAGAAATCGAGGTTGTTTATAGCCCAGTTTGCCTTGGGGTCCAAATCGGGATCGAGAAAAGGGTGCGCCTCGTCGATGATCTCCGTCACGTCGAAGCGGTAGAACCGCAGGAGCCAATCGGCTTGGTAGAGACGGTGCTCGCGATTGAGCTGGACGGCATCGGCGCCCGGAAGACGCGCATCGTCGTTCACGGGCATGTAGGCGCTGAAGAACACGCGCTTGAGCGAGAGCGTACGGTAGAGGGCTGCCGAAAGGTTCAGGATTTGAAAATCGCTTTCAGGCGTAGCTCCTATGATCATCTGCGTCGATTGGCCGGCGGGTACGAAGGCTCGTTCCTTTCGCTTGGGGCTGACCTGCGTCATGTACGTGGTTTCCCTTCGCATGAGCGCGCGCGTGTCCTTGTCGACCGCTATGTTGTCCCGTATCTGCTTCATGGGCGAGAGAATGCGCTGCTTGTCCTTTTCGGGGGCGAGCAGCCGCAGGCTTTGCTGTGAAGGAAGTTCTAGGTTCACGCTCATGCGGTCGGCAAGGTGCCCGAGTTGATCGATCAGCTCGGGCGATGTCCCCGGCACGGCTTTCGCGTGGATGTAGCCGCGAAAGCCGTGTTCCTCGCGCAGAATCTCGAGCGTTCGTATCATAAGCTCGGTGGTGTGGTCGGGATTGCGGATAACTCCCGAGCTGAGAAACAGGCCTTCAATATAGTTGCGTCGATAAAACGACACGGTGAGATCCGCCAACTCTCTTGGCTTGAACGCAGCGCGCGGAACTTCGTTGGATGCGCGGTTCACGCAGTAGGCGCAGTCGTACACGCAAGCGTTGGTCATGAGCACCTTCAAAAGCGTGATGCACCGCCCGTCTGCGGCAAAGCTGTGGCAGCAGCCGGCAGCCAGCGTGTTTCCAAGCTTGCCCTTCTGGGCGTCGCGATCGATGCCCGAGGACGTGCAGGCTACATCGTATTTCGCCGCATCGGCGAGGATTTCGAGTTTCGCAAGTAGATCCATGCGGTCATCCGTTCGCGCGATCAAATGTTCGTAAGAATATCTGTACGCTATAATACGCAAACGAACGTTCGTTGTCAATCGAACGGGCGAGGTTCGCGCCCTGTTGCTGTTCTGCCCCGGTGTTCGCTACGGCCGGTCTTTCGGTGCAAGGGCGCGCACGATAAGGCGTTTTCCGGTGCGCACGCACGGGCCTTTCGCTATACTGGGCAGGTTCCGAAGAGGAGGAGAGCAGGACATGATGGCGATGCTGTGCGTGGGTCTTGGCGGGTTCGTGGGAGCCGTGGGCCGCTATCTGCTGGGGCTTGTTCCCCTCGAAGGCGATTTTCCGCTCATGACGTTCCTGATCAACTTTGTCGGCGCCGTGGTTATCGGGGCCGTGTTCGAGGCTGCTACGGTGTGGCCCGGCATGTCCGACAATGCGGTCCTGTTCTTGAAGACGGGCGTATGCGGCGGTTTCACCACGTTTTCGACGTTCTCGTTGGAGACGCTGACGCTTATCGAACGCGGGAAGTACGTCACGGGGGCGGCGTACGCATGCGGAAGCGTCGTTGCCTGCCTGGCGGGCGTGGTTCTGGGGCGCTTGGCCGTCCGCGCCGTGCGCGCGGCTGCAACCGGCTCTGCGCAGGCTTGACCGGGTCGGTTCCCTTTTGCTATTTCGCGCGCGTTGCGTTGCCTGGATCGATCGACATGCTTTGGAAGCGTTCCTGCATGTACTGGTTGTCGAAATGCTCGTCGAAGAATTGAACCACCGCGGAATCCTGAATGGCCGTTCCCGCCATGCGCTGATACCAGCAATCAAGCGCGAGCAGGGTCATTGCCCCGTCGGCGATCATGAGAACCGCGCATACCGTGGTGATGGTGTAGCGCCAGTTCCAAGGTATCAGGTTCACCAGCTTCAGCATCCAGGGCAGGCATGCCTTGATCCATATCACGCCGAGGAATCCCCACATGGCCATGAACATGCCGTTGGTGCGTCCGTCGATGGACAGGAACGTGCCCGAGTAATCCCAGGCTACGATACCGAAAGCGAACTGCATGAACCAGCTGGTCAGATACTCGAACGCACCTCCGATAACAGCGCTTACCAAAAAGATGAGCACCACGTTCTTGTTGTGGAACCGATTGAGCGCTATGGTCATGAGAACCGCCCCGAATCCGTAAATGGGGGAGAAGGGCCCGATGAGCATGCCGGCTCGGTCTTGGTAGTGGCCCGGCTCCACCACGGCGAAATGGTAGACGGTCTCGAGCATGAGCCCGAGCACGCAGCAGACCGTGAATATCCAGAACAGGTTGAAGAAGTTGAGGGCTATGAATCCCTTGCCCGTTTCGTCGCGGCCGAGCGTGCCGTCTTCGGCCGCCTCGCGCGTTTCCATGTCGCGCAGTTTACGCTGCAGTTCGCGCTCTTGCGCCAAAGAGGGGTCGAGGTAGCTTTGCATGACAACAAGGAACACGGCTATTGCGCCGTAGGCGGCCAAGCTAAGGTTCAGGCCGTCAAGCATGATGCTGCAAAGGACGATTCCGACCAGCACGACGATCATCACGTCCGCGACTTCCGCGGCATGACGTCGCTTGTTGAGCAGCAGGCGGATGCCGAACACGGCGAACATGGCTGCGAGCACGGTCATGAGCACGGTGTCCACGATGAAGATGATGAGCGTTGCCGACGAGAGCTCGCCTTCGAACGCGCCGTTTTGGACGAGCAGCGCCGTGCCGATCACGAGCAGCGCAAGCAAGGCTGCCAAAGCGCCGCCCATGACCATCGATAGGATGCCGAACACTTTGAGCGGAAGGGGGATTCTTCTTTTATTGGGGGCTATCGCCTGATCGGCGGCGCAGTCGTCGGTACGTACGAGGTCGTCGCGCTTCCTCATGAACTCTCCTTGGCGGTGTGCGGTCGATGCGGCCTGATCGCGGGCTGGCCCGCGTGATTTGCTGACAAAGACCAGTATAGCGGAGAAGGAGCGCATGGCAGGGGGATTCGGCGGACGTTCTTTTCGGTTGCGCTGGAGCGGTATGCGCAAAGGGCGGTCGCTCGCCTGACGGCGAAAGCGGGGCTGCGCTTGCGAAGAGAAAGGACCGACCGCATCGTTGAACTGCGATGCGGTCGGTCCTTCTGGCGAATAGCGGCGTATCTTGCGGGGCCCGCTCGGTTTGCAGTCGAGCGCTTGCCTTCGCAGGAATCTGCCGTGAAGCGAGCGAACTTGCGAATGCTATTCGATGTCGTTCAGCGGAACGCCCTTGTACTCATGTGCGGTGAACAGAAGGATGATGCCAGCGATCAGGCAAATTCCCATCATGTAGTACGCCGGAGCCATGCCGTTGCCCGTTGCGTCGATAAGCGCGGTCGCGACCATCGACGCGGTTCCCCCGAACACCACGTAGGCGATGTTGGATCCCAGGGCGGCGCCGGTGTAGCGCACTTCGGTGGGAAACATTTCGGCTTGGTAGCAGGCGATGTTCGAATCGTTGATGGACAGCGTGATGCACAGAATCAGCTCAGCTGCGATAACGATGGGAAGCGAAGCTGTGTTCAGCATGGTGAAAGCCGGTATGCTCAGCACGATGAAGGCGACGCAGGCGCCCAGGAGCATCTTCTTGCGCCCGACGATATCCGATACCTTGCCTGCGCCCAGCACGATGAGGATGTAGGCGACGAGCGCAACGTCGGTTGCGAACTGGGCGGGTGCCGCTTCCATGCCCGCGTAACTGGTCAAGTACGTGGGCAGGTACGTGAGCACCAGGTAGAACCCAACCGAGTTCACCATGGTTGCCGCGATGCTGGCAAGCAGGCGCTTGCGGTACTTCTTGAACACGAGGCGGGTGGGGTTGGGGGCTTCTTTGACGCGCTTGGTGTCGGAGGTCATCTGCTCGAACGTCGGGGAATCCTCAAGCTTGGTGCGGATGTAGTGCGCGATCAAGCCCAGCGGGCCTGCCAACAGAAACGGTATGCGCCAGCCCCATTCGATAACGGCGGCTTCGGGCAGCAGCAGTTTGATGATCAGCGCGGCGGTCGAACCGGCCAACAGGCCGGCTGCGGTCGAAGCGGGTACGAGCGAGCAGTACTTGCCGCGGTGGTTGGCCGGGGAGTACTCGGCCAGAAATACGGCAGCGCCCGAATACTCGCCTGCGGCCGAGAACCCCTGCACGCTTCGCAGGCAGATGAGCAGGATGGGCGACAGAAGCCCGATGGTCTCGTACGAGGGCAGGCAGCCGATGAGAAACGCTGCGCCCGTCATAAGGAAGATGGACATGGACAAAGACCACTTGCGGCCCTTCTTGTCTCCCATGCTGCCCCAGAACGCGGCGCCCAGCGGACGGAAGACGAACGAGATCGCGAACACCGCGAACGCGAGCAGCGTTGAGTTCACTGCCGATTCAGGGAAGAACACGATGCCGATGGTTATAGCGAAGTACGTGTAGGTTGCGTAATCGAACCACTCGATGAAGTTGCCGAGGAACGACGAGAGCGCTACTTTGAACGGGACTTTTTTCTCAACTGCGTGCGTATGCATGGCAATCCCCCTCTAGGATTTCGTGATAGTCTCCCAGGAAGTGAACGGCTTCGTTGGGAGCGAAGACGTGAAGCATGGTGTACGATGCGGTCATGATGCTCCTTTTACGCGCACGGCCTTCCTGGCGGTTGGCGCCGGAAGGCCGTGGATGTTGCCGGTTTCGGATGAGGGCCGCTCCCTGCGCTTAGGCGAATTCTCGCTTGATGGCGCCTACCATGTTGCGTACGGCCACGTCGCGCAAGATGATGCCCTTTTCGCGCGACGATGCTGCGGGGGACGACAGGCAGCCCGAAGGCGGCGTGTAATCGGCGATGATGGGCAGCACGTCGTAGTTGGGAAGCGTGGCGGGCAGTCCGTCGTACAGCGGATCGTTGATCTTGCTCATATCGACCAGGTCGGGGTAGAACAGGAGCATGAGCGAGGTTTCCATGACGCCGGCGTGCTCGAGGTCCCATCCGGTGAAGCCTTCGGGATAAAGTTCGGCGATGGTCTGGTCGTCCACGAAGTCCCAGTACGAGAGCAGTTGGATCTTCGCGTCGTCGATACCGTCTTTGCGCGCATCCTCGAGGGCCAGCTGGGCTCCTTCGAAGATGAACTGGAAGTTCTCGTAATGGCCGTTCATCAGCACGATCTTGCGTGCTCCCTGTCGGATGATGCTGAACACGATGTCGCGGGAGAGCGCGATGAGGGTCGTTCCGCGCAGGCTGGTCGTGCCCGACAGGTGGAATCCGCCGCCGGAGCGCTGCTGGGAGCGGTAGCCGTAGTTGATCGGCGCGGCCACCATGCCCTCGATCGCGCCTTCGGTGTAGGCGGTCAGGGCTTCGGCCGTGGCTCCTGCCATGGCTTTGGTGAGGGCGGCGTCCACGCACATGGCCATGTGCGATCCATGTTGCTCAAGGGCGCCTACGGGCACGAACACCACCGCATCGTTGCGAAGCTTCTCGCGGTACGTGAACGCGTCCATCTCCTCCATGTAAACCGTTGCTTTCACGGTGCGCCTCCTATCGGTTTTCCAGCAAGTCGACTTGCGCTTTGCTGGCGCGGAAGATAAAGGATCGTTTGGCCTGCTGGCCGCCCTGGGCCAGCTTGGCCAGGATGACCCTCTTCAGGCGCGGGTAGTCGCGCATGCCGTACCAGGCGAACGCCGTGCCGCCCGTGTACGCCTCCACGATGCTGTGGACGGGCAGGCTCGCGTCGCGCTTGGCGTCGAGCGCCAGGTACTCCTGGATCTCGTCGGCGCACAGGTCGCGGATGACCTCGGCGCTGATCTCCAGGTCGTGGGCCAGTTCTTTCAGCTGGTAGTCCACCTCGGCGGCGTCGGCATGCGGGAAGTACGTCACGTCGTAGGTCACCGCGGACAGGCCGGATGCCTTCGCGAACCCGAGCAGGTCGGCAAGCGACATCATCTGCACGTGGTCCTCGGTGCGCTCGGCGATATCGAGCTCGGCAGCGAATCCCTGGAAGCCGTTGCCCTCGAACGCGGCGCGCAGCTCCTCTTCGTTCAGCGGCGCCTCGAACTCCATCTCGGTGGCGATGTGAGTCAGGTTGCTCGTGATCTTCATAGGTGCACGCTCCTTTCTTGTTGCGTGAGGATCGGCTAGCTCAAGGCTTCTTTTGCTTGCTCTTCATCTAGCCGCGCTTCAAGGTTCTCGCGTATCTCCTCTTCTTTCTCCATCTTTTCGCCCTGCTTGCTTGCTGCCGATGTCGAGAAGAAGATCTGAGCCACGCCGCCGATGATGATGAGCGCGCCGCCGATGATCTGGAAGGCGGTCATCGTCTCGCCGAACATGAACAGGCCCAAAAGCGATGCCATGATGGTCTCCTGGTAGGAGATGGCGGCCAGCTCGCCGGCCTTCAGGCGCTTGGTAGCATGGGTCAGCAGGTAGAACGCGCCGAAGCCGGTGATGAGCGCTGCGGCGATGAGCACGACCCAAGACGAGCCGGGCATCGTGAACATGTTCCAGGCATGGGTGATGATCTGGCCGTTCGCATCGAACTGCGTCACGCCGTTGATCTTCTCGGTGTAGGACAGCGGCTGCAGGAAGAAGTGGTGCCAGATGAGCAGCACGACGATGGACAGCGAGCCGAACAGGAAGTTCCACCAGGAGCGGACGTTGGAATCGCAGTCCTCACGGTAGCGCGAGAAGAACAGGTACAGGCCGTAGGCCACGCCGGAAGCGAAGGCGATGGCGTTGCCGAAGGTGTACTTGGGATCGAGGTCGAGCGTCAGGCCCTCGGGCGTCACGATGCCCACGATGAACAGCATGCCGATGACTACGGCGACGATGCAGAGGATGCCCTTGATGTTGAGCTTCTCCTTCAGGAATATCGCCGCGAGGATGGTCGAGTAGATGGGGCCGGTGTAGATAAGAAACGATGCGTTGGCCAACGTGGTGTACTGCGTGGAGAGGCAGTACAGGCCGGACAGCAGGCCCAAGAACACGCCGGAGAGCAGCATCATGCCGGAGAACCGGGTTTCCTTGAGCTTCTTCCAGCTTCCTCCGATGAAGCAGAAGATGATCGACAGGGCGATGAGGCCTGCGAAGTTGCGCCAGAACGACACGAAGTCGCCGGGCGCGTCGATGAAGCGGGTGAAGGCTCCAATGCCGCCCATCAGCGATGATGAAGCGAACATCATGATGAAGCCGATAAGCTTGTATTTCGCTTGCTGGTTCATGTATCCCTCCTTGGGGGCGGCGTCGTGTCGCCCGAGTCCTTCAGTGCGGTTGCCCGGTTGCGGGTATGGAAAGGTTCGGGGTACGACGAGGCACGCGGACGCTGCGGCGCCGCTTTGGCATGAATGTGATGATAAAGGGGAAAGCCGACCGGCTCCCTGGGATCTTCGAACAAGGAGCGCCGTCGCATAGGCGGAACGAAGCCCTTGGGGGCCGGGGGCTCTGGAAGGGCTGGAAGACCCGGTTTTGTACCGGACCTTCCAGCAACGGGTTAAGCGACTAGTCGTTCCACATCTCCGGACGGACCAGGGTCGGGTCGGCGACGCGGTTCGGGAAGTAGTCGAGGCACTCGCCCTCGCGGTAGACGTCCGCCGTGGAGCAGTGCAGGCCGCCGCCGAAGGCGTAGGCGCCGCGCAGGTCGACGGGGATGACGTTCATGCCGAGCTTGTCCATCTCCTCCTGCTGGTAGACCTCGGAGGCCTCCACGATGACCGTCTTGGGGTCGAGGACCAGGCAGTTCATGGACAGCCACACGGAGCTGTAGCAGAACTCGGGCGGCTCGGAGTGCGCCGGCTGGGCGGCGTCGACGATCTGCCAGTCGTTGGCCTCGAAGATCGCGCGCTGCTCCTCGGGCAGCTTGCGCTGCGGGTTGTTGATGATCAGGCCCGGGCGCAGCGGCACGAAGGTCGCGTCGATGTGGATCGGGTACGGGTCGCCGGGGAAGTTCACGGCGTGCACGCGGTACTCGGGGTAGTAGCGCTGGAACCAGTCCATGGCCGTGCGGTTGGTGGTCAGGCCGTGCTGGATGAACAGGTCCTTGCCCATGCGCATGACGTCGGCGGCGTCCCACATCGGCTCGACTTCCGTCGTGACGAAGTCCTTGTTGGCGGTGCGCACCAGGCGCTCCTCCAGGCTGATCTTCTCATCGTAGTAGTTGTGCTTGTAGGACTTGTCCGTCAAGCGGGGACGGGGGGCCTGGGTCCACAGGAAGTCCGGGTCCTCGTCGAAGTACTGCTTCATCAGCGGCCAGTAGGCCAGGTACTCGAAGTAGCGGCAGCGGAAGGAGTTGGCGGAGGCCATGATCTCGTTGCCGATGGTGAGCAGGATGTCGCGGGGCGGCATGCAGGTCATCATGGAGTCGTTGCGGAAGTCGGGCGTGCCGATGGCCTGGTTCCACTGCAGGGGCGTCGGGCGGTCGACGACCACGCCGCGCTCCTCGAGCGCCTTCACGAGGTTCTCGAGGCAGGCGTTGCCGACCTCGACCGTGCGCAGCGGGCGAAGGCCCCACATGCCGCGCATCTCGGAGTCGACGGGCACCTTCTCGGAGGTCGCGGGCTCCTCGGGCGGGATGACCGAGTTGTCGCAGAGGCCGACGATCACGCGCTTCAACGGATCCCAGTCGTTCCAAGAATTGACTATCTTCGCCATGACAGTCTCCTTTCTCCGGCAGCGCATCCTGCGTTGCCGCCAAGGTTTTCGGGTGGCATGTCCACCTCTGTGAAGATATTGTGATGGCCGCCGCGCGGCTGTTCAAAGGTCGTGGCGCGGTGGGTGTCGTGGGGGGTTTGCACAAGGCCCGCAGTATGTCCGTGTTGCGGAATCAAAGGGACTGCATGTAAACTAGACCGGACGATTGTGCAAGAATGTAACGTGCTGTCAGGCGTTTTTGTGGGGTATGTTTAATTCGGTGGACAGATTTCTTGCAGGGGACTGGGTAAGGGAACGTTCAAAGAGGAGGCTTTGCATGCTGCCGGATCTTGCGCATGGCCAGGATATTTTCGGGTCGCCGGAGTTGCGAACGAAAATGAAGATACTGCATGCTGTCGACAAGTCGCTCGATCGCATCACGATTGCCGAGATATGCGAGAATGCCGGCATCTCGCGCCAGACGTTCTACCGCCATTTCCAAAGCAAGTACGACATTCCCTGGTGGCACTCCATCTTCTGTCGACAGTTCTACCTGAACGAGATCGGGAGAACCGTCGACTGGAAAACGGGGTACTACCACCATCTACGCTTGATCGATCAGGAGCGCGATTTCTACCGCAAGTCGATCCAGTACAGCATCAACACGCCTTTCGGCCAGACGGTCATGCCCGAGAACCGTAAGACGGTTCTGCTGGAAACGCTTGAAAAGTACCGCCACGTTACCGTGAACGACAACATGCGCTTCATCGTGGAGATTTTCTCGAAGCTGGAGTGCGAGGTGCTCAACGATTGGTTCCGATCCGATGCGCCGACCGACCTGGTGCGCTGGACCGACGACCTGGTCAGCTTGGTGCCCGATCGCCTGTATCGCGCGTTGCGGGTGGAAGAGCCCGGGTCGTCTCAGTAGGAGGGGCTTCGCTCGGCTTGCGGCGCGCTGCGGGGCGCGGTGCGTGCGTTGGCGTGCGCTGCGCAGAGCCTCGAGGTGCGAAGAATCGGTTCGGCTTATCATGCATTTCTTGCGGGCGCTTTGCGAATCGCGAGCGATGTCGTACAATATTCGGGCGCGTTTTCGCAACGGGCCAGTGTGGCGCAATGGTAGCGCAACAGTTTTGTAAACTGTGGGTTGCAGGTTCGAGTCCTGTCACTGGCTCCACGAAACACCAGGCCGGGCGCATGCAGCGCTCGGCTTTTTTGTGCGTTGGGGGCACGATACCCCGCAGCGCCCCGCGAATTCGGGTGCTTAAAACGAAAAGGCTCGTGTTCCCGAAGTCCCTTAAAGCTCTCTTAATTTTTCTTAACCTGCGGAAACGAAAGCTGACCTTTCGTCGTGCCGTTCCGCCTGCTTGGCTACCATGGGCTGGCAACGGAAAGATCGGGGGTCTGCGCAGCCGCCGGGGAAGGGGTCGAAGGTCATGGGCGAGGTATCGGCGGGCGGGCGGTCCGTGCTGGGGAGCCGCGGAATCTCAGGGGCGCTGTTCGCGATTTACGCAGTGGTGCTCGTGTGGGCGATCCTGTTCAAGATGCAGGTTTCGTTGGACGTGTTCGGTACGATGCGCAGCGTGAACGTGGTGCCCTTGGCGGGCGCGCTGGTTGTGAACGGCGAGCCTGATTATTCCGAAGTCGTGCAGAACCTAGTGGTCTTCGTTCCGTTCGGCCTGTACATGGGAATGCTGTTGGGAAAGCGACCGCTCGCGATCGGCTTGGCGTTTGCGGCGGCGACCAGCTTGGCGTTCGAGGTGCTGCAGTTTGCTTTTGCGGCGGGGGCGTCGGATGCGACCGATCTGATTGCCAACACGCTTGGCGCCGCGGTTGGTTTGGGATTGTACGCGGTGACGCGAAGAATCGCGGGGTCAGATGCCCGCGCGCGGCGCGTCTGCAATACGGTGGGCCTGTGCTGCACGTTTCTTGTCGTTGGCTTTATCGGCCTCGTGTTCATTGCCAATAGCTGATCTTCCTGCTACGTTTTTGCTCGTTGTCTCCCCCGAGGAGCGGTCGAGGTTGTATACTCCCCGAGAGAGTTTTATGCGCGTGCACGCGCAGGCAAGGCATGCGGGGGAGGAGGGCCGATGAATCCGCTCTTTGGGCAAGCGATCGAATTCGTGGCCGATACCGTTCGGCTGTTTTATTCCGGCACGGCGATCGACGTCGTGCTCTCTCGCTTTACGGACGATTTTTCGTGGATAGGCGCAGGCGAGGTTGAGTTTTTCACGGACAAGGCCGCCATCGTGGCGTACTTCGTCGAACAGGCGCCGCTCACTCCCGCCTGCGTGGTTTCCGACGAGGAATTCTGCTTGGCAAGCACTACGAGCGAAACGTGCCTGGTCATGGGTCGTTATCGCGTTCGCACGGATGAGAGCACGGGCATGGTTCTCGAGGAGCACCAAAGGTGCAGCTATTATCTGGTCGAATCCGACGGACGGTTGCTCATCCGCCATGTGCATGTGTCCAATCCCTACCAGGCGATGAAAGACGAGTTGTACTTTCCGTTCGAGGCGGGCGCTCAAAGCTACGAGTACTTGCAGCGGCTGCTGCGCGAGAAGACTCAAACCCTTGAATTGGAACGGGAGCGGTATCGAATCGCGCTGCGCAGCGTGACGGACGTTCTGTTCGAGTACGACAACGTGCAAGATGTTTTGGTCGAATACGAGCGAATCTCCGGTTCGGGCGAAGAGCTGTCCAGCGAGGAGCGGCGCTTCCCCTGCTACTCGGATATGATCAAAAAGGGAACGCGCATGCGCACGGAAGATTACGCTCGGCTTTCCGAGGCGCTGCAGTCAGAGGATTCGGCTGTTATGGAGGTTCGCCACGTGGTGCCGATACACGGGGGCGAATGGCGATGGGTTCGCATACACGTCACGCTTCTTCGCGACCGGAACGGCAGCGTGGCGAAAACGGTGGGAAGCTGGAAAGACATTACCGACGAGCGTCGCTTGATCGACGATCTGGTGGACCAGGCGCGGCGCGACCCGCTTACGAAGCTGTTCAACCAGGGAACGGTATCGAGCTTGGTCGATCGGGCCTTGCCCGCTTGCCTGACGAACGGCTGCGGGGCGCTGCTCGTGTTCGACGTGGACGATTTCAAGCTGGTCAACGATACGTTCGGGCATCCGGTGGGAGACGACCTGCTTGTGCACGTCGCGCAGGCGATGGAGTCGACCCTGGAGGGCGAGGCACGGACGGCCGCGCGTGTGGGCGGCGACGAGTTCGCGGTGTTCCTGCCCGATGCCGATCGCTCCCGCGCTTGGGAGTTCGCGTGCGAACTGGGTCGAAAGGCGGAATGCCTGCAAGGCTTCGACGGCCCCGTGACGTTGAGTGCAGGATGCGCGCTTGCGGGGCTGGACGCCGATACGTACGAGGGGTTGTTCCGCGTTGCCGATCGCGCGCTGTACCGGGCCAAGCGCGCGGGCAAGAACCGCGTGCGCTTCGTCGACGTGTCCGACCGCTAGCGTTTCGACAGCTGTGCGGCGATCGATTTCTCGAAATCGGACGCATTGTCGGGCGAGACGTTTATGGCTCGCACTGCGCGCGGCTTTCCAAGAAGGGTCCGCATGATGCGCGGTTCGTGCAGCACGATCCAACAGGGCCGCGCGCCCATGACGGCCATGTTCAGTCGCTCGCTCTTGGGAACGTCGGGTTCTTCCCGGCGGTCGATGCGCGCTATGGAAGCGAAGGGCACGCGCTCGCTGAAGTAGGCTCCCCAGCGCACCGTTACGGACGTGTCGTCCACCAGAAGAGGGTTGAGGACCACCGCCCTCGTGTTCCCGATGAACCAGACAAGCGTGTACGCGGTAAGCACGGTCAGCACGATGGCCGCCGGTTCGCAATATTTCGCCACCAGCAAATGCGTGACCAGGGCCTCGATGGGAAGCAACGCCATGATCACTCCTGAAAGCGCCAGGTACCCGCTTTCCTTATGGCAGGAAAACGGACGGGCGCCGTTGGGCACGTCGGCCTTCGAGCGCCATGAGGCAAGCACGTAATACCAGATAGAGCATTCGAGCGCGCAGAGGTGCGATGCGGTCTCGTTGCGGCTGAGCTCGAAAAACGGCTTTTCGAACCATGCTATCGGGCGGGTGGATTCTTTTCGCGCCGCGCGAAAAACGCGCAAGAAGCGGGCGATCTCGCGTACGAGGATGACCGCTTCCACGGCGAGCATCATCGGAAGCAGCACGGTCAGCAGGGAAAACGATCCGGGCTGCATGACCAGCATCGACACGACGAAGCCTGCGTATATGACGGGGATCGCGGCTACGGGCGATAGCTTGCGGGGCTTGATCACTAGCAAGTAGAAAGCTGCGGGCACGCACACCATCAGATCGAAAGGCACGGCGATGTTGGCAGCGAGGGTGCGTCCTTCGTTCGGAACGAACGCAAGGCAAACCGCGTCGATCGTGTAAAGGGCAAGGCATGCAAGCAGGCCCGCCGTCAGGGGTAGATTGCGGTTGCGACCAGATGAGGGCGGTAGCGTGAACGTTGCGTTCATGGATCCTCCGATCATGGGAGTCGTTTGGTCAAGGATAGCAGGCCGTTTCGGTTGCGAGGGGTTGACTGAAGCGGCCTGCGGTCAACAAGCCCTCGCTTGCGTCAAGCGGCGGTGTTCTCTCATACTGAGTTCAAGCCCGCGCATGCGCTTGGGCCGTGCAGCCGTCGCAATCTTCAGAAAGACCGACCATGAACGATATCAACATTGGAAACGTTATTGCACGAGAGCGTCGAGCGATCGGCGTGACGCAAGAGGACCTGGCTGCGCACATGGGCGTGACGAAGGCTGCCGTGTCGAAGTGGGAGCTGGGGCAAAGCCTGCCCGACACGACCCTGCTGCCGCGCATCGCGGCGTACTTCGATCTTACGCTCGACGAGCTGTTCGACTATCGTCCTCAGGTGAGCAAGGAACGCGTGCGCGAGCTGTACGCCGAGCTGCTCGAGCAGTTCGGCGATGATCCCGATGCTGCGTACGAGCGTATGGAGGATCTTGCGGCGTCGTATTATGCGTGCTGGGATTTGCTCGTGCATATAGGGATGCTCTACGTCCTTCGAGCGACGGCGGACGAAGAGCGTCGGGAAGAGAACGTGCGGCGCGCCGGCGCGCTGTTCGATCGCGTGGAAGCTTGCGCAGAGGACCTTGAGCTGATCAGGAACGTGAAGATCATGCGCGCTTCGATGATGACGGTATCGGGCGACGTGGAAGCCGCGATCCGTCTTTTGGAAGCGCTCAAGCCCGATCGGTGCGCCCCGATCGACGACATGCTGGCCGGGTTGTACGACATGAAGGGCGACCGGGAGTCTTGCTTGCGCCTGCTTCAAGAGTCGCTGTATTGCGGATCTACCGGCGCGTTCAACAGCATTGTTTTCCAGCTGTCGATCGAGGAGGACCGCCAGCGCGTCGAGGCGCTGGTGCGGGCGGGCGAAGCGATGGTCCGAGGGTTCGCCTTCGAGGACGACAATCCGATGATGGTGGGCATGTTCTGGGGAGACGCGTTCGCGGCGTTTCTGCGCGCGGGCGACGAGGACCGCGCTTCAGCGTGTCTCGAGCGGTTCGTCCTCCTTTTGGAGGGCATGGACGAGGATGCGATGCCGAAGCCGCCGTCCGATGTTCTTTTCGATCGACTTTCCGGCGCGAGAGGGCAGGATCCGTCGATTCCGCGCATGGCTCAAGCCCTGTTCGGAAAAGCGGGGTTGAAGGGTCAGGTTCGAGACGGCGTCCTGCGCGACGGCGTGCTGGATGGCCTCGAGCGCTCGCCGCGTTTCTCGGGCTTGCTTGCCCGACTGAAAGCGCTATGATGCGTCGCGAAGGAGCGTGAGAGCATGGATGTCGAGGCAGTGGAGAAGACGCCGGCGCTGCGGGCGGAGGGTCTTTCGTTTCGCTATGCGCGAAGCGAGGTGTGGAGCGATGTGGCTTTTCGGATCAATCCTGGTCAGATTGCTTTTCTGACCGGCCCGAACGGGTCGGGAAAATCCACGCTGCTCAGATGCTTGGCGGGATGGAGCATGCCGAGCGAAGGGACGGTCGAGGTGTTCGGGCGGCCGTTCGACGGTTCGGATCGCGCTGTGCGTCGAGAGATCGCCTTCGTGCCCGACGTGCCGTCCTTTTACGACGATTTAACCGCCGCTGAGCATATTCGCTTCGTACTCGATGCGAACCGCGTGCCCGATGCCACCGACGAGGCTCGGCGATTGCTGGACGACCTGGGGCTCGCGGCGCATGCGGATCGGTTCCCTTCGTCGTATTCTCGCGGCATGCGATTGAAGCTGGCGCTCGTGCTGGCCTTCATGCGCAAGCCGCGTCTGCTGTTGCTGGACGAGCCGTACGGACCGCTTGACCGAGATGCGTCGCGACGGTTGAGCGCTTTTCTGTCGGCTGCTCGCGCCGACGGTGCGGCGGTGCTGGTCAGCTGCCACCACAACGTCCCCGATTTGAACCCCGACCTGCTGCTGCATCTTGAGGGCGAGCGGCTGTCGACGGTGCGTGACGTGCGGCCGGGCGATCTTTTCGACGGCTTCGAGCGAGGCTGATCGGCATGGGCGATGTGCGATTGCTTCTGCGGCTGCGCGTGCGGCACGCTCGCACGTTCCTGGTGCGGGCGTTGCACGCTACGGGTTCCGACCTTGTCGACGATCGCGGGTGGGGAGAGCGGAGCTACCAAGCGTACATCATAGGGTTCATAGGGATATGTTTGGCGATGATGTGGCTCTGGCTGCTCGATACGGTGCAGGAGGCATTCGTCGCATTGGGTCCTGACCTGGCCCTCGGCGTTCTTCTGTTTGCGTTCGCGGTGCCGGCGGTCGTGTTCGCGGTGAGCTCGTTTCGGGGGTTGCGCGCATCGTGGGTCAAGCTTTCCCATCCCGATATCGCCTACGTTGCCGCAAGCCCCATCGGGTCGACGGCGCTCGTCGGCGTATCCGCTGCAATAACGATGATCGCGGGAGGGGCTGTGGCGGCGCCTGCGGGCTATCTGCTTGCCGTTGGGGTGCGAGCGGCTTTGGGGTGGTTCGTCGACCCTTTGACGACGGCCCTGATCGCTTCGCTGTGGACGGCGGTTCCGCTTGCGGCAGGCAGGGTCGTGGGAGCGGCGCGCCTCGCCTTGCCGCGCACGATTCGCCGTTGGAAGGCTGTCGCGATGCTCGCCCTTGCGTCGCTGGCCGCGGTTGTGGCGTATGGAGCGCTTGCGATTGCCTGGGCTCCCGGTGCGCTTGCGCAATCGAACGCCGTCGTGCAGGCGGTTGCTGCTGCCGTAGGGCTGCTTGTCGCGGGGTTCTTGGCGTTGTTGCTGCTGGCGAAGCGGGTCGATAGGGTGCGCATGGTGGAGGAGAACGCCCTGTACGCCGATACGTGCTCGTTCGGGTTTTTCTCGCTGCTTGATTCTACGACGGTGGGGGATTACCGCCGTCGCTGCAAGTTGGCTCGGCGCGGTCCGTTTTTGCGGTTGCCGCAGGCTGCGGGTCCTGCTGCGCTCGTGGCGCGCGCGGCGCTTTCCCTGGTGCGCCAGTACGAGGGCCTGCCGGCGCTTTTGATGCTGGGGGCAGGGATAACGCCTTTCGGCGTGAGCGCGCTGCTCGGCGGGTACGGCGTTGCGGGGCCGGTATTCTGGTTGGCGATGCTGGTGGGCCTGGCATCGACGGCGCGCGAGGTCACGCGTGCGTTTCGCGACGATATGCGCGTGCGGCTCGTGCGCGATCAGCTGCCCTACGGAACGCTCGCGTTGCTCGTGGGCGACTCCTTGCCGGCGTTTTGCTTGGTGACGGCGGTCTCGTGCGCGACCGTTCCGTTTACGTTGCCTGCGGGCGCGCCTGTTGCGCCGGCGTTGGTCCTGGCGGTTGCGCTGAACGCCGCCGTCGTGCTCAGCTTCGGCTTGGAAGCCGTGCGCCTGCGCTCGAGCAGTATGCGACCGTGGGGCGAAGGGGGCCTTGCGATCGTCGGGTCTTTGTGCGGCTTCGCCTCGCTTTTGGCCGAACCGTTGCTGGTGGTGGCTGCCGCCATCGTCGCCTGCGCGACGATGGCGCGCATGATTCGGCGTGGATCGGAATGCGTGCGTTAGCTTCGGCGCAGGTATCGCGCTGTTTCCGTTTCGGCTGACTTCAGCTTGGCGGGAGTTCCTTCGAACACGATGCACCCGCCTTTGCGGCCTCCTTCCGGCCCCAGCTCGACGACCCAGTCGCTGCGCTCTATCACGTGCGCGTTATGCTCCACGATGATCGCGGTTCCGCCTGCGTCCACCAATCTGTCTACAAGGTTCAAGAAGTGCTCCACATCCTGGGGATGCATGCCTCGCGTAGGCTCGTCGAGCAGATACAGACTCGACTTCGACGAACCCGCTATCAGCTCCTTTGCAAGCTTCAAACGCTGGGCTTCGCCTCCGGAAAGCGTTGCGAGGGTTTGTCCCAGCTGCACGTAGCCCAAGCCCACGTCTTCGAGCAAGCGAAGCGCGCGCGCCGATTTCGGAAGCGCTTCGAAGGCGCTTGACGCCTCGTCGACGGGGAGGGCCAGCGCCTCGTCGATGGAAAGCCCGTTGTAGCGCACGTCGAGCACTTCTTCGGAGAATCGCCTACCGTGGCATGCGGGGCAGGTTGTTTCGACGTCCAGGAAGAACAGCATGTTGCTGCTTACGCGCCCGAGCCCTTCGCAGCGCTCGCATCGCCCGCCCGGGGAGTTGAACGAGAAGCTGCGCGCTGTCAGCCCGGCGGCCTTCGCCTGCGCGGTGGCGGAGAAGGCTTTGCGGATGCCTTCGTAGACGCCTGCGTACGTGGCCACATTTGAGCGCTTCATGCGGGCAAGGGGCGTTTGGTCGACTTGGATTATCCGGTCGAAACGATCCAGGCCCGCAACGGCGTTTTGCGTGCCGGGACGGTCTCCTTGAGCTATCAGGTCGAACACGAGCGTCGACTTTCCCGACCCCGATGGCCCGCATACGGTGACCAGGCATTGCTCGGGTATTCGCACGTCAATGCCCTGCAGGTTGTGCACGCGGGCGTTGCGCACTTCCAGCGCCGTGCTTGCGAAGGGGCGAAACGTGGTTTTTCCCGGTCGAGGGGCTTTCAGCCAGGAACCCGTGACGGAAGCGCCGGAGCGCTCTATCTCCTCAACGGTTCCCTGTGCTACGACGCGCCCGCCGCGGCGTCCCGCGCACGGTCCCATGTCCACGATGAAATCCGCTTCGCGCATCACGTCGGGGTCGTGCTCGATGACGAGCACCGTGTTGCCCTTGTCGCGGAGCTGTTTCAACGTTGCCGTCATGCCTGCGGTGTCTCGCGGATGCAGGCCCGCCGTCGGCTCGTCCATGATGTACACGACGTCGGTCAACTCCGAATCGAGCACGGCGGCCAGGCGCATGCGCTGCAGTTCGCCGCCCGAAAGCGTAACGGTTTGGCGGTCGAGCGAAAGGTAATCCAAGCCAAGCGATCGAAGACGGTTCAGTTTCGTTTCGATGTCGCGCAGGTGGTCCTCGACGAGCGGTCGATGCTCGCAAGAAAGCGCGCCCGCCAGGTCTGCGACCCAGGATTGCAGTTCGTCGAGCGTCGCGCTCGCCAATTCCGGCAGGCGCATGCCGTCGATATGCGCCTGCCTGCCGGCTGTTCCCAGCCGCTCTCCATTGCATGCGGGGCATTCCGCGGAGGCGAAGTACGCTTGCGCAAGATCGTCGCGCGCGGCGCCCTCTCGTTCGGCAAGACGGCGCATGAGCAGGGGTTCTACGCCCTCGAACCGGCCTGCGGCAACGGTTTTCGGCGGCTCGACGTTTGGAAGCGCCTGCGAGAGCGCAGGGCTTTCCGTGCCTTGCAGCAGGATTTCTCTCTGCAGGCTGTCGAACTGGGCGACGGGCAGGCTCTTTGCGTCGGGCAGACCGTAGTGGCGAAATGCGCGCTGCAGTGCATCGGCTTGGTAGGCTTGGTATCGATGGTTCCAGGCGTCGACCGCTCCGTCTTCCACCGACCGATCCTCGTGCAGGACTCGGCTCCAGTCGATGGCGAGCGTCTTGCCGATTCCTTCGCATACGGGGCAGGCGCCTTCTTTCGTGTTGAACGAGAACTCGGTGCGCGTGATCTTGCGCATGCGGTGCCCGCATAGGCTGCAGCGCATGAACACCAAGAACTCGTCGCCGTCTCGTTCGGTTTCTTCCTGGCAATTGGCTGCGCAGATCTCTTCACCGCAGCATGGGCATGCGCGCACATGCAGCTTTTCGAACACCATGCGCAGATCGGTGTAGATATCGGTTGCGGTGCCTACGGTGGAACGGGGGTTTCTGTTGACGTCGGACTGCGTTACCAGAACGGCAGGGGAGGCCCCCGTTATGCGTTCGACGCGCGGCTTTCGAATGCCTTCCATTCCCATCGCTTCCAAATACTGGCGCTGGCATTCGTTGAACAGCACGTCTACGAGAAGCGTCGACTTTCCCGAACCGGAAAGTCCGGTGAACACCGTCAGGGCGCGCTTCGGAATGTCCAGGCAGACGTCGGCAAGCGTTCCTTCGGTGGCGTGGCTGACGGTGATGTTCGACATGGTATTCATTCGCTTTCCACGGTGCAGGTTTTCAGGGCGAGTTGGCGAAACGTGGCATGCTCTTCGGCAAGCCGTTCGAGCTGAGCCTGCCTTGCGGGCTCGAGGGGTTCCCATAGGCGTATCGAGACGTCAAGGGAGCTCTTCGCCGTCCTTGCGTTCCATACCCCGATGATGCGGCCCTCGTCGAGCACGACGCCTGGATTGCCCACGGTTTTCCATGCGAGCCTTCGTCGCTGGGGATCGGGCAGGATGATTTCGCGATCTCGCAGGTCAAGGTAGGGATCATGCGCCCCTAGCAACAATAGGCGTGCGGCGGGCCGTTCGGCTTGTCGCAGGTTGTCGATATCGAGAGCGTGGATGAAACGCTTCTTTCCGTCAACGGATACGGCGAAAAGCTCGTCTTCGATGGACGACCAGAGCCGTTTGGCTTGAGCCTTGGAGCTGCCGAGCCATGCGGCGAAGGAGCCGAGCGTGGTCGGTCCGTAGCAATGGAGGAACTTCCGAGCAAGCTGCTTCCCTGCAGCGGGGGAGGGTGCGGGTGCATCCCGCCGCCCCGTCCATGCTCGGTACGATGAGAACGAAGGGATGGACCCTTCGCGTCTGCCGAAGACGACGAGCGATTTGAACGAGCATGGGCGCAGCAGAAACGAAACGGCGGCCTGACCGACGGTCTGCTTGTCGGGATTGCCGTACATGGACGGATCGCGCCATGGACCGAGCGCGCCTTGCGGCAGGTCGGCCTCGATCGCGTCCGCAATTGCGCGGTCGAGGGAATCTTTGCCTTCGATCGTTCGGTCGTCGAGCAGTTTCGCGGCCTTTTCCACCAGAGGCAGCAGATCGCCGAACGACATGCCCACATGATCGAGCGCGCCCGATGCGCCGCGCGTGTAGATCCAAGGCTCCTCGTCGGGCTCGGCGACGAGCGCTGTTAGGAACGCGTCGCGTTCGTCTGCGGGGAACACGACGGGCGCCCCGCGAAAGCTCCATGCCTGTACCAGGGTTTTCCGCTCGTACAGCTGCTCGCGCAGGTGGGTCAGGGTGCACCCTTCTACGCGGTTGAACAGCGCGGTTTCCCACGCTCCGGGCGGCGTGTTCTGCAGTCCGCAGGCTCCGGCAGCTTGCAGCAGCTGATCGATGGAAACTTTCCGATCCAGGTGATGGGCGCGCAGTCGGTACGATCGTACACGCGCGTTGTCGATGGCGTTGATGGCTCCGTCCTCCTTCGGTGGCCGTGCGCTGAAACGGTGTTCGGCGGGGTCTATTCTCTCATAGTGGCCACGTCGCCGTGCACGGTGACGGCTTGAGCGTTGCCGATGGGCATGAGCGCAAGGCTTGTTCCGTACGAAGCGACGATGCTTTCGGTCGCCGTCTCGAACGGCGCGCTTGCGTAATGGGGCAAGGGATAGAAGTCGATGGCGTTCAGCGCTTCGAAGTCGGGTAGATCGGGCGCCTCTTCGCGGTTGTCCATAGCTTGGGCGTACTCGATATTCGGCGATAGGATCATCGACCCTGCCGATTCCCCGATATAGAGTTTGCCTGACTCTATCTGTGCGGCTATCATCTTGTCGGCTCCGGTTCGCCGCATCTCCTGAAGCAGGAAAAACGCGTTTCCTCCCGAAACGTAGATGCAATCGCTGTTTTCGAGCGCAGCCGCCGCTTCCGAAGCGGTAGCCGTTGAAAGCTCCAGCTCGCTGATGACGAGGCCGCGCTTCGCCAGGGCCGCCCTTCCTGCCTCTACGTAGAAATCGACGCTTTCGTGCAGCGCTGCCGTGGGGATGAACGCGACGCGCTTGCCTTGCAGGTCTTCGGCCGCGAAGTCGTCGAAGATGTGCGCAACGTCCTCGAACGAGGAGGACAGGAAAAGACGTTTCATAAGCTCCCTTTCTTTCGGTGCGCGAAGCGGGCGGGGCGGCGGCTCCTAGGCTTTGCGCGACTGGCGATCAACGACGATGCCGACATGCTGGTTTCGATTTCCGTCGAACGGGCGCGGGTTCGGAACCGGATGCCTTCCGAGAGATTTTCACGCTTTGTTCGATTGACTTTTGAAGCCTATCATGCGAACATTAGTTCGTATAATACGACGAGAGGTGCAAAAGAGTCAAGGGGGCGTCGAGAACCATTGGAGCGCATTATTCTGCACAGCGACATGAATTCCTTCTACGCCAGCGTGGAGCAGGCGCAGCGGCCCGAGCTGCGCGGCAGGCCCGTGGTGGTTGCGGGCAAGGAGGAATTGCGGCACGGCATCGTGCTCACGAAGAGCGAAGAGGCGAAGGCGTACGGCATCAGGACGGCCGAGACGTTGTGGCAGGCGCGCAAGAAATGCCCGGACCTCGTCGTGCTTCCTCCGCGCTACAAGCTGTATCGAGCGTATTCGGAAATGGCGCGCGCCGTGTACAATCAGTACACCGACTTGGTCGAACCGTTCGGCTTAGATGAAAGTTGGCTCGATATCACCGGTTCGATGCGACGGCGCGGATGGGATGCGTACGAGGTCGCCCAGGAGATCGGCAGCCGTATGAAAGAGGAGCTGGGCGTGACGGTGTCGATCGGGGTGAGCTGGAACAAAGTGTTCGCGAAATTCGGCAGCGACTACAGAAAGCCCGATGCGATCACCGTTATCGACCGCGCGAACTACCGTGACGTGGTGTGGACGGCGCCCGTTCGCTCGCTTTTGTACGTGGGGCCGGCAACCGAGCGCAAGCTGCACGGTTCGGGCATCCTCACCATAGGGGACTTGGCCCACGCGTCCGATGCTTATTTGCAGCGGCGGTTCGGCAAGATCGGGTTCATGCTGCGCACGTACGCGCGCGGTGAAGACGATACTCCCGTCAAGCCGTACGATCCGGACCGGCGCGACGTCGATCGCACGGTCAAGAGCTACGGCAACGGGTTGACCGCGCCGCACGATATCGTATGCGAGCGGGATGCGAAGGCTCTCATCTGGCTGCTGTCGGAGTCGGTGGCGCAACGTTTGCGCGAAGACGGCGTGCGCGCGAGAACGGTGAGCATCGGCGTTCGCAGCGGCCTTGATCTGTCCGGTTACGGGCGGCAGGCGAAGCTGCGCCGTCCCACGGCGGCCACGCTCGAGATCGCGCAGGCGGCCTGGGGACTGCTGCGAGCCAACGAAGCGCTCGATGAAGGGCATCCGGTGCGCGCGCTGCACGTGCGTGCCTCCGACCTCTCGTCGATGCGCGAGCCCGTGCAGCTCTCGTTCGTCGACGACGGGCGTGCGCATCTGGAAGATCTTGATTTCGCGATTGACGACTTGCGGCGTCGCTACGGCAACACGTGCGTTGTGCGCGGGGCGGAGTTGGCCGACGAGACGCTTGCCGGCACCGACATCAAAGACGAGAACACCGTGCATCCCGTCGGCGTACTGCATCGTTAGAGAACGTCATGATGCAGACGACAATGCGGAAGGCGCCGCCGCGCGATGGGCGCGGCAGGCGAAAACGCTACGTGGAAGTGGTCGCCCGTCATTTTGAGGACGGCAAGCTGGTTCCTTTGACCATCGCGTGGGACGACGGGCGCGTGTTCGCGATCGATCGCGTGCTGGACGTGCGTCAAGCCGCCTCCCTCAAAGTGGGCGGCATGGGCACGCGTTTCATCGTGCGCATCGGCTCACGAACCACCTGCCTGTTTTTCGAGGGGCCTCGCTGGTTCGTGGAGGAGATCGTGCCGGAAGAGGCGTCTTCTGCGCGCGAGGAGGATGGACTCGCGTGCGGGACGGATGCCTGGGACGTCTGGGGAGCTTGAGGTGTTCGCGGCGGACCGCCGCACGCTTTTTGCGGATTCGGGTAGAATGCGCGGTGCGAGAAAGGGTTTCTATGGATGAGCGACTGAGCATAGCAGTGCCGGAAGAGCGATCGGACGATGTGATTTCCGCGCTTGCGTCGATATGGGAGGCTTCGGTTCGTGCGACGCACGACTTCCTGACAGAGGAAGACGTTGTAGCCCTTCGCCCCGAAGTGCGTTCAGGGCTTGCGGGAGTGGAGGTTCTTGAAGTCGCCTGCTTGGACGGTGAGCCGTGCGGCTTCTCGGGTGTGCAGGGCGGCAAGCTGGAGATGCTGTTCGTGGCGCCCCCGGCGCGCGGCCGCGGTGTGGGAAAGGTGCTTCTTGCGCGCGCGGTCGAGCTGCACGGAGCGACGCGGCTCGACGTGAACGAGCAGAATCCCCAGGCCGTCGGCTTCTACCGGCACGAGGGTTTCACGGTGTCCGAGCGCTCTGCCGTAGACGATGCGGGTCGCCCGTTCCCGCTGCTTCGCATGAGCCTCGACTAAGCGTTGCCGAGAGCCGTCTGCCGCGATCGTTCGCCGGTTGGGGTGCCGTCTTGAGCGGGCGGGGCGGACGGGAGGGCGGCATCTCGTCCACGCCGGGCTCAGCCCGGCGGCGGCCGGCGGCGGTCCGCTTCCTTTTCGTCTTGTGCTTTCGGGTTGCATGAGCGGAGCCTCTGCGGGCATCAGGTAGAATGAACGTGATCGGAAGGAGACTGTATGCCCGACACCGCGCAGCGCCTGCGTTCCGCCAACCCCGGTATCCCCGGTGAGCTTGTCGACGTTGCCAGCTTGTCTTCGTGGATTGAAGATGCAGACGGCGATCTGCAGATTTCTCACGTGCGTGTAACAGGGGACGGTTCGGTCGGGGAAGATTTCGGGTTGCTTGATCTTTCGGGATCGCGCGTCGAAGGGTGCTCCTGCATAGGGTGCGACTTCGCGCGCTCCACGTTTTCGGACGTGGCGTTTTCGAACTGCGACTTTTCCAACAGCTCGTTTTCGGAGGCTAATTTCACGCGCTGCACGTTTGCTTCGTGCAAGTTCACTGGAGCCGACCTGTCGGAATCCGTGCTCGTGCGGGTTGAGCTGCGCGACTGCACGTTCGCTTACGCGTCGTTCGCGAAGGCTCGACTGGCGGATTTTCTTGCGGTTTCGACGGATTTCTCTCAATCCGATTTTTCCGAAGCGCGTCAGAAGCGCGTTTCGTTCGATGATGCGCGCTTTGCGGGGACGAGCTTTTTCCGGGCAAGCTTGGACGGCGTCGACTTCTCGACGTGCCAGCTATCGGACATCGTGTTGTCGGACACCATGAGCGAGTTGCGCGGATGCTCGATGGACCTGTTCCAAGCGGCGGGCATCGCCCGGCGCCTCGGCGTGAACGTCAAAGGCTAGGAGACAGCGGGATGAGCGAGGAGCGGCTTGGACTGACCGCAGAGGACGTGGCCCTCCGCGTTGCCGAAGGGGCGGTCAACGTTGACGCCGGCGTGAAGACGCGCTCCGTCAGGCAGATCGTCGTGGAAAACGTTTGCACGCTGTTCAACCTCATCAACGTGGTGCTGGCGTTGTTCGTGCTGATCACCGGGTCGTACAAGAACATGCTGTTCATGGGCGTTATCGTGTGCAACACCTTGATCGGCATCGTGCAGGAGGTTCGTTCGAAGAAGACCACCGACGCCCTGTCCATCGTGGCCAGTTCGAAAGCCACGGTGTTGCGCGACGGCGTTCGGGTGGAGCTTCCCCTCGATCAGCTTGTGCGCGACGACGTCATAGAGCTGGGCCGCGGCGATCAGGTTCCCGCCGACGCCGTGGTGGTGTCGGGCGCGTGCGATGCGAACGAAAGCCTTCTGACCGGCGAGAGCAAGCTCGTCAAAAAGACGGTGGGCGACGAGCTTATGAGCGGATCGTTCGTGAACGCCGGCGTTGCGTGGGCGCGCGTGGTGCATGTGGGGGCCGAGAACTACGCTGCGAAGATCAGCGCCGAGGCGAAGCGGCGGAAAGCCGTGAACTCCGAGATCATGAACAGCCTGAACGGCATTATCAGGTTCGTGAGCTTCGTCATCTTCCCGCTGGGCGCGCTCTTGTTCGCGCGCGAGCATCTTCTGTCGGGAACCGAGTTCAACAGCGCTGTTCTGTCCACTGTGTCGGCGCTGGTGGGCATGATTCCCGAGGGTCTTATCTTGCTCACCTCCACGGTCTTGGCCGTGGCGGTCGTGCGCCTGTCCAAAAGCCGCGTGCTGGTTCAGCAGCTGTACTGCATCGAAACGCTTGCCCGTGTTGACACCCTGTGCCTGGACAAGACGGGCACTATCACGACGGGAAAGATGGAGGTCGTGGCCGTAGAATGCGTCCCCGGGGCTGACGAGGCCGAAGCGGATGCGGCGTTTGCCTCCCTTGCGCGCGCCGACGAAGATCCGAACGATACGGCGTTGGCCATTCTGGACCATTACGCGGGATCTGCCGTGAAGTCCTACGCCTCGACACGTGCGATACCGTTTTCCTCCGACAAGAAATGGTCGGGAGCCACGTTCGCCGACGGCCGTTCGTACGTGATGGGCGCGGGCCAGTTCGTTTTAGGCGATGCGTTTTCCCAGGTGGAGGCGCAGCAGAATGCGCTTGCGGGCGATGCGCGCGTCCTCTTGCTGGCGCGCGTCGACGGCTTTGACGACGAGGGGGCAATCCTCGGTTCGCCCGTTGCCATCGGCTTCGTGGCCATCCACGATCAAATTCGCGCGACGGCGGCGCAGACCATCGGCTACTTCAAAGAGCAGGGCGTCGATCTTAAAGTGCTGTCCGGCGATGACCCGCGCACGGTTTCGGGCATCGCGCGCAAGGTGGGCGTTCCGCGTGCGGACGAGTACGTGGACGCCGCTTCGTTGACCGACGATGCCTCCATAGCTGCCGCCATCGAGCGCTACAGCGTGTTCGGCCGTGTGAAACCCGAACAGAAAAAGGCGTTCGTGCTGGCCTTGCAGGAGCGCGGCCACGTTGTGGCCATGACCGGGGACGGCGTGAACGATACGCTTGCGCTCAAGCAATCGGATTGCAGCGTGGCTATGGCTGCCGGGTCGGATGCTGCGCGCAACGTGGCGCAGCTGGTGCTGGTGGACAATGATTTCGCCGCCATGCCGAAGGTGGTGGCAGAGGGGCGACGCTCCATCAACAACCTGCAGCGGTCCGCTTCGCTGTTCCTGGTGAAAACGCTGCTGTCCATGACGCTTGCGGTGCTGTTCATCTTATTGCCGTGGCAGTATCCGTTCCAGCCCATTCAAATGACGCTCATCAGCGCGTTCACTATCGGCATTCCGTCGTTCGTGCTGGCGCTCGAGCCGAACAAGGACCGCATCAGAGGGCGTTTCCTCGAGAACGTGATCGTGCGATCGGTGCCGAGCGCCGTGTGCGCGGTGCTTTCGGTTCTGGCTGCGAACGTTGCGGGGTACGGGCTTTTGCACATCGGCTACGCGCAGGTTTCCACCCTGTGCGTGCTCTTGACCGCCTGGGTGGGCATGCTGCTGATCGTGAAGCTGTCCGTGCCGTTCACTCCGTTGCGCGCCGCGCTGTTGGCGGTTGTGGTGGGCGGCACGACGCTGGGCGCCACGTTGTTTTCCGGCCTGTTCGGGATCGAGCCGTTCACGTTCGAGATGGCCGTGCTGTTCGCGATCGTCGCCGCTTCGGCCACCGCTTTGTTCCGCGTGCTGTACGCCGCGATGGACGTGTGGCACGCGAAACGCCTGGCGGAAACGGTGTAAGCGCGTTCGCGGCGATGCGCTATCTCCAGCCGCGGCCTCGGGTGCGCATGGACCGCGAGAACGCTGCTGCGCTTCGGGCCGCCGTTTTGGGCACGAAGCGATTCTCAAGTGCGGTTACCGCTTCCGAATTATCGTAGCTTTCCAGCGTGGTTGCGGGAATCTTCTTGCCGAGCAGCTTCTCGATCTCCAAAAGCTCAGGCTTCGCTTCGGGGCTTACGAACGAGATCGCGCAACCGGTTTTGCCGGCGCGTCCCGTGCGCCCGATACGGTGCACGTAGTCTTCGGGAGATTCGGGCAGGTCGTAGTTGACCACGTAGGCGATGCTCGACACGTCGATGCCGCGCGCCAGGACGTCGGTGGCGACGAGCACGTCGACCGTTCCCTTGCTGAATGCGTCGAGCGCGCGCTTGCGCTGCGCCTGCGTTTTGTCGGAATGTATGGAATCCGCGCGATAACCAGCCCTGACCAGTTGGTTCATGCAGATTTCCGCACGCGTTTTCGTTCCGGTGAACACGATGACGCGCTTGCTGCCGCGCTCTTCGAGCAGGGCAAGGAGCAATGCGGGCTTTTGCATCTGCCCGATGGGGACGATGAACTGATCGATGGTCTCTGCCGTTTCGCCCTTGTGGGCGATTTCCACGAACGCGGGATCGCGAAGCATTTGCGCGACGTTGTCCATGATCCGTCGGTCGAGCGTGGCCGAGAAGAGCAGCGTTTGACGGCGAGCTGGCGTTGCGGCGACGATCTTTTTCATGGTCGGCCAAAAACCCATGTCGAGCATGCGATCGGCCTCGTCGAGCACGAGTACTTCCACGTCGTCAAGCTTGACGACGCCGCGCTCCATAAGGTCGTGGAGCCTGCCCGGCGTAGCCACAAGAACGTCCACGCCGCGTTCGAGCTTGCCGAGCTGCTTTTTGTACGGAACGCCCCCTACGACGGTAACCATGCGTCGCCCCGATCCCTTCGCAAGCTCGACGCAGGCGGCGTCAATCTGCTGGGCGAGCTCGCGCGTCGGGCTGACCACAAGCCCGCGCGGCCGTCCGGGGCGCTTGGCGCGACCGATGCGCTCGATCATGGGCAGCGCGAACGCTGCGGTCTTGCCGGTGCCGGTGGTTGCCGCCGCCACAACGTCGCGGCCTTCCAGGGCAAGGGGTATGGCCTGCTCCTGCACTTCGGTGGGCGTGGCGAACCCCATCTTGCGAACAGCTGCCAGCGTGGTCTCGGACAAGCCGAGGTCTTGAAACGTTGCGCTCAAACCGCATCTCCAAACCGTACGGAGCACGCGCGACGGCGCGTTGCTCGGCGTTGCTTGCGGAATGCCCGGTGATGGATTCCGCTCGTGAGAGTCTATGATACTGCATTCTTGGACTTGCGGATAAGACGAAGGGCGAGGCGAGGGTCGGGGTCGATGTTTCGTCCGTCAGCCTTGCTGTCTGCGATGGCGTTCTCGCTTGGCTGCGTACATGGCCTCGTCGGCGCGCTCTATGAACGATCGGCGCGTGTCGCCCGCCTGCAAGTACGCGATCCCGTAGCTTACGGTGATGCCGAACGGCAGGGATCCGTTTTCGAAGCGATGCCGTTCGGCATCGGCGATCGTCGTTTCCAGAAACTCCAAATCCTTGCGATCGAGGCCGTGGGGGGCGCAGAGGAAGAACTCGTCGCCCCCGAAGCGACCGGCCCATCCGTCTTCGAGCGAACGGGCGACCTTCTTGAATTGCTGGGCAAGGTGGAGCAGCACGTCGTCGCCGGTGCTGTGCCCGTGATTGTCGTTGATCTCTTTGAACAGGTCGACGTCGATGGCCACGAGCGCTGCGGGACGGCCGTCTTCGGCCAGCTGGTCTTCGGCTTGGCTCGCCAGCGTTTCCAATTCGCTGTGGATGAACGTCTTGTTGTACAGCATGGTGAACGCATCTCGCACGGCCAGCGTATTGAATCGGTCGATCATGCTGGTGATCTCTATGTTCTCATGGGCTATCTCATCGGTTACCATGAGGCTGCTCGTTACGTCTTTGACCAACTCGAGCGCGTAGGGCCTCCCCGCGATTACCGTGGGGAGGCTGCTTATCAGCAGCACGCGGCCGTTGAGCTGCTCCATCTTGATGACCTGCTCCTGCTTATCCAGGCAAGCTTGGGACGTGCAGTTTTCGCAAGGCCTCTTGCGACCCCAAACGCGGTAGCATAGGTCCTCGCTGCACACGGGGACGTCGCTTTCGCTGCACGCGGAGTACGAATGGACGAGGTTCGTCTTCGTATCCACCAAGCGATAGCTGTCGAACAGCGCGACGCCCACGGCGTAGTCGCGCAGGTCCGTATGCAGGTCCGAGTAGGGGTACATGATTGGGCTACAGGGTCGCGAAGTTCCAGGAACCCATGTACTTGATCTGCTCTTCGGTCAGCGTGTCAATCTCGATGCCGAGCGTTTCCAGCTTGACGCGGGCAACGCCGTCGTCAATGCTCGCGGGCACGTCGTAGACCTTGTTCTCAAGCTCGCCGGCGTGCAGGTACAGGTACTCGGCAGCTAGCGCCTGGTTGGCGAAGCTCATGTCCATGACCGATGCGGGGTGTCCTTCTGCGCATGCGAGGTTCACCAGGCGTCCCTGCGCCAGCACGATCACCGTGCGACCGTCCGCCAGCGTGTACTCCTCGACCAGCGGTTTGATCTCCTCTTTCTTGACCGCATGCTGCTCGAGCCATTCCAGGTTGATCTCGGAGTCGAAGTGACCGGAGTTGCATACGATGGCGCCGTCCTTCATGTTCTCGAACGCGGGGCCGTCGACCACCTTGCAGTTGCCCGTGACCGTCACCCATACGTCGGCGAAGCGCGCGGCGTCTTCGGCCTTCATGACCTGGTAGCCCTCCATGTGGGCTTCGAGGGCCTTGAGCGGATCGATTTCGCACACGATGACGTTCATGCCCATGCCGCGGGCGCGCAGGGCAAGGCCGCTGCCGCAGTAGCCGTAGCCCGAGATCACGATGGTGCGCCCGCACAGCAGGCGGTTCGTGGCGCGGACGATGCCGTCGAGGGTGGACTGGCCGGTGCCGTAGTGGTTGTCGAAGCAGTGCTTCGTGTTGGCGTCGTTGATGTTGAACACGGGGTAGGCGAGCGTGCCTTCGGCCGCCATGGACATGAGGCGAACGACGCCCGTGGTGGTTTCCTCGGTGCCGCCTATGACGTGCTGCAGCTTGTCGGTGAACGTGGTGTGCAGCGCGGTGTCGAGGTCCGCGCCGTCGTCCATGATGATCTGCGGGTTGATGGCGATGACCGCTTCAAGGTGCTTCTCGTAGGTTTCCATGTCCTCGCCGGCCACGGCGTGCACGCTCACGCCGAAGTCGCGCACAAGCGAAGCGGCGGTGTCGTCTTGCGTGGACAGCGGATTGGAGGCGCACAGCGTGACCTGCGCGCCGGAAGCTACGAGCGCGCGCATGAGGTTGGCCGTTTCGGTGGTCACGTGCATGCACGCGCCGATGCGCACGCCTTCCAAAGGCTTTTCGCGCTCGAAACGCTCGCGGATAGATGCCAGCACGGGCATGTCGCGATCGGCCCATTCGATGCGCGCCAACCCGTCGTCCGCCAGTGCGATGTCTTTGATGTCGTGATTCAAGGATTTGCCTCCCGATGCTCGTGCGATGGTTCGTTTGATTGCGTGGGTAAGCGTATCACACGCTGCAGGGGAAGGGGCCCTTGAAGCGCGTTTCATAAAACGGACGAACCGCACGCTGCGGGTGCGTTTGTGAAGTTCGTATGCAGAACCTGTGTGAAGACCGGTGATTTATTGAGTCGAAACCGAAAGAAACGGTAACGAACGGACTCAGTGCTGCCCCAAAGGGCTTTGCAGTCGCTATACTTTCAAAAGTTTGCTGTGTGCCCTTTGGGCCGCATTTGGCGTGCGCTTCCACTGGGGGGAGCCGAATAAGGAGCTAAGGTGCTAGACCAGTTTTTTTCGCAGATCTCGTTCGTCGACGTGTTCAACTTCTGCGTGTTCATCACGTTCACGATCTGCTACACGTATCAGCTGTACTACGTGTTCGTCGTGCTTACGCGCAAGCCCAAGGAGCTGACGGCCAAAAAGAACCACAAGTTCGCAGCCGTCATTTCGGCGCGCAACGAAAGCGCGGTCATCGGCGACCTCATCCATTCGATCAAGGTGCAGAACTATCCGTCCGAGCTCATCGACGTGTTTGTGATCGCCGACAACTGCACGGACAACACCGCTCAGGTTGCGCGCGAAGCCGGCGCCATCGTGTTTCCGCGCACCAACGACAAGGAAGTGGGGAAGGGCTACGCGCTCGACTACGGCTTCCAGGTTATCCGCGAGCAGTACGCCGACCGAGGCTACGAAGCGTACTTCGTGTTCGATGCGGACAACGTCCTCGACGTGAACTACTTCCGCGAAATGAACAAGACCTTCGACAACGGCGCGAAGGCCTCCACCAGCTACCGCAACTCGAAGAACTACGACTCCAACTGGATTTCCGCCGGCTACGCCGTATGGTTTCTGCGCGAGGCGAAGTTCTTGAACCAGGCGCGCCTTACGCTCAACACGAGCTGCGCCGTGTCGGGCACGGGCTTCTTCATCGCCGCGGACGTGATCGAGCGCCACGGCGGTTGGAAATGGCACCTGCTGACCGAGGACATCGAGTTCTCCGCGAACAGCATCCTGGAGGGGCAGCGCATCAGCTATTGCCCCACGGCCATCCTCTACGACGAGCAGCCCACGACGTTCCGCGACTCTTGGAACCAGCGCTTCCGTTGGGCGAAGGGCTTCTACCAGGTGTTCTGGCATTACGGCGCGCGCTTGGCGAAGGGCATCGTCGCCAACCCCAAGGGATCGCGCTTCGCGTGCTACGACATGCTCATGACCATTGCGCCCGGCATGCTCTTGACCATCGTCTCGGTGACGTTCAACGCCATCATCATCGCGTTGTCCGCCATGGGCTTGATGTCGACGGGCATCATGGTGGCGTCGTCGCTGTCCTCGATCTTCTTCTGCTTGATGAACTACCTGGTGTTCATGTTCATGTTCGGCGTGCTGACCACGTTCGTGGAATGGGACTCCATCCGGTCTACCACGGGCAAGAAGGTCCTGTACATGTTCACCTTCCCGCTGTTCATGCTCACCTACATCCCCATCGCCTTGGTGGCTCTGGTGAAGAAGTGCAAGTGGAAGCCCATTCAGCACAGCATCTCGGTGGACGTGACCGAGTTCTCCGACGCTGCGGCGGCGCAGAAGCGCGAGCGCTCCCTGTAGCCTGCAGCATCGGCAACCAGCTCCAAGGAGCAAGCGCCGGGTTCGCGGCCCCTTACCAGACGCGCGCGAAGGTGAGGCATCGGACATGCGAGGCGCCCGCTTCGCGCACGGCATCGGCGGCGGAGAACAGCGTGGCTCCGGTGGTGCATACGTCGTCTACCACCAGCGCCGCAGTTGGAACGCTTGCGCCGGGCAAGGGACGAAGCCTTCCATCCATGTTCTCGAGGCGCCCGCGTCGCGCGAGCGTTCTCTGATCCCGGCTGCGGGGGCGCGCTAGCACGGGAGCGACGCTCAAGGACAGCTGCGCTGCCACTTCGCGCGCCAAGTCGTCGCCGTGGTCGAAGCCTCGCCTTCGACGCGCCGCCGACGTTGCGGGGACGCCGACCACCATGGGATTCTCGGCCAGCCACGCGGGAGGGACCGTTCGCGCCATGATCAGGGCCATGGTGCGCGCGAGACGCCGCTCCCCGGCGTCTTTCCAGGTTCGCACGATGCGCGCGGCGGCGTCGTCGTAGGCGACGGCGCTGACGCAGCCGTCGTGCGCGGGCTCTGCTCTTCCGAGCGCGCTCAACGTCACCGCGTTGCATTCGGTGCATTGCGCAAACCCGTACGGCGCGCCGCATCGAGGGCAGGCGCGCCACCAGTCTATGTAGGAAAGGTTCAGCCGGCAGCGATCGCAAAGGACTTCTCCCGGCTTGTCGCACACTGCGCAGCGCGTAGGCCAGAGCGTTTCCGCAAGAGCCTCGGCCGCGCCGCGTCCGTACGCGGCTGCGACGTGCAGGACCCGCTCCTGCATGCCAGCCGTCCGCTTCGCAAGGCGCTGCGCCTCGGGCGCGTTGCCTGCGCCGTACAGGGGCGTCTCTGCTGCGTTCCATGTCATCATGGTCGGATCGTACCATGTGCTCTCTAGCGCGAATCTGCACGTTTCCGCACGTGTTTCCAGTCTCTTTCCAACGTGGATCCAGCGCAAACCCAGCGAAAACCTAGCGCAGATCCAGCAGGTGCTTTGCGCCGATCCAGCACGGGGGGCGCGGGAGGCCCCGTGCCTTTCTTGAAACTGCAACCGCGTCGAATCGTGCGCAACGGTTTCCCGCAGATTCTGCGGGCGTGCTTCCGGCTCAATTCATCATCTGATACACTAGCGGATGCTTCTTTCGAGTCTGTAGTTGCGGGTGAAAACCTCAGTCCACGGCAGATGCGGTCGAAAGGACCCACGTAAGCCGCGTGCGCAGCGCGCGACGATCATGGCGTATCCTAGAGGTAAGACGCACCGCCCGTCTATACGCGGCATACCGTCGCGGCGGGCGAGAGGACAATGGCGCAAGCTCGGTTCCAGTGCGCGAGTGTGGGGGCAAAGACTAGGTCAGTCGGAAGAAGCTATCATGAGAGATGCAGTGGATGGAGGCTCTTCGGTTATGAAGCGTTTGAAAACGCTTGCGACGCGCGGTTTCGTCGTCGCTTGCATGGCGGCCCTGGTCGCCTGTATGACGGGCTGCACATCGCAGCAAACCTATACGCCGCCCGAGGCAACGCCGAAGCTCTCGTCTCCGACGATCGCTAAAGAAGGCGTGCTGCGCGTGGGCGTGAACACCAGCAACGTCCCGCTTGCGGGCACGCCCCAGAATTCCACGAAGATCGTCGGCATAGCCGTGGACGTGGCGGCCGCTTTGGCCGACAGCCTTGGCCTGAAGCTTGAGGTCGTAGACGTGGGAACCGATCCGGAAGGCGCTTTGACCGAGGGCAAGGTCGACGTGGTCATGGACGTCGATAAGTCCGACACCGGCAATTCCTTCTGGACTTCGGATGCGTACCTGCCTACCGCGGTGGCCCTGTTCTCCGCTCCTTCCAACACAGCGGTTCCTACCAACGATTCCCAGCCGAAAATCGCGGCTCAGGTGTCCTCTAAGAGCGCGTGGGCGGTTACGAACGAGTTCGATCAGGGAACCATCACCACGACCGAGGATCTGAAGAGCGCGTTCGCCGCTCTTGCGTCCGGCCAGGTGCAGTACGTTGCGGCCGACGCCATCATCGGCACGTACGCGGCGCATAACGCGGGCGACGACGTGAAGATCGTGGCGCTCATGCAGCAGCCGAGCGGGTACGCGGCGGGCGTGCTCGATGGGAACTCCGATTTGAAGCAGGCGATTTCCGACGCGCTGGCCACGCTTGAAGGCAACGGCGTGATTTCGGTTATCGAAAAGAAGTGGCTGGGCTCTGCGCTCGACCTGTCCAGCATTCCGCTGACTGCCGGCGCCGAGGCGTCCTCTTCCAGCAAGACGAATGGAACCACGCCGGCGTCTTCGTCCACGACGAACGTTTCGACGGGCCAGGCGGGTTCGAACGCCGTGTCGCCTTCGAATGCGAGCGCGTAGCGTTTCGCCTTGCACTGAGTACGGCCTGAACCGCCTGGAGCTTCGAAGTTCCAGGCGATTTTTTTGTCATTGGCCAAACGTAGGCGTTTGCTGGTTTTGTGCGTGCGGTCGGCGTCGGCTGAACCAGCGGGCCACGTTCGTTTCAACGATGCCCTGATCTGGGGAAATACTGTAGTCAATGCGGGTCCTGCTCAATTTTGAGAAAACCTATCGGAATTTCCTATAGATCGCAACGAAACCCCGGTCATTTCCTATTGGACACCCTTGCTGCACCTGGGGCACACTGGGACTATTATGACGCGCCGCGTTTCGCGGATATCGCAGCCGAGACGTTGCATGCAGAGGCTAAGGAGGACGTATGGGCACATTGACGCAGGAGGAATTCAAGGGCTTCCTCAAGACCTGCCGCGAGCTCGCCGAGGGGCCTTTTGAAGAAATGCAGAAGGAGGTCGAGGTCACGAACAAGTTCCCGCAGGAGTTCATCGACCTCGCGCGTGACAACAACCTGTATCGCTACGCTCTTCCGGTGGAGTACGGCGGATGGGGCTTTACCGAGAAGGAGATCCTGCAAGTCCAAGAGGAATTCTCTCGCGGCCCCGGCGGCATGCGCATGCACCTGCATTACGCGGCCGACCTCAACTGGCGCATTCTCGACGATTACGGTTGCCCTGAGCTCAAAGCCGAGTACATGCACAAGTTCTGCGACAAAAGCGTGTTCACCTGCTTCGCCCTGACCGAGCAGACCGGCGGTACCGGCGCCGACGTGCATTCCACGGCGGTCAAGGATGCCGACGGAAACTACATCTTGAATGGCGAGAAGTGGCTGATCTCGCACACCGACGTGTCGCAGTTCGCCTACGTCATCGCCGTCACCGATCCCGAGAAGACCGGCGACGAGCGCCTGTCCGCTTTCTTCGTGCCGATGGACGCTCCCGGATTCGAGCTGGTTCCCATGCCTCACATGATGGGCTGCCGCGGCGCCGGGCACGCGGGCTTGAAGTTCACCGATGTGAAGCTGGAGCCGAAGTACCTGCTGGGCGAAGAGGGCCAGGGCATGGAAGTCGCCATGCACTCGCTTGCCATTTCGCGCGTGCACATTGCCGATTCGAACCTGGGAATGTGCCAGCGCATGCTGGACATGTCGCTTGCGCGCGCCCGTGATCGCGTGACGTTCGGCAAGACCATCAACACGCGCCAGGCCATCAAGATGAAGCTTGCGAACATGGCTACGATGACCCATGCGCTTCGCACCATGGTGATCGATTTCGCCGAAGATTACGACCTGGACCATCGCAACCCCTACATCGCCGAGAAAGCGGCCATGTGCAAGCTGTTCTCGATCGATGCGGTCAAACTCGTGTCCGACGAAATGCTCGAGATATTCGGTGGTGACGGCTACTTCGAAGACTCTCCTTATGGACCGACCGAGCGCCTGTACCGCGACTGCCGCGCGCTTTGGCTGGAGGAGGGGTCTCCCACCATCCAGCGCATCACCATTGCGCGCGAGCTTGAGAAGCACAACGCCCATCTGGAGTATCCGGGCCTTGATTGGATCGCCGGCGGCGATCTGTAGCCTTTCGCGATCATGCTCCTTGTCGCCCCGAGCAGCGCTGAGCCGCTGCTCGGGGTTTTTAGGTTGAGGCTCGGGATCCCGGTGCGGCCGTGCGCTTTTCGAGATTTCGTGCAGAACTTGACCTTGACCGGGCTTCAAGTGGTTCAATGGATTTCGCAATCGAACGACAAGGGAGCGCGCATGGATCAACGCGATTTGCATGAACTGCTCGAGCGAGTGGCGGCGGGGACGGCTTCGGTGGACGACGCGGAGCGAGTGCTGCGCATCGCTCCGTTCACGGATTTGGGCTATGCCAAGGTCGATCATCATCGTGGCGTGCGCCAAGGCGTGCCGGAGGTGGTGTACGGCGCGGGAAAGACCGCCCAGCAGATAACGGGCGTGTGCCGTGCCCTCGTCGAGGGCGGCCAGCAGCGCGTGCTGATCACGCGCTTGG
The DNA here is from genome assembly GCF_916618935.1 of Paraeggerthella sp. Marseille-Q4926. Taxonomy (NCBI): domain Bacteria; kingdom Bacillati; phylum Actinomycetota; class Coriobacteriia; order Eggerthellales; family Eggerthellaceae; genus Paraeggerthella; species Paraeggerthella sp. Marseille-Q4926. The sequence goes on along the minus strand of NZ_CAKAKF010000003.1, from coordinate 358,589 downwards.
ACGCCGAGAAAGCTTCGGAGGTTCGCAACAGCCTGGCAAGGGAGGGCGGCTGCGATGCGTTGGCGTTCGCCTATCAAGAGCTGCCCCGCTTGGGTATTCTGGGCGACTTTCCGGAACCCGATGGCAACGGGAGCGTGGTCGTGGCCGCCGCGGGCACGAGCGACCTGCCCGTGGCCGAGGAGGCTGCGGTTACGGCCGAGATGCTGGGGAATCGCGTGACGCGTCTGTACGACGTGGGCGTGGCCGGCCTGCACCGCTTGCTGGCGCATGCCGACGAAATCGCGGCCGCTCGCGTGGTGGTGGCGGTCGCCGGCATGGAGGGAGCCTTGGCAAGCGTGGTGGGAGGGCTTGCATCGTGCCCGGTCATCGCGGTCCCCACCAGCGTGGGCTACGGCGCCAGCTTCGGCGGGGTGGCCGCTCTTCTGGCCATGCTGAACTCATGCGCTTCCGGCGTGTCGGTGGTCAACATCGACAACGGCTTCGGTGCTGGCTACCAAGCGCACCTGATCAACCATACGAAAGCGAGTGCGTGATGAAGACGCTGTTCTGGAATGTACGGGAGAGCGCTACGCGCGCCGCCCTTCTTGAGGCGACCTGCTCCCAGCTTGACGACGAGGCCCGCGGCGCGGTGGAGGAGCGGTGCTGCGCGGCGGGCGTGCCGGACGGGCATTGCCACGATCTGGCCGAGGTGCATGCCGTGGTGGACGCGCTCTGCGCGAGCGATCGCGTGAAGCAGGATCTGCGCGGCGTGTACCGTATCCTTGCCGAAGCCGAAGCGGCGGCTCATGGGTGCACGGTCGATCAGACGCATTTTCACGAAGTCGGCAATGCTGCCGGAATAAGAAACGCGCTCCATATTTGCCTTGCGATCGAAGCGGTCGCGCCCGACGAGATCGTCTGCACGAGCGTTCAGACGGGAGAAGGCATGGTCGCGTGCGCTCATGGCGAGCTGGCCGTTCCCGCGCCGGCTACGGCCGCCATTCTTGCGCGCGGCATTCCCGTTTGCGATTCCAAGCTGCCGGGGGAGCGCTGCACGCCAACGTCCGCGGCGCTCATCTGGCACTTCGCGGATCGTTTCGAGGCGTGAGAATCCGCCGGCTCCGATTAGGGCGCACCCCGATCGGAGCCGGCGAAGCGATGCTAGTTCAGGAAGTCCTCCAAGATCTCCTGCTCCGCCTCTTCTTCCGTAAGGCCGAGTGTCATGAGCTTGGTGATCTGGTCGCCGGCGATCTTTCCGATGGCCGCCTCGTGCACCAAGATGGCGTCTTCGCTGGCAGCTTCGATGCCGGGGATGGCCGTGACCTTGGCCTTCCCCATGATGATGGCGTCGCACTGCACGTGGCCTCGGCAAACCGCCTCGCCGATGACCAGCGGATTGAACACCTGCTTCGAGTTGTCCTGCGCGACCGAGCGCGAAATGACCTGCACGCTGGAGTCGTCGCCCTTCAGCTCCACCTTCATGTTCGACGTGGCCGTCTGCTCGTCGTGCGTGAGCAGTTTCTCGATCAGCACGAGCTTCGCGCCTGCAGCCAGTTCGGCGTTCGTGTCGCGCACCGTGGAGGATACGCCGCGCAGCTGCACGAGCTCCATCTCGCAGTGCGAGTTCTCCTCCATGATGACGTTCGTGACGGGGTTCAGGATGCGCTCTCCCGTGCCCGAGCCTTGCCCGTAGTGCTTCTCCACGTACTTCACGCGGCTGTTCTTGCCGCAGTGGAACGTGTGGATGCCGTCGTGCTCGGACGGGGCGTGGCTTTCGTTGTGGATGCCGCATCCGGCGATAATGGTGATATCGCAGTCTTCTCCGATGTAGAACGTGTTGTACACCACGTCTTTCAGGCCCGATTGCGTGACGATGACGGGGATGTAGACGGTCTCGCCCTTGGTTCCCGGCGCGATGCGAATGTCGATGCCGGGGTTGTCCGTCTTCGTGGCGATCTCGATGCTCGCCGACGAATGGCGCTCGACGAGCTGCCCGTCTTTGCGGATGTTGAAGGCGCCTTTCGGCATGCCGTGTATATTGGCGATTTCGGCGAGCAAGCCCTCGTCGATAGGGGACAGGTCAACAGCCATGATGGCCTCCTTTGCGGGTGCGAACGGCGCGCGATAGAAACCCGACGCGCGCCGGTTGAGTTAGCAGGTGGTGGGGATCTCCGTGATATGCAGCTCGGTGGGGGTGCTCAGCTTGCAGCCGGGAACGCCCTTCGCCACGAAGCCGAGCGTGGGCATAAGATCCTCGGGCTTGCCGGTTTGGGCGACCTTGCCGTTTTTCAGCAGCACGATCTCGTCGGCAAGCTGAATGATGCGCTCCTGGTGGGAGATGATCACGATAGAGCGCCCGTCGCGCGCTTCATGGATGTCGCGGAACGTTTCAGTCAGGCGGTCGAAGCTCCACAGGTCGATGCCGGCTTCCGGCTCGTCGTAGATGGCCAGCTTCGGGTCGCGCGCCAGGATGGTGGCGATCTCGATGCGCTTCACCTCGCCGCCGGACAGGTTCTTGTCCACTTCGCGCGTGAGGTAGTTCGCGGAGCACAGGCCCACTTTGGCCAGGTATTCGTTACAAGCGAGCATCGGCAGCTTCTTGCCTGCTGCGATGTCGAGGAGCTTCTTGACTTTCATGCCCTTGAAGCGGGCGGGCTGTTGGAACCCGTAGCCGATTCCCCGCTTGGCGCGCTCGGAGATGGGCAGGTTCGTGATGTCTTCGCCGTCGAGCAGGATCTGTCCGGAGGTGGGCTGTTCGATGCCCATGATAAGCTTGGCAAGCGTCGACTTTCCTCCGCCGTTCGGGCCCGTGATGACCGTGAAGCGGTCGTCGGGGATGCAAAGCGATAGGTCGTCGATGATGCGCTTGGTTTCTTTGGACCCTTCCTGCAAGGGCACCTCGAACGTAAGGTTCTTCAGTTCCAGCATGATGCGCTTCTCCGTCTCTTCTCGTCTAAATGATACTCTATTACTATCATTTAAGCCGGATCTCGTCAAGGCCGGCAGCGCGCAAAACCGCCGTGGTGCGCGCTCTGGTTCCCAACGGTTTATTCTAGCTTGAAATAGCTTTGCGAGCGGCGGGAATGTCATCGAAAAGCGAATACGCCCCCGCTTGCCGATGCAGGCGGGGGCGTGCGAAGCGGTTGGATCTGAGGGGTTTGCGCTATTCGTTCAGCAGGTCGATTACCTGAAATCCCGCAGAGGATCCTTCCAGAAGGTCTTTATTGCCGAAGGCGCAGAAAGCTCCGGCTTCGGCAGCGTGGGCCACGGTCCCAGCCAGCTCGCGCACGGCGCGCGCATCGGACGAGATCATCTGATCGCGCGTTTCGCGACGGGTTTGCGGCGTTCTGCTGGCAATCCAGTCGCCGTCTTGACGGCGCACGAGCTGACGCGTTTTGAGCGGCGTGTCGAACCCGGCCACCGTGCTCACCACGTAGCCCTCCATTTCGTCGTCGGTCGGCTCGAACGCGGCCAGCCATGCGGAGGCTCCTGCGAAGCGCTCGAGCGTTTCGTCGAGGTGCGGGTCGCGATAGGAGTAGAACCGCAGGTTTCCGGTGCGCGCCGCCTGAAAGCCCGCGCCGTACGCACCGCCCTTGACGCGCACCTCGTTCCACAGGTAGTCGAACGAAAGCGCTTTCGCAGCTACCTGCCAGGCTCCCGTGTAGCTTGCGCCGAACGAGCGTCGATCGAATCCGAGCGCTGCATAGCACACGTCGGTGGGCACGATGAACGCCTCGTTGCGCACGACGGGATCGGGAACCTGCAGCCGTTCGTCCTGCGCGCCCCCCACGCGCCCGAGCGCGGCGCCGCAATCCCAGAAGCGGCGGTAGTCGTCTTCGTCTCCCGTGAAGCTGACCAAGCATCCGTCGTCGACGAACAGGCGTGCCGCAAGATCGCCCAAGCGCTGCGAAAGGTCGTGCGCGCGCTCGTCGTAGGAGGCCAGCAGGTCTTTCAAGAAACGGTAGAACTCCACGCCGCCAAGCTGCTCGCGCACGACGCCGGCGGGCAGGTAGTACGATGCCAGCCGAGCCATGGCGCTGGCGTGGCCTGCGGAGGCGAAGCCCTGCTCCATGGCGATGCGGCGCTGCTGCAGCACGTCTTTGATCTTGCCCGTGTCGGAGAAGTCGGTCGTCAGCAGGATTTCGCGCGGAAGGGCAGCCAGGTGCTCCACGTTCTCGGACAGCGAGCTTGCGCTTACCACGAACATCGGGCGGATTGCGCGCGGGTCGTGCTCGTCCTCGTAGATTTCCGAGAAGAAGGACAGGTTGCCCAGCTTGCCGTTCGTGAGCGTGTCCAGCTGCGATGCGGTGCGGGTTGCCGTGTCCAGCTTTCCCAGCACCATGCTCAGGACGGTCACGTAGGGAAGGTCCTCGAAGCGCACGCCCTTGAGGTCGAAGTAGCGGTAGGCGTAGGCGATGCCGTGCGCGGCGGCGCGGTGGCGAAGGCACGGGACGGGCGCGCCTTCCTCCAGGCCGTAGGCCGGCTCGTCTGGCGCGGCCCCGATGTCGGACACGGACAAGCGCGGCAAGGTGGCCAGCGCCTCCGGGGAGTCGGGCTCTTCCTGCAGGCGGCGAAGCTCCGCTTCCTCATCGGCTACGCGGGCGAAGTCCTCGGGCTCCATGCGCGCGGCGACGTTTGCCAGGCGCTCGGCCTCGCAGGCGTCCTCGTCCTCGTCGACGGGCACGATCTCCACTTCGGCTCGGTGGTTGTTGGCCAGGAACACGTCGCGGATGAGCTGCTCGAAATAGCCTTCGTTCAGGGCGGTCCGCAAAAACGCGAAATCGTCCTCGTATCGCAGGTACGACGTTGCCAGCTCGTCGTCGTAGAGCCAGCCGGCCAGCGCGGCCATGGACAGCGCCACGCCGTCGGCCATGCCGAAGTCGCGCTCGCGCATGACGAATTCGGCGCGCGAGAGCGAGGCTTCCACCAGGTTTCGATCCAAGCCCCCGTCAGCCAGCGACTGCAACGCGCCTTCCGCAACGGCCCTGAAGCGCGCGGGGGCGTCGTCCGCCAGCCCCTTGAGCTGGATCACGGCGAAGGGCTGCAGCAGCGAATCGGCGAAGAACGCCTGCACGTCGTCGGCCAGGCCCGCGTCGAGCAGCGCGCGCTTCAGCGGGGCTTCGTTGCTGCCGGCGATGGCGTCGATGAGGATGTCCACGGCCACCATGCGCGTGCGGTCCCTGACGTTGCCGATCACGTATCCAAGTCCCATGCATGCGTTTTCGGGCGCGGTCGCCATCGTGCGGCGTATGCCGAGCGCTTCCACGGGCGCCTGTTCGCGCAGTTCGTGCGGTTCGAGCGGCGCATCGCCGGCCGAAAGGCGCGCCTCGTCGCGGGCGGCTTCCTCGTCGGCGACGGGGGAGAGATAGCGCTCGTCCAAAAACGCCAGCATGGCCTCGAGGTCGAGGTTGCCGTACAACGTGAGGTAGCTGTTGCTCAGACGGTAGTGGCGGGCATGCTCGTCGAGGAACTGCTCGTAAGTCAGGTCGGGAATGGCGCGCGGCGTGCCGCCCGACTCGAAGCGATAGGCCGTGTCGGGGAAGAGCGCCGCTTGCAGCTCGTCGTAAAGCACCGAGTTCGGATCGGACAGCGCGCCTTTCATCTCGTTGTACACCACGCCGTTGAGCGCAAGCTCGGGCGCGCCGTCGACGGGGTCGGTCGCTTCGCCGTTTCGATCCGCGCCGCCGGCAAGCTCGTAGTGCCAGCCCTCCTGTTCGAAGATGGCGCGCTTGCGGTAGATCATCGGATGCAGCACCGCGTCCAAGTACACGTCGGCCAGGTTCAGAAGATCCTGGTCGTTCGTGCTGGCTACGGGGTACAGGGTCTTGTCGGGGAAGGTCATGGCGTTCAGGAACGTCTGCATGCTGCTTTTCAGCAGGTTGACGAACGGCTCCTTCACGGGGAATTTCTCGGATCCGCACAGCACCGAGTGCTCCAGAATGTGGAACACGCCCGTGTCGTCGGCGGGCGGGGTCTTGAACGCGATGGAGAACGACTTGTTGGCGTCCTCGTTTTTCAGGTACAGCAGCTTCGCGCCGCTCTTTTCATGCACGAGCGTGTAGGCGTCGCCGTCTAGTTCCGGCAGCGGTTCGCACGTGCGCACGGTGAAGCCGTGCAGCTTCTGGTCTTTGGCAAGGTCCATGGCTCGTTTCCGCCTTTCGTTGAAGGTTTCCTCCCATTGTCGCACAACGCTTCGCGCGCGTTCGGCTTGCGCGGCGCGTTCACCGCTTTCGCAAATTGTCGTGCCCGCCGCCGTCCGAGCGGCCCCCCTGCGCTGCCCGACGAGCCGTCCGCTGCTCCTTTCGCCGTGCGCGCCGCGCGTTTCGCCTTGCTGCGCCAGCCGGCGATTGCCCCCTTCACAAACCGCGCCGGGAGGGTTAGACTTGCCGCGTACCCGGAACGTCCTATCACGAAAGGCGTCTTTTGACCACGACCGCTTGCAACGCGCTTCTTGCCACCGTCGCTTCTGCGACGGCGTTCGCTTGCGCATGGTGGTGGAACGGAAGAAATCGATCCCGGGTCTCATAGGCTTCTGTTCTCGCATACCAGTCATCAGAAGAGCCCTCGGAGATCCGGGGGCTCTTTTTTGCGCGTCCAGCAAGCATCAGTTTTCCCTGCAGCGTTTGAGCAGGAACCCATTCCAGGAAAGGAACCAGCATGACCGAGCAAGCCCCTTACCGCCTGTACCTGCGCGAAGACCAGATCCCGACCCAATGGTACAACCTGCGGGCCGACATGCCGGAAAAGCCCGAGCCTTTGCGCCTGCCCGACGGTCGCGTGGCCGAAGCCGCCGACCTGGCGCCCGTGTTCTGCGACGAGCTGGTGCGCCAAGAGCTTGACGACGCCACGCCTTGCTTCGACATTCCCGATCCCGTTCGGGAGATGTACCGCATCTACCGGCCTTCGCCGCTGTGCCGCGCCTACAACCTGGAGCGCGCGTTGGGCACGCCCGCGAAGATCTACTACAAGTTCGAGGGCAACAACACGTCGGGCTCGCACAAGCTGAACTCCGCCATCGCGCAGGCGTACTACGCGAAGGCTCAGGACCTCGACGGGATCACCACCGAAACGGGCGCGGGGCAGTGGGGCACGGCGCTTGCGGAGGCCTCGGCGCATTTCGGCCTGAACCTCGACGTGTTCATGGTGAAGTGCTCCTACGAGCAGAAGCCGTTTCGCCGCAACATCATGGAGACGTTCGGCGCGAACGTGACGCCCTCTCCTTCCGACACCACCGAAATCGGCCGCAGGATGCTCTCCGAGCGCCCTGATTCGTCCGGCTCGCTGGGCACCGCCATTTCCGAGGCGGTGGAGCGCGCGCTCAACATTCCGCAGAACAAGGGCCGCTACACTTTGGGAAGCGTGCTCAACCAGGTTGCGCTGCACCAATCCGTCATCGGGCTGGAAAGCTACGCTGCGCTTCAAGAGCTGGGGGAGTACCCGGACGTGGTCGTCGGCTGTGCGGGCGGCGGGTCGAACCTGGCCGGGCTGATCGCGCCGTTCATGCGCGACAAGCTGCGCGGAAGCAGGCCCGATACGCGTTTCGTGGCCGTAGAGCCTGCAAGCTGCCCCAGCTTGACGCGCGGGCGCTTCGCCTACGACTTCGCCGACACGGGCCGCACCTGCCCGATGGCGAAGATGTACACGCTTGGAAACGGATTCCTCCCCAGCCCCGACCACGCCGGCGGGCTGCGCTATCACGGTATGAGCCCCATCGTGTCGAAGCTCAAGCACGACGGCTTTTTGGATGCGGTCGCCGTGAAGCAGACCGACGTGTTCGCCGCTGCCGTGGAGTTCGCGCGGCTTGAGACCATCCTGCCCGCGCCCGAGAGCGCGCACGCCATCTACCAGGCCATGGAGGAAGCGAAGGCGTGCAGGGAGGCGAACGAGGAGAAGACCATCCTGTTCTGCTTAACCGGAACCGGCTACTTCGATATGAAGGCGTACGACGCTTACAACAAGGGCGTGCTGGGCGATTACGAGCCCACCGACGAGGAGCTGGCCGTCGGCTTCGCCAGCATACCGCGCATCGAGGGGCTGTAGCGCGCGCCGTGGCGCTGGCGGCCGCTCGATGGTACCATGGTCGGCATGACTCTTTTTCATGCCGACCATATCTCGGTCTCCCATGTTCGCGACGGGCGGGCCGTGCCGCTGTTCCACGATGCGTGCTTGCGCTTGGAAGGCGGGCTCATCTACGACTTGACGGGCGCTTCCGGGTCGGGCAAGTCCACGCTTTTGCGCGCGTGCGCGCTCATGATCGCCCGAGACGCCGGCAGCCTGTACTTGCAGGGGCGGTCTTCGGACGGGTTCGGGCCGCAGGAATGGCGGCGGCAGGTGTGCCTCGTGCCGCAGCAACCCGCTCTTGTTGCGGGGACGGTGCGGGACAACCTCGTGCTGCCGTGGCGCCTCAAGGTGAACGCCGCGTCCCAGCCTCCGAGCGACGGCGAGCTTGCTCGCTTGCTGTGCCTTGCCGGCCTTGAAGAGGTGGAGCTTTCGCGGGACGCGTCGCGCTTGTCGGGCGGGCAGCAGGCGCGCGTGGCCTTGCTGCGCTCGTTCGCCACGAAGCCGAAGGTCTTTCTGCTCGACGAGGTGGACGCGGCGCTCGATTCCGCTTCCTCGCAGGCGATCAGTCGTTTGACAAGGGATTACGTCGGCTCCGATGCAACGTGCTTGCGCATCCGGCATCGGTCGGCCGACGGGTACGCTGCGGGAACCTATACGCTTGAGGACGGCGCGCTGTCCTACGTTGCGGCGGGAAGCGGGGGTCGTTCGTGAGCGGCGTGGTGGATATCGGGTACGTGGAGCTGTTCGCCGCGAGCGCGCTCATGCTGGTGGCGGGCCTGGTGTCGTGGAAGCTCGAGCTGGGGCAGACGCGGCGCATCGCCGTTTCCGCCGCGCGCATGTTCGCGCAGCTTCTGGCGGCGGGATTCGTGCTCATGTACCTGTTCGAGCACCAGACCTGGTGGCTCGTCCTCTTGGCGCTGGCCGTGATGGTGACGGCGGCCACGCAGATTGCAACCTCGCGCGTGAAAAGCTCGGTGCCGGGGCTTCGCGCGGCGGTGTTCGCGTCGCTGTTCTCGTCGTCGATCGCCGTGGGCTTCGTGGTGGTGGAAGGGGTCATGCACGCCGATCCTTGGTACAACGCGCGGCAGCTCATTCCCATTGCGGGCATGATCATCGGAAACGCGATGTCGGCCATCGCGGTTGCCATCGACCGGCTGTTCGCGGACATGGATTCGCGCTCCAACGAGATGTTCGCGCTCGTGGCGCTTGGCGCTACGCCGAAAGAAGCGGCGTTCCCGTCGATCAAGGCCGCTATCGGCGCGGGCATGACGCCGGTGCTGGCCACCATGTCGGCCGCCGGGATCGTTGCCATCCCCGGCATGATGTCGGGCCAGCTTTTGGCGGGAGCCGATCCTCTGGCGGCGGCGAAATACCAGATCGTGGTCATGCTCATGCTGTCGGCGGCCAATACGGTGGCCATCGTTTCGGCCTGCTTTCTCACGTATCGCAAGCGTTTCGCGCCCGATGGATATTATTTGGACAAGGGAATACGTCCCGATAATCCTCTATAATCTTGCTGACGTGAAAGGACGGCTCCGTGGCTTCTGGCGATACCAAATTCTCCCATATCACCGTTAACGCTGACGACGATGACGATTTCGTGATCCAAGCGGGCCTTCGCCCGTCCGCGCCTGCCCCCGAGCCCGCCCAAACGGACGGCGCGGTGCCGTCCGAGCCCTCTTTCGACGCGCCCTCTTCGACCGAGGACGAGCGGGAGGCGTCGGCGGCCGACGACGCGAGGCCTTCGAGCGCAGGCTCGAAGAGTTCGAAGAAGGGCTACCGCGAGACGACCGCGGAAGACCTTGAGGTCGAACCGATGTCCGCGATGCAGAAGATCATCATCGCGGTGGCGCTTCTGGCCATCGTCGGCTTCATTGCGTACTATGTACTCTTTATGCGCTAGCGAATGCGCCTGCGCCCAGTAGGAAGGTGCTTCGATGCCCAAACACGCTGCAAACGAACCCAACGGCACTTCGAGCCACAAAGACGATTTCGCCTCCGATGAGCGGATCGGCCTGACCGAGGCGTTCTCCCCGGTGAGCGCGGCGGTCGATCCTACAGAGGACCGCTCTGACGAAGAGGGGCGAATCGGCCTGACCGAGGCGTTCGCTCCCGTGGCTGACGGCGCCCACGCAGGCGGCTTCAGCTACCGCGGGGACAACGCCGACGAATACCCCGACGCCTTCGAGAGCCTTGAGCCCGTGGAGGCGCCTCCCTTGCTGTTCGGGGACGATCCCGTTGCGGTCCAGCCCGAACCGGCCAAGGGCAAGCACGGCAAGAAGGAGAAGCCCTTCGTTCCGCCCCATCAGCGCAAGTCCCGTCGCATGCGCAAGATTCTCATCGCCATTGTCATCCTGCTGATCCTGCTCATGGGCGCGCTGTGCTTTTTCGTGTGGCAGTGGTTCGAAGAGAGCAGGCTGGTGGCCGCTCAGCAAGCTCAAGAGCAGCAAAGCGCCCAGGAAGTCGGCGCTATGCAGCAAAGCCAGAGCGAAACCAAGGACGCCAGCACCACCGTGGCGAAGAAGACGCAGGTCCCCTCGCTCACGTCGCTGCTTGGCATGACGAAGGACGAGGCCGTGACGGCGCTCAAGCGCGGCGCGACCGAAACCAGCTCCAAGGAGGTCAACGAGGAGGGCAACCCCGTCAAGACCAACGTAACGGTGGCGCTTACCGACGAGCCTGCCGATACGCGTTCGGGCACGCCTACGGTGTACCTGGGCCTGAACGAAGAGGGCAAGGTCATTCAAGCCGGCTACTCGGCGGCCACCGCATCGCTTGGCTACGGCTCGCTGAGCTTCGTCGATGCTGTGAAAAACGAGCACATTGTAGAGAAAACGCTGCAGGAGGCCGGCGTGAGCGTGCCGGAGGGTTCCGTGGAGCTGCCGTCCGACAAGTCGACGTACTCCGAGTACGCCAGCGACGGCACGACGCTCGTGAAGGAAACGTGCTCCTTCTCGGGCACCGTGGAGTTCGGCGGCGCGCCCCATCAGTGGTCGAGCGTTCTTCTGTACAACTACTCGACGGCGAACACCTCGGGCAACTTGGCCGACACCATCCGCATCATCTACGTGTACGTCAACGCGTAAGAACTCGCCCTGCGACGACAGGGACGGACTCTGCGAAAACGCCGCCGCTTCGAGGCGGCGTTTCTCGTTCTCTCATTGATTTCGTCTACGCTTACCGTTAGAGTTAGGGCAATCGACTTTCATCGGGAAAGGGGTCCTATGATCGATCGCGACGCGTTTGGGCGCATGCTGGACGAAAGCGCCCGCTTGCTGCTGGAGAACGCCGAGGTGCTAAGCGACATCGATTCCAAATTCGGCGACGGGGATCACGGCATCACCATCACCAAGATAGCCAAGCTCGTCCAAGAGCAGGTTGCGGGGTGGGATCCCGACCAGTCGATCAAAGACTTCCTCGATGATCTGGGCATGGCCGCCATGGCGGTGCGCGGGGGATCGGCCGGCCCGCTTTACGGCACGATGATCGGCGGCTTGGGCGTCCATCTTGCCGACGACGAGAGCGCTATCGATGCGGATGCGGCGCGCCGGATGTTCGCCGGCTGCTTGGCCGAGATGCAGGATATCACGAATGCCCAGGTGGGGGACAAGACCATGATGGACGCGCTCATTCCTGCGGTCGAGGCGTCGCAGACGTGCGCTTCGGACGATCCGGCTGCGGTGTTCGCTGCGGCGGCCGAGGCGGCCGAGGCCGGCGCGAAGGCGAGCGAGGGCTTCGCTTCCAAATTCGGTCGCGCGCGCAGTTACGGTGATCAGACTATCGGCACGCCCGACGCGGGCGCCGTCTCAACTTCGTTGTTCTTGCGCGGTCTCGCCGGGGGCGTGTCGCACTGATTCAGGAATCGGGCCTGCTGCCGAGCGCAGCGGGCCTTTCTTTTCCATCGTCCATCTTGCAAGGAGGAGCACTATGAGCATGAAGAAGTTCATCAACGACCCCGAGGATCTTACCGCGGAACTGCTCGAAGGCCTGGCCTTGGCCAATTCCGACATCCTCGAACTGGGCGAGGATAACATGGTTATCAACAAGAAGCTGGCCGAAGCGGACCGCGTGACCATCGTCACGCAGGGCGGAAGCGGACACGAGCCGGCTATCGAGGGCTTCGTGGGCGAGGGCATGGTCGACATCGACGTGGTGGGCGACATCTTCGCCGCGCCCGGCCCGCAGGCGTGCGTCGACGCCATCAAGCTGGCCGACAAGGGCAAGGGCGTGCTCTACATCGTGCTCAACCATGCGGGCGACATGCTGACGGGCAACATGACCATGAAGCAGTGCAAGAAGCAGGGCTTGAACGTGGTGAAGGTGGTCACGCAGGAAGACATCGCCAACGCCCCGCGCGAAAACGGCGACGATCGCCGCGGCCTGGTGGGATGCATCCCCACGTACAAGATCGCAGGAGCCGCAGCCGCCGAGGGCATGAGCTTGGAAGAGGTGGCCGCCGTCGCGCAGCGCTTCGCCGACAACATGGCCACGCTGGCGGTGGCCGTGCGCGGTGCCACCCATCCTCAGACGGGAACGCTGCTTGCCGAGCTCGAGGACGACGAGATGGAAATCGGCATGGGCCAGCACGGCGAGGAAGGCGGCGGCCGTCAGCCGATGAAGTCCGCCGACGAAACCGCGGCCATCATGGTGAACGCGCTGGTAAACGACATCGGCATCAAGCCGGGCGAGCGCGTCATGCTGATCATCAACGGCTCGGGCGCTACGACGCTCATGGAGCAGCTTATCGTGTACCGCGCCGCGGTCAAGGAGCTGGCGAAGCAGGATATCGAGGTGGTCGCGAACTTCGTCGGCGAGATGCTGACCGTTCAGGAGCAGGCCGGCTTCCAGATGTTCATGGCCCGCATGGACGACGAGCTGCTGCGTCTATGGAACGCCCCCTGCAACACGCCGTACCTCAAGAAGTAGGGGCCGGTATGCTCACTTCCATGAGTGCCGTCCTTGATTGGGCGGAGGAGCGCGGTTGCGCGGCGGCGGCGTTCGACACGCCGAACCTCGAGCTTTTGCTGGCGGCCATCTCGGCTGCCGAGGCCCGCAACGAGCCGGTCATCATCCAGCACGCTCAACTGCACGAGCACGAGACGTCCATCGACGTGATCGGGCCCGTTATGGTTGCGCGCGCCAAGGCCGCGCGGGTGCCCGTGTGCGTCATGCTTGATCACGGCGAAGACCTCGACTATGTGAAACGTGCGCTCGATCTGGGATTTTCTGCCATCATGATCGATGGATCGCAGCTGCCGTACCAGGAAAACGTCGCGCTCACGCGGGCGGCGGTGGAGCTGGCGCGCCGGTACGGGGCCGACGTAGAGGCCGAGATCGGGTTCACCACGGGCCACGAAGGGCTTGAAGACGCCGACGACGACCGCGAGAACGTGTACACCGATCCTGCGCAGGCCGCCCGCTTCGTGGCCGATACGGGCATCGATGCGCTGGCTGCCAGCGTAGGCACCGTGCACGGCTTCTACCAGGCTGATCCGCAGCTTGACCTCGATCGCATAGCCGAGCTCAAGCGCGTCTGCGGCGTCCCGCTTGTCATGCACGGCGGCAGCGGGCTTTCGCGCGAGGACACGCGCGCGGCCATTGCGGCCGGCATTCGCAAGATCAACTATTTCAGCTACATGAGCAATGCGGGCGTGCGTGCCGTGGAGGCGCTCATCGCCGAATCGCACCCCAAGTACTTCCATGCATTGGCCAATGCGGCAACGAAGGCCATGCAAGCCGATGCCGAGGCCGCCATGGACATGTTCTCCATGGCTCCGTCGGCCTGACGCTGCGAACGACCCGAGACGAGAGGAAACCAGGATGACTGCAACCTATATGCACATCGGCATTCCCATCACGGAGAAGAAGCCGAACATGACCTACAACGAGGACATGAAGTTCTGGGTGTCCAACGTGGACGATTACGACATGAAGATCGAGTACCTGAAGTTCGAGGAGGGCACGCCTTTCCCCGAAGAGCTGCACCGTCGCTGGCACGTTGCTTACGCGGTGGACGATCTGGACCGCTACGTCGAGCAGGCCGATCGTGCTATCTGCGGGCCTATGGATGCGGGTCCGGGGGTTCGCCTTGCGTTTGTCGAGATGGACGGCGCCGTCATCGAGCTGTACGAAGATAAGAACTAGCGTCGAGCCCGGTCCTCGCAGCAGCGAAGACCGGGCTTTTCTTTTTTGGAGAGGGGCGCGAAAAGGAGCGCGCTGCCCGAGCGCGGTTCGCTATTCGGCTTCTTCGGCCTGACGGACGGTTTGCACGCTTTCCAGCGATATGGTGGGAATGCGCACGAACATGAGGTAGACCAGAAATGCCGCCACGCACCCCAAGATGCCCCAGACGAGGGGCTTTTGAACCAGAAGCGCGCTCGCGCCCATAACGACGAACGATACCGTGAGGATGCGGACCTTGGTTGCGGCCGGTATGCCGCCGGCTTCCTTGAACGCCGCAACATAGGATTTGTAGACCCTCGTCGAAACGATCCACGCATGGCAGCGCGGAGAGGACTTGGCGAACAGGAACGTGGCCAGTAGAAGCAGGGGCGTGGTGGGAAGCACGGGGATGAACACGCCGACGCAACCCAGGATGCAGGCGATCCAGGCTCCGGCGAGCATGAGGATTCGGGTCAAGCGGCTCATGGGTTCCTTCCGTCGAACGATGTGCTCGCCAAAGGGCGGGAGGCTTATTCGGTGCCGCGAGTATAGCAAACATGACGTGCGCCGCATACGGGGTTTTACCCCAGGGGTCCATAACCTCTATGAATCTCCTGGTGTTTTTCGGGCGCTTCTTTTATTCTGTCGGTCGGCCAGGATCTGGGAAATGTGTCGTCCCGAACGAAGAAGGGAAGACGCAAAAAAAGTTGCAAGTCGCATATTGTATTTGGCTTGCGCTGTGCTATTATATACAGGCTGTTTACACAAGCGAGGGGAAACCCTCCACCTGTTTCGGCGCTTCGGCAGCTGACGGGTCGCTCGAATATTCGGCTTCACAGCCTGATCGAAAAGCGAAACCCGCAAGCTCTCGGAGCTGCGGGTTTTTTATTGACGCGCGAAAGCGCGCTAGAAAGGGAGGTGAGCGCGATAGCTGCTCAGGAGCCTCGGCTCAACGAACAAATCAACGTGCGCGAGTGCCGGTTGATCGGGTTCGACGGGACGCAGATGGGTATTTACGTCACATCTGAGGCCCAGCGAATCGCCGATAACGAGGGCCTTGACCTGGTCGAGATCGCCCCGAACGCCGACCCGCCCGTGTGCCGCATCATGGATTACGGCAAGTTCAAGTACGACCAGGCCATCAAGGCGAAGCAGGCTCGCAAGAACCAGAGCAAGATCGAGACCAAGGAAATGAAGTTCCGCCCGAAGATCGACGTGGGCGACTACACCACGAAGAAGAAGCACGTTCTGCGCTTCCTCGACGGCGGCAACAAGGTCAAGATCACCATCATGTTCCGCGGCCGCGAAATGGCGCACCCGGAGCAGGGCCTCACCATCCTGGAGCGGCTGGCCGACGATCTGAAGGACGTAGCGGTCATCGAGACCCAGCCTAAGATGGAAGGCCGCAACATGCACATGCTCATCGCCCCGTTGCCTGCAGCGACGTTGGCGAAGAAAAAGAAAGAGAACGAGAAGAAAGAAGAAGGGAAGGACGAAGGCAATGCCTAAGATGAAGACCCATCGCGGCACCGCGAAGCGTTTCCGCGTTACCGGCTCCGGCAAGATCATGCGCTCCAAGGCTTTCAAGAGCCACATCATGACGAAGAAGAGCCAGAAGCGTAAGCGTAATTTCCGTCATGAGACCGAAGTGGCCAAGGCCGATAACAAGGTTATCGCGCGTAATCTCGGCCTTCGCTAGTCTAAAAGGAGCAGTGATACAACATGCCTCGTGTTAAGCGCGCAGTCAGCGCCCACAAGAAGCGTCGTACCGTCCTTAATCGTGCCAAGGGCTATTACGGTGCAAAGTCCCGTTCTTATCGTGCCGCGAAGGAACAGGTGCAGCATTCGCTGCAGTACATGTACCGCGACCGTCGCAACAAGAAGCGCGAGATCCGTCGTCTGTGGATCACCCGCATCAACGCGGCCGCTCGCCTGAACGGCCTGAGCTACTCGGTGCTGATGAACGGCCTCAAGAAGGCTGGCGTGCAGCTGGACCGCAAGGTGCTTTCCGATATGGCCATCAACGATCCCGAGGCGTTTGCCGCCGTGGTCGAGGTTGCCAAGAAGGCCCTGTAGCTTTTAGTTGCGCCGACCTACCGGTCGGCGCAACGGCTTAATGCTGAGAAGCCCCCGATCGCTCGGGGGCTTCTTGTGTTCTAGCGCCGCAACCGATGAGGTGCGCTTGCGCCCTGCACGAACGAAAGGCCCCGGAGCGGGGCCTTTCGTTCGTTTCGAGGATAAAGGGAAACCGTGCGGGTCTTTCCGTTCCCGTGTCGAACAGCATGCCTGAGACGGGGTGCGAAGCTACAACGGAGCCGACCCTTGCGGTCGCCTTGCGCGGTTTACGCCTCTACGACGTCAAGTTCCTCTTCATCGCTTTCGTCCGAGCCGATCAAGGTGCGCGCCAGGTAGACTTCGGCCGCATGGCGCGCGGTACCGCCCCTATTGGGCACCACTTCGATGTCGACGGCGCGCAGCGCTTCCGCGGCTTCGCGCTCGATCGTTCCGGTTATGAGCACCCGGACGTCAAGCTCGTGCAGAAGGGAGGCAAGACGGTTCGGGGGAAAGAGTGGGTTCGGCATGTTCTGACATTCAACGATGACGCCGCGCTCGATTCTGTAGCAGGTGAAGCTGGCACACTTCCCGAACACGGGAGATACCTTCAGACCTTCGCTAGCCACGGCTATGCGCATCTCGTTCCTTTCTTCGATTCGTTGCGCCTACGATACCGTTATTCGCGCAAGCCAAGTTCGCTCTTTCGCCCAACGGGGATAAATAGTAAGCTGAACGACATGGATACTGAATCTTTTCTCACAACGGACGTTGCGATTATCGGTGCGGGCGTGGCGGGCGCTTGCGTGGCGCGCGAGCTTGCTCGCTGGCGGGTTCACGTCACGGTTCTCGAAGCGGGAAACGATGTGGCGTGCGGTGCAACGCGCGCGAATTCGGGGATCGTGCATGCCGGCTACGATCCTGCTCCCGGTACGCTCAAGGCGCGGTTCAATGCACGGGGCTCGCAACTGTTCTCCCGCTGGGCCGATGAATTGGGATTTTCGTATCGTCGGAACGGGTCGATGGTGCTCGCGTTCTCCGACGAGGAGCTGGCCGCGGTGCGTCAGCTGGTCGAGCGGGCTGCCCGAAACGGCATCGAAGGGGTGCGCGAGCTCGATGCGGCTGCCGTGCGGGCGCTCGAGCCCTCCGTCTCGTCGCAGGTTCGCGGCGGCCTGCTTGCCGAAACGGGCGCTATATGCGATCCCTACGAGGTGGCGCTGTTCGCTGCCGAGCAGGCGGCTCTGCATGGCGCTGCCTTTCTGTTCGAGCAGAGCGTGACGGGCCTCGATCGCTTGACCGCTGAGGAGCAAGCAGCGGCGGAGCGCGTTGCCGGGCGGCGCGGGCAGGTGCGCCGAAGCGCTGCTCCGTATCGGTACCGCGTGAGCACCGCTGGCGGGCTGACGATGGCGGCGCGCGCGGTGGTGAACGCTGCCGGCGTGTTCTCCGACGAGATCAACAACATGGTCAGTGCCCGCAAGCTGCGCATCGTGGCGCGACGGGGCGAGTACTGCCTGTACGACACGGACAAGGGGTCCGTGTTCTCGCACACCATGTTCCAGGCGCCGTCGTCGGCGGGGAAGGGCGTGCTCGTAACCCCTACGGTGCACGGCAACTTGCTGGTGGGCCCCAACGCAGTGGACCAGGCCGACAAGACCGACGCGTCGACGACGGCCGAAGGCTTGCGGTTCGTGCTGGACGCCGCGCGCAAGACGTGGCCGGAGGCGAACGGGCGCGGCCTCATCACCAACTTTGCCGGCCTTCGCGCGTCGAACGCCGAAGGGTACGACTTCGTGATCGGCCAGCCCGACGATGCCCCGGGGTTCTTCAACGTGGCCTGCTTCGACTCTCCGGGACTCACGTCGGCGCCTGCCGTGGGAGAGCATATCGCAGGCGAGGTCGCCGCGCTGCTGGACGCCCCGGTCAACGAGTCGTTTCGTGCCCGAAGAGAGGCTTGCAAGGCGTTTGCGAACATGGACGAGGCCGAGCGCGCCGCAGCGGTTGCGCGCGATGCCCGCTGGGGCCATGTGGTGTGCCGATGCTGCCAGGTGACCGAAGCGGAATTGGTTGCGGCCCTGCGGGGGCCGTTGCCCGTTCTGTCGCTCGATGCGCTCAAATGGCGCACGCGCGCCATGATGGGCCGTTGCCACGGCGGGTTCTGCTCGCCCGAGATCGCGAAGATCGTCGCGCGCGAAACGGGCGTGACCCCCGATCACCTGGACAAGCGCCTGCCGGGGTCGCCCGTGGTGGCATCGGCGCGCGCCGACTACGCGAGCGTCGTGCAGGGCTTCGAGGGCAGCGAAGCTGCGAGCGCTGCAAGCGTCGAGCGTGCGCCCGCTATGGCCCGGGAGTGCGACGTCGCCGTAGTGGGCGGCGGCGCGGCCGGCATTGCGGCGGCGCGCGCGGCGGCGGCGCACGGCGCTCGCGTGGTGCTGATCGACCGCGAGGCAAAGCTGGGCGGCATTCTCAAGCAGTGCGTGCACAACGGATTCGGACTGCATCGGTTCGGCGTGGAGCTGACGGGTCCCGAGTACGCCCAGCGCGAGGCCGATCAGCTTGCCTTGCCGAACGCATCCGGCGTTTGCGTGCTGCGAGACGCTACGGCGACGTCGATCGATGCGCCCCAGGAACAAGCCGACGGGCTGTTCTCGGTTCACGTGGTGGGTCCTCGCGGCGCGTATGCGGTCCGTGCTCGGGCCGTGGTTCTGGCAACGGGATCGCGCGAGCGGGGTTTGGGCGCGCTCAACGTGGCAGGGTCGCGTCCGTCCGGCGTGTTCAGCGCGGGCAGCGCTCAGAACTTCATGAACCTGCAAGGGTGCTTGCCGGGAAAACGCGCGGTCATCTTGGGGTCCGGTGACATCGGGCTCATCATGGCGCGACGGTTGGTTTCGCAAGGGGCCGAGGTGGCGGGCGTCTACGAGCTCATGCCCCATCCGTCGGGGCTCCGTCGCAACGTCGTCCAATGCCTGGACGATTTCGGCATACCGCTGTTCCTGAGCCGCACGGTCACGCGCTTGGAGGGCGAAGGCCGGTTGAGCGCCGTGTACGTGTCGGATGTGGATCCCGATACCGTGCAGGTGATTCCCGGTACCGAGCAGCGGGTGGCGTGCGATACGCTGCTTTTGTCGGTGGGGCTGCTTCCCGAAAACGAGCTGGCTCGGACGGCCGGCGTGGAACTGGACGCCGTCACCGGCGGTGCGCGCGTGGACAGCCGGCTGGAAACCAACGTGGCAGGCTTGTTCTCGTGCGGAAACGCGCTGCACGTGCACGATTTGGCGGACCATGCGTCTGCCGAGGGCGACCTTGCCGGCGCTTCCGCTGCGGCTTACGCGCTTGGCGAGGTCGACGCGCGCCGCGAGCGCCGGCGCGCGTCGGTGCCCGTGTTGGCCGCTCAGGGCGTGCGCTACGTGGTTCCCCATGCCGTGGACGCGGCGGGTTCCCCGAGCGGCAACGTGGCGCTTTCTCTGCGGGTTTCGCGCTCCGTTCGCAATCCTCGATTCGTCGTGGAGGGAGTCGATGCGCACGGGCGCGCGCATACGGTCAAGCGAGCGAAGACGATGGTCGCCGTGCCTGCCGAGATGGTCCAGATTCCCGTGAGCGCGGCTGAGCTTGTCCGTTGGGAGAGCGTGCGGGTACGCGTCGAGGGCGCAGGCGACGGGGATCGAGCGCTTTCTGTCCCGTCTATGACCGGGGGAGGTGCCGACTGATGCAGTTCGCGACCGACGTTGCCGTGTTCACGTGCATTCGCTGCCCGCTGGGGTGCCCGGTGGAGGTGTCGTTTGCCGAGGATGGAACCGTGGCCGAGGTGTCCGGTCACACGTGCAAGCGCGGAGCCGAGTACGCGGCGCAGGAGGCCGTCAGCCCCGAGCGGATGGTGACCGCGGTGCTTCCCGTTGCGGGTTGTCTGGAGCCGGTGAGCGTGAAGACCGCGCAACCGGTGCCGAAGGACCGCATGGCCGAGGTTCTGGCCGCGCTTGGCGCGCTGCGACTGGAGGCGCCTGTTTCAGCCGGTGCGGTGCTGATCGAAGATGCTTGCGGTACCGGCGTGGCGGTGATCGCCACGAAAAGCGTGCCGTAACGGCGACGTAAAACGAATTGTCGCCCGAAACGTACGGAATCGAAGGGAAAACCGTGCGTTTCGGGCGACAATGTGTGCGGTGTGCGGTGTGCGGTGTGCGGTGTGCGGTGTGCGGTGTGCGGTGTGCGGGCTAGCGACGCTTGCCGCGTCCGTTGGAGCGCTGCTGGGCAACGTCGGCGCGATGCGCGCGTCCCGGGCGCAGGTCGGCTCCGGTGCGCTTGGGCGAGCCGCTTTGGGTCGGACGCCCGCTGCTCGTGCTGCGCCCGGCGGGCTTGGCGGCGTTGCCGCCGGCGCGCTGAGACTTGGCTTGTCCGGGGTTTTGCCTGTTCGGCTGCGCTCCCTGCGTTCCTGCTGGCTTCTTGCCGCCGCGGCGCTTCGGCCCGCCGGCGTTCGGCGTCGATTCCGTTTGAGCCTGTTCGCGCGCCTTCGCCTTCTTGCGCTCGCGAGCCGCCTGCTCCTTGGCCGCCTGCTTGATCTCCGGGTCTCGGCGGGCGTCGGCGCGCTGCGCCTTGGCAACGGCGTCTTCCTCGGCCTCCTGCATGTCGAACGAGGCGAGCTGCATTTCCGGAATGGGGCGCTTGATGAGCTTTTCGATGTCGCGCAGCGCATCGACGGTTTCGGGGCTGACGAAGGACACCGCGTAGCCTGCGGCGCCTGCGCGACCCGTGCGGCCGATGCGGTGCACGTAATCCTCGGGCTGAGTGGGCAGGTCGTAGTTCACCACGTACTCGACTTCCTCCACGTCGATGCCGCGCGCCAGCACGTCGGTGGCCACGAGGATCCCGGTCGTTCCGGCGGCGAAGTTGTCGAGCGCGCGGCGGCGCTGGTTTTGGCTGCGGTCGGAGTGGATGGCCTCGACCGAGTAACCGGCGCGCTTGAGACGCCGGCAGGTGGCGTCAGCGCGGCTGCGGGTACGGGCGAACACGATGACGCGATCGGCGCCTTTCTCGGCGAGCACGGCTTTGAGCAGCGCCGGCTTCACGGCTTGCGGCACGTGGATGACGTACTGATCCACCGTGTCGGCCGTTTCACCCTTGTGCGCGATCTCTACGAAAGCGGGGTCGTGCAGCAGCTTTCCCACGCTGTTCTTGATGGAGGCGTCGATGGTGGCGCTGAACAGCAGCGTCTGGCGCGTCGTGGGCGTAGCGCCGATGATCTTTCTCATGGCGGGCCAAAAGCCCATGTCCAGCATGCGGTCGGCTTCGTCGAGCACGAGCACTTCCACGTCTCCCAGGCGGACCGCCTGCTGTTCCATGAGGTCAACCAGGCGTCCGGGCGTGGCGATGAGCACGTCGACGCCGTGCTTGAGTTTCTTGATCTGAGGCTCGTAGGACAGGCCGCCCACCACGGTGAGGATGCGATGGTGCGTGGAGGTGGCGATGGCGGTGCACACCTCGCCGATCTGCTGCGCCAGTTCGCGCGTGGGCGTGACCACCAGCATGAGCGGGCCCTGGCCGCCCTTCGCGTGTTCCAGACGGTCGAGGGAGGGCAGCGAGAACGCAGCAGTCTTGCCGGTGCCGGTCTTGGCCGCAGCGATGAGGTCGCGTCCTTCCAGCGCGAGCGGAATGGCCTGTTCCTGAACGGGCGTCGGGGCTTCGTAGCCCAGGCGCGCGACGGCTTCAAGGGCCTGGTCGGACAGGCCGAGTTCGTTGAATTGCAACATGATTCTCCTTAGCGAATGTGTGCGGGCTTGTCGCCCCAGTAGAAATGTAGGAAATGCTTGCGATAGATGGGATCGTCGCCGTTTTTCGGCGCAGCGGCCAGGCGCAACGTGGCTGCTGCGATGTCGCGGGCCGCGTTCGGCCGCCGCAGGAAGCTTCCGTTGACTAGCATGGCGCGGGCGCTGTCGGGGCTCTTCGCGATGTGGCGCAAAGCGTCAAGAAGCTCGCGCGCCGTGGTCACGTGCATGGCCGCGCCGAGCGAGGTGAGCATTTGCACGTTGACCTTCTCTTGGCCGTACGCGCGGCCCAAAAGGATCATCGGCACCTGCGAGCACAGGCATTCCGTCACCGTAAGGCCGCCCGACTTGCAGATGACCAGGTCGCTTGCAGCCATGAGCGCGGCCATTCCCTCTACGTAATCGAGCACCGTGACGTTTTCGATGCTCAGTTCCTGGCACTCTTGGCGAAGATGCCGTGCGTACTCGGCGTCGTTTCCTGCTATGAACACGAAGTGCAGCGTGCCGCTCAGGCTGTGCAGGTAGGGCAGCAGCTTGTCGAGCGCGGTGCGGAAGTGCACGTAAGGCTGCGGCAGGTACGCGCCGGCCAGCGCGAGCACGACGCGCTTGTTCTGGGGAAGCCCCAGTCGCTCGCGCGTGGCGACGCGATCGTAGTCGCGGCGGAAATCGTCGCGCGTGGGGATGCCCGTGATGAGGATGCGATCTTCGGCAACCTTGCGCGGGCGCAGCGTTTCGGCCATGGATTCGTTCGCCACGCAGAACAGGTCGGCGGCGCGATGGGGCCAAAGGCCTTCGGTCTCGTAGTCCGTGGGAACGCAGACGATGGGGAAGCGCTGCCCGGTCAGCATGCGCGCGGCCGTTGCAACGTTGGCTGCGGTGATATGCGTGCAGACCACCGCGATCGGCTGCTTTTTCTCCACGTAGTCGGTGAACGCGCCGTACATGAGATGGTTCCATATAGTTCCGCCGCCCCAAAGAAGGCGGCCGGTCAGCGTGAAGCGCCAGGTGAGGTCGTAGATGGGTCGCGTTGCGCCCGTGAACAGCGATGCCGCCTTGTTTCCGTCGAACACTACGCGGCCGAAATCGAGCACGTCGAGCACTTCGACTTCCAGATCCTCGGAGACCAGGCTGGCGAGCGTCTCGTCGGTTTGATCGGCATCCGTTCGGGCATGGGCGTTTCGCTCGTCGCGCATGAGGTCGAACGCCTGAGCCACGGCGTTCGCGGCGCTGCGGTGCCCCGAACCGACGGAGGCGTGCATGACGATGACGAGGGGCTTGCGAGGCTCTTCGGATTTCGGCTCCACCGGGGCGAGTGCAACGTCGGCTGCCGGCTCCGCTTCGGCTTCGAGCGATTGCCCAGCGCGCGCCTCAAGGGCCTCGTCCGAGGATGCGCCGGGTTTCTCGACGTCCGGCGACAGGGGTGTTGACTTGGTTTCGTTGTCCATGCCGTCTATCATACCGCAAACGGCCGCGCTTCGTTGACGCCGTGGCGCGCAGGAGAAAAAGCCCTGAAATATTCCTCCAAAATTTTCTCTTGCAATTTGAGGAAACCTTTGCAATAATATTCAGGCTGCTTTTCGGAGACGAAAACGCAACCGTCCCCATAGTCTAGAGGTCAGGACGCGGCCCTTTCAAGGCTGAGACACGGGTTCGATTCCCGTTGGGGGCACCATCGTGGATACAGGCAAACCACCTTCCGGGGTGGTTTCCTTTTTTGAACGACAATTCGTCGAGCGCGAATCCATTGGGGGTTCGCGCTTTTTCGTGTCGCGCCCACGTTTTCGATTCGGGTTGCCCGCAGGGTCGGGACGGGGCCGCTCGGGCTAGTTCGGGGATTGCGGCTCTGCTGCCGTTTTCGCGGGAAGCAGGCTGGGAAGCTGCGACACCACGACGCCGATCAGGATGACGATCACCCCGACAAGCTGCAGGGCGTCCACCGACTCGCCAACGAGAACCGCCGAAATGGCGATGCCGCAGGGCAGCTCGGACGAAGCCATGATGGTGGAGAGTCCCGTCGAAAGATGGGGCGTGGCGATGCCGAACAAGATGACGGGGACGAACAGCGCGCACAGCCCCAGCACCAGCCCGTACTTCCAAATGCCCGCTTGAATCGCACCGCTGGCGAAGTAGTCCGGGCACAGGGCGAATCCGAGCACGCATGCGCCCAGGCAGACCACGAGCCCTCGCTGGATAGGCGGAAGGCCGCATCCCACGCGGCTCGAGAAGAACATGAACAGCGCGCAGCTGACGGCGGATCCCAGTCCGCAGAGGATGCCGATCGGATTCAGCTCCCCGACCGCGCTCGAGAACATCCCGCTTGCGAAAAGCGTCCCGCCAAGGATGGCGACCGCGGCCACCAGCTCGGCTGCCTGCGGCTTGCGCCGGGTAACTGCTACCTGGATGACAATGCCGATCCACGTGAATTGGAACAGCATGGTAAGAGCCGCCGAAACCGGAAGCATGGTGAGGGAAAGGTTGTAGAGCACGCACGTGGCGCAGGTGTTCAGGCCCAGTCCCATCAACGACAAGATGCGCTTCGGGGTCAGGGGCGCCGGTTTGCGTCCGCGCCCGAGCGACACGGCAAGGGCGATGGCGAATAGGAGCGTGCCGAACAGGGCCTGGCTTGCCACCGCTTGCGTCCAGGAAAAACCTGCGGCGTACGTCATCTTGACCGTTGCCGCCATGACGCCGTAGCTCGCTCCACCCAGGAATACGAGGGTCGAGTATTTCAAGGTGTTCTTCTGCATGCCGCCATTCTAGCGCATGCAGGGGCGCTCGGGCGCTACAATGACGGCATGCCTTACCAACACATGACATTCGACAACGCGGAAGACGTGCTTTTCGCGATTTCCGAAACGCTCGCTCCGTGGTGCGCCGCAGGGCGCGTGCCCGTGCTGTTGGCGCCGACGCCCGCCGCGGTCCTGCGGTTGCGGCGCGCTCTTGCGGACGGCTCCTGCTCGTTCGGCGTGCGCGTGGAAACCCCCGACTCCTGGGTGGCGGACCAATGGGAGATCTACGGAGACGGGCGCGCCCTCGTGCAGGGCGGGGAGCGCGACCTTCTGATGCAGCGAGCCTGCTTTGAGATGCGGGCACGCGGCAATGCCGTGGAGCCCACGCCGGGCACGGTCTCTCTTTTGGCGGGGCTTGCTCGCGAATCGCTCCCGGCTCTGCTGGATGCGCTTGCGTGCGACGAGCGCCAGCGCGAGCTGAGCGCAGCGCAGCGCGGGGCGCTCGCGGTACTCGGGCGCTACGCCGGCTTGCTCGACGAGCTGTCGCTGTGCGAACGCTCCCAGGCGGCTTGCGCGCTTTCCAGGTGCGATTGCGCGTTCCCTCCGCTTGTTTTGGCGGGATTCGACGACATCGGCCAGGCGTACGGCGAGCTGTTCGACGCGCTTGCCGAGCGGGGCGACGTCGTGCGCCTTGACGACGGGTGCCGTGCGCCGTCGTCGTCGCTTGGCCGTTCGCCCGAATTGACGTCGCTGCTCGACCGGTTGTTCTTGCCGCAGGAGGAGGGTCCGCTCGAGCCGACGGGCGCCGTGCGTTTCCTGTTGCCGGCTGGCCGTTATGCGGCTTGCGGGCTGGTGCTCTCGTGCGTGACCGAGGCCGTTGCCGCCGAGCGCGCAGCGGCGCGCGAGGAAGGGCGCGCGCCGCTGCCGGTGGTCGTGTCCGCTCGCGATCCGCGCGCCCTTTTCGACGAGCTGGCGGGTCCTTTGGCTGTCAGCGGGATATGCGCGGCGGCGTCTTCGCGCCGGTCGTTCGCGGATACGGCGTTCGGGTGCTCGTTTCTGGCGCTGTGGGCGTTTGCGAGCGACGATTCTTGCCGCTTGACCCTGGCTTCCGATTTCGCGTTCAGCGCGTTTTCGGGCTTGGGGAGGCGCGCGGCGTGCGAGCTCGATGCGGCGTGGCGCGGCGATCGGACAACGGATCGGGAGCGCGTCGTGCGCGATCTGTCGGACGCGAGCGAGGTTGCGGCGTGCGCCCTGGCCGCGCTTCGGCGCGGCGACGTCGACGGTGCGCTTGCGTGCTTCGAGGATCGCCTTCGCCGTCGCATCGATCTTGACGCGTCGTTTCGCTCGGAGCAGCTTGCTGCCGTTTCGGCGGCTCGCTCCTTTGCGGCCGCATGCGCTCGCACCGGCTCCGACGCCTTGGCGGCGCGCCCGCTTCTGGAGCGCGCGACGGTTCGCGCGAGCCTTCGAACGGCGGACCCTTCCTTTGAAGGGAAGCGGCAGCCCGAAGCGGTGTTTCTTTCGCTTGCCGACGTGGCCGAGCGCGCGGCGTGCTCGTGCTCGACGCTTGTGCTGTGCGACATGGACGCGCGTTCCTATCCCGTGCGGGCGGCCGAGGACGGCGCGACCTTGCTGCTGGACAAGCTGGGCTTGGGGCGCTGCCGCGATGCGCTGGCGCAAGGTCGCCGGACGTTTTTCCGCGCGCTGTCCTGCGGGCGCTCCGCTGCGGTCTTGGAGCGCCCGCTCAACACCGAGGACGCGGACGAGGCGTACCCTGCGGTCATGTACGAGGAACTGCTCGATTGTTACCGGGCGTCCGACGGTCGGGACGGGGCCTCGGATCGCGCCACGGGACTTCCTTGCAGCCTTGTTCCGCATGCGCGCGGCGCGGGAGAGGAGGCGCTGCACGCGAACCTCGCGCCCCGGCCGGCGGGCGATGCTCGAAAGCCGTTGGCGTGGCCTGTCCCCGCTTCCGGCGAGGTGTCCGAGCCCCTGCGTTCGCACATCGTGGTTCCGCGGGGCGCGGGCGGCGACGACCGACCGGCCCTTTCGCCGTCTGCTCTGGAAAGCTATCTGGAGTGCCCGTACAAATGGTTCGCTCTGCGCCGGTTGCGCCTGTCGGAGCCTGACGCGGGGTTCGGGCCGCTTGAGATGGGCAGCTTCTCTCACGGGGTGCTCAAAAGCTTCTACGAGCGCTTCCGCGAAGCGGGCAACGCTAAAGTGACCCAGGACAACCTGGCGCGCGCACGGGAGCTTCTGAGCGCTACGTTCGACCGGCACCTGGGCTTTCAACGCGAGCTCAAGCGCAACCGCAATCCGCTGATCCCCCGGACGAAGTTCGAGGAATCGGAAGTGGCCGATCTGCGCAAAAGGCTGCTGGGCTACCTTGATCGGGAGGCGCTTCTGCTTCCCGGCTTCAAGCCGACCTGCTTCGAGCTCGATTTCGGCGAGGCCGAGCCGTTCGCGTACGCGGGATGCCTGTTGCGCGGCAGCATCGACCGCATTGACGTGAACGATCGAGGTCAAGCGGTGGTCATCGACTACAAGGGGTCGCTCACGGGCGACTACGCGCTCGCGTCCGCGTCGGAGGCGGCGCAGGCGGGCGGAGCCGTGCTCCCGCACAAGATTCAGTCGCTTGCGTACGCGCAGGTTGCGCGACGTTCGCTGGGCTTGGATGTTGTGGGCGCTCTGTACGTGTCGTACGGCAAGGCGGCTCGCGTGGCGGGCGCCGTGGACCGCAGCGTCGTGGGCGAGTCGGATGTTCCGGGGCTCGACATGCAGGCGTGCGGCGTTCCGGGCCCGGCGGGAGAGGCTGTGGGCGCGGCGACGTTCCAGGAGCTTCTTGACGTGGTGGAGCAGCGTATCGAAGCGGCTGTTCGCACGCTTTCCCGCGGGGATATAGCGCCTGATCCGCGCGGCGAAGACCCCTGCGGCCATTGTCCGGTCCTCACGTGCGAAAGGAGGCGTTGATCCATGGACTTGCGTACCTGCACGCCTGGTCAGCGCGAAAGCATCGAGCACGTGAAAGGACCGTTGCTCGTGTCTGCGGGGGCGGGATCGGGCAAGACCTTCACGCTCACGCAGCGCATCGCGTACGCGCTGCTGCCGGAAAGCGGGCCGGCAGCCGGCGGCATGGACGAAGTGCTGGCCATCACGTTCACCGAGAAGGCGGCGGCCGAGATCAAAGCGCGCGTCAAGCGCACCTTGCGCGCGGAAGGCCTGGTTGAAGAAGCGCTCAAAGTGGATGGAGCCTGGATATCCACCATCCACGGCATGTGCGCCCGCATCCTGCGCACCCATGCGCTCGATTTGGGGATAGACCCTGCATTTGGCATTGTGGGGGACGCGGAGCGCGCGGATCTGGTGGCCGACGCCATCGACGCGGCGCTCGGCGACGACAACGACATCATCGCGCGCGGGTCTTATGCGGCGCTGTTCGACGAGTATCCCGCGCGGTCGTCCTTGCCCTCGGCTCCATCGGTGGCCTCCATGCTGGCGACGTTGCTGGACAAAGCCGCCAGCATGCGCGGAGGCCTTGACGCCGTGGACTTCGGACCCGAGCCCGCGTGCGCGTCTGCGCTTGCGCGCGAGCTTCTGCTCGCGTACGAAACGGTGCAGCCCGCCCTCGAGCAGGCGGGCGGCAGCGCTACGGCCGAGCGTGCGCGCGGGCAGGCCGCGGACGCGATCGAGGCCCTTCAGGCATTTCTTTGCCGCTACGGCTCCGTTGCGGGGCCTGCCGCCGGAGCGGACAACATAGCGGCCCTGCGCGCGCTGGCGGGCGCGCTCGGAGGGTGCCCGCGCATCGGGGGCAATTTCAAGGCTACCGTGAAAGAGGCGGTCAAAGCGTACCAGGCCGTGTACGAGGACGCGGCTCGGCAGATCGCGCTGGGGCTGGCTTTCCCGTTGGCGGCCGACCTCAAAGAGCTTGCGCGCGAGGTGTCGCTGCGCTACGAGCAATCCAAGCAGGCGCTGTGCAAGCTGGACAACGACGATCTGCTCACGCGCACGCTGGCTGCGTTCGAGCAGCATCCCGACATCGCTCGCCGTTACGAGGACCGCTTCAAGCTGGTCATGGTGGACGAGTTTCAGGATACCAGCCAGTTGCAGATCGACATGATCGCGCGCCTGTCCGGCCTGCGCTTCGCCCATCTGTGCACGGTCGGGGACGCGCAGCAGTCCATCTACCGGTTCCGCGGAGCCGACGTGAACGTGTACGAGGCCCACAAACGCGTCATGCGCTCGGCCGACGTGAATGCGCTCTACGTGGAGCTTGCCAAGAATTTCCGCAGTCACGCCGACGTGCTCTCGTTCGTGGATCGCGTGTTCGAGCAGCCCCAGGTCTTCGGCGACGCGTTCATGTCGCTCGAACCCCACGATGCGCGCCCGTCGCGTTACCGGGGGAGCGCACCGCGCATCGACCTGGTGCTGGCCGTGCAGCCGGCGGGGCGCGGCACGGGCGTGGGCATCGACGACGTCAAGCGCGCCGGTGCGCGGGAGATCGCCCAACGCTTCGCGTCTTTGCGCGAGGACGGGCATGCTCCGGGCGACATGGTGGTGCTGTTGGGCAAGATGAGCCGCGCGGGCGTGTACGCCGAAGCGCTGCGCGCCGAGGGCTTCGAATGCGTGGTGACGGGCGGATCGCAGTTCGCTTCGGCGCCTGAGGTTCGCGTGGTGGCGCGACTGCTGGAGGCGCTTGCGAACCCGGCGAACACCGCTGCTCTGTTCGAGGTGCTGACAAGCGACATGGTTCGTCTTTCGGCCGACGACTTCTTGGAGCTGGCTACCGAGGAGGACCAGGATACGGGCAGGGTGCGCCGTCGCGACCTCGATCGGGGCTTCGCGCGGTTGGCTTCCCGCTCGGACGAGCTTGCTCCCCGGCTGGCCCATGCCGTGCGGCTCTTCGACCGCGCGCAGCGTTTGGCGCGGGTCCTTCCCGCGTCCGCCGTGGTGCGCGACGCCGTGGTTCGAAGCGGCTGGATGGCGCGCCTCGAAGAGCAGGGGGCTGTGGGAACGGCATGCGCGGCCAACGTGCTGAAGGCCGTTCGCCTCATAGAGTCCGTGGAGGCCGAGCACCATGCCGGCCTGGCTTCGACGGCCCGCATCTTCGCCGGAGAGCTGTCGGTTGGCTTGAAGGAGTCGCCCGGCGCCCTGTCCGGCGCTGGCGGCGACGTGGTGAGGATCATGACCATTCACGCCTCGAAGGGCCTCGAGTTCCCTATCGTGGCGCTTGCGGACTTCGCCGACGGGCGCGCGGGCGCGGGCAAGCTGCTGGTGGAGGCTTGCGGGTCCGTGGCGCGGGCTTCGCTTGCTCCCGGCGCATCTTTGGATGCGTTCGAGCAGGTGAAGAGCCGGTCCAAGATGCCGCTTGCGGGCGACTTGGAGGAAAGCGCCGACCTTGACGCGGCCCGCGCGTTGGTCGAGGGCGGCGGGTTCGCGTGCGCCGAGGGCCGAAGCGGCTCGTGCACGCAGTCCGCCTACCGCGCGATGCTTGCGCAGCGCGCGGCGGACGAAGAGCTGGCCGAAGCGCGCCGCAAGCTGTACGTGGGGCTTACGCGCGCAAGCGAAGCCCTCGTGGTCGTTATGGACGCGAAGGCTCCATCGGCGGGCAAGCCGCCTGCGTACGCGGCTCTCGTAGACGACGTGCGCAGCGCGTTGTGCGGCGTCGCCGACTTCCCCGAAGGATCGGCGCAGCTTCCGTATGGCGGAAGCGAGCCCGCGCGGTTCGAGCGGGTGCTCGTGCAGCCGGATGCCTTGGAAGAGGGCGCTTTGCGGGATCGGCCCGAGCAAGCCGTCTTCGTCGTGCCGTCGCCGCCCGTCGACGCACCTGCGTGCGAGCCGTGGAGCGCCGGGCGCGGCGACGTCTTCTCCTATTCGGCCTTGGCTCGGGAAGGCGAGCCGACGGCCCCGGCTCTTCCTGCATCGGAGCGCTCGGGCTTGGGCGATGGGGACGTTTGTCCCGACGGCAAGCTGATGCGGGAAGATGGGGACGCGACCGAACGGTCGCTCGACGCCGATAAGGCTACGGGGCTGGGCAGCGCGTTTCACCGTGCGGCCCAGTTCGCCGTCGAAACCGGCCGCGTTCCCGACGAAGCCCGCCTGAACGCCTTCGCCGCCGCCTTCGGACTGACGCCTTGCCAGAAGGAGCGCTTGCGCTCTGCGTGCGCCTGCTGGTTTGGCAGCTTCACGTACGCCGAGGCTTCCTCCTGGCCGCTTCGCCGCGCCGAGGTGCCGTTCTTCGAGCGCGTGGGGGAGGGCTTTCTCGAAGGCGAGATCGATCTTTTGTGCACGGACGGGCCCGAGGGCGCCGCGCGCCGCGCGCTGGTGGTCGACTACAAGACGGGCGGCAGGGACGAAGAGCCGCTCGATCTGGTGCGGGAGCGGCATCTGCTTCAAGCGCAGTGCTACGCGTACGCCCTGCTTTGCCAGGGGTATCGCGATGTGGAGCTGAGGTTCGTGCGCGTTGAGCGCGCGGATGCGCAGGGGCAGCCGCAGGAGGTCTCATACCGCTTCTCGGCCAAGGACCGAAGCGATCTTGCGCAAGCGGTGCTTTCTGTACGGGGATGAGCGGCGGTTGTCGCGAACTGCTTCGGGCGCGACGGGCGTTTTTCAAGCCCGAAGCAGTTTCGGCAAAGCTCTAGTATGGCAGGAAGTCCTCCTGAAAACCATGACTAAAAAACTAATATAATATTTGCTACGATAAGGCGGCTCGGCGGCGTTCGAAGGGAGAGATGCAGCGGTCTTGATCGACGAGCGCCCCGAGCCTCTATGCCTGGCGGTTGCGGCGTCCCAGGCGCTCGTAGGCCGCCGTCACCTGCAGTTCGTACTCCTTGCGGGTGCCTTTGACCACGGTGTCCAGAATAAGGCCGCTTGCAAAGGCCAGGATGCCCACGAACACGAGCGCCACCGCCAAGAGCGCGGAGGGAAGCTTGGGAACAAGACCCGTTTGCGCGAACTCCACGATGACCGGCACGCCTGCAATGAGTCCCAGGACGCAGAACAGCAGGGCCAGCCAGCTGAACAGGGCCAGCGGGCGGTAATCTTTGAACAGGGACAAGATCATGAGCAGCACCTTCATGCCGTCGGAGAAGGTGTTGAGCTTCGACTCCGACCCCTCGGGCCGGTCGCGGTAGTCGATGGGCACCTCGACGATGCGCCAGCGCTTGTCCACGGCGTGAATGGAGAGCTCCGTTTCGATCTCGAAGCCGGGGGAGAGCACCGGCATGGTTTTCGCGAACACGGCGTTGTAGGCGCGATACCCGGTCATGACGTCCGAGAACTTGAACCCGTAGATCCACTTGATGAGCACGCGCACCAGATCGTTGCCGAATCCGTGGAAGGCGCGATCGTTCTCTTCGCCGTAGGTGCCGTTGGACAGGCGGTCGCCCACGGTCATGTCGGCTTCGTCGTTCATGAGCGGGGCGAGCAGCGCGGGTGCGGCTTCTGCCGGGTACGTGTCGTCGCCGTCCACCATGAGGTAGTAGTCCGCATCGATGTCGCGCATCATCTGGCGCACGACGTTTCCCTTGCCCTGTCGGCGCTCGGTGCGCACGATGGCTCCGTGCTCGCGCGCGATGGCGGCCGTGTCGTCGGAGGAATTGTTGTCGTACACGTAAATGTCGGCGTCCGGCAGGACGCGCTTGAAGTCGTCGACCACCTTTCCGATGGTCACGGCTTCGTTGTAGCAGGGGATGAGCACGGCTATGGTTGCGCGCTCGGCGGTCGTCTGGGTGGCGGTGTTTTGCTGCACGGTCTTCTCCTCGGTTGAATTGTCGATCATCCTACCCGAAACCATCGCGGCGCGCCAGATGCCCTTGTGATTCTCCGGATGAAACACGGTTGGCAAGCTGTTTCCCAACAGTAAGGTAGCGCGGGGTTCTGCGTGCTAGAATGCGGAAACTCTCAACGATTCCGATAGGTGGCGTATTTCCTCATGGAGCTGCTTAAACGCTCGAGCGAACGCAGGGGCGTCGCCCTCTTGGCCCTCGCCCTGGTTCTTGTGCTCGCGTGCTCTCTTGCATATACGGTCGTGTCTTCGCGCTCGGCTACGGATGCGGCCATTCGGTCCGTGAGCGAGGTGTACCTTGAGGAGTTGAGCGACCGCGTGGCCGCTCACTACGAGGCCAGCATCGAGAGCAAGTTCGCCCAGCTTGACACGTTGGGCACCTCGCTCGACCTCCTTCGCCCCGAAACCGCGGATCAGGTGGCCGCCGTGCTTGCCGACCAGCAGCAAAACGACCAGTACCTTTCTCTTGCGCTTCGAGCCAGCGATGGAAGCTACTGCACCGCGCAAGGGGCTTGCGACAGCCTTGCCGCGGGTACCGCCGCTACGCAGAGCATTTCAGAGCTGCGCACCTACGACAGCGGGTCCATCACGATCATGCGCGACGACGCGGTGATCCTGGTTGACGCCATACCTCCCATCACCTGCGGTTCGGTCACGTACACGATGGCCATCGCCAGCTTCGACGCTTCCCGGCTGTTCGATCGGATCGACTTCGGCATGACGAACGGGCGCTCGCGGTCGAGCGTGATCACGACGGACGGAACCTGCATTATCGGAGGCGACCCGGGTGGCTTGGAGGACGGGAGCAACCTGTTCGACCAGCTGGGCAGCTTTTCCAGCCTAGAGGACGGTTACGGTATCGACGATGTGCGCGAGGCCGTGCAGAACGGGCGGTCGTGCCTTGTGCCGTTCACGTCCGCCGAAGGATCGGGGCACCGCTACCTGTACTTGAAGCCCATGGAGGGCGGCGACACGTACCTGTGCACCACCATGCCCTACGGGGCGGTGGACGACAGCATTGCGTCTTTGAGCGACGTGCTGCAGCAAAACGCCGTGATCATGGGCGGCGCGCTGGCGCTGGCCGTCGGGTCGATCTTCTTGGTGTACTACCTGCTGGCGCGTCGGAACACGCGCCTGCTGGCCGACGAGAAGGCGCGCGCGGAAAGCGCGCTCGACCAGGCGCAGCGCGCGAACCAGGCGAAAAGCGAGTTCCTTTCGCGCATGTCCCACGAGATCCGCACGCCGATGAACGGCATCATGGGCATGACCTCCATCGCGCTCGAGCACATGGGCGACGACGAGAAGGTGCGCGTTTGCCTGGAAAAAGTCACCATGTCCTCGCGCCACCTGATGGCGCTCATCAACGACATTTTGGATATGAGCAAGATCGAAAGCGGCAAGATCGAGATCAAGGACGAACCGTTCGATTTCCGTGCGTTTGCAAGCGCGCTCACGGCCGTGTTCGAAGAGCAGGCTGCCGAAAACGGGGTGAACTACGCCACGTGCGAATCCGGCGATCTGCCCGATTTCGCCACGGGAGACGTGTTGCGGCTGAACCAGATTGCGTACAACCTGGTGGGCAACGCCTTCAAATTCACCCCCGAAGGCGGCAGCGTGACCTTGCTGATCGAGCGGATGACGGGCCCTGAAGACCGCTCTTCGGGGCTTCTGGCGCAGGAGGGTCCTGACGATAGCGCTTCGGGACGTTCCCGCGCTGCTTGCGACGACGCTCTATGGGTGCGGTTCTCGGTCATCGACACGGGCTGCGGCATCGGGCCGGAGCATTTCGAGAGCATATTCTCGCTGTTCGAGCAGGGAGACCCCTGCACGGCTCGGGCGCATGGCGGAACGGGGCTTGGCCTTGCCATCACGAAGCGGTTCGCCGAGATGATGGGGGGTCGCGTGGGGCTTCAGAGCACGCTGGGGAAGGGGTCGGTGTTCACGGTCGAGCTTCCGCTGGGCCAGGCGTCCGGGAAGGGGTCGGCTTCGTCCTCGGTTGACAGCGGGCTTTCGGAATCTTCGTCGTACGACTTCGGCGGCGCGCGGGTGCTGGTGGCGGAAGACAACGAGCTGAACCGCGAGATCGCCATCGAGATCCTGTCGATGGCGGGCGCGTGCGCGGTCACGGCCGAAACGGGCGCTCGCGCGGTTTCCGTGTTCGCCGAATCCGAGGCGGGCTACTTCGACCTTGTGTTGATGGACGTGCAGATGCCCGAGATGGACGGATACGAGGCCACCCGCGCCATTCGCGAGCTCGACCGCCCCGACGCTCGTTGCATTCCCATTCTTGCCATGACCGCCAACGCTTTCGTGGAGGACGAGGAGCGCAGCCGACTGAGCGGAATGAACGGACATCTGAGCAAGCCGCTTGATATCCGCCGGGTTTATGCCACAATGGACAAGTTTTTGAAGAAGGCGCGCGAGGAAGGCGGCGCGGCAACCTAGACTCGTCCCGGTTCGCACGGGGCGCGGCCCTGACGGGTGGAAGGACGGCGGAACGTGAAGAAGCTGATCGCTCAGATCATGAAGTTCGGCGTGGTGGGCGTGATCGCCTTCGTCATAGATTACGGCTTGCTGGCCCTGCTCACCGAGGCGTTCGGCATCAACTATCTGGTAAGCGCCACCGTTTCGTTCACGGTGTCCGTGGTGTTCAACTACGTGGCCTCCATGCGCTATGTGTTCAAGCATAAAGAAGGCATGAGCCGTCGTCGAGAGTTCGTCATATTCGTGGTCTTGTCGGTGATAGGCTTGGGCATCAACAACTTCTGCATGTGGGCGGGCGTTGAGCTTTTGGGCGTGCACTACCTGGTGGTGAAGATAGGCGCCACGTTCGTCGTGATGGTGTGGAACTTCGTCACGCGCAAGAAGTTCCTCGACGCCGGCGACGAGCCTGGCGAGATCCTGTCCGACGTGGAGTGAGGCGCGCCCGCGCGGCGGGTTGCGGAAAACGAAAAAGGCCAGGCACGTGGCCTGACCCGATGATTCAACTGGTGCCCTTGACAGGATTCGAACCTGCGGCTTTCTGCTCCGGAGGCAGACGCTCTATCCCCTGAGCTACAAGGGCACGGGGGTTGATTATACGCTATGATGATGCAAATCGGAAAAACAATGCAAGGAATTCTCACGAACATGAAGCAAACCATCGCTATCGATCGCATGGGCTACGGCTCCGAGGCCGTCGGCCGTCTTGACGACGGGAAAACGGTATTCGTCGAAGGCGGTGCGCCGGGGGATGTGGTCACCATCGAGATCACGGAAGAGAAGCCGGCGTTCGCCCGCGCGCGCATCCTGACGATCGAGGAAGCGTCGCCTGCGCGCCAGATGCCCGTCTGCGCGCACGCTGCTTCGTGCGGGGGGTGCGCCTGGGCCCATCTGTCTTACGAGGCGCAGTTGAAGGCCAAACGGGACAACGTGGCGGCGGCGCTCGTGCGCACGGCGCACGTCGATCGCGAGCGCGCGGAGGAGCTGGTACGGCCCTGTCTGCCCAGCAAGCGCCAGTGGGGCTATCGCAACAAGCTGGAGCTGGGCGCGCGGTTCGACGATCGCGGCACGTTTCTGCTGGGCTTTCACCGCGAGGGAACGCACGACATAGCCACGCCCGAAACCTGTCCTCTGGCTGCCAAGGCCATCGAGAAGGCGCCCAAATCGCTGCGCGGCGCGCTGCGATTCGCGCAGGGGTCGTCGGACTTGGGCATATTCCGCGTGGGCGTACGCGCGAGCATGCGGACGCGCGACGTGGAGATAGCGCTGTGGGTCGAGCCCGGCGCGTTTCCGCGCGCCCACATGGCCAAGATGCTCAAAAGCGCGCTCAAGGCTACGAGCATCGTTCGCGTGATGGCCGATCCCGGCAAGGCCCGCAAGATCAAGGGCGTCGAGACCTTGGACGGGAAGGGCTGCTGGGAAGAGGAGCTGGCCGGTGCGCGCTTCTTGACGAGCGCCCCTTCGTTTTTCCAGGTGAACACCGCGCAGGCCGAGAAGCTGATCGCCGAGGTGATTGACGGTTTGGGCGGGCAGGCGTCCCTCGACGGCGCCTTGGTAGCCGACCTGTACGCCGGAGGCGGCACGTTCTCCGTTCCGCTGGCGCTTGCGGGAGCCGAAGTGATCGCGGTGGAGTCGGCCGGATCGTCCGTGCGCGACCTGCGCCGCAACGGCGACATGAACGGCGTGGACATCGAAGTGGTGGGGGGCGACGCAGCCCGCGAGCTGCCCGAGTTGGGCGAGCTTGACGCCTTGGTGGTGGACCCGCCGCGCGCGGGGCTCGCCGACGGCGTGGTCGAGAGCATCGCCGCCGCCGCGCCTGCGAAGGTCGCGTACGTGAGCTGCAATCCCGCCACGTGGGCGCGCGACGCGCAGCGCTTCGAGGCTAACGGCTACCGTCTGTGCCGGGTGCAGCCCGTCGATCTGTTTCCGCAGACGCACCACGTGGAAGTGGTCAGCGTGTTCGACCGCGTCGGCTGCTGACGCACGCGGCCGACGCCTTGCCGGAGTTCGAGGTTGACAGAAGGGCAAACAGGCGGCAACCGCTGGTTGAAACCGCATGGATGTTATAAGATTTTTGCCTGCATGGCCGGTTGGCCTGCTAAACTTCTCCTTTGGTATGCAACGAACCATCCGGTCTGCATGCGGATGCACGACAACGTGACGAACGAGATAGAAGGAGCCGACATGGCGCAGTACACTCCTGAATACCAGCCGACGGGCGAAGAAGTCGCCGTCATCAAGACGTCGAAGGGCGACGTTCGCGTCCAGCTGGCGGGCAACGACGCCCCCATCCATGTGGGCAACTTCGTCGAACTGGCTCGCAAGGGCTTTTACGACGGCCTGAAGTTCCACCGTCACGTTCCGGGCTTCGTCATCCAGGGCGGCTGCCCGAACACGCGTGACCTCTCCTGCGACGAGGTTGTGGCGAAGGCTGGCAATCCGTTCGCCGGTCTGGGCACGGGCGGCCCCGGCTACACCATTAAAGAGGAGTTCTCCACGAACCCCAACAACAAGCATGCTGACGGTGCGCTCGCCATGGCGCGCTCGCAGGATCCCAACTCCGCCGGTTCGCAGTTCTACCTGTGCCTGGGAGCTCAGCCCATGCTGGACTCGGGCTACACGGTGTTCGGCCAGACGGTCGACGGCATGGACGTTATCGGCCAGCTGCGCGTAGGCGACGAGATCCTGGGCATCGAGATCGAGAACGTGGCCGACTAACCGTCGTTCGCGCGTTTTCGCCAAGACCGAAGGAATCAGATGAACAACGAGTTATTCCAACAAGCCCGCGCCGCGTATGCGCGCAAAGACTACGAGAGCGCTCTGTCCACGTATGCGCAGTGCTTGCAGGATGCCAGCAGCCCCCTTGCCCCCGGCGAGATGGGCCAGCTGTACCATCAGATTGGAAACTGCCTGATCAAGCTTCGCAATCCCAACGAGGCCATCCATGCGTACACGCAGGCCACGGCCGATGCCGCGTACGACGCGTGCGGCGCGGTGAACTACAACTTGGGCATGGCCTACGCGGCGCTGCATGACTACGAGGACGCGGTCAAGCACTTCGAGATCGCCGTTTCCGATGCGAAGTACGATGCTTCGTACAAAGCGTACAGCGGCATGGGCAGCGCGCTCATGAAGCTGGGCAAGTCCGCCGAGGCGGGCGTGGCGTTTCGCGAGGCGGCGCTCGACGAGGGCAACCCCGATCCCACCAAGGCGCTTCTGAACCTGGGCGTGTGCTTCATGGCGCTTGACAGGCCTTCGGATGCCGTGGCGTCCTACGAGAGCGCGTTGCAGTTCGACATGGGATCCGACACGCGCAACAAGCTGTACGCGAACCTCGGTCAGGCGTACGTGGCGTGCGGCCAGATGCAGAAGGCCTCCGCGGCCTTCGAAGAGGCCATCGCCGACAAGACGTACTTCCTCTCCGACTCCGCCAGCGTTGACTACCAGCGTGCCGTAGCCGCCGTGGCTCAGGGCACGTCGGAAATCACGCAGGTCATGGCTCCGGTTCCGGCTGTCGCCGACATGTCGGGCCTTGACGTGGCTGCCGACGGAACCGCGGTGTACGTGGAGCAGGATCCGTACGCCAGCGCGCAGCAGGACCCGTACTACTACGCGGACCCTTACGCCCAGCCGAGCCCTTACGGGGCTGCGGGCGGAGACGATCGCTTCTTCAACGCAAGCGACGAAGAGCTCGAGCAGTGGTCGAAGGGCCTGGCCAAGCAGGATCGCAAGCGCCGCAACGTCGGTCTCAAGATCCTCGTGACCATCGTGCTGCTGATTCTGGTCGCGTTCGGCGCCGCCGTGTTCCTGTACACGCAGGGCTGGGGCTACCCGACGCAGGAGACGGTGGTCAAGCAGCTGTTCGCCGATCCTCAGAACGCGGTGAGCACCGTGTTCTCGAGCGAAGTCGATTCCAGCAAGGCCGCTTCCATGGTCGAGCCCGTCGTGCAGGATGCGAATCCCGCTATCGATGGCATGAACAAGTCCATGAGCGATTCCACCGTGTACGTGACGGCCAAGACCGCCGAGGGCGGCGCCATGCAGTACAAGGTGTCGCTCGTGCGCGATGCGATCGGCTGGAAGGTTTCCAGCGTTGATCTGTATTTCCCCAGTCAGAATTAACAGGGTTCACCGAAGGCGCGTGCGTTCGCGCGCGCCTTCTTCACGTTTGCAATAATGCATGATAGAGAAGGGAACAATATGGCAGTTCAGAAGACGTACAGCATGATCAAGCCGGACGGCGTGCGCAACGGTCACATCGGCGAGATCGTCAACCGCTTCGAGCGCGCGGGCTTGGTTGTCGAGCGCATGGAGCTGGGTATGGTGACTGACGAGCAGGCGAAGGCTAACTACGCCGAGCACGAGGGCAAGCCGTTCTACGACGGTCTGATCTCTTACATCACCAGCGGCCCGGTGGTCAAGATGGTCATCTCCGGCGAGGGCGCCGTGGCGAAGTGCCGCGCGCTCATGGGTGCCACTAATCCGGCGGAAGCAGCCCCCGGCACGATTCGCGGCGATTTCGGTCTCATCATGGACGAGAATGTCATCCATGGATCGGATTCCCCTGAATCCGCCGAGCGCGAGATCGGCATCTTCTTTGCGTAAGCGGGTCGAGAACGACCGGTAACGCCAAAGGCCCCTTCGCTCGGTAACGACGAAGGGGCCTTTCCATGCCCGATACATCTGCTCACCCAGACGAGAAACGGACGAGAGCATGCTCTATCGTGTTATCGATGCAACCGAGTTGCCAGCGCTCGTGTCGGCGTTCATGGAATCCTATGAGGTGGTGGCCCCGGTCAAAAGCGATCAGGGCTATTCCTTCGAGGCCATCGCTTCGCCCGATGACGTGGAGTTGGCCTACGAGACCACCATCGCGTCGCCGAAGAAGTACTTCCTGCCGCCGGTCGAGACCCTTATGACGTTCGATGTTGCCGACAACTCGGTCACCGACTTCGCGGCGGAGATCACGCCGCGCGTCATCTTCGGGGCCCATGCGTGCGACATCAACGCCATCAACCGCTTGGATTTGGTGTTCAAGGACGGTCGCTACCCTGATCCGTACTACGTGGCTCGCCGCAACGCGACGCTCATCGTGGGCATCAGCTGCATGCCCACCGCCACGTGCTTCTGCCATTTGTGGGATGCCGACGAAGCTCGCTTCGGATACGACTTGTTCCTGCAGGATCTTGGCGACAAGTACCTGGTGAGCATTTCGAGCGTCGAGGCTGCGAACATTTTGGAGGCCGCCTGCAACCCGCGCGTCGCAACCGACGAGGACCGTTTCGAGTTCCGTCAGGCCACGCGTCGGCGCCAGGAGTCCTTCAACGGCTCGATCCCCGATATCACCGACGTGGCCATGCTCATGGACGCGTTCCATAAAGATCCGTACTGGGACGAGCTGGGCGGTCGGTGCCTCTCGTGCACGGCCTGCTCGGCAGTGTGCCCCACGTGCTTCTGCTTCGATATTCAAGATACGTTCGACCCGGACGGCAAGACCGGGCGGCGCGAGCGCGTGTGGGACGCATGCACGGCGCCGCAGTTCGCCGAAGTGGCCGGCGGCCACAACTTCCGCGGCGACGGGCGCACGCGCGTACGGCATCGCATGTACCACAAGCTCAACGGCTTTCTGGCGAACCACGACCGCATGCTCTGCGTGGGATGCGGCCGGTGCGTGAAGGCGTGCAAGGCGAACATCAATCCCATTGAGGTGCTGGAGTTCTTCGAGAGGAAGGGGGCCGAGGATGCCCAGTAGCTGCGCTGTGTCCACCGTGCAGGTGCGCCCGTTCGCGGGCGGTCCCGCTCCGCTTTCGGGGACCGAGATGATGATGTCGAACCCGTACCGGCCCTGGCCGGCGCGCATCACGTCCATCACGGAGCTGACTGCAACCGAGAAGTTGTT
The DNA here is from genome assembly GCF_916618935.1 of Paraeggerthella sp. Marseille-Q4926. Lineage (NCBI taxonomy): Bacteria > Bacillati > Actinomycetota > Coriobacteriia > Eggerthellales > Eggerthellaceae > Paraeggerthella > Paraeggerthella sp. Marseille-Q4926. The sequence goes on along the minus strand of NZ_CAKAKF010000003.1, from coordinate 317,693 downwards.
CGAGTTTCGCCTGATCGACGAGCGCATTCGCGATGCGTTCCATCACGAGCCCGGACAGTTCGTGGAGGTGTCCATCTTCGGCGTGGGCGAGGCCCCCATCTCCATTTCCAGTTCGCCGTCCAAGCACGGCTTTATCGAGCTGTGCGTGCGCCGCACGGGCAAGTTCACCGAGGTGCTGCACCAGATGCAGTGCGGCGACATCGTGGGCTTGCGCGGGCCGTTCGGCCGCGGTTTCCCCTTCGAAGACATGAAGGGCCACGACATCTTGCTGGTTGCGGGCGGTTTGGGCATCGCGCCTTTGCGCTCGCTCATCAACAACATCCACGACGAGCGTAGCGAGTTCGGCAAGGTCACCATCATCTACGGGTCGAAGAACCCCTCCGAGGTGATGTTCCGCAACCAGTTCGAGATGTGGCGCCATCGCAAGGACTTCGACCTGTATTTGACCGTCGACAACCCCGACGATACCTGGGACGGGGAAGTGGGCCTGGTCACGAAGCCGTTCGAACATTTGGAAGTGGATCCCGACAACACGTTCGGGGCGTTGTGCGGGCCGCCGGTCATGTACCGTTTCGTCATCGACGAGATGCGCAAGAAGGGCATCAGCTACGACCATATCTACTGCAGCTTCGAACGTCACATGAAATGCGGCATGGGCAAGTGCGGCCATTGCCAGATCGGCCATCAGTACGTGTGCATCGACGGACCCGTGTTCAACTATTGGGAAGCCAAGAACATTCAGGGGTCGATGTAGGATGAACGGGAGCAATATGAGCGGAAACTGCATTGCCTGTCAGGAGAAGCCGGTTGCGCCGCGCGTCGTGGTTGCCGGACTGGCCAGCTGCTTCGGGTGCCAGTTGCAGATCACGAACGCCGAGGCGCATCTGCTTGACGTGCTGGGGCAGATCGATTTGCGCTATTGGCAGCTGGCCTCGAGCGATCCTATGCCCGACGATTTCGACGTCGCCATCATCGAGGGCGCGGTGACCACCGAGGAAGCCGAGGCTACCGTGCGCATGCTGCGCGAGCGCGCCGGCGTGGTGATCGCCATCGGCGCGTGCGCCACCACGGCCGGCATCCCCGGCATGGCGGCCGACCACTTCCTCGAGCGTCCCGGCCAGGTGTACGATCGCCTGCCCGATGCGTGCGGCGACATGATCGCTCCGCGGCCGATCAGCGCGGTGGTGGACGTGGACTACGAGGTGCGCTGCTGCCCGATCGACACGCTTGACTTCCTGGACGTTTTGCAGCGCGCCCTGTACGGGTCGAACAAGGGATTCCCCACGAAGACCATGTGCGGCGACTGCAAACGCAACGAGTCCAGCTGTTTCTACGGGAAGGGAGCGCTGTGCCTGGGGCTGGTGACCGTAGCCGGCTGCGGTGCGAAGTGCGTGAATCTGGGTCGGCCCTGCAACGGGTGCCGCGGCCTTTCGCCCGATGCCAACCTGGCGTCGGCTCGCGAAGCGGTGGCGCGCTACGGCGTTTCCGTGGCCGACTTCGACCAGGCGCTCGAGATGTTCAATCAGGTAAACCCCGCCCTTGCGGCGAGCGAGTGAGGAAGCATCCCATGACGAAAACCGCTATACACGTCGACCATATCGCCCGCGTCGAGGGCCACGGCAACGTGCACGTGGTCATCGAGGACGGCGTTGTGAAGACCGTTGAGATGAACGTGGTCGAGCCGGCCCGCCTGTTCGAGAGCATGGTGCGCGGCCGCCGGTTCGAGGAGATCCCCTACATTGCCTCGCGCATCTGCGGCATCTGCTCGGCAAGCCACGTGGTCACCGACCTGCTTGCCATCGAGCGCATCTTCGGCGTGCAGGTGACCGATCGCACGAACGCCTTGCGCGAGCTTTTGGTGTACGGGTCCTACCTGCAAAACCACGCGTCGCACCTGTTCGTGTTCGCCGCGCCGGACTTCGTGGGCATGAAGAGCGTGTTCCCGCTGGCCGAGACGAACCCCGAGCTGTTCGAGAAGGCGCTGGGGCTCAAGGCGCTCGGCAACGAGCTGTGCACGCGCGTCGGAGGTCGCAGCATCCATCCCATCACGGCGGTGGTCGGCGGCTTCACGCACGAGCTGGAAGCGGGGGAGTACCGGGAGCTTGCCGACAAGATGGACGAGGCGCGCGCGTTCGCGTCGGCGACGGTCGACCTGTTCGATTCGTTCGAGGTGCCGGACATCCAGACTGCGGGAGACATGCTGGCCATGGTGGCTCCCGACCGCTACCCGGTGTGCGATTCGCGCACGGCGCGCTTCTTGGATGCGGACCTGACGTTCGATGCCGATGAGGCGACCAACGAGCTGGAAGAGTTCGCGGTTCCCCATTCGGCCGCGCTGCTCTCGCGTGTGAGCTCGACCGGCAAGCCCTTCTTCACGGGCGCGCTCGCCCGCATCAACGCCTCGTGGCAGCATTTGAGCCAGGATGCGAAGGTGGCGGCGGCGAAGGCCGGCCTGCGCCCGCCCGAGCGCAATCCGTATTTGAACAACGTGGCGCAGGCGGTGGAGCTGGTGGACGCGCTGGAGCGCTGCGCCGCCCTGTGCCGTCGCCTGGCGGAGCCGGACGGCTTCGAGGGATCGAGCGAGCCGGTTTCGTTCGAGGTCAAGGCGGGTCGCGGCACCGGGTTCACCGAAGCGCCGCGCGGTGCGCTGTTCCATGAGCTGGAGCTGGACGAAGAGGGCCGCGTGGTGCATGCGTCCATCATGACGCCTACGGCTCAGAACGTGGCGAACCTCGAAGCCGACATGCGCCTTCTGGCCGAGAAGCTGGTGTCCGAGGGCTTGGATCGCGACGCCATCCAGCTGGACATTGAGAAGCTGGTCCGCGCCTACGACCCCTGCCTCTCCTGCAGCGTCCACTAGGCGAGGCTGGCGGTCCGGCCGTCTGTTCGAGGCGCGCGGCTGTTTCGAGATATGCGACCCGACGGGCTTGCGACTTCGCGTCGCAAGCCCGTTTTTAGTTGGGGAGCGTTCGCGAGGCGCCGGGGCTTTCTTGTGGATGCCGCCGCGGGTTGCAGCTTGCTGGTTTCGCGTACGGGCTTGCGGCGGCGTGCGGTGCGCTGGCCGGCTTGCGCGCGAAAAACCCCTGTCGCTGGCAGGTTCTGACGGTTTGAGGTCGTCGAAGGCGGCGAAGCAAGCTCCTGCGAAAGAACGGCCCAGCAGCCCAGAGCTGTGACCAGGCAAAACGAAAAACGGGCAAAGCTGCGGCGCGAGCAGGGCTCGGCCAAACGACCTCAAACCGTCAGAACCTGCCAGCGGGAGCGTTTTCTCGTGCGCGCATAAGGCGGCGCGAGCGCGGTGCCGGGACCGTTCCTTGGTTTCGCTTGTTTCCCTCGCGTCATTGGGCGGGCTAGTTGTGCCCCTCGTGGATTTTCGCGCGGGGAAAACCCCCTGTGCTAGAATTCAGTTTCACGTAGAAACGAGATACAAGGGGTTTGCCCGTATGTCCTTCTTAGATATGTTTTCGGGTTTGACGGGTCAAATGTCCACGGACATGGCTATCGACCTCGGAACTGCTAATACATTGGTTGCCATTCCGGGCGAAGGCATCGTCGTCAACGAGCCTTCGGTCGTGGCTATCGAAAAGGCGACGCATCGCGTGCTCGCCGTCGGCCACGAGGCCAAGAACATGATCAACCACACGCCGGAGGCGTTTTCGGCCGAGCACCCGCTGCATGACGGCGTGGTCGCCGACTACGACGTGACCGAGGCTATGATCTCGGCGTTCATCAACAAGGCGGCTCCGCGCAAGTATCCGTGGCAGGCGAAGCCCCGCATCGTCATCTGCATCCCCTGCGGTGCCACGTCGGTGGAGAAGCGCGCCGTGTTCGAGGCGGCCGTGCAGGCGGGCGCTCGTCAGGCGTACCTCATCGAAGAGCCCATGGCTGCTGCTATGGGCGCCGACCTGCCCGTTACCGAGCCGACGGGCTCGATGGTCGTCGACATCGGCGGCGGCACGACGGAGGTTGCGGTCATCTCGCTCGGCGGCATCGTCACGTCGTCTTCGCTGCGCTTGGCCGGCAACCGTATGGACGAGGCCATCGCCATGCACCTGCGCGACCTTTTGGGCATCAAGATCGGCGAGCGCACGGCCGAGATCATCAAGATCAAGATCGGCTCCATCCTGCCGTTCGAAGACGGTCGCGAGCGCGACATGATCATTTCGGGCCAGGACGTCATCACCGAGCAGCCGAAAGAGGTCACCATTCAGTCCGAGGACGTGCGCCAGGCCCTCATCGCCCCGTGCGAGGAGATGGTCGTGCACATCAAGGAGACGTTCAAGAAGACGAACCCGGACCTGGCCTCCGACATCATCCAGAACGGCATCCTGCTGACGGGCGGCGGCGGACTTCTGTCCGGCCTTGATCGCTACCTGACGGACAAGCTGGAGATTCCCGTATGGACAAGCGAAACGGCGCTCACCAACGTGGTTATGGGCTGCCTCAAGGTGCTCGAGACGCCGACGGCGCTCAAGCAGACCCTCATGCGGTCGAAATAGGGTTGAGCCGGCTTTCTTATGGCGCTTAACTTCCAACAAAGAAACTCGGCGTTTCTGCGCCGGGTTCTGCTCGTTGCATTCCTGGTGGCGTCGATCGTGCTGGTTGCGGTATATGCACGCGAAGGGGAGAACGGGCCTGTTCATGCTGTGCAGGGAGCCGTGTCGAACGCGGTCGCGCCGCTTAGGTTCGTGGGCGCCGCTGCCGGTTCGGCTGCGAGCGCCGCGGGCGAGGGCATCGAGAACGCCACTGCAGACGAATCGACGCTTTCGGGCTTGCGCGAGTACAACGCCGAGCTCATAGAGCAGTACGCCCAGATGGAGGAGTACCGGCAGGAGAACGAGCGCCTGCGCCAGCTGCTCGATCTCAAGGATACGGCCGGCATCGACGGGGTGGGCGCGCGCGTCATCGGTCGCAGCTCCGAAGCCTGGAGCCAGACGGTGACCATCGACAAGGGATCGGCTGACGGCGTGGACAGCGGTTTGACCGTCATGGCCGCATCGGGCGTGGTGGGGCAGGTGTTCGAGACGACCGAGCACACCGCCAAGGTTCGCCTGCTGTCGGATCCGAAATCCGGGGCGGCGGCGCTCGTGCAGTCGAGTCGCGCCGAGGGCATCGTTCGCGGCTCCCTGGAGGGGCTGCTGTACCTCGAAAACCTTGATGCCGACGCGTCGGTGAATCCGGGCGACGTTGTGGTTACGTCGGGTTTGGGCGGCAGCTACCAGAAGGGCCTGGTCATCGGCACGGTGGTCAAGGTCGATTCCCAGCAGGGCGGCGCGACGCGACGTGCGGTGGTCTCGCCGAACGATCAGGCTTCTTCGCTTGAAGAGGTGCTCGTGGTGTTCGGCGTGGGCTCCGACGGATCGGACGCTTCGTCGGGGTCTTCGAATGCGGATAACGAAGGGAGCAATGCGTAATGGGCCTTGAGCGCAGCAATGCCGTGGTTGCGGTCGGCGCGGTTGTGGCCGTTTTGCTCCAGATCGTCGTGGCTCCCAATATAGCGTTGTTCTCTGCTCAGCCGAATTTCCTTTTGGCGTACGTGCTGGTGGTCGCGATCGTGAGGCCGAACGAGGCGGGACCCGTCCTGCCGTTCGTTTTGGGGCTCGTGTACGATTTGACGGGTTCCGGGCCGGTGGGCGCGATGGCGTTCCTGTTTGTGCTCTTCTCGTTCGTCGCTTCCCGCGCGTTCGCGATCCTGGACAACGATACGTTGTTCATGCCGTTGACCATCTTCGCAGTGAGCGTTCTTGCGGTCGAGATGCTGTACGGCGGACTGCTCATGACAACCGGGCTTTCCGCCAGCGCACTCGACGCGTTTCTGTACCGGGCGCTGCCGTGCGGACTTTACGACTGCATCGTCGGCCTGGTGCTGTACCTGATCATGGCGCGCCTGATGGTCGGCGGCTCCCAGGACCGCGGACTGCGCACGCCTCGGCTGCGCTAGGAGGCGGTCTGCATGCTTGTCGCCATCATAGCAGCTGTCGTTGCGGCCATCGTGGCCATTGCGGCCATAGCCATCACGTTCTCCATCATGAAGGGCCGCTCGTCGTCCAATGTCAGCGTCAAGAAAGACGTGCGCTCCATCAGCTCGGTGGGCGTGTCGTCCACGCTGCCGGATTCCGCCAAGCGCGTGGCCGGTTCCGGCTCCGGGCACGCGACCGGCGTGCAGCAGGCCGCTCCGAATCCGTCCGGCAACCTCAAGTCGCGCTTCGTGGCCATGGGCGTGCTGGCCGCCGGCGTGTTCGGGTCGCTGACGGCGAAGATCTGGAGCATGCAGGTGCTCGAGCAGAGCGAGTTCCGCAGCGCTTCGGACGAAAACCAGTACAGCATCGTGTACAAGCCGGCGCCGCGCGGCCGCATCTTGGATGCCGACGGGCTGCCGCTTGTGAAGAACCGCTCGTCGTTGACGGTGCTGGCCGACCCGGACGTGGCGGACGACCGCGATGTGGTCCAGCGCCTGTCCGCCACCCTGGGCGTGCCCTACAACGTGGTGCGCAAGCGCATCCTCGACGCTTCGAGCGGCGCGCAGAGCCAGCGCGTGGTGGCCAGCGACGTGCGCATGCGCGACGTCGCGTTCATCATGGAGCATTCCGACGCGTTTCCCGGCATCACGGTGGACGAGCGCGCGGTGCGCGACTATCCTTACGGCGCGCTTGCGGCGCACGCGGTGGGCTATACGGGATTTCCCAGCGAGGATGATTTGAAGAACCCGCCCGAGGGCCGCGTGGTGAAGTCCGGCGACTCCGTGGGCAAGGCGGGCGTGGAGTTGATGTACGACAACATGCTGGCGGGGGATCACGGCGAAAAGAAGGTGGTTGCCGACACGCACGGCAACGTGGTGGACGTGGTGAGCGAAACGCAGCCCGTGAGCGGGTCCGACGTCTATCTGACCATCAAGGGGCCGGTCCAGTACGCCTGCGACCGCGCGCTTGCGGAGCTGATCGCGCCCAAGGACGGCACCATCGGCACGGGCAAGGGCACGGCCGGCGCGGCCGTGGTCATGGACGTGCGTGACGGCGGCATCGTGGCCCTGGCCAGCTATCCGACGTTCGAACCGGAGGTGTTCTCGGGTTCCATCTCGCAGGATGTGTGGGACGTGTACCAGTCCGACGACGCGCATCGGCCCATGCTGAACCGCGCGATCGGCGGCACGTACCCGGCTGCTTCCACCTACAAAGCGTTCACGAGCTTGGCGGCGTTGGCCAACGGGTTCGCGGACACCTCGCGCACGTGGACCTGTACCGGTTCGTGGGACGGCTGGGGTTCGGGCGACGTGCAGAAGTGCTGGAAGCGCTCGGGACACGGGACGCTCGACCTGCGCGGCGGCATCGTGAACTCGTGCGACGTGGTGTTCTACGACATAGCGTACAACTTCTTTGAGCATAGCTCGCTCGGGCGCGGTCCCGCTACGGTGTCGGATACGGCCATGCAGGACTATATAAAGAAGTACCGCTTCGGTGAGCGGACGGGCATCGACCTGCCCGCCGAGGAGGCCGGTCGTGTTCCCACGCCCGAATGGAAGGCCGAGTATTTCAAGGACACGCCCGAAGAGGCGGCCTGGAAGGGCGGCGACTCCACCAACATGGTCATCGGCCAGGGCTACGTGCTGGCCACGCCTTTGCAGATCGCCGTGGCGTACGGCGGCCTTGCAACGGGTAAGATCATGAAGCCCCATCTGTTGAAAGAGGTGCGCAACGCGGGAGGCGACGTGGCGCTGTCCGCGAAGGCGGAAGTGGTGGCGGAGCCCGACGTTCCCATGAAGGACCTTGCGTTCGTGCGCGACGCGCTCAAGGGCGTGACCGTGGAGAACGCCGACATCGCGCCGTTGTTTCAGGATCGGGGCATCGATCCGGCCACGGTTGCCTGCAAAACGGGTACCGCCGAAATGGCGGGCAAGGACGATTACGCGTGGTTTGCCTGTTACGCCCCCTACGACGACCCCAAGTACGTGGTGGCCTGCGTGGTGGAGGAAGGCGGCGGCGGTTCGGCCGTCGGCGCTCCTCTGGGCGCGGAGCTTCTGGCTGCCGTGCTCGATTACGATGCAGGCACGTACGCCGACATGGGAAAGATCGCCGGCTCGACGGGCAAAGCGGTCGAGTACAAGGGATCGTCAAGCGGACGAACGGACTAGAAAGGAGGCGTCATGGCGCAGCTGCCCCAGATCAACTCGGTCAAGGCTCCCGACAGGGCCGTAACGCAAGCCACGCGAACGCGACGCTTCCCTTGGCTCAACCTTCCGTTCGTCATCGTGGTGGCGCTTCTGGTGTGCTACGGGCTGGTGATCGTTTATTCGGCGGTGCTCAACGATCCCGACTACAGCTTTTCGCGTCAGCTTATGGGCGTGGCCGTCGGCGCGATAGCCATGGTGCTGGTCTGGCAGTTCGATTACCGAAGGCTGTCCGACTACACCACGCTGTTCCTTATCGTGAACGTGGTGCTCATTCTGTCGCCTCACCTACCCGTTATCGGCGTGAACACCATGGGCGCCACGTCGTGGATCAACGTTGGCATACAGATTCAGCCGGGCGAGTTCGCCAAGGTGACGGTCATCCTTTTGGACGCCAGTATCATGGCGCGCTACGGAGGGCGGCTTGACGACCCGCGCGAGTACCTGAAGGCGCTCGGCCTTATGCTGGTGCCGTTCGCGTGCATCATGACGCAGCCCGACCTGGGTACGGGCCTGGTGTACCTGTTCATCGGCGCCGTGGCGCTGGTGGTGGGCGGCGCGCGCCCGAAGTACCTGCTGATCACGTTGGCGGCCGGCATTGTGGCGGTGGCGGCCGTGTTTGCCATCGACGAGGTCATCAAGGGGTCAACGGGAGAATACAAGCTGCTCAAGCAGTACCAGCGCAACCGGTTGCTGGTGTTTCTCGATCCCGGCCTCGACCCCAACGGGGAAGGCTACAACCTGCGCCAGGCGCAGATCGCCATCGGGTCGGGCGGGTTGTTCGGCAAAGGGCTGTTCCAGGGCACTCAGCATGCGCTGGGCATTCTGCCTGAAGCTCCAACCGACTTCATCTTCTGCGTCTTGGCTGAAGAGCTTGGGTTTTTCGGTGTGATGGTGCTGCTTTCGCTGTACGCGTCGCTTGTTTTGATAAGCTTCCGTATTGCGGCGGCGGCCAGCGACCTTTTCGGCATGACCATCGTCATGTGCGTTGTGGGCATGTGGCTGTTCCAGATTCTCGAGAACATCGGCATGGACTGCGGGCTCATGCCCATCACGGGCATCCCCTTGCCGTTCATGAGCTACGGGTCGTCGTTCATGATGGTCAACTTTATCATGGTGGGTATGATCGGATCGGTGTGGACCCACAACATGGCAAGCAAGCGTTAGGGAAGAAGGCGGTTATGCAGCTACCCGTTGACGTCAAGGCGGTTATCGACGAGGCCACCAATATCGACGAGGCTCGTCGCACTTCCATTTCAGTGAGCGTGTACCTGGACGACACCGCTCCCGGCGACGTGCAGGCGCACGTACGCCAGGCGTTCGCCAGCGCGTCCGCGCATGCGCGCGTGTCGCTGACGTACCTGGACGGCCGTCCGTTCGTGCCGTACGCGGGCGACGACATGGCGGTTATCGTGGCGGGACTGGGCGATCAGGTGGGCGTGTGCGCTCAGCACGTGCGCGCGGTCGGCGTGCCGGTCATGGTGGTGACCACGTTGCCGGAGCTGGTTTCCGACATAGCGCGGGCCTCCGGCTTCCCTATTCCGGACGGCGATGTGGTTTCGCCGAAGATCGTGCAGCCCAAGCAGCTGCCCGCTGAAGGAGAGGACCCGTCTGCCGCGCAGCCTTTGACCGAGCCGTACGCGCTCGACGACGCAAGGGCCGCGTCGCTTTCGGAGCGCATGGGGGGCTGGGTCATCGATGCCTGCAACGAGAAGCGCCTTGCCTGCGCGCTGGCGTTCCCGTTCGTGCGCAAGCCGCTGTCTATGGAAGCAGTGAACGCGACGTCCTTGCAGAACGCGGGCGTGGGCTTGCTGGTTATCATTCCGGGCGCCGATATGCCCGTCATGACGCTCAACCAGGCGAAGATGCTGCTCATGATAGCCGCCGCCTATGGCGAGGAGCTCAACATGGAGCGCGTCAAGGAGCTGGCGGCGTTGGTGGGCGGCGCATTCGCGTGCCGCGCGGTCGCTCGTCAGCTGGTGGCGTTCGTTCCCGCGCTCGGCTGGGCCGTAAAGGCGGCGATCGGGTACACCGGCACGCAGGCTATGGGCCGTGCTGCGATCGAATACTACGAAGGCGGCCCGAACTTGGGCAGGCTGACCGATGCCGTGGCTTCCGCCCGCGACAAGGTGGTCCAAGCCGCCGCGAAGCGCGCGGCTCAGAAGGCGCAGGCCACCGGTGCCAAGGCCGTGGAGGCCGTGCGCGCCAAAGCCGCGCAGGCGGTCGGCGGCGCGCGTCAGGGAGGCGGCGCGGTCAAGGGTCGCTAGTTCGCACTTTTGTTCCGGGGGCCTGCTCGGTCCCCGGTGTTCTGCTTGTTTTTGCTCATCCCGCATTCGAAGAGGGGAAATTCCGATGAAGGATCTTTGGCCGCAGCTCGAGCCGCTGCTTGTCCATGCAGAGCGTCCTGCTCGCTATCTAAACCATGAGTACGGCTGCGTTTACAAGCCCGAAGCAGACTTTCGCTTCTGCATGGTGTATCCCGACACGTACGAGTTGGGCCAGGCCAACCAGGCGCTGCGCATTCTGGTGAACGCGGTGAACGCCCAGGAGGGCATGGCCGCGGAGCGCGCCTTCCTTCCGGCTTCGGACATGTGCGACACGCTGCGCGCCGAAGGATTGCCGCTGTTCAGCATCGAGAGCTGCGCGCCGGTGGCGTCGTTCGACGCAGTGGGCATCACGCTGCCGCACGAGCTTGCCGCCACGAACGTGCTGGAGACGCTTGATTTGGCGGGCATCGCGCTGCATGCGAAGGATCGCGCGCAAGACGATCCGTTCGTGATGGGCGGCGGACCCTGCGCCTTCAATCCCGAACCGTACGCCCCGTTCTTCGACTTCCTCAGCATCGGGGAAGGGGAGGAGGCGTTGCCGGAGTACTTGGCCATTGTCAGGCGCATGCGATCGGAAGGCGCGGCGCGCGCCGACATTCTGCGCACGCTTGCCCAGCAGCCGGGCTGCTACGTGCCCTCGCTGTACCGTTGGCGCGACGAGGCGACGGCGCAGCAGGAGGGTTCGTGGATCGAGCCGCTGGAGGTGGAGGCGCCCGTGCGCATCGACAAGCGCCTGTTCGAAGGCTTTGCCGAAAGCCCCGGTTGGGAACCGTGCGTCGTGCCGTTCACGGAAGTGGTGCACGATCGTCTGAACGTCGAGATCCTGCGCGGCTGCGCGCGCGGATGTCGGTTCTGCCAGGCGGGCATGATGTATCGTCCCGTGCGCGAGCGATCGGCGGACAACGTGGTGGCTTCGGTGGTGTCGGGTCTGGCCGAAACCGGTTACGACGAGGTGAGCCTGACCTCGCTTTCCTCGACGGACCATTCACAGATCGCCGACATCCTTACGCGGCTGAACCGTGCGTGCGACGGGAAAGGCGTGCGTATCTCGGTGCCTTCGCAGCGCCTTGACTCGTTCGGCGTGGACATGGCCGAGCTGGTGGCGGGCCAGAAGAAGGGTGGTCTCACCTTCGCGCCGGAGGCCGGCACCCAGCGTTTGCGCGACGTCATCAACAAGAACGTGACGGAGGACGACCTGTTCGGCGCGCTCGACGCCGCGTTTTCGGCGGGCTGGCGTCGCTGCAAGCTCTACTTCATGATTGGCCTGCCTACCGAAACCGACGAGGACATCAAGGGTATCGCCAGCTTGGCGCAGCGCGCGTACGACCGCATGAAGGCCGCGACGCCGCCCGAGCAGCGCGGCAGCTTGCGCATGAGCGTTTCATGCGCGCTGTTCGTTCCGAAGGCCCAGACCCCGTTTCAGTGGGACGGGCAGATTCCTCCCGAGGAAGCGTTGCGACGCGTGAACCTGCTGCGCAACTCGATCAAGTACCGTGCGATCGACGTGCATTGGCACGATCCCTCCACCAGCTTCGTGGAGGCCGTCATGAGCCGTGCCGGACGTGAAGCCGCGGCGTGGGTGGAGGCGGCCTGGCGGCGCGGCGCGCGGTTTGACGCATGGACCGAGCATTTCAACGCGCAGGCTTGGCGCGATGCCGCGCAGGAGGTGGGCATCGATCCCGAAGCGATCGCGCAAACGGCTTATCCCACCGATCGGGTTATGCCGTGGTCGCATATCACCACGGGCGTGTCCGAGCGCTTTTTGGCGCGCGAGCGCAAGCTTGCCGAACAGGAGCGCACGACGCCCGACTGCACGTTCGGGGCGTGCTCTGCGTGCGGCGCATGCCCTTCGCTTGGCGCGGACAACCAGCTGGCGCGGCCGCGCGTGGCCAGCGGGTCCAATGCGCAGCCTGGGTCGCCGGATTCCGATCTTCGCGCGCACGTCGCCGCTCCGGAGGATGCCCCGGCGGCTTTCGACGAATGCCAGGAGGAAGCTCATGTCTGATCCGAACCTGTTTCGCCTTCGCGTGACGTTTTGCAAGCAGGGGCGCTTGGCGCTGCTCTCTCACTTGGAGGTGGCGCGCGCCCTCGAGCGCGCCGTGCGTCGCGCGGGACTGCCGTTTGCCGTGAGCCAGGGATTCTCTCCCCACATGAAAATCGCGTTCGGCGCTGCGCTTCCGGTGGGCGTAGGGGGCACGCACGAGCTGTTCGACTTGCAGATGACGCGCTACGTAGCGCCTGACGAGGCATTGGAGGCATTGCGGGATGCAAGCGTCCCCGACCTGATGGTGAAGGATTGCGTCTACATCGACGCGCGCACGCCGGCGGCTTCGGCTGCGTATCCGATCGGCACGTACCGGGTGCTGCTCTCTTGCGCCCCCGCCCAGCTGCCGGTGCCCGAAGAGATCACCGTGATTCGCAAGAAGAAGGAGAAGGTTCTGCGGGTTTCCGACTTTCTGGTGGGAGAGATGGAGCTTGCCGGAGCCGTCCTGACGTTTTCGTTGGAGTCGAAGCCTACGGGGTCGCTGCGTCCCGACGTGCTGCTGCAAGCTTGCTGCGCGCAGGCGAACGCTTCCGAAGATGATGGCTGCTGCGCGGCGCCTCTGGCGTTTTTGGTGGAGAACGGCGAGCCGTCGCTGGTCGACGAGGATCCGTGCGGCGGCGGACGGATCCTGCGCGTCGTCACTACGACTCGCATCGATCAGCGGGCCGTTTGAGTCCGGCAGGTTTTCGCGGTGCAAACGCGGGCGCTTCGTGCGCCCGCGTTTTTTTGTGCCTGGTTTCGAGCGCTGTTGGCGCGGTGGAGAGCTTCCGGTTCTGTCAAAACGAACGAGTTTTGCTGGTCCTTGAATCAGGATAAAGGCTAAGGTCGATCGTCTGACCTGGTACGATGAGATACGTGCTCGAGCGCTTCGCCTGCAAGGGGTCGAAAATCGCCGCAAAACTCGTTCGTTTTGACAGAGCGGGGGACCAGACAGCAAAAAAGCCCGCGAAAGCGGGCTTCTGCAAGTAAATGGCGGGATGTACGAGACTCGAACTCGCGACCTCCGACGTGACAGGCCGGCGCTCTAACCAACTGAGCTAACACCCCAGGTGCGGCAGTGAAGTAAATGGCGGGATGTACGAGACTCGAACTCGCGACCTCCGACGTGACAGGCCGGCGCTCTAACCAACTGAGCTAACACCCCTTGCTTCAGCAGCGCGGATTATTCTACCGGGTGTTTTCCAATCGCGCAATACCTAATTTCAAAAACTTTTGATTCTCGTGTGTTCCCGCGTGCGAGGGGGAAGGGAGGGCTCTCGTGCGGAACGGGGCGGACGGTTCTCAGCGGTGGGCGAAGCACCCGTGCGATTTTGCGGCCCCGTGGGGACTCGCACGATTGCGCAGCCGTGCAATCGCGGGGCGGACGGGGCGTCCCGCGAGGCCGCGCTCTGCAACCAGAAGGCGACCGAGGCGTCCGCGAGGCCGCACTCTGCAACCAAGGGGCGGACAGGTGCTCGCGCCAAAGTCGCACTCCGCGATCCCGGGGCGATCAAGGCGCGTGCGACAGCCCCGCAGCTAGCCGCCGTCCTCACGCCCCGTTCGCGGTGCATGCAGGTTCTGTGTTCAAATAAACATTTCGGTACGCAGTATTTAACTCGTGTTAAAGTTTAGCAGCTAAATTACAGGGGTACGGGAAGGTGCGCCGCTTGCGTTGCGCGGAATCTTCCCCAGCATGAGAGGAACGATATGCCTGATTCGTTCGGACAGATCAGAAGCGAGCTTTTCGAGCTCATGGGACGCATGCGGCACGGCAGCTTCACGCTGCCGACCCCCGATGGCATGACGCCCTCGGAAGCGCGCACGATCATGGCTGTAGACGAGATGGTTCGCCGCCACGGAGAGGCGCGGCCGAATCGCGTGGCCGAGTTCGTGCGCACGACGCCTAGCGCGCTGTCGCAGACGCTTCGATCGCTTGAGGACAAGAACCTTATAGAGCGCCGCCGTCTGGGCGGGGATTATCGGGGCGTCACCGTCAGCCTCACGCAGGACGGGGAGCGCCTCGCGCAAGAGGGAAGGCGCCTTCGCGACGAGTACATCGACCGGGCCATAGCCCATGTCGGTGAAGAGGACATGCGCCATCTGGTGCGCATCTTGGGCAAGATGGCGGAGTCCCGCGAGCAGCACAGCGGCTTGGAAGCTGCGTCGGCATGCGGGGGATGCGCATCCCGCCCTTTCTGCGATGACGCGCGGGAGGATCATCCTGCCGATGCGAAAGGCGGCGACGTTTCGTGCGCATAATTCGCTATCTGAAAAACTGCAAACTCGCGGTGGCGCTCATCGTGTGCCTGCTTGTCGTCCAGGCGGCCACCGATCTGGCCCTGCCGAACTACACGTCGCAGATCGTGGACGTGGGCATCCAGCAGTCGGGCGTGGAGCATGCGGCGACCGAGGAGATGACCGCGAAGACCCATGATGCCGTAGCCATGCTGTTGCCCGAAAACGACGAGCAGGTGTTTCGCGCTGCCTACGACCAGACGGAGCAGGGCACGTACAGGCTCAACGACCAGGGGCGCAAGGAGATCGACGCGCTCGACAAGATGGTGTCCGTTCCGCTTGTGATCGCCCACTACGCCGACAAGATCCCCGACTTCGATCTCGATCAGGCTCTGCAGGCCTATCGGGAGGGGGTCGTCACGAAGGACCAGGTTCTTTCGCTGCGCGATCAAGCCGAACAGCAGATAGGGGACAAGGGCCAGGCCATCGTCGAGCAGCAGGCCATCGCCGCTGCGAAAGCCGAATACGAAAGCCTTGGCTACAACCTGTCCGACATGCAGATGGGCTATCTTGTTCGCGTGGGCCTGCTGATGCTGGGCCTTGCTGCCGTGGGCATGGTCGCCGCCGTGTGCGTGGGCTTCATCGCCTCCCGCACGGCCGCGAAGGTGGCTGCGGGCTTGCGTTCCCGGCTGTTTCGCCAGGTGGTCGGCTTCTCGGACGCCGAAGTGCAAAGCTTCTCGGCCGCGTCGCTCATCACCCGCGGGACCAACGACGTCCAGCTGGTGCAGATGGTGATCGTCATGCTGCTCCGCATGGTGCTGTACGCTCCCATCCTGGCTATAGGCGGCATCATCATGATCTCGCGCACCAGCCTGTCGATGAGCTGGATCATCGTTGCGGCCGTGGCGGTCATCTTCGCGGTCATCATGGTGCTCATGCGCGTGGCGCTGCCCAAGTTCCGCATCATGCAGACGCTTGTCGATCGCGTGAACCTGGTGTCGCGCGAGATGCTCACGGGGCTGCCCGTCATCCGCGCATTCGACCGCCAGGAATACGAAGAAGCCCGCTTCGACAAGGCTAGCACGCACCTGATGAAGACCCAGCTGTTCACGAACCGCGTCATGACGTTCATGATGCCGTTGATGATGCTGATCATGAACGTAGTGTCGGTGCTGATCGTATGGGTGGGCGGCAGCTACATCGATACGGGCGCCATTCAAACCGGCGACCTGATCGCGTTCATCACCTATTCGATGGTCATCATCATGGGCTTTCTCATGATCGGCATGATATCCATCATGCTTCCGCGCGCCGACGTAGCCGCGCAGCGCATCAACGAAGTGCTCGATGCGCGTCCGACCGTGTGCGACCCTCCTGCCGACGAAGCCTGCGACCAGCGTCTGGCCGCGCGTACCGGCGGGGCGGCCATCGCGTTCAACGACGTGAGCTTCAAGTACGGCGACTCCAAGGAATGCGTGCTCGAGCACGTCGATTTCGTGGCCGAGCCGGGCAAGACCACGGCCATCATAGGCTCCACGGGATCGGGCAAGTCCACGATTGTCAAGCTGATCGAGCGCTTTTACGATGTGACCTGCGGATCCGTTACGGTGGACGGCGTTGACGTGCGCCACGTGAGCCAGCACTGCCTGCGTGCTCAGTTGGGCTACGTTCCTCAGGAGTCGTTCTTGTTCAGCGGCACTATCGGTTCGAACATCGCGTACGGCAACGAGGACATGCTCCCCGAGCGCATCGAGACGGCTGCCTCCATCGCCCAAGCCGGCGAATTCATCGCCTCCAAAGAGGAAGGGCTGGACGCCCGCGTTTCGCAGGGCGGAACGAACGTGTCGGGCGGGCAGCGACAGCGCCTGGCCATCGCCCGCGCCTTGGCAACCGATGCGCGCGCCTACCTGTTCGACGACAGCTTCTCGGCGCTCGACTACAAAACCGACGCCGCTTTGCGTCGCGAGCTGGCGGCACGCCTGTCCGACAAGACGGTGGTCATCGTGGCGCAGCGCATCTCGACGGTTTTGAACGCCGATTTGATCGTGGTGCTCGACGAAGGCCGCGTGGTAGGCAAGGGCACGCACGAGCAGTTGATGGAGTCTTGCGAGGAGTACCGGGAGATCGCGATGTCGCAGCTTTCCGAAGCGGAACTGAACGGAGGTGATGCCGCATGAGCGAACGGAAGCCTTCCGACCGGCAGCAGGCCGAGGCGCCGCGCCGTGGCCCCTTCGGCGGTCACGGGCCCGCGGGGCGCATGATGCCCGGCGAGAAGCCCAAGGATTTCAAGGGCACGCTTGGCAAGCTCGTCTCGTTCATGGGGCGTTTCAAGGCGGCGCTCGTGGTGGTGGTCGTGTTCGCCATCGGATCGACCGTCTTCAATATCGTGGGGCCGAAAGTGCTCTCCACTGCGACGACCGAGCTGTTCAACGGCATCGTCGCCAAGATCGACGGTTCGGGCGGGATCGATTTCGACGCCATCGCGCGCATCTTGGCGTTCACGCTGGGCCTGTACCTGCTGTCGGCAGCGTGCTCGTTCGTCCAAGGTTGGATGATGAGCTCGATCTCGCAGCGTACGTGTTACCAGCTTCGCCGGGCTATCGCCGAAAAGATCGATCGTATGCCCATGGGGTACTTCGAGCGCACGCGGGTCGGCGATACGCTTTCGCGCATCACGAACGACGTGGACACGCTGGGGCAGAGCCTGAACCAGGGCGTGACCCAGCTCATCACGTCCGTGACGACCATCATCGGCGTGCTGGTCATGATGCTGAGCATCAACCCGCTCATGACGCTGATCACGGTGCTCATCCTTCCCGTGTCGGTAGTGCTCATCCTGGTTGTGGTGAAGCGTTCGCAGAAGTACTTCGTGGCTCAGCAGAACACGTTAGGCGAGATCAACGGCTTGGTGGAGGAGACGTTCTCGGGGCACGCCATCGTGAAGGCGTTCAACCGCGAGCAAGGCGCGCTCGAAAGCTTCAACAAGACGAACGGACGGCTGTATGCGTCGGCGTGGAAATCGCAGTTCATCAGCGGCCTTATGCAGCCCATTATGAACTTCGTGGGAAACCTGGGTTACGTGGCCGTGGCCGTGGCCGGCAGCTTTCTGGCCGTGCAAGGGGTTATCACGGTGGGCGACATCCAGGCGTTCATCCAGTACGTCAAGAACTTCACGCAGCCCATCACGCAGCTGACACAGGTGTCCAACGTGCTGCAGCAGATGGCGGCGGCGGGAGAGCGCATCTTCCGGTTCCTGGAGCAGCCTGAGGAAGAGCCCGAGCACGTGTCCGCGCGCACGGCCGACGTCGAGTGCCGCGTGTCGTTCGATCACGTGCGCTTCGGCTACGATGCCCAGAACCCGGTCATCAAGGACTTCTCGGCCGAGGTCGCTCCGGGGCAGACCGTCGCGCTGGTAGGGCCTACGGGTGCGGGCAAGACCACCATGGTGAAGCTTCTCATGCGGTTCTACGACGTTCAGGGCGGCGCGATACGGATCGGCGGCGTGGACGTTCGCGACTTCGCGCGCGACGACGTGCGCAGCTTGTTCGGGATGGTGCTGCAGGATACGTGGCTGTTCAACGGGACGATTCGCGAGAACATCCGCTACGGCAACCTGGACGCGACCGACGAAGAGGTGGAGGCGGCGGCGAAGGCTGCGTACGTTCACCATTTCGTCCAGACGCTTCCCCAGGGCTACGATACCGAGATCAACGAGGACGCCAGCAACATCAGCCAAGGCCAGCGCCAGCTTCTGACCATCGCGCGCGCCATCCTGGCCGACCGGCGCATGCTCATCTTGGACGAAGCCACCTCGAGCGTCGATACGCGCACCGAGGAGCGCATCCAGAAGGCCATGGACAACCTCATGCGCGGGCGCACCTCGTTCGTGATCGCGCACCGGCTGTCCACCATCAAGCGCGCCGACCTCATCTTGGTCATACGCGACGGCGATATCGTGGAGCAGGGGTCGCACGAGGAATTGCTGGAACTTGGCGGTTTCTACGCAGAGTTGTATAATTCTCAACTATATGATTTGCGCAAATGACCTGGGTATATTTTGGAAATATCCTTATTTTTCCTATCTGGGATAGAGGTTAGGATATTTCGGACAGGCGCGATGCGGCTTCCACGGCCACGGAAACCAGCTCGTCTCCGCCGGGACGGTCGTAGTGCCCGACGGTAGTGGAAGCCTGTGTGTGCCCCATTATGCGGGCGACCTGCTCGATCGGGACCCCGGCCTTCCAATGCATGATCGTCTCGAACGACGGGCGCAGCGACTGCATTGGAAGGTACGGGACGGCGGATGCTTTAACGAGCCTTTCCCATGTTCTCGCGACGACGTAGCGCGGAACAGGCTCCCCTGCGCCGTTGTCGTTGGCCCACAAGGCGTGATCGGGCAAGTCTGCGACGATATCGCGCAAACGGTCGCACCAGGGCTTGGGAAGCCCTACGGTGCGCTTAGACGCTCTCGTCTTCAGACGCGCGCGAAGCTCTCCGTCGTCGGCGAGCTGCGACGTTATCGCTATCGAGGCGGCTTCGTCTCCGAACTCGACGTTCTCGATCGGCACGCCGCACGCCTCGCCGACTCGCATTCCGGCGAACGCGCACAGGATGAAAGGCACTTCGCATGCCGACCCCCGCACGACTTCAGCCAGCTGCTCGAGCTGGGCTTGCGTGTACACGCTGCGGTCCCTTCGCTCGGAATCGGCGTACCTGAACTTCTTGTCTGCCGGATTCGTCGCGATGAGCTCGAACATGACGGCATGATCGAGCGTTTTCTTCAGCACGATCCGCGCTGTCTTCGCGCTCGTCCTCGGTATTTCGAGGAGCCACTTCTGGATGTCGAGCGGCCTCACCTCCGTGCACGGCGTGCCGCCCCACCTGGGAGCCACGTGCTTCGCCCAGCAGCTGTCGTACTGCCTGGCCGTGCGATTCGACATCCTGCCGGACGCGAGCCTGTCAGCCATGACGGGCCGCTCGTGATCATCCCATAGGGCTTTGACGGTCATGGCCGGAGGGGCTTCGACTTCCATCCTTCGCTCGGCTAGAAACCTGTCAGCTTCCCGGTACGTGCATTCGAGCGTCTTGGACTTGCGAACGCGCCCGTCGGTGGTATTCTCGATCCATCTTACGACGTGCTTCGTCTTCGTCACGATCGTTATCGACCCCCACGACCGGCGACGGCTTTTCCTGGACATGGTACAATGCACCTGCCTTCCGTTATTCGGTTGGTACTTCAGAAGCCTCGCGCTAGGGTTGCCGCCCGGTGATGCGCGGGGCTTTCTTTGCAGTTATTATTTAAACAGCTTCTTCAATATGTCCATGGTGCCGAACGTTGTCCTGCGGTAGACCGCGTTCTTTACGGAGCGCCGTGGGTTTTTCGCAAACCCAACGCCCTTTTTGCCGTACATCGGGTTGATGGATTTTTTAACCGACCTTTTTGCACGTCCTGTCGTTCTCGCTTTCAAGGACGATTTTATGCGCGGTTTTCTGTACCCGATCTTCATCCGCTCCATCTCCTCTCTAGATTGAAGCCATTCGACAATGCCACCCATATGAGCTGGGCTTTCTTGTTAGTATGTCAATTCAATCGCGTAATAGAATTCGCGACGATCCCGCATCGACGGTATCTTCGATATTGTTGCCGAACTCGGAAGCTGGCCTACCTTGTCTGTCAGGGTGCTGTAGGCTCCGCAGGTTGCTGCTATTTCTGTGACGGGAATCTCCTTGTCGAGCAAAAGTATATGCGGCTTTGCGCGTGAGCCCTTAGGTACTTCAATCATCCTGGTGTCTCCAGAAATACTGATTGACCCTACAACGAAATCAGGAGCACCTTCCGAACGAACGAATTGTTTATTGGCGACATCAAACTCTTGTTTGAATGCAGATTCTTTGATGTTGAATTTGACCAGGCGCCCTTCATTCATCGCCTTTTGCCTGCTATCTAGCAGGCCTTTTACCTCTTGGTACGATGGCATGTACGCCTTTATTTCTGGGATTATCGGAGAATATGACCCTGTTCGCATTGCGTCGATCTGCACATCGAAACCTCGCTTGCACAGCTCTTGCAGAATGCCTCCATAAGAGGACATGAATCCGATTGGTTTACCATTGTAAAGTAGCGCGCAGGCACTAGAGTCTTCATCGCTCGTGCTCCATACGCCGCCTGTCTCAGCACTGATCATTGTGATCTCGTCCGCGGTAGCATGAAGCACAATCCTTTCATGCTTCTTTATGCTTTTGAGCGGTGATCCGTCGTAGACGTACACCTTCCGCTCTTCGCAGCCCGATAGCAGCAGAGGCTTTAGGGTAGGCTTGGACTGCAGAGGGTATTCTCTTTCGCCAGATTTTCCAAACAGTATTGAAAATAGTCCCATAATTACGCCCCTATCTTTTCCGCAGCCCGTCCATCGTCCATATTTTTCGCTGCACCGTCGTCGGCCATCGTCTCGGCGGTGTTGAGCACCGCCAGACGCTCGCGCTTGGTGCATCTGCGGTACGCGGACACGAGGCGTTCTTCCTCGGCGGTCTCCGCGATCTTCGGCGACGAGGCGGGGAAAGGCGTCGGGTCGTCGGTTCGGCAGAGCAGGTAGTCGGTGGAGCAGCCGTATTTGTCGGCGATGGCGCATAGTATCTCGCCGTTCAGCTTGCCGACGCCCTGCTCCCAATTTCGGTACGTACCGAGGCTTACGTTGAAATAGCTCGCAGCATCTTCTTGCGTGAACCCTCCGACAGCTAAAGCGTAAGAGCGTCGTGCTTCACCAATGTTGTTTTCCATGATAGCTCCTACCAATTGTTTTGGTACAAGAAATATTACCACCAATTCCAAAATTACGCTTGAAACTACTAGAAATTGTTGTACTATACCTACTGAAGGCACGAAAAATTCTAGTAGTTAAGTTGGAGGTGAACCATGGAGGATACGAGAACCCCGCCCCTGGTGGCGATCGCCACCTGTATCCAGGTTGCGTTTCTCGTCCTGTTCTATGCGGACCTCTTCCTGGACTGGGGGCTGCCCAGAACGAGCTTCCTCGCGATGCCGTTCCTCGCGTAGGGCGTCTCCCTCGGCTGGAAGCTCCGCGAAAAGCGCATGAAGGGAGGTGATTCCATTGTTGGAGATTAAACCGCTCGCGTCCGAGCGAGTGCGCGTCGGAATGACGCAGGAGGAGGCCGCCGCGCGCCTGGGCTGCAGCGCGAAGAGCCTGTGCTTCTACGAGAACAACGTGCGCGACATTCCCGCAGAGGTGGCGAACTCCGCAGCCGACCTGTACGGCTGCTCCACCGACTACCTTTACGGCCGCACAGACGAGCGCCTTCCGAGGGATGTCAACGAGCGCAAGGCAGGGTAGGAAAGGAGGAGATGAGTAAATGTTTAAGAATCTACAGGGCTTCATGCATATGCGGGAAGTTACGCCTGAGCAAGTTGCATCTGAAATCGGTTGCACGGAAGCGGTATTCGAGATGAAGCTGTCTGAAGCTATCTCGTTCACTCTCGACGAAGCGAAGGCTATCCGGGACAGGTTCTTTCCGGGTTATCGGCTCGATGGTCCCTTCGGATTATTCGAATCCGACGGCGACGTGCCGACCGAGCGGGAGCGCCTGCACCACTACGCGGAGGCTATCGGCAACGAGCTGACGAAGGACGGCGCGAAGCCCGACCCGGAGGTAGACGAGATCGTGGAGCTGTTCCACGGCTGCGCGGAAGCGTACGCCGAGCGCGAGGCGGGATAGGGAAGGAGGCGAAAAAGCAAGTGGAGATCGAAGCCGAGGACAAGGCGCTGTTCGTTCAGCGCATCAATGATGCCCTCGTCGAATGCGGCGCGCACCGATACGACTACCTGGCCGAGACGCCGATGGTCTACGAGGTGGACGATCACGGCGAGGAGTGGGTGCGCATCGAGGGCGTGGACCACAAGCGGGCGAACGTCAGCATCGACAGCCTGCCGGCCCTCATGACGGACATCAGGCCGCTGCTGTAGCGGCCATGAGGTGAACCCGCCGCAAAGGATCGACCGATCCGGCCCGTCCTTTCAGCCGCAGCCGCGCCGACCAGATGCGCCGCTGTAAGCGCGAAGGCAACCCGTTCCATTGGCAGCGCGCTGTCGGTCATCCTCCGCAGCGGGCTCGCCGCAAGCACCTTAACAATCGAATACCCGGAAACACGGCAGCCGGAAAGGCGGTAGCCGTGAAACTGAAAGACCTGTTTGGCATGAGCGAGGATCAGGCGGAGTCCGTTAAAGACGTCGTGCTGGGCTACGTTTTGGGTGTGGCGAGCACGCTCATTGGCTTGGTGCTTGAATCAATGAGCTGACCAGATTGACGAGGTACGGTATGGCTGCTGTGGCAAGGCCGAGGAACCATCCGATGATCACGTTGTTGCGGCTGTGCTTCCTGTCCTCGTCGCGTATCCGATCGACCTCTTCTTTACGCCGAGCCTCCAGTTCCGCTAGCTTGTCGTGGCGGGCGATGGCCCAGTTCGCTTTCGGGTCGTAGTCGACGTACAAGATGTCTCCGTCGAAATCGCGAAAACAATGGATGAAGCCGAGATCCGACAGTTGAAGGTACATTCCTTGCACGGCTTCGGATTCAAGGCGCGATGCGGCGTATCCTTTCGCCCCGTCTCCGAGACTCACGAGCTTTCTGAGCTCGTCGATCTCGTCGTCCGTGAGAAGGTCGACCGATTGCATGGCCGATGACTCGGAAACTCGCTTTCCGAGGTTGTCGATGCTCCTTCGGATCTCGTCGGTTGATTTCGATGCCTGGGCGACGGATCTTCCCACGTTGCCGACGCTTGACGCTATGCCATCGAGCGGTCTTCTCAGTTCGCTTGTCATGGCGCGCCTTTCCTCGATTGCCTCTCGCAAAGCCAATTCTAACAGGCTGCCGTGTTTCCGGGTATTCGGCTCGGTGCGAACGTACCTTGAAAACCGAATAGGCATGGAGTCGGAAACGCTTCCGACGAGAGAGGTTGTTACGAGCCGAGCCAGTCGCGGAACTCGTCCAAGACGCTCGGAAGGGACTTCTCGAAGAACTCGGCAACGGCCATCGCCGCCGCCTCAGGGCTCGGATCGTCGCCCAGGTCGTCGATGATCGGCTCCGATTCGCTTTCGCGGTCGGGGGAGCGCTGCAGCAGCCCATCGCTTTTTATGAAGCTGTCGAGGTCCTTGAACATACTATTACCTCCGTTCTAAGCGAATCTTACCACGTTTTCGCCCCCATGCCTATTCGGCGAGCACATTGAAAACCTAGGGCACCGCCCAATACCCGCTCCCGACAGGGAGAAGCGGGGAACACCGGTGCTATCTGATAGCGATGATCGATTGAGAAAGGAGGCGCCGATGGAAACCGAAACCCATGGGCAGATCTTCGCCGAGATGGCGAGGGTCGCCGAGCTGCCAGTGAAGCCCATGTACAGGCTGAGGGAGGTGGAGCGTGCGTCAGGCATACCGTACAGCACGCTGTCGCTCGCCGTAAGAAGCGGGGAGATGAAGTCCTTCATGCCGGTCGGGCAGTCTCGCGGCATGCGGGTGAAGCCAGAGTGGTTCGACGATTGGTTCATGAGAGGAGTGCGGAATGCGAGCTGAAAAAGAAGCGCGCCCAGCCGTGGAAAGCAAGCGCGCAACTGACCAACAGGTCGTAAATAGCATAACACGCGCAGTCAAGTACGACATGGAGCGATGCCTGCGCGACGAATGGGAGCGCGGCATGCGGCTGCTCCCGGTGCCGTTCGCGGCGATGCTCGCGATCTACGCGATCATGATGGCATGCGGGGTGGGGTCATGAGCGAAGGGGAGGATCGGACGGTCACGTGGGCGCTCAAAGCCGCCGCATGGGCTGAGAGGCCGTACCCGGCCGATCCGAGCATAACGACCTTCGCGGCCTGGATGATAAGGCTGACCGCCGAGGCGAGCGTTACGAAGAGGTGCACCATCATGCGCAACCAGCAGGCGATGGGGATGAGCAACAACTACTGGCCAGCCCTGTCGCGCCTCGCGGTCATGCACAGCCCCCATCTGGCGAAGTACATACATCCGGCGCACAGGCAGCCCCTCGACGGGCGGGAGGGCGTCGAACTGATGAACGAGCTGTACCGCCGCGTGGTGGGCCACTCGCCGAAGGTTCGCGACTGGACGGCCGCGCGCGACGCGGTCGGGCAAGGCGCCTTCGATGGTCGATAGGTCGGCGGACGTCGGCCCCTGGCTGATCGTCGTGGACGCGATGGATTACGACCGCGCCGACGAGCTGGGGCGCACGATGGGGTCGCTCGGCGTGACGGGCAGGTTCATGCGCGGAGAGGTCGCCGACTGCATGGCCGACGCGGCCCGGTGGCGAAAGCACAGGAAGGAACAGGAGATTGTCGAGCATCAGGATTGATCCTAGGACGGGCAGCATAGTAGTGCGGTCGTACGCCGGCGTCGACGCGGCGACGGGAAAGACGCGTCAGGTATCGAGGACGCTGCCGCCGGGAGCGACCGACGAAGAGATCGCGCAGACCGTCGAGGAGGTCGAGCTGAAGGCGGGCCGCGCGAAGAGGACTGGCTCCGGCTACACGGTGGGCGCGCTCCTGGACTACTACCTGGACGGCCTCGTCGACTACGGGCATGCGGCGTCGACCGTCGCGGCCTACCGGTCGATGGCCCGCTGCTACGTTCATCCCGGCGTGGGGCGGATCGAGTACGACCGGGCCTCGGCGTCGGACTTCTCGGCGCTCTATCGGTCGCTTCTGCGCAGCGGCGGAAAGGACGGATCGCCGCTGTCGCCCGTGACCGTTCGCAAGCTCCACGCGATGCTGTCGGGCTGCTTCTCCACGCTCATGCGCGACGGCGTGGTGGACTCCAATCCCGTCCTCGGCGTGGCGGTGCCGCGCGGCGGAAGCCCTGAGGCCAAGCCGCTTTCCGAGCGCGACTTCGCGGCTCTCGCGGCGCGCCTCCACGAAGTTCTTGAGAAACCGGTCGAGGACGACGCGGGCTACATGGAGCGGACGTTCGCGGCGGCATGGTGGACGTGCCTGCACGCCGGGGTCAGGCGCGGCGAGCTCGCCGGCTTCCAGGTCGGCGATTGGTCGGAGCGGATCGGCATGGACATGGCCCCAGGCGGCGAGGCGTCGTGGCATCCGGGCGTGAGGGTTTCCCGCTCGGTCGCGCAGGTCCCCGGCATGTCGGCCCCCGCCGAGTACAAGGAGCCGAAGTCCGAGCGCGGCAAGCGCGTCTTGACGGTCGACGACGAGACCGCCGGCGCGATCCGCTCGCAGATCGCGCTGCAGCAGGCCGTCATGGCCGAGCGCGGCTGCCGGCAGACGGACGAGACGCCCTTGTTCTCGCATCCGGACGGGACGTGGATACTTCCGTCGGAGTTCACGGCGGAGTTCCGCGCCCTCGCGAAGTCGCTCAAGCTCGCCAAGCACGTCCACCTGCACACGCTCCGGCACACGCATGCGACCTACCTGCTGTCGCACGGCGAGGCGATAAAGGTCGTACAGGAGCGGCTCGGGCACTCGAAGATCGACGTGACGCTGGGAATCTACGGCCACGTGCTTCCGGGGCGCGATGCGCGGGCGGCGGAGAGCTTCGGCGCCCTTTCCAAGTCGATGGTGGAGCGGGCGTGTTCCGCGCCCATCGTCTCGTACGCGCCGAAGTGCCCGCTGTCTGGGGAAACGTGCGCGAGGTTCTACAATCCATCGGGAAAAAGCAATGCATGAAAGGAAGGAGGCGCCAGCCATGGGAAACGGCCGGGAAGCGTTGAAGGAGGCGCGCAGGCGCGCCGGCATGACCCAGCAGGCCGTAGCGGATTCGCTGGGGATAAGCCTTAACTACTATCAGAAGATCGAGGCGGGGGACCGGACGGGAGACTTCGAGATATGGGATGCGCTGGAAGATATGTTCAGCGTTCACCAACGTCTCTTGAGAACGACG
Source organism: Paraeggerthella sp. Marseille-Q4926 (assembly GCF_916618935.1). Taxonomy (NCBI): domain Bacteria; kingdom Bacillati; phylum Actinomycetota; class Coriobacteriia; order Eggerthellales; family Eggerthellaceae; genus Paraeggerthella; species Paraeggerthella sp. Marseille-Q4926. The sequence continues at coordinate 291,035 of NZ_CAKAKF010000003.1, read as the reverse complement.
GATCCTCCGTTCTCCCAAGGATCCAATCGGTAGACGTGTCGAAGAAGTCCGCGAGCTTTACTAGCGTTTCCGGTGACGGCGCCCTGGTGCCCTGCTCGTATTTCTGGTAGGCGTTCAGCGAAATCATGAGATGGTCAGCCGTTTGCTGCTGAGTTAGAGCATGCGCCATTCGAATTTCGCGGAGCCTTTTTCCGAGCAATTGAACTCCTAAAACAGGTATTGGTTACATACGAATTGTATGTTAATATGCACCTAGAAAAAACATACATAACGTATGTATACATTACGAATGTAAGGAGGATCGCCATGCTGCACATGATCGACAAGGCCGAGGTGCCGGGCTACCGAGACGGAGACAAGAGCCCTCTTCGGGTCTTCTGCGAGGAGACCGCCAGGGAGTTCTTGGAGAAGTCGAATCCCGGAGACGTGGCCGAGGTGACGTGCGCTCCGGTGGAGCCGGGCGAGAGGGGCGTGCGGAGGCTGGCGGGCGCGTTCCGCAGCGCGCTCTTCTGCATGGACAGGAGCGCCGACCTGCGCCGGGAGGTGCGCGTCATCACGCGCAACGGCGAGCGGGTGTTCCTGGAGCGCGCGAAGCTTGCTCGGCCGACGGAACTCCGCGAGCCGAACCCGTATCCGGACCACGTGAGGAGATAGGGAATGGAAGGAAAAAAAGAAGCGCGCCGGATGTGGAAGTCGGGGCGCGCATCCGCCGATGAAGGCAACCGAATGATACCACACGGCGAATGGGAGCGCGGCTGCAAGATGCTGCCGGCCCCGTTCGCCGCCGCAGCCGCCGCCTACGCGCTCATGCTGGCGTTCGGCGTCGGGGCGTAGGAGCGGGAGGAGCGGCATATGGGAGCGATCGGAGGGTCCCGGAAGAGGGACCCGCGCGGACGAGGCGCGCGGGTCCGTCGTCGAAGGGGGGCTTCGAGCGACGGCCGACAGTCTACACCATACGCCCTTTCGAGTGAAGGGGCGGCCGAGGGAACGAGAGGAAAAGCACCTTTATGAGCATAAACAGAACGATCATCAGCGGGCACCTGACCCGCGAACCGGAGCTGAGGTCGACCGCGGGCGGCATGCCGGTCCTCGGCTTCGGCGTGGCGGTCAACGACCGCCGCAAGAACCAGCAGACCGGCGAATGGGAGGATTACCCGAACTTCATCGACTGCACCATGCTCGGCAACCGAGCCGAAAGCTTGAGCAGGTACCTGTCGAAAGGTACGAAGGTCGCGATCGAAGGCAAGCTCTGTTGGAGCCAGTGGGAGCGCGACGGCCAGAAGCGCAGCAAGATCGAGGTGGTCGTTGACGATATCGAGCTTATGAAGCGGCAGGACGGCTCGCAGGCGGTTGCGAGCGCCGCGCCGGTCGTCGACGCTTGCCAGGCGGTTCACGACGAAGACATACCGTTCTAGGAGAAACGATGCCAAACAAGTTCACTTGGTTCCCGAAGATAACGAGAGTCGTCGAGCGGATCCCGTCCGAGGAGCAGCGCGGCATGTTCGCGCTCGCCGTAATGCGCTACGGCACCGAGGGCGCGGAACCCTCTCTCGAATACCCGCTCGACGCGCTGTTCGAGTCGATCCGCGAGGACGTCGACAACTCCGTGAGCGCGCGCGAGGGCAACGCCGGAGGGCGTCCGAGACGGCAGAGGAAAGAAGCTACCAGAGACGTTCGAGAAGCCGAAAACGAGCCGGAAAACGCGCCGGAAGATGAAAAGCAAGCCGAAAAAGAACGGAGGTTAAACGAAGGTGAAACCCCCGTTTCAAACATCGAAAACGGGGGTTTTGAAACCTCGGAACCCCTCCTATATAAACCAAGCCAAGATAAACCAATCCAAACCAGACCAGAAAAAGAGGGAGGTGCGCGCGCGAGGTTTCGCGCCCCGACCCCCGACGAGGTCCGAGCCTTCGCGGAGGAGGCCGGGCTGAGCCTCGACGCGGAGCGGTTCTGCGACTTCTACGCGTCGAAGGGCTGGACGGTCGGCAAGTCGAAGATGCGGGACTGGAGGGCCGCGGCGCGCAACTGGGCCCGCCGCGACGCTGCCGGGAAGGGGGTCGGCCATGATGAGCTTGGCGAGTACGCTGGGGCGTTTTGAGGCGCCGAGGAACACTCCGGAGCAGGAGGCGGCGGCAGCCGCCTGGAAGGAGGGGCAGCGACGGCTGAAGGTGGAGGAGCGGCTCGCCAGATCCGGCGTTCCCTCGCGCTACCGCTCGGCGTCGCTCGACGGGTGCGACCGGCGCATCGCCGACTGGGCGGCGTCGCCGTCCGACGTGCTGCTGCTCCGAGGAGACGTCGGGCGCGGCAAGACGCACGCCGCCTGCGCCGTCCTGATCGCCAACGCCGCCGAGCGCACGGTGCTCTTCGCGACGTCGCTCGACCTGCTGCGGGACTTCCGCAGCGTGTTCGACGGGGCTGCTCGCGAGGCCGACGTGATGGGGCGGTACCGCAACGTCGGTCTGCTCGCCGTCGACGATCTGGGAAAGGAGCGTCCGACCGACTGGGCGCTGTCGAAGCTGTTCGACGTGCTGGACGCCCGCATCAGGACCGGCAAGCCGACTATCGTCACGACGCAGTACAACTCGATCGATCTGACGTCGCGGATGGCGTCCGACGGCAACGTAGAGACAGCCAAGGCGATAGTGAGCCGCCTCGGCGACAGGAGAAACGCGGTCGTCGCGTTCGACGGCCCGGACAGGAGGCTGCGAAATGGCCGATAACGTGAACCATCCAGACCACTACACGCAGGGAGGGATCGAGTGCATCGACGCCATGCGCTCGATGGCCGGCGAGGGCTTCGCCGCTCACCTGCGCTGCACGGTGCTCGAGTGCCTGTGGAGCTACGACCTCAAGGACGGCCTGGATGATCTCCTCAAAGCCCGACGGTACCTGGACGAGCTGATCGACGAGGCGCGAGCCGAGGAGGGGCGCGCGGCCCTCGCCGGGATGAGCGATGCGGCCTCGTCGGACGCCGTGCGTGCGGCGAGCGAGGCCGAGCGGGCCATGGTGGAACGGACGTGCAGCGAAGCCGCCCGCCCAGCCCGCATCGGCTACGGCATCGGCGCAGGTGAAGATCACGATGCCGATGATTCCGAGCACGACGAGTTCGGGAAAAAGGGATGCATGAAAACGCTCTACGGTCCGGTGACGGGATTCTGCCGCGAGGGGGCCTGATGGCGGAGCACTACGGGCAGGTGCGGGGGTTTCGGCATCGAAGCGATCAGAAGGCGGTCGAGCAGCCCGCCGCGCCGCTCCCGAAGCGGCGCGGCACCGAGAAGCACCTGGAGGACATGGTTGCCGATCCGAGCGACCGAAGGCACGGGACGGCTACAGGCTACAAGTACGGATGCCGATGCGAGAGATGCCGCGCCGCTTCTCGCGAAGCCCGCAAGAAGGGAGCCGAGAGGGAGCGCGAGCGCCGAGCAGAAGTGCTCGCCGAGATGTCCGCCGATCCCGGCCATCCGTCGCATGGCACGTACGCCGGCTACAACCGCTACGGGTGCCGGTGCAAAAGCTGCCGACGCGCAGGGCATCTGCACTACATCAAGACGAAAGGAGGCCGATGATGGCCGATGAAACGAGCGGGATCGAGAAGCTGCGAGCGTTCGCAGACGCAGCCGAAACCTGGAACACCCGCTGGGAGCGCACGTGCAAGCCCATCCGCAAAGGCACGAGCGTATCGTGCGACGTATGCGGGAGCGAGCTGCACGATCCGTATAGGTTCTGCGGCGCGAAGGTGGTGGACGAATGAGCGGACGCGAGACGTGCTTATGGCGGATGTGCTGGCTAGCGAAAGGTAAGTTTGCCGTAAGCACCCAATGCGGACACGAGTTCCTGTTAACGAAGAATATGCGCCTCCATGCTCGCATGCGAAAGCCATCATTCGCTTGCCCGTACTGCGGCCTGGAAGAGCGGCGTACCAACGAGAGCAACTGGGATCCTTCCGACGAGCAGCTGGACGAATGGGGCATGTGATGGCGGCGTGGCTGTTCGTCGCGTCCATCGCGCTCATGGCGGCGTTCTGCGCGTGGGTGCTGGCAGGGATCGCGAGGATGCTCGCCGTCGAGTTAATGAGGAGGAAGGAGGATCGCCGATGATATAGGAGCGTATGCCCCGGCTGCCCGTCGCCCTTCTCTAAAGAACGCGGCGCACTCAACCAGCAGGACGTTTTGCAGCCATCCGATCGGAGGCGCGGAATGAGCGCAGAGAGCCTGCCGCCGTGGCCGGTGTGGTAGCATTCTCTTGCAGGAATCCACCGCCGAGCGAAAGGCCATTCGATGAGCGTCGTGTCCAGGATATTCGCGGGAGGGAAAACCAACGCCGAGAGGATCCCCGAGATCGAGCGCATCACGTTGGTGCGCGTCGATAATCCCGTCAAGCAGTACTCCGCGTTCCTTCTCTGCCTCGTGCTGTCGGCGGTGATCGCCACCTGCGGGATCGCCGCCGAGTCGTCTGCCATAGTGATAGGGGCGATGCTCATAGCCCCGCTCATGTCGCCCATGATCGGCACGTCGTTCGCCATCGCGACGGGCAAGCGGCGCCAGGCGGCGAGGGGCCTTCTGGTCGCCCTCTCGGGAGCGGCTGCGGTCGTCGCCGTCGCCGGTGTTACGTCGCTCGCCATACCGGCCGGCGTCCCGCTGGTCGGCAACGGCGAAGTGTCGTCGCGGGTCTCCCCGCGCCTCGTCGACCTCGTCGTGGCCGTCGCGTCCGGGGCCGTCGGAGCCTTGGCCGTCGGCCGCGACGACGTGTTCGACGCCATCCCGGGCGTCGCCATCTCGGTGTCGATCGTGCCTCCCCTCTGCGTGGCGGGCGCGGCTCTCGCCCAGGGGGCCCAAGCGGTCGCGTCAGGGGCCCTGCTCCTATTCACCGTGAACTTCTTCGCCATCCAGCTTTCGTGCAATGCCGTGTTCTTCCTGATGGGATTTGCGGGGCACGCGCAGGACGGAAGCAGCGCGAAGGCGAGGCTTTTGTGGTACGCCACCGCGGTCGTCGGGACCGTCCTGCTCGCCGTGCCCCTCGCCGCTGCGAGCAACGAGGTCATCGAGCAGTACTCCTTCGAGCGCGGCGCCGCGCAGTCCGTGAGGGAGTGGCTGCGGGAATCGTCCTACGAGCCGGTCTCCGTCGACGCGTCGGGCGGCGCGGTGGTCGTCGAGATCGCCGGCGAGGGGACGTTGCCCGACCTGGACGACCTGCGCATCCTGCTAAGGGAGAGCAAAGTTCCCGTCGAAGACGTGAAGATGAGGGTTACAAGGCAGTACAGCTGACGAAGGAAGAGGGCCCGCAGCCGATCCAAGGCTGCGGGCCCTTCTTCCTTTAAGCGAGAGCGCGGTCGGCTACTTGCGCTTCGCCTCCGCCTCGATGTCCTTCACGGCGTTCTTCGCGTCGGCGGCGACGTCCTTGGCGGCGTTCTTCACGTCGTGGGCGGCGTCCTTCACGGCGTTCTTCGCGTCGTGGGCCGCCTCGCTCACGGCTTCCTTCGCCTTGTCGGCCGCTTCTCCCAGCTTTTCCTTGACGTCTTCCATTGGCTCTCCTCTCGAGTCGATCTGCCTTATCCGGCATTGTAACGGCAGGGGCGATGGGCGGAGCGAGACGGGCGGGAAACCGTTGCGGATCTGATTCTTTAATGCAACTGGCACGAGCTTGCTTCGCGCGGGCGCGCTGGACTCGCCGACGTCCGTGCCGTATCATCTGCAAAACGACCGACGCAGGGGAGGAGCCGCGCCATGGTTCGCGAGAGGCAGCGTTACAGGGTGTTCGACCGCGGGGCCTTGATAGCCGAGGGGACCGCGAGCGAGTGCGCGGCGGCCGCGGGCCTCAAGCCGCGCACGGTCCAGGCGTACGCGGCCGATCCCCGGCGCTCGCCGAGGTGGCGCGTGGAGCACGTCAAGGGAGGCGGCGCTCTACCCGATGAAATGCGACAGGATTCCCAGTCCGAACACGTCTGCCGCCGAATGCGCGATGAAAAACGGCGCTAGGTTCTTGTCTTTCGACCGCCTGTAGATCAGGTAGACGGCTCCTCCGAACACGAGGCCGATTCCCAATGCAGGCATTAACCCTTGGTAGGTATGGAAGCTTGCGCGCACGAGCAACGAGAACGGCACGGCCCACTTCAGGTGCCTGGGCCTCACCGCGAGGCAGATGCCTAGGAAGTACAGCTCTTCGTACGCTCCGTTGAGCGCGGCGTGCAAGACCCTGGAAACGGGTTCGCTCCAGAAAAAAGATCCGATCGGGTTCGGGAACTGGATCGCCTCGCGGATCGACCCCGCAACGACCATGTAGGCATCGAAGGCGAGCGAGCCGATTAGAAACACGAACGCAGCGCAGAGGACCGCTCTGAGATCGAGCTTGATGCGCCATGCCTTGAAATCGAAGTTCCTGGCTCGCAGGTACAGCAGGGCGATCGCCAGCAACCCCGATTGGACGGCGATGGCGTTGTAGTTGTCCGCGACGGAGAACGAGATGTTGCCTTCGACCGTCGCCGTCCCTTGCGAAAGGCCCAAGAGCGACATAGTGGACGAGAGGATCGCCCAGCCGAATAGGATAACGGTGAGCGAGAGGATATCGAACCACTCGAGATAGCGAACTTTCTCCTTTTTCGTTTTGCGAATGAGCGTCAAGGCCGCCTCCTTCTGACTGCTTTGCATCGATGAGCTCGTCCGTTTTCCGGGAGAGGGGGATGATGATACCCGCCTATCGAATTTCGTCAAGGGGAGGCGACGTTTTTCGCATGTTCGTCGACAGTGATAATTTATGCGATAAAATATCAAGCACACTTGTTCGATCGGATTCCGGAGGCAGATTTGGACCACGACATATTCGTCATGCGGGCATGCGTCGCGTCTTACTTGCGGCATATAAAGACGATGGACGACGAGATACGCGAGATCGAGTCGAGGATAAGGGACGTGCGGTCGCGGCTCGTGTCCATGGGGGCGTCGTTCGAAGGCTCCCGATCCGGCGGATGCGGGGACAGGCTGGGCGAGGGCGTCGCGCGCATCATGGAGCTGGAGGCGGAGTGGTCGGACCGCGTGTCGGCATGCTATGCGGAGATAGCCGCCGCCCAGGACATGTGCGATCCGCACCACGTGGGCAGGTGGGCCATGTGGATGCACGTGGTCGAGGGGCGGACGTGGGCCTACGTCGGGCGCGTGATCGGATACAGCGAGCGCCAGGCTCGCACCATCGGCGACGCCGGGGCGCGCGACCTGTACCGCTTGATCCCGGAGACGTTCCGGCGCGACGAGTTCCCCAACGCCGCGCCGATAGAAACGCTGCCGCCCATTGCCGTCTGATCCTGATAGTCTGATATAAGCGAGACGCAACCGAACAGCCGTCCATTAGGGGCGGCTTTTTTATCGCCGAGACAGGGAGGCAGCAATGGTATCCGTCGAAGAGGTAATCGCAATCGCGTTGCAATACGACACCGCCATCAGCCGCGCCATGCTGCGGGCATGCGGCGTACCGGTTCCGCATGCCCGTCCGCGCATCGGCTCCATCGTCGCTGTCGACGCCTACGACGGCATGGGCGAGTGCTTCGCGAACAACGAGTCTCCGATGGACGGGCGATAGGGGATGGAGGTGCGCCGATGATAATTCACAGGGGTTTCCATACGATGAACGAGCGAGTCGATGCCATGGAAGCGACGGGGCATGTCGAAGCCTAACCCGCGCCGAGCCAACGGAGCCAGAAGGGACGCGCTGCGCAAGCGCGTGGCGGCGATGGGATTGCCGTGCCATATATGCGGGCTTCCCATCGACTACTCGCTCGCGACCTACGTCGATCCGACGGACGGGAAGACCAAGCGCCACCCGATGTCGTTCGAGCTTGACGAGCTCGTGCCGGTGTCCAAGGGCGGCAACCCGCTCGACATCTCGAACGTCGCTCCTGCGCATAGGATATGCAATCAAAAGAGAGGCAACAAGACGCTTAGGAAGCCTCCGGAGCCGACGGCCGACAGGCTCCCGAAGTCGAGGGAGTGGTGACCCAGGGGGGACCCCCTCCCCTTCGTCCGAAGCCACCCTAGCGGCACAGGGCTAATATCCCCCCGCGATTCTTTTCCGCACCAGGTTTTTGATCTTTTAGCCCGAAAGGAGGGGTTTCCGGATGCCAGAGGGCGGATGCATGACGCTTGCGGCCCTCGCAGAGGGTACTGACGACCTCGAGATGCTGAAATGCCTCCGACTAGGGATAGCAAGGCAGCTGGAGGAAACCCAGTCAGGACGCGACATAGCGGCTCTCTCAAAGCAATTCATGGATATTACCAAGGAGATACGCGCATTGGAGAAGGCGCAGCCGAAAAAAGACAGGAGGACGGCTTTGGATGAAGCGAGGAACAAGCGCAAGAAAGCGCCAGCTAAGAGGAAACCAAGATCCGCGAATTAGGGTTTCTGACGATTACGCCTACACGTACGGAGGCGATGCGGCGGAGATGGCCGGCGCCTACGGACTTACTCCCGACCCTTGGCAGCAAACCGTGCTGGATGACTGGCTCGCATACGACGATGACGGCACATACGCGCACGACACTTGCGGGCTGGCCGTTCCGCGCCAGAACGGGAAGAACGGCACTCTTGAAGTTCGTGAACTGTACGGGGCTGCTGTGGAGGGCGAGAAGATACTGCACACCGCACACGAGGTGAAGACGGCCCGCAAGGCATTCCTGCGCCTGTGCTCATTCTTCGAGAACGAGAGCGAATATCCAGAACTTGCCGAAATCGTGAAAGCCATCCGCAAGACGAACGGGCAGGAGGCCATCGAGTTGACGAACGGAGGCTCGATAGAGTTCTCTGCCCGCTCGAAGGGCGCAGCGCGCGGCTTCACCGTGGACGTAGTTGTGTGCGACGAGGCGCAGGAGCTCACCGACGACCAGTTGGAGGCTCTGATGCCAACCAGTTCGGCTGGCCCGTTGCAGAACTCGCAACTCATTCTTTTAGGAACGCCGCCCGGTCCAACCACCAATGGGGACGTATTCCCGCGAACGCGGAGAAACGCGCTGTCGAGCGAGCACGGCGGCACGAACTGGATCGAATGGTCGGTTGACGAAATCGGCGATGTATCCGACGAATCAAGGTGGGAGGAAACCAATCCCGCTCTCGGCTACCGGCTAACGCGAAAGGCGGTCGAAAAGGAGCTGAAAACGATGTCGCCAGACGGGTTCGCGCGCGAGAGGCTTGGTTGGTGGGCGAGCGACATGGCAAACGGGTGCTTCGACCCTTCCGAATGGGACGCGCTCAAAGTCGACTTCACCGACGAGGAGATAGCAGAGCAGGCTTCCTGGAAGCGAGCCTACGGCGTGAAGTTCTCGGCGGACGGAAAGCGCGCGGCAATCGCGATCGCGATATGGAAAAGGGGAGCCACGCCCCATGTAGAGGTGCTCGAGCATGGATCGACGGAGAACGGGATACAGTGGGCTGAAGATTGGCTGACGCCTCGGTGCGGGAAGGTCAGCACGACCGTCATAGACGGCAAGGCAAACGCGCTCGACCTGTACAACCGGCTCCTAGCCGGCGGCGTGGTCAAGAGAGCGCTGGACCCCGCGAAACCGGAAACGGTCACGGCGGCGTCGTCCATGTTCCTGAACGCCGTCACGGAAGGATCCATGACGCACATCGGGCAACCTGCGCTCGACGATGCGGTCAAGGCGGCGGAGAAGCGCGAGATAGGCAAAGGCGGAGGCTTCGGCTTCCAGCCGGGAAACGAGACCGACATCACCCCGCTCGAGGCCGCGTGCCTCGCTCTGTGGGGCGTGAGAACCACGAAAAGAGACCCTAGCAGAAAGGCGGTGGTCGGCTGATGGCTACGACGAGAGCGGCGTTCCAGAAGCCGCGATTCGCGCCCGATTTCCCGTACCAGGACGTGTTCGACGACCTATGGGGCATCTGGCGCAAGCACATCCTCGGCAACCAGAAGAAGAACAAGTACTACGAGGCGAAGAACACCCTGCAAGACCTGGGACTGTCGATCCCGCCTCCGCTCAAGGACGTGGAGACCGTCGTGGGATGGCCGCAGAAGGCCGTGGAGGCCCTCGCCGTGCGATCTCGCTTCGACGGGTTCGAGGCGAACGACGAGACGGCCGCCGCCATCCTCGACAGGGTGTCCGAGCAATCTGGGCTGAAACGAAAATACCGCATGGCCGTCACGTCCGAGCTGGTCTACTGCTTCTCGGCCGTAACCATATCGCGCGGCGACGTCGATGCTGGCGAGCCGGAGGTGATAATCGGGCTCCATTCGGCGGAATCGTCCGCTGCTCGCTGGGATTACCGCAAGAACCGCATCAAGTACGGCTTCACCATCGTGGATTACACTGACAAGGGAAAGGCGTGCGAGATCAACCTGTACGTCGACGACGCGATAGTCAACGCGAGGGCCACTCGGTCGGGCGTTTGGGATTACTCGGTTTCCGAGCACGAGATGGGACGGCCGCTCATGGAGGTCCTGGCGTACCGGCCGACCGAGGCGCGCCCGTTCGGGCAGTCGCGCATCACGCGCGCCGTGCGCTCGATCACCGACAGCGCCGTGCGCGAGGCGCTGCGCACCGAGGTGAGCGCCGAGTTCTTCACGGCTCCGCAAAAGTACCTGCTCGGCGTGAGCAAGGAGGAGGCTTTCGCAGAGGTTTCCAAGTGGGAGGCCTACATCGGATCGATCTTCACCATCGGCAGGGATTCGGAGGGCGACGTCCCGCAGTTCGGGCAGCTCGCACAAGGATCAATGCAGCCGCACGTCGACTACATGCGAAGCCTCGCCGCAAGGTTCAGCGGAGAGACGAACGTGGCGATAAGCCAGCTCGGCGTCATCCACGACAACCCGTCGAGCGCGGAGGCGATCTACGCGGCGAACGAGCCGCTCATCATGGAGGCGGACGACCTCAACGACGGAAACGGCGAGGCTCTGCGGAACATCGCCCGCATGGTGGTGGCAGCCGTGCTCGACAAGCCGCTCGAAAAGCTCACAGAGGACGAGCGCAGCATCACGCCGATATTCCGCAACCCGGCGATGCCGAGCATCGTCTCCCAGGCAGACGCTATGGTGAAGATCGCGTCCGTCGCGCCTTGGATCGCCGAAACCGACGTGTTCCTCGAACAGCTCGGGTTCGACGAGGGCACGCGTCGCCGCCTGATGGACGACAGGAACAAAGCTGCGTCGGCTAACGCGATCAGCGATATCTTCGCCGTCAATAAGCCGTCGCAGAACGAGCCTACGGTGGTGGAGTAAATGTATTCCATCCCGCTTTCGTACATTCAGGAGTTCTCCGACGCGGTCGACGAGGTGAGCTACAGGGCGAAGAGTCGGCTCGTCGCCGCGCTTGCAGCCGTTGACATGAGCGACCCGCAGGCAGCGCGCGCTCAAATCGCCGACATCATGGAGCGCATCGTTGGCGCGTCCGACGTGCTGGCATCAACTATGGCGGCTTCCTTCTACGACGGAATCCGCGAGTACCAGACAGGTGAGAAGCTTGGCGCTTCGACCGACAGCGGGCGCGACCCCGAGTCGACTAGGAACGCGACCTACGGCATCACCTCGAAGCTGGCGGAGACGCCTGAAATAAAAGTTGTGGAAGCCATTCTTCTGCAGCGCGTCGGATACGAGATACAGCGTTCCGTTGGCCGCACGATGTTCCTGAACGGAGAGCGCGACGCCAGGAAGCCGAAGTACGCTCGAATACCCTTGGGCGGCGATTCGTGCGAGTTCTGCCGAATGCTGGCATCGCGCGGCTTCGCGTACAGATCAGAGCTGACCGCCGGCAAGCTCGACCCCGACCACTACCACGACGGATGCAGGTGCCGCGTCGTGTGCTCATGGGACAAAGACCCCGCCATCGAGGGGTTCGACCCAGCAGAGTACGATGACAAGGCGTGGGGCCAGTACGGCGGCGACGCGGAATCGTTTGCGCGGAAGGACCATTCGCAGCATCGGCAGCACCAGAAGGAGAAGAGGCGCAACCGTTACACGGAAGACGGCAAGCTGAAAGCCGGATACTCCGGCCAGCGCATCGATAAGCAGGCCGCATATACCGAAGCCGACCGCAAGAAGACGGCGGTACGCGCAGCAGCCGAGCGAGGAAACGCGCAGCGCGTCAAGAAGCGCAAATAGCGACCGCCCTCGGCAAGGCGTTGAACTGCATCGGACATACCTAGGAATCAAGCACCCGCATGGGTGCTTTTTTCATGCCCTGAACCGGGCGACAGCAAAGCGGAGCCGCATGGCGACGCGAACCAAGCGCGCCGCATGGCGCAGGAAGGATGGTCATCATGGCCGAAGACAACATCACAACGATCGAACCGACAGAGCCGACGCAGAACGGCGACGGAGGCACCGAGCCGCAGGGCGCAGGCGCTCCGGCAGCCGACACGACCGACTGGAAGGCGGAGGCCCGCAAATGGGAGAAGAGGGCGAAGGCGAGCGCGAAGCAGCAGGACGGCAGCAAGACGACCGACGAGGAGCTTGCCAGCATCCGAGCCGAGCTCGACGCTATGAGGGCCGAGCGCGACCAGAAGGCGTGGCTCGCCGAAGTGTCCGAGGAAACCGGCGTCTCCGCAGACCTCGTCAGAGGAGCGACCAAGGAGGAGATGAAGGCGCACGCAGAGGCCATCGCGAAAGCGTACAAGAAGCCCTCCGCGCCGTCCGGCCAGTCCGACACCCGCAAGGGAGGCGACGGCAACGGCCCGAAGATGACCAAGCAGGAGATCCTTGCGATCAAGAACAGCAAGGAGAGAAAAGCCGCGATCGCGGAGAACATCGATTTGTTCAAATAAACCGAAAGGATGATGAAAAATGGCAGACGCAAACCTCAGCACCGCGTCCCGCGTCCTCGACATCGAGTTCGCCAGCAAGTTCGAGCAGGGCGTGACCGCGTTCATGACGGTGTTCGGCATCGAGACGCCGCAGACGCTCACCGCCGGGACCCAGATCCAGATGTACACCGTGGAGGGATCCCTGTCCGAAGCCGAGGTAACTCCCGGCGACGACATCCCTCTGTCCAAGTACGAGCACAAGAAGGTAGGAGATCCGTACGCTGTGAAGCTCAAGTCCTACCGCAAGGCCACCACCAAGCAGGACATCCTGAAGTACGGGTTCGACGCCGCCGTCGAGAAGACCGACAAGAAGATGATCCAGGACATCCAGGGCGGGCTGCGCAAGGACTTCTTCGCGTTCCTGAAGGCGGGGACCGGCACCGCGACCGGCAAGACGTTCCAGGCTGCGATCGCGAACACCTGGGGCGCGCTCACCAAAGCGCTCAACGAGAAGGACGAGAACGGCACGCCGGTGTTCTTCGTCAACCCGCTCGACGTCGCCGAGTACCTCGGAGCCTCGACGATCAACAACATCGAGACCGCGTTCGGCTTCACCTACCTCAAGAACTTCCTCGGCATCGGAGACTGCATCCTCGACGCGAACCAGGCGAAGGGAACCGTCTGCGCGACGCCTAAGGAGAACATCAACGTCTACGCCGTCGACTTCGCCGCGCTGGGCGAGGCTGGCTTCAGCTACCAGTTCGACGAGTCCGGCTTCATCGGCGTCCACCACGAGCCCAAGTACACCAACGGCACGGCCGAGACCTACGCCGACACCGGCGTGCTCCTGTTCCCGGAGGTAGCGAACTACATCGTCAAGGGCGCCATCGAGGCGGGCGTCTAATCATGGCCAAACTGCGAGTGATCAAGTGCTTCACCGACAATACCCTAAACGACAAGAAGGGCGGCGTCCGCTGGGAGGGCGAAGTGTTCGATGCGCCCGCCAACCGCGCTAAGGCGCTCATCGAAGCCGGCAAGGTCGAGGAGGTAAAAACCGAGCATGTCAACAAGCCCGACGAGAAGGTCGAGAAAGAGGAGTAAGGAGGTGCCGCTGGCATGGAGGCTTACGCGAGCGTAGAAGATCTCCAAGCGCGCTGGCGACCTCTTTCGAGCGGTGACGAGAAGGCGCGCGCGGAGCAGAAGCTGAAGGACGCGTCCCTCGTCGTCGCCGACGAGTGCCGGAGATTCGGCGTTGAGCTGGATATCGACGATGAGCTGACGAAGGACGCGCTCTCGCTCACCGTATGCGAGATGGTGAAGCGAGCGATGATGTCGCATGTCGACCAGGCTCCGATAACGCAGGGCGGCGTGACCGTTGGGCCGTTCAGCCAGTCCCTAACCTACGCGAACCCGACCGGCGACCTTTACCTGACGTCTGCGGAGAGGCGAAGGCTCGGCATCGGCCGCCAGAGCGCCGGATTCGTCCACCCGTGGGGTGATGCGTGATGCTCCATGGAACCACGGTGATCGTCGAAACCAAGGCGCAAGCAGGGAAAGACTCCCATGGGAACCCCGTCTACGACGTCGCGGTAGAGACCGTCGGCAACGTCCTGGCGGCCGTCGGCCCCACGTCCTCCATCGGAGAGTCAAACCGTCCGGAGGGCGTGTCCGTCGCCTACACGCTGTACTTCCCGAAATCCTACGGCGGCAGCTTGGAGAAGGCGCGGGTGTGGGTCTACGGAGAATGGTTCGATGTCATCGGCGACCCACGCCCGTGGCTCGACCCAGAGCCTCCCGGCGACTGGAACAGAGAAGTGGAGGTGACGGCGACCCATGGCTGATATAAGCGGCCTCAAGATCAACGGGCAAGCTGCGCGCGAGATCATGAAGATGCCGGCCGTGAGGGCGGACCTCGTGGCGAGAGGGCAGCGCATCGCGCGCAACGCCGAGGGCATGAGCGAGAGCGGGAACGCTCGCTACGGCGTCGTGGCGAAGAACCTGGAGGTTTCGGCGCACGTTTTCGTGCAGACCGCAGACGCCGCATCAATCGCGTCGAACGCGAAGCACAACTCCCTCGTGAAGTCAGTCGATGCGGGAAAGGGGTGATGCCATGCCTTACGACATCGAGGCTGCGCTCGTCGCATGGATAGCCGCGAACACCGGATGGGACGCTGCAACGGAGGTCCCGAACCCGCGCCCGGAGCGCTTCGTGTCGATCGAGCGCACCGGCGGAGGGGTGACAGGCGTCGTCTTGGACAACCCTGCCGTCGCCATCCAATGCTGGGCGCAGACGAGAGCGGAGGCGGCGGAGATGGCGTGCAGCATCCGCGACATGCTGCCGTCGTTCAAGCGCGAGGCGAACGTCAGGGCGGTTTCCATCAACTCGATTGCGAGCTTCCCGGCTGCCGATTCGCCACGTTACCAGATAGTCGCGGACATAAAAACGGTTTAGCCGCTCTCTTCGGGCGGCTTATCAGCATAGGAGGATGAGATATGGCGCAAAACGCTGAAAACGTGCACATTCCGAAGCCCAAAGTAGGAGGATCCGTGTACTCGGCCGACCGAGGGACAAATGTGCCGACCGACGCATCAACGGCGCTGCAGGAAGGGTTCAACAGCCTCGGCTACATCCACGAGGACGGCATCACGGAGGCCATCAACGGCGACACGGAGGGATTCAAAGCGTTCGGAGGAGACGAGGTCGCCGTCGTCAGGACCGATCACGAGGTGACGTACGCGTTCCACCCGATCGAGACGAACAAGCACGCGCTGGCAGAGCGGTACGGGCAGGACAACGTGACGGTCGACAGTAAAGGCAACATCGCCGTGCTGGTGAACAGCAAGCAGTCCGCCGCGCGATCCTACGTGTTCGAGGTGCTCCTTTCCGAGACCATGGTGGAGCGGACCGTCGTCCCTCGCGGGAAGGTCATCGAGGTCGGAGAGATGAAGTACTCCGGATCCGAGCCTCTCGGATCCGAGATCAAGATCAAGGCACTTCCGGACGAGCAGGGAAACAAGGCGTACAAGTACTACGCCGAAATCGAGGAGGAGAGCGCGTAATGGCGACGAACGGCAAAGCAAAGGCGAACGAAACGCCCGTAACCGTAAACGTAAAGGGAATCGACGTTACGGTCGACAAAGAGGTGATGAACGACATCGAGGTAGTGGAGCTTCTCGGAGAGATGCAGGACGGCAACATCTTCGCGTTCCCGAAGCTGTGCAAGCGCGTCTTCGGCGACCAGTACCCGAAGGTGAAGAACGCGCTCGCGAACAAGGCGGGAGTGACTACGGCCACGTCCATGACCGGGTTCTTCAACGAGCTCATGGCGAAGATGAACGAGGGAGAGGCAAAAAACTGATCTTCTTCGCCGAGGTGCGCCGCAAGTACCCGGACGAGCTTAGAGCCGACCTCCAGAGGTACTACGGCGTCTGCATCGACGACGTGGGAGGGAGCGTGTCGGTCAGGCATGCGGCGTCTCTGTCCCGCAGCCTGCCGAGAGGCTCGCTCACTTTGGCGAAGATCAACCCGGAAACGCAGTGGACGGACGCCGAGTGGATGCTCTTCAACCTGCTCAACTCGTGGCGCGACAAGGACGGCCAACTTGTCCCGCCTTGGAGGGAGGCTCCTAAGAAGCGCTCCGCGTCCATGACGCAGGAAGAGTACGAGAGAAGGCTGTCGATGCCGAGGAAGGAGGCTCGCGATGGCAAGCGAATTGGCTAGCGCGTACGTCGCGCTGTACCCGAAGCTGAAGAAGGCGAACATCGCCGCGCAGCTGAAATCAGTCGACGCGAGCAGCGCCGGGGACTCGGTCGGCAAGTCGTTCGGAGGAAGCTTCGGAGGAGCGGCGGCAACGGCGGCAAAAGCAGGGCTCGCAGCGCTCGTGGCAGCGGCTGCTGCCGCCGTCGCC
This sequence comes from Paraeggerthella sp. Marseille-Q4926, assembly GCF_916618935.1. Classification (NCBI taxonomy): domain Bacteria; kingdom Bacillati; phylum Actinomycetota; class Coriobacteriia; order Eggerthellales; family Eggerthellaceae; genus Paraeggerthella; species Paraeggerthella sp. Marseille-Q4926. The sequence goes on along the minus strand of NZ_CAKAKF010000003.1, from coordinate 274,395 downwards.
GGCGTCGCAAAGGTTGCCGGATCCGCGCTCGAAAGCTACGCATCCTACGAGCAGCTGGTTGGAGGCGTCGACACGCTGTTCAAGGAGAGCAGCGGGAAGCTCCAGGCTTACGCTGCCGGCGCGTACAAGACGGCCGGCATGAGCGCGAACCAGTACATGGAGCAGGCTACGTCGTTCAGCGCGTCGCTGCTGCAGAGCCTCGGCGGCGACACCAACGCCGCCGTCGAGTACGCGAACATGGCGATCACCGACATGTCGGACAACGCGAACAAGGTGGGCACCGACATGGGGCGCATCACCGACGCGTACCAAGGCTTCGCGAAGCAGAACTTCACGATGCTCGACAACCTCAAGCTAGGCTACGGAGGAACAAAGGAGGAGATGCAGCGCCTGCTCGACGATGCCGAGAAGATATCGGGAATCAAGTACGACATCTCTTCCTACGCCGACATCGTGGAAGCCATCCACGTGGTGCAGCAGGAGATGGGCATCACAGGCACCACCGCGCAGGAGGCCGCAGCCACCATTGAAGGATCTGTTGCGATGGCGAAAGCCGCCTACTCGAACTGGCTCACCGGGCTTGCCGACGAGAACGCCGACCTCGAAGCGCTGACCGGCCAGCTTGTCGATTCCGTCGTCACGGCCGCTGGGAACATAATCCCGAGGCTCGGTCGCATCCTAGGGACGGCCTTGGGTTCGATACCGCAGCTCGTCGCAAAAGTAGGTCCGGAGCTTGCTGCGTCGCTGGGGACGATGTTCTCGACCGCGTTCGAGACCGTGAAGGGCTCGCTTCCGCAAGGAATGCAGGATTCCATCGCGGCGGCGACAGGGTCGCTGCAGGAAGCGTTCGGCCCGATCGTGTCGGAGATAGGCGAGAAACTCCCGTCGGCCATCGCGACGGCGCAAGAGTGGATAGGACGCCTCGTCGACGCGTTCGCCCCTGTAGCAGCTCAGTTCGCGGGGACGCTGGCGGCAGCGTTCTCGACCGCGTCGACGCTTCTCGAGAGCCTCGGAAGCGCCATAGGCCAGTGGGTGATCCCGGCATTGGAGCAGCTTGCTCCGATGATCGGCGACTTTCTCGGGGCAGCGCAGCGCATGTACGAGGCGCTTCAGCCTGTCGCCGACTTCCTCGGCACCGTGCTCGGGGCAGCCCTGTCGCTGGTCGTCGCCCTCTTCGGAGGAATCGTGCAGGCCGCCACATTCGCCATCGACGCGTTCACCGGGTTCGTCGAGTTCCTTGCAGGATTGCCTGAATCGGTGAACCAGTTCGTGACGAACGTCGGCGCTTTCTTCTCGCAGCTCCCTATGCTCGTCAAGTCGTGGCTCGACCAGGCGGTCGCAGACGCGGTCGCATGGGCGTCCTCGATGGCGGCGCAGGCCGTGGCGGCAGGATCATGGTTCGTGAGCAGCGTCGTGTCGTTCTTTGCCGGGCTTCCAGGATCGGTGTCGGGATTCCTCTCGTCTGCTGTATCTGCTGCAGCGTCGTGGGCGGCGTCGATGGCGAGCCAGGCGGCGACGGCAGGATCCCAGTTCGTCGGAAACGTGATCTCTTTCGTATCGAGCCTTCCTGGAAAGGTCGCCGGGTTCGCCGGGCAGATGGCGTCAGCAGCCGGCGACATGGTACGAGGGATGGTGTCGGGCGTCCGCGACGCAGCGGGTGCTGTTTGGGACGCCATCGTAAACGTGTGCTCCGGTGCGCTCGACGCCGTGAAGAGCTTCTTCGGCATCGCGTCGCCGTCAAAGGTCATGAAGGCGACCTTCAAATGGGTGCCGCTCGGAGCTGCGGATGGCATCGACGCCGCCGCCGGATCGGTCGCAAAGTCGATGGCCGCGATGGGAGTCGGTACCGTGAGCGCCGCTGCGAAAGTAGCAGACGCGATCGCTGCGCCGTTCTCGAACATGGCGATCTCGGCCCCGAGGCTGTCATCGCCCGGCTATGCGGCATCGAGCGGGATGGCAATCTCGGCAAACAAGAACGGCTCGCTCACGAAAGAAGACGTGTACGACGCGATGGTAGCCGCTATCGGCTCGGCAGGAGGCGGCGAGGTCGCCGTGTACGTCGACGGAAAGAAGCTGGCGTCTTCTATCGCCAAACCCATGGGCGTCGAGCTTGCCAGGGCGGAAAACCTGGGGAGGTGGTAGAGGATGGAGGCTATAAACCCTAAAAACAGAATCATAGTCGGAGGCGTCGACCTGTTCGAGCGGTTCGGCATGGTGATGTCCGACGACTGCACGCTGTCCCCTCCGGCTCCGAAGACCTACCTGGTCGACGTTCCGGGCGGCAGCGGGTCGATAGACCTCACCGAGGCGATGACGGGCGACGTCGCGTACGGGGCCAGGAAGCAGTCGTTCGTGTTCGGCGTCATCGAGCCGGAGATGTTCGAGCGGATCAAGACGGAGGCGTCGAACTTCCTCCACGGGCGGAGGCTCGATTACTCGCTGACGATGGACCCGGGGTACACCTACCATGGCCGCTTCTCGATAGACGAGTACTACAGCAAGGCGCATATCGGCTACTTCAAGGTCGACGTCGAGGCCGACCCGTGGAAAACCAAGGGGACGCAGACGTACCGCCTCGACGCGAGCGGAGGCAGGATGTTCCGCTTCGAGTGCGGGCGGCGTCCCGTGCGCCCGACGATCGAATGCTCGCATCCTTGCAGGATCGAGTTCGGCGGGAAGGCGCAGACCGTCCCGGCCGGGACGTGGAGGCTCAACGACGTGCTGTTCGAGCAAGGGTGGAACGAGATGTACGTCAACAGCTTCGAGGTGATCAACACGTGCTGGTTCGAGCTCGCCGAGGGAGAGGGGCACGCGACGACGTGGAACGCGGCCGGGTCGATGAGGTGGGACGAGCTGCGCGCGCTCAACGGGCAGGGCCTCATGCGCTCGAAGACGTGGGAGGACATGGCGGGGTCCCGCTGGAGCGACGAGAGCGGGACGAGATGGGCGGAGCTTCGCTACAAGACGCCGCTCGGAGACGAGACGGAGGCGTTCGTATCATACGATTGGAGTGATCTGTAAATGGCAACGGCCAATTTGGGATTAGAGGAGATAAACGGATCCGACTACATCGATCCGGCTGTTTTCAACCGAAACAGCAATAAGATCGACAAGCTCGGCAAGAAGTACGTCGTGGACAGCGGGAAGTCGGGCGAATGGGAATGGGAGAAGTGGAGCGACGGCACCGCCGTGTGCCGCATCCGCCGCAAGACGTTCCCGTCCCATGCGTTCGGCGGATGGGGCGAGCTGTGGGCGACGTCAGCCATGAGGTTCTCGGCGTACCCGTTCAACTTCGCCGAGGTGCCGTCCGTGAAGATAGAGTTCGAGGGCTGCGACAGCTCCGGCAACTGGCCGTTCGTCTCCAAGACGAGCGAGTCGACGACGAGCCAGTCGCCCGCGTTCTGCCTGTACTCCGCCATGCAGGAGACGGTGACGAACCCGAAGTTCTCCATCGAAGCGAGGGGCAGGGTCTAGATGTGGCGCGTCAAGTACGGCGGGCAGTACCTCCACGACCCCGTGGGGGACGAGCACGCGCTCACCGACATCCGCATGGGGATGGAGGCGAACGCGGCGGGATGGTGCGAGTTCACGATCCCCGAGGGCCATCCTCTGAAGAGCATGTTGAAGGACAGGGACAGGTCGAACCCCGTCGAGGTGTGGCTCGACGACGAGATGCTGTGGGCGGGGTTCGTCTACGAGAGGAGCAGCGACTTCCTGCTCTCGGGCAGGGTGTCGTGCAAAGGCGAGCTCGCCTACCTCGGCGACGTGCTGGTGCGACCGTACTCGACTGTCCCGGGAAAGCAGCCCCTCACGGCTCCGAGCTCCGTCGACGGGTACTTCTCATGGCTCATCGAACAGTACAACGAGCGCGTGGACTCATCGCGCCGGTTCGTCGTCGGGGTCAACAACGGGGCGGCGCTTGACAGGAACAACCACATACTTCGGGAATCCTCGCAGCTTCCCACGGTGTCGAGCGAGATACAGGACAAGCTGATCGAGCGGCTCGGAGGGTACCTGTTCGTCAGGCGAAGCGGAGGCGTCCGCTACATCGACTACCTGGCCGAGTGCTCAGACGTCAACGCCCAGGTGATCGACTTCGGGGAGAACCTGCTCGACTTCGCGCGCACCGACACGACCAATGGGCTGTTCACCGCCGTCCGGCCCGAGGGGAAAGACGGGCTGACGCTCGAGTCCATGCCGGACGGAACGTACCCGAAGGACGCCGCCTTCTGCAAGGAAGGAGACGTCCTGGTCCACAGGGAGGCGGCGGAGCGCTACGGCGTCATCGAGATGCAGTACTCGAACCCCGACGCCGGGACCGTGGAGGGGCTGTGCGATTCGGCGGCGACCGCGCTGCGCCCGCACGTGGAGCCGAAGACGACCATCGAGGCGAAGCTCGTCGACATGGCTATGATGGCGGTCGGGAGGTTCAAGCCGCTCAGGGTCGGGGAGCTCGTGCGCGTGAGGTCGAGGCCGCACGGGTTCGACGGGTACATGCTCGTGTCGAAGATCGAGCCTGACCTGCTCGACCCGTCGCGGTCGGTCTACACGCTCGGAACGACGTTCGACTCCCTCACCGGGGAGACGAACAGGCAGATACGCAGGCTCAACGCGTCCATCAACTCCGCGTACGACGCCATGGCCCCCATCGGGCAGGCGGCCAAGGACGCGGCCGAGAAGGCGGAGGCCGTCGACAAGATCGCCAAGGACGCGGCCGAGAAGGCGGAGGCCGTCGACAAGATCGCCAAGGACGCGGCCGGCTTGGCTCAAAGCGCCCTCGACGCTCTGGCGGACCTGCACGGCGCCTACGTGCACATCAGGTTCTCCGCAAGCCCAGACGGCGTCCCTATGACCGAGGCCCCGCAGGCCGACACCGCCTACATGGGCATATGCTCGAACGGATCTCCAGACGGCCCCGCGGACCCGGACGCCTACTCGTGGGCGCGCACGCTTGGATCCAGCGGCGAGGACGGCGTGCCCGGCGCTCCTGGAGCGGACGGCGCTCCGAGCTACCTGCACGTCAAGTGGTCGGAATCGCCCACGGGCGACCCCATGTCCGAGACGCCCGGCCCCTACATGGGCACGTGCGTGGATTCGACCGAGGCCGATCCGATCGACCCGGCGCTCTACACCTGGACCAGGATCAAGGGCGACAAGGGCGACCGTGGAGAGCGGGGGCTTCAAGGCTTGCAGGGCGAAGACGGCGCGCAGGGCATGCCTGGCAAGCCCGGTGCGGACGGCAAGCCTGGCGTGTCGAGCTATACCCATATAGCCTATTCGAACAGCGCGGACGGAACCGTTGATTTCAGCTTGAACGAAAGCGACCGCGCCTATATAGGAATGTACGTCGATAGCGTGCAGGAAGACAGCAGCACCCCATCCAAGTACGCATGGAGCAAGATAAAGGGCGCTGACGGCGCGAACGGAACGCCCGGAAAGCCGGGAGAGGACGGAAAGACGCCGTACCTCCATATAGCATACGCTAACAGCGCAGACGGCACGTCCGGCTTCTCGACGACGGACAGCACGGGAAAGCTGTATATAGGCCAGTACACGGACCATGCGCAAGCGGACAGCTCAACTCCGTCTATGTACGCATGGACTAAGATAAAGGGAGAGCAAGGCCCGCAGGGAAAGCCGGGAGCAAACGGGCAAGACGGAGCAGACGGAAAGACGCTGTACGGTACGTGTTCAACTGCTGCTGCGACGGCTGCGAAGGCGGTTTCCGACGTGGCGGGTTTCTCGCTGTACCCAGGGGCGGCCGTCGCCGTCACGTTCTCGCATTCCAACACGGCGAGCCTGCCGACGCTCGACGTGAACGGATCGGGCGCGAAGCGGATCATGATAAACGGAGCGAACGCTGCTTTCTGGGTTCCCGGCTCAACCGTGCCGTTCGTGTACGACGGAACCGCCTGGCAGGCGTGCAACGCGCCGATCTACGGATCGACCGCGACGATCGGCAGCCCGTCGGGCGGCAACGTGTACGTGGACGGAGACAGCGTCTCGGTGAGGCAGGGCACCACCGTGCTCGCGCGCCTCAAAGCGGGGCTCCTGGAGCTTGCGGCCAACTCTGCGAACGCGGTCATCAAGCTCTGCGGCGGCAAGGGGGCGATAGCCTACTACGCGGGCACCGACCAGCTGGCGGTCATGGCCCCAGGCTCGATCGCGCTCGCCGCCTGCCGGACGCTCTCCGACGGGACCGTGCAGCCCTACGACTCCGGCGTCTCGTGCAACAGAAGCGGCGTGCTCCTGAAGGGGGCCGTGGAGGCGTCGGGCACCTTCAGGCTCAACGGCGGCAACATGGCCGACTTCGTGGTGGCCCAGGGCACGAGCGGCATCTGGCGGTGGCGCAAGTGGGCGTCGGGGTTCGCCGAGTGCTGGGGCGCAACGTCCACGCCGACGTCCACGAACATGCAGTGGGGCGGCATGACGTACGACGGGACGATGCGCGGAGGCCACGCCCTCCCGTTCGCCCTTACGAATCTCGTGCATGCAGACGTCGTCATCGAGGACCCGGGCGGCGGAGCGTTCTGGCCCGGCGTGCACACGGTGTTCGGAGACAAAGCCCCGAAGTTCTTCGTCCTGAGCGTCGGCAACTACTCGAGAACGGTGTACCTGCACTACTACGTTACCGGAACATGGAGGTGATGGGCATGGCCGGCATGAGGATCGTCGACGAGAACGGGAACGAGATAGCCAACCCCGACCTGTCGGCCGGGACGCTGTCCCCGACCATAGTCGTCAGGAAGGGAGCCGTCCCGCCCGACGACGTGGAGAAGTTCGCGTGGGCGGACGACGACTACGAGGAGGTCGCGGTGTACGTCGAGCGGGCGGGCGCTCCAGGGCTGGCGAACGGCTCTGCGAGCATCGAGGACTTGATGGTTGCGGTCGCCGAGCTCGGCGCTCTCGTAGCGGGCGAATAAGCAGGAAAGGACAGGAGGAATCATCATGATCAAGGTTTACTACAGCCTGGTGAAGAACGGCAAGTGGGCAATCGAGAACGTCCCTGCGCTCTGGCGAGGCGGCGTGCAATCGCTCCTGGACGCAGACGAGGCCGCAGAGGACGAGGAAGCGGCCGGATAGGTCCTGTTCGCTCGAACGCAAAACCACACCGGAAAATCGACGAGGCAAGCCCTGCTGGGCTTTTCAAAGCAAAACGAGACAAGGAGAGACAAGCAATGGAGAATCTGCTGATAGCGACGGTCCTGTGCATGGCGCTGGACGTCGCGACCGGAGTGGCGGGGGCCGTCAAGGCCGGCGCGCTGAAAAGCGGGAAGATGCGGGAGGGGCTGTGGCACAAGGCCGGGTTCTTCGGCCTCATCGCGCTCGCGTACCTCTTGGAGTTCGCCGCGAGCGTGGCCGATCTCGGCATATCGGTTCCGGCTGTGAGCGCGGTGTGCGTGTTCGTCATCCTGACCGAAGTCGTGAGCATCGTCGAGAACCTGTGCGTGCTCAACCCCGACATCAGGGACAGCCCCGTCGGTAAGACGCTCGCATCGCCTGGCGGGGAGGCGGGAGAGAAGGAGGAGTAGGATGGACTGGGAAGGCCTGAACGCAGACGTGGAGATGATCCTGCCGCGCAGCTTCACCCGCGGCAGGCACGGCTCCATCCAGGCGGTCACGATCCACCACATGGCGGGCGACCTGAGCATCGAGGACTGCTACAGGACGTGGCTCGACAGCTCGACGTCGGCCCACTACGCCGTGCAGTCGGACGGCACGGTCGGTCAGCTCGTAAACGACTGGGACACCGCCTGGGCGTGCGGAAACGACTGGGCGAACCCGAACACGGTAAGCGTCGAGCACGCCAACGACGGCAGCTGGCCGTGGACGGTCGGCGAGGCAGCGCTGGAGGCTGGGGCGCACCTCGTGGCGGCTATATGCCGAAAGTACGGGCTCGGCCGCCCGGAGTGGATGGCCAACGTGTTCCCTCACAGCCACTGGTCGGCGACGCTCTGTCCCGGCGAGCTGGCCGGGTCGCAGAACGCGGAGTACATGCGCCGCGCCGGCGAGTGGTACGACAGGATGGCCGGGGCGTCCGGCGAATGGGTGCGCGACGGGAAGGGCTGGTGGTACAGGCGGGCGGACGGCTCCTGGCCTGCCGGAGAATGGCTCGCGCTCGACGCGTGGTACCGCTTCGGCGCGGACGGATACGCGCTCACCGGCTGGCAGCTTGTCGACGGCAAGTGGTACCTGTTCGGCGACGACTGCCGCATGCTAACCGGCTGGCAGAGCGTCGGCGGCAAGCGGTACTACCTGACCGGCTCCGGGGCCATGGCCACGGGATGGGCGGAGGTGGACGGAGCATGGTACTACCTGGACGCGTCGGGCGCGATGCGGACCGGATGGCTGCTCGACGGCGGCAAGTGGTACTGGCTCGACGAGTCGGGGGCGATGGCGCGCTCGACGTGCCGAAGCATCGACGGAGAATGGTACGCTTTCGGGGCATCCGGCGCGATGATCCAGGGAACCGTGAACGTCGAAGGGTCGGGCGCTCTCGATCTCGACCGATGACATCAATTACCAGTGTCCAGAGCATACGTTCGCATGGTAAGATGATGATGTCGGTATGACATCACGCTATTTTCTCTAAGGGCGCCGCGTAAACGGCGCTCGGTTTCCAAGACGTTATGGCCTTCCCGCACAAACGGGGAGGTGGGTTCCTTTCGGGCGCATCCTTCGTGGCGCGCCCTCTTTTTTTGCGTTTGGGGTTCGATTTACGGGCTTGATAAGCCCTGTGCGGCGGCCACCGGGCACGCCGCGACGCGGTCGCTCGGGTCGTCGGAACATGCAGCCGCCTCCATGTAATCGGCTAGAGCGTAGCAGCGTTTCTTCTTCATCTTCTTCATTTCGGTCTCCTTTTCGACGCTTTCCCATATCCTTCGCATATCCTAAGTTGGCGTTTTTGCGAGCTTTTCTAGCATTGGCGAATCTAAAACACCAGTTGGTAGCATACCTAGCGTATTGAGAATTAAAGAGTTATACTTCTCAATTCGTTGCATGCAACGACGGGAGCGAGGGGTAGCGCGCGGCGGGCGGGGGCCTGCATGCGAGCTCCCGTCCGCCGCGCCAAGGGCGCGGCTCCGTCGACACGATGAGAATGGAATGCCATGTCCCGGAGCGGGGATCAGAGCGCGAACGTAGAACCGAACGTTGAAGCGAAGCCGAATCAGGAGGGCGCGGAGGTTGCTGCACCCGCAGGCGCGCGCGGCCAAACGGGGTCGACCGATTCCGACGCGCCCGTGCAGTTGGCGGTGTTCGATTTCGACGGTACGAGCATTGACGGCAACTCCCCGGTCTTGCTGGTTGCCCATCTCATGAAGCTGGGCCTTCTGCGCAAGCGCGTGGTCTCGCGCATCCTGCTATGGGCGGCTGCCTACAAGCTGCGCCTTCCGCAGAACGAGGCGCGCGTGCGCGGGCTGGTGTTCACGGCTTTCGAGGGCTGGCCTGCCAAGAAAGTCGACGCGTTTCTGGCCGACTTCTACGACCACAGCATTGCGCCGATTTTCCGTCCGCAGGCCGATGCCGCCATGCGCGCCCATGCGGAAGCGGGCGACGTGGTGCTGGTGGTTTCCGCCACCTTCGAACCCATTATCCTGCGCGCCATGGAGCACCACCCCTTCGCGCACCAGGTGTCCACGCGCATGTGCGTTGCTCCTGACGGCACCTACGAGCGCCGCGTGGAGGGGCTTCCGGTCGAAGGCGAGGAGAAGCTGGCCGCGGTGCAGCGCTTCGGCGACGAGCATTTCGGCCCCGGCAAGTGGGAGCTGGCTGCCGCGTACGGCGACCATCATTCCGACCGCGTGGTTTTGGGCGCCGCGAAACAGGCGTTCGCCGTCACGCCGGACCGCCCGCTCACCCGTACGGCGCGCGCGTGCGGATGGAGCATCCTCGACTGGTAGCCTCTCGGGTTTCGGCATTTTCGGTTTGCCCGCCCCTTGATTCTCAGCCGCAGTGTTTTTGGGTTTTGAGTGCATGCCGCGCCGCATGCGTCTCTATCGGGTAAAATGTGACCTCAACATAGTCATTTTTGCGCACGATGTGCAGATACCATACGCAAAGGAGGTTGGGTACATGCTCGAGAACGACGCGAACAGCTCGCCCAGCCAAAACGACGAGCACGATAATTCATCCAGCGAGTACCTTCGCCGAGCCGCGCAGGCTTGCGCAGCGGGCGATGCGGTGCTGGGGATGCACCTGTACCTTGCCGCTTTCGAGCAGGCGCGCCGCACCGACGGCACGGCGCCCGACGAGGCGGCGCTCGAAGGCCTCAAGCAGGCGTGGGCGCTTGCCTGCGCGCTCAAGGAGCGCTCGATTGCCGAGTACGTGTTCGAGCGGCTGGAGCCGTACCTGTCTTCCGACGAAACGGTCTCCTGCGCCGAGCAGCTGCAGGGCCTGGCTCTCGACAAGCTGCAGGAGTTCGGCCTTTCACGCGAGGACTTGGAGGACATGACGGACCTCATCTCGCAGGACTTTCTGGGCCTTGACGGCGCGCGCTTGCTGCGCGTCGAGCACGTGACCGCCCCGGCGCAGCGCGCCGGGAAGGCGAAGGACGTTCCCGAAGCGGCCGTGCCCGCCGAAAAGGATGCGTCGGCGGGTTCCGAAGACGCATCTTCTTCCGGCGAGGCCGAAGCGGCGTCGGAGGAAAGCGCGGATGCGACCGGCCATGACGCCGACAGCGCGGCCGTTCTTTCCACGCTCGAGCGCATCACGTATCGAGAGCTGGTGGGATACGATCGAACAGTGGCGCTCATGCGCGATTTCGGGGTGGGTATGCAGGGCGACCCCCAGTTCCAAGAGCTGGTCAGGCAGCTGAACGCGCGGCACGGGCTGGATCGCATGCCTGCCGCCGACGCGCTGCTGTTCCGCTCGCCAGCGCGCGAGGACGCGAACCGGTTCATGGTTGCCACGCTAGGCGAGCTGGGCTTGCCTGCGCTGCGCATGCGCATGGAGGAGAACCTGCAGGGCATGCCCGTCCTGTGCGTGATGGCCCAGGCTGATCGCCAGCCTCAGTTGAACGCGGCTCGCAACGCCTTCGAAGGCGCGGGCGTTCTGCTGCTGGAGGATCTTGACCTGTGGGCGTCGCCGGTGTCCGAGCCTGCGGGGGACGATCTCGGCGGCTTCCTCATGGCAAGTTTGTCCCGCGGCGCGCGCGAGGCCATCAACCTCATACGCTCGGCTGTCGAGAACCCCGACGTGTTCGTGCTGGCGTCTGCGTCCGAAGCGGGGGAGATCGAACCGTTCTTCTACGATCTTCTAGAGCCGCTGTCCATCGTCGACATCGATTTTCCCACGGCGTCGGAGCGCGCGGACATCTGGATGGAGATCGCGCGCGAGCATCCTTCGCTGCGCGGCGTCGACCAGGCGGCCCTCGTGCGCTATTCGGCCCAGATGCCTCGCTACGACATCTACATGGCGGCGCGGGAGGCCGTGGAGGAAGCCTACAAGGCGAGCCTTATGGCGCGGCGCTACGTGCCGGTGACGGCGGACAATCTGTTCGACAAGATGGCGGCCTACCAGCCGCTCGATTCGGAGGAATACCGTGCGCTCGAAAACGCGGTGATCAGCGATTTTCGCCGCGACCTCGAGCACTTGGAGGACCTGCTGAAAGGGGAAGAGGGATAATCGATGGACATCACGCGACGCTGCGATTACGCTTGCAGGATACTTCGTGCCGCTTATAAAAGCGGCGACGCTTACGTGTCGGTGTCCGATATCGCCGAAGACGAGGACATCCCTTACGCGTTCGCGCGCAGCATTCAGCATGACTTGGTCAAGGGCGGGCTTATCAAAACGGTGCGCGGAGCGCGCGGCGGCCTGGCTCTCAATTGCGATCCTGCGGAGGTCACGCTGCTCGAGGTCCTGGAGGCTATCCAGGGTCCGGTGAGCGTGTCGTTGTGCGTGCTGGACCCCGAGTATTGCGAGAAGCAGAAATCCTGTGCGTACAACAAGCTGTGGCAGGGCGCGGATCGCCTGCTCAACGATTACTTCGGCTCCATTACGCTCAAGGATTTGATCGAGTTGGGGGCAACGCATCCCGTGGTGGAGGCGGCTCTTGCGAAGGCTCGCGGCAAGGAGGCTCCCGCGCATGCGCCCGCCGACGCTCGGCCCGAGGCGTGCAGGGTGGCAAGCTGCTCGGTTTCCTGCGCTCATCTGACCGTCGAGGCTCCGGACGACGCGAACCCGGAAAGCCCGCAGCCGTGCGCGTAGCGGGTTTCGATTCGCCTTCGTGGCCCGCCGATGCTCCCTTAGCTCGCGAGGCGTTCGAGGCCAAGGTTCGCGAAGAGGGCGCGCTGCGCTATCGGGAGCTGCCTTGGCGCTATCTGGACGATCCCTACGCGGTTTTGGTTTCGGAGGTCATGCTTCAACAGACGCAAGTGACGCGCGTGCTGAAGCATTGGGAGCGCTGGATGTCGCTGTTTCCCACGGTCGACGCGCTGGCTGCGGCCGGCACCGCCGATGTTCTGGCGCAATGGCAGGGGCTTGGCTACAACCGGCGCGCCCTTGCTCTCAAGCGCGCGTGCGAGGAATGCTCCGCCACCCATGGCGGCGCCCTTCCCGACACGGCCGAACAGCTGCAGCAGCTTCCCGGCATCGGCCCGGCTACGGCGGCCGGCGTCATGGCGTTCGCGTTCGGCAAGCCTTCGATCTACATTGAGACGAACGTGCGCACGGTGTTTCTGCATGAGGTGTTCCCCCAGCGCGACAAGGTGTCCGATCGGGAATTGACGCCGCTCGTGGCCGCTACGTGCCCGCAAGACGATGCGCGCGCCTGGTACTACGCGCTTCTGGATTACGGCGCGCATCTGAAAACGCTTGTCGCCAACCCCTCGCGGCGCAGCGCCCATTACGCGCGGCAATCGACGTTCGACGGGTCGCGCCGTCAGAAGCGCGCCGAGCTGGTGCGCGTGGTGTTGGCCGAGCCGGGCATCGGCTTCGACGATCTGGCCGCTCGCCTGGATGCGTTCGAGCGCGCGGCGGGCCGCGACGGCGTGGATGCCGAGACGTTCGAGTCTATCGTAAACGACCTGGTGCGAGAAGGGTTCTTCCGCCAAGAAGAAGGCGTCTTCCGGGCGTAGCGCGCGGTCCGCTAAAAGACGGGCGCGCGAGCGGGTCTCTGTGGTAAAATACCTCAATCCCGTGGGGGAGTAGTCGGCGCCGTACGGCGTGGCTGGGTCAACATACTGCTTCGGACGAAGCTGGCCAGCATTAAATGACAAGACTCGCGGTGTGACGAAGGCGTCGCACCGTGCATTTCCGCAACCGGCGCGCGCCGGTATTTTTATGCCCTGATGCGGGGAAGAGGCCGCACGGGGTTTGCTGGGGTCGAAGGCGGACGAGAGGATTGCGCTGTGGGTTTTGTCGAATTGCTGCTGGTGGGCGTAGGTTTGTCCATGGACGCGTTTGCGGTTTCCGTGTGCAAGGGGCTGTGCATGAAGCGCCTGAACATGCGTCAGGCGTTGGTGATCGCGTTGTTCTTCGGAGGGTTCCAGGCGCTCATGCCGCTGATCGGCTGGGCGTTGGGCACCCAGTTCGAGCAGTTCATCACGCCGGTCGATCATTGGATCGCGTTCGGGCTTTTGCTGATCATCGGCGCGAAGATGCTGTGGGACTCGTTTCACGGCGACGATGACGAGCAGCTGTCCTGCGCGGTGGACGGGCGGCTTGACCTGCGCGAACTAACGATGATGGCGGTGGCTACCAGCATCGATGCCTTGGCCGTGGGCATCACGTTCGCGTTTCTGCGCGTTGACATCGTGGCTTCGGTGGTCGTCATCGGCGTGACCACGTTCGCGCTTTCCCTTGTCGGCGTTGCCGTTGGGCACCGCTTCGGCGCGCGCTACGAAAAAACGGCCACCATCGCAGGCGGCGTGGTCCTCATTCTCATCGGCCTGAAAATCCTGCTCGAGCACCTGGGAATACTGGCGTTCTAGCCCCTAGGGCTAGCGAGGAGCCATCCTGGCGCCGCGCCGCAAAACGCCGGAGCGAGGGGACTGAGAGATCCTTGGAGCAAAGCGACGGTCTCTCAGCCCCTCGCTCCGGCGTTTCGCGGCAGCTATCCGATCGGGTAGCTGCCGAGCACCTTCACTTCGCGCAGCTTGAGGCGCAGGCAGTTGAGCGCGGTTTGCACGGGCAGGTCGTTCACGCTGCCTTCCAGGTCCACGAAGAACATGTATTCGCCAAGCGCCTGTTTGGTGGGCCGGGACTGGATCTTGGTCAGGTTGATGCCCGCGTAGGCGAACTCGGACAGGATCATGAGCAGCGCGCCCGCCTTGTCCGCTTGCAGAAACAGCGCGAGCGAGGTCTTGAAGCGCTCTCCCTCGAAAACCGGCGGATGCCCCTGGCGGCCGATGAGCGCGAACGAGGTTTGGTTGCCGTAGTGGTCCTCGATGCCCGCCTCGGCCACGCGCGCTCCGTACAGCTGCGCAGCGAACGAGTTGCCGATGCCGGCCACTTCGGGATCGGATGCGGCTAGGCGCGCGCTTTCCGCGGTGGAGGACGTGGTGATGGTGGCGCGCCCCGGAAGCTGCTCGTTCAGGTAGCGTCGGCATTGCGCGAGGCCTTGCGGATGCGAGGCAACCGTCTTGATGCGCGCAAGGTCGCTTTCGGGATGCACCAGCAAGCAGTGGTGGATGTCGAGCACTTCTTCGCCGAGGATCGTGGCCGAGCTGCGAAACGCGAAGTTGTCGAGCGTGGCCGTCACCGGACCTTCGAGGGCGTTTTCCATGGCTACGACGCCGTAGGTGCAGCGGCCACGATCCACGCAGTCGAACACCTCGCTGAAAGACGGGCATTCCACCAGGTTCGGCTCGTCGATTCCCAGGCGCGCGGCAAAGGACCGCGCGGCCTCGTCGCTGTACGTTCCGGCGGGTCCCAGGTAGGCGAAAGAAGCTTCTGTCAGCGTCATATTGAATCCTTCTAGTTCTCAGGCTCTCATTGCATATCGTGTGCTATCATACCCGTTTTGCGACGGGAGAAGTGGTGCACGACAAGAAACCGAACGGTCGCTTACATCGATTTACGGCTGGTTTCTTGCGTCGGACTGTTTGCATAGCGGGGGGCGAAACCCGGCAAATGCTGCATCAAAATGCAAGCATGAGCCGAAATGGTGAATACTGTTTGTTACGGCTTCGGACGGCGGTAACACTTTCGCGCCATTTGCGGGTTAAACGTTGCGCTCGCGCACCTTTTCTCCATTTTTGCATAACCGTCGTGGAGAATGCATAAGCAGGTAAGCAAGACGAGAAGCACCTGAGGAGGTGTGCACATGGGAAAAGAGGCCACCGTATCTGAGTTTCAGGATATGCTGGCGGCTCGAGGAGTAAGCCGCCGCGATTTCATGAAGCTTTGCGGCGCGGTCGCAGTTGCCGCCGGGCTGTCCGAACTGGCTGCTCCGAAGATAGCGCAGGCTCTCGAAAAATCCGTGATCGGCGCAACGAAGGGTAAGTTGTACCCGGTCATTTGGATCGAAGGCGCGTCGTGCACGGGTTGTACTGAGTCGTTCGCCCAGGTTGAGACGCCGAGCGCGGCTACGATCGTGCTCGAGATGATCTCGCTCAACTATTCCGAGACGCTTTCGGCCGCTGCCGGTCATTCCGTCGAAGAGGCGAAGGCGCAGACGATCGAAGCTGGCAACTACATCCTTATCTACGAGGGAGCTGTGCTGGAGGGATGGGGCGGCCAGGCTCTGCGCGTCGCCGATGCTCCGGGCACGCATCATCTGGAGGAGGCTGCCGCGAATGCCAACGCGGTCATCGCGCTGGGATCTTGCGCGGTCAACGGCGGCTGGATGGGCGCGCATCCCAATTCCGCGGGCGCCTTGGGCGTTCAGCAGTATCTGGAGAAGGCCGGCATCAACGTTCCGGTGGTGAACATCCCCGGCTGCCCGGCCAACCCCGAGTGGCTCGTGTCGGTTTTGGTGGACGTCGTCCTCATGGACAACACGCTGCCCGCGCTTGACAGCCAGAACAAGCCCGTCGGCATCTTCGGCCAGACCATTCACGACAACTGCGAGCGTCGCGGCCATTTCGAGAACGGCGAGTTCGTGTACCAGTTCGGTTCCAAGGAAGAAGCCATGGGCTACTGCCTGTACCCGCTGGGATGCCGTGGTCCCCAGACGAAGTCCAACTGCGGCGTCGTGCTGTGGAACGACCGTCGTAGCTGGTGCGTCCAGGCCGGTTCTCCCTGCATCGGATGCTGCGAGGCCAACCCCAACGATCCGGGCCAGAACTGGGTCGAGGTCAACACCCCGTTCTACAAGCGCCATCGCGACCTGCGCATCGGCGACTGGATGGTCCAGCCCGGCACCATCGCTTTGGGCATCACCTGCTTCCTGGCGGGCGCCCTGGTCGTGCACGGCTTCGGCATGAAGCTGTCCGGACGCATGGACGGCGGCGCGGACTTCGAGAAGGTGCGCGCTTGGGATGCCAAGCACCCCGACAAGTCCATCGGCAAGTACGACGATAAGGAAGGGAGGTAAGCCTACATGACCCGTTCAGTCATCGACCCGGTCACCCGTATCGAGGGCCATCTCCGCATCGAGATGGAAGTCGAGAACGGCAAGGTCTCCGACGCTTGGGTGTCCGGCGGCTGCTTCCGCGGTATGGAGCTCGTCGTGCAGAACCGCACGCCCGAAGATGCGGCGCAGATCGTGCAGCGCATCTGCGGCGTGTGCCCGGTGTCGCACGCTCACGCGTCCGCCATTGCCGCCGAAAAGGCTTACGGCATCAAGATCTCGAACAATGCGCGCATCATCCGCAACCTGATCGAGGGCGCGCAGTTCCTGCACAGCCACATCCTGTGGTTCTACAACCTGGCTGCGCTCGACTACGTGAACCCGCTCAACGCGCTCAAGGCCGATGCGGCCGACGCGTACGATTTGGCGCAGGCTGCCGGCACGTCCATCAACAGCGACTTCAACGTGTTGAAGGAGCGCCTGACGAACTTCGCCGACAACGGCCAGCTGTCCATCTTCTCGGGCAACTGGTTCGACGCCGAGGACGGCACCGCCTATCAGCTGCCGCCCGAGCTCGACCTCATCTGCACCGCCCATTATCTTGAGGCGCTGACCATGCAGGCGAAGGCTTCGCAGGTTTCCGCTTTGCTGGGCGGCAAGATGCCGCACGTCATGACGATCATCCCCGGCGGCACCGCATTCGTGCCCACCGATCAGAAGCTCGACGACCTCAAGGGCCTCGTCGACGAGATCTACACCTGGGTTGCCACCACCATGATCCCGGACACCTTGGCTATCGCTCCGTACTACATGGATGCGCTCACCTGGGGCAAGGGCTGCGGTCGCTACATCGCTTGGGGCGTGTTCGAGAACAAGAGCATGGAGATGGCGGATCGCTATCTGCCCATGGGCGTCGTCGACGACAAGCTCAACCTGTCCGACGTTCAGGAAAACCTCATCACCGAGTACATGGGCCGTTCCTGGTACAAGGGCGACGCGACCATGACGTCTCCGTACTTCGTTACGGAGCCGGAGTACACGTCCTACGACGTGAACGACCGCTACACGTGGGTCAAGTGCCCCGCGTACGACGGCAAGGCTTACGAGGCCGGCGGACTTTCCCGTATCTTGGCTGCGTACAAGCGCAACGTGCCGTTCGTCAAGGAGCACGTCGACGGTCTGCTCGAAGCGCTGGGCGCTCCCGGCCAGATCGGCGTTGCCCAGTCCACGCTCGGCCGTACCGCCGTTCGTCAGATCGAGACGCTCTACATCGCCGGCCTCATGAAGGAATGGACCGACGAGCTGGTCGAGGCCGTTAAGAGCGGCGACAGCGAGTACTTCCGCGAGCCCGCCACCATCACCGGCGCCGGCTCGGGCTTCTGGGAGGCTCCGCGCGGCGCGCTCTATCACAGCGAGACCGTCAAGGACGGCAAGATCGATGGTTACCAGATCATCATCCCGTCCACGTGGAACCTGGCTCCCATGAACGGCAACGGCGAGAAGGGCCCGCTGGAGCAGGCGCTTATCGGCGTGCCCGTGGGCGATGTGGAAAAGCCGATCAACGCTTTGCGCACGGTTCACAGCTTCGACCCCTGCACGGCATGCGCGGTGCACGTCACCGAGCCGGCCACGGGCAAGAGCTTCGAAACCGTCACGAGCCCGTGGGGGGTGAAGTAACATGGCGCACTTGGCACATTATCGCGAAGCGCATCCGATGCCCTTCGTCATCACGCACTGGATCAACCTGGTTGCGATGGTCCTGTTGATCGTCACCGGCTTCGCTATCCACTTCCCGTTCTGGCCGCTCTTCATGGGCATTGCCCGCGGCGTGCATGTGTTCTGCGGCTTCGTGCTGTTCATCAACTGCATCGTGCGCGTGCTGATGGCGTTCTTCGTCAAGTCCGCTCCGGACGGCGGTACGCGCTATCAGGTTACGGACTACAAGACGTGGCTGCCGCAGGCTGACAACCGTCACCAGTTGGGCGCGTGGATCAAGTACTACCTGTTCCTGAAGAAGGACCATCCGCTGGGCGCCAAGCTGGGCGTGCCGCAGAAGATCAGCTACCTGATGATCCCGATCCTTATCATCGTCATGTTCTACACAGGCCTTGCCCTGTGGGCTCCTACGATGAACCTCGGGTTCTTCGCGGCTGGCACCGACCTGGTGGGCGGCCTCATGTCGATGCGCATCATCCACTACTTCATGATGTACATCTTCATCTGCTTCATGCTCATCCACATGTACCTGGCCAACATCGAGGGTATTTCCCCGACGCTGCTCATGTTCTTCTGGAAAGAGCACGGCGGCTTGGTCTACGATCCCGAGAAGCATACGATCGTGGGCGAGGACGACCTGCATCACAAAGAGAAGGCGTAAGCGCTCTTTGTCGAAAGCGGTATGACGTACGAACCGGGCCGGATCCCTCGAGGGGTCCGGCCCGGTTTTTTCATCGGTGGCGGGCTTCTCGCGTGTGCGTGCTCGTCCTTGTGCTTGCGCTTACCGCGCGGCTTCGATGAAGCGGACGAAGGCGTCTGCCTGTCGTTCCAGGTAAGGAGCGGACGCGTCCAGCTTGAGGACGCCGTCTTGGGCTTGCGAGCCAACGTGCGGTATGCAGAGGCGGGGCTTGTTCATGACGCGCGCGTTGAGGTAGTTCAGCATGCCGGCAAGCTGCTCTTGCGCATGCTCGGCGCCGCTCATGCCGATGCTGGCTCCTGAAAGGGCTACGGGCTTGCCTACGATGACCGGCCCCTCCGTTGCGCTGACCGGCCGCGAGAGCCAATCGAGGAGGTTTTTGAGCGGCCCGGGAATAGCGTGGTTGTATTCGGGGCTGAACAGCCACACGCCGTCGGCGTCGCGAACGGCTTGCCGTACGCGAGCGATGGCAGGAGGCTCGGGGTGCTCGGAGTCTTCGTTCATAAAGGGGACGTCGTCCCAGTTCAGAATAGTGAACGTTACGTCGGGGCGTCGCTGTTTCAGCAGTTCGCCCGCCGCCTGCGCAACTTGGAGATTGTAGCTGCCCACGCGTCTCGACCCTACGATGGCAAGTACGTTCATGTGCTCTCCTTCCGCTTTGCCGGACCCTCCCGTAGAAGGGTGCTTCCTAGACTATAATGGCAGGGAATCATCGAGGTTTCGAAAAGGATACCGAACTGTGGCTGAATTAACCGAAGAGCAAATCGCGCAAGAAGAGAAGTTCTTGGAAGGCGTGCCCCGCGTCAACGTGGGCGCGTTGTTCCTTCCTCCCATCTGGGGGCCGGCGCACGGCATGTGGGCCACCATCCTGTTCTACCCCCTCTGGCTGTTCGCGGACAACACGTTCTATGCGGCGTTCGCGCAGCGCACGCCCTTGGCCATCGGCGTTGCGGTTCTGGTGCTGCTGACGTTGACGGCCGGGACGGTGGCGTTTTCCATCGTGGCTCAGCCGTTCGCTGCGCATCGGGCGGCCAAGCGGGGCGTCGACAAGGAAGCGTACTTGAAGCGCGAGCGCGTTTGGGCTGTTGCGAGCATGATCATTGGGCTGTGCATGCTGGCTGCGGCGACGTACTACAACCTGGTCGTGCGTCCGACGATAGGGGCGTGACGGCTGTGATGGCGGATGATGCTGCGAAGGGCTGCGACGACGCCCGCGCTTTACGTTCCATCGCGGTTCTGTGCGTGGGCAACAAGCTCATGCTCGACGACGGCGTGGGGCCTGCCGTATACGAGGAGCTGATCGAGCGCTACGAGATTCCCCAGAACGTGCAGCTGTTCGATTTAGGGTGCCTCAGCCTTGACATGCTCGATTCCGTTCGCGCGTTCGACATGATCATCACGGTGGACGCCGTGGACGGCACCGATGCCGAGCCGGGCACGGTGTTTCGCTTCGAGCCCGATGCCATGGCGCGCCGAAGCGGAGCCAGCGCATCGCTGCACGATCTCAAGTTGATCGACCTGTTCGATTCGGCTGCGCTGCTGGGATACCGGGCGGAAGGCCTGTGCTTGGGCATGCAGGTGGAGAACGCCTCGCCTGCCGTGGTGACCATCGGGCTGACGCCGCGCGTGCATGCGGCCCTGCCGCTTCTGGTGGAGACCGTGGCGGGGGAGCTTGCGCGCTTGGGCTCGCCGCTTTCCCCGAAGGCGTCCCGGTAACGCTCCTTTCTTGCGTGCATCGCTGCGGGGTGGCGGCGCGTCAACGCGGCATCTTCGATTCGGTGACGGTCGCCTGGTGCTTCTCCTGCGCGCAAGCATGCGCGCTATCGTTTTCGAGAAACGGTAGGATCGCGCGCTGCGCGGTTAGAAGGAGATGCACGTCTATGCTTATTCACACGATCAGCGCGTACGAAACTTCGGCAGAGGATTTTTTCGGTCGTTTGGCCGACTGGCGGGTCGATATGCTGCTTGATACGCGCCTGAAGAACACGAACCAGCTTTCCGGTTTCACTAAACGCGATGACTTGGCGTTTTTTGCTGACAAAGTGGCGCATGCGCAGTATGCGCACGACAAGCTGTTCGCTCCGGCTCCCACTATGCTCGAGCGCTACCTCAACGGCAACATAGGGTGGGAAGCTTACGCGAGCGCCTATCGAGCCGACATGGAAAAGCGTGCGGCGGTCGCGCGGTTCTTCGAGCGGTACGGCGATTTCGAATCGGTTGCGCTTGTCGGCACGGCTACGCGCAAGCGCCGCTCCCATGCCGAAGTGCTTGCGGACATGCTTCGGGAGGCTTTGGAATCGTAGGCGCCCATGCGCCGTTCGGTTTGGCGCGGAAAGGGTGCGGTTCTGGGGTCGGCGTGCGGATCGGTCCCGACGGCTGCACCCCTCTGCCGCTTCATCCAATCCGTCTTCTTGTAAAGCTAGCACTTGCTTGGTATTATACTAGCAAGTGCTAGTTTTACTTGAGGGGAGATCATCATGCCGGAAGGCAAGCGGGTCGCGCCGACGCGCGACCGGATACTCGACGAGGCGTTCGAGCTTTTCGCCGATCGCGGGTTCCATGCGGTTTCCGTTCGGGACATCGCGGCGGCCGCGGGCATCAAGGACGCGTCGCTGTACAACCATTTTCCTGGAAAGCAAGCCCTGTTCGACGCGATCATCGCGCGCGAGCTCGACCGTTTGCGCGCGATGTTCCAGCCGAAGGGCGTCCTGTTCGACGTCGAGGACGACCCGCGGGAATACGACCCGTCCGATCCCCGTGCGCTTGAGAGGCAGGTGCATGAATCCGTCAGGCCGTTTTTCGAAGATGCTTCGCTGCGGCAGCTGCGTCGCCTGCTCGTTATCAGCCAGTTCGAGAGCGAGGACGCTGCGCAGGCGTACCGCCTTGTGTTCATCGAGCGCCCGCTTGCCTTGCAGCGGTCGGCTTTCGAACATGGAATGGCAACGGGGACCCTGCTGCGCGACGACGCCGCACGGATGGCACTGGAGTTTCAAGGCCCGGTGTTTCTCATGCTGCATGCTGGCATGACCTGGGACGAAGCGAAACCGAAGGTGAGCGCGCTCCTGGCGTCGTTCCTGCGGCGCTACGGCGCGGCGGGGAAGGCTCCTGCGGGCGCCGCTGCGCCTTCGGGTTCTTCGGAAGCAGCTGATGAAAGAGGACGCTCATGACGTGCTTGGTGGCATACGCATCTCAAACCGGGTTCACGCGCGCGTACGCCGAGTGGATCGCGGACGATCTGGAATGCCGGGCCGTTGCGTACGGTCAGGCGACCGACGAAGACGTGGCGGCGTGCGACGTGGTGGTCATGGGAGGGTGGTTCCATGCGGCCTCGCTTGCCGGAGGATCGTGGCTGAAGCGCATGCGCAAGGCTCATCCGAACGTCCGCTTCGTCGTGTTTGGCGTGGGCGCGACTCCTGTAGAGTGGACCGATCAGGTGGAAGAGGGCTTGGCCCGCGCGCTGCCTTCGCCGGACTTCGACGACGTGCCGCGCTTCTACCTGCGCGGAGGCTTCGACTACGCCAAGCTGGGCCTACGCGACAAGCTTATGATGAAGCTGTTTCTCAAGGCTCAGGAGAAGGCGGCGCAAAGCGACGAGCGAGCCGCTGCGATGCTGGAGGGCATGCGCGAGGGCTTCGACGGCACCGATCGGGATGCCATCGTCCCCGTGGTTGCCTGCGCGAGGTCGCTGCTGGACGAGGCGGTGCGACCGTAGCGCCGCTCCGTGCGGTGCGCGCGCTGCACGCTGTGCCACGCCGACGCGGGATTGCCCATCGTGGCGCTTAGCCGGCCGCCGTACAATGGGTCGGACGGAAAGGAGCGCGCGACATGGTTCGATACGATGCGGCTATCGCGGATGCGATGATGGTGAACGTAACGGCTCAAAAAGAGCTCGAGAGCCTGGAGATATTCGAAGCCGAGCGGGGGCGCGTGGCGTTTCGGCTCGACGTGCCGCAGGAGGTGTTGAACTATCACGGCACCATCCACGGCGGCTTTTTGGCGACGTTGTGCGAGATCGCCGCAGGCATGGTCGCGTATTCGTGCCGCGTGAGCAACGTGGCGTTGACGAGCTCGGTCAACTTCGTCAAAGCGGTGGGGGCCGGCTCCCTTGTCGTAAGGGCGAAGACGTCCCACGAGGGTCGCAGCACGGTGATCGCGCA
Source organism: Paraeggerthella sp. Marseille-Q4926 (assembly GCF_916618935.1). Classification (NCBI taxonomy): domain Bacteria; kingdom Bacillati; phylum Actinomycetota; class Coriobacteriia; order Eggerthellales; family Eggerthellaceae; genus Paraeggerthella; species Paraeggerthella sp. Marseille-Q4926. The sequence goes on along the minus strand of NZ_CAKAKF010000003.1, from coordinate 251,369 downwards.
TTGCCGGGCCGAAACGCCCGAGGGGCGGTTGGTGTGCGAGGCCACGTTCACGCTGTTCGTGCTCGGGCCGCTTGAGCGGGCATAGCGGTCCGAGCATCCGGGCGCTACCCCAAGAGGAGCGCGATCTTCTCCATGCGCTCGGCTATCGGCACGCCGAAGGGGCATCGGGGCTCGCAGGCGCGGCAGGCAATGCAGTCCGCAGCCGTGGCGTCGAGGGCATCGTAGTGCGCCTTGACCGATGCAGGGGCCTCGCCTTGGACGGTCGCCAGGTCGTAGAGCTTGTTCGCCATGGCTATGTCGATGCCGGAGGGGCAGGGGGCGCAATGCCCGCAGTAGGTGCACTGGCCGTAGTAGGCATGCTTGGGGGCGCTTGCCAGAACGGTCGCGTAATCCTTTTGGGCGTCGCTCGCGGTTTCGTAGCGCACGGCGTCGGCAACGTGCGCTGGCGTGTCGAATCCGGCTAGGATGCTGGCTGCGGCGGGTCGGGTGAGCGCGTAGTGGATGCACTGGATGGGCGTGAGGGCCACGCCGAACGGCGAAGCCTCGGCGCTGAACAGGCGCCCCCCTGCGTATCCTTTCATGATGGTAAGCCCCACGCCTTCCCGTTCGCAAAGCGCGTAGAGCTCGGCTCGAACGGGGTCCATGCCTTCGAGCGCGTCGTCGTAGTCGAAGGCGAATGCCGTTTCCAGGCTGGTCGTGGCTGGCAAAAGGTCGAAAGCCGGGTTCACGCTGAACATGATGACCTCGATCTTGCCCGAGCGCGCCGCCGCTTGCGCCACGTCGGGGCGATGCGTGGACAGGCCGATATGGCCGATGACGCCGCTTTCCTGGAGCTCGTGCACATAGGAGAAGAACGGTCCGTTCATGATCTGGTCGAACTCGGCAAGGTCGTCCACGTAATGGATCATGCCCACTTCCACGTGATCGGTTGCCAGGCGCGCGAGTAGGTCTTCGAAGGCGTTGCGCGCAAGGTCGAGGTCGCGCGTGCGCACGTACTGCCCGTTTTGCCAGGTGGATCCAATGTGACCTTGGATGATCCACCGATCCCGGTTGCCTGCGATGGCCTTTCCCAGGTTGCTGCGCACGGCGGGCTCGGCCATCCAGCAGTCCAGGATGTTGATGCCGGCCTGCATGCAGGCGTCGACGACGGCTTGCACCTCGCTGGCGGACTTGCGCTCCATCCACTCCGCTCCGAACCCGATCTCGCTCGCTTCCAAGCCGGTGTTGCCCAGTTTGCGATAGCGCATGTGGTTTCCCCCTTGTTGCTCGATTCCTTTTCGGGCGTCGTTTCCCGTCCGCCCGAGCCTACGCTTTGCCGCAGTTGGGGCACAGGTCGCAGATGAAGCACTCGCCGCATTTCGGCCGCCGTGCGATGCAGGTTTCGCGGCCGAACAGCACCCACTGGTGGTTGATGGGACCCCACCATTCGCGAGGATACAGCTTGAGCAGCGCGTCCTCGGTTTTCGCGGGCGTGTCGGCGGAGGGTCCTGCAAGCTTGAGCTTGTGCGCGATTCGGAACACGTGCGTGTCCACGGCGATGCCTTCGACAATGCCGAACGCCTCGTTGAGCACGACGTTCGCGGTTTTGCGGCCCACTCCGGGAAGCTTCTGCAGCTCGTCGATGTCGCGCGGGATCTGGCCGCCGTACTCGGACACCACCAGCTGCGCGCACTTGACCACGTTCGCAGCTTTCGTGCGGTAGAACCCGATGGTGCGGATGATCTCTTCGACGTCGGCTGGATTGGCGGACGCCAGGTCGGCTACGGTGGGGTAGCGTTCCCAAAGCGCCGGCGTTACCTTGTTGACGCCCTTGTCGGTGGTTTGGGCGGACAGCAGCACGGCGATGGTCAGCTTGAACGGGTCGCCCCAGTAATGCAGCGCGCATTCGGCGGCGGGGTAGTGCTCGTTCATGCGCTGCGCGATTTCGATGGCGCGCTCGCGTTTCGCTTTCACGGTTTCGCGGGGCAAGGGATCCTCCTTTGCAGGATGCGATTCGGATGCGGTCAAGTATAGTGAACTTTCGGGTTGGTGTCTGCTTGCAAGACGGGCTGCGGGTGTTTTCGGCTTCGCTGGCCGGCTGGTTTCGAGATCGTGTCAAATCGAACGAGTTTTGCTGGTCCTCAATCAAGAATAAAGCGAGTGCGCAAGTCTTTGACCAGGCATGATAAAAAACGTCCTTCGATCATTTTGCTCAGGAAGGCGAAAAACCGCCGCAAAACTCGCTCGATTTGGCAGCGGCTCGATCCGCCGGTGCAAACTGCCTGTTCGCGGAGCGGACGAATCGAAGGCGAGGGAGCGGCTTGCGGCTTGCGTCGATGTTCTTTGTTCGGTTGCGGCCGGTTGCCCGCGCCTTCCGCGCGGGCTTTAAGGTACACTGGTCGACGCTCGTGCGCGCGCTGTGCGACGGGCGCATACGCAACAAAGCTGCAAGCCGCCCATCGCGGCTTTTCGTGCTGCTCGGATAGAGAAAAGGGAACGACCATGCTCATCGACTCGCTCACGTTCGCATTGGAGAAATCCGGGTGCCTCGACGCGTTTTGGGACAAGCTGGACGCGGGCGAGGACGGCGCGCTCGGCGTGGCGAACTCGGCGCGCCCCTTCCTGATTGCCGCCCGTTTCGCGCACAAGCCGCAAACGACCCTGGTCGTGGTGGCGGGCGAAGACGCGGCGGTGTCGTTCGCGCGCAGCGTGGCGGCTTATCTGGGCGACGAGCGCGTCGTCCGCTTTCCCGAGCGAACCGACTATCCGTTCAATCCCAAGCCCAGCGACGCGAGCATCGTGGCGCGTCGCATGGAGGCCGTGCATGCGCTTTCGACCGGACGGCCGGTCGTGGTGGTGGCAAGCGCCCGTTCGCTCGTGCGCATGCTGGCTCCGGCCGGCTCGTCGGTTGCAACGCCGGTTGTGTTCGAGGCCGGGAAGGAACTGGGCGCTATGGAGGGCGCCGACGCGGCGGGCATCGCTTCCTTCGAGGACGTGGCGCTCGCTTTGGAGGAGCGCGGGTACCGCAACACCGGCGAGCTTGACGGGCCGGGCACCTTCGCCGTTCGCGGGGGCACGATCGACGTGTACCCGGGAAACCTGGTGTACCCGGTTCGGTTGGACTTCTTCGGCGACGAGCTGGACGAGGTGCGGCGCATCGTGCCCTCCACGGGCCAGACCATTCAGGCGCTTGCGCGCGTGGAGGCGTATCCCGTGATGGAGTTCTCGTGCTCGAAAAGCGCTCTTGCCCGAGCCCGCAAGAAGCTCGAACGCCCAGCTCAGATGAATGCCGCTTTACGCGATGCGCTGGAGAAGCTGGACGGGGGCCTGCGCTTCGACGGGTCGGACATGCTGCTGCCCTACCTGTACAACGAGACTGTGACGCTGGGCGCCTATCTTCGTCGCGACGCGCTTTCGGTGCTGGTGGAGCCGCGTTCCCTGTTCGACGACATGACGCATGCCTATGACGACATCGCGGGTTGCGCGAAGGGCACGGGCATCGCCCTCAAGGGGCTGTACGCCGAACCCGGCGCGGTCAGCTTCGGGGAGGGCCAGCGCGCAACCTACGTATCCATCATGCGCGTGGGCGGGCACGTGGACGACGAGCTTCCCGTGAAGCGCGTGGAGGTAGCGGGGCATCCCGACAAGCTGTTCGGGCGTTTGCGCAGCTTGGTGGACACCGACTACACGACGGTGTTCAGCGCGCCGAACTTCCGGGCGCGCCAGGACATGAAGCTGGCGTTCGTGGACCACGGCCTGCCGATCCAGGAGACGCTTGACGTCGAGCAGGATCCGAACGAGACGGAAGGCGCGGCCAAGCGACGGTTGCGCCGCGGCGTGGTGAACGTGGTGGACGTGGACGTGCCGCTGGGCATGATCATACCGAAGGCCAAGCTTGCGGTGATCAGCGTGTCCGATACGCAGGGCGCGTCGACGGCGCGTCCGAGCAGGCACGTCGACATCACGGAGATCACGTTTCCCTACAAGCCGGGCGATTACGTGGTGCATGCCGCCCACGGCGTAGCCCACTTCAAGGAGCTTGTGCGCCGCGACGTGGACGGCACGGCGCGCGACTACCTGCTGCTGGAGTATTCGGAAGGCGACAAGCTGTACGTGCCGGTGGAGCAGCTGGACCGCGTGACGCGCTACGTGGGTCCGGAGGGAGCGAGCCCGCGGCTTACTCGCCTGAACACGGCCGATTGGTCGCGCGCCATGAAGAAGGCGCGCGCCGCCACGAAGAAGCTCGCCTTCGATCTGGTGGACGTGTACGCGCGCCGCGCCACGGTGCAGGGCTACCGTTTCGAGGCCGACACGCTGGCGCAGCGCGAGATGGAGGAGGCGTTCCCGTACCAGGAGACTCCCGACCAGCTTGCCGCCATCGCCGACGTGAAGGCCGACATGCAGTCGGCCAAGCCGATGGATCGCTTAGTGTGCGGCGACGTGGGCTTCGGCAAGACCGAGGTGGCCCTGCGCGCCGCGTTCAAGGCGACTCAGGATTCGAAGCAGGTGATGGTGCTGTGCCCGACCACCATTTTGGCGCAGCAGCACTACACCAACTTCAAGGAGCGCTGCGAGCCGTTTGGCGTGACGGTGGAAGTGCTCTCGCGTTTCCGCACGCCGGCCCAGCAGGCGGCGGCGCTTGCGGGCTTCGCCGACGGCAGCGTGAACGTTTTGGTGGGAACGCATCGCCTGCTCTCCCGCGACGTGAACCCGCACGATCTGGGCCTGGTCATCATCGACGAGGAGCAGCGTTTCGGCGTGGGCCACAAAGAGCAGATGAAGAACCTGCGCGAATCCATCGACGTGCTGACGCTTTCGGCAACGCCCATTCCGCGCACCATGCAGATGTCGCTTTCAGGGGTTCGCGACATGAGCCTGATCCTCACGCCGCCCGATGAGCGGCGCGCCGTCGAGGTCCACGTGGGCGAATGGGACCCCGACGTGGTGAGCGCTGCTATTCGGCGCGAGCTGGCGCGCGGCGGGCAGGTGTACTACGTGTCGAACCGGGTGCGCTCGATCGACGAGGCCGTGCGCCGCGTGACGGCTGCCGCGGGCGAGGCGCGCGTGGGCGTGGCTCACGGCCAGATGACGCGCGAGCAGCTGGAGCGCGTCATGGAGGACTTCAGCGCTGGCGAGCTCGACGTGCTGGTGGCCACCACCATCATCGAGAGCGGCATCGACAACCCGCATACGAACACCCTCATCATCGAGGACTCGCAGCGCTTGGGTTTGGCGCAGATGTACCAGCTCAAGGGCCGTGTGGGCCGGTCGTCCACGCAGGCGTACGCCTTCTTCATGTTCCCCGAGCACATGGAGCTTACCGAGGAGGCTGCCGCGCGCTTGACGGCGTTGAACGAGCATACCGACTTGGGCAGCGGCATGCGCATCGCCATGCGCGATCTGGAGATACGCGGAGCGGGCAGCCTCATGGGCGCCGAGCAGTCGGGCAACATGTCCGCCGTCGGCTTCGACCTGTTCGCTCAGATGCTCGCTCAAGCCGTGACGGCTACGCGCGAGGGCGACCTGAAGGCCGTCGATCAGCTGCCGCCGGCCTTGTCCGACATCACGGTGAACGTGCCGGGCCATACCTACCTGCCCGAGGACTACGTGCCGGAGGCGGACGAGCGCGTGCTGTGGTACCGCAAGATCGCGTCGGCGGCGACCGAGCAGGCCGTCGAGGACGTGTACCAGGATATGGCCGACAAGCGGCCCGATATGCCGCAGGCCGCGAAGAACCTGTTCGAGAAGGCGCGCATCAAGGCATTTGCGAACGAGCATCACATCAAGACCGTTTCGGTGACGGCGGGTCGCTTGGTGGTGGAGCCGATCGACGTGTCGCGCGACCAGATGACGCCGCTGCGCCGTGCGGGCGGACGCTACCTGGCCGACAAGCGCAAGCTCCAACTGCCCCTGCGCTATTTTAAGCTTGACGAGGGCGATAACCTTCTGGGGCCGGTCGCCGAGTTTCTGAAAGAGCTGGCGAAGTGACGGGCGAGGCCGTGCGGGCGGGCGAGGCGTTTTTCCGCCAACGTTTCTGGCGCGGGATCGCGGCTGCTTTGGTGGGCGCGTCGCTGTGGGGGTTCTCGGGGGCGTGCGCGCAGTTTTTGATCGCGGGGTACGGGGCTTCTCCCGCGTTCATCACGGCGGCGCGCATGCTGGGGGCGGGCTTGCTGTTCTTGGCGGTGCTGCTGGTTCGCCAGCGCGCGCACGTTCTGGCGATGTTGCGCGATCGGGCGACTTTGGCGCGTTTGGCGGTGCTGGGCGTGGTGGGGCTGTATCCTTCTCAGATCACGTACACGATCGTCGTCGAGTACACGAATGCCGGCACGGCTACCGTGCTGCAATGCATGGGCATCGTGTTCGTCATGCTGTATGCGTGCTTGTCTACAAGGAAGCTGCCGCAGCGGCGCGAGCTGATCGGCTTGGTTTTGGCGATGGCGGCAACGTGGCTTATCGCCACGCAGGCCGATCCCGGAGCGTTCGCGGTGCCGGTTGAGGGCCTGCTGTGGAGCGTTGCAAACGGCTTGGCAGTCGCGTTCTACATCGTGTATCCGAAGCGCCTGTTCGCGCAGTGGGGAAGCTTGCCCGTAACGGGGCTGGGTATGTTCGCGGGCGGGTTGGCGGCGTTTGGAATGTGGCTGGCGGGCGCGGCCTGGGGCCAGCCGCCGGTCGTTCCCGGCTTCGACGCGGCCGGCTGGGCGGTGGTCGCGGCGATCATCGCGGTGGGCACGTTCGCGGCGTACGGTCTGTATTTGCATGGCGTGTCGGTGGTGGGCCCGGTGAAGGGCAGCCTGCTGGGGACGATGGAGCCGCTGGGCGCTACGGTGTTCGCGGCGCTTTGGCTGGGAACGGTGTTCACGGGCGCCGATTGGGCGGGCTTCGCGCTTATGGTTGCCATGGTGTTTCTGGTTACCGGGCAAGAAGCCGCAACCGAAGGGCAAGACCGCTAAACGCTGTCTTTCAGCATGAAGCTTGACGCGTTGCGCTACATCCCGGCCAGTTTCCTGACGGTGTTCGCCGTCCTGATCGTCAGCTTGCCGCCTATGCGCGCACTCGCGGTCTTCGACCACCAGTTGGTCTTGCGGTACTCTTTGCGATCGAACGACCAAAAGATAGCGTTCCGGTAATGCTCTATCCGCTCCAGCCCTTCTTTAGGTTCTCCTATTTCGTGGAGGACGTCGGAAAACGCGGCGGGCGGCATGATGAAGATCAGGTTATCGTAGATTTCTTTATCCGCGCCTCCCCACCAGGCAGGCGCGTTTTGCAGAATATCCTCGAGCGCTTCTTTGGGCATGCAAAGGACGGGGATAGCGAAGCCAAAGCAGCTGCGCATCATCGACTCGATCTTATCGGTGCATCTTTCTGCGCTGTCGCTGCTTGAGAACAATGCGTTACCGCTGTTCAAATACGTTTTGACTTCCTTGAAGCCAAGTTCTTCGAAGCGTTTCTTCAGCTCTTTCATAGGAATCGTGTTTTTACCGCCGACGTTCACGCCGCGAAGAAACGCAACATACCTTTTCACCGTGCCGCCTTTGCAAGAGTTTTGATTCGATTGTCACCTATTGAAAGCGTGCGCGCAAGGGGCTTTGCAGCGGTACAATAGCAAGGCTTTGATGCGATTCGCGAGAGAGGAGCGCGGCCGTGGGGCTGTTCATGACGTTGGGGGATGCTTCGCCTGAAGAGGCTGCCAAGCTGTGGGGAGACGATATCTTCTCTCGAGCGAAGGATGCGAATCCTGATCGCTTGCGCGTGTTCGACTTGCATTGCGATACGCTCGATCGCCTGGTTCTTTCGGGCGATCCTGGGGTCCCGGGCGGATTCGCCGAGCATGATGCGGCGATCCCTCGTTCGCGCATGAGTTCGCTGGTGGACAATGCCGCCCATGTTTCGCTTGCGCGCACCGCGTCGCTTTCCTGGTGCCAGTGCTTTGCAGTGTTCGTCCCCGACCAGCTGCAAGGCGATGCAGCGTGGGCGCTTTTCGAGCGTGTGGGAAGGTTTTGGGAGATGTCTTTGGAGCGTCATCGCGATGCGATCGCGCGCGTGCGCGACGTGCGCGAGATCGAGGACGCGTTCAAGGCGGGCAAGACCGCCGGGATGCTCACCGTGGAGGGTGCGTCGTTTCTTCAGGATGACGGAAAGGCGTCGGCGCGCCTTGACGCGTTGGCGGAAGCCGGGGTGCGCATGGTCACCCTTACCTGGAACGGCCGGAATGCGTTGGGAAGCGGCAACGAAACGCTCGACGGATTGACTTCGTTCGGGGGCGCGTGCGTGCGCGAATTGGAAGCGCGCGGTATCGTGGTGGACGTTTCCCATCTGAACGAGGCGGGTTTCAGGGACGTATGCGCGATAGCATCCCGACCCTTCGCCGCTTCGCACTCGAACGCGCGGGCGATATGCGACCATCCGCGCAACCTGGAGGATTGGCAGTTGCGCGAGATTGCCGACTGCCAAGGCATCGTCGGCTTGAATTTCTGCCGGGACTTCCTATCGGACCTGCATGCCGATCCTTCGCCTGACGACGTGCTGCGTCACGTCGATCGCATCTTGGAAACGGCAGGGGAGGACGTGCTTGCGCTCGGTAGCGACTACGACGGCTGCGACGTGCCCAGCTGGCTCGATCCATGCGATCGCGTCGCCGACTTGCACGCGCTGCTCGAGCGACAGTTCGGGCCGAACGTTGCCGACAAGGTGTTCTTCGAAAACGCGCGCGCCTTCTTCGACCGCATGGGGTAGCGGCCTCGCCCGAAACGCCGGTTCGATTATCTTCGGGTAAGTAGCGTTCTGGTGGTGCGCCCGAATCCCGAGCGCTCCCGTGGCTTCCGGTCGCGCTTGCTTACCGGTAGCACGTAACCGTCATGCGCGCGATCTGCTTGCCCAGGTCGTCCTCGACGACAACGGTGTAGAAGGCCAGGTGACTGCCTGGCTTGTCGCATGTGGCAGTCGCGGTCAGCTTCGACCCTTTCGTCGAGCGGAGGAAGCTGATGGCATGGTCTACGGAAACGGTGGGCTTTTCGCCGATGTTGCAGGCTATGGCCAAGGCGAAGTCCGCCAACGTGAAGATGGCTCCGCCCATGACGCTTCCCATTGCGTTTCGGTGCACGTCCGACAGTTTCATGTCGCACACGGCTCGTCCCCTGCATCCTTCGACCACGCGGCAGCCAGCTGCTTGGGTGGCGAAGCGATCGTTCTCGAACACGGCTGCGATTTCTTCAAGGGAAGGGTTTTCGGAAAGCATGGGCGTCTCCTTTTCCGGGTACTCGATGCGAACGCCCCGACGAAGCCGGGGCGTTGCGAGGTTGCGTCAATGTGCGGTCGGGTTTATTCCGCGGGAGTTGCAACGGCGGCGTACAGCTCCAGGTAATCGCCGTCCGTCACGGTAACGGTTTGGGATCCCCCTGCGATCACGTACTTCGTCTGCGTAATGGAATCGCTGTCGAAGTCGAGATCCTTCATGACGAACGCCGCGCTGTCCTGCGATGCGTTCGCGGACGCCTCGGCGCTCACCGTGACGGTGTACGTTCCGGCGGGGATATCGACTCCCACGCGATACAGCCCGTTCTCGTAGGGAGCCGCGGGGGCGAAGCTCGCCGCCTTGCTCGGGTACATGCGCAGCTCGTCTTTGCCGGGCAGGAAGGCGATCGCGTCGCCGGCCTCAAGCTGTGCGAAGTAGTTGCCGAAATACGAGACCGCCAGCTCAAGCGAATAGGTTCCCGTGTCGTCGTCGCGATCGAACACGTAGTAGGTGCCCTCGGCATCCGAGCTTCCTTCGAGGAAGTAGAGTCCCGGCTCGATGTCCTTTCCCGGGCCTATCTGGTACACGCCGGCTGTGCAGCGACCGTCCTCGACGGTGCTCGGAAGATCGCCCACCGCTTTCTCGATATCCTCGAGCGTAAGCCCTTCGTAGCGGCTGGTGCCGTAGTCGTCCGGGTTGCCATTTTCGTAGGAATGGTTGTACCCGTATCCCGGTCCGTCGTAGCGAGGGTCGAACGAATCGTTGTAGCTGCGATCGAAGTACAGGGCTCCGCACGCTACGCAGCCGACGCATCCGCCAACGCCCAAAACGAACGCCAGCAGGCACCCGCAGAGCACCCAAGGCCATACCTTCTTCTTTTGCGGTGGCTGCGCGGCGGCCGGGTAGGCCGGGTAGGGAGGCTGCACGGGGTACGGGGGCTGCGGCTGCGGCGGCTGGCCCGCCGACGCGTAGTGCGGCGAGGGCGCGCCGGCGTAGGGGGATTGCGGCTGCTGCGGCTGGGGGCCGCCGTATGTCGGGGGCTGCGGCAGCTGGCTCGTGCTGCTGTAGGGCTGCTGGCCGTAAGGCGGCGCGGGCTGGTCGTTTTGCTGGTCGCCCTCGGGGCGCTCGGGTTCGTTCATGTGACCCTCCTGAAACTCTTCGTTGCGGCGTGCGGTGACGTGTCGCGGGCTTTGCTAGGCTTGTTCGCACCCAGCTTCTTCGGTAAGGAAAACTTCGGCGCTTTCCTCGATCAATTGCACGGCTCCTTGCGCGCAGGCGCTTACGCACAGGCCGCAGCCTATGCAGTAGCGTGCATCGAAAGCAAGCGTCCCGTCTGCGGGGTCTGGGTAGCGCGCGCCGGTCGGGCAGACGGCCGCGCAGTCAAGCGCGTTCGTGCACAGCGCACGGTCGGTGCAGGATATGACAACCGGTATGTTCGGAGCGATGGCGGGCTCGCGGTCGATGGCTTCGAGCAGCATGCGCCGTTTGGGATGCATGGTCTGCTTCGTGTGTCCTTCGGGGGCGAAGTCGTTGAACTGCGGGCTTTCGTTGAGGTTGAGCCGCGCTCGCGCCCGTGCGCGCTCCTTGCGCTCGTAAAATTGCTGCAAAACGTCCGAGTTGCGCAGACGGCGCTTGCCCGAGGCGACGTCTGCCACGTCGGCCGCCAGATTCGTGAACGCGCTGCGTCGATCGACCCCTTCGGGATTCGCCAGATCTTTGACCAGGTTCTCCTTTTCAGGGATTGTTTCAAGGTAGCCCACCTTGCGTCCCGTCCACTGCTCCGCCGTGGCAATGGCGTGCGTGAACAGCATTTCGCCGAACTCTCCCGCCCGGTCGCAGTCTGCGCAGTAAGCTAGGTCCCCCGCGATGCTCACGGGGATGTTCTCGGCCAAAACGAGCGTCCAGAACTCCGGGGAAAGCGTGGCCAGGCAGGGCAGCACCACCACGTTGGCGGCAGGCTGGAATCCGGGGAAGATGTTCTCCTTGCAGGTGATCACCACGTCCTCGCCGCGCAGGGCGATGCGCCGCACGCGGGCGTGCAGGTCGATCATCGTCACGCGCGTAGAGGTGAACGCGTCGCAGATTCCCAGGCAGATGCCGCAGTTCGTGCAGGCTTGCGCATCGATGACGGGCAGTTCCTCGGAGTCGAATTCAATGGCGCCGTGGGGGCATGCGCGTGCGCAGCGGTCGCATGCCGAGCCCCGGAATCGCGTGCAGAAATCCCGCAGCACAAGAATGCGCTGCGGGTGCACGGTCCGCTCATCCTGCGTGTTGTCGGCGACTTCAGCCACCGAACGCCTCGCTTGCCACCTGGTCGATGCGCGCAAGCACGTCCTCGCGCGGCAGAAGCTCGATGCTCTCGAACAGCGGCGGCGACACCATGTTGCCGCATACGGCCACGCGCAGGGGCTGGAACAGCAGCTTCGGCTTCAGTTCCAGCTGCTCGCCCACGGCGCGGCATGCTTCCTGCAGCGCTTCGGCTTCCCAGGCCACGCTTTGGTCGGCAAGCACGCCGCGGCAGGCCGCCAGAGCTTCGTCGGCGCGAGCGCCCTCCTTCTTGAGCACCTTGTTGACGCTCTTTTCGTCAAGCTCGCGCACTTCGGGCCCCCAGAACATGAAGCCCAGCTTGGAAACCACGTCGTCGAGGCGCGCCAGGCGTTCCGCCACCAGGGGATACAGCCCCAGGTAGAACTCGGCGCGCGCAGAGATGTCCTCCGGCGTGGCGCCCAGCTCCAGCAGCCAGGGAAGCGACGCCTGCACCCAGGCGTTCGCGCCCATGTCCTTGATGTACTGGCCGTTCATCCAGTCCAGCTTCGTCTCGTCGAACACGGCGTCTTTCTTGGTCACGCGGTCCAGGCTGAAGCGCTCGCACAGGGTGGCGCGGTCGATGAGCGTCGTCTCGCCGTCGAGCGACCAGCCCAGAAGCGCCAGGAAGTTCACCATGGCGTCGGGCAGGTAGCCGCGCTCGCAGAACTCCTCGACCGAGGCCGCGCCGTGGCGCTTCGACAGCTTCTTGCCGTCCGGCCCCAGGATCATCGACAGGTGCGCGAACGTGGGCACGTCGAAGCCGAGCGCCTCGTAGATGAGGATCTGGCGCGGCGTGTTGGACAGGTGGTCGTCGCCGCGGATGACGTGAGTGACGCCCATGTTCGCGTCGTCGCACACCACAGCGAAGTTGTAGGTGGGGGAGCCGTCCGTGCGCACGACGATCATGTCGTCCATCACTTCGGCCGGGAAGCTCACGTGGCCGTACACGGCGTCGTCGAACTCGATGGGGCCGTGGTTCTCGGGCACGCGCAAACGCCACACATGCGGCTCGCCTGCGGCGATGCGCGCAGCTGCGTCAGCGGGGTCGATGCAGCGACAGGTGCGGTCGTAGCCGGCGTAGCCGCCTTCGTTCGCCTCGGCTGCGGCGCGCTTGGCGTCGAGCTCTTCTTTCGTGCAGAAGCAGGGGTACACGCTGCCGCGCTCTTTCATGAGTTCGAGCGCTGCGGCGTACGTGTCCATACGCTGGGTTTGGAAGTACGGTCCGGCCTGGCCGCCCACCTCGGGGCCTTCGTCCCAGTCAAGGCCGAGCCACTTCATGGCATTGAGGATGACCTGCACGTTTTCTTCGGTGGAGCGCTCGGGGTCGGTGTCTTCGATGCGCAGGATGAAGTCGCCGCCCATCGCGCGGGCGAACGCCCAGTTGTAGATGGCCGTACGGGCTCCGCCTACGTGCAGCCGCCCGGTGGGCGACGGGGCGAATCGAACGCGAACTTTCTTCTCGTCTGTCATAGCCGTGGTAATCCTCCAGTTGAATAACGTCATGTTCAAGCCGAAGCACGGGCTTCGGCGATACTTGCAAGTATAGACAACCCGAAGGCCGGAGCAAACCGCAGCCGACCCATCCTCACTCAAAATGCTCGACCGAGCAGCAGCAGGAAGCTGCTCGCGCACGGGTCGCGCAGCGCCGAGAACCTCGCCGTCCGCTTTCTTAACGGGGAAGGCTCCGGCGCCGCAGCGCCGTTCCCGTGAACGCGGCGATCAGGGACAGCGCGCCCGTGACCGTCAGCCAGACGGCCCCCATTCCCATCCAGAATGCGGGCGGGTACATGGTGATGAGCAGCGACTCGTACGAGAACGTCCAGGTTCCGTCGGCGAAGAACAGCGAGTGGAACGCGGCGAAAAAGCCGTTGAAGTCGACGACCACCCAGGCGGACAGCGCGGCGAACACGGCCAGCACGACGATCCCCGCGCAGGCCAGCGCGCCGCCCACAGCCCGTTTGCCAGCGCGTATGCCCAGGTAAACGCAGAACGCGACAGCGGCGAGGGCAACGGCGGCAAAAGCGACGCCCGCAGCCGCTATCACGCGGTGCACGTCGTCGAGGTGCGAGAGCGCTTCGGGGTTGAGCGTGTAGGCGTCGGGCGCGGCGGCAAGGGCTGTTTCGTCGGCTTCGGCGTAGGGCGTCTGCGCGTTGCGGTTGACGTCGCGCAGCATGGCGAACACGGCTTCCCGGTCGTTGGACCCCACGGTGTAGTCGCGCGTTGCGACGGCGGCTTGCACCAGATCGTCGTGCGAGAACGGCGTCGACGGGTTGTCCGCGCCGCTGAACATGCCGGCCAGCATGCCGGTGGTTTGCGGCAAGCAGCACGCGCCGAGCCCCGCCGCCACGAACGTGACGGCTAGGGCGATGGCGGCAATCCCCTGCGCAAGGCCGTGCTTTGCCCCGCGCCTTGTTTCGTGCGACGGCATCTTCGGCTCCCTTAGTCCTTGTCAACCCAGATGGTGGCGGCGGTCATGCCCTGCATGTCCTTCGAGATGGTGGGCAGGGGCCCCAAGCGGCTGAACACGCCCTGGAACACGCCGTCGTACAGGTACAGGCCGTTCAGGTTGTTGTACATCTGCGGATCGAAGGGCACCTGGTCGTCGGAAAGCCCGTCTATCCCCGTGTCCGGCGGCAGCGTGAGCGTCTTGAAGGGGCGGATGTAGCGCTGCACGATGAAGGGGTAGCCCGCGCGTCCGTTCGCGAAGCGGTCGACCAGCTCTTCCCAGCGTTCGGGCGAAACGGCGCAGCCTGCGTAGACATCGTCGGCCCCGTAGTGGTCGGTGGGCTTGATGATCCATTCGTCCTTGTTCGCGCGGATCTGATCGACGTTGACGTGGTCGTCGTCCAAGAACGCGGTCAGGGGCACGGTTCTCTCGACGAACGAGATCTCGTCGGCGTCCAAGAACTCGATGGTGCGCTTGTCGAACAGAGCTTTGAATATCTGCTTGTCGTGCACGATGTGCCCGGCGAAGCTGCCGATGAGCGCCACCTTCTCTGCGCGCACGGCGTTGATGAGCTGCTGCGAGTCGTCCCAATGGTCGATGACGTCGTTCGTGACGCAGCGGCGCCAGATGGCGTTGACGGGCTTGCCTTCGGCGTCGCGCAGCGTTTCGCCGTCGAAGCTCAGGTCGCGCACATCGGCCACGACGCAGTCCACGCCGCGGCGCTTGAACAGCTCGGTGTAGATGTGGAACTCGTCGACCACGCCGTTTTCCAGGTAGTCGCAGATGGCGAAGCGGGGGTTCTCCACCTTGTGCTCGTAGGTTTCGTAGATGGACAGAAACGCGTCGACCCAGGACTCGAACAGCTCGCAGCCTTCCACGCGGTGGTTGCGGGAGAACGCTTCGAATGCGGGAGAGCTCGCGATGGAGTTCGTGATCTCGCGGTTCTCGTTCATACCCGAGGACCCGTCGCCGTTGAACTCGCAGAACTCCATGCGGTAGTCGTCTTCGTTCAGGAAGGTGTCCACGCGCGCGAAGGGCAGCAGGGAGTCGTAGCCGCGCGGCAGCAGGATGAGCTCTTCAAGGCGCGGATCGAAGTCGAACACGCGGCGGTACTGGGGGTCTTCCAGGTAGCGCGCGATCACCTTGCACAGGATGCGGTGCGAGGTTTCGGCCGTTTCCTTCATAGTGCGGTACGTTTGCGCGTTGAACAGGCGCGGGACGTACGAGCAGGCCACAACGCGGTGGTGCACGATGGCGGTGGAGCTTTGCATGTAGTCGTACGCGGCGCGTCGGCCGGCTACGTCGCCGTCAAGGCGCTCGAGGATGTCGAAGTACTCGCGGGTGTATTCGGCGTTGGTTGGCATGGCGATCCTTTCGCAGACCCGCCCGTGGAAGCGTCGGGCAGGGGGTTCACGTTTGGAAAAAAGTGTAGCACGAGCCGATCGCCCGCATCGAGGCGGTTGCCGTATCGCCACAGGAACGGCGGCGGCGCGAGGCTGGGGCGGGTTCCGCCGGCCCGCACCCCGCCGACCGCCGACCCCTCCCATGGCCCCGCGCACGGGTCCCTCTCTCTCACTCTCTCATGGCCCCGCGCACGGGTCCCGCCGGTCCCTTCCCATAGCCTTGCGCACGAAAAACCGCGTTTGCTGGCAGGTTCTGACGGTTTGAGGTTGTCTCCGAAGCACGATGAGGCGCGCCCGAACACCCAGCATTTTTCTATAGCTTTCTGACCTGGTGCAATGCGGGACTGCTCGATTGCCGCTAAAGGCAAGGGGGTCTCCGACGACCTCAAACCGTCAGAACCTGCCACGGAGGGCGATATTTCGTGCGCAACGGGGCGAAGGGGCAGTTCGGGGACGGCGTTCGCGCGCCCGCGTGCGGCAAGGGCGCGGCTTCGGCGGTTCATTCCGTGGGGACTCCGCGGGGCGGGGTCTTCTCCTCTTGCGCGAATAGTGCTTTCAGGGTACCATCGGCAGGGTTTCACGGGGATTCCGGCTATGTGCGCGGTTCTCTGTTTTATCAAGAGTCGGGGGAGAGAGTTGGCTCTGAGATCCCGACACCAACCTGGCGGATACGCCAAGGTGGTCCGGCCTACAGCGATGAAGGAGGAACTTATGGCCGAAGAATGTTCTACGTACCTGTTCACGTCCGAGTCCGTCACCGAGGGTCATCCCGACAAGGTGTGCGACCAGATATCCGATGCCGTGCTCGACGCCATCCTGGCCAAGGAGATCGAGCTGGCGGCTCAGGGCTACATCGCCCCCAGCGGGCAGCCCGCCGATCCCGCGCAGGTGCGTTGCGCCTGCGAGACCATGGCCACCACCGGCATGGTCATCGTCACGGGCGAGATCCGCACGCAGGCGTACGTCGACGTGCCCGCCATCGTGCGCGAGGTGCTGCGCGACATCGGCTACGACCGCGCGAAGTACGGCTTCGACTGCGATACCTGCGGCGTGCTCAACGCCATCCACGACCAAAGCCCCGACATCGCCCAGGGCGTCGACGAAAGCTGGGAGGCCCAGCACGGCCTAGCCGAGGACGACCCTTACGAGCGCATCGGCGCGGGCGACCAGGGCATGATGTTCGGCTACGCGTGCGACGAGACGTCCACGCTCATGCCCATGCCCGTCTACCTGGCGCATCGCCTGGCCGAGCGCCTGACCGAGGTGCGCAAGAGCGGCGTCATGCCGCATCTGCGCCCCGACGGCAAGACCCAGGTGTCCGTGCGCTACGAGGACGGCCGTCCTGTGAACGTGGAGAAGGTGGTCGTGTCCACGCAGCACTCCGAGGCCATCGCCCATGACGAGCTGCGCGCGCAGATCATCGCGAACGTGGTGGAGCCGGTGTTCGCGCACGAGGGCGTGGAGCTGGCCGCCGACGCCGAGATCCACGTGAACCCCACCGGCCGCTTCGTCATCGGCGGCCCCATGGGAGACGCGGGCCTGACCGGCCGCAAGATCATCGTCGACACCTACGGCGGCATGGGCCGCCACGGCGGCGGCGCGTTCTCCGGCAAGGACTGCACGAAGGTGGACCGCTCGGCTGCCTACGCGGCGCGCTGGGTGGCCAAGAACGTGGTGGCCGCGGGCCTCGCGCGCCGCTGCGAGGTGCAGGTCGCCTACGCCATCGGCATGGCCAAGCCCGTTTCGGTGATGGTGGACACCTTCGACACCAACGCGGTGCCCGAGGCCGACATCATGGCCGCGATCGAGCAGACCTTCGACCTGCGCCCCGGCGCCATCGTGGACGCGCTCGACCTGCGCCGCCCCATCTACCGCAAGACGGCCGCCTACGGCCACTTCGGCCGCGAGCTTCCCGAGTTCACCTGGGAGCGCACCGATAAAGCCGACGAGCTGCGGAAAGCCTGCGGAGTGGCATAGCCTGCGCTTCGCTGATGGAAAGAGGTCGCCCGTTGCGCGGTTCGATGCGCGAGGGCGGCCTCTTCTTATTGTAAGAGGCGATCGAGCTATAAAAGGAGATCGAGCCGGTCGAGAGCGCATGGGCTAGCGAATGGGGAAGGGCGCAGGCGCGTTTCGGAGTGAACGAGGACATAGGATATACTGAAGATATGAAACTCGCATCGATCATCCTGGACATACCCACGCAAGCGCTCGACGCGTCCTACACGTACGCCGTGCCCGAGGACGAAAGCGGCGACCATCCCGTCGAGGTGGGCTGCGCCGTGCTCGTGCCGTTCGGCCATCGGCGTGCGATCGGCTTCGTGATCGGCATCGAGGAACGCGAAGACGGCGACTATCCCGAAGGGCTCGACCCCGCCAAGCTCAAGGTTATCGTGCGAGCGGTGAGCCGCCCGTATTTCGACGAAGAGGGCGCCGCCTGCGCCCAGTGGCTGGCGCAGCGCTACATCGCTCCGCTCTCGTCGTGCGTGCGCCTGTTCACCCCGCCGGGCGGGGTGCCGCGCATGGTGCGGTCGCGCGAGGGCTACTGGCGCCTGGAAGAGCCCGCCGTGGGGGAAGTGGACGATCGCTGGGTGCTGCCGGGTGCGGCCTTCGACACGTTCGAGCCTCGGAAGAACGCCGTCAAGCAGGCTTCCATCGTGGAGGCCCTGCGCGCGGGCGAGCTGCGCGTAGCCGAGCTGTCGGCCGAGTTCGGCGCGGTGTCGGCTCCGTTGAAGACGCTCGAGAAGCAAGGCGTCGTGCGCATCGAGCATCGTCGCCGCATGCGAGGCTTCGCAGCTCCGTCGGAGCCTGCGGGCGCTGCGAACGCTGCGAACGCCCTTGCCGACTCGCTGCGCCAACCTGCGGGCATACAGCCTGCAAGCGGCTTCGCCCCCTCTCTCAAGCCGCCGCTCACGCAGGGGCAGGCGGCGGCGCTCGCCGTCATCGATGCGGCGCGCGAGCGCGGCGCGGGCGAGGTCGTGCTGGTGGACGGCGTGACCGGGTCGGGCAAGACGGAAGTGTATCTCCAGGCCATCGAGGCGACGCTCGCCGCGGGGCGCACGGCGTGCGTGCTCGTGCCCGAGATCTCGCTCACTCCGCAGACGGTGGGCCGGTTCCGCGGCCGCTTCGGCGACACCGTGGCCGTCATGCACTCGCGCATGAGCCAGGGCGAGCGCTACGACCAGTGGGACTTCATTCGCTCGGGCGCGGCGCGCGTGGTGGTGGGCGCTCGAAGCGCCCTGTTCACGCCGCTTTCCAACCTGGGGCTCCTTGTCATCGACGAGGAGCACGAGGGCTCTTACAAGCAGGACAGCTCGCCGCGCTACCACGCGCGCGACGTGGCTGTATGGATGGCGCGCCGCGCGGGCGCGGCCGTGGTGCTCGGGTCGGCCACCCCTTCCATCGAGGCGCTTCACGCGTGCGCGAAGGATCCCCGATGGCATCATGTCGAGCTGCCCGAGCGCGCGAACGGCAAGCCCTTGCCCGCCGTTCGCGTCGTCGACATGGCGGTGGAATTCAGCGGAGGCTCCCGCTCCATGTTCTCGGGCGCGCTCTCCCGCGCGCTTGCCGAAGAGCTTTCCGCTGGTCGAAAGGCGGTCCTGCTGCTCAATCAGCGCGGATTCGCGAAGTTCTTGCTGTGCCGGGAGTGCGGGTTCGTGCCGGAATGCCCGTCCTGCTCCACATCGCTGACCTATCACGAGCGGGGAAGCTTCCTCATCTGCCATCACTGCGGCTACCGCATCGCGGTGCCCCCGGTCTGCCCCGAATGCGGCAGCCCCTATCTCAAGAAGTTCGGTGCCGGAACGCAGCGGGTCGAGGCCGATCTGCGGGTTTTGCTGGACGAGACCCCCGGTGTGGGCCCTGGGGTTCCCATCGTGCGCATGGACGCCGACACGACGTCGGGCAAGGGCGCCCACCAGCGGCTTTTAGAGGAGTTTGCCGCCGCCGACGCCGCTGTGCTTTTGGGCACGCAGATGATCGCGAAGGGCCTTGACTTCGAAGACGTCACGCTGGTGGGCGTCATCAACGCCGACACCATGCTGAAGCTTCCCGACTATCGAGCCGCCGAGCGCACGTTCGACCTTGTGGAGCAGGTGGCCGGACGCGCGGGGCGCGCCGAGCTGCCGGGGCGCGTGCTCGTGCAGACCTACGAGGCGGACGCCGCCCCCATCCGGGCCGCGGCGTCGTACGACCGCGCGCTGTTTCTGCGCGACGAGCTGCCGAAGCGGCGCCTGTTGGGGTACCCGCCGTACGTGCGCATGGCGAACGTGCTGATCTGGGGCAAGGACGAAGCGGCGGTGCGCGGGGCGGCCCAGCAGCTGCAGCAGGGGATCGAGCAGGTCGTGCGCGATTTCGGCGGTGACGACTGGACGGTCCTGCCCGCTACGCCGTGCGTTCTCGCGAAGCTGCGGGGCACGTATCGCTGGCACATCGTGGTGAAGTGCCCGCCGGAGGCCGACCTCTCGGCCGTGCTTCTTCCGTACTTCAGGCACCGCAAGCCCGACAAGGACGCGAACGTAGCGATCGACGTGGATCCCGACGATCTGCTGTAGGCGGCCTTTCGCAGCCGCGCGGCCCGTAGGTTTACAGTTTCAGCTGCGTCTTCCCTTGTCGTGGTATTCTGGGTGCCCTACAGCTGATTCGACTGGAAGCGGTACCGCAGGCGATGGAGGAGGTTCGAGCCGTGGGGAAATGGGCGAAGCGCATCGCGTGCGCACTGGTGCTCTCGGCGATGCTGGCCGTCGCGTTCGCTGCTCCTGCGGTTGCCGACGAGCGGGCTTCGTCGTCTCGCGGGCGCGTGGTGAAGGTGGCGTTTCCTCCGTCCGAGGGCTTGAGCATGGTGGACGACCAGGGGAATCGCAGCGGGGTGCTCTTCGACTGGCTCACCGAGATCGCGAAGTACACCGGTTGGGAATACGAATTCGTCGACGGAGACATCGACAACTTGATCGATCGGCTGCGCGATGGCGAAATCGACCTGGTGGGCGGCATGTTCGTGCGCGAGCAGCTTGCCGACTCCCTTGACTACTCGACCTACAGCATGGGCTCGAACCGCTCGCTGCTGGCGTGCGCGCAGGACAACGACGCCGTTGCAAGCTTCGACTTGAGCACCCTGGACGGCGCGACGATCGGCGTGTACGAGAAGGCCGTCGACAAGAACAAGCGGCTCGAGAGCTTCCTGAGCCTGAACGGCCTTTTCTGCACGCTTCTTCCGCTTGACTACGCTTCGTACAAAAGCTGCCTCGACGACGGCACGGCCGACGTCATGCTGACCGGGGACACGGATTTTCCCGGCAACTGCAAGGTCGTCGCGTCGTTCGGCGGCGAGCCGCAGTACTTCGCCCTTGCGAAGGGAAGCGACCTGCTGCCCGAGCTCGATGCCGCAATGGCCCAGGTGTACGCAGCCGACCCCGGGTTCGCCACCAAGCTTCACGACGCCTATTTTCCCCAGATGTACCGGTTCCCCCTTGAGCTTTCCGCCGACGACCGCGCGTACGTTGCGGGCCGGGGCGAGGTCAGGGTGGCCGTGGTGGCGGGGCAGTATCCTTTGTACTACGACCTTGAGGGATCGTACCGAGGCGTGGTGAAGGAGGTCTTGGGCCTGGTGTCCGAACGGACGGGCTTGACGTTTCGGTTCGTCCACGCAAGCACGTACGAAGCCGCGCTCGAGCTGGTGGCGTCGGGCGAAGCGGACGTGCTGGGCGGATTCCAGGGCGACGAGCGCACTGCATCCGAGCGCGGTCTGGCCCTGACGGCAAGCTATGCATCCTTGGACGGAGTGGTGCTCAGGAGCAAGGCGGGGTCCCAGCGAAGCGAGGGCCTGGTGTTCGCGCAGCTGGAGGGGCTTGCCGACCCGAAGGGCCTCGACGTGGCGCGCGTGGTGCGCTATGCGACGTACGAAGAGTGCTTGTCGGCCGTGAACGAGGGGCGCGCCGACCTAACCAGCATGCCCGCCTCGTGCGCCGAGAGCCTGTTCGTCGAGCGTTCGTACGCCAACGTTGCCCCGGCAACGTCGGAGCACGACGACGCCGTGTTCTCCGTGGCGTTGCCCAAGCCCGTGGACGCGTCTTTGTACGCCGTGCTGAACAAGGCCGTGAACAGCTTGTCGAGCGACGAGCTTGACGCCATCGTGTCCCGCAACTCCACGCCAGTGACCTCGCATCGCGCCACCATCGAGTCGTTCGTGGCGCAAAACCCCTTTCTCGTGGTCACCATGGTGCTTGTGTTCGCCTTGCTTTTGGGGGCCATCGGCGTTGTGGTGTCGCTGTCGAAGGTGCGCGCCCGCGTGATGGCGATCAAGCTGGAGAAAGCGGAGGAGTCCGGTCGCGAGAAGGCGGACTTCCTCTCGCGCATGTCGCACGAGATACGCACGCCCATGAACGCCATCATCGGGCTTTCCAGCGTGGCGTCGCTGTCGGGGGAGGCCACGCCCGCCATCCGCTCCAGCCTTGAGAAGATCAACACGTCGGCCCAGTTCCTGCTCTCGCTTGTCAACGACATCCTGGACATGTCGAAGATCGACAACAACAAGATGCGCATCGAGGTCGCTCCCATGCGCCTCCGCTGTCTGGCCGAGCGCCTGGAGAGCATGTTCTGCATGCAGGCCGAGGAGAAGGGCGTGCGCTTCGAGGTTAGCTGCGGCGTGGACGAGGGCGTGGTAGGAGACGACGTGCGTCTTCAGCAGGTGCTGGCGAACCTGCTGTCGAACGCGTTCAAGTTCACCGACAGCGGCGGCTTCGTCCAGCTTTCCATCAAGGAGCTGCGCCGAGACGACGCGAGCGTGCGCCTTCGCTTCAGCGTGAAAGACGACGGCGCGGGCATTCGCGAAGAGGATCTGGGCCGTATCTTCGATTCGTTCGAGCAGGCCGCCGAGAACCGTCGCAACGCTCAGGGAACCGGCCTGGGACTTGCCATCAGCAGCAGCCTCGTGCGCCTTATGGGCGGCTCGCTCGAGGTTCGAAGTAGCTTCGGACGGGGGTCGGAGTTCTTCTTCACGATCGATCTGCCGCTTGCCGAAGAGGGGCAGGCTCCGCTGGGCAAGGCTGTCCTGTCGCCTGAGAACGCCCCTGCTTTGAAGGGATCGCACGTCCTTTTGGCCGAGGACAACGATCTGAACGCCGAGATTGCGGCGGCTTTGCTTGAAATGCAGGGCGTGTCGGTGGATCGAGCGGCGGACGGGCGCGAGGCGATCGACCTGTTCGAGGCTTCGAAAACGGGAACGTACGATTTCGTGCTCATGGACGTGAGGATGCCGGTGCTCGACGGGCTGGCCGCCGCGCGCGCCATCCGGTCGCTTGACCGTGCCGACGCGCGGACGGTTCCCATCGTCGCCTTGACCGCCAACACGTTCCAGGAGGATCGGGAGGAGGCGCGCGCCGCCGGCATGGACGGCTTCGTGCCCAAGCCGTTCGACGCCAACCAGCTCTACGATGCGCTGCGCGTCTTCCTGAGCCGATAGGCATGCTTCGGTCCTGCGATTGCGCCTTGCACGCTGCGGCTCGCTTTGCAATAATGGGGAATTAGGTCAACGGAAGTTGCTAAGGCGCGCTCACTTGAATCCGGGGTCTTGCGAAGGCGCGCTTCACCGTTAAAAGGGGATATCGTGAAAGCAATCCTGCAAGGGAGCTACCTGCGCGTGTTCGCTGCCGTGTTCGCGGTTGTGGCGCTTGCGACGGGCGCGGTGTGCGCGATCACGCTCGTGCGCGGCGAGCAGGTGGTCATGGAGGAGACCGAAAGCTACCTTGCCGAGCTGTCCCAGCAAACTACGTACAAGATCAACCAGCGCATGAGCTTCAACGTGGAGCTTCTCGAGCATCTTGGCCGGCAGCTCAGCGTGATCGACGGCGACGACGAAAACCGCGCGGCCCTTACGGAGACGTTGGTCGACGGCGGGCCCTTCAGCTGGGTCGGGTACGCCGACCGAAGCGGGACCTTGACCGTTCCCGGCGCAGGCGCGGTCGACGCGCAAGGGTTCCGCGTGGTCATGGACGCAATCGAAGGGCAGGCTGGCGTCGAAGGCGATCTGGTCGAGGTGCCCGAGTTCAGCCCGGGCAAGGGCGCGCTGTACGCGGTTCCGGCCGTCGGCCCCAATGGCCTGGGGGCCGTGGTAGGGTGGGTCGCTCACGATTCGATGAAGCTGCTCTACAACACCGATACGGCCGACGGCGTGGGATTCGCCCATATCGTGTCGTCGGACGGGGATTTCATCTTGCGTTCCGAGAATGCGAACTCGCTCGGGGAGGACCGCAACTTCTTCGACGGCCTGCGCAACGAGGCCGTGGCATCCGAAGACGATATCGCTCGCATGGCGCAGGACATGCAGCGGGGGATGAGCGGTTGCTTGGGCTACACGGTGGACGGCCAGCTGCGCGAAGTGAACTACTACCCGCTCGATCTGGGAGGCTGGTACGCCATCTCGGTGGTTCCGCCTTCGCTGTACGCCACGTCCGTTTCGGATTATTCGACCTTGGCCATCATTGGAACGACGGTCTTGGCCCTGGTTTCCTTCGGCGCGTTCGGGGGCTGCCTGGCTTGGGCCACATCGCGCAAGAACCGCGAGATCAGCAGGCTGGCGTTCGTCGACCCGGTGACGGGCGGGCATACGGTTGCGCGGTTCGACATGCTGGTGACCGAGCGCATCAAGGATCGGTCGCCGTTTTCTTTGGTCGCGCTCGACATAGAGGACTTCCGCCTGGTCAACGACAGCTTCGGCAAAGCTCGCGGCGACGAGCTTCTGCGGTACCTGCACAAGGCCATTGCGGACGGCCTGCGCGAGGGCGAAGCCTCCGCTCGCGTGACGGCCGACCTGTTCAACGTCATGCTCGACGACACCGATCCGGAGCTTGTGCGCGCATGGCTCCACGAGCTGGCCGAGCGCCTCAACGCGTTCAACCGCGAGAACAACGCGCCGTACTTCGTCAAGCTCAACTGTGGGGCATGCGCCGTCGAGTGGCCGTGCGACATCGTCACCATCAGGGACCGGGCGAACACTGCCCGCAAAACCTCTGCTGCGGCGGGCGGGCACCTGTGCCGCTGCTCGTTTTTCAGCGACGTGGATCACGAACGGCTGATCCGCGAGAAAGAAATGGAAAACGAGATGGACCGAGCGCTCGAGCGCGGCGAGTTCATCTTGTTCCTGCAGCCCAAGATATGCCTGGAGTCGGGGCGGACCATCGGGGCCGAGGCGCTGGTTCGTTGGGATTCGCCGAAGCGCGGCCTGCTGCCTCCGGGCGAGTTCATTCCCTTCTTCGAGCGAAACGGCTTCGTGATAAAGATCGACCTTGCCGTGTTCGAGCAGTCGTGCAAGCTGATCCGCTCGTGGATCGATGCGGGCATCGAGCCTTTGCCGCTTTCGGTGAACCTGTCGCCGCTGCACCTGCACGACGATCGCTTCCTGGACGCGTTCGAGGAGATCCGCAAGCGCTACGACGTCCCTGCCGAGCTTTTGGAGTTCGAGCTTACCGAAAGCGTGGCGTTCGAGAGCCTTGACCTTCTGCGCGAAACCGTCCTGGGCATCCACTCCTTGGGTTTTCGCTGCTCGATGGACGATTTCGGCAGCGGGTACTCGTCGCTGAACGTCTTGAAGGACATTCCCGTCGACACGCTCAAGATCGACCGGCAGTTCTTCCTGGGCGACGAAAGCCGCTCCGAAGTGGTGGTGGGGTCGGTTATCGACTTGGCCAAGAAGCTCAACATGGGAACCATCGCCGAGGGCGTCGAGACCATTCCCCAAGTGGAGTTCTTGCGCAGCACCGAATGCGACGCCGTGCAGGGCTACGTGTTCTCCGCGCCGGTTCCCGTGGACCTGTTCGAGAAGATGACGTTCGGGCGCACGGGGTCGACGGGAGCGTCGGACGACGATGGCCCTGATCGTCCCGCGCGCTAGTTTGGTTGCGATTCGCCGACGTTTCTTGCTAAGCGCCAACACCTTGTGATATAGTGTTCGGCTGTATCTTTGCGCCTAGAGCGTGCATGTCTTCATGCCCTGTGCGCCATCCTGTTGGAAAGGAAGATCACGTGGCCCAAGCCTCTAAGAAACAGCCGGTACAAGCGAATGACCAAGCGAAAGCCCCGATTGAATCTGAGGAGATGCTTGACGACGACGCGCTCGACGTCGAACCGGACGTAAGCGCTACCGATACGCTCGAAGACGACAAACTCGAAACGCCCCTGTCCGAAGACGGCGAAGAGGACGAGGACCTGCTTGCGGGCATTCCCGAAGAAGAACTCAAGGCCGTCAGCGAAGTGCAGCTGCCGAAGGTGGGGGCCAAGAGCGGCCGCGTTCGCTCGTCGGTGCGCAAGCGCAACGCCGATGCGTCCGTGACCATGCTCACCGGCGACCCCGTGCGCATGTACCTCAAGGAAATCGGCAAGGTTCCGCTGCTCAACGCAGCCGAAGAGATCGACCTGGCCATGAAGATCGAGGCCGGCGTCGCTGCAAGCGAAGAGCTGGACAAGGCCGAAGACGAGGGCATCGAGCTCGAGCGCCGCGAGAAGCGCCGTCTCGGCCGCATCGAGCAGGTGGGCTTGGACGCCAAGCAGCAGCTCATCGAGGCGAACCTGCGCTTGGTCGTGTCCATTGCGAAGCGCTACGTCGGCCGCGGCATGCTGTTCCTGGACCTGATCCAGGAAGGCAACCTGGGCCTGATCCGCGCGGTCGAGAAGTTCGACTACACGAAGGGCTTCAAGTTCTCCACGTACGCCACGTGGTGGATCCGTCAGGCTATCACGCGCGCCATCGCCGACCAGGCGCGCACCATCCGCATCCCGGTGCACATGGTCGAGACCATCAACAAGCTGGTCCGCATTCAGCGCCAGCTTCTGCAAGAGCTCGGGCGCGAGCCAACGCCGGAGGAGATCGGCAAGGAGATGGGCCTGCCCGCCGAGCGCGTGCGCGAGATCCAGAAGATCTCGCAGGAGCCCGTGAGCCTGGAGACCCCCATCGGCGAAGAGGAAGACTCCCAGCTGGGCGATTTCATCGAGGATGACGCCGCCGTGGTGCCGCCCGACGCTGCATCGTTCAGTATGCTGCAGGAGCAGCTGTCGAAGGTGCTCGACGGGCTGGCGGAGCGCGAGCGCAAGGTCATCGCTTTGCGTTTCGGGCTGGAAGACGGCCATCCTCGCACGCTCGAGGAGGTCGGACGCGAGTTCGGCGTTACGCGCGAGCGCATTCGCCAGATCGAGAGCAAGACGCTGGCGAAGCTGCGCCATCCGTCCCGCTCCTCGAAGCTCAAGGATTACCTGGAAGACTAAGGGCTCGGGCGGCTCGAGCGCCGCCCGAGACGTTCGACGCCGTAGCGCGGACCGGTTTTGCCGACGAGGCCCCGCGATGTCCGAGTTTTCGCCTTGTTGCCCTTTCCGCATGTCGCACGGCATGCGGGCTGCGGGGCGGAAGGCGACGGGCGTCGCGGGGCCTCTTTGCCGGCGCGCTGCTCCAACCTGCGATTTTACGATGGGACGTCACGTATGGAAAAATACAACCTCGAGTTGTTCGCAAGCTGCCTTTCCGGATTGGAAAAGCCGTTGGCCGACGAGCTGAAGTCGCTTGGAGCTAAGCGCGTGCGCCCCCTTGGCGGGGGCGTTGCCTTTTTCTGCGATATGCGCGGCGCGCTCAAAGCGTGCTTGTGGTCGCGGCTTGCCTCGCGCGTGACGCTCGTGGTCGGTCGCGTGAACGCATCCGATGCCAACCTGCTGTACGAGGGCGCGCGTCGCTTGCCGTGGGAGCGGGTCATCGCTTCGGGGGCGAGCATGGCCGTGCAGGCGCACGGCATGAACGACCAGCTGCGCAATACCCGCTTTACCGCGCTCAAGGTGAAGGACGCGGTGTGCGATCGCTTGCGTGAGATGCGCGGCGAGCGTCCCGATGTGGACACCGATCAGCCCGACGTCGTGCTCGACGTGCGCATTCGCGAAAGGCGAGCGACTATTTCGCTCGATTTGTCGGGAGAGTCCCTGTATCGGCGCACGTACTTGACGGCCGACGACGGGCCAGACGCTCCTTTGGAGTGCGCGCAGGCTGCGGGCCTGCTGGCCTTGGCCGGCTGGCACGACATAGCGGCATCGGGCGCCGCATGCGTTGATCCGACGTGCTCGGACGGCTCGCTCGTCATCGAGGCCGCGTCGGTCGCATGCGACCTCGCGCCCGGCCTTGCTCGCTCGCGCTGGGGGTTCTTCGGCTGGGCGGAGGCGGACGAGGATGCGTGGGGCGATCTTCTTGCCGAGGCCGACGAGCGCTTCGAAGCGGGGCTGGCGCGCGTAGCGGCGTGCGATACGCAGGATCCTTCGGCGCCGCCCGATTTGGCGTACGTGCGCTTCGCCGGGGCGACCACGTCGTCGCCCGCTATCGCGCGCGCCCGTCAGCGCGCTAAGCGCGCAGGGCTGCGCCAGGTTGTGAGCATCGAGTTGGGCGATGCCCAAAGCGCTCCCGACCTGGTGGAACGCGTGGGATCGGCGGCGGCGCGCGCACTGCGCGAAGCGATGGCCGACAGCGGCGCGGACGGCATGCAGGCTTCCGGGTTCTTGGTGGCAAGCGTGCTGCCCACCGGCGATCGCGCGCAATCGGAGGCGCGGCAGCAGGCCGAATCGGCCGCCTTCTCGCGCGCGTCTTCGGCGGCGGGTTCGGGCGCGACGTTCGCAGTGGCGGGCGGCGAGGGCATCGAGTCCCGGTTCGGCGTGGAGCCTTTCGAGCGGGCGACGCTCGGCGCGGGTCGGGTGTCGGTCGAGGTGCTCGTGTTCGACGAGCCCCCGGTGGAGCCCGTGATCGTGACGGTGCCTGACTCCGCAGGCGGGGCCGAGCATCGCGTCGAGGTGTTCGAGTCCGCGTCCGAGCAGTTCGCTTCGCGTCTTCGCAAGGTGGCGAAAGAGCGTCGCAAATGGGCGAAGCGCGAGGGCGTGTCGTGCTATCGCATCTACGATGCCGACCTGCCCGACTACGCGGTCGCCATCGACCTGTACACGGGCGCGGGCCAGGCGTCGGGCAACACGTATGTGCATATAGCCGAATACGCTGCGCCCTCCACGATCGACCCCTCGAAGGCGCAACGGCGCTTCGACGACGTTCTGTCCCTGGCTCCCGTGGTGCTGGGCGTGCGTCCCGACCACGTGTTCTCGAAGGTTCGCTGCCGCGACAAGGGGGGCAGCCAGTACCGCGGGGCGGGAAGGCGCTCGTACGTGACCCACGTACAGGAGGACGGGTACCTGCTCGAAGTCGATCTGTCCGGCTATTTGGATACGGGCATGTTCCTGGATCATCGCCTGACGCGCGAGCTGGTGGGCGCGCGGGCCGCGCGCAAACGGTTCCTCAACCTGTTCGCGTACACGGGCACGGCTACCGTGCACGCTGCGGGCGGGCAGGCGGAGTCCACGTGCACGGTCGACCTTTCCCAAACGTACCTGGATTGGGCCGCGCGCAACATGGAGCAGAACGGCTTTACGGGCGAAGCGCATGCGTTCGAGCGTGCGGACGTCATGACGTGGATAACGGAGTGCCGCCGCACGCCGCGCAGGTTCGATTTGATCTTCGTCGATCCGCCCACGTTCTCGAATTCCAAGGCCATGGGCAAGCGCACGTGGGACGTCCAGCGCGATCATGTGGAGCTGCTTATCGGCGTGACCCGCCTGCTGGCCGAAGAGGGCGAGGCCGTGTTCTCGTGCAACCTGCGCAATTTCAAGCCCGACGAGGAGGCGCTTGCGAAGTACGGCGTGATCATCGAGGACATCACCGCGCAAACCATCCCGCACGACTTCGAGCGCAACCCGCGCATCCACAAGTGCTACCTGGTGCGCCGCGCGTAACGGCGCCGCTCGCATTGCTCGCTTGCAGCCGCTTGCCCACTCGGCAAGCGGCTTTTTTGCGCGGTGGGGAAGGGACGGGTCGGGCGGTTGCGCGCGCTACCGCCCGGTTCGATGCTGCGGCGCTTCTTCGAGCACCGTGTCGGATAGCCCGATGGCCCATAGCATGTAGGCGTTCATGATGCGGGGCGAAGCTTCCGCCAGCGCGGTGGAGCCGCTTGCGGCGGCCACGGCAAGGGGGTCGGACGCTTCGCGGGGCAGGTAGCGTTTGCGGGGCGCAAAGCCACGCTGCTTGGCGATGAGCAGCGTGGGAAACGTGCGCCCCGCGTTGCCGTACATGGTGACGCGGTTGTTGTAGAGTCCCTTATGGGTTGTCATACGATCTTCAAGCTTTCCCAGCTCTTCTAGGAGAAGCGCGAACGGCGCGCGCTCGAGCAGGGCGGGTGCGTGCCCTTCGATAAGGTCGAGCAGGTTGCGATGCGCCACGTAGAGCGCATCGTCGGCTTCTGCGGCGCGCGTCGGGTCTTCGGCGGCCTGCGCATCGGCAAAGGCGCGCTCGACGGCTTGCAGGGCGAAGGGGTCGTCCACGCCGTTTGCCCGTGCGGCGTCGGCTATCCGCGCCATGACGTCGTTTCGGCTGCGGCGGGTCGCTTGCAGCTGCTCCCACATGGCGTCCGACTCTCGACCAAGGCTGGCAAGGTTGCGCGCCAGGATGGTCATGACGGCGAAGGTGCCGGCAAGAAGGAAGGCGATGGGGATAAGCAACGTCAAGGCGTGCTCCTTCGGTTGGAGGGCCGCAGCGGGAACCGTCCTTATTGTAGGGTCGCTCGACTGCTCTGTTCCATACCGCAGGAAGTATGGTTTCGGGTGCGCACCTCCCTCGGAAGGTGGTAGAGGCATGCGTGCAGCGCCGCGTTTGCGGGCTGCTTCGGACGCTGCGCTGGGAAGGGGGAGCGGGTGGGCGTGCGGCAGCCTCTGGATGGGCGGCTTCATGCGGGCATGGAAAAGGCTGCACCGAAACCGATGCAGCCTTTGCGTG
This sequence comes from Paraeggerthella sp. Marseille-Q4926, assembly GCF_916618935.1. Lineage (NCBI taxonomy): Bacteria > Bacillati > Actinomycetota > Coriobacteriia > Eggerthellales > Eggerthellaceae > Paraeggerthella > Paraeggerthella sp. Marseille-Q4926. The sequence continues at coordinate 221,175 of NZ_CAKAKF010000003.1, read as the reverse complement.
TTTGCTGGTGGGCCCAGCAGGGCTCGAACCTGCAACCAAGGGATTATGAGTCCCCTGCTCCACCATTGAGCTATAGGCCCGTAAAGCGTCCCGCTATTCTATCCCAAAATGCTCGCTTGTGCAAAGAGGGAAACGGGTAGTTTGCGCAAGCCGCTTAGAATCCTTGCCGCGAATCCTCGCAAACCCGTCGGCAACGCTATTCTCAAAAAATTGAAAATAGGGGCTTGCGCGCGCCTAAAACTACCGGTACAATATTTCAGCGTTGCGAACGAAGCAACAAGCACGGTCGCTTGGCTCAGCGGGAGAGCATCGCCTTCACACGGCGGGGGTCACAGGTTCAAATCCTGTAGCGACCACCATGAATTCAAAAGCCTTCCTTCGGGAAGGCTTTTTCGCTGTCCTAGGCGTTCAACGTGAATTTCCAAGCGCAGTTGCAGGTGCTGTCCACGATGTCGGGGAAGCAGCTCAGGCATTCGCAAACGATGCGGTCGTCGATAGCGGTTGCGAACACCGCATACTCCACTACTCCCACGTTCTTGCACGGATGGAACCCCATGCCCTTTCGCTCGCGGGCGTTCTGCACGCGGCAATCGACGATGCGGTACGTCAGCTCGTTGCCGTTCACGGTTATCTCGTCGACGTTCGCGGCCGATTGGCAGCGCAGCGAAAGCGCCTTCGCCAGCCCTTCGATGCCCGGATGCTCGTCCAGTCCGAGAAACGCCTTGATGCGGCGGCCCTCAGAAACGCTGAACCGTCGCCATGCTTCCACGTCATGGTGCATGGCTGCGTCCATGCCGTCGTCCTTCTCGATCGATTGGAACCACGTTCCGTCGAGCGCGATCAGGTTCTTCGCGTATATCTCGAGCAGTTCGAGCAGCTCTTCTTTCGTCAGGTTTTTCAGCGCGTCGTTCATGAATCCTCCTCAGGGTGCGATACGGTTCACGATTATAGCGCGCGGCAAAGCGGCCCGATGTGCCGTGCGCACCCCAAAACGGCTATACTGTTGCGATGCGCGTGCGATTCAAGGCTTGGCCGTCAACGCATGCGCGGTGCCCGGCTTGGCTCGCGGCGCCGAACGGTCCGACACAACGATTTCGCGATAGGAACATCATGAGCACCGATAGCTTTGAAGCCAGCAAGAAGCGCAGCGACGAGATCCGCGCAGATCTGCCCGTCCATCCCGAGAACTACACCATGCTCACCGGCGACCGTCCGACCGGCCGCTTGCACCTGGGCCATTACTTCGGCACCATTCGCGAGCGCGTGGCTCTGCAGAACCTGGGCGTGACGACGCGCGTCATCATCGCCGACTATCAGGTGATCACCGACCGCGACACCACCGAGCATATTCGCGACAACGTGTACAACATGGTGATCGACTACCTGGCATGCGGCCTCGACCCGGCGAAGACCATGATCTTCACGCACTCGGCCGTTCCCGCGCTCAACCAGCTGATGCTTCCGTTCCTCTCGCTCGTGACCGAAGCCGAGCTGCAGCGCAACCCCACGGTGAAGTCCGAAATGGAGGCTTCCGGCCACGCGCTCACCGGCCTTCTGCTTACGTATCCCGTGCATCAGGCGTGCGACATCCTGTTCTGCAAGGGCAACATCGTGCCGGTGGGCAAGGACCAGCTGCCGCACATCGAGCAGACGCGCTTGATCGCCCGCCGTTTCAACGAACGGTTCGGTCAGGTGTTCCCCGAGCCCGAGGGCGTGCTCAACGACGCCGTGGAGATTCCCGGCCTTGACGGGCGCAAGATGTCGAAGAGCTACGGCAACGCCATCAGCCTGTCGCTTACCGACGAAGAGACGGCGAAGCTCATCAAGAAGTCCAAGACCGACGCCGACCGCGTTATCACGTACGACAAGGAGAACCGCCCCGGCGTGTCCGCGCTGCTGACGACGGCCGCGCTTTGCACGGGCCGCACCGAGCTCGAGATTGCCGCCGAAATCGGCGACGGGGGATCGGGAGCGCTCAAGAAGTACGTGACCGAAAGCGTGAACGGCTTCTTGGCTCCCATTCGCGAACGCCGTCAAGAGCTCATGCAGGACATGGACTACATCAAGGACGTCTTGCACGACGGGAACCGTCAGGCGAACGAAATTGCCGAGGCCACGCTTGCGCAAGTGCGCGAAACGATGGGCATGGTGTACTAACGCACCAGGTGGATTGCTGGAACCGGCGCTGCGGAGAACAATTTTCGGGCACGTGCCCAAATTTTGAAAAAACGGTCTTGCGCAAAGTTTTGGTTCCGGTATAATACTTACTCGCGCAACGGAGCGCTCCTCATTCCTCGGTAGCTCAACGGCAGAGCATCCGGCTGTTAACCGGAGGGTTGTAGGTTCGAATCCTACCCGGGGAGCCATGAAACGCCAGGCCGCCAGTCAAACGACTGGCGGCCTTTTTTTGATGTGATGCGGACGGCGCTTGTCCAGGGTCCTTCCCGATCTTCGCAGCGCGATCTCAGCGCAGCTTCTTCTCGGCTTGCACGATAGTCTGCTCGTAGTGTTCTATCTTGTAGTCAAGGCGGTCGAGGCCTGCCTGCATTTCGGCGATGCGCTTCCGCACCAGGTCTCGCTGCTCTTCGAGCAGCGCCTTGCGCGCCGCAATCGTGTCGTCGCCTTGCTCGAACAGGCGCATGTACTCGATGAGCGCTTCAATGGACACGCCCGCTTTGCGCATGCACTTGACGAACTGCACCCGCGCGCAATCCTGGTCGCTGTAGTCCCGTATGCCGCTTGCGTTGCGCGTTATGTTGGAAAGCAGCCCGATGCGCTCGTAGTAGCGCAACGTGTCGGCTGAAAGGTCGTATAGCTTGCTTACTTCGGCTATCTTCATGAGGGATCCTTTCGTCTTGCGGCTTGCATGCGCATGCCGTCTTGCATTGAAGCACGTGGAGTGCGCTCCAAGTCAAGTTTTTAGGCAAGGGATCCTGACGTTTGGGCCCGGTCGGCTCTTCGGGCGGGGCTTCGCTCGAGGCTATTCGTAGAACGTGCGGGCGATGAACGTGACCACGATGATGAAGGCCGCGGCGAAAAGCGAGCCGATCGTGGCGGTTTCGGCCCGACGGAGAATGAGCGACTTCTCGTCGGCATGGATGTCCGACACGCGCGTGTTGGGGTTCATGGTCATGGCGATCGTCCTCCTTGTCGACGTGGTTTCGTTCGGCTTCAGTATAGGCGTTGGCTCGCGATCCAGGAAGCGCATCGCCGTAAACGGCATCTTCGGTTATCATAGACGGTTGGCGTTCGCGATGAGCGCGCGCCGTTTTTTGCCAGCACGAGAACCGAAGGCGCGTTCGCATTATGATCATGCAGCTTGAGCACATATCGAAATCGTTCGGGGGGCGTCAGCTTTTCCATGACGTGACGTTTCGCTTGGAGGAATACGAGCGCTTGGCGCTTGTCGGCCCGAACGGGGCGGGCAAGACCACGCTTTTGAACATCGTCTCCGGTCAGGAGGACGCCGACGAGGGGCGCGTTTTGTTTGCGAAGGGTGCGCGCGTCGGCTACCTGGAGCAGGAGGCCATCGAGATGGAGGATCGCTCCATTTTCGAAGAGGTCATGTCCTCGCAGGTGGAAGTGCTCGAAGCGGAGCGCCGGCTGCACAAGCTGGAGGCCGAGCTGGGCGATAATCCGACCGATCAGCAGCTGGCGGCCGCCGGGCGCGCCCGCGATGCCTACGAGGTGCTGGGCGGCTACACCATCGAGGCGAAAGTGCGCAGCGTGCTTTTCGGCCTGGGCTTCAAAGAGGCGGATCTTGCTCGCTCCACCACCGAGTTCTCCGGCGGTTGGCAGATGCGCATCGCGTTGGCGAAGCTGCTCATCCGCAACCCCGAGGTGCTGCTGCTCGACGAGCCCACCAACCACCTTGACCTGGAGAGCGTCAAGTGGCTAGAGGGTTTTCTGCGCGGCTACGCCGGGACCGTCGTCGTGGTCAGCCACGACCGCGCGTTCATGGACAACATGGTCGATCGCGTTGCCGAAGTGGACAACGGGCAGGTGAACATCTACAAGGGCAACTACTCCGCCTACCTCAAGTCGCGCGAAGAGCGGCTCGAGCGCCTGCGCGCCGAGGCGGCGAAGCAAGCCGAGGAGATCGCCCACATGGAGGCGTTCATCGAGAAGTTCCGCTACAAGCCCACCAAGGCCAAGCAGGTGCAGGATCGCGTCAAGAAGCTTGAGAAGATCAAGCGCATCGAGCTTCCCGAAGAGAAGAAGACCGTCAAGTTCAACTTCAAGCAGCCGCCGCGCACGGGCGACGAGGTGGTGCGCGCTCGCGGCCTCGTGAAGCGCTACGGCAGCAAGACCGTTTACGACGGCTTCGACTTCACCATGTACCGGGGCGACAAGATTGCCCTGGTGGGACCCAACGGCGCGGGCAAGTCGACGTTGCTGAAGATGATCGCGGGGGCCACCAGTCCCGATGCGGGCAGCATCGACTACGGCGTTCACGTTTCCAAAACCTATTACGCCCAGCACCAGCTTGACGAGCTGCATCCCGGCAACACGGTGTTCGAAGAGCTCGACCACGTGGCTCCGGGCTGGTCGATATCGCAGGTTCGCACGCTGCTCGGCGCGTTCCTGTTCACGGGCGACGCGGTGGATAAAAAGGTGAGCGTGCTGTCGGGTGGCGAGAAGAGCCGCCTGGCTTTGGCGAAGATGCTGGTGGCGCCGCGCCCGCTCCTCTGTCTGGACGAGCCGACGAACCACCTGGACATCGCCAGCGCCGACATCCTGGAGCAAGCTCTGAAAACCTTCGAGGGCACCATCTTGTTCATCACCCACGACCGGCACTTGATTCGGGGCGTGGCGAACCGCATCGTGGAGATCGAGCCGGGCAAGGTGACGAGCTACGACGGCGACTACGACTACTACCTGTTCAAGAGCGGTCAGTTGGACGGCCCGGCGCCAGAGGACCGTTCGCTGGTCGACGAGGTGATGGGCGAGGACGCGCCGCGAGGGAAGGGCGCTCAGAAGGGAAAGGGCGGCTCTCATGCGGCGTCCGGCGCCGAGCATCGGCCGGACAAGGCGGGTTCCGCGTCCGGTGTCGCGCAGACCGAGCTTACGGCGCCGCGCGCGAGCGCGCCGAAGTCCAAGGAGCAGAAGCGCCGCGAGGCGGAGGCGCGCAACCGCGCGTACGCCGCGCTCAAGAACCACCGCAAGCGCATAGCCGAGTTGGACAAGCAGATGGAGCGCGACAACGCGCGCATGGCCGAACTGCTCGAGCTCATGGCCGACCCGGGCTTCTACGTGAACGAGGACGCTTCCTCGGACGCCGTGGCCGAGCACGCCAAGCTCAAGCAGCGCCTTGCCGCCGCCGAGGAGGAGTGGTTCCTGCTCACCGAGGAGTTGGAAGAGGAAATGGCGAAACAGGCGGAGGCGCTGTGAGCGAGCAGCTGAACATCGTGCTCGTGGAGCCTGAGATCCCGCAGAACACCGGCAACATCGCCCGCACGTGCGCATGCGTGGGCGCGCGCCTGCACCTGGTGGAGCCGATGGGCTTTCGCTTGACGCAGAAGAACCTGTCGCGTGCCGGATGCGACTACTGGGACGAGGTGGACATCGTGCGCTGGCCGTGCGCCGATGCGTTTTTCGAGGCGCACGGAAACGACGAGCTGCATCTGTTCACGGGACAGGCGCGCCGCAGCTTCGCCGAGGCTTCGTACGGCGAGGGCGCCTTTCTCGTGTTCGGTCGCGAAAGTCGCGGGCTCGACCTGCGCTTCATCGAGGCTTACGCAAGCCGCTGCGTTCGGATCCCCATGCGCGAGGGGCTGCGCAGCTTGAACCTGAGCAACGCCGTAGCCGTGGCCTCCTACGAGGCCCTGCGCCAGCAAGGGTATCCGGGGCTGGGCTAGCTTGCCCTTTGGCATCGGGTCTGAAGCGGCCGAAGCGTATCCGCCTCTGCCGTCCGGGAGCCTATTCGCCGCTTTAGCGGGATAAAGCGGCCTGCGCGCGCTGCGAGCGTGTATACTGGGCCGCATTGTCTGAAAGAACGTCAAGGAGGTCCCCATGGCTCGTGTGTACAATTTCTCGGCCGGTCCGGCGGTTCTGCCGGAGGAAGTGCTTGCCGAGGCGGCATCCGAAATGCTCGACTACCAGGGCAGCGGCATGTCCGTCATGGAGATGAGCCATCGTTCCAAGCCGTTCGCGTCCATCATCGAAACGGCCGAGCAGGATCTGCGCGACCTCATGGGCATCCCCGACAACTACCGCGTGCTGTTCCTGCAGGGCGGCGCGTCCACGCAGTTCGCCATGATTCCCATGAACCTGATGCGCAACAAGGTCGCCGACTACGTGGTAAGCGGCTCTTGGTCGAAGAAGGCATGGAAGGAAGCGAAGCTCTACGGCGACGCGCGCTGCATCGCCAACAGCGACGACGAGAACTTCAGCTATGTGCCCGACGTGAAGAAGCTCGAGATCTCCGAAGACGCCGACTACGTCTACATCTGCCAGAACGAGACCATCTACGGCACCGTGTACCACGAGCTGCCCGACACGCAGGGAAAGCCGCTTGTGGCCGACGTGTCCTCGTGCTTCTTGTCCGAGCCCGTCAACGTGTCCGATTACGGCTTGATCTACGGCGGTGTGCAGAAGAACGTCGGCCCGGCCGGTGTGACCATCGTCATCATCCGTGAAGATCTGATCAGCGACGACGTGTTCCCCGGAACGCCCACCATGCTGCGCTACGACACGCACGCTGACGCGAAGAGCCTGTACAACACGCCGCCGTGCTACGGTATCTACATGTGCGGCAAGGTGTTCAAGTGGCTGAAGGCCCAGGGCGGCCTGGAGGCCATGAAGGAGCGCAACGTGGAGAAGGCGCAGCTCCTTTACGATTACCTGGATCAGAGCGCGCTCTTCAGCGGCACGGCGCGCAAGGAGGACCGTTCCATCATGAACGTGCCGTTCGTGACCGGTAACGACGAGCTGGACGCCAAGTTCGTGGCCGAAGCCAAGAAGGCCGGCATTGAGAGCATCAAGGGCCACCGCAGCGTCGGCGGCATGCGCGCGAGCATCTACAACGCCATGCCTCGCGAGGGCGTGGAGGCGCTCGTCGCCTTCATGAAGCAGTTCGAAGCCGACAACGCGTAGTCTCTTGCGCGCTGCTCGATGAACCCGAAGGGGCCGCGGTTGAGTCGCGGCCCCTTTTTCGCGTGCGGGATCGGCTTGCCCGCGGTGCAGGTTAACAGCGGACATGCGTTTTTGGCAGAGATTAGGAGGTTTGTGGCTCCTGAACGCGAGATATTCCATTTATAGCGAACAAGTGATCGCATAATGCCTGGTCGCAGATTTCATCTTCCCTTTTCGTGCGCGACGTCACGAGCCAAAAGCCGCAAACCTCGGAATCTCTGCCATTTTCGAGCCCTTCGCGGGCAGGTTGCGGTAGCGCCTCGGGTTTTTGGGCGCATGAGTTCTCCAAGAAAACTGCCGCACCCTTCCTGTGGCAGAGAGCGGGCTGCCGAATGCAGGTTTCGGCAGCGCCTTGTCGGCAAAAGGCATGGTCGCGTTTTGGGATGAGGCCGATCGGCGGCTTCGCGCGCTCGCGAAAGTGTCGCAGGCCCCGATTCGCGCCCAAAAAAATCCTCGCTCGACCCCTTTCGACGCTCTTCGAGATTCCTCGAGATTCCACGAGATTCCTCGTCGCTGCGAGTTTATGAAGTTTTCCCTCTTGGGGCGGGCGGGCCGAGTGCTTGCGGTAGACTGATCAGCATTATGTCTATATCGCTGCCTTACCTTATATGCTCCATCCTGAGCTTCGTGCCCGCCATCGTTTGCCACGAGGCGTGCCACGGTTTTGCCGCCTATAAGTTGGGCGATCCTACCGCCAAGCGAGCCGGACGGCTTTCGTTCAACCCGCTCAAGCACGTGGATCCTTTCGGCACGGTCATCATGCCGCTCATGCTCATGGCCATGAACATGCCGGTGTTCGGCTACGCGAAGCCGGTGCCGTACAACCCGGCGTACTTCAAAGATCCTCGCAAGGGCGACCTCATCGTGGGCTTGGCTGGCCCTGCGGCGAACTTGGCGCTGGCTGTTCTGGGTGCGGCGGTGTACGCGGTTATCCTGTTCGTCCTGCCGGTTGCCCAGCTGGCTCAAAGCATGGTGTTCTACTACTTCTTCACCTTGTTCTTGCCCATGTTCTCGCTGATCAACCTGTATCTTATGTTCTTCAACTTGCTGCCCATTCCGCCGCTGGACGGATCGTCCATCTTCGCGTTCCTGCTTCCGGCCAAGTATTTGCCGCGGTACTACAAGGTGCAGCAGTACGCGTTCCCCATCTTCATGATCGCCGTTATCCTGGTGCCGTACATTCTGCATTTCAATCCCATCGGCATTTATCTGGACGCGACGGCCGGAAACGTGTTCAACCTGCTGTATCCGTTCAGGTAGGCGGGGCCGCGCATGGCGTACAAGGTTCGCATAGACAGCTTCGAGGGGCCGTTCGACTTGCTGCTGCATTTGGTCAGCCGCCAGAAAGTGGACATCGGAGCCATCTCCATCACCCAGATCGCCGACCAGTATCTGGCCGAAGTGTCCAGGATGGACAACCTTGACCTGGACGTTGCGAGCGACTTTCTGCTGGTGGCGTCTACGCTTTTGGAAATCAAAGCCGAAAGCCTGCTGCCGCGCGAGCGCGATGCGGTGCAAGAGGAGCTGGAGGAGCTTGCGCCCAGCGAGGCTCGCGACATTCTGGTCGAGCGGCTTCTGGCGTACAAGCAGTACAAGAACGCCGCGAGCGCGCTGCACATGCGGTTCGTGGCGGAAGGCCGCATGCATGCGCGCCCCTTCGGTTCCGACGCGTGTTTCTTGAACCTCATGCCCGACTACCTGAAGGACGTCACGCTTGACGGGCTGGCGCTTTTGGCGGCGCGCGCGCTTGCTCGGCGCGACGTGTTTCTGCTGGAATCGGAGCATATTGCAGCAAAGCCCATTCCCGTCGAGGTGCACGTGCGCGCCATTCATCAGCGCATCCGCAACAAGAAGGAGATCCGCTTTTCGGAGCTGGTCAACGCGCAAACGCCCACGCCCGTGGTGGTGGTCACGTTCTTGGCGGTGCTCGAGCTGTACAAGCGCGCCATGGTGAAGATCGAGCAGGCCGAGCTGTTCGGCGACATCGACATCCGCTACATCGAAGGGTCCGGCGATCTTTCGCTGGAAGGCGAGGACGCCCTTACGTCGGTCGAGGAAGGTTGACATGTTCCAAGGTTTGCAGGAAGGCCAGATCAAAGGCGCTATCGAAGCCATGCTCTTCGTAACCGACGAGCCGGTGGGCACGCTTGCCCTGGCCGACATGCTGGAGGTTGCACCGGGCGAGGTCGAGCGTGCGCTCGTGGAGCTGCGCGATCAGCTGGAGCGGGAGGACCGCGGCATCCAGCTGCGCGAGGTCGCCGGCGGATGGCGTTTGTACACGCACCCCGCGTACCACGAGCTGATCGAGAAGTACGTGCTGTCATGGGATACCCGCAAGCTTTCCCAGGCTGCCATGGAAACGCTTTCCATCGTGGCGTACCTGCAGCCGGTAACGCGCAGCGGGGTTGCCAGCGTGCGCGGCGTCAACTCGGACAGCTCCATCAACTCGCTGGTGGAGAAGGGCTTGGTGCGCGAGGCGGGCGTGGCCGACGCGCCCGGGAACCCCACGCTGTACGCGACCACGCGCGCCTTCCTGGAGAAGTTCGGTCTGCGCTCGGTGGCCGACCTGCCCGATCTGGACCAGTTCGCGCCCGACGACGATACGCGCGCGTTCATTCGCGAGCGATTGTCCGCTACGCGCGACGACGTGCGCATCGCGCAAGCTGCGGAAGCGGCCGCGGGGGAGGGGCCGGACGAAGTCGACCCCTTGGCGGGCATGCAGTTCGACCTCGACGACGAAGACGGCGTCATCGTGGCCGAGAGCCCGCGCGAGGAAGCCGCGTCGGACGCCGCCCAGCGCATGCTGGCCGAGGCCATGGCTTCCGGCTTCGGCCTGGTGGAGAAAATAGACTTTGACGAGCTGACGTTTGAAACCGATGACGAGTAAGCGGGTCCGCCGTTCTGTCGAACGGCGGAAGCCCTCGCCGACCCTGGAGGATCTGTGACCGAAGAAACCAACGAAGCACCCCGCATCGTCCCCATGCGCTTGCAGAAGTTCCTTGCGCGAGCGGGGGCTGCAAGCCGCCGTGGATCCGAGAACCTTATGACGGCCGGTCGTGTGACGGTGAACGGCCAGGTGGTGACCGAGTTGGGCAGCAAGGTGGATCCGCTTGTGGACCAGGTTGCCGTGGACGGGGTGGCGGTTCGGCTGGCCGACGGCCCCGTGACCGTCATGTTGCACAAGCCGGCGGGATTCGTGACGACCATGTCCGATCCGCAGGGGCGTCCCACCGTGGCGCAGCTCGTCCCCGTCGATCGGTATCCGGGGCTGTTCCCCATCGGGCGGCTCGACGCCGACACCACGGGTTTGCTGCTGTTCTCGACCGACGGCGACCTGGGCAACGGCCTGCTGCATCCCAAGCATCATGTGGCGAAGCGCTACCTGGCATGCGTCGAGGGCCGGCCCGCCGAACGCGACCTTGCGCGCTTGCGCCGCGGGGTGGAACTTGACGACGGGTTTACGGCCCCTGCCGACGCCCGCCTTGTGGAAGGTCCGGCGGCTCGCCGCGCCGAGCGCGTTCTCGAAGCGCCTCCGGCCGTGCCCGCCCGGGCGTCGCGCGAGTACGCCGTCGAGTGCAGACAGCGCGCGGCGTGCCGCTCCATCGTTCGGGTGGTTCTTCGCGAGGGAAGAAAGCGCCAGGTGAAGCGTATGCTGGCTGCAATCGGCCATCCAGTGCTGGCACTTCATCGCGATTCGTTCGGCCCGCTTGAACTGGGCGACCTCGAACGCGGCTCGTGGCGGATGCTTTCGCCCGAAGAGGTTGCGGCTTTGAAGCGAGCCGTGGAGGACGGTTCGTAGCGACGCGCGGCGCGGGCGGCCGATCCTTCGGCCGATAATGCTAGAATACGCACGTCGGCATTGTCTGTCGGCGCACGTCAATATGTTTGCAACAGGGAGAGTGTTTCCGTTTCATGTCACATCAACAAGTTGACCATATCGCGGAGCCGGGGTTCGATCGCGTTGCGGTCGTGGGCTTCGGCCTGGTGGGCGCGTCCTTCGCCGCGGCGTTTCGCTCCGCGCACCCCGATGCGCGGGTGCTCGCGGTCGACGTCGACCAGCGCACGCTTGCGCAGGCCCTCGAGCGCGGCTGGGCGACCGAGGGCGCGCTTCCGGCCGATCCTGCGTTTCGGCGGTTCGTGGACGAAGGTTGCGACCTGGTGGTTCTGGCTACGCCGGTAGGAGCGGTCGAAGCCTACCTGAAAGACCTGGCTGCATGGGATTTTCAAGGCATCGTCACCGACACCGCGTCCACGAAGAGCCGTATCGTGGAGCTTGCCTGCGCGCATCTTGCCCATCCTGAAAACTACGTTCCCGGCCATCCTATGGCGGGTTCGGAGAAAAACGGCATCGAAGGAGCGCGGGCGGACCTGTTCAAGGGCGCTCACTGGATTCTGTGCCCCGATGCGAACACGCCCGCCGAGCACTTTCCGCGTCTGCACGAGCTGATCACCTCGCTGGGCGCGCGCGTTATCGTGCTGCCGCGCGAAGATCATGACGAGGCGGTTGCAGTGGTGAGCCATGTTCCGCATATCGTCGCCTCGTCGCTCATGCAGCTGGCGAGTCGTCATGCGGATGACCAGCAGGCCCTTATGCGGCTGGCCGCGGGCGGGTTCAAGGACTCGACGCGCATCGCTGCCGGCTCGCCGGAGCTGTGGTGCGGCATCGCGTTCGACAACAAGGACGCGCTCGTCGACGGGCTGTCGGAGATGCAGGAGATCATCGCGTCGTTTTCCGGCGCGCTCGAATCGGGGAATCGCGCGCAGCTGACGGATCTTCTTGCCTCCGCAGCGGAAGCTCGCCGGGCCCTGCCCGTTGCCTGGGTGCCTTCGACCGAGCGTTTGCTCGAGGTTCGCATTCCCATGGAGAACCGCACGGGCGTGGTGGCCGAGGTGACCACCGTCACCAGCTCGGTCGGTTGCAACATCCAGTCCATCGAGATAGACCACGTCACCGAGGACAGCGCCGTGCTCAGCTTGGTGCTGACCGACGAAGGCGACGTCGGCCAGCTGTCTGCGCAGCTCATCAACGCGGGTTTTTCGGTTTCGTTCAGTCCTCTGGCGGCAAAGGAGCATATACATGTCGATTGAATCAGCAGCGACCATCATCGAGCCTCTGCGCGCGCCGTTGCGGGGCAAGGCCACCGTGCCGGGCGACAAGTCCATCTCGCATCGAGCGGTGCTGTTCGCGGCTATGGCCGAGGGCGTCTCGAAGCTGACCGGCGTTCTTGATTCCGAGGACGTGCGCTCGTCCATGGCGGCGGTGCGCCAGCTGGGCGCGCGGGTAGAGCTTGAGCTGCAGCCCGACAAAAGCCTGGCTGGCGTGGTGGAGGGCTGGGGAGCGAAGGGGCCGTCCCAACCCGAGGGTCCCATCGATTGCGGGAACTCCGGCACCACGGCGCGCCTGCTCATGGGCGTGCTCGCCCCGTGGGACGTGCGCGTGGAGCTGACCGGCGACGAGTCCCTGGTGAAGCGCCCCATGCGCCGCATCACCGCGCCGCTCATGAAGATGGGGGTTCGCTTTCAGCCCGAAGGCCGCGAAACGCTGCCGCTCGTCGTGTGCGGAACGCGCGGCCTGCATCCTCTTGTCTACGATGCCCCTATGGCGTCGGCCCAGCTGAAGACCGCAGTGCTGCTTGCCGGCGTGTACGCGCGCGGCACCACCACCGTGAACGAACCCGCGCCTTCGCGCAACCACACCGAGCTCATGCTCCCGGAGTTCGGCGTAGACACCACGGCTGCGGATCGAACGGCCAGCGTCACGGGGCCCGCCGCGCTCAAGGCTTGCGAAGTGCAGGTTCCGGGCGATCCTTCGTCCGCTGCGTTCCTCGCGTGCGCCGCGGCGCTCAAGCCCGGCAGCTCCGTGCAGATCGAGAACGTCAGCCTGAACCCGGCGCGCATCGGCTTCACCCGCACGCTCGAGCGCATGGGCGCGTGCGTGAACCTGCGTCGCACGGGATCTGCGGGCAAGGAGCCCTACGGGACCGTTTCCGTCGATTACACGCCGAACCTGCGAGGCTGCGAGGTTCCCGCCGACAAGATCGCGTCCATCGTCGACGAGATTCCCGTGCTGTCGCTCGTGGCGGCGCATGCGCGCGGCGTCACGGTGTTTCGCGAAGTGGGGGAGCTGCGCGTGAAGGAGACCGATCGCCTGGAGGCCGTGGTGGAAGGCCTGTCCTCTTTGGGCGTGGACACGTGGGTCGAAGGCAACGACCTGTTCATCGAGGGGCAGCCGGATCTGGTCGTGCCGGATGCGGCGTCCTTCGACTCGAAGGGCGACCATCGTCTGGCTATGACGTGGGCGCTCGTCGGCCTGACAGGCGGTTCGTCCGTGAGCGTGGCGAGCTTCGATTCCGTGAAGATCAGCTATCCTCAATTTCTGTCCGATATCGAAAGGTTGGCACGATGATCATCGCCATTGACGGCCCGAGCGGGGCCGGTAAATCTACTGTTGCGAAAGCTGTTGCGCGCGAACTGGGCTTTTCCTGCCTGGACACCGGTGCGATGTACCGAGCCGTTGCATGGCGCGCCCTGCAAGACGGCGTGGCGCTCGACGACTGCGACGCGCTGGGGAGCCTTGCGCGCACCTACGACATCGCGTTTGCTCACGAGGCGGGCGAGCCGGTTCCGCGCCGCGTCTCCATCGGCGGCGTCGACGTAACCGACGCCATCCGAACCGCCGAGATCGACCGCGCCGTGAGCCCTGTCTCCGCTGCGCCGACCGTCCGTGCGGCTTTGGTGAAGCAGCAGCAGCGCATCGGCCGTGCGGGCGACTACGTGGTGGAGGGGCGCGACATAGGCACCACGGTGTTCCCGGAGGCCCCGGTCAAGGTGTTCCTGACCGCTTCGGCTGAAGAGCGGGCCCATCGTCGGGTTCGTCAAAACGTCGACCGTGCCGTAGGCTCCATCGACTTCGACGAGGTGCTTGCCGACATTCGCCGACGCGACGAGCTGGACTCCTCGCGCGCCACGTCGCCGTTGCGGCCTGCAGACGATGCCGTGCATTTGGATTCGACCGGGCACTACATCGAAGACGTGATCGACGAGATCTGCGCGCTTGCCCGTCAGAGGGGCGCGAACGGCGGCGAAGGCGAGCGCGCATGAGCCTGATTCTGCCTTACGAGAAGATCTGGGATATGCCCTACGGCGGCGCTTCCGACGAGAAGCAGGCTCCGCGCCTGGTCGGCAACGTCATCTACGGGTTCTTGGCCTTCGTGTTCAAGATCTGCTTCCGCTACCGCGTGGACAACCGGCAAAGCCTGCGGGGCTTCGACGGCGAAAGCGGCGTGGTGGTGGTGGCGAACCATACGTCGTTTCTGGACGTGGTGTTCATGTACCTGTCTTCGCGCCCTTCCCAGTGGATACGCTTCTTGGGGCGCGAGAACCTGTTCGGCAACGCGCACGGCCTGGCGGGCCATATCCTGTCGCGCGTGGGCGCGTTTCCCATCAAGCGCGATTCTGCCGATAGAACGGCCATCAAGCGCGCGACCCGCATGCTGAAAAACGACGAGATCGTGGGCATTCTTCCCGAGGGAACGCGCCGGGGCAAAAGCGATCGCACGCCCGAGATCCATTCGGGGGCGGCGTTCATCGCGAAGATGGGTCATGCGCCCATCCTGCCCATGACCGTGCGCAACGCCGAGCATATCAAGGAGAAGGGGAAGTTCTTCCGCTTCCCCAAGGTGACCATCGAGTACGGGGACCCCTTGCTGGTGAGCGATTTCGACTTTCTTCCGAAAGAAGACCGCTTGGACGGCTGCACCTGGTACGCGATGCGCGAGTGCTTCGCGCTGTCGCTGAACGTGCCGGCCGATCAGGTGGACATGCCGGCGCTGTTCCCGGAGGGCCGTGATTTCACGGCGGCGTTCGCCGAGCATCGCGTGGCGCGACACACGACCGAGGAGCTGGTGGCCGCCATCAGGGAGAAGAAGGCCGCCAAGGAACGCCGCGCTTCCAAGGAAGCACCTGCGGAAGGAGCATGCGCATGAGGGTGGTGAAGGCCAAGCACGCGGGCGCCTGCTACGGCGTGCAGCGGGCGCTCGACATGGCGCTCGAGGCGGCCGAGCGCACCGAGGGCGCCTCTACGCTCGGGCCGCTCATCCACAATCCGCAGGTGGTGGGCGAACTGGCCGATCGCGGCATACGCGCGGTCGAGAGCGCTGACGCGGTGGATCACGGGTCGGTCATCATCCGCAGCCACGGCGTGACGCCGGGCGTGCGCCGCAGCGTGGAGGAGCGCGGGCTGCCCATCATCGACGCTACGTGCCCGCATGTGGCGCGCGCTCAAAAGGCGGCTGCGGAGCTTGCGCGGCAGTGCGGGCGCGTGGTGGTGGTGGGCGAGGCGGGGCATCCCGAGGTGGAAGGGCTGGTTGCCTGCGCGCGCGAGGCAGGCGGCCAGGTGGCCGTGGTCACCGAGCCCGCCGATCTGCCGGATGGTCTTCCGGCTCCCGTCGGCATCGTCGTGCAGACCACGCAGACGCGCGAGTCGCTTGACGCCGTGGTGGACGCGCTTGTTGCGCGCGGCATCGAGCCGCAGGTCAAGAACACTATCTGCTTCGCCACGCGTCAGCGGCAGGAAGCAGCCGCAGCGCTTGCGGACGAGGTGGACGCCATCGTGGTGATCGGCGGGCGCAACTCGTCGAACACGACGCGCCTGGCCGAGATCTGCGCGGCCGCGTGCCCGCGCACGCATCACGTGGAAGCGCCCGACGAGCTGGATCCCGCCTGGTTCGAGGGCTGCGAGAGCGTGGGCGTCACCGCGGGGGCGAGCACGCCCGAGGCCCAGATAGCCGCCGTCGTCGAGCGCCTGGAGGCTTGGTAGGCCAACGGCTGGATGGGGTTTTGGCGACGGGCCCGCGCATGGTCTTCTGCGAGGGTCTGCTTCTATATGCGGTATACTGAGTCGCAGGGTGGAATGCGGAGATTTATTCTATGCGACGGAGGCTTGTTATGGGCAATGCTTCGGGGGGCGTCGGACGTGGAGGATTTAGATGCACGGAGGTGCGGATCAACCCATTTTGCTCTGATGTATCCACAGGAACGCGGGAGATGCTTTGCTCGTCGGCGAGGCATGTTTCTATAACGAAGGGCTCAACCGTTTCTGCGGTTTCCTTTTCAAAGGAAGTGCTCGTGGTGAAGTCGGGGGTGCTTGCTGTTGCCCTATCGACTGAGAAAGGCGGTAGCCAGGGGCTCTTCGTTGCGGATTCCGGATGTCTGATAAACGCGATGAAGATCGCTGGAGCGACGAGACATTTCGATGAAGGGTTCAACGATAGTCACCTTGGGTATGCGCTAACCGATCTTCGAGGATGTGCGATCCCCTTGTCTCTCATGAGGCGGGCGTTTGAAGATGATCCGGCGTTTGCGCGTGTCGTTCTATCCGAGATTACGGATCGGTATCGAGGTGCGCTTCAGAATATGGCTTTGATGGCCGAATCGTCAGGGGTCGATCGTATTGTCTGGCTACTTGACGAGTTGGAACGCACGGGGGTTGGAATAAACGGCATAACCCATGATCTTATCGGGCGTCTTTTATGCATGAATCGAGTTAGCGTGACGCGCTTGATGAGCAAAGCGCTTGAAAGGTACGGAAGTGCAGCAAGGTGAGATCCAGGTATGGCTGAAAAGTGCGAGTCAAGGCTTGCGAGCCAGCAAGTTGTGCTTGCGAATGACCATGGAGCGCTCTACTGATCGTTCGAGCGAAACTGCATGGCGGCCATACGAAGAAAGGCCGGGCAAGGACACCGGCCTTTCTTCGTAATTACGTCGGAAAACCGAACGTTGCTTTCGACGCTAGACGAATCAGTTTAAAGCTGCATTTCACAGACGCCCATGATGGTCTCCAGCTTGGCTGCGTCTCCCTTGACGGTGATATCTCCGGCTTTGAGGCATTCGTCGAACGATTTCACACCGAGGACAATGTCGAGCATGACGGTGTAAGCGAGCACTATTTCAACACTGGGGTTTTCGATAGCACCCTGCTTGACTTGTCCAATGCAGTTGCGAACGATCATCGAAGTCGATGCGTTCTCGTCGGAGTAGGTGACTACCAGCGACTCATTCATTCCTTCGGCTTTTTCGGGAACGATGCTCACGCGCAGCATGTCGAGCACGAGCGTGCGAGGCGCGGCCATGAGCTTATCTTTAGTGATCACGGCTGGAACCATGCTCTTGTCGAGGTTTCCTTCCAGTTTCCAAGCTTCGGTGTGGTACCAGTGGCGCGTGTTGGAGGCCTGCGAAACCTGTCCCATCTTTCGGTACGCTTGAGCCTTGACGGTTTTTGCGGAGTTGTGTTCGGGGCTTGCGTTCAAGACGTGCGTGGCAAGCGTTGCTGCCCATGCGTACTGATTGTCGTCAAGTGCTTTTTGCGCTTCCGCAGTGAGCGCATCGGCGCCTCCTGCAAGTTGCACGAAGTATGCGGATTCGTATTCTTTGGATACCGGATGCAGTTCCAGAGGGTCGCCGCTAAACCAGCCGATGAGTCCGCTGTATACGCCGCGTACGTAGTGCTCGAACTCGCCGTAAAGCGGCTTGGTGATGTCGCCGCTTGCCATGAATTCGGGAATTCTAACGGCTGCAACAATTTGATCAGGCGTATATCCCTTGTTCAGGTAACGGATGGTTTGATCGTAGACGAACTGAATGGCATCGCGTTGCAAGGTGAGCTCTTCAGCGACTTTGTCAGAACCAAGGAGCGGCAGCGCGTGCACTGGCACCATGTTGTCGGCTTTGAGATCGCGCAGTACGTCTAATGCGGCAAGCATGGTCACGGGGTTGCGGTACTTCTCGCCCCGCAGCGTGTACATATTGTACATAACGCCCCATGCTTGGTTCGTGACGATGGTGTTTTCTTCTTCGATGAAAATGTTGATGTTGTCGGCGCTGTCGGAGGTCGTGGGATAGAAGTGGAAAGTAAGCCCGTCGATTTTCTCCACGACTTCCTTTTCGGCGGCCGGAATGAGTTTGTTGGGGGGAATGAAGCCCGGGGTGAAGGATTTGACGTAAGGATTGCTGTAGAAGGGTCCGATTCCGCAGCTCGTGCGTCCATCTTCCCCCTCGATGGGCAGGTAATCGCCGAACATCGTATGCGCTCGGTCGACATAGCTGGTTGCGGTCTCGGTGAACGGAGAAAGAAGCGCTTCCATGAATCTTTCTTGCGCGATGATGGGCACGTTGTCGGGGTTGTTTGCCGGCAGGTAGGCGGTGGTGCCTCCTGTGTAGTGGCAGTGCGTGTAGATGACGGCGACAACCGGCTTGTCGGTGACGGTGCGGAACATTTCGTAGTCGAGTTCAGCGGTCTCCCTGCACTCGCCCGTGTCTATGACGATGATTCCTGTGTCGCCGATTACCATGGTGGAGTTGGAGAGTGCGTTTCCGATGGCGCTGTACACGCGATCAGTGACCTTCACCATATGTGCGGGCAAATAATGGGCTTGTTGGTCGAGCAGGGCTTGGTTGGCGGCTTCGCCGTTTTCGCCGGTGCCGATCTTTATTTCCTGGCCGCAGAAGTTCGTCTTGCCTCCCATGTAGGATGGGTCAGGCGTTACTGCCGCGCGCTCTTCTTCAGTGAGTCCTGTTTTGATCGAGACGTTGGCTGCGCTGGCCCACTGCGAAGAGCAGCCGGTCATGATTCCAAGCGGAAGCGCTGCGGCGGCGGTGGCGGCGAGTGCTCCTCTGAGGAACGTACGACGTTCCAAGGTGATCTGATCTGGCATAAGTACCCCTCCTTTGCTTGTCCGCGCATTGGCGCGCGGCGTTGACGCGTGGAAGTATAGGCATCCGTGCAAGCAGGAATCGGTAACCCGAGTTACAAATACCTCCTCGCTGTAGCCCAGGTTACAGCGAGGAGGTATTTGTAACCTAGGCTACAGCGAGGGGAGTTCCCTGCATCCTATAGTGACGGCAGTGCTGTTCAGGACGAGTTGAAAAGGAAAGGGGGATCTTATGTCCGAGGAGAGTTTTGTCTATACCGCGTGCCCTGGGTGGGGTGACCATGAGTACTGCGCGTTGAAGACTATTGTCAAGGACGGGAAGATCATCCGTACGGAACCGGCCGAGTACACCGGCGCCGAAGTGGGAGAGGCCCATATATGCCAAAAGGGCGTCATGGCATGTCGACAGCCTTACAACAAGGATCGTCTGACAACGCCTCTTAAGCGTGCCGGCGAGCGCGGCGAAGGCAAATGGGAGGAAATCAGTTGGGACCAGGCGCTCGATGAGATTGCCGAAAAGCTAGCCGAACAGCGTGACAAGTACGGTCCGCAGTCGCTCGCCCTGTGGTATCTAACTGCAAGCTATCCGCCCTCGATGGGTCTTGCCGGTGTGCTGCACACGCGCTTTGGCGGTCTGTACGGCGCAACGTTCCCCATGGAGGCATACGGCCTCGACAACGGCCCTCTGTTTGCGGCGTACTATGACTTGGGTAACACGTATCGTTACTACAATACCGATCCTCGCAACATCGATCACTCCGATTACGTTATCGTATGGGGCGCGAACCCTGTTGAAAACCAGCACCGTTTCGCAAAGCATGTCGTTGAGGCTAAGAGCAACGGTGCCAAGATCGTCGACATCGGTCTGCTCTTCGACGGCACTGCTGGTTATGCGGACGAATTCGTTCCGGTAAAACCCGGCTCTGATGCTGCTCTTTCGCTGGCTATGGCAAACCACATTGTGAAGAACGATCTTTATAAAGTGGACTTCCTGCTTGATCATACGGTGGCACCGTTCCTGGTTCGTAGCGATACGGGCGAATTCATGCGCGACGGCGACGGCAACTGCATGGTAATCGACAAGACGCATGGCGTTATCGCCGTGGAGCCTGGCGTGAAGGAGATTGCGGGCGCTACGGAGCTCGAGCTCAAGGCGGAGCTCGACGTGTTCGGCGTTCCTTGCAAAACCGTGTTCTGCGTTCTCGAAGACCATCTTGCCAAGTACACGCCTGAGTACCAGGAGTCCATCACGGGCGTGCCTGCAGCTGACGCTGTGCGCATTGCCGAGGAATATGCAGCTGCTCCCGACGCTTACATCTTGGGCGCTTTGGGTATTCGCTACCAAAACCAGGGTGATATTTATCGCTCGTTCTATCTGCTCGGTTCGCTGACCGGTAATCTGGGTCGCCCCGGTGCCGGTGTCACTTCCGAGCTCCTAGGCGGTGCATGGCCCGTGCTCTTTAACGACGCCCCCATTGTCGCCCCTAACGGTATCGAGGGCTTCAAGGGCGTGCCTGCTCGTCAAGCCGACTTCTTCGAAGCTATCGAGAATTCCGAAAGCGTGGAAGAATGTCCCTACAAGGCGCTTATGGTCATCTCGGGCAATCCGGTGCATAACTGCCCGAACCGTTCCCGTTGGATTGAGCGCGTGTTCCCGAAGCTCGAGCTTATCGTTGACTTCGACATTTGGATTACCGACACGGGCGAGTATGCCGACTACATCCTGCCGGACTGCATGCCGTTCGAGCGCTATGACATCATCAATATGGCCGCTTACAACCATATCGTGTTGCAGGAGCCTGCAATCGAGCCGCCGGCGGAGGTTCATGATCCTACCGATCTGTTTACGGGTCTTGCCCAGCGCTTGGGACTGGGCGAGTACTTTGATAAGACTGCTGAAGAGTGGTGCGGCGTGCGCATCGACTCTGACTATCCGTTCATCGCGGGTATCGAGGGCGGTGTGAGCATGGAGCGGCTCAAGAAGGAGAAGATGGTTCGCTTGGCAACGCCGCCGTTCCATTGGGACCCGTTCTTGGGTTTGGATTTCAGCACGCCTTCCGGTCGCCTCGAATTTTATTGCGAGCGCCTGCTTCCTACGGGTCATCAGATTGCCATGTATACCGAGCCTATGGAGGTTCCCACCGAGGCGAGCAAGGCCGAAGGTAAGAACGAAGAGTATCCTTACCAGTTCTTCAGCGGCCGACAGCGCTTCTTCATGCAGTCGTTGTACACCGACGATCCCGTCATGGTGAAGCTTTCCGGCGGCAAGCCGAGCGCTCGCATCAACCCGGTTGATGCCGCGCGCGAGGGTATCAAGGATGGCGACAAGGTGGAAGTCTACAACCAGCGCGGTCACGTAATTGCTCCGTGCCGTCTTGATGAAGTGATTCCTCCGGGAACCATTCAGGTGTGGTTCGGTTGGCGCAAGCGCCAATTCGAGGAGGGCACCTATTCCGAGTTGCTGGTGCCGCTGGGTAGTCGCGAGACGCTCGACGATCTGTCTGAGCACTGGTGGAACGAGATGCTGGGCAAAAATCAGGTTAAGTGCGGCTTCTTTACTGGCTCCGAAGGCTGCATCGCCGGTGCTTGGGATACCATTTGGGACTGCGCTTGCAACATTCGCAAGATCGCTGACGCAGCCGATCTCGACGAAGACGGAAAGGAAGTGAAGTAGCCATGGCTCAAGACACTCGGATCCTGGTGAATTTGCAGCGCTGCACCGGCTGCTGGACCTGCTCGCTTGCCTGCAAAGTGGTCAACGAGCTTCCCGACGACGAGTACTGGGCAACCGTGCGTACGCTTGGCTCGGGCGAGGGCATCGATCGTCCGGCCGGCACGTGGCCGAACCTGAGCATGTCGTGGATGCCCGTGTGGTCCAAGAAGTGCATCAAGTGCGCGCCACGCTTGGCCGAGGGGCAGGAGCCCTTCTGCGTGAAGTGCTGCCCCAACAGCGCGCTGACCACCGGCGAAGCCGTCGATGCTGAGGTCGAGGCCCTGCGCGAGAAGGGATTCCGCATCTTCTCGCTGCCTGCATGGGAAAGCACTCGCGAAGGCATCGTTTACGCTTCTAAGGAATAACGATCCCCGACCCTTTTCCGGCTGGCCCTCGGACGTGCTGCAACGTTTGAGGGCCAGCGTTCCGATCTGAATTCGAAAGGAATGACCATGTGCTTCCGTCCCTCATCTGCTGTAATCGGCGGAGATATCGAGTGTCCTAAGTGTGGCACCAAGAACCCCGCTAGCGCTGATGTCTGCTCCGGTTGCGGTGCCACTGCTGCCGATTTTGCATCTGCGGCCCCGAAGGCCCCTGCGGCCCCCAAGCCTCCTGCAGCCCCGAAGCCCCCTGCGGCTCCGAAGCCTCCGGTGGCGTAAAGCGCAAAGATGCTATGAACGGAAACGGCCGGCCATGCTCGCATGGCCGGCCGTTTCCGTTCGCTGCGGTGAAACGTAAGGGAAGCGCCGGATTATTGATTGATGGGGTGTGGGATGGCTATGGGATCGTTGATCACTTATCTTGAGACCGAACAGCGTTTGTTCTCGGAGTTCCCCTTCAATGAGGTTGACAGTCTCGTGCTGTCGACGCTGTGCTACTTCAGGTTCGAGAAGGCTGGTGTTGTGGTGCCCTGTGGCTCTGAACGCGTGTTGCTCCACGATGCGGTGGCCTTGAGCGATTGGTGCGACTTGTTTGCGGGATGTTGGCTTGAGGATCAAGGAGGGAGTTCTGATTTCGCGCATGCGATCATGGCGTCTCGAAGGTATCGATATGTGGAGATCGGCTTCTTCGTGGACGAATTCTCGTCGGCTGTTGAAAAGCAGTTTAGTGCGATCACCTTCTTTCTGGATTCTGGAGCATGCTACCTTGCCTTTCGCGGAACCGACGGAACGATAGTCGGATGGAAAGAGGATTTCAACATGAGTTTTCTTCCGGTGATTCCTTCCCAGCGTTCTGCGGCCTCGTATGTTTCGGGAGTTGCGTCCGGTACAACAGGCCCCCTGTTTCTCGGCGGCCACTCGAAGGGCGGGCACTTGGCTGAGTTTGCCGCGCTCGATGCCGACCAGCCAGTGTACGAACGCATCTTCTCCGTATACAACCATGATGGCCCTTCATTCGCCGAAGACCCTTCTCCTCGCATGCGAACCGATGAATACGCCTGCAAATTGCATAAAACCGTTCCGGTTGATTCTCTGTTTGGAATGGTATACGAGGATCGAGAGTCGTTTTGCGTCGTGGATGCAGAATCGTTTTCTGTGTTTCAGCACAATCCCTTTAGTTGGATCGTGGAAGAGGGGAGGTTCAAGCATCTCGAAGATCTCAGCACGGGCGCGATGTTGATTGATGATGTGTTCTCGAATTGGATTCGAACAAAGGACAAGGAGGAGTGCGAGCGGTTTGTGGAGGCGGCGTTCGTCATGCTTTGCGCGACCGAGGCTAGTACCTGGGCTGAGTTCCAATCGCAGCTTGTCGCGAATATCGCCACTATGGTGGGGGAGGGCGGCCGTCTCGATTCCGACACGAAGCGTTTCTTGCTGGGGACGCTTGCTTCCCTTGGGGATGCTGCGGGGCGAGAGTTGGCTGGCAGGTTGCAGTTTGCTCGAGAATTTTTGACGACGTCGCATCCGAAGAAGTCATGAATTGCTCGAAGCCGGGGTTCATGGGCAAGGAGTGCGGCTGCTGTTGAAAGTCGGAACGAGAACCATTGAATATATGTTGCGTAGTAGCTCGGATACGGTGGGGCTCCTTCCAGGACGTCGAGCGACGCCGCCGTCGAGAACGGCGCTCCGATCCCGATCCCTCTCGTTGCGATAACTCCCCGAGACTGGTGCTTGTTGCAAGTTCCTGGTCGTCTGCTTGGGGTCTGTTTAGCGGTCTCGCCCTCTCCTGTTGATTGCGATACGGATACCTAACGGGTAGAATGCTCAAGACGATAAGGGACGATATGTCGACCCTGGATTTTTCGAGATCCAAACAAAGGCCCATTCTGACAGAGAAGGCGACAGGTGAGCACGTACCCATCGAAGGACATCGCGCGCGAGGCGGAAAGCTCCGTTTCGTCCGCTGCGCGCGGGTTCAGCGCCGCGACGGCGAACGGGTGCCGCCGGAAAGGCGATCCTCCGCGCGCCCTGGTGGCGGCCGTCGCGCCCGAAAGCCCGGCCGACGACGCGGGATTCGAGCCGGGCTGCTACGTGACTTCCGTGAACGGCGATCCCGTGCGCGACGTGATCGACTGGCGCTGGCTCACGTCCGACGACGTCATCGAGCTGGGCTACATCGACCTCGACGGCGAAGCGGGCGAGGTGGAGCTCGAGCGCGAACCGGGGGAGGACTGGGGCTTCGAGTTCGACGGCGTGGTGTTCGACGGCGTCAAGCAGTGCCGCAACGCCTGCACGTTCTGCTTCATGCGCCAGCTTCCCGACGACATGCGCTCTTCGCTCACGCTGCGCGACGACGACTTCCGCCTGAGCTTCCTGGCGGGCACGTTCGTCACCTTCACCAATCTTTCGCCCGAAGACGAGGCGCGCATCGTGGAGCAGCATATCTCGCCGCTGCGCCTGTCCTTGCACGTGGCCGATCCGCAGGTGCGTCGCCGCATGATCGGCAAGCACGCGCAGCACGGCATCGACGTGCTCGAGCGCCTGCTCGCGGCCGGCATCGAGTTCCATGCGCAGATCGTGCTCGTGCCCGATCAGAACGACGGGGCCGTGCTGGAGGGCACGCTTTCCTGGGCGTACGAGCGTCCGGGCATCCTGGACGTCTGCATCGTGCCGCTTGGGTTTACCAAGCACCAGACGTGCTTCGACCGCAGCTTCAACGACCCGGTGTCGTCGCGCGCGGTCATGGACCTGGTCGTGCCGTTCCAGGCGCGCGCGCTCGCCGAACGCGGCACCATGTGGGCGTTCGCCGCCGACGAGTTCTACCACAACGCGTACGGCTCCGAGCTGCTGCAGAACCTTCCTCCGTCGCGGCACTACGGCGATTTCGGCATGTTCGAGGACGGCGTGGGCATCATCCGGTCGTTCGTGGACGACTGGGAGCAGGCCGAGCGCGACGGGACGGTTGCTCGTGCTGCGGACGCGCTCGGGCGGGCCGGCCTGCGCGTGCGCTACGTCGCCGGTTTCGCAACCCGCCAGTTCCTCGGGCCGTTGGCTGCGCGCAGCGCCGTCGCGCCCTGGTTCGAGCCTCTGTTCGTGAAGAACGACTTCTTCGGGGGCAACGTGGACGTCACGGGCCTGCTGTGCGGGTGCGACATCGCTTCTGCGATCCAGGCGTGCGACGACGGCGATCTGTTCGTGGTTCCGAGCGTCGTGTTCAACGACGACGGGGTGACCCTCGATGACCTGACTTTGGAGGATATGGGAAAGCGCGCGGGCGCGCCGCTTGCCGTGGTATCCTGTAACGCGTCGGGTTTTCTTTCCGAGATCATCGACCTTGCCGGGCAAAACGCGCCGGCTTCAAGCTAACGAACCAATCTGAAAGGTTGCACCATGCCTTTGCCAATCGTGGCGGTGGTGGGACGGCCGAACGTCGGCAAGTCCACCTTCGTCAACCGCATAGCCCAGGCCAACGAGGCCATCGTACATGAAATGCGCGGCGTCACGCGCGACCGATCCTATCACGAAGCCGACTGGAACGGGTGCGACTTCAAGCTGATCGACACCGGCGGCATCGAGATGGGCGACGACGACGCCTTCCAGGGGTCCATTCGCTCCCAAGCCTTCGCCGGCGCGAACGAAGCCGACGTCATCGTGTTCTTGGTCGACGGCAAGACCGGCATCAACGCCGACGACGAAGAGGTGGCTCGCGTTCTGCGCAGAACCTCCAAGCCGGTGTTTCTGGCCGTGAACAAGATGGACACGCCCGGCAGCGAAGACGAGCTGTGGGAGTTCTACCAGCTGGGAGTGGGAGACCCGTGGCCCGTTTCGGCCACGCACGGCCACGGTACCGGAGATCTGCTGGACGCCATCGTGGAAGAGCTGCGCAAGGTCGAGGTGCCGGACGTCGAGGACGATCCGGGCATCAACGTGGCCATCATCGGGCGCCCCAACGCGGGCAAGAGCTCGCTGACGAACCGGATGACCAAGGGGGACCGCTCCATCGTTTCCGACGTGGCGGGAACCACGCGCGACGCCATCGACACGCTGGTCGAGCACGAGGGCAAGCACTACACCATCGTGGATACGGCGGGCTTGCGCCGCAAGAGCCAGATCGACGAGGACGTGGAGTACTACGGGTTCGTGCGCGCCATGCGCGCCATCGATCGCGCCCAGGTGGCGCTTCTGGTCATCGACTCCACGCTGGGCTTGACCGACCAGGATCAGCGCGTCGCCGGATTCGCGGCGGATCGCGGGTGCGCCATGATCATCGTCCTCAACAAGTGGGATCTCGTCGAGGGCCCCGAGGCCAAGGCCGAGATCCGCGAGCGCATAGCCGACCGCCTGGGATTCGTGGGCTACGCTCCCGTCATCGCCATCTCCGCGCTTACGGGCAAGAAGGTCGACCGCATCTGGGGCGCCATCGATTCCGCGTTCGAGAACTACAGCCAGACCATTCCCACGAACAAGCTCAACACCTGGCTTACGGGCATTCGGGAGACGGGCCATACGGTGAGCAACGGCAAGGCGGTGCTGCGCATGAAGTACGTGACGCAGACGTCCACCTGCCCGCCGCGCTTCACGTTCTTCGCGAACCGTCCGGACCTCGTGAACGACAACTACGAGCGGTTCCTCGAGAACCGCCTGCGCGAGAGCTTCGATCTGACGGGCACGCCGGTCGGTTTCAAATTCAAGAAGAAGGATTAAGCATACGATGCAGGATTTGCTGGTTGCAGGAGCGCTGTTCGTCGCGGCGTTTCTTTTGGGCTCCATTCCCTTCGGGCTGATCATCTCGAAGGTGTTCTACCATACCGACATCCGCGAGCACGGCAGCGGCAACATCGGGACCACGAACGCCATCCGCACGATGGGCAAGGTGGGCGGCTATTCGGTGTTCGTGCTGGATTTCGGCAAGGGCCTTTTGTCGGGCGTGCTGGCCTGGGCGTTCTCGTGGTACCTGCTGCCGGGCGGCGGCTTGGAGCCTGGCTCGCTCGTGTCGTACGACACCATGCTGACCGTGGCGTTTCTGGGCTGCGTGTGGGGCCACATCTTCAGCCCCTGGCTCAAGTTCAAGGGCGGCAAGGGCATCGCAGTGGCCGTGGGCTGCCTGTTCGTCGTGTTCGGCTGGGTGGGCGCATGGCTCGAGCTTGCCATCTTCATCGTGCTGGTGGTTGCCACGAAGTACGTGTCGGTCGGCTCGATCGCGGCGGCGGTGGCCTGCCCGTTCTTCTCCCTGTACTATTTCTGGGGCGACTGGGCTGCGGTCGCCCTGTGCACGATAGCTGGCCTGACCGTGGTGTGGGCGCATCGTGAGAACATCGCGCGTCTGCGCGCGGGTACGGAAAGCCGCATCGGCGACAAGAAGAAGGCGTAAGGTTGCGTCGCTCCGTCGAACGACGGAGCGCGCCGACGCCTCTCGCTGGCGTTGCGAACGACAGGGAAGTTCGAAGGGAGTCCTACGTGAAAATCGCGGTTATCGGGGCGGGGTCGTGGGGGACGGCGCTGGCTCAGGTTCTTGCCGAGAACGGCCACAACGTGGGCTTGTGGGCAAGAAAGCCCGAAGTGGTGCAGACGATCAACGCCGAGCATCGCAATCCTCGCTACTTGAGCGACGTGGAGCTGTCCGAGAACATCGTGGCCACTGTGTCGTACCAAGACGCGCTGCTGCGCGCGAAAGCCGCGGTCATCGTAACGCCGTCGAACCTCATGCGCGGCGTGGCGCGTGCGCTCGCCGACGTGGTGGACGCGGACTTCCCCGTCATCATCTGCTCGAAAGGCGTGGAGGAGGGAAGCGGCCTGCTTCCCGTCGAGGTGTTCGAGGCCGAGATGGGAAACGCCAGCCGTCTGGCCGTTCTCTCGGGCCCGAACCACGCCGAAGAGGTTATCAAGGGCATCCCCTCCGGCACGGTCATCGCCAGCTCCGACGAGCATACCGCCACGTTTTTCCAGGAGCTGTTCGCGTCGGAGAGCTTCCGCACGTACGTGAGCGACGACGTGTGCGGCGTGGAGCTGTGCGCTGCGTTCAAGAACGTCATCGCCATCGCGGTGGGCGTGTCCTACGGGCTGGGCTACGGCGACAACACCGCCGCCATGCTCATGACGCGCGGCCTGGCGGAGATGAGCCGCTTGACCGTGCGCTGCGGCGGGCAGGCCATCACGTGCATGGGGCTGGCGGGCACGGGCGACCTGATCGCCACGTGCACGTCCGAGCATTCGCGCAACCGCCGCTTCGGCAAGCTGCTGGCCGAAGGGTCCACGCTCGACGACTTCACCGCGCAGACGCATATGGTGGCCGAGGGCGCCTTGGCGTGCAGGACCCTCAAGACGCTCGGCGACGCGTACCGGGTGGAGCTGCCCATCACCGACGTGGTGCGCAGCGTCGTGTGGGAGGGGGCCGACCCCCACGATGTGGCCCATACGCTGACGAACCGGCCTTTGACCACGGAGTTCTACGGGCTGTAGAGCGCGTTGTAGTTTTGGTCGCATGATCAAAACTACAGTTGATTAACGAAGCGATGACCGAGGGTTCACCGAACGCCCAAGTTCGTTGCGCTCGCTCGGCGTCGGGGGTAGTCTTTGCCGTGCGCCTTCGTGCAAGGCTTTGACAACCGATTCGAGACCCGCCGCTTCGTCACTCGCGTGAACCTCATCTCTCTCAACTTCGCGACGGGTCGCAGAACATGCGCACCTTCCCCTTCTCCTTGGTGCGCATTGCGCAGCCCCTCTTCGATTCCCCCGGTTGAAGAGGGGCTTTTTCATGCGTGCCGGGCTTTGGGAGGGCTTTCGGTATAATGGTCGAACGCTACATGCGAATCGAGCAGGGAAGGACGTGGCTGGTATGAGTGCATCGAGGCAGGGGCGGGGACGGCTTGCCGTCGCGTTGACGCTTGCGGCGGCGCTGCTTGCGTGCGCGCTGCTTACGGCATGTTCGCAGCCCGACGCGCAGGTTGAGAAGGGCCTGCCGTCATGGGCGACCGAGGAGGGCGTGACCGTCTGGGCCCATGAAGTGGTCGACGAGTTCAATGCGCGCGACTACGAGGCGCTTGCCGCGCGCTATCAGGACGCGGGCGTGACGGCCGAGCAGCTCTCCCAGAACCTGAGCGCCGCGCAAGACGAGTACGGCGCGTTCGTCGAGTACGGCGACAAGACGTTTCTGCACGGCGAGAGCAAGGGTCGCTCGTACGCAACCGTTATCGAGCAGGCGTCCTACGAGAACGGCTCCGCCGAGTTCCGCATCAGCTTCTTCGAGGACGGATCGCTGGCCGGTTTCTACTTCCTGAAAGCTAAAGAGTAGGGGGCGCAGGTTTCGGCTCTGCATCAAAGAGCCGAAGCTTCTCCAGGTAAGGACGCGTGTCCACAAGCTTCGCAAGGGCGACGATACCGGTCCATCGCCGGGCTCCGGGCGCGATGAGTCCTGGCTTGTAAGCCAACATGGTCACGGTCATGTCGGCGGCGAAGCAGGGGGCGGCCGCGGCTCCCGTTTGGGCCGATAGGCCGCTTGGGGCGTCGATCGACACGGCGAAGGGCGCTCCTTTGGCCTTCGTGGGAAGGCTGTAGGGCAGCCGGGCGTGGTCGCCCTGCTCGTAGACGCGCTTACGATGCCGTCCGCGACCCCGTTCGCGCGGTCCCTCGAAGCGCTTGCGGTTGGCCGCCTTGATCCACGTCGCGTACGGCTCGCGCACTTCGGCTCCCGCGAACCCGGTTCCCAGAAGCGCGTCCACGACGACGTCCGCCCGCTCGATCGCATCGGTCAGGATGTCGGCATCGGGCGCGATGAGCACGTTAAGGGGAAGGCCCTGCTTGGCAGCCTGCGAGAATACGCTCATGGCAACCGTTCGCGCAGGTTCGGCATGCAGACGCTCTGCCAGGTCGGGCGCTATCAGCGTCACAGGGTACCCGGCTTCCGCAAGCGCTTGCGCCGCAACCCATCCGTCGCCACCGTTGTTGCCCGATCCCGCCAAGACCGCAACGGGAACCGGATCGGGCGCCCAATCGTGCACCGCTTCCGCCACGGCGATCCCCGCTTGCTCCATGAGTGCGGAAAGGGGCGTGCCGTCTTCGGCTATCATCTGCTCGAGCCGCGCCACGTCGGCCACGTTCAGCGCGCGCCGCCGCTCGCGCTCGATCTCAACGCCCTGCTCGGTCATGACGCGCGTGTTGCTCATCAATCCGTTGAGCATGACGAAGGGGGTGCCTGCGCGCACGGCGTGTCTTGCCCTCATGACAAGCGAGATCGCCCATGCCAGCATGAGCGCGGCCCAGGCGCCCGTGAAGTACTCGCGCTGTGCGGCAACGAATCTGCCGACCGCTCCAGCCTCTCCGCCTTGCGACGCGCCCGCACCGATGACCAGCATCAACGCGAACAGCGGGAGCGCTGCGAACAGGAACAGCAGGCCGTAGCGCGCTGCGTACTGATACCAGCGGGCAGGGGAGGCGTCGGGCCGCACAACGCGCAGCCGCAGGAGCTTTTGGGCTGGCGTCTGGCCGTGGGCGAGCACGGGAATCGCGCCGAACACCACCAGGCAGGCGCACGTCAGGATGGCCGCCGCAACGCCGTCGTCTGCGCCGGGCGCGGCGACGGCGGCAAGGACGCCCGTGCTGCGCAGCGCGAACATGCAAGCCGAGGTCGATGCGAGCGCCAGCGCGAAGTCCATCGCGAACGAAAGCGCGCGCCGCAGGGCTCCGGCGTGCAACCCGGCTTGGCGCGCCTCCTCGTTGACAAGACGGATATCGGGCAACGCGCGCATGAGCGGGCCGACCAGCCAAAACCCCGTCATAGCGCCCAGCGTGTTCGTGATCAGGTCGTCCACGTCGAACAGTCGGTACGGGTGCTCGTACAAACCCCAAAGGCCCGTGAGCTGCGAAAGCTCGAACGACAGCGTCACGGCGAAGCCGATGAGCAAGGTCTGCCACCACGTGCGGCGGAAGTAGTAGCGCAGGTACATGCCAAGGGGCACCAGCAGCAACACGTTGAACAGCGCCTCGTAGATGTAAGGGCTGCGTATCGCGGCGATCCACGAGGCCGGGTCGGCGGGCGAGAACGCGGTATGCGCCAAGAACTGCCGCAGGAAGTTGAAGGGAGCCAGTTGGGGCGCGGCGGCGTAGGGGACCACGGCGGAGCGGTCGGCCGGCAGCGGGAGCAGTACAAGAACGTACGCGCACATCAAGTAGAAGACGAACGAGTACACGATAAGGGTCCTCAGCCAGGGGATCGAGCCGAATCGCCGGTACTGGTAGATAAGGTAAGGCAGCGTGATCAGGAAGGCGGCCAGCGGGAATGCGGTGGCCGCGAAGATGATGTTCGAAGCGTACGTGCTCACGTCAGGCGTTTCCGTTCCATGTCGAGCAGCGCCCTCTTGAGACGCGCGGATGCATCGGCGCCGACCGGGCGGCCGTCGCTTCCCACCACGCGGTGGTCGGGAACCAAGATGGCAAGCGGGTTCTTCTTGACCGCCGTCCCGACCGATCGGTAGGAGCCCGGCTTCCCCATGAGCGCGGCCACTTCGGCCGTCGTGCGCGATGCTCCGTAGGGGATGCGGGCAAGCTCGGACCATACGGCGCGCTGAAACGCGCTTCCCTCGGCGTCGATCGGGATGTCGAAGAAGGTGCGCTTTCCGGCGAAGTACTCCAGAAGCTCGTTGGCCGTGCGGGTGGCAAGCTGGCTGGGGTGGCGAACGCCGGGCAGGGCCACGTCGCCGAACGCCACGTGCGTGACGCCGCGGTCGCTCGTGCGTATGGTGATGGGTCCGTGCGGGGTGCGGTACGCGAAGTACATCCCGGTGCTTGAAGCCATCTTGCCTTCTTCCGGTCGGTTTCGCCTCATTATAATGCAGTCCCGCTCGGACGATCCTCGATGTTACGGTTCGGCAACCAAGGAATCGCGCAAGAGGTCGGCGCAGCTTGCGGCTGCGTGTTGTTTTTCGCCTGCCGCGCGTCGGTTGCAAGCGTGCGCGCGTCGGTTGCGCTAGAATGACGGCAGCAAGCGACGAGGAAGGAACGCAGCCATGTTCGAACCGGTGAAGATCGCACCGTCCATCCTATCAGCCGATTTCATGAACTTGGGGCGCGATGTGGCGCTCTTGGAGAAAGCCGGTGCGGGATACGTGCACGTAGACGTCATGGACGGGCATTTCGTCCCGAACCTGACCATGGGAGTGCCCGTGCTCAAGCAGCTCAAGCGCGCGACCGAGCTGCCGTTGGACGTTCACCTCATGATCTCGAACCCGCTCGAGCAGCTGCCGTGGTTCCTCGACGCGGGCGCGGACATCGTGACCGTCCACGCCGAAGCGCTAGGGGCCGACGAGCTGTCGCGCGCCGTGGCAGCCATCCATGCGGGCGGCGCGAAGGCCGCGGTCAGCTTGAAGCCGAACACGCCCACCGGCGCGCTGGCGCCGGTTCTCGCCGATCTGGACATGGTCCTCATCATGAGCGTGGAGCCGGGCTTTTCAGGCCAAAGCTACATCGAAGGCAGCGAGAAGAAGGTCGAGCGCGTGGTGGAGATGGCGCGCGCGCTGGGCGTTTCCCCGCTTGTGCAGGTGGACGGCGGGATAGGCTTGAAAACGGCTCCGCTGGTGGCGGCGGCCGGCGCCGACGTCCTGGTGTGCGGCAACGCCGTGTGCGGGGCCGAGGACTCCGCGCAGGCCATCGCCGATATCACCGCCGTCGCCGAAGAGGCGCGCGCGGCCGCCCTTGCCGCGAAGGGGGCGTAGGTTCATGCGCTCGGTGCCCGAAGACTACGTGTACCTGGACTACGCGGCTACGGCGCCCCTGTGCGAAGAGGCTGCGGCGGCCATGGCACCCTACCAGGTTCCCGGACGCGCCAACCTTGCCGTGGGAGGCAACGCCAACTCGCTCCACGCCCCCGGACGCGCGGCGTTCAAAGCGCTCGAGGACGCGCGCAGGTCGCTCGCTGCCGATTTGGGCGCGCGCCGGCCTGACGAGATCGTGATCACCTCGGGCGCTACGGAAGCGGACAACGCCGCTCTCGTGGGGTTGGCGCATGCGGCCGCCGACGCGCGCAGGCGCGCGGGCAAGGGGTCGGCTGCGCTTCACGTGATCGTCACGGCAGTGGAGCACGACGCCGTGCTGGCTCCGGCGAAGCGCCTGGAGGCGGAGGGCTTTCGCGTTACCAAGCTCGCGCCGAACCGCCAAGGGTTTATCGAGGTCGAGGCGCTTGAGCGCGCGCTCGACCAGGACACGGTGCTCGTTTCCGTGCAGGCGGCGAACAGCGAGGTGGGCAGCATCCAGCCGATAGCCGATCTTGCGCGCGTCGCGCATGCAGCAGGCGCGCTCTTCCATACCGACGCCGTGCAGGCGCTGGGCAAGACGTTCGTGAACCTGGAGGCGTGGGGCGTCGACGCCGCTTCGTTTTCCGCGCACAAGGTGGGCGGCCCTAAGGGGATCGGCGCTTTGTACCTGAAAACCCGCACGCCGTTCGAACCCTACCAGACGGGCGGCGGACAGGAAAGCGGTCGGCGCAGCGGCACGCAGAACGTCGCCGCTGCGGCAGGGTTCGCCGCGGCCGTGCGCGCGGTGCAGCCCGAATGGCAGACCGAGGCGGCGCGCTTGCGGGCGCTGCGCGACAAGCTGTACGCTTGCCTTGGGACTCTGGAGGGCGTGTGCGCTACGGTTCAGGTCGAGCCGGGCGACGACGCGTTTCTGCCCAACATCGTGCACGTGCTGGTAGACGGACTTGAGAGCGAAACCCTCATCCTGCGCTTGGACATGCAGGGCTTCGGCGTGTCGGGCGGCTCGGCGTGCTCGTCGCATTCCCTCGAGCCGAGCCACGTGCTGCGCTCTTTGGGAATCGACGCCGATCGCGCTCATGGCGCGCTGCGCGTGTCGATGGGCCGCTACACCACCGAAGCGGACGTCGACGCGTTCGTCGAAGCGATGCGCAAAAGCCTGGATTGGAACTGATACGACCCTCCGGGTTTTCGAACCCGATCGCGTTAAGGAGCTTGTGAACAGCATGGAACTCGTTACCACGCATACGCATACGTGCTTTACGAACCACGGGGAGGGCACGGTGGAGGAGCTGGTGTCCGCGGCTGCGGCGGCAGGCATTTCCACCATCGCCGTGACGGAGCACTTTCCGCTGACCGATGCGTTCGATCCGCAGAGCTACCTGGCCATGCCCGCCGATCGGGTGGGCGAGTACCTGGCCGCCATCGAGGCCGCCCGCGCAGCCCATCCGGAGATGGAGATCATCGCGGGCTGCGAGCTGGACTGGTTGGGCGACGACGAGGACCGCGTGCTTTCCGAAGACGATTTCGCGCCGTTCGACCTGGTGCTGGGGTCGGTGCACTTCGTGGATCGCTGGCCGTTCGACGACCCCGCCCAGCGCGGTCGCTGGGACGAGGTGGGCGCGGACGCCATTTGGCGGCGCTACTTCGAGGTGTGGTGCGAGGCCGTGTCGTCGACCATGCCGTTCCACGTGATGTCCCATCCCGATCTGGCCAAGAAGTTCGGGTTCTATCCCAGCTTCGACCCGCAGCCGCTTTACGAGCAGGCTGCGCAGGCGTGCGCGGCAGCGGGCCGCATGATCGAGGTGAACACGTCGGGTTCGTACTACGCCTGCAAAGAGATGTTCCCCGCGCCTGCGTTGCTCGAGGCGTTCTGCCGCGCGGGCGTTCCGTGCACTGTGGGCACCGACGCGCACAAGCCCCAAAACGTTGCGCGCGATATCGAGCAGGCGTACCGCCTCATGGCCCGAGCCGGTTACAGAACGGTTACGGTGCCGACAGCCGACGGGGACCGTCGCGAAATACCCATCGAGTAATCTGGATGCAGTCGTTTCTTGCAATTCGAGCAAAGGAGCAGCGTCATGGTTGCAGCTAAGAAGAACCAAAAGGACGGTAAGAAGCAGAAGGGCCTCGCCTGCCGTGCGTCCGGCCCGCTTTCTAAGCCGGTGGCAACCCTTACGATCGGCGCGCTCGAGCGCGCCCTTCTTGCCGAGTTCCCGCCCGCGGACGCCGAGTCGTGGGACCGCACCGGCATGACGGTGGGGGATCCCGCGCGCGTGGTGACCGGGGTGGCCGTTGCCCTCGATCCCACGGTGGCGGCCATCGACGCTGCGGCCGACGCCGGAGCGAACGTGCTGGTGACGCACCATCCGGCGTTTCTTGCTCCGCCGGACTCCTTCAAGCCGGCATCGTCGGTGGCGGCGTGCTCGGGCGCGGGCGTGTGGCGCGCGGTGGAGCGCGGCGTGGCGATCATGTCCTACCATACGGCCCTCGACGTGAGCCCGCGTGCCCGCTGCGTGCTTCCGGGCATGTTGAGCCTGGTGTTCCATCGCGTCTTGCTGCCTATCCCCGGAGCTCAGGGCAAGGGATACGGGCAGGTGTGCGGGCTTGGCGAAGGCGATGCGCTCACCCTGGGCCAGCTGGCCGCGCGCTGTACTTCGGTGTTCGCGCGCGCTCCTCGCGTATGGGGCGATTTCTCGCGCGACTTGGACCGCGTGGTCACCTGCACCGGCGCAACCGGCGACGTGGGCCGCGCTGCCTTGCGCGCCCAGGCCGACTGCTTGGTGTGCGGCGAGATCAAGTACCACGAAGCGCTCGACCTTTCCCAAGCGGGCTTGGGCGTGATCGAGCTGGGGCACGACACCAGCGAGCTTCCGCTTGTGCCGGTGCTTGCGGCGGCCGTCAAAAGCGCGGGCATTCCCGATGAGCTTGTGATGATGGTCGATCAACGGGATAACTGGACGTACCCCGAAACGGTACGGGTATAATGGTCGCAACGTCGCGTGCGCGGCGCTGAGACGCAGACAAAGGAAACGCATGCATGTAGATACCGATGATCTTGCAACGCTGCTCCAAATGCAGCATATCGATTTGGAGGCCATGCGCGCGCGAAAGCAGCTTGAAGAGCTTCCCCAGCGTCGCATCATCCTTGACGCGCGAACCAAGCGCAAGGCGGTCGACCAGAAGCGCGCGCAGCTCGATGCGCTCCATGCCGAAGCCGACGCGAAACTCGCGCGCATCACCGACGAGGACGCGTCCTTGGCCGAGAAGCAGCGCAAGGTCCAAGGCGAGATCGACGGTGCGCGCGGAGACTACCGTGCCGTCGAGGCTCGGACGAAGGAGCTCAACGGCTTCGCGAAGCGCCGCAACTTCCTGGAAGGCGAACTGACCTCCGTAGGCGAAGAGCTGGCGAAGATAGAGGCCGTGCAGGCCCAGGTGGAGAAGGCGCTTGCCGACATCGATTCCCAAGAAGCAGCGGCCACCCAGGTGTTCGTGAAGGAAGGCGGCGCGCTCAAGGACGGCCTTGCCCGATTGGAGGCCGAGCGCGCATCGTTGGCGGCGGCGTTGCCGGAGGAGCTGTTCGAGGCGTACGCGAAAACGCTTTCCCGTACGGGGGGCGTTGCGGTCGCGCGCTTGCAGGGGTCCAACTGCGGGGCGTGCCGCATGGGAATCGAGCACGGCCGGCTCATCGACATGCGCGCGCAGGGAAACATGGCCGCATGCCCCCATTGCGGCCGTCTGCTCATCTTAGAGTAAATCGGTTCCGATTCGCATCAGAGCCAGGGCTTTCGCCGTCGAGCGTGCTGCCCAACGAGAAAAAGCCCGCAGCGATGCGGGCTTTTTTACTCGATGCATGCGCGACGAGCGGTCGCGCGAAGCGCGAACTTACGCGCGCTCGACCTTGCCGGCCTTCATGCACTTCGTGCACACGTTGGCCTTGCGGACACGGCCCTTGTTGTCCTTGATCGTGATCTTCTGCACGTTCGGACGGAACCAGCGATTGCTCACGCGGTGCGAGTGGCTAATGCTGCGACCCGCCACGGGAGCCTTACCGCAAACTTCACAAATCTTCGACATCGTTCATCACTCCATGTACGTTGGTTGCTCGTCGGCGCAAGCCGTTGATGACAAAAAAGCCTTCACACTATAGCACATAAACTCAAACGGCCACAAGAATTTTTCGTGTAATATACTTTCAGTTGCAATTGGGCACGTCGCACGGGCGCAAGGCCTTGCGCTATACTGCTGAAGCAGGTTTTGCAGCGCGCGGTCCGTCCGCGCTCGGAAAGGAACGCCATGAACGATACGATACCTGGCAACCTCCATGTTGCCAACGATGTCTTGGCCGATATGGTCGGCAATGCCGCGCTCGAATGCTACGGCGTGGTCGGCATGGCTGCGCCCTCCGCTGCCGACGGCATCGCGAAGATACTCCCGGCCTCCCGGCTTCGTCGCGGCGTGGTGGTGACCGCGACCGACGGCGGCGTGCACGTCGAACTGTACGTGGTCATCGAATACGGCACGAACATCAACACGGTGTCGCAGAACCTCATCGACCAGGTAACGTTCGCCTTGACCGAGTACGCTCGCGTCCCGCTCGACGGGGTAGAGGTGCACGTGCAGGGCGTGAAGGTGCGCAAGTAGCACCGCCGCCTGTCTTTGACGAACCGCTGCGCACCGCGCAAGGACGACGCGCGCGGCGGGCTAATTTGAAGGAGAATAGAACCACCATGTCAGAATCCTATACCGCGAACGACCTGCTCAACGCCATTGCGGCGGCGAGCAAGACCTTGAGCGAGCGCAAAGACGAGATCAACCGTCTCAACGTCTTTCCCGTGCCCGACGGAGACACCGGCACGAACATGTCGCTGACGCTCGAGACGGTTGTCGAGAACCTTGCCGCGCTTCCCATCGGGGCCAGCGGCGCGGAAATTCGCAAGGCGATCACGACCGGCGCGCTCATGGGCGCTCGCGGTAACTCCGGTGTCATCACCTCGCAAATTTTGCGCGGTCTGTGCGAGGGCAGCGTTGGTCACGACGAGCTGAACGCCGACAGCATCGAAGCGGCGTTCTCCAAGTCCCAGGAAGTGGCCTTCCAGGCTGTGCGCAAGCCGGTCGAGGGAACCATCCTCACGGTGCTGAAGGACTCGGCCTCCGCCGCCAAGCGCGCGCGCAAGAAGAAGCTCTCGTGCGACGAAGCGCTGGCCGCCGTGGTGGAGGAAGCCTACGCTTCCGTGCAGCGCACGCCCGACCTGCTTCCCGTTCTCAAGGAGAACGGCGTGGTGGACGCCGGCGGCTTCGGCCTGGCCATCTTCTTCGACGCGTTCGTGGCCGCGCTGACCGGCAAGGAGGGTCCGCTGCGCGACGAGCTGGCCTTCGCCCGCAACGCCGCGCCGAAGGTCGAGATCGAGCAGGTCAACGACTGGGAGGGCTCGGCGTTTCGCTACTGCACCGAGTTCTTGGTGCATTCGGATACGGTCGACGTGGACGCCGCGCGCGAGTTTCTGCCCACGATGGGCGACTGCGACCTGATGGTGGGCATGCACCCCAACTTCAAGGTGCACGTGCACTCCAACCGTCCCGACGAGGTGCTCGGCTGGTTCTTGACGCACGATTCCCAGATCTCCGAGGTGCATATCCATAACATGCAGCTTCAGAGCGCGGCGCGCACCGACGCGCTGGCCGCCGAGGAAGCCGCCGTTTCCAAGCCGCTCGGCTTCGTGGCGGTTGCCGCGGGCGAGGGCAATGCGAAGATACTCAAGAGCTTGGGCGTCGACGTGGTTGTTTCCGGCGGGCAGACCATGAACCCGTCCACGAAGGACCTTTTGGACGCTGCGGGCGAGGTCAACGCCGACGCCGTGATCTTCTTGCCGAACAACAAGAACATCATCATGGCGGCCCAGAGCGCCTGTGAGCTGGCTGACAAGCCGTGCGCCGTGGTTCCGACGCGCAGCGTACCCGAGGCGTTTGCGGCTCTGTTCGGCTTCGACGAGGACGCCAGCTTGGACGACAACGTCGAGTCCATGACCGAGGCGTACGCCGACGTGAAGACTGGCGAGGTCACTACCGCCATCAAGGATTCCAAGGATGCGCACGACAATCCCATCAAGGAAGGCGACGTCATCGGCATCGCCGACGGCTCCATCGAGTCCGTCGGTTCTTCGACCGAGGAGGTTGTCATGGCGCTTTTGTCCGTCATGGACGCCGACGACGCGGACACGCTGACCATCCTGGCGGGCGAGGACATCGACGACGATGCGTTCGACGCTTTGGTGGCGCGCATCGAAGAGGCCCACGAGGATCTTGAGATCGACGCCCATCGCGGCGACCAGCCCCTGTATCCCATCGTGATGTCCGTTGAGTAACGGCCAGCCCGACAGACTTGCAGCCACTCTCGCGCTCGACGAATCCGTCGAGCGCGTCCGTTTGGTGAGCCCCGGTCGCGCCAAGGCGCTGGCGGGGCTCGGCATTCGCACGGTGCGGGACCTGGTGACCCATTTCCCGCGCAGGTACGTCGACCTATCCGCCAAAGAGACGGTGGCCTCGGCGGTCATCGGCAGCTCCTGCACCATCGAGGGATCGGTCCACGAGATCAAGCTCAAGCGTCCCAAGCCCCGGCTTTCCCTGGTGGAGATCTCGCTCGTGGATTCCACGGGGCTGCTCATGGTGACGTGCTTTCGTCAACCGTGGCTCATGGACCAGGTCAAGCCCGGCATGAGGATTGCAGTGGCGGGGAAGCTGGAGTTCAACTACGGCTTCAAGCGCATGACCAACCCGTACCTTGAAGTCCTTGAAGGCCCCAACGCGGCGGAGGGCATGATCATTCCCGTGCATCCGGCGTGCGAGAAGGTGTCGGCTGCATGGATGCGTCGGCTCGTCGGCAACGCGCTTGACGCGTGCGCGGGCCTGTACGATCCGCTTCCTCTTGAGATTCGAGCGAAATACCGCTTGATGAGCAGAGGCGTTGCATTATCGAGCATCCATGCCCCCCATTCGATGGAGGAGGTTGCCGAGGCGCGGCGCCGCTTGGTCTACGAGGAGCTGCTGTTCCTGGAGCTCATGCTCATGAGCCAGGGCCGTGAGCGCAGCGCCGGTCGCCAGGCCGTGCGCCATCGGACGGACGGTCCTCGGATAGGCGCGCTTGCCGCCGCACTGCCCTTCGAGTTGACGGCAGAGCAGAAGCGGGCGAAGGCGGACATCTTGGGGCAGCTGGCCGCGCCGACGGTCGCCAACCACATGCTGTTGGGCGACGTGGGCACCGGCAAGACCGTCGTGGCCGCGTTCGCGCTGGCGGCGGCGGCCGACACCCAAGCGCAAGCGCTGCTCATGGCGCCTACCGAGGTGCTTGCCCGCCAGCATGGGAAAAGCCTTGGCCCTTTGCTTGACGCCGCGGGCGTGTCGTGGGACGTCTTGACCGGATCGACGTCCGCTGCGGAGCGCGAGGCGATCCTGCAACGGCTTGCGGAGGGCTCGTTGGACGTGCTTATCGGAACGCATGCACTTTTAGAGGACGACGTGGCTCCGAAGCGCCTGAGCCTTGTGGTGATCGACGAGCAGCAGCGCTTCGGCGTGGAGCAGCGCGCGAAGCTGCTGTCGAAAGGCGAGGCGCCCGACGCCTTGTTCCTTACGGCCACGCCCATCCCGCGCACCCTTGCGCTGGCGCTGTTCGGCGGGTTGACGCTGTCCTATATCAAGCAGCGGCCGAACGACACGGCGCAGCGGACCACGTTCGTGCATCAAAAGGCCGATCGCGGCCACGCTTACGATGCCGCGCGCGAAGCGCTTTCGCGCGGCGAGCAGGTGTACGTGGTGTGTCCGCTTATCGGGCAGAGCGGCGAGGAGCGGGACGCGAAGGCATCCGACGGGGGATCGGGCGGACGTCGCCGCGAGGCCGACGAAGAGGCGTACGAGTACGCCGCCATCAGCATCGAAAGCGACGACGACCTGGCCGGAGACGACGTGGCCGCCGCTGCGAAAGAGGCAACCTACTTGCAAGCGACCGTGTTCGCCGACTGGAACGTGGAACTTCTGCATGGGCGCATGCGCTCTGCGGAGAAGCAGGCCGTCATGGACCGCTTCCGGTCAGGGGAGACGCAGGTTCTCGTGGCTACTACGGTCATAGAGGTGGGCGTGGACGTTCCCAACGCCACGATCATGATCGTGGAGGACGCCGATCGCTTCGGCCTTTCGCAGCTGCACCAGCTGCGCGGACGCGTGGGGCGCGGCCGCCTTGCGGCGCAGGTTCACTTGATCTCGGCTTCCAAATCGGACGCAGCGCTCACGCGCCTGGCGGCCATGGAGCGCACCGACGACGGCTTCGAGCTTGCCAGCTACGACTTGTCGCTTCGTCGCGAAGGCGATATCCTGGGCAACCGGCAGCACGGCGCGAGCGGCCTCAAGCTGGTGAACGTGGTGCGGGACGGCAAGATCATCGAGGCGGCGCATGCCGATGCGGCCGCGATCATAGACGAGGACCCGGCGCTCGAGGATGCGGCCCATCGCCCGCTCGCGCGCGAGATGAGGCGCATGTTCGCGGGCGAGCATGCCGTGCAGGGAGGATAGCATGAGAATCATTGCAGGCGAGTACCGCGGGCGCACGCTCAAGGCGCCGAAAGGGGAGGGCACCCGCCCCACCACCGACCGGGTTCGGGAATCCATGATGAGCGTGGTGAACAGCGCACGCGGAGGTTTCGAGGGAGCGGTCGTGCTCGACGCGTTCGCGGGATCGGGCGCGCTGGGGTTCGAGGCGCTGTCGCGCGGCGCGCGATGCGCCCATTTCTACGAGTGCGGCGGCGAGGCCATGCGCGCGCTGTGCGCGAACGCCAAAACGCTGGGGCTTGAGCCGCGCGACGCGCGCATTCATCGTGCGGACGTGCTCAAGGAGCCCCCGACGTATGCGCGTCCCCCGTTCGATCTCGTGTTCCTGGATCCTCCGTACGCCTACCAGGCGGAGGCTGTCCTGGATTTGGTGGCGGCGCTCGGGCTACGCGGCGCGCTTGCGCAGGACGCCCTGGTGGTGTACGAGCACGACGCCGCTTCGGTTTCGTTGGTGGACGAAGCGGCAAAAGCGCGCGATTTGTCCCTTGCGCAGCGAAAGAAGTACGGCGATACTGTCGTGGACGTGCTGCTGCTTGACGAGTCCAGCCGCACTGTGTGACCAAACGAGAGGAAACGTGACCCATTCATGAAACGTGCATTGACGCCCGGAACCTTCGACCCTATCACGAGCGGGCATCTTGACGTCATAACCCGCGCAGCCCAGCTGGTGGACGAGATCATCGTGGCCGTGGCGGCGTCGCCGAAAAAGCAGCCCCTGTTCACGCTGGAGGAACGCGTCGAGCTGGTGCGCAAGGCCACCAGCCATCTGCCCAACGTGCGCGTGGAGCCCTTCGACGATCTGCTGGTCGAGTTCGCTGCCAAGATGGATGCGACCGTGGTCGTGAAAGGCTTGCGCGCTATTACCGACTTCGAGTACGAGTTCCAGATGACGGCCCTCAACTACCAGTTGAACCAAGAGCTTGAAACGCTGTTCATCATGTCGCCTCCGCAGTACATGTATCTCTCGTCGTCCATCGTTCGCGAGATAGCCAGCCTGCACGGCAAGGTGGAGCAGTTCGTTCCCCCTTGCGTGCACGAGGCGTTGCTGAAGAAGTTCGGCGACGCGTAAGGGAACTGTAACGTACGTTCCGACCGGGTGAAATGTGCTTGCTTTGTGCATTGGAAGTCGGTTTCCCGACCATACGTGCTAGAATATTGCGACGCATGCGCGCGATGGTGCCCGTGCGCGCCAACGCAGATGAAACGCAGCACGCCAGGGTGGAAGGACAATCATGGACGAAACAGGAGTCTTGGGGCTGTTAGAAGAGCTCTCGATTCTGCTTGAGGACTCTAAGCCGGTTTTCGGCAAAGGCAACATGCGCCAGGTTGACATCGCCGCGGCGTTCGAGATCATGGATGAAATTCGCGACACGTTCCCGAGCGAGTTCGCTCAGGCTCGTCAGATCGTACGCGAGCGGCAAAGCCTGCTCGATGACGCAGAGGCCGAGGCCAACCGCATGATCGAGGATGCACGCAGCCAGGCTATGACCATCGCCAGCGAGCAGGAGATCGTTCGCATCTCCCAGCAGCAGGCCGATCAGGTGCTCGCCGATGCGCGCGAGCTGGAGCGTCAGACCCGCGCCGGTGCCGAAGATTACGCCGACGAGGTGTTCGGCCACGTCGAGCAGAGCCTCGATACGCTGTTGGGCAACGTGCGCCGTTGCCGCGATCGCTTGAACGCCAACTCTCTTGCTTCGGGGCGCTAATGGACGCGACGCGCATCCACGTACCCCTTGAGCTTTTCACGCCTGCCGAAAGCGCTCATTTCGAAGGCGAGCTTACGGTGCCCGTCGTCAAGTCGGGCCCTGATCTGTACGACTTCTCGGCTCCTTTGAGCTGGCAGATCGATATATCCAACACAGGTGACGCCCTGCTGGTGACCGGCACGGTGGAGGGCGAGGCCAAAACGGCGTGCGCCCGCTGCCTCGAGACCATCGCGTTTCCCGTTACGGGCGAGATAGAGGGCTATTTCCTGCTGAATTCCGAGGAAGCCGCGCCCGAGGATATGGACGAGGACGAATTCGACGTGCTGTCCGAAGACAAGGTCATCGACGTCGAACCGCTTGCCACGGCTGCGCTGTTGCTGGAGTTTCCGCTGGTGCCGTTGTGCGACGACGAGTGCAAGGGCCTGTGCTCAACCTGCGGAGCGAACCTCAACGAAGGTCCCTGCGGTTGCGAGCCGGCATCCGACGAAGACGACGTGCCGCCGAACCCCTTCGCAGTCCTGAAAGATTTCCCCTTCGAGGAGAAGTAAATTCCCCCTTTGGTTTCGATGGGACGATGCAACGGGGTCAGTGATCCGTTTTCCGGCTTGTTGCCGAACACGAGACATTGACCCCGTTGTCTTATGCTGCGCGCTTCAGGAGCGCTACAATGGGCGGTATGGATACTACGACCAAACCTCAAAGCGACCCGAAGGTCTCTGCGCGCACGGTGTTCGCCCGATTCGCAAGCTACTACAAGCCGTATAAGTTCCTGTTCTTCTTCGACTTGGCGTGCGCCACTGTGCTCGCAGCGGTCGATCTGGCGTTTCCTCAGCTTTTGAACTTCTTTACCAGGGACTTTTTCGCCAGATCGGCCGACGTCGTTTTGGCATCGCTCGGGTGGATCGCCCTTCTGTTTGCCGCATTGTACTCGGTGCGCACGGCGTGCCAGTACTTCATCACCAGCTGGGGCCACATCATGGGCGTGCGCATGGAGGCGGACATGCGCATGGACCTGTTCAAGCAGTATCAACGCTTGAGTTTCGGCTATTACGACCGCAACAATACCGGCGAGATGATGAGCAAGCTGGTAACCGACCTGTTCGACGTGTCGGAGCTGGCTCATCACGGGCCGGAGAACCTGTTCATCTGCATCTTGAAGATCGTGGGATCGTTCGCGCTGCTGTTCTTCATCAACGTGCCGCTGACCGCCATCATGCTGG
This sequence comes from Paraeggerthella sp. Marseille-Q4926, assembly GCF_916618935.1. Classification (NCBI taxonomy): domain Bacteria; kingdom Bacillati; phylum Actinomycetota; class Coriobacteriia; order Eggerthellales; family Eggerthellaceae; genus Paraeggerthella; species Paraeggerthella sp. Marseille-Q4926. The sequence goes on along the minus strand of NZ_CAKAKF010000003.1, from coordinate 176,974 downwards.
GAGCGACCGTCTTGCTGGCTGCCTACGCCGCATGGCGCAACTACCGCAAACGCCTCATCTTCACCGAGAACCGCAAGAAAATGGCCGACATCAATGCTCGATTGCAGGATTCCCTCGGCGGCATTCGCGTGGTGAAGTCGTTTGGAAACGAGTCCGTGGAGATCGGCAAGTTCAGTCGCGTGAACGATCGGTTCGTGGGGACCAAGGAAAGCTCGTACCGGTTCATGGGATCGTTCCATGCCGTGAACTCGCTGTTCATCGGCGTGTTGTACGCGGTTACCGTAGTGGGCGGCGGGTACTTCGTGGCTCAGGGCGAACTGGCGGTGACGGATCTGGCCATCTACGCTTTGTACATCGGCATCTTCATTTCTCCTATCGAGCAGCTGATCAACTTCGTGGAGACGTTCCAGAAGGGCTACGCCGGCTTTCGCCGGTTCATGGAGGTTCTGGCCGTGCGGCCCGACATCCAGGATGTGCCGGGGGCCTTGGACCTGCGCGTTGCCCGGACGGCGCACGGTTTCGATGCGGCCGCTTGCGGCGAGGCGGGAACGTGCGGCGCGCGTGCGCGGGGAGCGGTTCGCTATCGCGACGTGCGGTTCAGCTACGATGGTAGGCGCGACGTTCTGCGGGGGTTCGACCTGGCCGTGCCTGCAGGTGTCACCGTGGCGTTGGTAGGGCCTTCGGGCGGCGGGAAGACCACCGCATGTTCGCTGCTCCCTCGGTTCTACGATCCCCAGTCGGGTTCGGTCGAAGTCGACGGCATCGACATCCGTACGATTACGGCATCGTCGCTTCGCGAGGCGATCGGCATCGTGCAGCAGGACGTGTACCTGTTCGGCGGCAGCATTTCCGAGAACATTGCGTACGGACGGCCCGATGCGACGGCGTCGGAGATAGAGGAGGCCGCACGGCGCGCGAACATCCACGAGTTCGTTGAGAGCCTGCCCGACGGCTACGATACGTTCGTGGGCGAGCGCGGAGCTCGCTTGTCCGGCGGCCAAAAGCAGCGCATCGCCATCGCGCGGGTGTTTCTGCGCGACCCGAGCATTCTCATCTTGGACGAAGCCACGAGCGCCCTTGACAATGAGAGCGAGCGCGCCGTGCAGCGCTCGCTCGACGAGCTGTCGGCCGGACGCACCACGCTCATCATCGCGCATCGCCTGTCCACCATTCGCGGGGCGGACTTCATCGCCGTGGTGGACGACGGGCGCGTGGCGGAGCTGGGCACCCATGAGGACTTGCTGGCTTTGGGCGGCACGTACGCCGCTTACTACCGCATGCAGTTCGGAGCCTCCTAGGTTCAGCTTCCTGCACGCGTGCTCTTCTCTCGCATCTTGGCGCTTTTCGAGCACGTAGGGCTGGTTTTGCGCTATGATCAACGATGCGTTTGTCGTGAAAGTGCCAGTGGTTTATGAATCCTGCATGCCGTTTGCAAAAATGACCTCGCAGGACCCTTGCGGGACCCACAAACCTTTGGTACCATACCACTTCGCGTGTTTACTAAGCGAAAGCGAGCGAGCGTACCGCTCGGCAAAAAGCAAGGAGATAGAGATCATGGCAGTACCTAAGCGCAAAATGGGCCGTGCCCGCACTCATGCCCGTCGCAGCACCAACGACAAGATCGCGGCGCCTTCCCGCTCCGTGTGCCCCCAGTGCGGCGAAGCCAAGCTTCCGCACCGCGTGTGCCCGAACTGCGGCTTCTACAAGAACCGCGAGGTCATCGAGACGGACTAACCGTCTCCTGCGCGCGAGCGCTTACGTCCGCGCCTTGACAAGCCTCCCCGCACATCACGCTTTTTGCGTGACGAGCCGGGAGGCTTTTTTGCATGTTCGTCTATACTGTTGAAGGAAGCTATGCGCTGCGCGCATGCGCCCGCTCGCGCGATTGCGGTCGGACGCATGCGTCCACGCGACTCCACCGAGGAATGCGAGGACACCATGCCCGATAAAGTTACCATCACCGTCGACGCCATGGGGGGCGACAACGCTCCGGCCGTCGTGCTCGAAGGCGTTGCCGATGCGCTATCGACCGATTCCGACCTGACCGTTATCCTGTGCGGTCCGGCCGAGGTGGTCGAGCCCTTCGCCTCTCAGCACGAGCGTTGCGTAGCTCAGCCTACCACCGAGGTTATCGGCATGGCCGAGCATCCGGCAAACGCCGTGCGCAAGAAGAAGGACTCGTCTATCGTGGTGGGTTGCCGCCTGGTGAAAGAGGGCGCGGCGCAAGGGTTTTTCTCTGCGGGCTCTACGGGGGCCTGTCTGGCGGCCGGGACGTTGGTCATGGGCCGCATCAAAGGCATAGCGCGCCCTGCGCTTGCGACGGTCATCCCGTCGCCGGTTCGTCCCGTGGTCATGTGCGACGTGGGGGCGAATGCGGACTGCAAGCCGGAATACCTGGTGCAGTTCGGCCGCATGGCGTCGGTGTATGCCGAGAAGATCCTCGGGATCGAGAACCCTCGCGCCGCCCTGCTGAACATCGGCGAGGAGGACACGAAGGGGTCCCAGTTCGCCCAGGAGGCTCACGAGCTGCTGAAAGAGCAGCTTTCCAACTTCGCGGGCAATGCCGAAGGCGGCGACATCCTGGCCGCCACCTACGACGTGATCGTCACCGACGGCTTCACGGGCAACGTGTGCTTGAAGACCATCGAGGGCACGTCCAAGGTGCTGTTCAAAACGCTCAAGGACGTCATGATGGCGACGCCGGTTACCAAGCTGGGCGCCTTGACCATCAAGGGCGGCTTGAAGCAGCTTATGGCGCAGGTCAGTCCCGATACGTACGGCGGCGCGCCGCTTCTTGGCGTGAAGGGCGCATGCATCGTGGGGCATGGCTCGTCGAACGCCTATGCGATAAAGAGCGGCGTTCTGACCACGGCGAACTTCGTACGTGCGGGCATTACGGATATAATCGCGCAGACGGCTACGGGCGTCCAGGCGGGCGCTCCGGGAAACGGCGGTCAAGAATGACGCTTGAGAACCTGTTCGATTCCAACGAGCCTTCGGTTTCGAATCTTGACAAGAGGTTTGAAACTCCCATGATGCTGACCGACGAGCAGCGCGGCAAGCTCGATCGGGCCCAGAGCATCCTGGGGTACCGGTTCAATCAAGAGCAACTGCTCCTTTCGGCTATAACCCACCCTTCGGCTACCGAAGGCAAGGCCGTCAAGTACTCCTACGAGCGGCTCGAGTTTTTGGGCGACAGCATTTTGGGCGCCATCGTGGCCACCATCGCGTTCGATCGCTTTCACGACCTGGACGAAGGCGGCTTGACGCGCATCAAGGTGGCTCTCGTCTCGGGCGCGAGCTTGTCGGAGGTAGCTGAGCGCCTGGGGTTCACGGACGTGATCGTGTTCGGGTCTTCCGAGACGGGAACGGGTCGGCGCGGGCTGCATTCTGCGCTCGAGAACGTATACGAGGCCGTGGTGGCTGCGCTGTTTCTGGACGGCGGCATGGGCGCTGCCGTGAGCTTCGTGCGCGAAACGCTTATTCCGCGCATGTCGGTGGACATGGCGAAGGAGCCGGAGAACCCGAAGAGCGCGCTGCAGGAAAAGCTGCAAGAAGACGGCATCACGCCTACGTACAAGCTGGTGGAAACGCAGGGGCCGCCGCATGACCGCACGTTCGTGGCGCAGGTGTTCGCCGGGTCGCAGGGGCTTGCCCGTGGCACCGGGCGCACGAAAAAGGAAGCCGAGAGCCAGGCTGCCAAAAGCACGCTCGCTCGTTTGGGCGAGTTCTTCGGCCTGGGCGTCGACGAGGGCGTGCGCGCGGAGAAAGCCGCCGCAGCTAAGCAGGCCAAGGAAGAGAAGGCTGCTGCACGCGCCGAGCAGAAGGCCCGCAAGAAGTCCGAACGAGAGCGCGCGAAGCAGCGCAAGCAAGGGTAGCCTCACATGCACTTGAAGTCACTGGTCCTCAAAGGGTTCAAGTCGTTCGCCGACCGCAGCGTCCTGGCCATGGAGCCGGGTATCACTGCCGTGGTCGGCCCGAACGGATCGGGAAAGTCCAACATTTCCGATGCCGTGCTGTGGGTGCTGGGCGAGCGCAATGCCAAGCACCTGCGCGGACAGGCCATGGAGGACGTGATCTTCGCGGGGTCCTCGGCGCGCAAGAGCGTGGGCGTTGCGGAAGTGGACCTGGTGCTGGACAATTCGGACGGCACGCTTCCGGTCGATTACAGCGAGGTGGCCATCACGCGGCGCATGTACCGCTCCGGCGAGAGCGAGTACCTGATCAACGGCACGGTCGCGCGGCGCATGGACGTGCTCGACATCCTGCACGATTCGGGGTTGGGCACGGGCACGCATTCCATCATCTCCCAGGGAAGCCTGGATTCCATTCTGCAATCGAAGCCGGAGGACCGTCGCGCGCTCATCGAAGAGGCGGCCGGCGTTCTCAAGCACAAGCAGCGCAAGGCGAAAAGCGAGCGCAAGCTGGCGGCCATGGACGCCCACCTGGCGCGCGTAAAGGACGTTGCAGTCGAGGTGGAGCGTCAGCTGGGTCCGCTCGAGCGCAAGGCGAAACGCGCCCGCACCTATCAGGGGCTGGCAGCCGAGTTGTCCGATTTGAGCTTGTCGCTGGCCGTTGACGACCTGCGCACGCTGCGCCGAGCATGGGACGGCGCGCAAACCCGCGAGCAGGCCCTTCAGGCCGAGCTTGAAGAGAAGCGGGCTGCCATCGGCAAGGCCGAGGCGCATGCGGAAGAGCTGCAGGAAAAGATTCGGCGCGAAAGCGTGGACGCGGGAGACCTGGCCCGTCGGCATCGACGCGCGTCTTCGGCTGTCGAGCGGTTCGACGGCGCGGTGCTTTTGCTGCACGAGAAGCGCCGCGCTGCGCAAAGCTACGAAGCCGACCTGCGCGTTACGCTGGAATCGAACAAGGTCAAGCGCGCTCAGGCGGAAGCGGACCGTGCGCAGGCGGCGGCGCAGTTGGCCGAGGTTCGCGCAAGTCGCGAGGCTGCCGATGCGGCCGTTGCCCGGTTGACCGAGGAGCAGGCTCAAAACGCCAAACGCAGGCGAGACCTCGAGCGCGAGCTCGAGGATATCGAGAAGGCCAAGCGCTCTGACGAGCGCGCGCAAGAGCAGGCGCGCCGTGAGCTTTCCGAGACGCAGGAGGCTTTGGCAAGCGGGCTTGCCCATGTGAAGTTGATTGAAGGCCACGGCAAGGAGCTGGAGCTTCAGTTGGGCCGTGCGCAGGCCGAAGCCGCCGCGCAGGCCGAAGCCGCCGCGCAGGCCGAAGCCGAACTGGCTGCGTTGACCGAGCGGGAAGCTGCTGCGCGCGCGAAGGTTGGCGAGGCTTTGGTTGCACGCGAATCGGCGCGCGCGGAGCTTGATCAGGCGCGAGAGGCCGCAACCCTGCTGTCTTCGGAGATCAAGGGTCTTGAGGAACTTGAGCGCGCCGCAGCGGCCTCGGGGCCGGCGCTCGCATGGCTGCTGGACCATGCCGACGAACTGGAGGCGGGGATCGAGCCGATCGCCCGCGCGGTGCGCGCGCCCGCCGGTGCCGAGGCGCTGGTGGAGCGCTTGCTGGGCGCGGACGTGTCGGCGCTGTTGGTGGACGACGAGGTTCGCGCGAGCGCGGTTGCGGCTGCTCTTCTGTCTTGCGACGAGCAGGGCGAGGTCGTGCTCGTTTCCCGCGCGGGGAAGCAGACGACGTCGGCGCCTGCGCGCGCTGCCGCGCAAGCGGGGCTCGGCCGTGCCTTGGTGGACGATCTCTCGTATCCCGAGGAAGCGTCTCGCGCGGTCGAGGCGCTTCTGGGCGATGTGGTGGTGTGCGATAGCCGGGAAGATGCGTTCGCGGCTCATGCGCGCGACCTCTCTGGTGCTCGTTTCGTCACGACGGACGGGTGCGTCGTATGGCCGAACGGGAAGGTGACGGTTGGTTCGGCGACGGTCGAGGATGCCGAGGGCGTTCTCGCGCGCGCTCGACGCGCCGATGAGCTGCGCGCTCGGTTGTCGGCTGCAGAGGAGACGCGCGCCGCTTCGGAAAAGCGCACTCAGGCTGCCGAGGAAACGCTGCGCAGCGCGCAGGCCGACAGCTTGAAGCTGTCGCAGCAGTTGGCCGAGCTGCGAGGCAAGACCGACGCGGCGCGCGCAGACGCCCGACGCGCCGAGGAGAAGCTTGCTTCGGTGCGCCGTGAGTTCTCCGATATCGAGGGCCAGCGCGCACAGGCCGAGCGCACCGTTGCCGAGGCTCGGCCTTCGGTGGAGGCGCTCGAGCAGCGTCTGGCTCAGTTGAAGAAGAGCCTGGACGAAGGCGCGGCGAAGCTCCAGGAGGCGCAGGACACGGTGGTCCCCCTGCGCAAGCTTGCGGCTCAGCTGCGCGATTCGCTTTCGGAAGCGAAGCTCAAGGCGGCAACGCTGTCCGAACGCGAAACGTACACGTCGCGCATGGTGGACGCGAGAACGCGCGATCTGGAAACCGTCGACGCAAGCGATGCGGAAGCGAGCGATTCCCTTGCGCGCAAAACGGTGGCCCAGAAGCGCATCGAGCCTTTGCTCGCGCTGTTCGAGGAGCTTACCGCGAGCGCTCGCCGCTGGACGCGCGATCTGGAGGAAGCGGCGACGGCTGCACAGGATTCGTCGGCTGGCCTGCACGCTGCGGTCAACGAGGCTCGCGCAGCGGCGCGAGCTGCGCACGATGCCTTCGATGCCGCGAACGCCCGCCTGTCCGAGGCTCGCGTGGAGAAGGGCCGCCTGGAGGTTCAGGTGGAAGGCGCGGTCAACGCCATCGTCCACGATTGCGGCGTGCCGCTCGATCGCGCGCTCGAGACCCCCGAGCTCGAGGACCGGGGGGCAACCGAGGATGCCGCTTTCAAGCTGCGTCGTCGCATCGCCAACATGGGTACCATCAACCCGGATGCCGCCGAAGAGTACGAGCAGCTCAAGAGCCGCTACGACTACCTGGCTGCGCAGCTGGCCGACCTGGACGGCGCCCGCCGGTCGCTTTCCAAGATCGTCCGCGTCATCGATGCGCGCATGAAAGAGGACTTCATTCGCACCTACGAAGCGGTCGACAAGAACTTCCAGGAGATATTCGCCGTGCTCTTCCCGGGCGGTTCGGCTCATTTGACCTTGGTTGATCCGGATGATCTGGAGGCCACGGGCGTGGAAGTGACCGCGCAGCCGCGCGGAAAGCGCATTACGAAGATGATGCTCATGAGCGGCGGGGAGAAATCGCTCACGGCGCTTGCGCTCCTGTTCGCGGTGTACCGCATCCGCACGACGCCGTTCTACATCCTGGACGAGGTGGAGGCCGCGCTGGACGATTCGAACCTGCGTCGCTTGACGGCGTACCTGGAATCGCTGCGCGACTCCACGCAGCTCATCATGATCACGCACCAGCGTCGCACCATGGAGATGGCCGACGTGCTGTTCGGCGTGTCCATGCAGGCCGACGGCGTGACGAAGGTGGTCAGCCAGAAGTTGGATCGCGCGCTCCAGTACGCGGAATAGCCTTCGGGCGCTGGGCGGCGGTGCCCAGTCGCTTGAACAGTCCTGAGCTCGCGTGAACAGCCCACTGGGCGGTTCGACTCGTGCGGAACTCGCTTGGTGGGCACCGCCGCCCAGCTCCTTTGCAGGCGTTGTGCGTGGCGCAGGGCGGTTCGCTTCTGTCTGCGAGGGAGCCAGGGGATGGGATGGGCGCGATGTTTGCGGGGTGCGGGCTTCAGGGGAATCTGCGTCGCTGACGGGGGGCTTTTTTTGAGCTACACTGTTCAAGTTGCTGAGAAAGGAGCCCGACATGGGATTTTTCAATAGGATCAGCGAAGGGCTGAGCCGTTCGCGCGACAAGTTCAAGGAGCAGATGAACGTTCTGCTCGACCGCGGTCCGGATTTGGACGAAGAGTTCTGGGACGGGCTGGAGGAAACGCTCATCCTGGCCGACATCGGCGGCGCTGCCGCGTCCGAGATCGTGGAGAACCTGCGCGACCAGGCCACCCGCAAGGCGCTGCCCGACGCGTACGCCGTGCTCGACCTGCTGAACGACCAGATCGCCAGCACGTTTGCGGAAGGCGGCCAGGACGTGTTCGGCGGCGGCGAAGCCATCGTCTTGTTCGTGGGCATCAACGGCACCGGCAAGACCACCACGGTGGGCAAGATCGCCAAAGCGGCCACCGACGAGGGGCGCAAGGTGCTTCTGGGAAGCGCCGACACGTTTCGCGCGGCGGCTATCGAGCAGCTGGAGGTGTGGGCGCGCCGCGCGGACGTGCCCGTGTGCACGCGCGAGCGCGGCAGCGATCCTGCCAGCGTGTGCTACGACACCATCGAGCGCGCCGAGCAGGAGGGTGCCGACCTGGTGCTGGTCGACACCGCCGGGCGCCTGCATACGTCGGCCGACCTCATGCGCGAGCTCGAGAAAGTGGTGAACGTGGTGCGCAAGCGCGCGAACATGCCCGTGTACACGGTGCTCGTGACCGATGCGACCACCGGGCAGAACGGCCTGCAGCAGGCGCGCGAGTTCGATCGCGCGCTCGATCTGGACGGCGTGATCGTCACGAAGCTGGACGGCACAGCCAAGGGCGGCATCGCGCTCGCGGTGTCTCACGAGCTGAATCTTCCCGTGCTCAAGATCGGCGTAGGGGAGGGGCTTGACGACCTCAAGGAGTTCGACGCCCACGATTTCGCGCGCGCCCTCGTCGGCGAGTTCGACGAACGAAGATAGCAGAGCGGCCGGGCGGGAGGGTTCGCAAGTTTGGGCGTGAATCGGCACCTGTGACGAAAGAACCAGGTGCCGAGCGTGCGCTTGCGGTCGCTTCGTTGGTAAAGCCTTGGTCGCGTTTTCGGATGCGGCCAAGATATGGCCTTCCGTGCGCTCTGAATTGCTGCAGTTCCCCCATGCGCGCCCTAATTCTTCCAGGCTCTATACTGAACCATCCTCGATATTGCGAGGATACTGCCTGGTCCAGTACGCTATGAGGTCCCGATCTCCCGATGGGTCGTGCGCTTCGTGCTCGAAGAGCAGGTTCCTGCGGTCCATGTCCCCGTGCTTGAACTGCTCGACGTAGCAGAGCCGGTCCGGGTGGCGTTTACTATGGAGTAGCTTGCTTGTCGTGCGATTCTTCCCCTAATGTTGCGTTCGAGCGCATGTTGAGACTCGTCCGCTAACGGAGAATACCTGTGACCAGGCAATATGCATACCCCTATCGAAGATCATCCCCCAAAGCGTCCTCCGAACGCAACATTAAGGGAAGAATCGCACGCGCGGTGGCCGCTTGCGATCTTGTCGCCAGTTTCAAGGGGCGGCTTTCGGGTATTGCGCTGCTGCGCGTTTGCGCGTGCAGAAGCTCAAAGGCAGGCCGAAGCTCGGGCGGAAGAGCCTCATGAACCTCAGCGCTTCATCAGAGAAAGTCTTTCAACGAGCCCTGTCGGCGAACCCTTCTCTTTCGAGCGAATTCGTCGAACGGGCCGCTCATCATGTCCAGCGCACTATCGGCGTCGTCGACGATGCTGCCGTCGAGAGACGCGCGTGTTTCCGAAGCGCGGTCGGATTGCTTGTGTGTTTGTGGTCGGAGCGGGATTGCTGTCGTATAATTCGAACCACTACGCTTAATCGACGCATACGACGAGGAGCCTACCGACCATGCTCGAAAACCTCTCCGAACGCCTTCAAGGCATATTTTCCGGTCTGCGCGGCAAGGGCCGCCTGACCGAGGACGACATCAACGGCGCCATGCGCGAGATCCGCATGGCGCTTCTGGAAGCGGACGTCAACTTCAAGGTGGTCAAGGCTTTCGTCGCGAACACGAAGGAACGCTGCCTGACCGCAGAGGTGCTTGACTCGCTCACGCCTGCTCAAAACGTCATCAAGATCGTTTTGGACGAGCTGACCGGACTTCTGGGGCGCACGGACTCCAAGCTGGTGCTGTCGAGCCGCATCCCCAACGTGATCATGCTGGTGGGCTTGCAGGGCTCCGGCAAGACCACCGCGGCCGCGAAGCTGGCGTACCGCCTGAAGCAGGAGAACCACTCTCCGTTGCTGGTTGCCTGCGACGTGTACCGTCCCGCTGCGGCCGATCAGCTGGAAACGCTCGGCGGCGAGATCGGCGTGCGCGTGTACCGCGGCGACGGGCAGGATCCCGTGAAGATCGCGACTGAGGGCGTGCAGGACGCCATCGACAACCTGCGCGACGTGGTCATCGTCGACACGGCGGGCCGCTTGCACGTCGATGACGAGATGATGGACGAGGCCGAGGCCATCAAGCGCGCGGTCAAGCCCGATCAGATCCTCATGGTGGTGGACGCCATGACCGGCCAGGACGTGGTGAACGTGGCCAGCGCGTTCGCTGAGCGGGTTGATTTCGACGGCGTGATCATGTCGAAGATGGACGGCGACGCCCGCGGCGGCGGCGCGCTGTCGATCAAGCAGGTCACTGGCAAGCCCATCAAGTTCATCAGCTCGGGCGAGAAGCCCGATTCGCTTGACGAGTTCCATCCTGACCGCATGGCGAAGCGCATCCTGGGCATGGGCGACGTGGTCAGCCTCATTGAAAGCGCCGTGGCGGTGCAGCAGGAGGAGATCGAGGCCGAGTCCGCCGAGCGCATGATGAAGGCGCAGCTCAACCTGAACGACTTCATCGAAATGAACCGCCAGGTACGCAAGATGGGCGGCGTCTCGAAGCTGATCAGCGCATTGCCGGGCGGTGACAAGGCCATGGCCTCCGGCCAGGTGGACGAGGGCGCCTTCGACCACATGGAGGTCATCATCAACTCCATGACGAAAGCGGAGCGCGAAAAGCCCGACCTCCTGAACGGGAGCCGTCGCGCGCGCATCGCGGCGGGTGCGGGCGTCACCGTCTCGGACGTGAACCAGCTTATGAAGAAGTTCAACGAGACGAAGAAGATGATGAAGAAAATGATGCCCGCCATGGAGGAGATGCAAGGCGGTCGAAAGGGAAAGAAGGGCAAGAAGGGCCGTCGACGTCGAGGGATACCCGGCATGGGCGGCATGAGCATGTCCGATATCAAAAAGCTCCAGGACATGATGGGGCAGTAGCATGATTCCGCCGGCGACTGCCGGCGGATCTTCGTTTGCCGACGGTTGCCGGTTGCTTTCGGGCGGGTGCCGGCCTCTGCTATACTTGCCTGCGCGGCGCGTTCGCTCCGCGCAGGTTGACGGCGATAAACGACAGGAGGCGCGCCATGGCGCTCGAGATACGCCCGTATCGTGAAGAGGATCTTCCGGGCATGATCAAGGTGTGGAACGAAGTGGTCGAAGGCGGGGAAGCGTTTCCGCAGATCGAGCCGCTTACGATCGATACGGCGCGCGAGTTTTTCGCCGCGCAGGCTCTGACGACGGTGGCTGCCATCGACTCGAAGCTGTTCGGCTTGTACATCCTTCATCCGAACAACGTGGGTCGATGCGCGCACATTGCCAACGCCAGCTATGCGGTAGCGTCAAGCGCGCGCGGCGTCGGGCTCGGCCGTGCGCTTGTAGCGGATTCGCTCGAGCAGGCGGCAAAGAAGGGCTTTCAAGGCCTGCAGTTCAACGCGGTGGTGGCAAGCAACGAGGGGGCTATTCACCTGTACGAGGATATGGGCTTCACGCGCGTCGGCACCATTCCCGGGGGCTTCGTCAACTTCATGGGCGCCTACGAGGACGTGCATATCTTCTACAAGAGCACCGCACGCGAAAACCGCGGCTGCTGAGGCTAGTTCGCAGCCTGGTCTAGGCTGTTCCCAGCGTCTTGCGCCGTTGGTTTGCCGGATGGCGCAAGACGCTCTTTCGCAGTTACTCGGCAATGACGATTTCCGGATGCTCGCGGTCGATCACGGTGCGCGTCGTTACGGTTGCGCCTAGGTGTCGCTCCATGAGGGCGGCGAACTCGTCAAGCGCGGTTTCCAGCGTTTCGCGCCGTTCGGGTTCCAAGCACTCCACGACGAGGATCGCGTTGCTCGAATCGTCCGAAAGCGCCGTGCGCTGCCCGTCGCGCCAGTTGAAGCAGCGGCATACGGCTCCGATGTCGTCGCGGTAGCACAGCTCGCCCGGCAGCGTGGGGTCGTCGCCATCCTCTCCGATAGGCGTGAACGCGTCGCCTCCTTCGGTGATGCCCAGGCGGAAGTCGCCGACGAGCGAGTCGATGTCCTCGCCGCCGACGGGCAGGGCGTACTTGAGGGAAACGGCGTTGTAGATGTCGACCGAGGGCGTGATGGATCCTACGGGGTTGCCCTTCAGCACGCGCTTGAGCAGGTTCTCGATCGAGCAGCGCGCGCCCTTCTTCGTTTTGAACTGCCGGTACGCTTCGCGCCATACCTTGACGGGCTCGTTTTCGGAAATCACGTTGCTGGTCAGGTAGGCGTTCGCCTGCTCGTTCGCGTCGCGCAGCAGCCTCGAGATTTCGGCGGCATCGTCGGCGGGCACGTCGCTTGCGCTTTTCATGCCGCGAACGACGATGATGCCGATGGCGGACTTGGGAAACAGGTTCCAAAACGAGTCTTCGGCGATGAATCTCTTCATGCTCTTCTCCTTCGTTTCGCCGGTTCTATCCTTCATGCGTCGTAAGGTTGAGGCCGATGATCCCCACGGCAATCAACGCGATGCAGATGATCTTAGGCGCGCTTGCCGGCTCCTTGAGCACCACCATGCCCAGGACGGCCGCCCCGACCATGCCGATGCCCGTCCATACCGCGTACCCGACGCTGAGCGGCAGCGTTTTGAGCGCGTGCGACAAAAGCCCGAAGCTGATGATCATGCCGCCAACGGTAAGCAGGCTAGGGACAAGCTTCGTGAACCCCTCCGAAAGCTTGAGCTCGTACGCCCAGAACGTTTCGAACAGTCCGGCAATGATCAAGATAACCCAGTTCATAATTCCTCCCAATAAAAAAGCATGCCGCCTCTTTCATCTTCTCAGGCCTACTGATGAAAGTGCGCATGCTCGCGTCTTGATCTACCCGGCGGCAGATATCCTATTTGATTGGTTTGGCAGAATACTACACTGCGTTGGGCGAGTCAAGTGCGCTCATTCCGCCATTGCGACGGTTGCCGCGCACATGTCGGACGCGCTCAAACGTGGGCTTTTCGAGGACGATTGCACCTCGCTTTGCGCGTTTGGCCTGAAACGCTTAAAATTCGGCTTGGTAATCCGCTTGTCAAACCGGTAGTTTCGCCGTATCATAAGCAATTGCTGTTTTCCCTACACCGTAATGACGGTGTTGAGGCATGAATCGTATGTAAGAAGCAAAAGGAGTTCATCTTCATGGCAGTTAAAATTCGCCTGGCCCGTCACGGCGCCAAGAAGCGTCCGTACTACCGCATCGTCGTTGCCGATTCGCGCTGCCCGCGCGACGGTAAGTTCATCGAGGAAGTGGGTCGTTACAATCCCTGCTCCGAGCCTGCCATGGTGTCTTTTGACATGGACAAGGTTGACCAGTGGATCAAGAACGGCGCACAGCCGACCGACACGGTCGCTTCGCTGATCAGGCGCGCCCGCGAGAACGCGTAAATCCTATGGCCGAGCAGACGGAAGACATCGTCGGTCTGGTTGAATCCGTTGTACGTCCGCTTATCGAGTTCGAAGACGATCTCGAGATCACGGCGAGCAACGCGGAGGACGGAACGATCCTCGTCGAGGTGCGCGTGCATGAAGAGGACGCTGGCAAGGTGATCGGCCGCCAGGGTCGTGTCATCAAGGCTATCCGCACCCTTGCCCGTGCTGCTGCTTCTCGTACGAACACGCATGTCGAAGTGGAACTTCTCGATTAAATGCGTGCATGGGTTAACGTAGCCGAACTGGCTCGAACAAAAACCTTATCGGGAGGGCTCGTCGCGCGCAGCGTGCCGGGTCTTCCCTTTTTGCTGTCCGAAGGCCTGGAGGTGGCGTTCGTTCCGCCTCGGCATGACGGGCCGCGTCGCGGTATCGTGGAAAGCGTGAAGCACGAGGGAAAAGACGCGTACCTGGTCACATTCGAAGGCGTGCGCAGCATCGACACGGCAGAGCTGCTGGCTGGGTGTCATTGCCTGGTTCGACGGGCTGATCTGCCTGAAGATGCGCTGGTCGCGGTTGACGACGACCTTGCGGGCTACGAGGTGCACGATGCTTGCATCGGGTACGTGGGCGTTGTGGAGGACGTGCTCGAGAATCCCGGCCAAACGCTCCTTTCGGTTGCCCGAGCGGACGGGAGCGGATCGGCGCTCATCCCGTTGGTAGATGCCTTCGTTGTGGGTTTCGACGACGATGCCCGCCGCATCGACGTGGCCTTGCCCGACGGCTTGCTCGATCTGTAGCGTCCTTGCGCGGCGCTTTCCGTTTGCCTGAAAGGACCCTTCCGTGATCATCGAGACGCTCTCGACGTTTCCGTCCATGTACGATTCCGTTATGGGGTCTTCCATGATGCGCATCGCGCAGGAGAAGGGCCTATTGGAATTCAAGGCGCACGACCTGCGGGATTGGACGCATGACAGGCATCGCACTACCGACGACGACCCGTACGGCGGCGGCGACGGGCTGGTCATGAAATGCGAGCCCATCTTCGAGGCGCACGATGTCATCGTAGCCAGGCATCCTGCGCGCCCCTGCACGATTTTCCTGAGCCCGCATGGGGCTCCTTTCGATGACGCGCTGGCGTGCGAGTTGGCGCAGGAAGACCGTCTGCTGTTCGTGTGCGGCCATTACGAAGGCATCGACGAGCGCGCCTACACGCTGGCTGATCGCGTGATATCGCTGGGCGATTACGTGCTCACGAGCGGCGAGCTGGCGTCCATGGTGGTCATCGACGCTGTGGTGCGCAAGGTTCCGGGCGTGCTGGGAGCCGAGACGGGCGCTCTCGGCGAGAGCTTCGCCGACGGCCTTTTGGAGTATCCCCAGTACACGCGTCCGGCTTCGTTTCGCGGTATGGAGGTTCCGCCGGTTCTTTTATCGGGAAACCACGCAGCCGTGGCTCGCTGGCGTCGCGAATGCAGCCTGGAGCGCACCTATCGCTTGCGCCCCGACTTGCTCGATGCCGTGGACTTGTCTTCCGAAGATCGGAAGTTTCTCGACGCCCTGTAAGGCGGCGAAGGCGGCGGCCGCCTTGTTGCTCCGCGGCCTGGCTGGCCTTCGCCGCGTCGCGACCGGCCGATTCTCGCTCAGCGCACGAATAATCACGTTCCGTGGCAGCTTTTGACGGTTTGAGGTCGTTTGGCCGGCCCGCTGGTTTCGTTCGAGCGTTCGGTTTTGTCTTTGCAATGCTCTGACCTGGTGGAATGCAAAGCGGCTTGATTGCTGGCGAAAACGAGGGGTCCATCGACGACCTCTAACCGTCAAAACCTGCCAGCGAGGGCGGTTTTTCGTGCGCGCACCGCGTTCGCCCGGCAGCTCGGGGGCTTCGCCTTGCTGCGGCCTTTGCTCTTTCGCCCTTTTTCGCCCTCTTTCGCCCGGTGATCGGGATTTTTCTGCAAACTTTGTCGAACGGGTCGGGCGGGTCGCTCGGACGCGCTATCATAGGCACTCGTGATCTCATTCGGGCGCCGCGCGCCCGCATCGAAAGGATAAGCAGGCTTCATGAATTCCGGTCAGCACGCCGATCGTCAGCGTCCGAGCATACTCAGGTCGTTTTTCAGCCTGGTCATCATGGTGGCCTTCGTTTTCGGGCTGTCGTGGTTGCTGAGGACCTACGTGTTCCAGCCGTACGAGATTCCTTCCGGCTCCATGGAAGAGACCATCATGACGGGGGACATGGTGTTCTCCGAAAAGGTGAGCTACTATTTCCGCGAGCCTGCGCCGGGCGACATCGTGACGTTCCAAGACCCCGAGATTCCCGGGCGCGTCCTGATCAAGCGCTGCATCGCCGTGGGCGGGCAGACGGTCACCATCGACGACAGCGGCCTGGTCTACGTGGACGGCAGGGCGCTTTCCGAACCTTACACCAACGGCTTGCCGTCGTATCCGCTGGCAAGCGACGTCACCTATCCCTACACGGTTCCGCAGGGCTTCATCTGGGTGATGGGCGACAATAGGACCAACTCGCAGGACTCGCGTTTCTTCGGCGCCGTGCCGGTCAGCTCGGTTACGGGTCGGGGGGCGCTGGTGTACTGGCCTTTGAGCAATTTCGGCCTGCTGGAATAGCGGGCGTTCGAACACACTGAGGGATTCCGTACGAGGACAAGGAGAGCCATGTCAACCGAAACTGCAAACGCTTTGGCGCAGCAGCAGGGGGCTGCCGATCAGCTGCCGCCGACGTTCCAGGACGTCATCATGAACCTGCAGCGCTACTGGGCAAACGCGGGCTGCGTTATCCTGCAGCCTTACGACAACGAGGTGGGCGCCGGCACGAACGCACCCGCTACCACGCTTCGCTCGTTGGGACCCGACACGTGGCGCACGGCTTACGTGCAGGGCAGCCGCCGTCCTACCGATGGCCGCTACGGCGAGAACCCCAACCGCACCCAGCACTACTTCCAGTTCCAGGTGCTCATGAAGCCCTCGCCCGACAACATCCAGGACCTGTACCTGGGCAGCCTGCGCGCCATCGGCATCGACGTGGACGCGCACGACGTCCGCTTCGTGGAAGACGACTGGGAAAGCCCGACGCTGGGCGCCTGGGGCCTTGGCTGGGAGGTGTGGATCGACGGCATGGAGGTGACCCAGTTCACCTACTTCCAGCAGGTCGGCGGCTTCGAGTGCAGCCCGGTCCCGGTGGAGATCGCCTACGGCCTGGAGCGCTTGACCATGTTCGTGCAGGGCGTGGACAGCATGTTCGACATCGTGTGGAGCCGGGGAGCCGACGGGGTGACGTTCACGTACGGCGACGTGTACCTGGAAAACGAGCGCCAGTACTCCAAGTTCAACTTCGAAGTGGCCGACACCGACTTCCTGTTCCAGGAGTTCAACGAGCGCGAAGCCGAGTGCAAGCGCACGCTCGAGGCCGATTTGCCGCTGCCCGCTTACGACAGCGTGCTCAAGTGCTGCCATACCTTCAACCTGCTCGACGCGCGCGGCGTGATCTCCGCAACCGAGCGCATGGCCTACATCCTGCGCGTTCGCACGCTGGCGAAGGCTGTGTGCGCAAGCTACATGGAGCACGTGGTGGGCATCAAGCCCGCCGAAGACGTCGAGGCAGGAAAGGAGGAGGCACGATGAGCACCCTGCATACGCTCGCATTCGAGATCGGCACCGAGGAGATTCCGGCGTTCGATCTGCACAAGGCAACGCTTCAGCTTGAGAAGCTGGTCCCGGCCGCGCTCGACGAAGTGCGCATACCGCATGGCGACGTGGCCATCTACACCACGCCCCGCCGCCTGATCGCGATGGTGTCCGACGTGGCCGATACGACCGAGGCCCTTGACGAGGTGTTCCGCGGTCCGTCCGCAAAGATCGCGTTCGACGCCGATGGCAACCCGACGAAGGCCGCCGCCGGTTTCGCGCGCGGCAAGGGCGTCGACGTCGAAGCGCTCGAGCGCCGCGAGGAGAACGGCGTGGAGTACGTGTTCGCCACGAGAAGCGTTCCCGCGCGCGATGTGGCCGAGCTGCTGCCCGGCGTGCTGGAGGGCGTGATCGGGGGCATCTCGTGGCCGAAGTCCTGCCGCTGGGGCACCACGAGCGAGTACTTCTCGCGCCCGGTGCGCTGGCTTGTGGCCATGCTGGACGAGCGCGTGGTCCCCGTTTCCTTCGCGGGCTTGACGGCCGGCAACCTGACGCGCGGCCATCGCTTCCTGGCGCCCGGCCCGCACGAGGTGGCCACGGCCGCCAACCTGCTGAACGTTGTCGAGGCTGCGCACGTGGTGACGAGCGAACAGGCTCGCGAGCAGGTCATTCGCGTCGGCGTGGCGCAGGCCGAGGCGCAGACGGGCGCTCGTGCCGAGCTGCCTGAGAAGACCCTGCTGGAGGTCACGAACCTCTGCGAGCAGCCGACCGTGCTGGTGGGAACCTTCGACGAGGAGTTCCTGCGCGTGCCCGAGGAGATCATCGTCGACGCCATGCTCATGCATCAGCGCTATTTCCCGCTGTACGATGCGAACGACAAGCTGACCAACAACTTCATCGTGGTGAGCAACGGCGACCCGGCGCATGCTTCCACCATCATCGACGGCAACGAGCGCGTGGTGCGCGCCCGCCTGTCCGACGCCAAGTTCTTCTACGAAGAGGACCTCAAGCGCCCGCTCGAGGCATACGTCGATCGTCTGGACGAAGTGGTGTTCCAGGAAACGCTCGGCACCATGAAGGCGAAGACCGACCGCATCGTGGCGCTGGCGAAGCACTTGGCTTGCGACGCGCGGCTTTCCGAAGCCGACGCCGCCGACGCCGAGCGCGCCGCGTATCTGGCCAAGGCCGACCTGGTGACGAACGCCGTGGTGGAGTTCACCAGCGTCCAGGGCGTGATGGGGTCGTACTACGCCGAGGCCGCGAACGAAAGCGACCAGGTGGCACGCGCCATCGCCGACCACTATCGTCCGCGTTTCTCCGGCGACGAGCCGCCCGCGTCCAACGTGGGCAAGATCGTGGCGACCGCCGACAAGCTGGACACCATCTGCGGCCTGTTCGCGGTAGGCCAGGGTCCGACCGGCTCGTCTGATCCGTTCGCTCTGCGCCGCAGCGCCATCGGCATCGTTGCCATGCTCGAGGCGGGGCTGCCCGTTTCCCTGGCGGCGGCCGTCGATGCGGCGCTGTCCACCTACCAGGCGGCCGGCGTGGCGTTCGATCGGGACGCGGTTCGCGCCGAGGTGTCGGACTTCTTCGTCACGCGCACGAAGGTCATGCTGCGCGACGGCGGCTGCTCGCCCGACGCCGTTGATGCCGTGCTGGCCACGGGTGTGGAGGAGCCGGCGCAGATTATCGCCCGCACCCGCGCACTCGAAGCGGCCCGCACCAACGCGCCCGACGCGTTCGACAATCTGGCCATCGCGTACGCTCGCGCCAACAACCTGCGCGACGCGAAGCTGGGCACCGACGTGGACGAGGCCCTGGCGGCCGACGCGGAGCGCGCGCTCCTGTCCGCAACCGACGAGGCCGCCGCGCGCGTGTCCGAGGCGCTCGCCGCCGACGACTACGCCGCCGCGCTCGCCGCGCTTTCGGCTCTGCGCGCGCCGATCGACGCCTTCTTCGAGGACGTCATGATCATGGACGAGGACCAGGCGGTGCGCGAGAACCGCCTGCGCTTGCTGAACCGTTTCGTGGCCGTGTTCGCCCACGTGGCGGATTTCGGCAAGATGGCGAAGTCGGCCAAGTAGCGCCATGGGCGATTTCATCGTTCACGAGAACGCGACGCCGCTGCCCACCATCCATGTGGTAAGCGACTCGGTGGGCTTGACGGCTCAGGCGGTGGCCCGTGCGGCCGCCGCCCAGTTCGGCGTCACGAATCCCATCATCGAGGTGCTGCCGAAGGCGCGTACGTTCGAGGAGATCGAGGCGTTCATCGACGAGCACAGCGCTTTCCACCGGCAGCGCACGGGCGACGGCCGTATCCTGGTCTTCTACACGCTGGTGGACGCCGGCTTGTCGCGCAGGCTGGCGGAGTACGCCGCCTCGCGCGACGACGTAGTGGCCGTCGACCTTATGACGAGCGCCGTGGGGGCCATCGCGCGCATGACGGGGCTCGCCCCGTCCACGACGCCGGGCAGCGTGCACGTGGCCGACCAGTACTACTTCAGGCGGATCGAGGCCATCGAGTTCACCATCGCTCACGATGACGGCCGCAACCCGCAGGAGATCGCGCAGGCGGACATCGTGCTTTTGGGCGTGTCCCGCTCGTCGAAAACGCCGACGTCCATCTACCTTTCGCAGCAGGGCTACAAGGTGGCGAACATTCCGCTCGATCCCTCGACGGAGCCGCCGAAGGAGATCTTCGATGTGGAGCGCACCCGGCTGTTCGGGCTTATGACCACGGCGGAAGTGCTGGTGAGCATCCGCCAGAGAAGGCTCGGCCGTGCCGGCGGGGTGGCTTCGCGCTACGCCGATCCCGAGTTCGTCTACCAGGATCTGGAGAAGGCGCGCGCCCTGATGCGCAAACTCGGCTGCATTGTCATTCACACCGAAAATCGAGCCGTTGAGGAAACCGCTCAAGAGATTTTGCGCTACTATGAGCGCGTTCATCCGCCATCGGCTGATATGATGGGCTAGACCTGTGACTCAAGGTTCGAAACGGTAACGAAAAGCACTTCGGGTTAAGGAGAAAAAGTGACTGAAGAAGTCAAGCGAGTCTATGCGTTCGGCAAGGACGCTCAGGGCAACAACGTGACCGAGGGCAATACCAACATGAAGGCGATCCTCGGCGGCAAGGGCGCGAACCTTGCTGAAATGGCCAACATCGGTCTGCCCGTACCTCCGGGATTCACCATCACGTGCCAGACGTGCATGGAGTACGCCAATGCCGGCAACACCTGGCCCGAAGGCGCGCTCGACACCATCCGCGAGTACCGCGAGGATCTTGAGACCCGCATGGGCAAGAAGATCGGCGATGCCGAGGATCCGCTGCTCGTCTCCGTTCGCTCCGGCGCTCCCATGTCCATGCCGGGCATGATGGACACCGTGCTGAACCTGGGCCTGAACGACCAGTCCATCAACGGCCTGATCAAGCAGACCGAGAACCCGCGCTTCGCATGGGACTCCTACCGTCGCTTCATCCAGATGTTCTCCGGCGTGGTCATGGGCCTGGACGGCGACCTGTTCGAGAACGCCATCACCGCCATGAAGAACCTGCGCGGCGTGGCGTCCGACACCGACCTGACCGCCGAGGACCTGCAGGGGCTCGTGGCCGAGTTCAAGCAGATCTTCGCCGAGAACGTTTCCGCCGAAGCCTATCCGAGCCTCGTGGTGGACGGCGCGATGCAGTTCCCGCAGGACCCCATGGCCCAGTTGCAGCTTGCCATCGAGGCCGTGTTCGGCAGCTGGAACAACCCGCGCGCCACGCTGTACCGCAAGCAGAACAAGATCGCCGACGACCTGGGCACCGCCGTCAACGTGCAGTCCATGGTGTTCGGCAACAAGGGCAACACCTCCGCCACGGGCGTCGCGTTCACGCGCAACCCCGCTAACGGCGACAAGGAATTCTACGGCGACTACCTGGTGAACGCCCAGGGCGAGGACGTGGTGGCGGGCATCCGCAACACGAGCCCCATCGCCGAGCTCAAAGAGGTCGCGGGCCTGGAAGAGGCCGGTCGCGAGCTGGAGGAAGTGTTCGTGACGCTGGAGAACCACTTCCGCGACATGTGCGACATCGAGTTCACCATCGAGCAGGGCAAGCTGTGGATGCTGCAGACCCGCGTGGGCAAGCGCACCGCCGCCGCCGCGCTGCACATCGCCATCGAGATGGAGAAGGAGGGCCTCATCTCGAAGGAGGAGGCCGTCATGCGCGTCGATCCCGACCAGCTCGATCAGCTGCTGCACCCGCAGTTCGACAAGAGCGCCGACTACGACGTGCTGGCTCGCGGCTTGAACGCCTCTCCGGGTGCTGCCGTGGGCGAAGCCGTGTTCTCGGCCGTGGACGCCGTCGAGGTTTCCGAGGCTGGTCGCAAGTGCGTGCTGGTTCGCTGGGAGACCAACCCCGACGACCTGGCCGGCATGATCGCCGCCGAGGGCATCTTGACCTCGCACGGCGGCAAGACCTCTCATGCTGCCGTTATCGCGCGCGGCATGGGCACTCCGTGCGTGTGCGGCGTGGAGGCGCTGCGCATCGACGCCGAGAAGAAGCAGGCTATCGTGGTGGGCACCGACGTCGTCATCAACGAGGGCGACATGATCTCCATCGACGGCACGTCGGGCATCGTGGTGCTGGGCGCTGTCGACCTGGTGCTTCCCGAGCTTACCGGCGACCTGGACACCATCCTGGAGTGGGCTGACGAGTTCCGCACGCTGGGCGTGCGCGCCAATGCCGACAACCCCGAGGACGCCGAGCTGTCCCGCGGTTTCGGTGCTGCGGGCATCGGCCTGTGCCGTACCGAGCACATGTTCCTGGGCGATCGCAAGCAGATCATCCAGACCTTCATCCTGAACGAGGACGAAGCCGTGCGCGAGAAGGCCGTGAACGATCTTCTGGCTGCTCAAACGGGCGACTTCCTGGGCATGTTCGAAGCCATGGACGGGCTGCCGGTTATCGTGCGCCTGCTCGATCCGCCGCTGCACGAGTTCCTGGAAAGCCCGCGCGCCCTTGACGTGGAGATCGCCAAGCTGGAGGCTACCGGCGGCGACAAGGCGACTATCGCCGAGAAGCGCAAGCTCATGGAGCAGATCGACTCGATGAGCGAGGCCAACCCCATGCTGGGCCTGCGCGGCTGCCGTTTGGGCATCGTGTATCCCATCCTGCCGGTCATGCAGGTGCGCGCCATCGCCACGGCATGCGCCGAGCTCAAGAAGCGCGGCCTGGATCCGAAGCCCGAGATCATGATCCCGCTGGTGTCCGTGCTGCCCGAGCTGGAGAAGCTGCGTCGCGTGGCCGAGGAGGCCATCGCCGAGGTTGCCGCCGAGCATGGCATCGAGCTGGACATCCCCGTGGGCACCATGATCGAGCTGCCGCGCGCTGCCGTTACCGCTGACGAGATCGCCACGCAGGCGGACTTCTTCAGCTTCGGTACGAACGACCTGACCCAGACGACGTTCGGCTTCAGCCGCGACGACGTGGAGGCCGAGTTCGTTCCGCAGTACCTGGCCGAGCGCCTGCTGCCGTACAACCCCTTCGCCACCATCGATCCGGGCGTTGCCAAGCTGGTCGAGATGGGCGTCGAGCTGGGCCACAAGGGCAATCCCGACATCGTGTGCGGCGTATGCGGCGAACACGGCGGCGATCCCGACTCCGTGAAGATGTTCCACAAGATCGGGCTGGACTACGTCAGCTGCTCGCCGTATCGCGTGCCGCTGGCTCGCTTGGCCGCTGGCCAGGCCGCCCTTGCCGAGAAGATGGGCGACGCGCGCGACAAGTAAGCGCCGTCAAATAGCGTGCATGCCCGAAGGACCCGCAGCGAACGTGCTGCGGGTCCTTCTGCGTGGGAGAGGGAGTAGCGCGCGCCTTCTTGGCGGCCTCGCGTTTGGGCTCGAGCAATGCGGGGCCTGCTTGGTAAACCCGCGTCCGGGCTCGAGCGTTGCGGAGGGGGATCGCACCTCGCGCGCCGGGACCCGGATCCCGGCGGCGGTTGCGGCGACAGGGGAGGGAATTGTGCGCGAGAGGCGCCGGGGCGCAAAGAAGAACGGCCCGGATTCCCAGGCCGTTCTTCAAGCAAAATGCATGTAGGCTGTCGGTTGCAGGCCTTGCGATAAGCCGGGCGCTACGCCGTCTGAGCAGGAGCGTCCTCGCGGCGAGCCATGGCTTGCTCGTAGTCCTTCGTTCCCACGAAGATCTCGTTGGTGTAGGGGTTTCTGCCAAGCTTCTTGCTGCGGTACGCCACGTACCCCAGCGCGGCCACGTTCGCCGCCAGCGCCAGCACCGATACGACGAGGTTCACGTTCGGGTCGTTCACGGACTGCACGGCGAACACGCTGTCGTCCAGGAACAGCGGGAAGCACTGCGCGAACATGCACCAGATGGCCAGCGTGAACGCGCGGTTCTGGATCCAGCCGCCCTTGTTCCACAGCATCGCCGCCACGGTGGGGGCCAGAAGCAGCGCCAGGCCGCAGTACCAGGAGTGCGTGGGCAGGCAGTTGTAGGTGTAGCAGAAGTTCCAGATGTCGTAGGAGATGATGAACACCCAGGTCATGTCAGGCCACAGCATGTCCTGCTTCTTCTTGGACACGTAGATGCCGAACCAACCGGTCATGACGAAGATGTTCAAGATGCCCGCGATGCCGTTGAACACGTTGTGCCAGCCGCCGTAGAGCGTGACGCCCTCGGTGGACACCCACGTGGTGCCCCAGGCGCGAATGGCGCTTTCGAAGTCGCTCACCACGGCGATCAGAATGTTGATGGCCACGATGACGAACGGGAAGCACTTGAACCAATGCGACTTGCCGATCTTTCCCCATTTGTACTTGAGTGCCATGAAGCCGATGCAGCCGATGGTTGCTGCGTACAGCTTCGCGTAGTGGAACCAGCTGTTCATGTACAGATGCGTGGGGTTGTCGAGCGCCCACTGAGCGCCTGACATGGCGCCGATGGTGATGGCGATGAAGTACGCCGTCAGCCCTGCGGGCAGGATCAGGAAGCAGAACACGCCTCCCGCCTTGGAACGACGCGCCACTTCGTTGACCAGGATCAGGCAGATGAACACCATCGCCCAGCCGAGCCATTGGTACACGGCGTTCTCGCCGTACACTTGGAACAACATGGAACCCTCCTTCTTTCGGGTATGCTTCGCACAGGTCGCCTTTCGACCTGTTTCTTCCGGTATGCGCGCCGCTCGGCGCTATTCGGTATCGTCGGTTTCGGGACGCCCTCTGTCCATGTGGAGCGTTTGCACGATAAGGTCTTTCAGCACTTCGTCGTCAGCGTCGGGGTGCGTTCGCAGGTAGCCCACGATTCCCAAGATAAGGACGTAGAACGTTTCGTAGACGTGGTCGATGCGCACGCGATGACGCGCGCTGTAGTCCTGCACCGTGGTCTCTACAATGTAGGTGGCTATGCGGTCGGCCACGCGGTTCACGAAGTCGATGTAGAGCGCCGCGTTCTCGCGCGAGGCGAGCGAACGGCGGAAGGCGTCGTGCTCGAACACGCCTAGGCGCATGAGCTTGACCACGCTCGAAAGGGCGTGCTCGATGTCTCCCGTGCGTCGCTGGGCGTTCCAATAATGGGTGGCTTCGATGAAATCGGCAACGTAGTCGTCAAGCACCGCCGACGTCACGGCCTCCTTGTCGGGGAAGTAGTGATAGAACAGCGAGCGCGTCACGCCCACGCGATCCGTAATGTCCTGGACGGACGTTTTGGAGAGCCCGCGCTCTTCGTAGAGCGCCCGAGCGGCTGCCACGATGTCCGCGCGGCGCGTAGCCGACGGCGCGCTTCGTGCTGCCTTGTCGTTCGCGGTGCCCATGGTTCCCTCCTTGCCGACGGTCGTTCTTCGCGCTTGCCTGCTTTCGCTAAGCCGCTTGCAAAGGCGATGGTGTCGATCCCCTGATGAGCGCAGCATACGCCCATCATTGACGGATCGTCAATTAACACTTTTCGCAAAGCGTCAATAAGGCCCGCCTGCGGAAGGAGCGCTGTACGGCGTGCGAGTTGCATGGTGCGCGACCTGCACGGAAGGGGCGCTGCATGGGAGAGCGCGCTATGCGGCGTATCGGTTACGCGGAAGGGGCGTCGTACGGCACGACCGCCGCATTGCCGCAAGCGCCCCGCGTTCCCGCCTCTTTCGTTGACGAAACGATTCCGCTCGTCAACGGCGGGTTTCGCCGCGCTCGCAAAGATGCTAGCATGCGCTCCATAAAGTTCATTAGTGAAACGAAAAAGATACAACAATGAACTAAAGGGAAAAGGAGGGGCCATGGAGGGAAACGAGCCGAGCGAGAAGCGCTCCGGAAAGAGGAAATGGCCGATCGTGGCGGCGGTGGTCGCGATTACGGTGGTTGCCGCGGGCGGAGGCTTTTGGGTGTGGCACGAGCAGCCCGGCTTCTGCAACGCGATCTGCCACGATCCGATGGACGCGTACGTGGAGGGCTACTATCACGACGAAACGCTGCTGGCGAACGCGCACGAGCGAGCGAACGCGACCTGTCTGGAATGCCACGAGGCGAAGATCGATCAACAGGTGGCCGAAGGCGTGGCCTGGGTATCCGGCGATTTCGAAACGGACGAGGCGGGCCGCATCACGCGGACGGGCGTCACCGCCGACAAGGGCATGTGCGCGCAGAGCGGTTGCCATGATTGGGAAAGCGTCGTGGCCGCAACGCAGGATTGGGGAGGCCGGGCGGGCGTGAACCCGCATCGCTCGCATCAGGGGGAGGCCATCGATTGCAGCAACTGCCATGGCGTCCACGAAGCTTCCCAGATGTACTGCAATACCTGCCATGACTACGAAGTTCCCGTCGGATGGAACGACGCTTCGAAGCGTTAGGGGCTGGACCGGGAATGCGGTTTCGATCGCCGTTCCCGAAGACCGAGGAGGGTGCGTATGAAGAAGACGGCTGTGGCTGCGGGATGCGCTGCGGCGCTGACGCTGGGCCTTACGGGGTGCGGCGCGGGGTTCGAGGGATCGGGATCGAAAGATGCGGCGAGCGCCGAGCAACTGGCGCTGCGCACGGACGATCCGTGGGCGGCGCAGGTGACGGTCGATCCTGCGAAAAAGGCTGAAGGAACGCTGCACGACGGCGTGTACACCGGCACGGGCAAGGGCATGGACGGTTTGGTGACGGTGACGCTTTTGGTTCAGGACAACCGCTTGACCTGCATAGAAACCACGCAGGAAGGCGAAACGCAAAGCGTCGGCGGCTTTGAGGCCATCCGCGACGGCAAGTACGCGGCCCTGATCGACGCGGCGCAGGGCGCCGACATCGACGCTGTGAGCGGGGCTACTATCACCACTGCCGGCGTCAAGCAGGCGGTCGAGGACGCCCTTGCGCAAGCGGAAACAGGCGCAGGCGCTGCCGTCTCTGCGGGAAACTAGGGAGGGGATTGCGATGAAGGAGCATAACGGACGCAGCGCGGAGGGAATGTCGCGCCGCGCGTTCCTGACGGGCGCGGCGGCGGTCGTGGGCGGCACGGCGGCTGCGGCGGTCATGCCCGCAGCCGCGGCGCATGCGGTGCCGGCGGGAGTCATCGGCGATTGGGCAGCCGACGGGTCGAAGAACGTTCAGGTTCCCGACAGCGCGGCGACGAACGCCTCGTGGGAGGACGGCACGTATCGCGAGCATAACGCGGCAGCGTTTCCCGCAGACGACGCAACGCCCATTCCGCCGCGCGCGGTGCCGCAGAAGTGGGACTACGAATGCGATATCTGCGTGGTGGGCGCGGGCGGCGGCGGCTTGAACGCGGCGGCGCGCGCAGCCGAGCTGGGCGCGAAGACCATCTGCGTCGAGGCCATGGGATTGCACGGCGGCAACGCGCAATCGGCCGGCATGTGCGGGATCTTGGGCGGCTACAGCGGGCAGGACGAGAAGCGCTTCGCCTTCCCGTCCTATCCTTTCGATCCGAAGGCCCTGACCGATTGGGCCATGGACGAGTATCACTATGCGGCCGATCCCAAGCTCATCTACAAGCTTGCCTGCGAGGGCGGCAAGAGTCTGGACTGGATGGCGGACTGCGGCGTGCGGTGGCGCTTGGGCGAGGTTCCCGTGTACGTGGCGCCGAAGAACTCGACGCTCGACCATCACGTGCTCAAGATGAAAGACGCCACGGACGCCATGTTCAGCTACGGGCAGCGCAAGGGCGTCGAGTACAAGTTCCAGTGCCCGGCGGTGGCGCTCGTGCGCGATGCGGGCGGTCGAATCGTGGGCCTGGTGGCCAAGGAGGACTTCGAGCGCGAGGTGTACATCCACGCGTCTCGCGCGGTCATTCTCACGGCGGGCGGTTTCTGCAACAACAAGGCGCTTCTGGAGAAGTACATTCCCACGGCGGCCATGGGCTGCGCGTCAAGCTACCTGGTGGGCGGCGAAACGGGCGAGTGCTTCCGCATGGGGTTGGGCGCGGGTGCCGACGTGTCCGGGTTCAACAGCTCCGCCAGCTTCGACGGCGGCGTGGACTGGCAGGCCGAAGGCGGGCAGTGGGCGCGCTTCCTCTACGACGGCATGACGCAGCTGTCGCGCCAGCCGTGGCTGACCATCGATCGCTGCGGCAACCGTTTGCGCTACCTGGACAGCCGCGTGGCCGAGGACGGCGCGAACGCCATCTACGCTCTGGGCGATCTGGCCACCATCCAGATGACGCCTCCGGGGCATCGCTCCTACATCATCTTCGACGCGAACTACGAGGATCACCTGGCAGGCTTCGCGCAGGAGCATTGCCGCAAGCTCATCACGCCCGACCTTGAGCAGATCGACAAGGTGCCCGAGCACTACCGCGACTGGCACCACGGCGTGCAGGACGCCATCGACGCCGACGTGTTGAAGAAGCGCGACACGTTGGAAGAGCTCGAACGCGATCTGGGGTTGGCCGAAGGCGTTCTAACCGAGGCCGTGGAAAAGTGGAACGCGTGCTGCGAGAAGGGCGAGGACGATTACCTGTACCCGATGCCTCCCGAATGGCTGCACGCCGTCAAGGAGCCGCCGTTCTACGGGTGCCGCATCGGCGGCAACCTGTACGGCACGAAAGCGGGCTTGCTGATCAACGAGGACATGCAGGTTATGGGCACCGATGGGCGGCCCATCGAGGGCCTGTACGCCGGGTGGCACACCGCCGGAGGGGCTTGCGGCGAGAACAGCTACGTGGGCGATCCCATCCTGGGTTCGCTCATGGGCGACGTCGGACTGGCGTTTTGCGGCGGATACCTGTGCGGCACCTCTGCGGTGGAGCACGAGATGACCGGCGCAGGCGCGTAAGGGAGGGGATGCGAGATGAAAGAGCAACTGAAGGGCATGGCCCGTCCGTACGCGATGCTGTTCCTGATGGCGCTGGCCGTGGCTGTTGTCGGGAGGATCGGTCTGGCCGCCATGGACCTGTCCGGCGCGCTGGCCTACGACTACATATCGGCTTCCGGGGTTCCCATCTTGGACGTGGTGTGCTCCATCTTGACGGGATCGGCCTTCATGGCGTTTCTGTTCCTGGCCTCGCTTGCGATGGTGCTGTCCACGGCCGGGGTCGCGTTGCACGGCCTGCTGTTCGCGCGCGGCGTGCCGGGCGCTGGCAAACCGGCGACCGCGTTTCTGTGGGGCTGGGCTACGGCGCTTGCGGCCATCGTGTGCCTGTTCGTCGTGCTTTCGGGAATCCTGTCGGGCGTGCAAGTGCATTCCATGAGCTCGAAGCTGCCGGCTCTGCCGGTGCTGGTAGCCGCGCTCGTCGTGTGGGCTGCGTTCATCGGCACGCTGCTCGGCGCCGCGTCGATGGTGGTGTGCGCGTGCCTGGCGCGTGCTCGGAACGAGAAGCGCGCAGGTTGGAACCTTGTGGCGGCCACGGCGGGCTGTGGCTTTGCGGTCATGGTGCTGGCGGTGGGCACGTTTTCCGCCATCAACGCGGCGAGCATCAACGTGGGCGTCGTGGGAATGTGGCTTGCTGCCGACGTCGTGGTGAACCTGGGAATGCTGTTCGGCGCGTCCGCGCTGCTGAAGAAGGCGCGCGCGTAGGCGGGCGCTGCGACGCCGGCGGGCCCCGGCGTCTTACTCGAGAGGTTGCAGGAGGCCGAGCGCTGCTTTGCGCTCGGCCTCCTTGCGCGCCTGCATGTCGGCGATGACGACGCGCCAGGCGCGGGCGAGCGCGCGACGCTGATGGTCGTCGAGGCGGCTCCACAGCTGCGTGCGCGCAAGGAGGTCGATGGTGCGCACGATGATCTTCTGCTGGCGCAGGCCCTGAGGCGTAGCAGCCGCGAACACGGCTTTGCGGTCGTGCGGGCTTGCCAGCCGTTGCGCCCATGCATGCCCGACAAGTCCGTCTACCGCCCGCGCGATGGCTACGGGCGTCATCTGCAGCTGCGTGGCAAGGTCGCCGATGCGCAAGGGCTCGTTCACCTCGCCAAGGCGCTGCAGCACGCGACATTCGCTGAGCGACGCGCCGCATGCGGTGCGCAGGGCGTCTTCCATCCCGCGTTTCACCAGTTCAAGCGATACGAGTGCGCGCGATGCAGCGTAGCGCGACGACGCATCGCCGCCCAGCGGCGGGTCGATGCTCGCGCCGGCGGCGATGGACGCTTCAAGGATGGCGCGGTGAACCGCATCCTCGGTTGGAAACAGCGCGTACAGGCGCTCCACGATGGCCTCGTTCGCTTCGGCCACATGGCGAACGCCCGCCTCGGTGATGCGCGCGGTGCGCACGCGCGCATCGGCCTTGCCGCCGCTTCGCGTGGCAAAACCGGCGTCTACGAGCACGTTCATAGCTTGGGTCACCACGTTGGGCTTGAGCGCGAGCAGCTTGCCGAGGCTCGACTGGGTTGCGCCCGTCGTCCGGGCGGCCAAAAGCTTCACGAGCACGCGGTACTGGGTCACGCTGAGGTCGCTTGCTTGCGCCAGGCCGCTTTTGAGCGCGCGATGAGTAAGGTCGAAAGCGACGAAGAACGTCGAATCGAGCTTCAGATCGTCTTCGTCGTGCGCGCCCGCGGCGGTGGCCATGCTGCTCCCCGTTCGTTGTAATTGTTTCAGTAGTGAAACAATAGTAGCCCTTCTCGGGGTTGCATGGCAGGATGACGGCTCGGTCGCGCAAACTCTCCACGCGCCGCCGCTCGCCGCTCGACCGTCGGCTTTCGTGCCGTCGGTCCCCGCTTCCTGCCACCGCGCTTGCGTGCCGCATGCGCGCACGCCATACTCATGCTGTCGCAGTGGCGCTTGATGCGCTGGAATGCTGATCAGACGGCGTCCCAGCGCCGGAACCGGCATTCGCAAGCGATTCGTCCGAACTCGAAGAAGGAGCGAGGGAATGGCTGGAAGATCGATCATGCCGGGTGCGCGCCGCATCGCGACGGGAATCCTGGCGGCGACGCTCGTGCTCGCGCTCTGCCCGTTGCAGGCGTTCGCGACGGCGGGGGACACCGTCGTGCACAAGAAGTCGGGCATGGATATGTCGTATACGATCGTGCGCGACGCGGGTGCCGCGCAAGGCGCGGTCGTGCTGGCCGGACTGCCGGAGGGAGCTGCGGGCATCGTCGCGGTCCCCGCCTCCATCATGGTGATGGAAGCGTGGGAGGATCCCGCCACCTACGCGGTGGAGGGCATCGCGGCGGGCGCCTTCAGCGGCGCGGCGGCCGCATCGGGCGCGGTGGAGCGCATCGACATCGAGGGTGTCGTGGATGTGGACCCCGCCGCGTTCGCAGGACTCGCGGACACGACGACGTTCACCGTGCGCAATGCGGAGATGGTCGAACGGCTTGCGGCCGCGGGCATCGCGAAGGAGCGCATAGCCTGCGAGCCGCTGCTCACGAAGTACGTGGCGTTCGGCGACAGCATTGCCGCCGGCTACGCGCTGTCCGAATACGATAACAGCGACCAGTGCTACGATCAGGAACCCACGCCCTCCGACGCGTTCGTGTCGCTGGTGGGCGCGCACTTCGCCGATGCGTTCGGCCCGTCGGTGACGGACAACCTGGCTGCCTCGGGCTGGACGAGCACGCAGCTGCTCGACGCGCTGCAGGCGGGCGCCTACGACGCGGCGCTTGCCGATGCGACCGCGGTGAGCGTGACCATCGGCTCGAACGACCTGCTGGGGCGGTTCATCGAGATCATCGCCGAGGCGCTCGAGCCCATCAGCGATCTAAGCGATGCGGATGTAGCGCAGATAGAGGCGGCGATCGCCGACGAAGGTGCGGCGGGTCCGGACGCAGCCGCGCTGGCGGCGGATGCTGGCGACGCGCTCGTTTCGGACGCGGGCGACGCGCTCGTCGCCGTGCGTCCCGACCCTGTCAAAGAGCTGCTCGAGAAGGTGTCGGCCGCCATCGAGCGCATCAACGCGGCCCTTGTCGCCGACCCTGAGCTGCTCGCCGCCTGCGAGACGTTCGCGACGACGAACCAGCCGGCCATCTTGGATGCCGTCCACGCCCGCGCGCCGCGCGCCCAGGTGTATTGGACCACGTTGTACAATCCGTTCTACGGCCAGGTGCTCGACGTGCGCACGCTGTTCCCCAAGCTGGCCGCGCATGTGGATCCCGACCTGCCCCTGTCCATCGACCTCGGCAGCGCCGGCGCGCGCTACATCGAGATCATGAACGAGGCGTTCGTCCGGAACACGGAAGGCTACGCCGCCGTGAACCTGTACGAGCCGTTCAACAATCCCGGCTTGACGAACGTCTCCATCGGGCGCGCCGCCGACGGCTCGATCTCGTTCAACGTCGACCCGCATCCGAACCATGACGGCCATGCGCTCATCGCCGAGCTGGTGAACGGGGTCGTTGATGCGACCTACGCGCCGGGCGCGCCCGATCCCGCTCCGGTCGTACCCGATCCTGCGCCGATCGTGCCCGTTCCCGAGCCGACCGAGCCGACCGAGCCCGTGCCCGCTCCCCAGCGCCTCGCATCCACGGGCGACGGGGCTCCGGGAGCCCTCGCTGTCGTTGCGTGTCTTATGGCGACCGGCGCTCTAGGAGCGTGCGCGGCGCGCCGCAAGCGCGAAGGATGCCGTCGATGAGCAGGCCGGCGACCGCTGCGGACACCGCCCGCGCAGCGCTGCGCCGCGTTCGCGACGCGCTCACGCCCGACCGCCTGCTGGCGGCGCTGTGCCTGGTCGTGGCGCTGGGCATGGCGGCGCCGTGGGCGCGGGTCCCCGTGGCGGAGCTTATCGGGCGCGAGGTGTCCTACTCGGTGCCCGACCTGCTGGCGGTGGGGCAGCTGACGGTTGAGCGCGCCCAGTCGCTCGAGGATCTGCTCGAGCAAGCGCGCGGCATCGCCGAACGTGCGGCGGGTATCGTCGACCGGGCCCAGGATGCGGCGGAGCGCGCCCAGGATGCGGTCGAGCGCGTGTCGACCGCGTTGGACGAGAGGGGGTAGGGCCGTGGACATCGAGCTTATCTGAACGCTGCTCACAATTGCCCAGGTGCTCTGGATCGTCATGGCGTTGCTGCTGGTCGCAGCCGCTGTTGCCCTGCTCGTGCGCGCGAGGGCGCGCTACGGGCTGCTGATCGCCTCCTGCTCGTGCGCGGCGGCGTTCTCGCTCGCCTGGATCGTCCTCGTGCGCGCGGCCGATTCGTTCGCCCTCGGCACCGTGATGGACATGCTGGGGCCGTGGGTCGTGCTCGTGGTCCCTCGCGTGGTGGAGCCGGGCATCTGGCCGTGGATCGTCCTCGCGTGCTCCCTTGCGGGCATCGCGTTCGGCGTCCTGGGAGTCCGCCGAACGCGCGCGCAGCTGGGGCCGCGCATCTAGCGTTGCGCGAGGATGCCGTCGACGAGCTTGCTCCGCGCGGTTAGCTCTTTGCGCGCCAGCGGCCGATGGCTTTCGCGATCTCGGTCTGCACGACCGAAAGGAGGGCGAAGCCGCCGACGAGCGCCCACTGCGATGCGTTCATGGAAGTGCCGCCGAATGCCTCGATGATGGG
Organism: Paraeggerthella sp. Marseille-Q4926; assembly: GCF_916618935.1. Lineage (NCBI taxonomy): Bacteria > Bacillati > Actinomycetota > Coriobacteriia > Eggerthellales > Eggerthellaceae > Paraeggerthella > Paraeggerthella sp. Marseille-Q4926. Next base: position 144,055 of record NZ_CAKAKF010000003.1, on the reverse strand, counting down.
CGGCACCAGCAGCACGATCATCATGAGGGCGAAGCTTGCGCCCACAGCCCAGGCAAGCTGCGGGTTGCGCGTTTCGCCGCGGTCCCAAACGGGGTCGGTGGTGGAGCGCTGGTTGAGCGCGCGCAGCACCTGCGAGAAGGCCAGCGTGCCGAAGGCCATGGTGCAGCCGAGCGCGTCCCCTCCCGCTTCGCGGCCGATAGCGAACGCGGCCAAGGCCAAGACGGCGATGAACACGCCCTGGAACCCCACGCGGCGCGCGAGCTTTGCGTCGAGCAGGTTGTTCGCGCGCATGGGCGGGTGCTCCATGATGTGGCGGCTGGCAGGCTCTACGCCCAGGGCCAGCGCCGGAAGCGACGCCGTTGCCAGGTTCACCCACAGGATCATGACGGCGGTCAGCGGGGCGTTCCAGTTGAGGGCAAGCGCCGTCAGCAGCACGATGATCTGGGCGACGTTGTCGGCGACCAGAAACGCTACCACCTTCTGGATGTTGCGGAACACGCGACGGCCCTCGCGCACCGCGTAGACGATGGTGGTGAAGTGGTCGTCCATGAGGATCATGTCCGAAGCGTCCTTGGCCACGTCGGTTCCGGTGATGCCCATGGCAACGCCGATGTCGGCGGCCTTGAGCGCGGGAGCGTCGTTCACGCCGTCGCCCGTCATGGCGGTGACCTCGCCGCCATGCTGAAGCGCGCGCACGATGCGCAGCTTGTGCAAAGGCGACACGCGGGCGAATATCGAAGCGTGCTTGACGGCTTCGTCAAGGGCCTCGTCGTCCATGCGGTCGAGCTCCTCGCCCGTAACCACGAGGTCTCCCGGCCGATGGATGCCCAGGTCGCGCCCGATGGCGCGTGCCGTGGCGGCGTGGTCTCCCGTGATCATGACGGTGCGCACGCCTGCGGTTCGGCATGTTTCGACCGCGTGCCGAACGTCCGGTCGGGGCGGATCCATCATGCCCACGATGCCGATCAGCACCAGGTCGCGTTCGATGTCGTCGTCTTCGTCCGGCGCGCCCGCAAGCGCGCGGGTTGCGAAGGCCAGCACCCGCAACGCCTCGTCGGAGAGCGTTTGGGCCAGCGCGAGGGCATGCTCGCGGTCTTCGTCGGTAAGGGGACGGGGGCCGTCCTGGTCAAGCAGGTAGGCGCAACGCGGCAGCATCGAATCGAGCGCGCCCTTCACGGACACGACGGCCTGTCCCTCGCGGTCGTTCACCGTGGACATGCGCTTGCGGTCGGAATCGAAGGGGCGTTCGGCAAGGCGCGGGTACGCGGCGCGCAGCTCTCCCGGATCGATGCCGCCGTCGCGCGCGAGCAGAAGCAGCGCGCCTTCGGTGGGGTCTCCGATCACCGTGTCGCCGACGGCTTCCGATTCCGCAGGGGAGAGCACCGCGTCGTTGCAGAGCACGGCGGTGAACGCAAGGTGCTCGAAGAGGCGGGCGTGCTTCTCGCGTGCTTGCTCGGGGTCGAGCTGGCGTTTTCGAGCAAGGTCGGGCCCAAGGGCCACGCGCACCACGTTCATGCGGCTCTCGGTGAGCGTGCCGGTCTTGTCCGTGCAGATGACGGTAGCGCCGCCCAGCGTTTCAACGGCGGGCAAACGCCTGACCAGGGCTTCGTGCTGCGCCATGCGCTGAACTCCCAGCGCCATGGTCACGGTTGCCGTGGCAGGCAGGCTTTCCGGTATCACCGATATGGCCAGCGACACGGCCAGCAGCAACAGGGGAGCGAGCGGTCGCCCGTAAGCTAGGCCGATGGCGATCACGGCCAGCGCGGCTACCACGCCCACGATGGTGAGGCCCTTGCCGAAGGAGGCGAGCTTGCGCTTGATGGGCGTGTCCAGGCCGTCGCTTTCCTCGAGCATGCCGGCGATGCGCCCCACTTCGGTGTTCATGCCGGTCGCCACCACCACGCCTTCGCCGCGCCCCGCCGTGACGATGGCCGTGGCGAAGGCCATGTTGGCGCGATCTCCCAAGGGGGCTCCGGGAAGCGCTTCGGATGCGGCGTTCTTGTCCGTCGGCACCGATTCCCCGGTTAAGGCAGCCTCTTGCATGCGCAGTCCCGCCGTGCTGGTCAGCCTCAGGTCGGCCGGGGCCATGCTGCCGTCCCCGAGCAGCACGAGGTCTCCGGGCACCAGGTCGCGCGCAGGCACGACGGTCTCGATGCCGCCGCGCATGACGCGGGCTTCCGGCGCGCTCAGGCTGCGCAGCGCCTCCAGCGACGATTGCGCTTTCTGCTCCTGCACGATGCCGATGACGGCGTTGACCACCACGATGGCCGCGATGATTCCGGCTTCGACCCATTCCTGCAACAGGGCGGAAAGCGCGGCTGCGGTCAAGAGGATGAGGATCATGGGGTCCGACAGCTGCTCGCGTACCATGTTCGCCAACGTGCGCGGAGGCTTGGCGTTGAGTTCGTTTGGGCCGAATTCGGCCAACCGGTCATGCGCCGTGGAGGGCGACAGGCCGTCGGGGAAGGTGTCGAGCTCCTTGATGGCCTGTTCGCGCGACATGGCGTGCCAGGCGTGCTGCGCGACGTTTTGACGTTCCTCGGCGTTCTTGGCCGCGCGGATGCGAGCGGCGCTGTGCTGCTCGCGGCGCTTCGGTGGTTGATGGTTGCTCATAGGACCCCTTCGTCGTGGCGGTTGCGGTTCGCGGCCGTCGGGAATCGTTCGGCGGTGTTTCGTTCACCATAATCGGGCAAGCTCGTTGCTCGCCGAACCGTCATCTGCCGGTAGCCGAACCATTACCATCCTCGAACAAGGGGCATGATCGTCTTTTCGCAACGGCCAGTGCGCTACAATGACGAATCCGGTGAATTCTTGCCAAGGAGCTTTGCTCGGCTGCCGTATGCCGGTTGTCGCTCAAGCGCCATGCTCCTTGGTAGATAAACTATGCAAATACTAGACAGTATCCAATAAATCACATAGTCTGATATATATCTTGCCGATCATGCTTGCTAGGGGGCGCAATGCACGGAATGGACGAAGCTTGCCGCTATCTTCGCGCGTCGCATGCGCTGCGCGAGGCGCTGGATATCCCTCGCGGCGCTTCGCTTGCCGCGATTCCTTTGGGAAACGGGGAGCATAATGCGAATTTCGCCTTCGACCACCCGGTGACGGGCGCGCGCTACGTGCTGCGCATGAACTATGCGAGCCAGTTGGGCTTGCGGGAGCAGGCGTCGTACGAGCACGGTGCCCTGCGCGCCCTTGCCGTATCCGGCCGCACGCCGAGCGCCGTCTACGTCGATGAAACCCGAAGCGTCGTGGACAGGGGCGTTCAGGTCATCGGGTTCTGCGCAGGGCGCCTGCTCGATCTCGAGCGCGACGACGATCTTTCGAAGGCAGCGAAAAGCCTGGCCGACGTTCATAGCGTTTCCGTTCCCGACGAATGCACGCTGATCAGGCCGAGAAACCCGTTGGCGGAGATCAGGGACGAGAGCCTGCGCATGTACCGGGTTTACGCCGGGTCGAGGTTCGTCGATGCGCACGTGGCGCGCGAGATCGAGGACCTTCTTGCAACGTGCGATCGCGTGGTGGAAGCGCACGAGGGCGACCCGATGCGCTCGCACATCGTGAACACCGAGTGCATCGCGGCCCATTTCCTGATTCCCGAAGCGGGCGACTTCGCCTACGTGGTCGACTGGGAAAAGCCGATCGTGGGCGACGCCGCGCAGGACGTGGCGTTCTTCGTGGCTCCCACCACGACGTTCTGGGACAGCGATATCGTGTTCGACGATGCGCGCCGCGATCTGTTCGTGCGCGCTTACATCGATTCCGTGGATGGGCGCTTCCCGACGGAGGGGTTCGTCGAGCGGTTCTTCGCTTACCTTACCCTCACGTGCTTGCGGGGCGTTACCTGGTGCGCTATGGCGCAGGTTGAATACCACGATCCCAACCGGCCTTTGAAGAACGACAAGACGTTTCGCAAGATTCAAGCGTATCTGTCGGACGGCTTCTTCGCGCAGTTGAAACGCCAAGCGTTTTTGAAGCGGTCCGCGTAAGAGCGCTGCACGATGCGCGCCGCTGAGCGATCTGGTTCGCACATATACTAGCGATGATCTACTATTAGATATATACTACTAGTGTACGGTTGATGAATCTCATGATCGTATCATGATGGCACAAGGGGAAGGAATCGGTATGGACAAGGTTGCGCAGCAGATGTACTCTCGCCGTCGTTTCTTGGCGTTGGGAGCGACGGCGGGGTTGACGATCGCGTGCGGCGGGGCGCTCGCGGGATGCTCGGGCGCTTCGGGCGGGGGATCCGACGCGGGCGCCGCCGCAGCTTCGATCGACTACGCTGATTGGAACGCGGTCCTGGAAGAAGCGAAGGGCCAGACGGTTTCCTGGTACGGATGGGGCGGCAGCGAGCCTCGCAACACGTGGATCGAGAAGGTTCTAACGCCGCGGCTGAAAGAGCGGTACGATATCACGCTCGACCTGGTCGGCATGGACATCAACGACATCCTCACGCAGCTTTCGGGCGAGATGCAGGCAGGCGTGAGCGAGGGGACCATCGACTTCATCTGGATCAACGGCGAGAACTTCTACTCCACGAAGAAGAACGGGTACCTGTGGGGCCCGTTCTGCGAGTACCTTCCCAATTTCAACGAGTACTGCGACAAAGACGCTGCCGACAACGCGTACGACTTCGGCAGCCCTACCGAAGGGTTCGAGGCTCCGTACGCCAAAGCGCAGATGCATCTGTGGATCGATTCGGCTTCCCATCCGAACCCGCCGAGGACCCTGCAGGAATTCACGGCGTTTTGCAAAGAGAACCCCGGCAAGGTGACGTATCCTCAGCCGGGCGATTTTACGGGAACGGGATTCATCGAGTGCCTGATTGCGGGCGTCGTCGGCAAAGACGAGTTCGAAAAGCTCTCGCGCATGACCGACCCGACGACTGAAGAAGTGAAGGCCATCGTCGATCCCGGACTGGAATACCTGCGCTCGCTCAACCCGTACTTATGGAACCAGGGCGCAACGTTCCCGGCGGATTCCGCAACGGTTCGGTCCATGTTCGCCGACGGCGAGCTGGTTTTGGGCATGGGCTACGGAAGCCCCCAGTCCGACGTCGACAACGGGGCCCTTCCGAAGACCGTCAAGCCGTTTCTGCTGGACACGGGAACCGTGGGCAACACGAACTTCATGGCCATTGCGCAAAACGCTCCCCACAAGGCGGCGGCATTGGTGGCTATCAACGAGGTCATGAGCCCGAAGATGCAGCTCGACCAGTACAAGGAGCTGGGAAACATCAGCGTGCTCGACATGGAGAAGCTGCCGGCTGAAGATCGGGCGGCCTTCGAGGGAATCGAGCTGAAGGGCAGCGAGCTTGCGTTGGACGAGCTGCTGGGCGCGCGCGTTGCCGAGGCCGCAGGTCCGGTGGTTCCCCTTATCGAGCAGCTGTGGCTCGACGAGGTTGTAGGGAAGTAGTCGTCATGCCGCTGCCCCGTACCATAAGAAGACGGTTGGTTCCGTACGTGCTTGCGCTTCCCGCGGCCGTGCTGCTCGCCGTCTTCTTTTACGGGGTGGCGAACGGGGTGCTGCAGGGGTTCGGGATCATGCCGTTTCTCGGTCGCACGGATTTCACCTTGGATTACTACGTGCAGGTGTTCGCTCGGTCGGACTTGAAGGACTCCGTTTCGTACAGCCTGTACCTAGCGGCGGTGTCCTCGGTGCTGGCCGTCGTGGGCGGCGTGGCTTTGGCCGGGTTCATGACGAGAGCCCGATCGGGCCGGTTCGTTCGGCTGGTCGGCATTCGCCTGCCGCTGATGGTCATGCACGCTCTGGTTGCCTTGGCGGTGATCTGCCTGTTCGCGGGCTCGGGCCTCGTTCCGCGGCTCATGTGCTGGCTCGGCCTGGCTCAAGATCCGGGATCCGTCGTTTCGGTGGTGGGCGCTTCGTCGGGCTGGGGGATCATCGCGGTGTACCTGTGGAAGGAAGTGCCTTTCGTCGCGTTTTGCACGGCTTCCATCATGATGAACATAAGCTCGTCGCTCGGCGAGGCGTCGTCTACGCTGGGCGCGGGGCCGTTGCGATCGTTTTTCGAGGTGACCCTGCCCTTGTGCAAAGGTGCGGTGGCGAAGGCGTTTTTGGTGGTGTTCGCATTCGCGTTCGGATCCTACGAGGTTCCGTTCTTGCTCGGGCCGACGCTTCCCAAGGCGCTTCCGGTGCTCGCCTACATAGAGTTCCAAGATCCCGACATCCTCAATCGCTGCTACGCGATGGCGTTGAACGGCGTGATGGCTCTGATCTGCACGGTGCTCGCCGTCGCGTACTTCGCCATCGTGCAGCGCGAGCGGAAGGAGCGGTGAGCATGACGTCTATCGACGCGCCGAAGCCAAGCAAGCGAGTTTCCGCAGCGCGGCAGGGCAGGCTGTCCAAGGTGTTCGTCGCCGTGCACGTGGCAATCGTCTTGCTGCCCATCGCGGTGGTGGCCCTGTGGGCCTTCGCCGACAGTTGGGCCTGGCCCCACCTGCTGCCTCAATCGTTTTCCCTAAGAGGCGTGGAGCTGGTTTTGTCGGAGGGCCGCGACACGGGGCTTTCGATGATGGTCCAAAGCGTGCTCATCGCCTTGGCCGCGGCAGTGCTGACCACGCTCGTCGCAGCGTTGGCGGCGCGCGCCGTCAGCTGCTACGAATGGGCGGGACGCAAGGCGTTCGGCTTCGGGCTCGTCACGCCGTTTCTCATACCGACGACGGTGTTCGCCATGGGCGTGCAGGTGCTGTTCATCAAGGCGGGCATCGCGCGAACGGTTCCGGGGGTGGTTTTGGCCCACGCCATCGTTGCGCTGCCGTATTCCGCCGTCATCATGATGGATATGACCGACGCGGTGGGCACGCGGCTCGAGGACGCGGCCAAAGCGCTGGGGGCGTCTCCGTTGAAGGCGGTGCGGCATGTGACCCTTCCGGCCTTGCTTCCGGGTATCGTGTCGTCGCTGTCCATGGCGTACATCATGTCGTTTTCCCAGTACTTCCTCACGTTGCTGATCGGCGGCGGCGCGGTGAGGACGCTTGCCGTGGTAATGTTTCCCTACCTTTCGGGAGGCGATCGAACCATTGCCGCGGCGTACGGGCTTGTGTTCATCGCTTCGACGTTCGCCGTGTTTCTTTTCTTCGAATGGCTGATGAGGCAGTTCGGTATGCGCGAGGACGGCGAGCTGTACGGGTGATAAGGCAACGGGCTACAGGGGGTTTGCATGCACCTTTCTCTTGATGGAATCGGGCTTTCCCTGGGAGGCAAGTCTATACTGGACGACGTTTCCTTCTCGGTTTCCAACGGGGAGTTCGTGTCGCTTCTGGGGGAGTCGGGCGCAGGGAAATCGACTATTCTGAAGATCGTCTCGGGGCTGATGCCCCAGGATTGCGGAACGGTTTCCTTCGACGGCGAAATCGTTGACGACCTGCCCTCGCATAAACGCCGCGCAGCTATCGTGTTCCAGGATATTCGCCTGTTTCCCAACATGAGCGTGCGCGACAACGTGGCGTTCGCGCTGAAGATGCAGGGGGCGTCCAAGCCTCAGCGCCACCGCGAGGCTGAAGAGCTTTTGCGGGCGGTTCGCTTGGAGGGCATGGGCGACCGGCGGACGAACCAGCTTTCGGGCGGGCAGCAGCAGCGTGTGGCGTTGGCCCGCGCCCTGGCGGGCAAGCCTCGGGTGCTTTTGCTGGACGAGCCGTTCAGCGGCCTTGACGAGCAGCTGCGCGACGAAATGCGCGCGCTTGTCCTGGAGCTTCATCGGCGCTTCGACATGACCTCGGTCATGGTGACGCACGATGCGCAGGAGGCGCTGGTCATGAGCGATCGGGTGATCTACGTGAGCGAGGGCCGGGTGCTGCAAGACGCTCCTCCTTCGGAGGTCTTGCTGGCGCCCGCGAACGAGACGGTGGAGGGGTGCTTCAGGGGATCGTCGGCCATCGAAGGAACGGTGTCCGACGGCACGTTTTGCGCGGGAAGGCTCGCGATTCCCGCGCCGGATGTTTCGGACGGTGCGGCCGTGCTGGTGTGCGTTGCCGGATGCGCGCCCTTCGTGCATGCCGTGACGAAGGATTGATCCGCGCCGTTCGCTCGAGCGAAGGCGTCCCCCTTACAACCTCAGGCGCGCCAAGGCTCTCTCCCATGAGAGGAAAGCGTTTTCCTTGAATGCCTCCGGATCGATTATCCGCGGAACGCCGATGGACGCTCGAGGCGCGGTTGCCCGTGCGCTCTCGAGGTAGCCGGCGGAGAGGAACGCGGCGTTGAGCGACACGTCTTGCCGTTGCTGGTCGAAGAGGTCCGGTTGGGCCAGGTAGGCGGCGGCCACAAGGTCCCAGCAGGTGAAGCCGTCCAACCCGTACGCGTTCTCCATGGTGGAGAACCAAGGGTCGCACGTGCGCGCGATCCACGAGTCGCCGCCGAAGCGCGCCAGGAAGTCGTTGCGGGAAAAGGTCGCCGGCAGGCAGTTCTGCGACGTGGCGATGCTGACCGGCGTCGGCGACGACAGCACCTCGAGCGTTGCCTGGGGGTCGCAGGAGAGGTTGAGCTCGTTCATGATGCGTCCGTTGATGACCAGGCTTTCCGTGACTCCTCCCATGAGCACCGTTTCGCGCAGGTTTCCGAAAAAGCCGGGGTCGATGCGCGCGGCCCCTTTCAGGTTCGTCAGCGATCCTAGCGCTAGAACGCTCAATGCGCCCCGGTCGTCCGCCGCCGCTTGCGCAAGGAAGCGCGATGCTTCGCTTGTTTTGTCGAGGGGGTTCGCGCAGCCTTTCAGAATGGGCACGTCAAAGCTCCATTCCGCGAAGAGGCGCGTCGTGTTGTCGTGCACGACGTCGATGGACGAGTTCCCGTACGCGGTGCATGCGGCTTCGACTCGGACCGCATCGGGGTTGCCGAGCAGGTAGAGGAGGGCAAGGCCGTCGTCGACGTCGCATCGGGGCACCCCCATGGTGTTGTCGAAGTCGACGATGACGCGTTTCGGCGTTAGTGTGCTCATGATGTTCCTCTCGGACGGTGCGTGCGGCTTGGGCATGAAGAGCATTGTGAAATACTAGATCATATCTTATACTTGCAACAGTCTATAGTAAAGGGGCGGGGCTGCGACGGTGTTCGCAGCCCTTGCTGCTCGGACGTCGCGCGGCTTGCCGCGGGAGGCGGTTCGGGCGCAGACCGTGGGGGGCGGATCTCGATGGGCGATATCGTGTTCGATCGGTTGGAGCGCGCGTTTTCGGTGTGCTCGGGTTGCGGGGCCTGCGTCGACCGCTGCGAGGTTCTGAGCGATGCCGGGATCTCGTCGTTGCGGGATCTGATCGAGCCGTTCAGAGGGGAGCCGTCCCTTGACGCGGTGCACAGCGTGCCGGAGCTTGCGCTTGCGGTCAGGCGCTGCTGCATGTGCGGTTCCTGCACGTGCTCCTGCCCGACGGACGTCGACGCCCGCAGCGTTCTTGCGAGCTTGCGCGAAGTGCTCGCCCGCGTTGGCGCGACCACCATGGAGGGGTTCGAGTCTACGCAGGTCGACAAGGAATGGCATATCTTTTCGGTGTACCGGGCCGTTCACGGCATAGGCTACGCGGACCTTCCCTCTTGGGAAAGCGCGCGCGAGCTGGGATCGGACACCCTGTTCTTTCCCGGCTGCACGCTGGCGAGCTACGCGCCCGAGCTGACGCGGGAGGTGTTCTCGTTTTTGCAGGATCGGGGCATGAATCCCGTGATCTCTACCGATTGCTGCGGAAGCCCCCTCAAGTCCGGGGGGCTGGGAGAGCGCGTCCGAGCTTACAAGAGCGATATGGTGCGCCGTGCGCGCGAGGCCGGTATCGCGAAGGTCGTGTTCGCGTGTCCGGGCTGCCGCGACGAGTTTTCCGAAACGGAAGAATCGGAGGGCATGGAGTTCGTCGCCCTTCCTCGGCTTTTGGCCGATGCTGGCGTGAAGATAGGCAAGGACCGCGTGCTTGCTGCGGCGGGTTCGTCGACGGGCGCGATGGCGCGCGCGGCTGTGTTCGACTCCTGCCACGACCGCGACGGCGCGTTCGGGGGTCCGCTTCGCTCCCTGTTCGAGGAAGGCGCGCTTTGCGAGCTTCCCCATTGCGGTCAACGCGCCCTTTGCTGCGGCGCGGGCGGCGCCGTTTCCCTTGTCGACCCCGACCTGTGCGCGCGGCGGGCGCACCGCATCCTCGACGACGAGGCTTCGAGCGTCGGCGCGGCCGTGCTGGTTTCGAACTGTCCCACGTGCTCCTACACGTTTGCGGCGCAGCTGCGCGCCGACGAGCGGGCGGGCGCGGCCGATGCGCCCGTGCGGTCCCTCAACTACCTGGAGCTTGCGTTCGAGAACGGGTTCGATTGGGATTTGGCGTTCTACCAGCTTGAAACCATGTGGTCGGGGGAATACGGCGCGTGGGTCTGCCAGCAGCTTCTCGGTTAGCGCGCGAGGCTTGTGGTGCGCTACAATGCTGCAACCGAAGAAAGGACCTTTCATGAGCCAGCCCCTCCGTCTTGACCGATTGCCGCGCACCGTCGAGCTCGAACGCGACGGCGACGGTCGCGCGTGCTTCGCGTACGTGGACCAGCGCCTGCTGCCGGGCGAGCTTTCCATAGTCCGCACGCATGATTGGCGTGCCGTCGTGCGGGCTATCGAGACGCTTGCGGTGCGCGGCGCGCCGGCTATCGGCGTAGCGGGGGCGGCCGCGGTGGCTGCGTGGGCATGCAACGAAGGAGCATCGGAGGCCGCGTCGCATGGATGCGCCGAGCAAGGTCCGCGCTTCTGGGAGCTGCTCGAGTCGGTTGCCGAGCGGATTGCGGGCGCTCGGCCCACGGCGGTCAACCTTGCCTGGGGCGTCGAGCGCGTCGCGGCTCTTGCGCGCGAGGCGCTGCGGGAGGGCGCGCTTCCGTCCGAGGTCGCCGAGACCCTGTTCGGCGAAGCGAAGCGCATGGAAGTCGAGGACGAGGCGGCGAACCGGGCCATCGGCGCGCACGGGGCATCCCTGCTTCCTGCGGGCGCGCGGGTGCTCACCCACTGCAACGCCGGCAGCTTGGCGACCGTGTTCTACGGCACGGCGCTCGGCGTGGTGTACGCGGCGGCCGAGCGTGGCGGGATCGAGCGGGTGTACGCGGACGAGACCAGGCCGGTGGGGCAGGGCGCGCGACTGAGCGTTTGGGAGCTTTCCCGCGCGGGCGTTCCCACCACGCTCATCTGCGACGGCATGGCGGCAAGCCTTATGGCGAAGGGCCAGGTGGACGCCGTTGTCGTTGGGGCCGATCGCATCGCCGCCAACGGCGATGTGGCCAACAAGATAGGCACGTACGGCGTTGCCGTGCTGGCCGCCGAGCACAACGTTCCCTTCTACGTGGCGGCTCCTACTTCTACCATCGATTTCTCCATTTCGGACGGTTCGCTCGTCCCCATCGAGGAGCGCGATCCGTCCGAAGTGCTGCCTTGCCCCATCGACGGCGTAGACGTGTGGAATCCGGCGTTCGACGTGACGCCCGCGCGCTACGTTTCCCGCATCGTCACCGAGCGAGGTGTCTTCTTGCCGCACGAGCTGTCGGACTAGGCGACAAGGCGGGGCAGGGGCCGCCAGCTTGCCTCCTGCTTCGCTTCAAGTCCGCTCCAAGTCTCGTCTCGCCGTTTCGTTTCCCCTGATGAAACGGCGCTGCATCTGGTACAATGCCGTTCAGGACGTCGGTTGCAAGGAGGATTCCATGCATGTCATCCATCGCGAAGACCAAGAGCAGCGAGAGCACGAGACGCTTTCCGCAGATGCGGCGTTCGCCGATCAGAGCGAAGGCCGGGATCGCTCGGCCGAGCCGGACGTTCTGCGCACCGATTACCAGCGCGACCGCGACAAGATCCTGCACACGAAGGCGTTTCGCCGGCTCTCGCATAAAACCCAGGTGTTCCTGGCGGCGGAGGGCGATCATTTTCGGACGCGTCTCACGCATACGCTCGAAGTGGCTCAGATCGCGCGGACCATCGCGCGTTCCCTGGGCTTGAACGAAGACCTCACCGAGGCCATCTCGCTCGGGCACGACCTGGGGCACACGCCGTTCGGGCATACGGGAGAGTCGGCCTTGGCGCGCTGCCTTGCCCGCCACAAGGGCATCGATCCGACGTCTTCTCAGGCAGCGGCGCTGTACCGGCACAACGAGCAGAGCCTGCGCGTGGTCGAGCGCATCGAAAACGGCGGGAAGGGCTTGAACCTCACGGCCGAGGTGCGCGACGGCATCCTCAACCACACGGGCGATCTGCGGGCCGAAACGCTGGAGGGCCGCATCGTCGGCACGGCGGATCGGATCGCCTACGTGAACCACGATATCGACGACGCTATTCGCGCGGGCGTCCTTTCCGAGTCCGACCTGCCCGCCGCCACGCACGCCGTTTTAGGGTCCGACCACTCTACGCGCATAGAGACCCTCGTGCGCGACATGGTGGAGACCTCCGCCGCGGTCGACGACATTCGCATGAGCAGCACGGTATGGGACGCGATGATGGAGCTGCGGGAGTTTTTGTTCGAGCGCGTGTACACCGCGCCGACCGTCACGGTCGAGGTGGAGAAGGCGACGCACCTTATCGAGGATTTGTTCGATTACTACGTCGATCACGTGGAAGAGGTGCCGCGCGAGTACCGCGACATTCCCGAAAGCGACGACCTGCGCGCCGTGGCCGATTACGTAGCCGGCATGACCGACCGCTACGCCAAGAACCTCTACCAGCAGCTTTTCATTCCGCATTCCCTGCATTTTTGATGCGCAGCGCGTTGGTACGCGGTTTGCTGCTCGCCTTGCGCGGCCGTTTCGCGCTTATGCGTTCACGCTGGCGGATTGTCGCCCGAAACGTACGCTTTTCTCTTCGATTCCGTACGTTTCGGGCGACAATCCGTTGCGTCCGCTGCAAATCGGGCTTCCTGACGGCAAGCTGACGGCAAGCGAGATTCCCCCATTGCGCATCTGCACAAAACTTGTATAATCGGGACGCTATGCTTACCGGGGATCACATAAAACAGTCGTTTCAAGCGGCGTTGCCCATCATGTTGGGTTACGTTGCCATCGGCATTCCCTGCGGCATCCTGTGCGACTCCATCGGACTGAATGCCTTGCAGGTGTTCTTGCTTTCGGCGTTGTTCTATTCCGGTGCGGGCCAGTTCATGATTCCCAATATGTGGCTGGCGGCTTCGCCTGTCGCATCCATCATCGCGAGCGTTTCTTTGGTCAACACGCGCCAGATGCTCTATTCGGCGGCGTTCGCGCCGGCGTGCCGCGGCGTGAGGAAGCGCCTGTCGTTCCTGTTCGCGGCTACCGTGACTGACGAAAGCTACGGGGTGAACGTGTCGAAGTTCGCCGAGGGGGAGTGGTCGGTCGGCCGCGCCACCATGGTGAACCTGTTCTCCCAAAGCTCTTGGGCGCTTTCGAATGTGGTGGGCGTGCTCGTGGGCAACGCCATCGGCATTCCGCTGGCCATTGCGGCGTTCGCCATGACCTCCATCTTCATCTGCCTGCTGGTCACCCAGAAGGTGTCGGCCGCTAACGTGATAGCCGCGGGCGTGGCCGTGCTGGGCGTGTTCGCGTGCAAGGCTGCGGGCTTCGGCGGTCCGGCGATCCTCGTGGGGTCGCTTGCGGGCGTTGCTGCGGCGCTGCTGTTCACGTGGGCAAGGGGGCGCGGATAATGGAAGCCATGGGATGGGGCGACTTCTTCGTCGTGTTCGCGTGCTGCGCGGTGACCATGCTGATATGCCGCGTGGTTCCCCTGTTCGTGCTCAAGGGGCGCAACCTGCCCGAGAACGTGGAGCGCGCGCTTGGGTTCATACCGCCGGCAGCGTTTGCCGCATTGGTGGCGAACGACCTGCTCACGCCCGGGATGTTCGACGCGGGCCTCTGGCCTGCCGCCGCTCCTTTGGTTGCCGCGCTGGTGGTTGCGCTGGTGGCATGGAAGACCAAGTCTCTTCTGTGGTGCGCCGTATCGGGCGTCGCCGCGTACGCGGTGCTCATGCTTTTCTAGGCGGGGTTTGGAGGTAGGCAAGTTTTTCCGAACAAGGCAAGGAATTGCCTTGCAAGCAGAAGCACATCGAGGTATACTGTCCAATCGTGTCTTTATGAGACAACACGAACGAGTTTTCACTGAACATATAAGAAGGAACGGGTCATGGATATCATTCGCGCCATTGAACAGCAGCAGATCAAGCAGGACGTCCCCGAATTCAACGTGGGCGACAACGTGAAGGTCCACTACCGCATCGTCGAGGGCAACCGCGAGCGCGTTCAGGTGTTCCAGGGTGACGTTATCCGCCGCCAGGGCGCTTCGAACCGCGAGACGTTCACCGTCCGCAAGATCAGCTTCTCCATCGGCGTGGAGCGCACCTTCCCCGTGCATTCCCCCAAGATCGAGAAGATCGAGGTCGTCCGTCGCGGCGACGTGCGTCGCGCCAAGCTCTACTACCTGCGCAACAAGGTGGGCAAGGCTGCCAAAATCAAGGAGAAGTCTTTCCGCTAAGCTCTGCGAAGCAACCTGTACAAGAACCCCTCGTTTCACACGGAGCGAGGGGTTCTTCTTTTGCATGCGGCGCTTCTGCTATGATGCGGGAGCGCCGATAGAAATCGGAGAGGGAGAGGGAACGCATGGGACTGACGGTAGCCGACATAAAGCAACGATTGCAGCAGGCTGACGAAGCCGAGTTCGCCGTGCTGGAGCGCTCTCTGGCGGCTGAGACGCGCAAAGGGGTGCTCGCCGCTATGGAGAGCGCGCGCAAGCGTCTTGCGGCGCAGGCTGCCGAGCGCGAGCGATTGGCTTCGATGTACGCGTACGAGCGCGAGCTGGCTGCAGCGCGCGGCGCGCGGGTGATCGTGGGGCTTGACGAAGTGGGGCGAGGTCCTTTGGCGGGCCCGCTGGCCGTAGGGGCGGTCGTGCTCCCCGACGAGCCCGTTATCGAGGGGTTGAACGATTCGAAGCAGGTCAAGCCCGAGGCGCGGGAGCGTATAGCCGCTCAGATCAAAGAGGCGGCGCTCGCTTGGACGGTCGAGTACGTGGAGCCTGCCGACATCGATGCGTGCGGCATGACTGCAAGTTTGGTCACGGCTTTTCGGAGGGCCGTTGCAAGCGTGGAGCGCGCGGGCGTGCGTCCCGATGTGATTCTGCTTGACGGCAATCCCTTGCGCATGGATCCGCGCGAAGTGAACGTGGTGAAGGGAGACGGCCGCTGCGCCTCCATCGCTGCGGCTTCCATTGTGGCCAAGGTGGAGCGCGACGCGCTCATGTGCCGTTACGCCGAAGAGTATCCGGCTTACGGATTCGATTCGTGCAAAGGGTATGCGAGCGCCGCGCATATCGAGGCAATCAAGCGGTACGGCTTGACGCCCATCCATCGCGTCTCGTTCTGCACGGCGTTCACGCAGCCTGCTTTGTTCTAACGGTTTCTCCCCGAGCCCCGTCGGATGCTTCGACGGGGCTCGTTGCATTTCCGCCCGCCGCTGCCGGGGTTGATCGGGCGTTGACGCAGAGCGCGGAATGCGGCGGGCAGGGCTTCGCGCGCCGGACTGCATCAACCGCGGACCCCGGACGGCATCCTTTTGGTTTCCCCTTGTCTGACCTGGACGTTTTCAATCCTGCTTGATTCGTGCTGGAAGCGCGCTGGAAACGCGCTGGATTTTTGCTGGGTTCGCGCGCGAAACGCGCTGCATCTTGGCTGGAACCCGCGCTGATTCGAGCAGATTCGCGCAGGGTCGGCGCTAGACGCACGTCATGTTTCCGCTAGGTGCGCTCGCTATGATAGAGCCACGACGAAAGGGGGAACGGTTATGGAAGATCGAACGGGAGTTGCCGAGCGGGTTACGGCGCCGGCGCGCGACGAGGGAACGAGCCTGGAGGCTCGTTCAGGGGACGATCGGGGGAGGAAGCGAGGTCGGGGGCGCAAGAAGGGATCGGGCGCCGCTGCGGGCGCCGACTCGCACAACATCGAGCTTGGGAAGCGCGGCGAAGATGCCGCTGCCCGGTTCCTGTATCGACGGGGCTACGAGATCGTCGAGCGGAATTGGACGTGCTCGGCAGGGGAAGCCGACATCATCGCGCGAGATGAAGAGTGGGTGGTGTTCGTGGAGGTGAAAACGCGGTCGAGCTGCGAGAAGGGGTTTCCCTCGGAGGCGGTGGACCCTGAAAAGCGAAAGCGCTACGAGAACATAGCAGCTTTGTTTTTGAGGGACTACGACGTGGTCGACGTGCCGGTGCGCTTCGACGTGGTTTCCATCGTGCTGGTTGCGCCCGATCGAGCCATGATCCGCCATCACATCAACGCGTATTCGTCATGATGGCTGCGAGGGGGCGCTGCACGGTTCGCGCCGCTGCGGTTCGCGGCGTCGAGGCGGTGGCGGTGGACGTCGAGGTAAGCGTTTCGAACGGGATCCCCGGTTTCGCTATCGTGGGGATGGCCGACGCGTCGGTGCAGGAGTCGCGGGAGCGCGTAAAGGCCGCGCTGCGATCATGCGGGTTTACGATGCCTGCGAGCAAAGTGGTGGTGAACCTTGCTCCGGGCACGCTCAGGAAGACGGGAACGGGGTTCGACCTGCCCATTGCCGCGGGCATCCTGTGCGCTACGGGACAGGTGGACCCGCAGGCGGCGGAAGGGGTCTTGTTCGTGGGGGAGCTGTCGTTGGAGGGTGCGGTCAGGCCGGTTGCCGGCCTGCTCGCTCACGCGCTGTGCGCGAAGCGGTTGGGCTGCGCGTTGGCTGCCGCGCCCTCGGAGGGGCTGTACGCCGTCAAAGGCGTGGTGCATCGCTGCGTACAGAGCCTTTCCGACTTCCGCACGCTTCCGTTTCCCGTCATGACCGGGCGGCTTGCCAAGGGCAGCGAGGCATTGCCCGACTTTCGCGACATTGCGGGCCACAGCATGGCGAAGCGGGCCTTGCAGATAGCGGCGGCTGGAGGCCATGGGGTGCTCATGATGGGTCCTCCCGGCTCGGGCAAGACGATGCTGGCCTCGAGGCTGCCCTCCATTCTGCCTCCTTTGTCGAAAGACGAGGCGCTTGAAACGGCGGTGGTGCATTCGGTGGCGGGGGAAAGCCTGGAAGCCGTGCTCGGTGGCGCGCGCCCGTTTCGGAAGCCTCATCACTCGGCTACGCTGGCGGGTTTGGTCGGAGGCGGGTCTCCCGTTCGCCCGGGCGAGATAACCTTGGCCCACAACGGCGTTCTGTTCCTGGACGAGTTGGCGGAGTTTTCGCCTTCGGCGCTTCAGGGGATACGCCAGCCTTTGGAGGCGGGCCGGGTTACGGTTACGCGGGCGGACGGCAACATCGACTTTCCGGCGCGGTTCATGCTGGTGGCGGCCTCGAACCCGTGCCCATGCGGGTACTACGGCGACGAGGAGGAGCCGTGCACGTGCTCTCAGCGTCAGATCAAGTTGTACCAAGGGCGCATCGGCGGGCCCATCATGGATCGCATCGACGTACATATCGACGTGCGCCGCATACCTCCAGGCGAGGTGCTGGCAACCGGGTGCGGGACCGGCTCCGAAGAACTGCGCCGCGACGTGCTGCGGGCGCGGGAGTTCTCGTCGTGGAGGCGCGCGCGAGCCGCCGAGAGCAGGCCCGATACGTCGGAGGCCCTTGTGCGGGCCTGCGGCCTTTCGGACGACGACGAGAAGTTCCTCGAAGAGGTTGCCCAGGCGAGCCGCATGAGCGGCCGGGCCATCATGCGCACGCTTGCGCTGGCGCGCACGGTGGCGGACATGGAGGAGCGCGATCGCGTGGAGCGACGGCATTTGTGCGAAGCGGTGGGATTCAGGCTTCGGGAAGGGGAATCATGAGCGCGCGCGTGCAGGGGCGGCCTCTCTCGGGTCCGCGGCACGTGCTCGAACTGGGCGGAGGTGCCTACCCGAAGGCCCTTGCGGTCGTATCCAACCCGCCGAAGAAGCTGTACGTCGTTGGCAGCGCAGATGCTTTGCAGGAGGGGATCGCCATCGTGGGAGCCCGCAAGGCCACCCCTTATGGGCGCGGTTGTGCGCAGCGGTTCGCGCGCATCGCCGCCGAACGCAGCGTGTGCGTGGTGTCGGGCGGCGCGCGCGGCTGCGACGCCGCCGCCCATCGAGCGGCGCTCGATGCGGGAGGGCTTACGGTCGCGTTTCTGGGCGGAGGATGCGATCGCCCTTATCCTGCCGAGCACAGCGGCCTGTTCCAGCAGATCGTCGATGCCGGCGGTGCGGTGGCATCCGAGCATGAATGGGAAAAACCGCCTTTGCCTCATCAGTTCCGCACGAGGAACCGCCTTATAGCGGGACTCGCGCGAGCTACGCTCATCGTGGAGGCGGGGCTGCCGTCCGGGACGTTCTCGACCGCCGACGAGGCGCTGGCTGCGAACCGCGACGTCTTGGTGGTTCCCGGCGCCATCACAGCGGCTTCGTCGCGCGGCGCCAATCGATTGCTCTATCAGGGCGCGACGCCGGTGATCGACGACGAGACTTTCGAGGACGCGCTGTTCTCGCTGTTCGGTTGCTTGAAGCAGGAGCGCTTTTGCCCGGAAGGGACAAGCGCGGAAGACGAGGATCCGGTGGCGGCCGCCTTGCGCGCGGAGTCTTTGGGCATGGAGCGCTTGATGGATCTTGCGCGCGAGTGCTGCGACGGGGAGGACGCGCTTCCTTGGCTCATGCGACGGCTTGTCGAAGGCGAGCGCGCGGGTCTTTTCGCGCGGCATCCGGACGGCCGGTGGGGACCGGTGGTCCGATGACGCGCGTGTTCGGAGCGGGCTCATGCCCGGTTTCGGCGGCTTCGAAGGGGCTGTTGCGGCGAAGCGGGGGAGTTTCGCGGTTTTTGCCTTGCGAGCGGCCGGGGTTTGGTATCCTTGCAGGCATGTCTAATTCAACGGTAACCATACTTGGAGCCGGGCTTGCGGGAAGCGAGGCCGCGCTGCAACTTGCCGACCGCGGCGTTCGCGTTCGGCTTGTGGAGATGCGCCCGGTTTCGTCTACGCCCGTCCATGTGTCGTCGGACTGCGCTGAACTCGTGTGCTCGAACTCCCTCAAAAGCACGAAGCCGCAAAGCGCCGCCGGCATGCTCAAGCGCGAGCTTGCCCTGCTCGGCTCGCAGGTTTATGCGGCAGCCGAGCGCAACGCGGTTCCCGCTGGCGGCGCGCTTGCGGTCGATCGCGCCGCTTTTTCCGCCGACGTGACCGAGCGGATCGCGGCGCATCCTTTGATCGAGCTGGTTCGGGAGGAAGCGACCGGCCTTGCGGCGTACGCGCAGGGGGCGGACGCCCTGGTGGTCGCCACGGGCCCGCTCACCTCCGATGCGCTTGCCGAGGACCTTGCTCGATTCACGGGCGGAGAGCATCTGGCGTTCTACGATGCCGCGGCCCCCATCGTCATGGCCGATTCCCTTGATTTCGGCAAGCTGTTTCGCCAGAGCCGCTACGAGGACGCCGAAGCCGGCGCGGGCGACTACCTCAACGCGCCGTTCAGCCGCGAGGAGTACGAGGCGTTCATCGAAGAGCTGGTGAACGCGGAGCGCGTTATCAAGCGCGATTTCGAGACGCGCGACCTGTTCCAGGCGTGCCAGCCTATCGAGGAGATCGCCCGCAAGGGCGCGGACGCGCCTCGGTTCGGAACGCTCAAGCCGGTGGGGTTGACCGACCCCCGCACGGGCCGGCGGCCTTGGGCCGCCCTGCAGCTGCGGGCGGAAGACGCGCAGGGCATGAGCTACAACCTGGTGGGTTTCCAGACGAACCTGACGTTTCCCGAGCAGCGTCGCGTGTTTCGCATGATCCCCGGTTTGGAGAACGCGGAGTTCGCTCGTTACGGCGTGATGCATCGCAACACGTTCGTCGATGCCCCGCGCTTGCTGGATGCGCAGCTGCGTCTTCGCCTTGACGCGCTGCCCGGTTCGACGGTCCCGGTGTTCGTTGCCGGACAGCTTGCCGGCACCGAAGGGTATTGCGAGGCTATCCGATCAGGCTTGCACGTAGCCCTGTCGACGGCGGCGTTCCTGAAGGGGCAGAGCCTGCCCGAGCTTCCGCGCGACACGGCGTTCGGTGCCCTTATGGCCTACGCGACCGATCCTGCTACGGTGGACTACCAGCCCATGCACGTGAACTTCGGCATCATGGCTCCGCTCGACCAGCATATCCGCAACAAGCGCGATCGCTACGCTGCGTACGCCGAGCGCGGCGAGCGGGCGTTGCTGGCGTATCGCGACGGCCTTGCCGCTTGCGGTTTGCTGCCGTCGGCCGAAGCCGACGTTGAAGCAGGCCATGGGGAGGCGCGCGTCGATGCCCGCTGATCTCGGCGGTTCGCCCGACGCTGTCGATCGACCTGAGTGCGACCCGGTTGCCGCGACCATGATCGAGGCGTTCTGCGAGGCTATGCGCGTGGAGCGCAACGCTTCCATCCATACCGTGCGCGCTTACCGGATCGATCTGCTGGACTATGCGCGCTGGGCGTGGCGCGAGGATATCGACCCTTTGCGAGCAAGTCACCGTCAGCTTCGCCGCTATCTGGGCGAGCTCGACCATGCTCAGTACTCGCGCACTACCATCAATCGGCGGCTGTCGGCGTTGCGCAGCTTCTTTCGCTGGCTCAACGTGACGGGCGCTGCCGACGAGGATCCCGCCAGCGTTCTGCAAGGGCCCAAGCAGCCGAAGAGCCTACCGCATGTTATCCGGCCTGCCGACATGGTGAAACTGCTCTCTGTGTACGGAAAGCGGGATTCGGCCGGCAACGTGCGCGGCCAGTCGTATTCCGACATGCGCAACCAGGCGCTGCTCGAGTTTCTGTACGCGTGCGGCGCGCGCGTATCGGAAGCATCCGGCTTGCTCTCGGCGCACGTGGACTTCGCGACCGGCCAGGTCAAGGTGTTCGGCAAGGGGTCCAAGGAGCGCATCATCCCGCTGCACGACATGGCGGTGTCGTCGATGCGGACCTACGCCCTGATAGCCCGCCCCAACCTGCTTGGAGATCGCGCCTGCGATTACTTTTTCGTGTCGACGCGCGGAAACCGGATGGGCACGGACGCTATGCGCAAGATGTTCAAGGACGCGGTGCGCAAAGCCGGTCTGGACGGGACGCTGTCTCCCCACGACATGCGGCACACGTTCGCCACGGATTTGCTGGAGGGCGGTGCGGATCTGCGCACCGTGCAGGAAATGCTCGGGCACGCCAGCTTGTCCACGACGCAGATCTACACCCATCTGACGCCCGGGCGCCTCAAGAAGGTTCACGCGCAGGCTCATCCGCGCGGCTAGGCCCTGCTTTTTCCAACATGGTTGCGGCCTCGTGACTGCTGCTTGACGCTTTGCGTTCGCCGTGCGGGCTCGGGCTTTGTCCCTTCATACTGGGTTCGGCTGCTACGAGCATGCCGGCGGAATTCGGACGAATGGGCGGGAGGAAGCGTATGAGCCGGAAGATGAGGGCGTTTGCCTGCGCGGCTGCGGCGGTGCTTTCCCTGGTTCCGTTTCTTGGAGGTTGCTCGGGATTTTGGTTTTGATCGGGCGTCGTGCAGGCTTGCCGGGCGCGCCTCTGTTTGCAACCCCGTGCAAGAAGCCTATAATAGCGAAACGTCGATGACGGGGCGTTGCGGTGAAGGGACGAGCTCATGCTGAAGATATCGACTGAGAAGCTGCTGTTGGTAGCGGGTATCGTGTGGTTCATCGCGGGCGTCAACATCGCCAACATCGGCATAGCCGCCTATTTCAACGAAACCGGCTGGCTGTTCTGGGCCTTGGTCGGAGGGACGCTGCTGATCTTCATCTTGTTCCATATCTTCGTGTTCTCGAAGATGGTGGGCAAGCATGCCGAGCGCATCAGGGGTTACAGCGAGGATAAAACGCACGTTCTGAAGTTCTTCGACAAGAAAGGCTACATCGTCATGGCGTGCATGATGGGCTTCGGCATTGCCCTGCGCGCTTCAGGCTTGGTGCCCGACTGGTTCATCGCGTTTTTCTACACCGGTTTGGGCGCGGCTCTTGCGGTGGCGGGAGTCAGCTTCGTCCTGCGGTACTTCAGAAGCGCGAAGGTCGGTTGCCCGGTGCTGCCGAAGACGTACGCGAACCACGACAAGGATTAGCGTTTCGGGCCGAGGGAGGCTTTTCGACGCAGTTCTGGGAAACGCGCGCCGCCAGGTGTCGCTCGGAGGAGGATCATGGCTCGGATATTTGTGGTCGAAGACGATGCGTCGCTGCGCGAGGAGCTTATGCGTCTGCTCGAGCTGCAGGGGCATTTCGCCTCGACGAGCACGGACTTCAACCGGATTGCCGAGGCGGCGCTTGCCGACGATCCCGATTGCGTGATCTTGGACTTGAAGCTGCCGGGGCCCGGCGGGCATGCCGTATGCCGGGACATACGGCGGACCAGCCAGGTTCCCATCATCATGCTCACCTCGTCCGACAGCGAGTTCGACGAGGTCATGAGCATGAACCTGGGTGCCGACGACTACGTGACCAAGCCCTACAATCCCGCTGTGCTGCTCGCCCGCATCCAGTCGGTGCTGCGGCGCGTCCAGCGACAGGAGCCGCCTTCTCGCATCGAACACAAAGGCGTCGTGCTCGATGCCGGTCGCGGGCGGGTTTCGTACGAGGGCGAATCCACCGAGCTCACGCGAAACGAACTGAAGATCTTGCACCTTCTCATGTCGAATCGCGACGTCATCATCTCGCGTCAGGATCTCATGATGGAGCTGTGGCAATCCGATGCGTTCATCGACGACAACACCCTGACCGTCAACATCAACCGCCTGAGGAAAAGCCTCTCGTCTATCGGAGTGCCCGACGATTTCCTGGTTACGCGGCGGGGTCAGGGCTACCTGGTATGACGCCGGGTTCCTACTGCAAAGACCGGGCGGTGTTCATCGTCGCCGGCGTTGCGTGCGCCCTGGGCATGGCCAGCATGATTGCGCTGCTGGGTCAGGGCTTCGATGCGGCGGTTCTGTCCGCGACGTTCGTGGGAGCGTGCTGGGCGAGCGCTTTGGCGTTGGATTACGCTCGCCGTCGACGTTTTTGCCGGGAGCTCGACACCTTGTCCGAAGAACTCGACCAGGCGTACTACGCTTCGGCGCTTCTGGAAGAGCCCTCGTTTCTGGAAGGCCGGCTTGCCTACCGAGCGCTCGAGCGGGTGGGCAAAGCTGCAGCTGACGACGTGGCGCGTCACAAACAGGAAGCCGAAGCCTACCGCGAGTACGTCGAGCTGTGGATTCACGAGGTCAAAACCCCTATCGCTGCCGCCGCGCTTATGGCGTCGGGGCTTCGCGGAAGCGAGGGATCGAGGATCAAGGGGGAGATCGACCGCATTGAATCCTATGTCGAGCAGGCTCTGTACTACGCTCGCTCCACGTCGCTCGAGCGAGATTACGCCATACGGGAAACCGTGCTCGCCGCGGTGGTGCGCGAGGCATGCAAGAAGAACGCCCGCTACTTGATCGAGCGGGGGACCTTGCCGGTTATCGAAGTGGACGAGGATGCGCGGGTGTTCGCGGACGGCAAGTGGCTCGGCTTCATCATCGGGCAGGTGCTTTCGAACTCGGCGAAGTACGGGGCGACCTCGGTTCGGTTCTCGCTGCGCGAGGCCGACCTGGGAACGAAGGACGCGTGCTCGATGCTCGAGATCGCCGACGACGGGCGCGGCATTCCGGCTGCCGACGTGCCGCGCGTGTTCGAGCGCGGATTCACCGGATCGAACGGTCGGGAGCAGGGAAGCTCGACCGGCATGGGCTTGTACCTGGTTTCTCAAATGTGCCGCAAAATGGGCTTGGGCGTGGCGATCGCTTCCGAAGAGGGGGTTGGCACGCGCGTGCTGATACGGTTCCCGCACGACCGCCGCCGTTTGGACGCGGGCCGGTAAGCGTCGATCGCCTGCGGTTTCTCCGTGCGCCTTCCAACCTTTCAAATCTGTAAGGGCGGTGTAAGTTCGCCCGATGGCTCTTCGTTTCCGCGCGGCGTACTATCGTTGCAGTCCGAAAAACGCAAAGGAGCAATCATGACTGAAGTGTACGCGACGCCGCAGGATGCCGCCGCAGACGGCTGCGGTAAAGTCGCGCCCGTGGGAGGCGCGCACCCTATTCTGTCCGTTCGTCAGATCCAGAAGGTGTACGGTAGCCGCGATTCCGTGACGCATGCCATCAACGACATCAGCTTCGACGTCGTGCCGGGCGAGTTTCTGGGGATCATGGGCCCTTCGGGTTCCGGTAAGACGACGCTATTGAACTGCGTCGCCACCATCGACACGGTGACGAGCGGACATATCCTGGTGGACGGGCGCGATATCACCACGCTGCGTTCCCGTGCTCTCGCGAAGTTTCGCCGCGACGATCTGGGGTTCGTGTTCCAGGATTCCAACCTGCTCGACACCCTCACCGGGTTCGAGAACATCGCGCTGGCGCTCACCGTCAAGGGCGATCCGGCTTCTACGGTGAAGCCTAAGGTGGAGGCCGTGGCTCGCACGCTCGGCGTGTCGGAAGTGCTGGGCAAGTACCCCTACCAAATGTCGGGAGGTCAAAAGCAGCGCGTCGCTGCGGCGCGCGCCATCGTGGCCGATCCTAAGATCGTTTTGGCCGACGAGCCCACGGGCGCCTTGGATTCGCGCAGCGCCCAGGCCATGCTCGACACGCTGACCATGATGAACCGCGACCTGGGCGCCACCATCATGATGGTCACGCACGACTCGTTCGCGGCCTCGTTCGCCGATCGCATCCTGTTCGTCAAGGACGGCGCGGTATTCAACGAGATCCGACGCGGCGACACGTCGCGGTCGGCCTTCTTCGCGCGCATCATGGAAGTGGTCACGTTCCTGGGCGGTGACGTGCGCGATGCTGGCTAAACTCGCTGTTCGCAACGTTCGCCGCTCGGTGCGCGACTACGCCATCTACTTCGTGACGCTCGTGTTCGGGGTGGCGGTGTTCTACGCGTTCAACTCCGTGCAGAGCCAGTCGATCCTGTTCGATTTGGAGGGCGCGTCAACTGAGAGCATCTTCAACCTGACGGGCCAGTTCTTGAGCATGTTCTCGGTTCTGATCGCGTTCGTTCTGGGCTTTCTGGTGATCTATTCGAACCGGTTTCTCATCAAGCGCCGCAAGCAGGAGTTCGGCACCTACCTTCTTCTGGGCATGCGGCCCGGGCAGGTGTCGGCCATCGTGCTCATGGAGACGGTGGCGGTGGGCGCGGTGTCGCTCGTCGTGGGCCTCGTGCTGGGCGTGGCGCTGTCGCAGGGGCTGTCGTTTTTCACGGCGGGACTCTTCAGTATTTCCATGCAGCAGTACCGGTTCGTGTTCTCTCCGGAGGCGTTCGTGCAGACGCTTGCGTGCTTCACGCTCATATTCGTGGTGGTTGCGGCGTTCAACACGCTGTCCATCAGCCGTTACAAGCTGATCGACCTGTTGTCGGCGAAAAGCCGCAACGAGGGCTTCCGCGTGCGCAGCCCGTGGGTGAGCCTGGTCGGGTTCGCCGCGTCCGTGGCGCTGCTGGCTGCGGCGTACAAGACGCTCATCGACTTTGGGATGATGGATCTCGGCCGCGAGTTTTTCTTGGCGACCGCGCTCATGCTGGCGGGAACGCTCCTGTTCTTCTGGTCGTCGGCCGGGTTCGCGCTCATCGTGGTCGAGCGCACGCGCGGCGTGTACTTCAAGGGGCTGGCCATGTTCACCATGCGCCAGATCGCCAGCAAGGTTAACACGGCGTTCCTGTCGCTTTCGGTGATATGCGTCATGCTGTTCTTCTCGTTGACCGTGTTCTCTACGGGAACGGGCTTGGTGAGCGTGTTCACGGGGGATCTCGAACGAAGCACGCAGTTCGACGCCACGCTCACGGCCAACGTGTACTTGGGCCATAGCGATTTGGCGCAGGATCGCCTTGAAAGGATGCGCGAGGAGGATCCCGCGGAGGCCGAGGCCTACCTTCAGCGGGAAAAGGAGCGCGCTCAACAGCTGCGCGAAGAGGGCGAATCCTGGAACTGGGACATCGCTGCGCGCATTTCCGCTGATGCTCCTTCGTGGAGCGACTTCGTGAAGGAATCGGTTCAGGCCGACCTGTACCAGCCGATCGAGGGAACCACCACGTACGGCGAGTTCATGGACCGCTACCAGGTGGGCACGGGCAATTCCCTGTACGACAGCGGCATGCGTTCTCAATCGCTGGTGGTCGTGGGCGAGTCGCAGTTCAACGCCGTGCGCACGCTGACCGGCCAAGACCCGGTGAGCGTGGGAGAGGACGGCTACGCGGTAAGCAATGCCGTGACCGCGATCAAGGAGCTGGCGCGCGCGATGGCGGAAGAGGGACGCCAGGTGAACGTGGCGGACCGTACGCTCACGGCGACGGGCGCGTACGTGGAGCAGGTGCTGGCCACGTCTTCGTTCGTCAACGATGCGGGCATCGTGGTCGTGCCCGACTCCGTGATCGCCGAGGTGCGCGCGTCCGAAGTGATGCCTTACGTGAGCTATCTGGACGTGAACTACTCCGTGGATGCGGCGCAGGGCGACAAGATGCTCAAGGAAGCTTTGGCTCAGGCGCTTCCGCCTGACGAGCAGCAGGCGAGCGCCGGTTGGTCGTACGGGTCGCAGCCTTGGCCCGTGACCATGACCATGACCAAGGCCGAAGTGATCGAGCAGGCGGGCGGCATGAACGTGCTCATCACGTACCTGGCGCTCTACATCGGGTTCACCTTCCTGATCACCACGGCGGCCATGCTGGCCATCCAGCAGCTGTCGGAGACGAGCGATTCCCTGCCGCGGTACAAGGTGCTCGCGCAAATCGGCTGCGATCGCCGCATGATCTTGGGGTCGCTGCGCACGCAGGTGCTCGTGTACTTCTTGGCACCGTTGGGGCTTGCCGTATGCCATGCGGTGTGCGCCGTCAGCGTGATCGGTTCGAGCGTGTTCGACCTGCTGGGCGTGTCCGTGAGCGGCCCCATCCTGATGACGGGCGCGCTGACCGTGCTCGTGTACGGAAGCTATCTGGCGGTGACGTACTTCACGTGCCGGGGCATCATCAGAAGCTCGCTCGGATCGAAGCTTTTGGGATAGGCTGTCTGCGCGATCGAACGTGCGGGCATCCGTTCGGGCGTCCCGCAATGAGTCGGCGGCCCCCTTGTCTCGGCGAGACGAGGGGGCCGCTTATTTTCCGAGCAGGTGCCGAATGGCGGCTACGGGATGCTTTTTCAGCATGCGGGGGCCGGCGTAGCGCATCACGGCGCGAATCTGCTCGCGCATCTCGGGCTTGTAGCACTGGTTTCCGCATTCCTCGCACGAGGTTTTCACGTCCATCTTGCGGCAGCGCTCGGTGCGCAGCACGGCGTACTCGTCGAGGTGGGCGCATGCGGGGCATACGGCCTCGCCGCAGTGAGCTTGCTCGGTGCGTTCGGCGCTTTTGTGGTTTTCCGCGCAGTAGAGGGCGACCATCTGCGAAATGGTTCGCTTTTCGCGCTCGCGCCGTTTGGCTGTTTTCGGGGCGTCTTCCATAGGCGGCACTGTACCACAGCTTGCGCGTCGCGATTCCCCATCGAACGAAATGTGCGTAAACCTTGAACAAGAACACACGAACAAATGTTTTTGCGCTATCTCTGGGCCGTGTGCGCTACAATGAACGATTGCATGGAAATGATAGTTTTCAGGTATCCATATTTGCTCTCTTGAACCGGGAGCGGGGATGCCGATTGAACGATAGAGGAAGAAAGAGCGGAAGCGCACATGGGACAGAACGCCATCGTTATCAAAGGTGCCCGCGAGCACAACCTGAAAAACGTCGACCTCGCCATTCCCCGTGACGAGCTGGTCGTCATCACGGGCCTGTCGGGCAGCGGCAAGTCGAGCCTCGCGTTCGATACGATGTACGCCGAGGGCCAGCGCCGCTACGTCGAGAGCCTTTCGAGCTACGCGCGCATGTTTCTCGGCCAGATGTCCAAACCCGATTTGGACAGCATCGACGGCCTGTCGCCGGCGGTGTCCATCGACCAGAAGACCACGAGCAAGAACCCGCGTTCCACGGTGGGCACCACCACCGAGATCTACGACTACCTGCGCCTGCTGTTCGCGCGGGTGGGCGTACCGCACTGCCCCGAGTGCGGGCGCGTCATCAAGAAGCAGACCACCGACCAGGTGACCGACGAGATCCTGGCGCTCGCGCCCGATGCGAAGGCCATTGTCATGGCACCGGTGGTGGCCGGTCGCAAAGGCGAGTTCACGAAGCTGTTCGCCGATTTGCAGAAGGAGGGCTTCAGCCGCGTTCGCATCGACGGCGAGATCGTGAAGCTTGACGGCGAGCCGCGCACGCTCAACAAGAAGATCAAACACTTCATCGACGTGGTGGTGGACCGCGTGCAGTTGAAGGAGAGCGCGACGAGCCGCATCGCCGAAGCGGTGGAGCTGGCGACGAAGCTGGCGGAGGGGCGCGTGCTCGTGCAGGTGCTGGGCGAGGACGGAAAGCCGCTCGGCGAGGGCGGCGGCAAGTCGAGCGGCGCCACGGGCGGCTTGGGCGAGGGGGAGCATATCTTCTCCTTGGCGCTCGCGTGTCCCGAGCATGGCCATTCCATGGACGAGCTGCAGCCGCGCGATTTCAGCTTCAACGCCCCTTACGGCGCCTGCCCGGATTGCCTGGGCATCGGAAGCCGCGAGGAAGTGGACGCGTCGCTCGTGGTTCCCGATCCGTCGCTCACCTTGGCCGAGGGCGTGATCGCCCCGTTCAAGACCGGCAACTACTATCCCCAGGTGCTGCGCGCGGTGGCCGAGCACATGGGCACGGACGAGAACACTCCGTGGGAGGACATGCCCAAGAAGGCGCAGGACGCCATCTTGCACGGGCTGGACGGTCAGAAGGTGCGCGTCGACTACGTGACGGTGGACGGGCGCGAAACCTACTGGTACATCGAGTGGGAGGGCGCGCTGGCCGCCGTGCAACGCCGCTACCAGGAGGCCCAAAGCGATTCCCAGCGCGAGAAGCTGGCCACCTACTTCGCCGTGGTGCCGTGCCAGACGTGCGGCGGCAAGCGCCTGAAGCCGGAGATCCTGGCCGTGACCGTGGGCGGAAAGTCGATCCACGACGTAACGGAAATGAGCGCGGCGGATTCCCTGCGGTACTTCGAGGGGCTTTCCTTCGACGGCCAGGACGGCCATATCGCCGGACCCATCGTGAAGGAGATCAAGGCTCGCTTGAAGTTCTTGGTCGACGTGGGCTTGGACTACCTGACGCTCGAGCGCGCCACGGCCACGCTGTCGGGCGGCGAGGCGCAGCGCATCCGCTTGGCCACGCAGATCGGGGCGGGCCTTATGGGCGTGCTCTACATTCTGGACGAGCCGTCCATCGGCTTGCACCAACGGGACAACGAGCGCCTTATCGCCACGCTCGAGCACCTTCGCGACCTGGGCAACACCGTCATCGTGGTCGAGCATGACGAAGACACCATCCGAAGCGCCGACTTCGTGGTGGACATGGGCCCGGGCGCGGGCGAGCACGGTGGGGAAGTGGTGGCCGCCGGCACCCCGGAGGAGGTCATGCGCACGGAAGGGTCGCTTACCGCCGACTACCTGTCGGGCCGTCGCGCCATCGAGGTGCCCGAGACGCGCCGCAAGCCGCGCAGGGGGTCGCTCAAGCTGACGGGCGCGACCGAGAACAACCTGAAGAACGTCACCCTCGAAATTCCCTTCGGCACGCTGACCGTGGTGACGGGCGTGTCGGGTTCGGGTAAAAGCTCGCTGGTCACCGACACGCTGGCCCCGGCGCTGGCGAACCGCGTGAACCGAGCGCATCGCCGCACGGGAGCGTACCGCAAAATCACGGGCCTGGACAAGATCGACAAGGTCATCAACATCGACCAGAGCCCCATCGGGCGGACCCCGCGCTCGAACGCGGCCACGTACATCGGCTTGTGGGACGATATTCGCGCGCTGTTCTCCTCGACGCAGGAGTCGAAGGCGCGCGGCTACGGGCCCGGACGGTTCAGCTTCAACGTAAACGGCGGCCGCTGCGAGGCGTGCAAGGGAGACGGCCAGATCAAGATCGAGATGCACTTTCTGCCGGACATCTACGTGCCGTGCGAAGTGTGCGGAGGCGCGCGCTACAATCGCGAGACCTTGCAGGTCACGTACCGTGGCAAGAACATCGCCGACGTGCTTGACATGACGGTGGAGGACGCCTTGGCGTTCTTCGAGAACATCCCCGGCATCAAGCGTAAGCTGCAAACGTTGTTCGACGTGGGGCTGGGCTACATCCGCCTGGGACAGCCCGCCACCACGCTATCGGGCGGCGAGGCTCAACGCGTCAAGCTGGCCAGCGAGCTGCAGCGCCGCCAGACCGGCAAGACGTTCTACATCCTGGACGAGCCCACCACGGGCCTGCACTTCGAGGACGTGCGCCAGCTGCTCATCGTGCTGCAGCGCTTGGTGGACGCGGGCAACACCGTACTGGTCATCGAGCACAACTTGGACGTCATCAAGTGCGCGGACCGCATCGTGGACCTGGGTCCCGAAGGCGGCGACCGCGGCGGCACGATCGTGGCGCAGGGCACGCCGGAGGAAGTGGCCCAGGTCGAGGGCAGCCATACCGGTTCGTTCGTGAAGCGCATGCTGGGCTAGCGGGCGGATTTCGCGCCATTTATGCGGCGCAATGCATATATTGCGAGAATTTACCGATTCTTGTCTTTACCAAGGCCGTCGCGCGTGAGACTATACGCGGCGGCCTTGGCGCTTGACGGCGCCGGGGAAGCATTCGGAATCGATCAAGAGTCGGAGGAGACGTGGCGGAAGCGGTAGCGGCGACGGGTGGAAGGCGCCATGTGGCGCGCGGTGTGGCGTGCGCGTTGGCGGGCGGCATCTGCTGGGGCTTTTCGGGTACCTGCGCGCAGTTGCTCATGGAGTACGGCGCGCCGGCAACATGGATCACCTGCGTGCGCATGCTGATAGCCGCCGCATTCTTCCTGACCATAACCGCTATGCGCAACTGGCGCGATCTTGTTGCGGTGTTTCGCGACTGGCGCTCGCTTGTCGAGATAGCCGCCTTCGCGGTGTTCGGCGTCGTGCTCACGCAGATCAGCTACCTGTACGCCATCGAGTACACGAGCGCGGGGGTGGGCACCACGCTCGAGCAGGTGGGACTCGTCTTCATCATGCTGTACGTGTGCCTGCGCAAGCGCCGCTTCCCGAAGCTGCGCGAAGCGGGCGGCCTGCTGCTTGCCCTTGGCGGCATGCTGGTCATCGCGACCCAGGGCGACTTCGGCGGCCTGGCCATTCCGGTGGAAGGCCTGGCCTGGGGCCTTCTGTCTGCCGTCGCGCTGTCCTTCTACACGCTCATGCCCGTGCGCGTCCTGAAGAAATGGGGCGCCATGCTGGTGACGGGCCTGGCCATGCTGTTCGGCGGCTCGGCGGCCTCTGCGGTGTTCCAGCCCTGGACGGTGCCGGTCCAGCTTTCGGGCGGCGCGCTGGCGGCGCTTGTGGCCATCGTGCTGGTGGGCACGCTGGGCGCGTACATGCTGTACCTGCAGGGCGTGGCGGATGCCGGCCCGGTGAAGGCGAGCCTGCTCTGCTGCGTGGAACCGGTGTCGGCTACGTTGCTGGCGCTCTTTTGGCTGCATACCCCCGTTTCGGCGTGGGACATGCTGGGCTGCGCCATGATCGTGGTCATGATCTTCCTGGTGACCGAGCGCGAGCCGAAAGCGGCGCCCGGCGATGCGGCAGGCGCGCCGGCTGCGGATTTCGACGATCCGCCGCTGTTCGCCGGCCGGGCATCGGTTCTGGGCTACTACTCCTCGCGCCCTGCCGCGCGCGAGGACTTCGATCGCGTTGCAGCGCTGTTGGACGTGGGGCATGAGACGTTCGCCGAACTGGGGATCGACGAGGGGCGCAGCAAGAAGTACCCCTCGGCGCGCCGTCTCATGCACAGCATAAAGAACGGCACCACGCACGTGATCGAGGACGGCAACGGCCGCGTCATCGCGGTGTTCGCGGTGTCGTTCTCGCCCGACAAGAACTACGACAACGAGCTTGACGGCGCGTGGCTCACCGACACGAAGGCCAGCCCGCAGCCCTACGCCGAGCTGCACTGGGTCTCGGTCGACCGGCATGCGCGGAGGCGCGGCGTGGGCATGTTCATTTTGGACAAGGCGGATCAGATCGCGCGCGCGGGAGGCCGTTCGAGCGTGCGCGCCGACGTGTACCCGCAGAACCTTCCCATGCAGAAGCTCTTGGAGAAGCACGGCTACGAGCGATGCGGCGCCATGGTGATACGCGACGTGTTCGGGCGGGAGAAGCATCGCGTGGCCTACGAGAGGGTTCTACGCTCGCAGTTCTAAAACGGCCGTTTGACGGGGAGTTTTCGCTCAACTGCAAAAAAGTTTTCAAAGTATGCGGAAAGTCCTTTACCGGAGCTGTTCCCGCGTGCGAGAATGTGCTGACGAACATGCAGGCGCCACCCCGATCGAACGCGACTAAACGATGGACAGTCAGCCGGAGAGCACGCATCCCGACCTTATGCCCCGAAGCGCTTCGCTCGGCGCGGCGAAATGCGCGAGGGGAGGTCGGAATGGGCCAGACAGCTGATGCGACGAGCGCGAACGACGGGGGTTCTTCGAGCGAACGATCGCGCGGGCGTATTTTTCGAGGTGTCGTATGTGCTGCGCTGGGCGGCATCTGCTGGGGCTTCTCCGGCACGTGCGCTCAGTTCCTCACGGGAGACGCCGCCGTTCCCGTTTCATGGATCACGTGCGTGCGCCTGTTGTCCGCTGCGTTCATCTTTTTGGTGGTGTGCATGGTTCGCGAGCCGCGCAATCTGTTCGCGGCTTTGCGCGATGCGCGCTCGATCGGGCGCATCGCTGCGTTCGCGCTGCTTGGCGTGCTGCTTACCCAGGTAAGCTATCTGACGGCCATATCCTACACGAACGCCGGCACCGGTACGGTTCTGGAGCGGCTCGGCCTTATCCTCATCATGCTCTACGTGTGTCTGCGCACGCGGCGGCTGCCCAGGATAAGCGAGGCCGTCGGTCTGGTGCTGGCCATCGCGGGCACGGTGGTCATCGCCACGAAGGGCGACCTCGGGTCGTTGGCCATCCCTGCGGAAGGCCTGTTCTGGGGCTTTATCTCTGCGTTCGCGCTGGCGTTCTACACGCTTCTTCCCGGCAAGGTGCTCGAGAAATGGGGAAGCTTCATCGTAACGGGTTTGGCCATGCTCATCGGCGGCGTGGTGGCGACGGTGTTCGTGCAGCCTTGGACCATTCCCGTGACCGTGAGCCCGATGATGATCGGCGTCATGACCGCCATGGTGATCGTGGGCACGTTCGCCGCGTACCTGTTCTACCTGCAGGGCATCACGGACGCGGGTCCCGTGCGCGCCGGGTTGGTGGGGTGCGTGGAGCCGGTGTCGGCTACGGTCATCTCCGCGGTATGGCTGGGCACGCCGGTGGGCATGTTCGACATCGTGGGCTGCATCATGATCATCGCCATGGTGTTTCTGGTCACCGATCGCGGCAGCGGCAACGGCAAGGGGGCGGCTGCCTACGACGGTGCCTCCGAAGATCTTCCGCTGTTCCAAGGCCGTGCGTCCGAGCTGGGATACTACGCCGCGCGCCGGGCGACGCGCGACGATTTCAGGCGCGTGCAGCTGCTGCAGGAGGAGACCCATCGCGCCATCGCGCGCCTTGGAGTTGACGAAGGGCTGAAAAAGTACCCGTCGTCGCGGCGCATCATGCGCTCGATCGACGCCGGCAAGACGTACGTGGTGGTGACGGCGGGCGAGGCGAGCGACGGCGATTCGGAGAAGCCCGCCGAGCGCGTGCTGGGCATGTTCGCGGTAAACCCGGCGGGAGATCCCGCGTACGGGCGCGCGACGGGCGCGCGATGGCTCACCGATTCGCCCGAGCCGCCTGATGGCGAGCCTGATTACGCCGCGTTGCACTGGGTGTGCGTTCAGGAGAAGGCGCGCCGGTGCGGCGTGGGCGCCTATATCCTGGGCACGGCGGAGCGCATTGCGCGCGATGCCGGACGGCGCAGCGTGCGCGCCGACGTGTACCCGGAGAACCAACCCATGCGCGCGCTGCTTGAGAAGTGCGGCTACGTGTTCTGCGGCGATATCGAGATACGCGATAGGCTGGGCCGCGTGAAACGCAGGGTGGTCTACGAAAAGTGCTGGTAGCAGGTTAGCGCGCGCCTTGGTCGGACGTATCGGCAAAGGCGCGCGCCAACGTTGGAACCTGTCGAGATTCTGTCTGGTTTGCGCATCCGCCGCCGGCCTGCGCGCGCAAGGGTATAATAACCGGCATTATGTCTCCTCAATCACGTGAAAAAATAGCGCTGGCGGTGTTCGCCGCCTTGATCGTGCTCAGTTTGGGCGGCTTGGGATGGTACCTGGTCGCCGGGCATTCGTGGAACGTTGCGGCTTCCAACATCGACGACACGTTCGGCAACATGGACGGCTACACGGCCATCGTGTACGCGGGCACGGTCCCGCCCGAGGACCCCGATGCTGACGATGCGCTTGTCCCGGACGCGGGCGTCGGGTCGGCTTCTCCCCAAGAGTCCGAAGCGTCCAAGAGCCCCGAGGGCGAGCAATCGGCGGCTTCGGCAGCTGCTTCGGCTTCCGAGGCCGATGCCGCGCGCGCGAAGCCCGAGGCGCTTGACGAAGCGGCTCGCAAGAACAGCGCGCTTGAAACGGCGTCGTCGGCGGCCAGTTCTACGGCATCGAAAGCGAAGAAGCCGTTGACGGTCGAGGAAGCCCGTGCAAGCTACGAGGGCAAGGGCGCTACGGTGTTCGAGCTGGATACGGAATCTCCCGAGCGCTACGCCGAGGGCACCATCCTCAAGAAAGGCGCGCACCGGTTCGGTGTGTTCAGCGTGGACCGCCCGCTGTCGAAGCGCGCCCTCGAGAAGCAGGTGGCGTATTTCGTCGAGCACAAGGTCGACTTCATTGTGGCGGTGACTAACGACAAGGCGCATCTCGAGGGAGTATCCGGGGTGGACATCGTGGTGTCGACGCAGGACGAGGGGCTGTTCGTCATGGGCGAAACGCTTTCCGGAACCTTCTACGTCGACGCGCCGGAAATCGGCAAGGTCGGCGCCATCCTCATATCGCCGAGCAACGTGGTTTCCGCCAAGGTCATCGAGGACCTGTAATAACTCGTTCTTGCTGTATGCAATGCGCGGACGAGTCCTCGTTCGTCTCCCGGAAGGGTCGCTGCTACCGCTCCCGTTTTCCTGCGCGCCGTCTGCCACCGGAAACACGCCGTTGGCCTTCGCACCTTGTCAGAGGGCATTTTTGATGGAATGCCGTTCACCGAGTAAAAACAGCCCGGTTACGCATGTACGCGCATAAAGCCCC
Source organism: Paraeggerthella sp. Marseille-Q4926 (assembly GCF_916618935.1). Classification (NCBI taxonomy): domain Bacteria; kingdom Bacillati; phylum Actinomycetota; class Coriobacteriia; order Eggerthellales; family Eggerthellaceae; genus Paraeggerthella; species Paraeggerthella sp. Marseille-Q4926. The sequence continues at coordinate 108,852 of NZ_CAKAKF010000003.1, read as the reverse complement.
CCGTTTCATCAGAAACTGATGAGGTGGCTTTCGGCCGAAATGGTACGATCGCGACAGCGAGGCAGCGGAGGGCTGCTGCCCGCGGCCCTGCATGCGAACCGGGCACCATGCGAACAAGACGACGTCTCCCATGCCCTCGGCGCCGTTTCGCTCGTTGGTTCCCGAAGCGTGCATTCACTGGACGAGAAGGAAGGAGAACGAGGACATGAACCTGTCACGCAGGGGCTTTTTCAAAGCCGCTGGCGCAGCGGCAGCTGCGACCATGGCGTTTGAGCTGTCCTCTCAGTCGGAGGCGTTCGCGGTAGAGCCGTCTTCAGACTGGAAGCTCGTGAACACCGAGGAGTACACGAACATCTGCTGTTACTGCTCGGGTGGGTGCGGGGTTATCTGCTCGACGCGCGACGGCGAGCTGATCAACCTCGAAGGCGACCCCGATCATCCCATCAACCAGGGCGGCTTGTGCCCGAAGGGCGCGACGATGTTCCAGTTGCGCAACGTGGTTGATCCTCAGACGCGCGAGGTCATCAAGAACCCGAACCGTAAGACGAAGCCGCTGGTGCGCCGCCCCGGTTCTTCCGCATGGGAAGACATCACCTGGGACGACGCTATTGCGGAGATCGCGCGCTGGGTCAAGCAGACGCGCGACGCCACGTTCGAGGAGACGTCCAACGGCGTCACGGTCAACCGCACGCCCGGCATCGCAAGCCTGGGCGGCAGCCAGCAGAACTCCGAGGAAGAGTACCTCATCTTGAAGATGATGCGCTCGTTAGGGGTGATAGCCATCGACAACCAGGCTCGTGTTTGACACAGCCCCACGGTTGCCGGTCTGGCAGCTTCATTCGGTCGCGGCTCGATGACGGGCCATTGGTGCGACTACCAGAACGCCGACGTCATCATGACGATCGGCTCCAACAACGTCGAGAACCACCCTGTTTCCGCGAAATGGGTGCAGAAGGCGCTCGACCGGGGCGCGACATGGATCGTCGTCGACCCCCGCTACACCCGCTCGGCCGAGATGGCGGACATCTACTGCCCCATCCGCTCGGGCACCGACATCGCCTTCTACGGCGGCTTGTACAACTACATCATCGAAAACGACCTGTGGCAGCACGAGTACGTGTTGAACTACACGAACGCCTCGTACCTGCTCGATTCCGAATACTCGTTCGACGTGAACACGGGCATCTTCTCGGGCTTCGACGACAAGACGGCCACGTACAACAACCATAGCTGGCACTATCAAGTGGAGTCCGAAACGCAGTGGGACACCTCGGCTGCGGGCGACTACGCGTGGGTGAACAAGCCCATCACGCCGGCGTTCACGCCCCTGACGCTGGAAACGCCCAAGAAAGACGAGACCCTCCAGGATCCGATGTGCGTGTTCCAGCAGTTCAAGAAGCATTATTCCCGCTATGACCTGGATACGGTGTCCAGTATCTGCGGCATGGACAAGGACCTGCTCGAGAAGGTGTACGCCACGTACGCCGCAACGGGCGCGCCCGACAAGTCCGGCACCATCCTGTACGCGCTCGGCCAGACGCAGCATCACTACGGCGCTCAGAACTGCCGCGCCATGTCCATCCTGCAGCTTCTGCTGGGCAACGCGGGCATGCCGGGCGGCGGCGTGAACGCCATGCGCGGCGAGCCGAACGTGCAGGGCGCAACCGACATGGGCATGATGGTGCACGAGCACCCGGCCTACCTCAAGTGGCCGACCGAGTACGGCACGCCCACGCTGCGCGATTGGTGCGAGAAGGAAACCTACGCCGACGGCTACTACACCAACAAGCCGAAGTTCCTGGTGTCCTCGCTCAAGGAATGGTGGGGCGACGCGGCCACGGTCGAGAACGACTACGGCTACGATTGGTGGCCGAAGGTTCCCAAGAGCCCGGACTACACTATCATGAGCTCGTTCGAGCTGATGAACAAGGGCGTTATCAAGGGCTACTTCAACTGGGGCATGAACCCGTGCCACTCCGCTCCGAACGCCGGAAACGTGCGCCGCTCCATGGCGAAGCTCGACTGGCTGGTCGTGGCCGACTGGGTTATCACGGAATCCGCCACCTTCTGGGAAGCTCCCGACATGGACGCCTCCCAGATCGACACGACGGTGTACTTCCTTCCCGCCGCGTTGATCTACGAGAAGCCCGGCATCATCCTGAACTCGGGCCGTTGGCTGCAGTACCGCTACGCGGCCGTGGATCCGTGGGAGGAAGCGAAGCCCGACTACGAGATCTGCGACCTTCTGTGGACGAGCATCGTGGACCTGTACAAGAAGGAGGGCGGTGCGAACCCGGCCCCCGTTCTCAACGCGAAGTGGGACTACTACGTGGACGGCAAGATCGATCCGCGTCCCGTGGCATGGGCCCTCAACGGCTACAAGATCGCCTCGTCCGACTTCGGCAAGGCCGACGTGGACCTGCTGGGCACCTACGGCGACCTGCAGGCGGACGGCACCACGGCGTGCGCCATGTGGATCTACACTGGTTTCTGGGCTAACAAGAAGGCTCCGCTCGATCCGGCCGAACAGCCTATCGGACGCCGCAACACCGAGGACAAGTCGGGTATCGGCCTGAACTCCGAGTGGGCGTACTGCTGGCCGTCGAACCGCCGCATCCTGTACAACCGCGCGTCCGCCGACTTGGCGGGCAAGCCCTGGAACCCCCAGAAGAAGCTGGTCGAGTGGACCGGCGAGAAGTGGGACCAGGTGGACGTGGCCGACTTCGTAACGGTGAAGAACGGCACTCCCGTTCCGCCGAACAACAAGGCATTCTTCATGCTGTGGGAGCAAAACGCCCGTCTGATCAGCTACGGCATGAACGACGGTCCGGTTCCCGAGCATTACGAGCCCTTCGAGAGTCCGGCCGACAACCAGATGAACGGCTCGCAGAACTCGCCGTGCATCCGCTTCGCCGAGTACGAGTCGGTGAAGAAGGGCGATCGCAGCCAGTATCCCATCGCCGTGACCACCTACTCGGTCACCGAGCATTGGCAGACCGGCGGCCAGACCCGCTGCTGCCCGGCTTTGCTGGAGGCGTCTCCCGAGCAGTTCATCGAGATGTCCGAAGAGCTGGCGGCCGAAAAGGGCATCGCTAACGGCGACCTGGTGCGCGTGTTCAACAACCGCGGCTCGGTCAAGGTGCATGCGCTGGTGACGCCGCGCTTCAAGCCGTTCACCGTGAACGGCCAGACGGTTCACCAGGTGGGCATGACCCATCACTTCGGTTGGGCGGGCGAGTTCGGCACGGGCGACGTGGTGAACGACCTGCCGCCGAACGTGGGCGATCCCAACACGTTCGTACCCGAGTACAAGGCGTTCCTCGTGGACGTTGAGAAGGCGTAAGGGAGGGGATGAGAAATGACTGAGAAAGCAATCCTGTTCGACTCCTCCCGGTGCTCGGCGTGCCGCGGGTGCCAGGTGGCGTGCAAGATGTGGAACAACCTGCCCTCCACGCTGGAAAAGAACGGCAACCCTTGGACGGGTTCGTACCAAAGCCCGATGAACTTGAACGGCGACACGCGTCTCTTGATCAGCTTCCATGAAGAGGCCGGCGGGGACAAGGGGGTCATGTGGTCGTTCGGACGTCGTTCGTGCCAGCATTGCACGGACGCTCCGTGCGCGACCATCTGCCCGGGCGGCGCGCTTGCCAAGGACGAGGAGACGGGCTTCGTGTCCGTTGACGAGTCCAAGTGCATCGGGTGCCAGTACTGCAAGTCGGCATGTCCTTTCGACGTGCCGCGCTACCACGGTCCCAACGGCAAGATCAACAAGTGCACGGGCTGCCTCGACCGCGTCGAGCAGGGCATGCAGCCGGCATGCGTAACCACGTGCCAGCCCGAAGCCCTCAAGTTCGGCGACCGCGAGGAGATGCTGGCCATCGCCCGCGAGCGCGTGGCGTACCTGCAGGGCAAGGGCTTTGCGGATGCTTGCGTCTACGGCGAGGACGAAATCGGGGGCCTGCATGTGGTCCAGGTTCTCAAGTACGGCGTCAAGGCTCATGGCCAGGTTGAGAACCCGCAGGTCAGCCCCATGGTTGGTCTGACCCAGATCATGAAGCCGGTCACGGGTGCCGTTACGGGCCTGACGGTTGCGGGCTTGGCCGCCATGTTCGTCTTGGGCATCGGCTACAAGCGCGACAAGCTGGCGTACAACGCCGAGACGGAGGACACGTTGTCCGTCGACAGCGGAAACGTGCTCAAGCACGGCGACGGCCAGGACGAGGAGACGGTGATGGAGCACATCACCGAGAACCTTCCGGGCAAGAAGGGAGGCAACTGATGAGTAAGGGACCCGTTGCGGTTTCCGCTGAGGAAGCCGCCAAGAACAAGGCCTTCTTGGACCAGCTGGCGGCAAGCGGCAAGCAGCGCTACATCAAGCGCCATTCGCTGCAGGCTCGTCTGACGCACGGCATCACGATCATCGCGTGCATCCTGCTGTGCATCTCCGGTTTGTTCGTGTTCGTTCCGGCCCTGGCGGCCGCGGTGGGCGCGGACACGGTGTTCGCTATTCGCATGTCGCACCGCGTGCTGGGCGTCGTTTTCGTGGCGGTGCCGCTCATCAGCGCCATCATGGCTCCGAAGGGCGTGAAGCACGTCTTCAAGAACCTGTTCGATCGGTGGGATTCCGACGACAAGAAGTGGATGATGCTGTTCTTCCCGTACCTGTTCATGGCGAAATGGATTCACATGCCTGACCAGCGCGAGCTGAAGTCCGGCCAGCGCTTCGCCGACGGCATGCTGTGGTTCGCCGGCGCGCTCATGGGCGTGACGGGCCTTATCCTGCTGTTGGGCACGACGGTGTTCGACTTCGGCGCTGGCGTGTACGGCGTGACGCTGTTCCTGCACGACGTGGGCTTTTTGCTCATCGCCGTGTTCGGCTTGGCGCACATCTTCTTGGGCGCGGGCATCTTCCAGCCGTACCGCGGCACGGCCAAGCTGATGTTCGGCGACGGCATGGTGTCCGAGTCCGACGCCCTGTACCACTGGGGCCACTGGGCGCGCGAGGAGATCGCAAGCGGCAAGAACGTCGTGGAGAAGTAGAAGTAGTTGCAAGTAGAGGCTTTCGCTGCCGGGCGGGTTCGCGCCCGCCCGGTGCGGCGCAGGTCTTCCACAGGGGCGCTCTCGAGCGCTTGCCGTTTGGCAAGCCCGGGGTTTCGCGCAGAGCGTCCCGATGGATAACCTGATGCTCGATACATGACGAGAACATACGACGAGAGGGAACCAGGAATGAACCTGAAGCGCATCGACGCGGCCATAGCCGCGTACAAGACGAAATCTGAAGACGCGGACGCGGCCCGCTTGGCGTTCTTCCGCGAGGTGTGGGGCGTGCAGGACAGCGTGGCAGCCGGGGCCGCTGCGTTGTCGTACGAGGTGCCCGCCGCCGAGGACCTGCTTGCTTGGTATGCCGCATCGGAGCCGGTGCTCGCCCATGCGCCGGTGTCGATCGACCCGGGAACGCTTGCCGACGCGATCGAGCGCACGGCGGCGTGCCTGCTGGACAGCGGCGGCTTTCCTGCTACGGTGCAGGAGGCGTTCGCGCGCACGAAATGGGATCGAATGGTCGCAGCGAGCGACATGGCGCGCGCGGGGAGCGATCCTGCCGCGTACGTCGAGTCGTTCGGGGAGCTTCTGCGCGATGACGGCATGGACGAAGATCCCGCTCGCGTTGGGGCGCTGGCTGCATCCTTGGCGTTGCGCGCGCTGATCGACGGGCCGGCGGCCCAGGTCGGTTCCGCGTTGCGCAAGGCGGGCGCGGCCGAACCGCATCCGATGCGCTGTCCGGTGTGCGGCGGCGCCGCTACGGTGGCGCGCGTGGGAGACGTTCAGGCAGTGCAGGGCCGCGGCAAAGAGCTGTGGTGCGGCCAGTGCGGCACCGCGTGGGATTTCGAGCGGGTTCGCTGCGCGCGCTGCGGCACGCAGAACCAGGCGCACCTGCACTACTTCAACGTGGAGGGCGACGACGCGCACCGTATAGCCACCTGCGACGAATGCGGCGGCTACGTGCGCACCGTGTACCAGGAAGACATGCTGGCGCCGTTCTCCTTCGAGGTGGAGGACGTGGTGATGGCGCGCCTGGACCTGATCGCCTATCAGCAGGCCAACGCCCAGGCTGCCGGGAACCGCTGATCGCTTCGGCGCGTTCGCAGCCGTGCACGCGCAAAGCGCACCCGGCTGCGCGCCGGATGCAGGGAGAACGAACGAAAGGAGGCCGCTTGTGGCCATCGTGGAATACGCCGCGCCCGTCCCGCGGGAGACGGCCGAGCGACCTATTCGCATCTACTTGAACGACGCCCCGGTGGCGGTCAGCCAGGGAAGCCCCTACGGGCTGCACGAGCTTGCCGTGGGCTACCTGTTGTCGGAGGGATTGCTGAACGATCGCGACCGCCTGGTCGAGGTCACGGCGGATCCTGAGAAGGCGGAGGTGTACGTGGCTTCCGGCGAGCGCGCGGCCGACGGCTACGTGCCGCTGCATCGCGTGACGTCGTCGGGCTGCGCGCAGTCCGCGCTCATGCGCGGCGGGGCGTGCGTGCCGGATGCGGCGCGGCTGTCGACGACCGCGTGCTTCGATGCCGATGCGCTTCTGTCCTGCATGGACGAGCTGTGCGAAAGAAGCCCGCGGCGCAACACGGGCGAGTGCGTGCACGGATGTGGCTTGGGCGCGCCGGGGGCGGACCGCTTGCTGCTGGTGCGCGAGGACATAGGGCGCCATAACGCTATGGACAAGCTGATAGGGCAGGCGTGGCTCGATCGTGTGGACGTGCGCGACAAGGCCCTGTTCATCACCGGGCGCATCAGCGCGGAGATGGCGCTGAAGGCGTATCGCGGCGGGTGCCCCGTGCTGGTGTCACGCAAGTCGGCTACCGACGAAGCGGTTCGACGTGCGGCCTCTTTGGGAGTCACGCTCGTTTCGCATTGCCGCGACGGTCGACTGAGGGTGCTGTCCTGCCCCGAGCGCATCACGGGGTAAGGTTTTCCAAACGATGAAACGAAGGGCCGCTTCAGTGAGCGGCCCTTCGTCGTGATGCATGCGTTAGCGCAGATCGCTTACGTGTTGGTAGGAATCGCCGTACAGCGCGTAGCGGTAGGAGGCAACGTGCTCTTCTCCGTTCGCGGGGTCGAGGGCCAGGAAGTTGTCCAACGTCAGGTTGTCGGGGTCCTGCACGTTTTGGTATCCCATCAGGCAGATCCAGTGTTCGCCGTAGGGTCCGGATACGTGGATGACGGTGGGCCTGCCCGCGGCGATCTCGTCGTAGGCTTCTCGTAATAGGGCCGCGTCAGATCCGAGCGAGCGGAACGAGGAGTTCCCTCCGCCCCATCCGGGCCACGTGCAGCATCCGCATCCGTACGCCTCGTGGCCGTTCGCCTGCCCGGTAAGGATCGCGTCGCCGTAAGCGCACGCGTAGGCGGGACAGCAGATGGCGTGGCCGCCGTTGAGCTGGTTGCCGATGGCGGCGATGAGCGCGGGGTCGTAGTCGAGCCGCTTGTTTGACCGCTCGGCGGCGGCTCGCGCGGCCTCTTCGGTCACCCTTTGCTCGGCAAGCGCCTGCACTTGATCCAGATCGTGGGTCGGATCTTCGTGCGCGAACGGCAAAAGGTCGACAAAAGCCGTTTGGCTCAACGGGAGGGGTTCGGCGGTCTGTGCAAACGGGGACCGCGATTCGGCTGCGAAAGCGGCCGGTGCGCATGCGGCGCCGAGCGCCACGACAAGCGCGGTTCCGACCGCGCAGGAGAAACGAGTAGAGCGCGATGCCATGCAAGCATCCTTTCCTCGGCCGCGTAGGGTTCGTTGTGCTGGTGTGGTTGCGACCGCGAGGCAAAATGGTAACAAAACGGCAACGTCGCATGTCATACGTGTGCGAATGCGCGAGGAACCGTCACAAGCAGTCCTCGAATCCTTCACAGTAGCTTTGGCAGCTCCCCTGCGCAAAACGCCTTCGCGCCGGCGAGCGCAGCGCGTTTGCCGAGCGGAGCGTTCCTGTTGGGCGCGCTCTGGTTTCAGGTTGGGAGATCGGTCTGAAAACCGAAGGCGCTAAGGTTGCGGCGCGGGTGGGGAACGGCAAGGCGCAACTGAGTTCCAAGTTTTGAGAGCTGTACATCACGCAGCGTTCTGACCTGGTATGACGCATATCGTACCCCGTTTGCATGACAAAGAAAATCTGGGTATTGAGTACGAAATCACAGGTTTGCATGATAGCCGGCACGCCTTCGATGGGGCATAGTAAGCGCCATCGAAACCGGTGCGGCCCATCAAGGAGGTGCGCGCCGCCAGAACGCTGTAGGAGGCGCTTTACATGAAGATTCTTGGTATGGGTGTTCCCGAGCTCGTTATCATCCTGGCTGTCGTGCTGCTCATTTTCGGCCCGAAGAACCTCCCCAAACTGGGCGCGTCTCTGGGCAAGACCGTGAAGAACCTGCGCGAAGGCATGGGCGGCGGCAAGGACGACGCTTCCGACGCCGTGGAGCTGGCGGTCGAGGACGTCGTGGAAGACGACGAGCCTGCTGCCCAGCCCGTGAAGAAGACGGTGCGCGCGAAGAAGACCTCGCAGACCGCCTAGCAACCAACTTAGATCATTCCCTATTTTCCGGCGCGACCCCTCCCTCCCTCGCGCCCGCAACGCCCCGCCGCATTCGTGCCGCGGGGCGTTGCGTTTCCGGGGGCAGGAAGGTCGCGGGAGCTCGGGCGGTTCCCGCGACCTTCCTGCCCCCGTTCGTCTTCGACGGGGAACGGCTCGTCTTTCGCACTGCTCGGGAGAGCGCCTTAGCCTATGCGGGCTGTTCCGGCGGCGGTTTTAACTCACGGAGAACAGCCCCGAAAGATAGCTGTGGCTGCCGGGCATGCTCTCGATCGACCTGCTTCCGAGGGGCTCTATGGTTTCAGCATCGTATTGGTATATCGTCCAATCTCCAAGTATGTATATCGAGCCTTCGGTTACAACCATGTGCTGCGCTCCATGCTGGAAAGCATGCTCCTCGATAGCTCCCGTCGCCAGATCCACGATGCTGAGCGCGCTGTCGTCTTGCCCTTGGACGACGTTGTAATGGGCAACGTAAAGCTTGCCGTTCGCGAAAGCCACGCTCGAAGCGGCGCCCTTGCTCAATTGAATGGTGCTCGCCGTGTTGTCTTCGGTATCGAGCACGCCGATCTGCCTTCCCGTCAGGCCGGTGCCGCAATAGTAGATGCCTCCGTCATGCGCAACCGTCCGGTAGACGTCCGAGTCGTAGGCGCTGGAATCGATCGATTTCTCGAGGGTCAGGTTCTCGTCGTAGCGCAAGATCGTCGAAGAGCCGTCGTCAAGAGACGATGCGAAAGCGTACAAGCTGTCTTCGTGCCAAACGAGTTTCGATACGTAAACTCCTTCGACGGACACGCTCGATACGCTCCCGTCGTCGGTTCGGCAGCGATTGATGCGGGTTGCGTGGCTTGTTGCGTTGCAAGTGAATACGTATTTATCGCTCGCAGCCACGTCGTTCACGGTCGGCTGGTCGATGGCGTATGCCTTGGTGGAGAGGGAGCCTAGATCAACCTGGAGGACGGCGCTGCCGTCTTTGGCCTTGCTCCTTCCCAGGGACATAGTGAAAAGGCTGCCGTTGTAAACCAGGGGATCGCAAAAGGCGTTGCCCACTGCCGCATAGTTCAAAGGAAGCTCCGCTACCTCGTTCATTTCCTTATCGTACAGAACGACCCTGCTCGTCTTGGCCGTTTCGCGCGTTTCGATGATGCCGATAGAGGCGTTGGCGGAAGTGTCCCGTTCGCCGTTCGAAGCGCAGCCGTAAAAGCCGATTGCCGCAAAGGCCATCGTGCCGACGAGGAAGAGTATCGAAGCTCGTTTCATGGCGAATCCTTTGATCGCGAAAGGTGCAGGCGTCGCGTTTCCGCATGACGCTTGAAACGATTATAGGCTATCGAAAAAGCGCCTCGTCAAGACTGCGGCGGAATGACCCCCCCTACGGGTCCGAGCGTTTCGATGCTGGGCTGTTGTCGACATCGTTCGATCGGCTCGTTCTGCAGGGTATTCGCAGCACGTCTGCTTCAGCGGTTCGGGGAGGGATGCCCTTGCGCGCCAGGAGCCTCTTCTTTTTCGCCGCCTCGCGTGGTTGCGCACGAAAAACCTGCCAAAGATGGGAGTTTTTCGCGCGCGGCGGCCTATCGGGGCTTGCGGGCGGACGAAACTTTCGTGCCGTGCCGTGCCGTGCCGTGCCGTGCCGCATGGGGGGGGGTGCGGGCTCCCGGCACGTCTGCGCTTTTGAACTTCGGAGACTCGCGGGAGTTCGGACGGTTCCCGCGAGCGGTTCCCATCTCCTGCTATCATGGATGCGTACTGCGTATCGTATCGAATGGAATGGAGGGGTCAGTGCAGCTCGGCTTGCGACTCGACCGGATAACCGAGCCGTCCGCGGTGCGGGCCATCTTGGGGTTCGCCTGCAATCAGGGGTTCGTGTTCTCCCTGTTCTACCTGGGCGCCAACCGCGCCTTCGGGGAGGGGGAGTTCGCTTTCGAGCGCGCCGATTTGCTTCTGACCCTGGCGTTCATGGTGCTTTCGTTCGCGATGCTGCGCAACGCGTCTCCTCGCGCGCGCGATGCGCTGCTGTCCCGCACGCTGCTTTGGTGCTATGCGGGGCTGCTGGTGCTGGGGTCGGTCGTGTCGTCTTTGGCTGGGACGGGTGCATGGGGCATCGCCGTGGAAGGGCTGCTCGTGGGCGTTCCCGCCGGGTTCATGCTGGCTGCTTGGGGCCGTGCGTTCGGCGTTCGCCCGGTTGATCGCTGCGTGCCCGAGGTGTTCATTGCCGCGGCGGTCGCTGCGGGGTTGTGCTTGGCGTTCTCCCTTATCCCGGTCGAGCATGCGCTGCTCGCTCTCAAGCTGCTGCCGTTGGGAAGCGCGTTCGCGCTGCGCGGCTTGGAGCCTTTCGCGCGAGAAGAGGATGCTTCGTCGCGCAAAGGGCCGTCCGCCGGGCTGCAGAGCTTCAGGTTCGGCGATCTGGTCGCCACGCGCGAGCAGCATGACGAAACGGCGCGCCTGTCGAAGAAGATCATCGCGGGAACCGGGTTGTTCGGCCTGACCGCGGGTTTCATGGAAACGTTCGCGTCGGATCCGGGCATGGCTTCGACGCCGGCGTTCTCGGCCAGCTTGCTGCTGCTGGTCCTGTTCTGCGTGGCGGCGCTCCAGTTGATCTCGAGCGGGGCCTCGGCGGGTTCGGATGCCGCCGATCAGCAAGGTCCCCTCGACGGCGTGTACCGCCTTGCCGTGCTGGTGATGATGGCCGGCTTTCTGTTCGTGCCGGTTCTGGGGTCGTTCGGGGTTCCGGGCGAGTCCATCATGCTGGCAGGCTATCTGGGGCTTACGTACGTGCTGGTTTCCCTATTCCTGGTGATGGCGAAGCTGACCGGCCAGGATGCGGCGCTGTCCTTCGCGCGGGGCTTCGCCATGCTCTACTTGGGCGAGATGGCCGGAATCGCCTTGGGCAACGCCATCGAGCTGTTCGAGCCCGTCGAGCAGGCTCCGTACGCTATCGCCGCGTTCGCAGGGCTAGCGGCCCTGTACGCGTATTTGTTCCTGTTCACCGAGCGCGACTTCCGCGCGCTCTCGGTGATCGTGCGCGACGCCGATCGATTCGACGAGGCGTGCCGGGCCATATCCCAGGATCATGCGCTTTCGAAGCGCGAGTCCGAAATCCTGCCGCTTGCGCTGCGCGGCCGCACCGGCGAGCGCATAGCGGGCGAGCTGTTCATCTCGAAGAGCACGGTGGACACGCATTTGCGGCGCATTTACGCGAAGACGGGCACTCATGGGCGTCAGGAACTCATTGACCTGGGCGAGCGCACGGTGCGCCGCCTTGGCGGCAAGTAGCGCGCTTCAGGGCTTTCGCCCCGGCGTGCAAGGAGGACTGCATGGTTGACGAAGAATTGAAGAGCGCGCTGCTCCGCCGTTTGGGCGACGAAGCGGTGCGATTCGATGTGCCCATGGCGCAGCTCACGACGTTTCGCGTCGGGGGTCCGGCGGACTGCCTGGTGGAGCCTCGCGACGAAGAGGGCCTTGCCTTCGCGTTGCGGGCGTGCCGCGAGGCGGGCGTCGAGGTGCGCATCGTGGGCCTGGGCAGCGACCTGCTGGTAAGCGACGAGGGTCTGCGCTGCGTCGTGGTGCGCATCGCCGACAACCTGTCGGACGTGAGCGTTTCGGGCAACATCGTGCGCGCCTGCGCGGGCGCTTCGAACGCGAAGGTCGCGCGCGTAGCATGCGAGGCCGGGCTGGCCGGATACGAATTCGCCAGCGGAATTCCGGGTACCGTCGGGGGCGCCGCCATCATGAACGCTGGCGCTTACGGGGGAGAGTTTCGCGACGTGGCAAGGTCGTTGCGCTGCCTGACGCCGGATGGCCGCATCGTGGAGGTGAGCGCCGAGGAAGCGGACTGGTCGTATCGTCACAGCATGATGGACGACGAGCGCTGCGTGGTGCTGTCCGCGGTTTTGGAGCTTTCATTCGACGATCCCGCGGCCATTGCGGAGCGCATGGAGGATCTGGAGCGGCGTCGGGCCGAGAAGCAGCCGCTCGAGCTGCCCAGTGCGGGCAGCACCTTCAAGCGCCCGGAGGGCTACTTCGCAGGAAAGCTGGTGCAGGATGCCGGCTTGCGAGGATATCGCGTGGGCGGGGCGCAGGTTTCGACCAAGCATTGCGGCTTCGTGGTGAACGTGGACGGAGCGAGCGCCGCGGACGTGCGCCGCGTGATAGCCGACGTGCAGGATCGCGTTCAGGCGAGCGCGGGCGTTAGGCTGCAGCCCGAGGTGCGGATGTGGGGCTTTCGGGAGGAAGCGCGCTGACGAACGCTGCGAGCAGCGTGCTGGCGAAGCGCTTGCGCCTGCCCGTCTCTATATGATATAAAAGAAGTAACAAATAATCGAGAGCGACGATGCTTCGCAGACGAGGGGGCGGGCGTTGATAGACAAGGCTATCTTCGCGCTACAGGGCGTGCGCGCGGCGCTTGTCGTATTGGTCGCATTTGCCTGCGCGCGTGCGTTCGCCGTGGTGGGGCAAGCTTGGGCCCTTGCTGCCGCGATCGTGGATTTGTGGAAGGGCGCTTCGGTGTCCGACCAGGTTTTCTGGATAGCGCTGTTCGTCGCGTGCTTCGTTGCGCGGCAGGTTCTTTTGTACGCGCAGGAAACGTACCTCGATCGCTACGCGGCCGCGCGGGCCGACGAGCTGCGCCAGCGGCTGCTCTCGCGCGTGTTCGAAACGGGCGCGGCGGTGGTGCAGAAGCACGGGACGGGCAACGTGACCACCCTTGTTTTAGAGGGCGTCGACCAGGTGGAGACCTATGTTCGCCTGATTCTGCCGAAGGCCGTGGGCGTCGTGGTCATCCCCCTGGTGCTTCTGTGCTGGATATTCCCGCTCGATTGGGTTTCGGGCGTGATCGCTCTGGTGGCGTTTCCCTTCATTATCCTGTACATGGTCATCCTGGGACACACGGCGCAGGATGAAGCCGCCAAGCAGCACGCGACGTTTCAGATGCTGTCGAACACGTTCATCGACGCGCTGCGCGGCATCGACACGCTCAAGCTGTTCGGTCGCGGTCGCTCCTACGGCAGCAGCATCTACGCGGCGAGCGAGCGCTTTCGCGAAGCGACCATGAAGACCCTGCGCGTGGCCACGCTGTCGAGCACCGTGCTGGATTTGTTCGCAACCGGCTCGCTGGCGGCTGTGGCGATCATGCTGGGGTTTCGCCTGGTGGACGGGACGCTTGCCTTTTTCCCGGCACTCGTGGTGCTGGTGATGGTTCCGGAGTACTTCAAGCCGGTGCGCGAGTTCGCCGCCGACTACCACGCCTCGCTCGACGGAAAGAACGCGCTGGTTTCGATCCTCGGCATCGTCGACGAGCCGCAGGCCGCGCCCGTCGACGATGCTTCGGATCCCGTGCCGACCTGGGGGCCGGACTGCACGTTTTCCGCCTGCGGTGTGGGTTTCTCGTACCCGGGTTTCAAGGCGCTCGAGGACGTGCGGTTCGAGGTGCGCGGCTTCGCGCGCGTGGGCATCGTCGGTGCGAGCGGCGCTGGCAAGAGCACCCTGGTCAACCTGTTGGGCGGCTTCGCCGATCCAAGTGCGGGGTCGTTTCGCGTGGGAGGCGCGACTGCGGCCGGGCTGCATCGGGTCGATTGGCAGCGGCAGACGGCCTACATTCCTCAGAATCCGTACGTGTTCCATGCCACGCTGCGCGAGAACATCGCGTTTTACCGCCCCGATGCCGACGAGGCGGACGTTTCCCGCGCAGTCGAGGCGATGGGCCTTGGCGATCTGGTTTCCCAGCTTCCTGACGGCTTGGATACGGTTATCGGCGAGGGGGCCCGGTCCCTTTCGGGCGGACAGGCGCAAAGGATAGCCCTTGCGCGCGCGTTTTTGGATGCTGATCGGCGGATTCTCTTGTTCGACGAACCGACGGCGCACCTGGATATCGAGACGGAATGGGAGCTCAAGGAGCGCATGCTGTCCCTTATGGAGGGGCGTCTGGTGTTTTTCGCCACCCACCGGCTGCATTGGATGTCCGATATGGACTACGTGCTGGTGGTCGACGGGGGTCGCGTGGTGGAGGCGGGTCGTCCCGAAGAGCTGGCCGTGCACGACGGACCGTATGCGCGGCTTGCGTCTCGGTTGGGCGGTGATGTCGCATGAGCGGCGTGGATGCGAAGGGGGCGAGGGCTATGCGCAGGACGTGGCGTGAGGATCGCTGGGTCGTGCCGTTCTTCAAGCGGTACCGCAAGGTACTTGCGCTCGCGCTGCTCCTGGGCTTCGCGACGTTCGCTTTCGCGGCCGGCCTCATGTTCACCTCCGGCTTTCTGATAAGCGGCGCCGCCGGCGTGCCCGAGTCCATTTTGGCCCTCAATTTGCCGCTCATCTTCGTGCGCATATTCGGCATAGGCAAGCCGCTGCTTCATTACCTGGAGCGGCTGTGCAGCCACGACTGGGTGCTGCGCATGACGTCCGACCTGCGCCTGAAGCTGTACCGGTCGCTTGAGAAGGATGCGCTGTTCTTTCGCGCGACGCATCGTACGGGCGATGTGCTGGGTCTTTTGTCCGAGGATATCGGGCATTTGCAGAACCTTTATTTGAGAACGGTGTTCCCGACGGTGATCGCCTGGGTGCTATGGTTCGCCCTGGTGGCGGCTGCGGGATTCTTCTCGCCGTTTCTGGCGTGCATGCTGCTTGTCATGCTGGGGTCGGCGGTCCTGCTGCTGCCTGCGGTTTCGGTGCTGGCATGCGGCGCGCGCCGCATGCGCTACAAAGCGCTGCGAAACGATCTGTACGCCGAGCTGACCGACAACGTGCTGGGCGTGTCCGACTGGGTGTTCTCCCAGCGCGGCGACGAGTACCTGACGCGCTACCGCGCGGCCGAGCGCTCCATGAGGGAGCTGGCCGCCGCCGAGGAGCGCTTCGCCCGCCGCCGCGACGTGGTGCTGCAGGTTCTGTTCGCCGTGACGGCCGCCCTGCTTCTTGTTTGGGCGGGTTCGCATTTCGGCGGGCAGGGCGCCGATACGGCGAACTGGATCGCAGCGTTCGTGCTGGGCTTCTTCCCGCTCATCGACGCGTTCGCGCCGCTGTCGGCGTCGGCGGTCGACGCGTTCTCGTACGGCGACTCGCTCGAGCGCTTGAACGAGCTTCCGGATGTCGACGAGCGCTCTGCGGAGCAAGCCGCGCAGCCGTGCGCGCCCCTCGATATGCTGGTGGAGGGCGTAACGTATGCGTATCCGGGATCTCCACGGCCCGTGCTCAAAGGGATGCAGCTTGAGGTTCCCGCAGGCCAGAAGGTCGCGATCCTGGGACGCAGCGGTGCGGGGAAGAGCACGCTCGCATCGCTCATGCGCGGCGACCTCGTTCCCGACGAGGGGCGGGTTACGCTCGGCGGCGTGCCGACGCGCGACCTGGGAGACGACGCGTGCGCGTACATCGGCGTGATTCAGCAGCGCGTTTACCTGTTCAACATGACTCTTTTGGAGAACGTGCGCATTGGGAGGCCCGACGCGTCCGTTGACGAGGTGCGAAACGTTCTCGAGCAGGTAGGCTTGCGCGACATGGTCGACCGGCTTCCCGATGGGCTGGACACGATGGTCGACGAGGCTGGCCTGCGGTTCTCGGGCGGCGAGAGGCAGCGCATCGCGCTTGCGCGCGTGCTTTTGCAGGATGCGCCCGTTGTCATCTTGGACGAACCGTGCGTCGGGTTGGATCCTTTGACTGAGCAGGCCCTGCTGTCCACGCTCTTCAAGACGCTGGCCGATCGCACTGTCATCATGATCACGCATCACCTGCTGGGCGCTTCGGCTTGCGATCGGGTGGTGTTCGTGGAGGACGGCCGCGCGGTTTTGGACGGAGCCCCGTGCGAGCTCGAGCGAACGAGTTCGCGCTATCGCCGCCTGCTCGCGTTCGACCGGGGGCGGCGGCTGCAAGACGTCGACGAGTCGTGCGAGGGCTGAGGCGCTT
The DNA here is from genome assembly GCF_916618935.1 of Paraeggerthella sp. Marseille-Q4926. Taxonomy (NCBI): domain Bacteria; kingdom Bacillati; phylum Actinomycetota; class Coriobacteriia; order Eggerthellales; family Eggerthellaceae; genus Paraeggerthella; species Paraeggerthella sp. Marseille-Q4926. The sequence goes on along the minus strand of NZ_CAKAKF010000003.1, from coordinate 92,392 downwards.
GCGGTTTCTGCTAGTATGGAGTCATGGACCAAGACCGCCCGACATACCGAGACTTTGCCGTATGGGCACGTCAACCGCTCGACGAGGTCGAGCGCGATTGCGAGGTGCAGGCGTTTCGGGCCAGCGGGCCGGGCGGGCAATGCGTGAACACCACGGACTCGGCGGTGCGCATGGAGCACCGCCCAAGCGGGATCGTCGTGGTTTCGCGCGAGTCGCGCAGTCAGTTTCGCAATAGGCGGCTGTGCTTGCAGAAGCTGCATGCCGCGTTCGAGCGCGCGGCGATACCCCCGAAGGCTCGCCATGCCACGAAGCCTTCCCGAAGGGCGCGCGAGGCGCGCCTGGCCGACAAGCATCGCCGCGCCCAGGTGAAGTCTCGGCGCGGGCGCGTGGAGGGGGAGTAGCTGCGGTTTTGCCGAGTCGTTGGGACGGGCGGCGCTCGGGTTTCCCCCTAAGTGCGCTCCGGTTCGTCGTCGATGCGCTTGAGGATATCGCCCGGCTGGCAGTCAAGTTCCCGGCAAATGGCGTCAAGCGTTTTGAAACGCACGCCGCTCACTTTGCCGTTCTTTATCTTCGAGAGGTTGCCGTCCGCGATGCCTACGCGCCCCGCCAAATCTCCAAGCGATATTTTCCGGTCAGCCATCATCCGATCAAGGCGCAATACAATAGTCATGACGTTTCCCTAGATGATCTCGAAGTTCTCGTCTTGGATAAGGTAGCCGTATTCGAATATCTGCCCAAGGCAGAAGATGATGCCCGCCGCAACCAAAGCGATGATGCCCGTTTCGTTGAATATCGTGAAGTAAGGCTGGCCGGTGGCGAAGCTGAGCAGCGCGTATCCCAGCCACTGCGGCAGCAGCACGGCGGCGAGCAGCAATGCCGCTATCGTTTTGATCTTGCGCGGTAGTTCTTTGAAGAAAGGGGTTTGCTCGCGCCCGATACGAAGGAGCGTGAGGGCCACGTACACGAACAGGATCGCAAGGAGCGTCAGCTGGACCAAGCTGGAGACGGTTTTCACGGCAAGCCGGTCTCCGAGAATGGGGCTTAGGCTTGCCAGGGAGGGTAGGCCGAAGAACGCGAAGGTTCCGCTACATCGTCTTCGCCCAGGTTCTGTCAAAACGAACGAGTTTTGCTGGCCCTCAGGTCAGGATAAATGCAGTGCGCAAGTCTCTGACCAGGCATGATGAAAAGTGCCCCTTTGTAACCTGCCTGCGAGAGGCGGAAAATCCCCGCAAAACTCGTCCGTTTTGACAGAACCTGGAAATCTCTGTGGCGAATTGAAGCGCTCCCGCCAACCTTGCCGATCCCCATGTTCAATCCGAAAAACCTGCCGGGTTTTCGGGTCGCAAGCACGAAAGGCGCCCCGAAGCGCCCCGGCATCTCGCTGCGCGGCGCGCCGCGCAGGCGTCGAGCGCACCTCGCGCGCAGCTCGTCCGTCGCTTGCACCCGCACCCCGCCCGTACCTCGCACGCAGCGCGCCTGCCGCATCCGAGCGCGCGTAATCCGCCGCTTCGGCGCGTCTGGTGATTCTTGGAACTTTGCGCCTTGTCGGTCTCGCTCCGGTATCCTTGTTGGTCGCTTACAGGAACCCCGACATTTCAAGGACGGCATCCATGCTCAAGGTGAACCGTGCGGTACTGCACGTTTTCGATTTCGTTTCGTGCGTCAACGTCTTCTCTCAGGAAGAGCTTGACCTGGACAGCAAGAACGCCAAGCGCTACGTGACGAGCCATGCGAAAAAGGCGCTCGGCAACCTGGACAACAAGCGCGGCGAGTTCTCCGAAGACAGCATGTTCGCCGAAGAGATTCGCGCGTATTTTCTGGGGCAGCGCGACTTCATCGACTTGTCCGTGCAGGTAGCCGAGTTCATCGCTACCGAGCTGGGCCGCATGGAGAAGGCCGAGTCGACCGATCTTCTGGTCATCGACTTCGAGGACGACACCGACTCTAACGTGCGGAACATGACCGACGAGGAGGCCGAGGCGGCCTATCGCGGCGAAGGGAAGCGCTACTTCGCGCTCCTTCTGCTGGAAAGCAAGCAGGCGTTCATGCACGAGGTGGGCCGCGGCGAGGAGGGCGGTACGCGCGTGGACGTGGCGCGTCACCATGCGATCCTTCCGAACCCCTCGCAAAAGGTTGCTTCCTACGCGTTGATCGAGTCGAAGTCGCTCGCGGTGCTGTTCTGCGACAAGAAGCGCACCATCGCTGGCGAAGACCGCTGGCTCATCCCCGACGGGTTGCTGCAGTGTTCCATGGAGGCGTCGAGCAAGGAGGTGTTCGACACGGTCGCGCGCATCGTGGAAGAAGTTGCCGAGGAATACGGCGCCAACACGGCGATGGCGGTTTCGAAGGCGAAGGCCTATGTGGCCGAAAACGCCGAGGAGTCGGACGAGCTTGCGCCGTGGGATCTTGCTGACGAGGTGTTCGAAGACGAGCCTTTGCAGAAGCGCTTCGAGGAAGCGCTCGCCGAGGAAGCGCTGCCGGAGCGCGTGGTCGTGGAGAAGGCGGTGGCCCAGCGCGTGGCGAAAAGCCACAAGATCGTTACCGATACGGGCATCGAGGTGAAGTTCCCGGCCGAATACTCGCAAAGCCCCGAGTTCATCGAGTTCGTCAGCGCGCCGAACGGGCTGATCTCCATCGAGCTGAAGAACATCGGGCGCATCGAGAACCGCTAAGCGCCCGCGGCTTCAGGAGGGGCGAGGGACCGATCGAGCCGTGGCGAAGCGGGAGGGGGATGCCCCGTTGCTGCGCCTTGCCCGGTCGGTTCTGGGATTTTGTCCATCTGCCCCTGCGCCGCTGGCAGAGTTTTCCGGCTTCCTCCTTTCTTTCCGATCAAGTTGCTATACAATAGATTAACTTTTCATCCGACAGGCACCGCCGACCACGCTCGCTGGCGACGATGCTGCGATTCGCCAGAAGGAGGTCTAGCGACTATGGAGCCGAACATCGAAGAGGTGGCAGGGCGCATTCGGGCGCTACGCGAAGACCTCGACATCACCATGCAGGAAATGGCGGATGCTACCGGACGTTCCGTGGCGGAGTACGCCGCGCAGGAATCCGGTGATCAGGACCTGTCGTTCACGTTTCTGTACAAGTGCGCCGAGCGGTTGGGCGTCGACGTCATTGAGCTGCTGACCGGCGAAAACCCGCATCTGTCCGGCTACTCGCTCACGCGCGCCGCCGATGGCCTGTCCATCAAGCGCCGCGCAGGCTTCGAGTACCTGCACAAGGCTCCTCACTTCAAGAACAAGCTGGCAGAGCCGTTCCTGGTAACCGCTCCTTATCTGGAAGAAGAGCAGGACCGCCCCATTCACCTGTCCTATCACGTGGGTCAAGAGCTCGACTACATCATCTCGGGACGCATGCGCTTCGCGTACGAGGACCATGTTGAAGAGTTGGAAGCCGGAGATCTGCTTATGTACGATTCCGGCCGCGGCCACGGCATGATCGCCACCGGAGGCGAGCCGTGCACGTTTCTGGCCATTGTCATGAAGCCCCACGGGGAAACGATTATCTAGGCGCTGCCGACCGCCGCTCGCGCACTGCGGGCGATCGCGCGCCTGACAGCGCCTTCAATTCGATGATCGTATCCGTCTCGCGGCGGACTGGCCGCCGCATATCCTGCAAGGAAGAACACCTATGAGAAACATCAACCTCCGTTACGTGAACGAAGCCTACGACTGCGAAGGCAAACTGTCCGATTTCCAGGTCAAATGCCCCGAAGCCTTCAACTTCGGCTACGACGTGGTGGACGACATCGCGCTGAACGACCCCGATCGTCGCGCCATGGTGTGGTGCAACCCCGAAGGCGAAGAGCACGTGTTCACGTTCGGCGATATGAAGCGCTGGTCGGACAAGACCGCCAACTTCCTGGCGGACGCCGGCATCGGCCGCGGCGACTACGTCATGGTGATCCTGCGCCGCCATTACCAGTTCTGGTTCGTGGCCACGGCGCTGGCGAAGCTGGGCGCGGTCATGGTGCCCGCCACCTTCATGCTCAAGGAGCACGACCTGGAGTATCGCCTGAACGGCGCTTCCATCAAAGCCATGATCGCCACGTCGCTGGGCGACATCGCCGAAGTAACCGACGCCGTGGAGGCGTCGTGCCCGTCGCTCACGGCGAAGATCCTGGTGAACGGCGCGGGCGGCGGATTGACGCCCGAAGACGAAACGGGTGCGATCGTGCTGCCCGAAGGCGAGCTCATCGGCCCCGCCCTGTCCGGGCCGGAAGGCGTGTGTGCGGCTCCCGCCGTGCGCGAGGGCTGGCTCGATTTCAACACGGGGGTGCGCGCCGCCTCCGACGAGTTCGCGCGCCGCGAGACGGCCGCCGCCGATCCCATGCTCATGTATTTCTCGTCCGGGACGTCGGGCAATCCGAAAATGGTGCTGCACGATTCCGAATACGCTATCGCGCACCTGGTCACAGCCAAGCATTGGCACAACGTGGATCCCGAAGGCGTGCATTTCACCATCGCGGACACGGGTTGGGGCAAAGCCGTGTGGGGCAAGTACTACGGACAGTGGCTCATGGAGGCGTGCGTGTTCACGTACGACTTCGACCGGTTCCATCCGTCCGAGATCCTTTCGCTCATCGGGCGCTACGGCATCACCACGCTGTGCTGCCCGCCCACCATGTACCGCATGATGATGGCCGAGGACATCGATTCGTTCGACCTGTCCACGCTTGCGTACTCCACCACGGCGGGCGAGGCGCTCAACCCCGACCTGTTCGATTTCTGGAAGGAGCACACGGGACTCACCATCTTCGAAGGGTTCGGGCAGACCGAAACGCCGCTGACCATCGCGAACCTGACGGGGTCCTCTCCGCGTCCCGGCTCCATGGGCAAGCCCATCCCGCTGTACAACACGCAGATCCTGCGCGAGGACGGCTCGCGATGCGAAACGGGCGAAACGGGCGAAGTGTGCATCGACGTGCGCGAGAAGGCTCCCGGCATCATGCTGGAGTACTACCGCGATCCCGAGAAGACGGCGGCGGCCATGCACGACGGCTGGTACCACACAGGAGACACGGCCTGGCGCGACGAGGACGGCTACTTCTGGTACGTCGGCCGCAACGACGACGTCATCAAGTCGAGCGGTTACCGCATCGGCCCCTTCGAGATCGAAAGCGTGCTGCTCGAGCACGAGTCCGTGCGCGAGTGTGCGGTCACGGGCGTGCCCGACCCGGTGCGCGGCAAGGCCGTCAAGGCCACCGTGGTGCTGGCGGAAGGGTTCGCGGGCTCCGACGCGCTCACGCGCGAGCTGCAAACCTGGGTCAAGCACCGCACGGCTCCGTACAAGTACCCGCGCATCGTGGAGTACGTCGAGGCGCTGCCGAAAACCGTGAACGGCAAGATCCGCCGCGCGGCCATCCGCGAGGTGGACGAGAGCGCGAAGCCCGTGGAAGGGCTTGTGTGATGAGCGCGCAGCGCTATGCCCCCGACGCGTCGGTGGTGGTCGTGTGCGGCCACTACGGCGTGGGGAAGACGAACTTCTCGCTCAACCTGGCCTTTGACGCGCGCGAGCGCGGCGTGGACGTGACCCTGGTCGATTTGGACGTGGTGAATCCCTACTTCCGCTCGAGCGACTACCGCGCGCTGCTGGAAGAACGGGGGATTTCCGTGATCGCTCCGGTGATGGCGGGAACCACGCTCGACAGCCCCAGCTTGTCCGGGGCCGTCGGCCCGGCCGTCGAGTCGGCTCGCAAGGACGACGGGCGCGAGCGCCTGCTCATCATCGACGCCGGGGGCGACGACGTGGGCGCGACGGCGCTCGGCCGGTTCGCCGGTTCGGTTGCGGCGGCTCCCTACGAGATGCTGTACGTGGTGAATCGCAGCCGCAACCTTACGCAGGACCCGGCCGAGGCGGTCGACGTGCTGCGCGAAGTGGAGGAGAAGTGCCACCTGCGCGCCACTGCGATCGTGAACAACACGCACCTCAAGCAGGATACCGACGAAGCTACGGTGAGGCAGGGCGTGCCCTTCGCGCAAGCGGTCGCGGAGCAGGCGGGCCTGCCTTTGGCGTGCACGACGGTCCCGATAAGCCTCGCAGACCGGAAAACTGCCCTCTTTGGACTGAATGACGGTCGGCAAACGCTCTATCCTGTGCAAGTATATGTACGTACTCCTTGGGAATAATGCGAGAGTACGCGTTTCAACGGGTTTGTCCGTCTGATGCGCGTTGAGCTCCTGTGCCCGCGGCGCGGCGCAGGAGCCTACAAGACGAGGAAGGTTCCATCATGCCGAGAATACTGGTAGACGATCATTTTTGCAAAGGGTGCGGCCTGTGCGTCGACGCGTGCCCGACGCACATCATCGAACTCGATCACGAGCGCATCACCGCGAAGGGCTACCATCCGGCGCGCCTGATCGATGCCGAGCGCTGCACGGGCTGCATGTCCTGCGCGCTCATGTGTCCCGACGTCGCGATTACGGTGGTGAGGTAGCTATGGCAGAGAAAGTGCTCATGAAGGGCAACGAGGCGATGGCCGAGAGCGCGATTCGCGCCGGGTGCCGCTTCTTCTTCGGATATCCCATCACGCCGCAGACCGAGCTTGCCGCGTACATGTCCAAGCGCTTGCCGAAGGAAAACGGCACGTACCTGCAGGCGGAAAGCGAAGTCGCGGCCATCAACATGGTGTACGGCGCCGCGTCCGCGGGCGCGCGCGTCATGACGTCCTCCTCGTCGCCGGGAATCTCGCTCAAGGGCGAGGGCATCTCCTACATGGCCGGCTGCGACCTGCCGAGCGTCATCGTGAACGTGCAGCGCGGCGGCCCGGGCCTCGGCGGCATCCAGCCGTCGCAGTCCGATTACTGGCAGGCCACGCGCGCAACCGGCCACGGCGACTTCCAGATCATGGTGTACGCGCCTTCGACCGTGCAGGAAATGGCCGACTGCGCCTACCTGGCCTTCGACAAGGCCGACGAGTACCGCATCCCCGTCATGATCCTGGCCGACGGCATGCTGGGCCAGATGATGGAGCCGGTGGTCCTTCCCGAGCGCAAAGAGCAGCTGCCCGAGAAGCCCTGGGCCACCACGGGCCACAAGAACGCCCGCGCCCACAACATCATGGACTCGCTGTACCTCAAGGCGGAAGACCTCGAGCGCCTCAACCGCGAGCGGTTCGAGCGCTACGACCTGATCAAGGCCAACGAGCAGCGTGCCGAGTCGTTCATGGTCGACGACGCCGACATCGTGCTGGTCGCGTTCGGCGCCTCCGCCCGCATCGCGCGCAGCGCGGTCGTGTCGGCTCGCGAGAAGGGCATCAAGGCCGGCCTCATCCGTCCGATCACGCTGTGGCCGTTCCCGACCGACGCGCTGGAGCACGTCATGGGCACCGCCAAGACGTTCCTGTCGGTCGAGATGAACATGGGCCAGATGGTCGACGACATTCGCTTGGCGGCCGCGGGCCGCGTTCCGGTCGAGTTCTTCGGCCGCACGGGCGGCATCATCCCCACGCCGGTGGAGGTGCTTGCCAAGATCGAGGAGCTGCAGGGAAAGGTAGGTGCGTAGCATGAGCGCCGAAGAGAAGATCGTGTTCGAGCGTCCGCATGCGCTCCTTCCCGTCATCACCAATTACTGTCCGGGCTGCCCGCACGGCATCGTGCATCGTTTGGTGGCCGAAACCATCGACGAACTGGGCGTCGAGGGCGACACGATCGGCGTCGCGCCGGTCGGCTGCGCCGTCACCAACCCCGACTTTTTCTCCTGCGACATGGTCCAGGCCGCGCATGGGCGCGCGCCGGCGGTGGCCACCGCGGTGAAGCGCGTGCTTCCCGACAGCGTAGTGTTCTCCTATCAGGGCGACGGCGACCTGGCTTCCATCGGCATGGCCGAGACCATCCACGCGGCAACGCGCGGCGAGCACATCACCGTCATCTTCATCAACAACGCCATCTACGGCATGACGGGCGGCCAGATGGCTCCCACCAGCTTGCCGAACCAGGTGACGCAGACCTCGCCGTACGGCCGCGACGTGTCCACGGCGGGCTACCCGGTGCGCGTGTGCGAGATGCTGAGCACGCTCGACGGCGTGGCGTACCTGGAGCGCGTGACGGTGGACAGCCCCAAGAACGTGCGCAAGGCGAAGAAGGCCATTAAGAAGGCGTTCCAGAACCAGATCGACGGCGTGGGGTACTCGCTGATCGAAGTGGTGTCCACGTGCCCGACGAACTGGGGCCTCACGCCGCAGGATTCGTTTGCGTGGATGCGCGAGAACATGCTGCCGTACTATCCGCTGGGCGTGTACAAAGACGTGGTGGCCGACGGGTTCGCCAATGCAGCCGAGGCTGCGTCGGCGCGCAACGCCGATTGCCCGGTGGCGCATCCGGTGACGGAAGGGGGTGCGCGATGAGCCGCACCATGAACGCCGTTCTGGCGGGCTTCGGCGGCCAGGGCATCCTGTTCGCCGGCAAGATCATCGCCATCGCCGGCCTGATCGAGGACCGCGAGGTTTCGTGGCTGCCCTCCTACGGCCCCGAGATGCGCGGCGGCACCGCGAACTGCAGCGTGTGCCTGGCCGACGATCCCATCGGCAGCCCGCTCGTGCTGACGCCCGACGTGCTGGTGGTCATGAACCAGCCTTCGCTCGACAAGTTCGAGGGCAGCGTGCAGGAAGGCGGCACCGTGGTGGTGGACTCCACGCTGGTGCAGCGCATCCCCGAGCTTCCCGGCGTGAACGTGTTCGCCGTTCCGGCCACGCAGCTGGCCGAAGAGAACGGCTACAAGGGTCTGGCGAACGTGATCCTGGTAGGGAAGCTGTTCGCCGAAACCGGGTTCTGTTCCGAAGAGACGCTTAAGGCGGCTGTCGAGAAGTGCGTGCCCGCGAAGAAGATCGCGAAGCTCCCGGCGAACCTTGCCGCGCTTGAGCTGGGAATGAAGTCGTAGGTCGTGCCGAGGGGCGCATCGCAAGAGCGCCCCGCCCGCGCGCGGCGCGGGCGAGTGAGGTGGAGGGAGCCACATGGTAGCTGAACTGGCCGAGATCGGCCTGCGCATCAAGGGTCTGCGCGAGGCGTGCGACGTCACGCCCGAGGACATGGCCGCCGAGCTTGAAGTGCCGCTGGAGAAGTACCTCGAATGGGAGGAAACGGGCGCTGACGTGCCTATTTCCGCCATTTACCACCTGGCGCACACCTTCGGCGTGGAATTCACCGAGATCCTGACGGGAACCGCGGCGAAGCTGAACACCTACCAGGTGGTGAAGAAGGGGGAGGGCCGCGAGGTCGACCGCTATCCCGGCTACCACTTCGAGGATCTGGCTTGGCGCTACACCGGCAAGATCATGCAGCCTTTGCTGGTGGTGCTCGATCCGTCGGACGAGCCGGCGAAGCTGGTTACGCACACCGGCCAGGAGTTCAACCTGGTCCTCGAGGGCACGGTCGTCGTGACGTGGGAGGACAAGGAATTCGAGCTGCACGCCGGAGACAGCATCTACTTCAACCCGGAGCATCCGCACGGTCAGCGTTGCGGAAGCGACGTGCCCGCCAAGTTCGTCACCATCATCGCGGAGTGACCCGATCCGCCGTTCTCCGAACGGCGGATCCGCTCGACGCTGCGAAGCGCTGCGGCGGCCCATCTTGCCGCTCCAAGCCCTCGTCGCGTACCCACGGTACGCTTCCTCGGGCTTTCACGGCAATCTGAGCCACCGCAGCGCTTCTCGCTGACCTTGCTGGACCGATAAGGCGTGAGAAAGGAAAGCTGCGCCCGTGAATCACATCTTGAAGAAATACTGTCCGCGCATCGAGTTCGATTCGTACGAGGACTTTTACGAGAACTTTCAGATCGACGTGCCCGAGGCGTTCAACTTCGGTTTCGACGTAGTGGACGAATGGGCGCGCGTGGAGCCGGGCAAGCAGGCGCTCGTGTGGTGCGACGACCACGATGCCGAGCATGCGTTCACGTTCGAGGAGCTTGCGCGTCTATCGAACCGCGCCGCTCACGGCTTCGCGCGACTGGGCATCGGCAAGGGCGACGTGGTCATGATGATCCTGCGCCGCCGCTGGGAGTACTGGGTGTGCGCCGTGGCGCTGTGCAAGCTGGGCGCCACCATCATTCCTGCGTCGTTGCAGCTGACGAAGAAGGACATCGTGTACCGTGCGGCCAGCGCGCAGGTGAAGGCTGTCGTGTGCGTGAACGACGAGTACGTGTGCGAGCAGATGGAGGAGGCGCTGCCCGAGTCGCCGTCCATCGCAAATCGCATCATCGTGGCCGGTCAACGAGACGGTTGGACCACGTTCGACCAGCTGATCGAGGGCGAGTCCGACGAGTTCGAGCGCCCCGTGGGCGAAGCCGGCGTCACGAGCAAGGACATCATGCTCATCTACTTCACGTCGGGCACCACCGGCATGGCGAAGGCCGTGTGCCACAACTTCGCGCATCCTCTGGGCCATATCATCACGGCGAAGTACTGGCAGCAGGTGGAGGAGAACGCGCTGCACATGAGCGTGACCGACAGCGGCTGGGCGAAGTTCGGCTGGGGCAAGATCTACGGGCAGTGGATTGCCGGCGCCACCGTGTTCGCCTACGACATGGACAAGTTCGTGCCGGAAAAGCTGCTGCAGAAGATCCAGGATCATAAGCTGACCACGTTCTGCGCGCCGCCCACCATGTACCGCTTCATGCTGCAGGAAGACGTGAGCGCCTACGACCTGTCGAGCGTGCACACGTTCGCCACGGCAGGGGAGCCGCTCAACGCCGAGGTGACGCTTGCGTGGGAGCGGCTGACGGGCAAGAAGATCCGCGAGGGCTTCGGCCAGACGGAGGGCCCGGTGCTGCTGGCGACGTTCCCGTGGATCGATCCGCGTCCCGGCTCTATGGGCAAGCCGTCCCCGCTTTTGAACGTCAAGTTGCTCGATGACGACGGCGTGGAGGTCCCCGATGGCGAAGAGGGCGCGATCTGCGTCACGGGCCTGAAGGAAGCGTATCCGCCGGGCCTGTTCGTAGGGTACTACCAGGACGAAGAGCGTACGCGCGAAGCCGTGGGCGGCGCGTACTACAACCTGCACGACATGGCGTGGCGCGACTCGGACGGGTACTGCTTCTTCGTCGGCCGCAACGACGACGTCATCAAGTGCTCGGGCTACCGCATTGGGCCTTTCGAGGTGGAAAGCGCGCTCATCGAGCATCCGGCGGTGGTCGAATGCGCCGTGACGGCTGCGCCCGATCCCATCCGCGGCAAGGTGGTCAAGGCCACGATCGTGCTCGCTCGGGGCTACGAGCCGTCCGACGAGCTGGTCAAGGAGCTGCAGAACCACGTGAAGCACGTGACCGCCCCGTACAAGTACCCGCGCATCGTGGAGTTCGTCGACGAGCTTCCCAAGACCATCGGCGGCAAAATCAAGCGCAAGCTGATCCGCAACAACGACGGTATCGAGGACTAACGGCGATCGGGCCGGCCTCGTTTCCCGGCCCGATCGGCTTCAACGGCGCTCTCGGAAAGATTGTCGCCCGAAACGTACGGTTTTCGCTTGGAAACCGTACGTTTCGGGCGACAATCGTTTCTACCACAAGCCTGCTGCGTACACGAGGATGCCCAGCATGATGACCGCGAGCGCGATCGCCTTGGGGCGGCTGACCCGCTCCTTGAAGATGAAGACACCGAACACGGTGACGTAGAGGTAGCTGGTCGCCTCGAGCACCGGCGCCATGGACAGCGGGATGCCGCGAAACGACACCACCAGCATGAACGTGGACGCCAACATGAGCACGTATCCGCCGATCACCAGCGGGTTGAGGTATTCCTGCATGAAGCTGCCATGCGGCTTCACCGCTTCTTTCTTGAGCATGACCTGCGCGATGGAACTGACGAACACGCCGAGCGCGCCGATGGCGATGTAGGGGATCATCTCAGCGAAGGGCATGGTCGACCGCCTTCTTCGCCGGTTCGGGCTGATCCGCGTCGGCTGCGTCGGCGCGCGAGTACAGCACCACGCCGGCTACGACGATGGCCGCGCCGAGCACCTTCAGGAAGTTCAGCTCCTCTTGGAAGAAGAGCACTCCCCAAACCAGTCCCCAGAACACCGTGATGGCCCGGTTGGAGAACGCCGTGGTCAACGGCAGGCGCTTTATCACCTGCTGCCAGCCGATGGCGTACAGGAACAGCACCGCCAGCACAGCGGCGTAGAGCAGGTAGAATCGCACGTCGTCGAACGCGAACGAGGCGGCCATCTTGCCGAACAGGTCGGTGAGCGAGTACAGCACGAACAGCAGGTGCAGCGAGACGAACGATTTGAGGTTGACGTGCTTCACGATTACCGACCCGCAGAAGCGAAGAACGCGCACGCAGCTTCGATGACGTGCGCGCGATGCTCTTCGGAAAGCGCGTAGTACAGGGGCAGGCGTACCAGGCGCTCGCTTTCCTTCGTGGTGTGACGATCTTCTCCGAAGAACCTTCCGAACTTCTTGCCCGCAACGGAGGAATGTAGCGGAACGTAATGGAACACGCAGAGAACTCCCTGTTCGCGCATGTGCGCGATGAACGCGCTGCGCTGCTCGAGGTCCCTGCACTTGAGGTAGAACATGTGGGCGTTGTGGGTGCAGTCGGGCGGTACGACGGGCAGCGAGCACGCTTTCGCTTCGGCGTACGGGGCAAGCGCCTCGTAGTAGGCGTTCCAAGTGGCCAGACGGTCGTCGTTGATCTCGTCTGCGCGTTCGAGCTGCGCCCACAGATAGGCCGCGTTCAGCTCGCTGGGCAGGTAGCTCGAGCCGTAGTCGACCCAACTGTACTTGTCCACCTGGCCGCGGAAGAACCGCGACCGGTCGGTGCCTTTCTCGCGCAGGATCTCGGCAGCTTCGTTGTAGGAGGGGTCCTTGGTCAAAAACGCGCCGCCCTCGCCCATGGAGTAGTTCTTCGTCTCATGGAACGAGAAGCAGCCGAAGTCCCCGATAGTGCCCAAGGCTTGCCCTTTGTAGGTGCTCATAACGCCCTGGGCAGCGTCTTCGACCACCAGGATGCCGCGGCTGTTCGCGATGCCGTTGATGGCGTCCATGTTGCACGCCACGCCCGCGTAATGCACGACCACGATAGCGCGAGTGCGCTCGGTAATCGCCTGCTCAACCTGATCTTCGTCGATGTTCATGGTGTCGGGGCGTATATCCACGAACACAAGCTTGGCGCCCGCCAGCACGAAGGCGGTCGCGGTGGACGAGAACGTGTAGCTGGGCAGGATCACCTCGTCGCCCGGCTTGATGCGGCACAGGAGCGCCGCCATTTCGAGCGCGGCCGTGCCGCTTGTGGTGAGCAGGGATTTCTGCACGTCGAAGCGCTGCTCGATCCACTCGCTGCAGCGCTTCGTGTAGGGGCCGTCCCCGCAGACGTTCCCGCTTTCGATGGCGTTTCGGATGTAGTCGTACGCTTGCGGCACGCGAGGCGGCTCGTTGAAGGTGATCATGAGGATTCCTCGCTTTCAGCGGATGCGTTGTCGAAGGTGGCGGCGCTTGGGGCGCCGGGCCTTGCGGGTCGCCAGGAAGCTTCGCCGACGTCCGTGAAGCTTCCGTCGGCTTTGCGGACGTAGACGTGCGGGGCGAAGCGAATGAAGAACCCGGGCGTGAACGACATCGAATAGGCGCCTGCGTGCTTGATGACGATCAGGTCGCCTTCTGCGAGTTCCGCCTCGTTCTCCAGGATGCAGAGCCGATCGCTTTCCATGCAGGTGTAGCCGCAGAGCACTTGGCGCGCCAGGCGGCGCGGGGCGGCTTCGGGATCGTGCCGGACGATCTCGTAGGCGTAGGCGGTCTTCTTCATCTCGTGGTCGATATTGATGCGGGACAAATCGCATGTCACGAATCGATCGTAGGTGGTGTCCTTCGCGTCGAGCACGCGTCCAACGTAGCGTCCGGGGGTGCAGATCACGGCCCCGCCCGGCTCCACCAGCAGCCGCGTGCGTTCGGGGTCGAACGCAGCGGACAGCTCGGCGGCGATGGCCTGGGCGTAAGCGTCGTAGGCTCCACGGTTCGCTTCGCCTCCGCCGAAGAAGCCTCCGCCGATGTCGACGAATTCCAGGTCAAGGTCGAGTTCACGGGCGATGACGGCCGCATGGCGCGCAAGGACGCGGTACACCTCGACCGTGCGGCTGCGTGTGGTCACGTGCATGTGCAGCCCTGCGATGCGCACGTTCGGCCCGATCGCGCGGACGGCCTGCACGGCGCGCGCCAGCTCGCCGTTCTCGTAGCAATAGCCGAAACGTCCGCCCGCGGCTCCCGTGACGGTTTGACCGGGGCAGTGCGACTCGAGGTCGATGCTCGCACGCAGGCCGACGGAAAGCACGCGATCGGTCGTGCGCGCGATCTCCGCAAGCCAGCGCAGCTCGCGCGCCGAGTCCAGGTTGACCAGGCTTCCCTGCTCAAGCGCCGATTCGAAGCGCGCCCGTCCCTTGATGGGCCCGTTGAAGACGATGCGCTGCGGTTCGAATCCGCATGCGAGCGCCAATTCGTACTCCTCGTCCGAGACGGCTTCCGCCATGCAGCCGCACGTGCGCGCCGTGCGAAGAATCCAGGGCAACGGGTTGGTCTTGATCGAGTAGGCAACCTCGGAGGCGGGACTCCAATGCGCATGCAGCGCGCGGGCGAAGTCGTGGAAGTTGTCCGCCAGCTCCGTTTCGTCGAACACGAAGCAGGGCGTTTCCAGCTGGAAGAGGGATTCGTTCATCGAGAGGCTCCTTCGCCGATTTGGTTCTCGGACGAGACGTTGCAGCGAGTCCTGATCAGAAACTGGGGGTTCTTGTTGGTCGTCATGAACAAGCGGCCGACGTATTCCCCGATCACGCCCATGAACAGCATGATGACGCCCGAGCACACCAGCATGGTCACCATGACCGAGGCCCAGCCCATCGGCATCGTGGGGTTGTGCAAGCGCTCGAAGAACAGCCAGATCGCGCCCACGAGGCCCGCACCGCCCATGAGCAGGCCCAGCACCGAAGCGATGCGCAGCGGCGTTACCGAGAAGTTCAGGATGGTCGACCACAGTCGCAGCAGGCTTTTCAGGGTGTATCCCGACTGGCCTTCCGCGCGGTCGTAATGCTCCACTTCCACGTTCACTATGCGGTCGGTCGTGCGGAATACGAGGCCCTGCACGTACACCGAGGCGCTTGAGTACTCGACCATGACGTCGCTCACGCAGCGGCGCATGATCAAGAAGTTGCTGTCGGTGACGCCTTTCGGGCATCCAGCCAGCACGCGGATGGTGAACATGGCGAAGCGCGAGCCCAGCCTGCGGTACCAGTTCTCCCGATGCTGGCGAAAGGCGGCGAACACCACGTCGACGCCGTCTTCCAGGCCCGCGATGAGCGCGAGGCATTGCGACGGGTGCGTCTGCATGTCGTCGTCCATGAGCATGACCGCGTCTCCGCTCGCCTCGCGCAGACCGGCCATGATGGCGTTGTGCTGACCGAAGTTGCGCATGAGGTCGATGCCCTTCACGCGCTCGTCCTCGGCGCATAGCTTCGAGATCTCCCGGAACGTTCCGTCTTTCGATCCGTCGTTGACCAGGATGAACTCGTAATCATAGCCGGCATTGACCAGCTCGGTGCGGGTCATGCGCACCACGTCGCCAATCATGCGCTCCGAATAGTAGCAGGGGATGACAACGGATATGTTCATGAGACAGGCTGCTCCTTCGCAGTTGTTTCGCTCGCTTGTGATGCGCGGCAGGCGCTGGGAAGCCGGTTGGGCACGGCGAGGTCCTTGCCGTCGGGGTCGGCGATGGAGAAGCTTTCGAACATCCGCGCGCTTGCGGCGTCCAGCTCGCCGTACGACTCCGCTGCAAGGAACGCGCGCGCGGCATAGGGCTGTCCGCCGCGCGCGTTCTTGACCGTTTGCCCTGGTGCGTAGTACAGAAGGGTCTCCTGCACGCAAGGGCCTTGCAGCGCGGCTTGCGCGGCGTCAAGGCTTGCCACGATGCCGTCGCGCGCGTGAAAGTACAGCCCGCAGCTGCATTTCGGCATGGAGCGCGCGTCGTGGGCTTCAAGGCGGCGTGCAAGGGCGTCGCGGTCGAGCGCCGTGTCAAGCAGCAGATCCTCCACGGACAAGCCGGACGCGTATTCCAGCAGCTCGTGCTCGTAGCCGAACACGCGGCCCGTCACCTCGCATACGCGTATGCCCGAGTCGGGGGACCAGAAGAACTGCATGCATAAAGGGCCGTGCTCGATCCCCGCGAACTCGACGATGCGCTGCGCGTATGCGAGCGCATCGGGCAGGACCTCGTCGGTGAAGCGACTCGGGTACACGATCCTGCTGACGTGGGGAAGATCCTCGAACGCGCACACGGTCTTTTCGCGGTCGGCTACGGAAACGGGGAACACGCGCCCGTGCGACGCCCAGGTGATCATGTTGAACTCGTGCCCGCCGTTGTACTCTTCGAGGACCACGCTGTTCGCGCGCCTCGATTCCTCTGCAACCGAGGCAGCCGATTCGATCGCTTCGACTGCGGTGCGCACGACGCGGACGCCGTACGAGCCGTAGGCATCGACCGGCTTGATGACGCAGGGGAAGCGCAGGGACTCGCACGCCCGTTCGACCTGGTCGAGCGGCATGACGCAGCTGTTCGGGTAGGGCACGCCCAACTGGTCGAACATGTTCTTCATGAGCTGCTTGTTCCTGAGGAATTCCAACTTGTCCAGCGAACAGGGGGCGGGAAGGCCCGCCGCATGCGCAACGCGGCAGCCCTCTTCGAACAGCACGTCGGAAAACGAGGTGATCAGCGCGTCGACGGCTTCGTCGCGACATAGGTTGACCAAGGCTTCGGTGTCCGTGACGGGAATCGTGAACGAGGCATCTGCATGCGCGCGAGCGGGGCCGTGCTCGTAGCCGTCGGCCACGAGCACGCGACAGCCGCGTTCCTTGGCGCGTTGCACCAGAAGCGCGAACTCGTCCATCGAGCCGAGTATCAAAAGGGTTTTCCGTTGGTCGTGCATGGGGTTACCTCGAATTCCGTTCGTGCTCTTCTTGCCGCTGCGGGCTTGCCTGCACGTCCGCGCGCGCCGATGCCGATGCGGTCGTCTGCGCGCGCCGTACGCGGGTGCTCAGGATGCGACGCACGAGCGCCAACCCGGCAAGCGCGGCCAAGCCGATGCCCGACAGGATCATGCCTTCTCGCAGGCCCGGGGTCAGGTAGCGCAGCTCGATCTCGTGATGGCCGGGTTCAAGCTCCAAGGCCATGAACGCGGTGTTCGCCCGCTTGATTTCGGCGGGCTTTCCGTCCACCGTGGCGGTCCATCCCTTCGAGTACGGCACGCTCAAGAAGAGGGCTTTGGGCTTGCTTGCGTCGATCGAGGCCGTGATCTCGTTCGTGCCGAACTTCAAATCTTCTACCGGGTCGGCTTTCAACGCATCGATGCGGTTCGACATGTTTTTCACAGGCTGGCAAACCACCGACATGTTCGTGAAGCGATAGTCTCCCTTGAGGTCGAAGTGCAGCGTGATCGATGTTTGGGGCTCTTTCGAATACCCCATGTTGACCAGCCATTCGTCCTTGCCGCCGTACAGATGGGAGGCGTTCGTGTAGTTGTCGATCTGGCGCATGCCGGGCGCTTTGTCGGAGCCGAGCCCGATATTGTAGCGTCGGGGTTCGGTCCAGTTCATGTCCTTTTGAAGCAGAAGCGCCTTGCGGAACCAGGCGAGGTTGTCGAATTCCCCTTTGCGCTTGGACTCTTCGACAGGCGACACGCCTTTGAAGTGCAGTCCGTCGACGTAGAAGTACGTCTCGCTGTTGGCGATGCCTTCGAAGCTCAAGGTCAGCGTCGCTCCCGGTTTCAAAACGCGTATCACGCCGTCTTCCACCGAAAGGCCGTTGCTTGCCGACACGACGGAGGGCACCGTGCGGGATTCCTGCTTTCTGTCGGTTGCGGGAAGCGACGACTCGTCGAGCACCACGCCCTGCAGCAGCGCTTCCTGCCGCTGGGCGGGGGAGAGGGAAAGGTACTCGCTGCGGGGAACGTACGAATCGTAGGCGAAGGCCAGCGGCAGGACGTTGGATCCTTCGTGCACCTGGTACGGGATGTCGCGCACGACGCCCGACGCTACGATCTTGTTCGGATCGTCGTACAGGTACACCGGGGGAAAGCCCGCTTTGGTGCTCAGGTAGTATTTCACGCCCATGAGCGACTCCAGGATTGCTCGGCCTCCCAGATCGTTGTACGAGAAGTTGATGTTGGTCCTGTTGAGGGCAAGCTCGGTATGGAAGTCGTCGATGGCGCTGTTGTACGAGCTGTTGTAGAAATCGAAGCCCTTGAGCCCCAGCACCAAGCTGTCGTTGCGCGTGCGCTCGATGGCCGACGAGCTTCCGTCGTAGCGCCACAGCCCGGGAGCGTTCAGGTCCGAGACCAGGTGGTTGGGGGAGTCGGACGTGATGCGGGGGTAGGCGTAGCCCAACGGCGACGAGAGCTTGCCCACGCCGCCTTCGTCAGGGGATACGAAATAGAAGGCGTTCACGGTCAGGCCCGCCGTCAGGCAGCAAACGACGGCCATCCGTCGCGTCTTGGCCGCCATGCCCCGTTGCGCCACGACGAACAGGGTGGCCGCCAAAACGACACCGGCGGCCAGCATGGCCTCGGTGCGCATGGGCGCCACGGCGAAGACGATGGCCCCGTAGGCGATAGACGCGATGACCAGCACCTTTACGGATCGCTTGTCAAGATGGAGCATGCTCGGAAGCATGCGGGCCACAATGAAGCAAACCACCAGGGCGTAAGCCCATACCCAACGGTTGGTGGCGTAGTTCATGCCGTTGAGGAAGCTTCCGACGGCAGGGACCATGAGCATGATGGTGCCTGCGACGAACGCGATCTTGAGCGACGTGTTCTGCCGGCGCTTCGAAAAGAGCAGGACGCAGGAAAGAAACGCCAGTCCGCCGAACCCGATGTAGCAATCGCTCCCGACGCCCGCCATGCTCAGGAACCCGGATGCGAGCGAGGTGTAGTAGTGATGCGAATAGAACAGCGGGACGGTGACCGAGTTGTCGGTGAATCGCTCAAGTCCAAACAACCCGACAAGCGAAGGAACCAGCGCGAAGCAGGCGATCAAAACGCCGATGGCCAGGAGGCCGAAAAAGCGTAGGGTCCAACCAAGGAAACGCACCGCGTTGACGCTTTTCTGCGTTTGGAAGACGCGCACCGCGCAGTAGGGGAGCAGCAGCAAGCACGCCATGTACGAGAAGTAATAGGATATGATGAAGAATGCGGCGACTGCTGCGATGAACGTGTAGGGCCGCTCTTTCGCGATCACCTTTTCCACGCCGAGCAGCAGCAAGGGGAACAAGACGAGCGGCCACGCTCCAGCCGGCCAGTAGGCAACCGCCATCGCGGTGCCGCACAGCGCGTACAGCAAGGCGCCTACCAAGGTGGGGAACCGCCCGATTTTGAAGCGCAAGGCAAGAAGCGAGAACGCAGCTCCGGCCAGGTACAGGCGAAACACCACAAGGAATTGGAAGAGGTATTCCGAATAGCGTTCCGGGCACAGGCCGGAAAGCAGGTTGAGCGGGTCGAAGAACGTGTCGAGCGTGGAGGGAACGTCCATGCCGTAGCCCAGTTCGTGCACCCAAAGCGGAATCTGGAGCCCTTGCCCGGAAAGCAGGTTGCTGACGATTTCCCTCAGCCATTGGCCTTCGTACACGAAGAAGGGATAGTACTGCTCGATGCCGTCGATGTTCCAGATCAAGGCGCGGCCGTTGGACGGGTAGACGAACAACGTGATGAACGCTACAACGATGAAGGCCGCCGTGTAACAGCCGAAGTAGACGCGTCGTTTGCGGGACGGGTCGTTTCCCTCCCAAGCGCGTATGTGCTGCTTTTTGCGCTCGACCCTGCTTCGCAGGCTCGAAGATGCTCGATCCGTGGTTTTGGAGGGCGCCAAATTTGCTCGCTTCTGATATGGAACAATATTCTCGATAAAGTGCACGATTTATCCAATTCTATTCTACTACGGATCTTCGGAACGGAACTCGTGGGAACCGGTCGTTTCCGATTTGTAATTTGCAGTTTGGAAGCGGGCGCGCCTCTCGCTTCCGCAGCGGCTCGGTCTTTTCGTCAAGCGGTTCGCCGTCGAGAACTTAGCTGCGAGCTAATGCTTTTATCGGTACGTTTCCCTAGCATATGCGGCATCTGCCCAGTGAAGGTTTCAAAAACCTCATGAAGAAAGGAACCATATGCGCGAATATCGAAGCTCCGAATACCCGGACGGCATGGGCCGAATGCGGGTCCATGCCCTTCCTCTGCCCTTGTCCGCCATGGCGGTGGCGGGATTTGTCTTGAGCATTGTTGCGCTTGCGCTTTCCGCCGTGCCCATTATCAACAACATCGCGTTTCTTCTTGTGTTGCTGGGCTTGCCGTTCTCTATCGTTGGATTGGTGGCTGCGAACCGCAAGACGAAAAGAGGGAAGGCTTTGGCGATAGCCGGCATCGTGCTTTGCTCGCTGTCGCTCGTCGTCGTGATCGCGTCGCAGAATGCGTACAGCACCGCTGTTGAGGAAGCGTTTTCGGGGCCGAGCGTAACGGGCTCTTCCGATTCGGCTCAGCTGCAGGGCGCTCAGGAGAATACAGCTTCCGCACAAGGGGCTGACTACAGTTCCATGGCGGTTGGCTCGGCAGCCGATTTGAGCAATGGACTGACGGTGAGCGTCGATTTCGTGCAAACCGGACTGGTTAATTACGATGGATCGCCCATTACCGGCGTTACGGTAACCTACGTCAACAAAGGATCGAGCGAGGCGTCGTTCAACATGTTCGACTGGAAAGGCCAGGATGCGAACGGCGCGCAGCGCTCGACAACGGTTTACATGAATGGCGAGAACGCTCTGAGCAGCGGAACGCTTGCGGCGGGAGGAACGGTTTCCGGCAACGTCTACTTTGACGGCGATGTTTCGAAGGTCCTCTACTACTCGTCGGTTTTCAGCAAGAGTTCCCAGGTGGCATGGAATATCTCGTAACGAGGGCCTGCCGTGTTGCGAGGATGCGGGATACGTGCTGATACAATGGAAGCAAGGAAGAAGCGAAAGAAAAGGAAGCGTCGCGTGAAGGAGCCTCTGACCGAAGAACTGCTCGAAGAGCTTCTCGAGGCTCCCGATCCGATACGGTTCGCCGAAGAGAACCACATTGCCACGCGCAGTCTTTCGGATTACTTGGAACAGCTTCTTGACGAAAAGGGTCTTGAGCGGGCTCGCGTCGTTCGAGAGGCGGGTTTGAACGAGACGTTCGGCTATCAGATATTCATGGGCCAGCGAGGCGCTTCGCGCAACAAGGTGCTGCAGCTCGCCTTCGCCATGCGCTTGTCGCTTCGCGAGGCGAACAGGTTGCTGCAAGCTGCCGGATCGAACGGGCTTTACTGCAAGAATCGACGCGACGCGATAGTCATATTCTGCCTTGAGCGCGGGCACAGTCTTCAAAAAACCGATGAAGAGCTGTATCGCTTTGGGGAAGAGACCATTTGCTGACGGGCCGCTGTTCGCTATGGTCCGCTTCCGATCCTTCGGGATCTGCTACCATGGGTTTCACTATGCATGATGAATTGGCCGAACACTTGAACGCGCTCGAGCGGGACGAGTGCTACCGCGTCGACGCGGTTTTGAAGAACGCCGCTCACGAAGTGACCGAGCGGGTATTCTTCGTCGGCGCGAACGGCGCCGAACTCGGCCCGTTCGTCAGGAAGCGGATCGATCGCGCATCCGGCTTGGGAGCCGCCTATCGCAACATGTGCCGCGCGCAAAGGTCGGGCCGCCGTTTCCGCTATCTTCCGCGCATTATCGAATGCTGCGAGGCGGGCGGCGAGTTCGTCGTGATCATGGAGCATGTGGATGGGGAGACGCTTTCGGACGTCGTGTATCGCTGCGATCCTTCCGTAGCCCTCGCCTGTGACGTGTTTCCACGGCTGTGCGACGCGGTTGCGGAGCTGCACGAAGCGTTCGATCCCCCGATCATCCATCGCGACCTCAAGCCTTCGAACATCATGCTCTCTCAAGATAGCTTGACCATCATTGATTTCGGCATTGCGAGATCGTTCAAGGAGGATGCCGAAGAGGACACCTGTCGTTTCGGGACGAGAGCCTATGCCCCTCCCGAGCAATTCGGGTTCGGTCAGACCGATGTGCGCAGCGACATCTACGCGCTGGGCATGCTCTTGTACTTCTGCTTGGCCGAGAAGACGCCCGACGCGAAGGTGCGCAAGGCGAAGTTTCGATCGCCTTTGGTTCCCGAGCCGTTTCGTCAGGTGATCGAGCGCGCCGTTTCGTTCGATCCCGAGGGTCGCTATGCGAGCGTGTCGGCTCTCAAGCAGTCGTTTGCCGACGCGTTGTCGGAGTTTTGCGAAGTGGACCAGGCTCGGCCCGCTTCGGCGGCGACGCGCTCGGCGACGGGGTCCTTGGGAAGCGGGCAGGTTGCGCCTTCGGATGGGAAGGGCGGCGGCTTTGCGCGCATTGGCCGCGCGCTTTCGAAAATCCCGCGGTGGGCGGGCATTGCGTGGGACGTAGCGCTGGCCGTCTTGTTCGCGGCTTTGAGCGTTATGTGCGTCTTGCTGACCGTAGATGCTTCCTTGGGCTCGGCGCAGTATGCAGCCGCTCCTCTGTGGTTGCGCGCGGTTTCTTACGGAAGCCTTGATCTGCTTATCGTGGCGCCGATCCTGTTCGTCTTGAGCGATAGGCGTCCTTTGCGGGCGCTGTTCCCTCCGCTTGAGCGCATAGCGATCGAGCGCGACATGGCCGTATCCCTTGTCGTGGTGGTTATCGGCTTGATCGTGTTCTTTTGGACGGGGTCGCAGATTCCCCCTATCGATAGCATTCGTTGACGAATGTGCCGACCCGATCGGACGAGCGACGGCTTCGATTGGCGGCGCGGAGCAAGGGCTTCCGAACGTGAAATGGCGGAGATGCGTGCGAATCGAACACACCCGAGACGTTCTGCGCGCCTCACAACGGCTTTGAAGGCCGCGGGGCCCACCAGGACCCATCCATCTCCCCATGAAAGATGCGCCGGAACCGGCGCATCGCTATAATACCGCAACTTGATCGGAGCACGCCGACGTTTAGGCGAAAACCCCACATCTACCCGTTCAGGACGCGAACGTCTCCTTCTCGACGCGTCACGCCGTTCGCGTCGAAGTACTCGAGCAGGGGGATGGCGTACTTTCTGCTGGTTTCCATGGCGTCCTTCAGCTCGGCGGCTGTTGCCGGACCGTGCGCCAGCCGGTTTCTCACGGCTTTCTCGAAGGCTTCGAGCGCCGCTGCGTCGAAGCAGAAGTCTTTTCCGACCCGTCGCGCAAGCCCTTGCTTTTCCAAGATTCCGAGCGCCTTGTACCCGAGCGAGGAATCCAGGTCCGCGTGGCTTACAAGGTCGGCGATGGTCGGCGGGGCCCCTGCCGCGCTCGCGAGCGCATCGCCCAGCTTTTTGGCCGCTTGCTCCTCTTTCATGCGCGCACCCGCGCCTGCGCGCGGGTGGCTGACCTCGCCGCCCGCCACCACGGCGGCGCCTTGGGCGACTGCGTAGGCCAGCAGCGCGTCGAAGCAGGCGGCGTCTGCGCGCGGCAGGCTTCTTTGCCGCAGGGCGTCCTTCGCGATTCCCGTGGAATCGGGGTTCTGGGAATGGAACCTCAACAGCTCGTTCTCGATGGTCGAGCGCGCTTTCTGCAGCGTCTGCGCGCTCGCGTAGCGGGTTTGCGGGCCGTCTAGGCGCACGGCTGCGCGCTTGGTTGCCAGCGCTTCAAGCTCGCGCGCGGCCTGCGACGCTTCCAGCCCCGAGGCTTCCGCCAGCTCGTTGGCCAGAATGGGCAGCGTCGCCAGGGAGAATGCCGCCTGGGCCACGGCCGCTTCGTCGTCGGCGCGCAGCGCTTCCAGCAGATGGCGGGCAGGCTCGGACAGCGTGGTGGTGCGGCGGGGGTGCGCGCGCAGAATCACGCCGCCGCCTATGACGTGCACCGGGGAGTAGGAGCGGATGACGAAGCGGTCCCGCCATGCGGCGGGCAGGGGCTCGTCGAGGCGGATCTGCGCGAGCGCGCGCTCTCCGGGCGCGAGGCTCGTCCGGCCCTCCATGAGCAGCACGCGCGCCGTGACCTCGCGCGTTCCGTGGGCCACGTGCACGCGCGAGCCGCTTTCCAGGGGCTTCGCGTCTCGGCCGGGAATTCCCAGGTAGGTCAGGTCGGCGTCGAAGCGGTCTGTCGGGCGCATCGCGCCCGGCGTTGCCAGGAAGTCGCCCGGACGCACCTCGGCCGTCGAGAGCGCGTTCAAGTTCAAGGCCACGCGATGGCCGGCTTTGGCGCGCTCGACCGGGCTTCCATGCACCTGGATGCCGCGGATGCGCGTGCGCAGGCCGCCGGGGAGCACCTCGACCTCGTCGCCGACGGACGCTTCTCCGTTCCAAAGCGTGCCCGTCACCACGGTGCCTGCGCCTTTGATGGTGAAGGTTCGGTCGACGGGCAGGCGCAGGTGCGCGCCCTTTTTGACCCGGGACGTGGCGCGCGCGGCGCGAACCAGCTCGTCTTTGAGCGCGTCGAGCCCACGTCCCGTTCGGCTGGAAACGCGTACCACGGGCGCGTCCGCGTACGGCGTGGTCTCAAGGCGGCTGCGGATCTCGTCGGCCATGAACGCCGCCCATTCGTCGTCGACCAGGTCGATCTTGGTCAGCGCGACGACGACCGATGAAATGCCCAGAAGCTCCAGTACGGCAAGGTGCTCGACGGTCTGGGGCATGACACCGTCGTCGGCCGCGATGCACAGCAGGGCCAAATCGATGCCCGTGGCGCCAGCGATCATCTGGCGCACGAAGCGCTCGTGGCCCGGAACGTCCACCACGCCCATGGTCAAGCCTCCGGGCAGGGAAAGCTGCGCGAAGCCCAGCTCGATGGTGATGCCGCGCTTCTTCTCTTCGGACAGGCGGTCGGGATCGGTTCCGGTGAGCGCGAGCACGAGCGACGACTTGCCGTGGTCGATGTGCCCGGCGGTGCCCAGCACCAAGTCAGGGTGCGACGGCGTGCTCATGAGCAAGTCTCCTTCCGTGCGTCCAGGTTGTTGAAGTAAGCGCCCAGCGATTCGGCTATCGCGGGAAGGTCCTCTTCGCTCAAGGTGCGGGCGTCGAGCAGCACGCACTCCTTCTTGATGCGGCCCACCACCGGAACGGGCGCGCGCTTCACCAGGTACTCTTCGCATTCCTGCGCACTGCCCTGCAGGAACGACACGCGTACGGCGAACGTGTCGATGTCGCACATGGGAAGCGCTCCGCCGCCGGCGCGCCCGGTTTCCGGCACCACGTCGACGCGGGCGAAGCGATCGGCTACGGTTTTCGATACCTGTTCGCTCAGGCGCTCGGCGCGCGTGCGGACGACGGCTGCGTCCTCCGAGAGCATGCGAAGCGTCGGGACGGCCTGCATGGCTCGCTCGGGGTCCAGGTAAAGGCGCAGCGTCGCCTCGAGCGCGGCAAGCGTCATCTTGTCCAGGCGAAGCGCGCGCGCGAGCGGGTTCTTCTTCAGGCGGTCGATGTGGCGCTTCGAGCCCGCTATGATGCCCGCCTGCGGGCCTCCGAGCAGCTTGTCGCCGGAAAACGAGACCAGGTCGACGCCCGCTTGCAGCGATTCGGCCACCGTGGGCTCAGCGTAATCGCCGAAGCAGTCCAGTCGCAGAAGCGCGCCCGACCCCTGGTCTTCGTAGACCATTACCTCGGGAAGGGGCGGCGTCTGCGGATTGGCGCGCCGGCGTTCGTTCTCGGCGTCGGCGATGCGTCGCAGCTCGCGTATGCCCACGCTTTCGGTGAACCCGACCATGCGGTAGTTCGAGGGATGCACCTTCAGCAGCATGGCGGTGTCCGGGCCGAGGGCGCGCTCGTAATCGGCCGGATGGGTCTTGTTCGTGGTGCCCACTTCCACCATGGCCGCGTTCGACAGCGCCATGATGTCGGGAATGCGGAAGGATCCGCCTATTTCCACAAGCTCTCCGCGGGACACGACGCCCTCGTGCCCTGCGGCGAACTCCGTCAGCACCATCATGACGGCGGCGGCGTTGTTGTTCACGGCGATGGCCGCTTCCGCCCCGGTCAAGGCGCAGATCAGATGCTCTACATGATCGTGGCGGCTGCCGCGCGCAAGGGCGTTCACGTCGTACTCCAGCGTGGAGTACCCGCGCGCCGCTTCCACGACGGCCTCGACGGCTTCCTCGGCAAGCGCGCTGCGTCCGAGGTTCGTGTGGACCACCACGCCCGTGGCGTTTATCACGCGGCGCAGCGACGGCGCAAGGTTGGCGAGCGCGCGGGCGCAGGCGTCGTCCGCGACGGCGTTCGCGTTCACAGCGGTTCGGCGGCCCGCCAGCACCTCCTGGCGCGCTTCGTCGATGGATGCGCGGGCGCAGTCGGCCAGGATGCGTCGGGGCAGCAGCGTATCGAGCGCGCGCAGCTGCGGCGCGTTGAGCGTTTCCTCCACCTGCGGGAGGGTTCGGAGTATGTCTTGAACGGAAGCGGGTTTCATGGACTGCCTTTCTTTGACGCGCGTGGATCGCGTAAGAGTATACCAAGGCGCGCCCGCGCGCGGCTCCTGGGCCAAGAACCGGCTTGCGGGGCCGCGTCGGCGGTCGGGGCGGCTCGGTTCGGAAGGCTTCGGGGCGCACGAAACGACCTTCCGCAAGCCTTTCCGCCAGATTTCCCGTAGGCGCGGTGCGACGAATGTGCAACAATGCGATGTTGTTCGGTGATCGGGCCTGCAACAGGCTCGGACGGTGAGGAATCAAGGATGAACGGCAACGGTGCTGCGGCCTTCGCCGGGCGAGCGGCGCGTTGTCGGCGACGAGAGAAGGGGATGCGGGCTCCATGAACGTGAGCAACGAGGATTTGAGGGCTCTCAAGCCCGACGCGCTGTCTCCCGCGGAGACGGCGTTGAAGGCCGAAACGCTTGGCAAGACGAAGGCGGCCATGCCGTTGGGCAAGTGCTTCGTCTCGGCGATGCTCGCGGGCGCGTTCATCGCGCTCGGCGGCCTGTACTTCTGCGTGTTTTTGGGCGATCCCGCCATGCCCTTCGCCGTGCAGCGCATGGTGGGCGGCGTGTGCTTTTGCCTGGGTTTGGTTCTGGTGCTGTGCTGCGGCGCCGAGCTGTTCACGGGGAACACGCTTTTGATCTGCGCTAAGGCTTCGCGCAAGATCAGCTGGAGCGCTACGTTGAAGAACTGGACCACAGTGTGGATCGGAAACCTGGTAGGCGCGCTCGTCATCGTGGGGATGGTGTACATGGCGCAGGTGTTTCAGATGAACGGCGGCGCGGTGGGCGAAGCCATGGTGAGCATCGCCGCCGGAAAGGTGTCGCCCGACTGGATCACGCTGTTCTTCAAGGGCATTTTGTGCAACGTCTTGGTATGCTTGGCCGTGTGGATCGGCTTTTCGGCGCGCACGGTTGCCGATAAGGTTCTGGGAGTGCTTCTTCCCGTGTCGGCGTTCATCGCCTGCGGGTTCGAGCACTGCGTGGCGAACATGTTCCTGCTGCCGTTGGGGTTCGTTCTGAACGGCATGGGCTTCGGCGCTGCGGACGCGGTCACGCTAGGCGGGATGCTGGCGAACCTGTCGGCGGCTACCCTTGGCAACATCGCGGGCGGCGTTCTGGTGGGCTTGGCGTACTGGTTCATTTACCGGAAGAAGGAGTCTTAATTGGAGCAAGTTGACGCGCGCGGGCAGGCGTGCCCGCTGCCGGTGGTACGCGCGAAAAAGGCGCTCGCGGCTATGGACGCCGGTCGGCTGGAAGTCCTCGTGGACAATGCGACGGCCGCGGACAACCTGGAATCGCTCGCCCGCGCCCTCAAGTGCACGGCGCACCGCGAGGATCGTGACGACGGGGCGTTCGCGGTGACCTTTTCGAAGGGCGCGGTTGCTGCGGGCGCTTCGCAAGCTGCTCTTGCGGCGGAGCCTGCTGCGGTTTCCGATGCCGGGGCTGCAAGCGCGGTCGTCATCGCGTCAGAGTTCATGGGGTCGGGCGACGACGAGCTGGGCGCGGTGCTCATGAAGGGCTTCGTGTTCGCGCTGACGCAGCTCGACCAGCTGCCTTCGACGGTGCTGCTGTACAACTCGGGCGTGAAGCTGGCGTGCGAAGGGTCGGCTTCGCTCGAGGATTTGACCGCGCTGCAACGCGCGGGGGTCGAGGTTATGAGCTGCGGGACCTGCCTGGCGCACTTCGGCTTGACCGAGCGTTTGGCGGTGGGAGAGGTTACCAACATGTACGCCATCGTCGAGAAGCAAGCGGCTGCCGCTACGGTGATCAGGCCGTAATCGGCTGCGGCAAGGAAGGAAGCGCGCCATGATCTACCTGGACAACGCCGCGACGACCGCGCGCAAGCCGCCCGAGGTCGCGAAGGCGGTCGCCCGCGCCATCGACGGGTTCGGCGGTGCGGGCAGGGGCGCGCATGGAGCTTCGCTCGATGCCGGGTTGGCGGTCTTTCGCGCCCGTGAGCGCCTTGCGCGCCTTCTGGGCGCGGCGGGTCCGTCGCGCATCGCCTTCGCCTGCAACGCCACCGAGGCCCTTAACGCCGCCGTGCTCGGCCTTTTGGAGCCAGGCGCGCATGCGGTTACCACGGCGGCTTCCCACAATTCGGCGCTGCGGCCGCTGTACCGCATGCAGGACGAGCACGGCTGCGGCTTGTCTATCGTTGACGTGGGGCGGGACGGCTCCCTCGATTACGACGCCTTCGACGCCGCGTTTCGCCCGGACACGAAGCTTGCCGTGGTGACCCATGCCTCGAACCTGACCGGGGACGTTTACGACATCGCCCGATTGGCCCGCATCAGCCACGATCACGGCGCCCTTCTGGTGGCGGATGTTGCCCAGACGGCCGGTTTGCTCGACATCGACATCGAGCGCGACGGCATTGACGTTGCGGCGTTCACCGGGCACAAGAGCCTGTACGGCCCGCAGGGCACCGGCGGCCTGGCGGTGGCCTCGCATGTTGAGGTCAGGCCGTTCAAGGTTGGCGGCACGGGCGCGCGCAGCTACGACAGATCCCAACCTGCTCAGATGCCCGACCGTCTGGAGGCGGGCACGCTCAACGCCCATGGAATCGCAGGGCTGGAGGCGGGCTTGGCCTACATCGAGGAGCGGGGCGTCGCGTCGCTTGCCGCCCAAGCGACCCAGCTTGCCCGACGGTTCGAACGCGGCGTGCGCGCCGTTGCGGGCGTGCGGGTGTACGGCGGGGGCGGCGATGCCGGCAGGTGCGGGATCGTCGCGCTCAACGTGGGAGCGTGCGACTCTTCAACGGTGGGCGACATCCTGAACGCCGAGTTCGGCATCTGCACGCGTGCCGGCGCCCACTGCGCGCCGCTCATGCACGAGGCATTGGGCACGCGCGAGCAGGGTGCGGTGCGGTTCAGCTTCAGCTCCTTCAACACCGAGGCCGACGTGGACGCGGCGATTCGCGCCGTGGTCGAAATAGCGGCGGAGGTCGAAGGTCGATGAGGAGCAAGACGCCGAAGGCGGTTGCGACGTTCGCGTCTTCGAGCGATGCGCTGGCCGTGGAGTCGCAGGCGCGCGACGGCGGAATTCCCGGTCGAGCCATTCCCGTGCCTTCGGAGATAGCGGCTGGCTGCGGCATCGCCTGGTGCGTTCCGGCGGCAGAGCGCGACGTGCTCGAAGCCGCGCTGCGGGAGCGCGGCTTGGCTTTCGAGGGCATGCACGAAGTCTACCTGTACTGAGGGCGACGAGCGGTTTCGGATCGACGTTGCTCGACGCGTGCTCAAATCATCCTGATGCGTCCCGCTTCGCCCGCTTCCACCCAGCCGATGCGCGAGGGCGCGCGCCCCGTCCTTCGCTCGAACGCTTCCGAGAACGCGTCGGCTTCGTTTGGGCTGACGGCCACCAGCAGGCCGCCTGAGGTTTGCGGATCGCACAGAACGCCCATGCGGTTGTCGAATTCCTCGTCGTCCAGGCCCTCTGAAGACACGTACGCGCTGGCCCACTCGATGATGCCGAAGCTCTTCCCGGGTCGGCAGTAGTCGCAGGAAAGCTGGTACACGCCGTCGAACAGGGGCAGCGCGTCCCAGTCGAGCCGGGCGGCAGCCCCGCTTGCGGCAAGCATCTCGTGAAGGTGCCCCGCCAACCCGAAACCGGTCACGTCGGTGGCGGCGTGGACGTTCGCTTGGAGCATGGCGCAAGCGGCGTCCTTGTTGAGTTCCATCATGGAGTCAATGACGGGCCGCATGCCCGCTTCATCGACCAATCCGGCGCGATAGCCCGCGTTCATGATGCCCGATCCCAGCGTTTTGGTGTAGAACAGCACGTCGCCCGGCTGCGCCCCGCCGTTGCGCACGATGCGGTCGGGATGCACGGTTCCGAAAACCGAAAGCCCGTATTTGGGCTCGTCGTCTTCGATGGAATGGCCGCCCACCACGAACGCTCCGGCTTCGCGCACCTTGTCGGCCCCTCCGCGCAGCACGTCGCTTACCACGTTCGTGCCCAAGCTGCAAGGGAACGCGAGGATGTTGAGCGCCGTCAAGGGCTTGCCGCCCATGGCGAACACGTCGGAAAGAGCGTTCGCCGCTGCGATGGCTCCGAATTCGTAAGGGTCGTCCACGACGGGCGTGAAGAAATCCAGCGTGAGCACGGCGGCCGTTTCGTCGTCGAGACGGTACACGGCGGCGTCGTCGGACGTGTCGAATCCCAGCAGCAGATCGGCGTCGGGCGGCGGCGCGATGTCCTTCAATATGGCTTCGAGGTCACCCGGACCCCACTTCGCTGCTCAACCGCCTTTTTCGGTCAGGCGGGTTAAGCGTATGCGCTCGGTTTCGCTCATGATGCGTCGCTTTCTGCTCATCGGCCGCCGCGTCGGGCGGCGCGTTTCGGTCGAGTATAGCATGGGCGGCGAACGGCGACGCGCGTACCCGCCGGGCGAGCGTCGACCTGGGGCTGACGGTGGGATTCGCGCCCGCGGCGCCGAGACGCGACCCGGAAGCGAGCTTCGCAGAACCCGGCTCCGCCCCGGTTTCGCTCGTTCTGTCAAAACGGGCGAGTTTTGCTGGTCCTCGAATCAGGATAAAAGGTGCTGGCAAGCTCATGACCAGGTGCGATGCAAAACACCTTCAGCCGGCAGTTTCTTCAAAGGCGGAAAACCGCCGCAAAACTCGTCCGTTTTGACAGGGTGCCACTACGATGCCCGTCGCAGCCTCGGGGAACGCCGCCGCGGCGCTCGTAGCAGCCTCCGGGAACGCGGTCAGACCGCGTTGGTCTCGCCTTGTTCGCTAGCTTCGGCGGTGTTGCGGCGGTTGCGGCCGAGTGTCGCCTGCCCGGATGCCTTCCTTCGGCGCGAAACCTCGTAGTATCATGGGAGGCCGACAACAGGAGGAGACGCCCATGAGGATATTGACGATCAGCGCGCAGAAGCCGGACAGCACGGGCAGCGGCGTGTACCTGGCCCAGACCGTGCGCGCGTTTCGCGCCGCCGGCCACGAAGTCGCGGTGATCGCGGGTGTCGACGCGGACGACGATCCTGCGCTTGGCGAGGGCGTCCTGTTCCATCCGGTGCGCTATCGCACGCCCGACCTGCCGTTTCCCGTGTGCGGCATGAGCGATCAGATGCCGTACGCCTCCACGCGCTATCGCGATATGACACCGGATATGGTGGCACGCTTCGAGGCTGCGTTCTCGGCCGCCATCGCCGACGTGGCGCGTACGTTCGAACCCGACCTGGTGATCTGCCACCACCTGTACCTGGTTGCCGCGGTGACGGTGGAGGCGGGCTTGCCCTGCCCGGTGACGGCGGTGTGCCATTCCACCGACCTGCGCCAGATGCGCAGCCACGGTTTGGAGCGCGAGCGCATCGTGTCGGCCGTGCGCGCGCTCGATCTGGTGTTCTCGCTGCACGAAGCGCAGAAGCGCGAGATCGAGGACGTGTACGGCGTGCCCGCCGAGCGCATTCGGGTGGTGGGCACGGGCTACGATCGCACCGTGTTCCGCGAAGATCCGAACTCTCGCACGGTCGATCGCGCCGAGGTTGCCTACGTGGGCAAGATCAGCCGGAAGAAAGGCGTGGAGAGCCTGCTTCGGTGCTTGGATCTTCTGTCCCTGCCGAAGGGTCGGCTTGCAGTGCGCTTGGTGGGCGGCCATTCGACGGAGGACGAGCTTGCGCGCATGCGCGCGCTTGCAAAGGAAGCGCGCTTTCCCGTGGAGTTCGCGGGCAAGGTGGATCAGGACGAGCTGGTGCGCACGTACCAGAGGGCGCACGTGTTCGTGCTTCCCTCGTTCTACGAGGGCTTGCCGCTCGTGGTGATCGAGGCGCTTGCCTGCGGGTGCCGGGTGGTGGTCACCGACCTGCCCGGCATTCGGGAATGGCTGGACGAATCGGTGCCCGGCGCGCCCGTGGCGTACGTGCAGCCGCCTCGCATGGTTGGGGTCGATGAGCCGGTGCAGGAGGACCTGCCCGCGTTCGAGCAACGGCTGGCTCGCGCCATCGAGCGCAGCGCGCAGGAAGCGCTGCAGCCCGCGCGCTGCGAGGACGCTCCCGTCGACATGGCGCGCCTTTCGTGGAATGCGCTCGGAGCGCGCATGTTGGAGCTTGTCGCCGCGACGTCATTGCAGGTCGGTGCGGCGGCTCTCTGACGTGGGCGGGCAGTATATCAGGTACGGTATCGTGATCAGCGCCACGTCGCGGCGCTCTATCAGCTCGGACTCCAGAAGCAGCGTGGTCTGATTGTGCAGCGGCATCTGCCATGGTTTCGTCACCAGTTGGGGCATGACGATGGTGAGCGTCTCGTGCTTTTCCAGGAGCGCAAGCCGTGCATCGATGTGGTTGATGAGGACTTCCTGAACGTTGCGGTAGGGGGCTTTCTCGATGACGAGCGGCGCATCGACCCCCAGCCTTTGATAGTCGGCCTTGAATCGTCGCGTGGCGGCCGCGCTGACTTTCACGTGGTACACCTCGATGTCGTTGCTCAGGCTTCGCGCGTAGTTGAGCGTTTTGATGAACGGCCGGTTGACGGAGTAGGCGGGCACGACCACGTGGGTGCGGGGTATGTCCACCTGCAAAAGCGCACGGGCCTTCTCGTCGTCGTGGATGGCCAGGCTTTCCTTGACGTCGCGGTAGTGCCTGTTGATGACTGACATGACGGCGACGATGCAGCCGATGGCCACCAGCGAGATCCATGCCCCGGCGAAGAAGTTCGTGGTGATGATGACGACGAACACGCCTGCTGTGACAATCGCTCCGAAGCCGTTGATGCTGGCGCGACGAAGCCAGGGACCCGTGCGGTTGCGCCGCCAATGGACGACCATGCCGCCTTGGGCGATGGTGAACGACAGGAACACGCCGGCCGCGTACAGCGGGATGAGCATGTGCGTGTCCCCGGAGAACGCCAGCACCAAAACGATGGCGAATGCCGAGGCGAACAGGATGCCGTGCGTGTACACGAGCCGCGATCCCTTGTCGGCGAAGCGCTTCGGAAGGAATCCGTCGAGGGAGAGCAGGGACATGAGCTGCGGCAGGCCGTTGTAGGCGGTGTTGGCGGCTAGAAGCAGGATGAGCGCCGTGGCCGCTTGGATCACGTAGAACATGATGCTGTCCGCCCCGAACACGCTGGTGGCGATCTGCGCCACCACGGTCATCTCGGAAGACGGCGTGACCTGGCAGAGCATCGCGAGCAGGCACACGCCGCCGAAGATGACCAGCACCACGATTCCCAGCAGGTTCAAGGTCGCCTTGGCGTGCTGGCGCGCCGGAGCCGCGAAGTTCGGCACGCTGTTGCTGATGGCCTCGACGCCGGTGAGCGCGGAGCATCCCGAAGAGAACGCTCTCAACACGAGGAACAGCGTGAGGTCGCCCGTTGTTTGGGAGAGGGCCGCCGCCTGCTGAACCGGCGTGGTCAGGCCGAGGGCCGACTTGACCACGCCGGTCACGATCATGACCAGGACCGATGCAATAAAGAAATAGGTGGGCAGCCCGAACATCTTCGACGACTCGCGCAGGCCGCGCAGGTTCCCGATCGTCATGAGCACGACGAACGCCACGATCAGGGGGACTTTGAAAGGGGTTGCCGCGGGCAGGGCCGACGTGACGGCCGCCGCGCCCGAGCACGAGCTCACGGCGATGGTGAGCACGTAGCCCAGGATGAGGCCCGAAGCCGCCACGAGCGACGGGACGCGCCCCAGGTTCTCGCGCGCCACGCTGTAGGCGCCGCCGCCTTGAGGATAGGCGTCGATGACCTGGCGGTAGCACAGCACCAGCATGAACAGGAGCGCGATGATGGCTCCGGCCACGCCGAGCATGGGCGTGTAGCTTGCCAGGGCGAGCACGGGAACCAAGACCAGGAGGATTTCCTCGCAGGCGTAGGCGACCGACGAGATCGCGTCGCTCGAAAGGACCGGCAGGCCCCATACCACGCCGTATTTCTGCGACTCGATCTCCGAGCTTTTGAGCGGCTCGCCGATGAGCCGATACTTCAACGCGTTCGCGTTCAACATGACCCTCCTACCGGTTCGCCTCGGGACGTTGCGCTCGAGGCGGCGAAACCCCTCAGTTCGAGGTGATGACGGTCTACTCCTATTTCCCCGTACGGTCAAGATGCGAAACGGTGCGTGTGCGGCATCTTTTCGGCTGCGCACACGCCGTTCGCCGCGCAGTTCAGCGAGGCTTTTGAACTGGTTTTGCATACATTCCCCGTAAATCTTGAATAAAGGGGTTACCAAATCGCGGAAAACCGCATATACTTCCACCAGTCCTTTAAAAGCGGTACAGAGAGACCGACAAGGTAACAACTTAGCAGCGTTCACCCGAACAAGAACGCGCATGCTGTAAGCCTTTGTCTGTCGCGGAGGCTTTTTTCATGCCCTCGCGCAGACGCCGCCAACTCGGGGGCGACGCGGGTCGGCGCGAGCCGAAAAAGCGAAACCCGGCGGTGACCTGGTCCGTCTGTACGCACTCGACGAAAGAAAGGGTGTGTATGAACGACGTAAGCACGGTCAAGACCGTCTGCATGGATGCAGACGAAATCGAGCGGTCGCTGACGCGCATCGCGCATCAGATCCTCGAGACCAACAAGGGCGCGGACAACATCGCGCTCGTCGGCATCGTGACGCGGGGCGATCTGCTCGCGAAGCGCCTGGCCGAGAAGATCGAGCAGATCGAGGGTGCCAAGGTGCCGCTCGGAAAGCTCGACATCAGCTTCTATCGCGACGACTTCGCGACGCATCTCTCTCCCGAGGTGCATTCCACCGACATCTTCTTCGACCTCGACGGCAAGACCGTCGTGCTGGTGGACGACGTCCTGTACACGGGCCGCACCATCCGCGCCGCGCTCGACGCGCTCATGGACATCGGCCGCCCGGCTGCCGTGCAGCTGGCGGTGCTGGTCGATCGCGGGCACCGCGAGCTTCCCATCCGCGCTGACTTCGTGGGCAAGAACGTGCCTTCTTCCTCCGAGGAGAACGTGCGCTTGTTTCTGGAAGAGGCCGACGGCAAGTCCGAAGTAGAGATTCTTGAAATGGCTCCGGGCTCCCGCGCGGGTTCGGCACCGCTGGGGGGTGAATAGAGATGGGCTTCAACCACAAGCACCTGATCGACATCACGGAGTATTCCGCTGACGATATCATGACCGTCCTGGAGACGGCTGTCCGCTTCAAAGAGGTCAACGAGCGCCGTATCAAGCAGGTGCCCACGCTCAAGGGCGTGACCGTGGTCAACATGTTCAACGAACCGTCCACGCGCACGCGCTCCTCGTTCGAGATCGCCGAGAAGCGCCTTTCCGCCAACAGCTTAAACTTTGGCGGCAGCTCGACCTCGCTCGTGAAGGGCGAGAGCCTGGTGGACACGGTGGAAACGCTGTGCGCCTACAAGATCGACATGATCATCGTGCGCGACAAGCACGCCGGCGTGCCCCGCAAGATCGCCGACGTGTCCGGCGCCCACGTCATCGACGCCGGCGACGGCAAGCACCAGCATCCTACCCAGGCGCTTTTGGACCTGTACTCCATCTGGGAGAAGAAGGGCGACCTGAACGGCCTCAAGGTGGGCATCGTGGGCGACATCGGCCACTCCCGCGTGTGCGGCAGCCTGATCCCCGCGCTCAAGATCATGGGCTGCGAAGTGACCGTGGTGGCGCCGCGCACGCTCATGCCTGCCCGCCCCGACGTTCTGGGTGCCGACCATGTGACCACGAACCTCGACGAGGCGCTGCCCACCCTGGACGTGGTGTACATGCTGCGCATCCAGCGCGAACGCCTGGAGGGCGCGCCGTATCCCAGCCTGCGCGAGTACAACCAGCTGTTCGGCCTGACCCGCGAGCGCGAGCATCTGATGAGGCCCGATGCGCTCATCTG
Source organism: Paraeggerthella sp. Marseille-Q4926 (assembly GCF_916618935.1). Classification (NCBI taxonomy): domain Bacteria; kingdom Bacillati; phylum Actinomycetota; class Coriobacteriia; order Eggerthellales; family Eggerthellaceae; genus Paraeggerthella; species Paraeggerthella sp. Marseille-Q4926. The sequence continues at coordinate 56,164 of NZ_CAKAKF010000003.1, read as the reverse complement.
CCACCCCGGCCCCATCAACCGCGGCGTCGAGCTTGACAGCTACATGGCCGACCATCCGAACCGCTCGGTCATCCTCGACCAGGTCTACGCCGGAATACTCACCCGTATGGCTGAAATGTATCTTCTTCTCGGAGGGAGCGAAGATGGCTTTGCTGCTTAAGAACGCCCGTGTGATCGACCCGCAGGTGGGTCTGGACGAAACGGCCGACATCCTGGTCCGCGACGGCAAGATCGTCGAGGTGGGCCAAGGCCTGACCATGGAGAAGGGCGTCGAGCGCGACCTTTCCGGCAAGATCGTGGTTCCGGGCCTGGTGGACATGCACGTGCATCTGCGCGAGCCCGGCTTCGAGCAGAAGGAAGACATCGCTTCCGGAACGCGCGCGGCGGCTCACGGCGGCTTCACGGCGGTGTGCTGCATGCCCAACACCAAGCCCATCATCGACAACGCGCTGGGCGTGGAGTACGTCAAGTCGCGCGCAGCCGCAGTAGGCAAGTGCCGCGTGCACGTGTCGGGCTCTTGCAGCCAGGGGCTCAAGGGCGAGACGCTCTCCGAAATGGGCGACATGGTGGCTCATGGCGCGGTGGCCTTCACCGACGACGGCCGCGGCGTGCAGGATGCGGGCATGATGCGCCGCGTCATGGATTACGGCGCGATGTTCGACAAGGTCATCATGAGCCATTGCCAGGACGAAGACCTGGTGGGCGACGGTCAGGTGAACGAGGGCGTTGCCTCTACGCGCTTGGGCATGCTGGGTTGGCCGGCGGAAGGCGAGGAGCTGCAGATCTCCCGCGACATCGCGCTGTGCCGCCTGACGGGATGCCCGCTGCACATCCAGCACATCACCACGGCTCGCGGTCTTGACATGGTGCGCGCGGCGAAGGCCGAAGGCCTGCCCGTCACCTGCGAGGTCACGCCTCATCACCTGTTCTTGACCGAGGACGCCATCGGCGACGACTACAACACCTTCCTTAAGGTGAACCCGCCGCTGCGCACGGCCGATGACGCGGCCGCGCTCATCGAAGGCGTGAAGGACGGCTCCATCGACGCCATCGTAACCGACCATGCGCCGCATGCCGCATGGGAGAAGGACTGCGAGTTCGAGATTGCCATGTTCGGCATGACCGGCCTGGAAACCTCGCTTTCGCTGATGATCACGAACCTGGTGGCAACCGGCGCGATCGACTACGCGAAGCTCGTCGAAGTGATGGCCGTTAACCCGCGCGCCATCCTGCGCGTGGAGCCGGTCAAGATCGAGGCGGGCAGCACGGCCGACCTCACGGTGATCGATCCCGAGGCCGCCTGGACGGTCGAGGTCGACGGCTTCGTCTCGAAGGCGAAGAACTCCGGCTTCATCGGCGCCGAGCTGAAGGGTCGCGCCACCGATGTCTACGTGGGCGGCTACGCAACGCTCGAGGACGGCGCGATCGTCGAATAGGACGCTTCAGAATCGAACCGGGGCCATACCCTGATGACGCGGGCTCGCATCGAACGGTGCGAGCCCGCGGTACGTTGCGGCCTGGATGCGAGCCTTGTTCGCGAGTGCGCCCGACGCTGTCCGGCTGCCGTTGATGCATGCCCCGTTCGCCCGGCAGTGCTTTCGATTGCCGCCAATGCGCGCCCGGCTGCCGTCCAGTCGCGCCCGACGCCTCTTCCCGACCGTTTTCTTATCCGCACTCGAAGCTGCGCGCGAAAAACCGCCTTCGCTGGCAGGTTTTGACGGTTAGGGGTCGTCGAGTTGGCCTCCGCGTTCGCCGTCGCTTGGCTTGCTTTTCGTTTGACCTGATCACAGCATCGCCCTACGACGCATCGCAGGCGCGTGCGTTCGTGTTGCCGAATCAAACGACCCCTAAACGCAAAAACCTGTCAGCGAAGGCGGTTTCTCGTGCGCAAGTCAGCGGAGCGCTCGCGGCTTCGCGCGCAAACCTTTGGATTCCCGCAGCTTCGCATCGTCGTCTCGTTGCATTCCAAGCAAAATTAAATTGAATAAAATCGTTACAAAATGCAAAAATACTGCATTTATAATTAACAAAATTCAGTAAAAGAGTATACTGACCCTCAACCTTTAAGGCGGTACGGAGAGACCGACAAGGTGCGCAGCATAACTTTCCCAGAACCACCTGCGCCTTCGTTTACGACGGAGGCGTTTTCTGTATATGCTGCCCGAGCGGAAGGAAGATTTTGAGCGAGATTGCGAACAAGCTGCTAGAGGGTACGTCGAAGCCCGTGTCGCGTCCGGCGGCGTTGGTGCTGGAGGACGGCGCGGTGTTCCGCGGCACGGCGTGCGCCGCCGAAGGCGAGGTGTTCGGCGAGATCTGCTTCAACACGTCGCTCGAGGGCTACCTCGAGGTGATAACCGACCCGTCCTACGCAGGCCAGATAATCACCATGACGTATCCGCAGATCGGAAACTACGGGGTGAATCCCGATGACGCCCAGGCGGGCAGGCCTGCGTTGCGCGGCCTTGTCGTGCGCGATATATGCGCGACGCCGTCGAACTGGCGCAGTACGGTCACGCTCGCAGACTACCTGCGCGAACACGGGGTGGTGGCCGTGGAAGGAGTGGACACGCGCGCGCTCGTGCGTCACGTGCGCGATTGCGGCGCGCAGCGCGCGGTGCTCTCGACCGTCGACGCCGACGAGGCGAGCCTTCTGCGCAAGGTACGTGCGAGCGCGTCGCTCGTGGGGCAGAACCTGGCGGCTACCGTGTCGTGCGGGAAGCCGTACGCCATGGACGCGGACGACCTTCCCGCGAGCCACGCGTTCGCCGTCGCTCCGGCTGCGTCCGCGCGACATCGCGTGGTCGCCTACGACTGCGGCGTTAAGAGCTCGATCCTTCAGAATCTCGTACGCTCGGGCTGTGAGCTTACGGTTGTACCGTGGGATATGCCGGCGGAAAAGGTGCTGGCCATGGAGCCTGACGGCGTGTTCCTGTCGAACGGTCCCGGCGATCCCGAGGCTGTGGAGGGCACTTACTCGCAGGTGGGGAAGCTGCTGGGCAAGGTGCCGGTATTCGGCATCTGCCTGGGGCACCAAATGATCTGCAAAGCTGCGGGCGCGCAGATCGAGAAGCTCAAGTTCGGCCACCGCGGCGGCAATCATCCGGTGATGAACCTGCTCACGGGCCGCGTAGAGATCACGGCGCAGAACCACGGGTTCGGCCTGGTGTTTTCCAGCTTGGGGCCGCTTGTTCCCGCGCTGTCGGGCGGCTGCGCGAACCATTGCGACGACCTGCGCTTCTGGGCGCGCGATAAGGTTGCCCCTGTTGTGATGAACGATCGCTTCGGCCGCATTCGCCTCACGCACGTGAACCTCAACGACGGCACGGCGGAGGGCGTCGCGTTTCTGGATTTGCCTGCGTTCAGCGTGCAGTACCATCCCGAGGCGTCGCCCGGGCCGACCGACGCGCACTACCTGTTCACCGCGTTTTCGCGCTTGATGGATTCCGCAGTGACGAGCGAGGGCGGTGCGCTCGACTCCCGTGAACGTGCGAGCTACCTCGACATCGACATCGCCGCCGACCGCCTTGTCGGCTGGTCGTTCGCTGAGATGGAAGGAGACCGTCATGCCTAAGCGCACGGACATCAAGACCATCCTGGTCATCGGGTCCGGCCCGATCGTCATCGGCCAGGCGTGCGAGTTCGACTATTCGGGCGCGCAGGCGTGCAAGGTGCTCAAGGCGGACGGCTACCACGTGGTTCTGGTGAACAGCAATCCGGCCACCATCATGACCGATCCGGGCTTGGCCGACCGCACCTACGTCGAGCCCATCACTGCCGAGTTCGTCCAGAAGATCATAGAGAAGGAGCGCCCCGATGCCCTGCTGCCCACCTTGGGCGGCCAAACCGGCTTGAACACGGCCGTCGAGCTGGCGAAGTCGGGCGTGCTGGATGCCTACGGGGTTGAGATGATCGGCTGCGACCTGGCGGCCATCGAGCGCGGCGAGGATAGAAAGCTCTTCAACGAGTGCATGGCCGAGCTGGGAATCGAGACCGCTCGGTCGGGATACGCGTACTCGCTGGACGATGCGTTCGGCATCGTGGCCGATCTGGGTTATCCGGTGGTGCTGCGCCCGTCGTTTACCATGGGCGGCGCTGGCGGCGGCATAGCCCATGATGCGGTCGAGCTGGAATCCATCGTCAGTCAAGGGCTGGAGCTATCCCCGGCGGGCGAAGTGCTCGTGGAGGAGAGCATCGAGGGCTGGAAAGAGTTCGAGATGGAGGTCATGCGCGATCGCGTTGGCAACGGCATCATCGTGTGCTCCATCGAGAACTTCGACCCGATGGGCGTGCATACGGGCGATTCCATTACGGTGGCTCCTGCCCAGACGCTTTCCGACGTGGAATACCAGCGTATGCGTGCCGCGTCGCTTGCCATCCTCGAAAAGATCGGCGTGGAGACGGGCGGCTCTAACGTGCAGTTCGCCGTGAACCCCGACAACGGCCGCATGATCGTCATCGAGATGAATCCGCGCGTTTCGCGCTCGTCGGCGCTTGCGTCGAAGGCCACCGGATTTCCCATCGCGAAGGCGGCGGCGAAGCTGGCCGTGGGCTACACGCTCGATGAGATCGTCAACGACGTGACGCTTGCCACGCCTGCGTGCTTCGAGCCTTCCGTCGACTACTGCGTGGTGAAGGCGCCGCGCTTCGCGTTCGAGAAGTTCAAGGGGGCCGACGACACGCTGTCCACCCGCATGAAGGCTGTCGGCGAGATCATGGCCATCGGCCGCACGTTCGAGGAGGCGCTCGGCAAGGCCCTGCGCTCGCTCGAGAACGGGCGCGCAGGCCTCGGCGGCGACGGCGAGGGTGACGAGGCCGTCGTGTCCGACGCAGCGCTCGAAGACCTCGTGGCGCGCCCCACGGCCGAGCGCGTCTTCTACCTTGCCGAGGCACTGCGCCGCGGCTGGACGGTGGCGCGTGCGAGCGCGGTGAGCCGCGTGGACCCCTTCTTCGTCGCGCGCATGGCCGACATCGTGCGCGTGCAGGAGAACCTGCGCGGCATGGCTTTGGACGAGCTGGACGCCGACGCGTTCTGCCTGCTCAAGCGCATGGGGCTGTCGGATGCCCAGATCGCGCACCTTACGGGATCCGACGAGCTCACCGTGCGCACGTGCCGCAAGCTTCTGGGTGTGAGACCCGCGTTCAAGACCGTCGACACCTGCGCGGCCGAGTTTCCCAGCTCCACGGCCTACCACTACAAAACCTACGATGCGGACGAGACCGAGGTCGCGCCCAAGACGCGCAAGCGCGCGATGATCCTGGGTGCGGGCCCGAACCGCATCGGCCAGGGCATCGAGTTCGACTACTGCTGCGTGCATGCGAGCTACGCGCTCGCCGAGGCCGGCTTCGAAACCATCATGGTGAACTGCAACCCCGAGACCGTGTCCACCGACTACGACACGTCCGACAAGCTGTACTTCGAACCGCTCACGTTCGAGGACGTCATGGACATCGTGGACGTCGAGCGCCCGGACGGCGTGGTGGTGACGCTGGGCGGCCAGACGCCGCTCAAGCTGGCGAACGCGCTGGCCGCGGCGGGCGTGCCCATCATGGGAACGCCGCCGGAGGCGATCGACCTGGCCGAAGACCGCGATCGCTTCAGCGCAATCCTCGACGAGATGGCCATCGCCTATCCGGCGGCCGGCATGGCCTCGACCTACCGGGAGGCATGCGTCGTGGCTGACCGGATAGGGTTCCCCTTGCTCGTGCGCCCCAGCTACGTGCTGGGCGGGCGCGGCATGGGCATCGTATACGACGGCGCCCAGCTGGAGAAGTACATGGCCGAGGCCGCGAAGATCTCGCCCGACCACCCGGTGTACCTTGACCGCTTCCTCGAGGGCGCGGTGGAGGTGGACCTCGACGCGCTGTGCGACGGCGAGCAGGTGTACGTGGGCGGCGTGCTCGAGCACATCGAGATGGCCGGCATCCACTCCGGCGACTCGGCCTGCTGCACCCCGCCGTTCGCGCTGTCCGAGGCGCTGGTGTCGCAGCTGCGCTCTATCGCGCGCGACCTGGCGCTGCGGTTGGGCGTAGTGGGCCTCATCAATATCCAGTTCGCCATCAAGGACCAGGTCATCTACGTCATCGAGGCCAACCCGCGCGCCAGCCGCACCGTGCCGTTCGCGTCCAAGGCCACGGGCGTGCCGCTTGCGAAGATGGCCGCGCGCATCATGGCGGGGGAGAGGATCGCCGACCTGGGCCTGCCGCCCGACAACCGCCGTCTCGAGCATTACAGCGTGAAGGAGGCCGTCATGCCCTTCGGCCGCTTCCCCGGTGCGGACACGGTGCTCGGCCCCGAGATGAAGTCCACCGGCGAGGTCATGGGCATCGCCGGCAACTTCCCGGCCGCGTTCGCCAAGACGCAGCTGGCTATCAGCTACGCGCTGCCCGAGGGCGGCACGGTGTTCGTCAGCGTGTGCGACCGCGACAAGCGCGCCATCGTGTCCATTGCGCGCGACATCGTGCGCCTGGGCTTCAAGGTGGTGGCCACGGGCGGCACGGCCCGCGCCCTGCGCGCGGCGGGCGTGGACTGCGAGGAGGTGAAGAAGGTGCACGAGGGCACCCCCAACGTGCTCGACCGCATCGCTGCCGGCGAGATAGCGCTCATGATCAACACGCCGTTCGGCCATGCCACGCGCGCCGACGGCTACGAGCTGCGCTTGGAGGCCGTGAAGCACGGCGTGACCCACGTCACGAACCTGGCCGGCGCCCAGGCCATGGTGGCCGGCATGGAGATGGCGCGCGCAAACGGCCTGTCCGTCGTAGCCTTGCAGGATCTTCCCCAATGGGAGCAGCCAGTGAGCGCGTAAAGCTGCGAGCCGAGCTGCCGCCGCGCCTGTTCGTCGTGCGCGGCGGTTCGGCTTTTCGGCGGGAAGGGCGCGCCGTGCTCGGATGGGGTTGGGAAGGTTGCTCGATTTCCGCCGAAGGCCGCCGATGCTGCCGATGGGCCGCGTTCGCCAGGGGCAATGGGGGCGTTGCGCGCGAAAAACCCTCTTCGCTGGCAGGTTCTGACGGTTTGAGGTCGTCGAACGGCCCCCTTGCTTGGCCGTCGTTCGGCTTGCTTTTCGTTTTGCCTGGTCACAGCGTCGGTTGGTCGCCACCCGCTTTTGCGGGCGCTTGGCCCGTCGGATCAAACGACCTCAAACCGTCAGAACCTGCCAGCGAGCGCCGTTTTTCGCGCGCAAGCCCGTGGCGCGCGGTAGCGGCGGGGCGCTTTGCGGGGCATGGACGGCCGGGAGACGGACCGCCCACCATAAACAACCTAACGCGGCGACGGGCCGGGCCGATACGCGGGGCATGGGCGGCCGGGGCTCGCGAATCGACGTTCGAGAGGCGAACGGAAGGGCGGCGGCTTTGCGGTGCGAGCGCGCGTCGCCGCGTGCGGTGCGGACGATCGGCGCGAAGCCGCCGCAACACTCTATATAATGGTAGGCGGCGGCCTTGCCCACGAGAGGGACAATCCCGCAGCTTCCATGCGCTTCCCGTGCATTTCGGCACTTCAACGGCTCGGCGGGCACGTCAATGGTACAATCATCGGCCAGAAGATGAGACGTGGGGCCGCGCGCGCGGCCCGGGGGCATGAAAGGACCAACGTGGCGCTTGTCAACGAGCGGGCGCGCATTCTGGGGAACGAATGCGTCGGCCCGAACCTCTATCTTATGCAGCTTTCGTCGCCTGCAATCGCAGCGGCCATCGAGCCGGGGCAGTTCGTTCACATGAAGGTTCCGGGCATGGAGGCGCACATCCTGCGCCGACCGTTCTCGGTGTACGCGCGCGACGCAGCCGAAGGCACGCTCGACGTGCTGTACCAGGTGGTCGGCTTCGGCAGCGACCACATGACGCGCCTCGTGCCGGGCGAATGCGCGGACGCCGAGCTCATCGGGCCCGTCGGCCGCTCCTGGCAGCCGGCCGCCGGCGCGAAGCGCGCGCTTTTGGTGGGCGGCGGCGTGGGCGCGGCGCCTTTGTTCATGCTGTGCGAGAGCCTGGTCGAGGCCGGCGTGCGCACGGACGTGGTGCTGGGTGCGCAGACCGAGGCGGCGCTCACGTGCCGCGGGCGCTACGAGGCGCTGCTGGCCGAGCCGCCGCGCTGCGCGACCGACGACGGCAGCTTCGGTCGCGAGGGTTTCTGCACCTCGCTCGTGTCCGAAGCGCTGGCCGAGGCTTCGGCTTCGGGTGAGCCGTACGACTACCTGGCCGTATGCGGCCCCGAGCCCCTGATGAAGATCGTGGCCGGCATGGCCGCCGACGCGGGCGTGCCCTGCGAGCTCTCGATGGAGAAGCGCATGGCCTGCGGCGTGGGCGCCTGCCTGTCGTGCGTGGTGGACACGGTGGACGGCAAGCTGCGCGCCTGCGTGGACGGTCCCGTATTCGACGCTGCGAAGGTGGTGTGGTAATGGCTATCGAGAACGCGCTGCCCCTCGTGCCCGCTCCTACGAACGTGAGCATGGCCGTGAACCTGGGCGGCCTGGACATGAAGAACCCCGTGACGGTGGCGTCGGGCACGTTCGCCGCAGGGATGGAGTACAACGACTTCGTGGACGTGGCAAGCTTGGGCGCGGTCACCACGAAGGGCGTGTCGCTGCATGGCTGGGAAGGAAACGCCAGCCCGCGTATCGCGGAAACTCCTTCCGGCATGCTCAACTCCATCGGTTTACAGAATCCCGGCGTGGCGCACCTCAAGGCCGAGGAGCTGCCGTGGCTGCACGAGCGCGGCGCCACGACCATCGTGAACGTGTCGGGCCATAGCTTCGACGAGTACGTGCAGGTGATCGAGGCGCTCGAGGACGCGCCCGTGGACGCTTACGAAGTGAACATCTCGTGCCCGAACGTGGATGCCGGCGGCATGACCATCGGCACGTGCGCTGCGAGCGTCGAGGACGTGGTCGGTCGCTGCCGCGCCGCCACGAAGCGCCCGCTCATCGTGAAGCTGACCCCGAACGTCACCGACGTCACGGAGATCGCGCGCGCAGCCGAGGCTGCGGGAGCCGATGCCATCTCGCTCATCAATACGCTTCTGGGCATGGCCATCGACGTCGAGCGCCGACGTCCCGTGCTCGCGCGCGGCGTGGGCGGGTTCTCCGGCCCCGCCGTGAAGCCCGTGGCGCTGCGCATGGTGTGGGAGTGCTCGAAAGCCGTGAAGGTTCCGCTTCTCGGCATGGGCGGCATCTCGAACGCCACCGACGCGGTGGAGTTCATGCTGGCGGGAGCCACCTCCGTAGCCGTGGGCACCGCTAACTTCGTGAATCCTTTCGCGACGGTTGAAATCATCGATGGAATAGCGCAGTATTGCGAGCAGCACGGCGTGGACGACGTGCAGGATTTGATAGGAGCGTTGGAATGGTAAATACGTTCGAGAGCGTGCCGGCGCGCGATCGCGTGATCGTGGCCCTCGACTGCGGCATCGACGAGGCGTTCGACCTTGCCGATCAGCTGCAAGGCAAAGCGACATGGGTGAAGGTAGGCATGACGCTGTTCTACGCGAACGGCCCCGCCATCGTTTACGCGCTGAAAGAGCGCGGCTTCAAGGTGTTTCTCGACCTCAAGTTCCACGACATTCCCCATCAGGTTGAAGGCGCGGCGTACGCGGCTGCTGGCAGCGGCGCGGACATGCTGACCATGCACACCGTCGGCGGCGTGGACATGATGGCCGCCGCCCAGCGCGGCGCCGAGCGCGCGGCAGCGGAGTACGGCCACGAGGTTCCCGCGACCTTGGGCATCACGGTGCTTACCAGCATGAACGACGCTGCTCTTGCGGAAACCGGCGTTTCGCGCGCCATGTCCGACCAGGTGGTGGTGCTGGCCGAGCAAGCCAAGCGCTCCGGCATCTCCGGCGTGGTCGCCTCCCCGCAGGAAGCTGCGCGCCTGCGCGACATCTTGGGACCCGACGCCTACATCGTCACGCCGGGCGTGCGTCCGGCGGGCGCCGACAAAGGCGATCAGAGCCGCGTGGCAACGCCTGCACAGGCCTTCGAGAACGGCGCTTCCCATATCGTCGTCGGCAGGCCCATCACGCAGGCGGCGGACCCTGCTGCCGCGTTCGACGCCATCGTGGCGGAGCTGTAAAAGCCGAAACGGATGCTGTTCCAACGTTTTCCCAGATGGTCAGCGAAAGTGACGATTGAGCGACGAAAGAACTACGGTTGCGCGATTTGAGTCTAGAATGTGTGACTGCGACCTGAAATTTTTTGAATTTATAGCAATCTACAAGGTCAAACGAGCGATTGCATGCTAGTATCACGGCATCGCTTTTGGAACAGAAGGAGAGAAACTGATGGCTATTCCTCAACTCAGCCCTGAAGAGCGCCAGGCGGCTTTGGAGAAGGCGAAGGCGGCCCGCATCAAGCGCGCCGAGGTTCGCGATGATCTGAAGTCCGGCAAACTCAGCCTTAAGCAGGTTATCGAGATGAAGGATGATCCCATCGTGGGTCGTATGAAGGTCTCCACGCTCATCGAGACGCTTCCCGGCTACGGCAAGGCCAAGGCCGAGAAGATCATGAAGGAGCTGCAGATCGCCGAGAGCCGCCGTCTGCGCGGTTTGGGCGAGCGTCAGCAGACCGCCTTGCTGGAGCGCTTGGGCTAAATTCGCATGCGCGCTGGCAATCTGTTCGTTATATCGGGGCCATCGGGTGCTGGAAAAGGCACGCTGGTGGCCCGTCTGTTGCATGAGGTTCCGGATGCTTGGGTGTCCGTCTCGGTCACGACGCGCTTGCCGCGCGAGGGCGAGGTGGACGGCGTTCATTACCAGTTCGCATCCGGTGAGGAATTCCAACGGCTCGTGAACGAAGACGGCCTGCTGGAATGGGCTACGTACGGGGGGAACCGCTACGGCACCCCGCGTGCGAGCGTTGAGGAGCATATCGCTCGAGGAGACCAGGTTATCCTGGAAATCGACGTGCAAGGCGGTTTCCAGGTGCGCGAGAAGTTCCCTGCGGCGCATCTGGTGTTCATCGAGCCGCCTTCGCTCGAAGAGCTTGAGAAGCGCCTTCGAGGGCGCGGTACAGAGACCGAAGAGGCCGTTGCTGCCCGTATGGAAACCGCACGGGTGGAGCTTTCTCGTAAAATGGAGTATGATATACGGCTTGTGAACGATGATTTGGACGTAGCCACCGCCGCCTTGGTTGGCTACGTGAACGAACAAGCCGAGAAAACACGAGGTTAAATACGATATGAGCATTATCGAACCGAAGATCGACGTTCTGTTGGACGAAACCGACAACGACCGCTTCCTGCTGTGCGCCCTTGCCTCCAAGCGCGCGCACGACATCAACGACATGATGCGCGGCCAGCGCGATCGCGCTATTCAGCTGCAGACCGCCGTGGAAATCGCGCGCGCTGCCGACAAGAAGCCGCTGTCTCTTGCCTTCAACGAGATTGCGCGCGGCGAAGTTTCGTACGATCCTTCGTCCATCGACATCAAGAACCACTAGTACGAAACACGTACTGGTTGACCGAATAGGCGGGCATGGGCCCGCCTATTCGTGCGTTACGACCATTCGCCCTTGGCACGACGGAGCATTCCATGATTGATTACCAGCGCATTTGCCTTGCCCACTACCATGAGATCGGCCTGAAGGGCCATAATCGCTCGACGTTCGAAATGCGGTTGCTCAAGAACCTCGAAGCCCTGCTGAGCGATTTTCCCGTGGTGACCGTCCATCGCATAGCGGGACGCCTGTGCGTGTTCTTGCGCGAAGGCACGGATTGGGAAACGGCGAAGGCCGTTGCGGACGTCATGGGCAAGGTGCCGGGCGTGGCGCGCGTCTCCTGCGGATTCAAGTGCCCGCGCGATTTGGACGTCATGGCCGAGGTCGCGCGTGCGGCTATGCTCGAAGCCGGCGACTTCGAGTCGTTCAAGGTGGCCGCTCGACGCAACCACACCGACTTTCCGACCAACTCGATGGAGATGAACCAGATCGTGGGCGCGGCGTTGTGCCAGGCGTTTCCCGAGAAGAGCGTTCGTATGAAGAACCCCGATCTCACGGTAGGCGTCGAGGTCGTGCAGAACGCCGCGTACGTGTACGCGCGCTCGCTTCCGGGCATCGGCGGGCTGCCGGTGGGAAGCTCGGGCGTCGTGGCGTGCCTGCTGTCGTCGGGCATCGACTCGCCGGTGGCTACGTGGAAGCTCGCGCGACGGGGCGCGGTGTGCATCGGCGTCCACTTCTCCGGTCGTCCGCAGACCTCGGATGCGAGCGAGTACCTGGTGGACGACATCGCGCGCGTGCTCGAGCGCACGGGCTGCATCGCGCGCGTGTACACGGTGCCGTTCGGCGACTACCAGCGCGAGATCGCGCTCACCGTCCCGCCCGAGCTGCGCGTCATCATGTACCGACGGCTCATGTTCAAGGTGGCCGAGGAGCTGGCGCATCGCGAAGGGGCGGGCGCGCTCGTCACGGGCGAGAGCCTGGGTCAGGTTGCTTCGCAGACCCTCGACAACATCCGCTGCACCGACGCTGCCGTGAGCCTTCCGGTGTTCCGCCCCTTGATCGGCACCGACAAACTCGAGATCATCGCCGAGGCCGAGCGCCTGGGCACGTTCGAGATCTCGGCGCAGGACGCGCCCGATTGCTGCACGCTGTTCATGCCGCGCAGTCCCGAGACGCATGCGAAGCTTGCGGTGGTGGAAGAGGCGGAAAGCGCGCTTCCCGTGGACGAATGGGTGGCCGAGATCGCCGACGCCGCCGAAGTGCGCGACTACGCCTGCCCGGCGTTCAAGCGCAAGAAGAAGCGCCCTCAGAAGTAACCGCACGCTTTTGACCAGCGCGTTTAGATGCGCGCTGGAAAGCTGCTAGATTGTGGCTGGATGCATGCTGAACCTGCGTCGCATCCGGTGGGGATCCGCATTGGATCGAAGCGGAAAAGCCGCTGGAACCGTTTGGTTTTCAGCGGCTTTTCTGCTGGATTCCTCTCATGTTTTCGCTAGGTTGCGTTGCTATGCTTGGTCTTCGAGAGGATCGGAGGTCGGGATGTCGTTTACCGAACAGGCGGAGTCGTTGCGGGCCAAGGCGCACCTGAGCGGCGTGCGTCTTCCCGTGCTCGTCGGCGTAACTGCTTTAGCGGTGGTTGTGCTCGTGGCGGCCGGGGCAAGCTTCCTGTCCGTTTTTTCTTCGGACTCCCTTGTAGTCGAGAAGGCGGGGGAGGCTGACGTCGAGGGGGCTTCGCCTGACCGGCCTCAGGAGCAAGCGCGGACCATCGTGGTCCATGTAGGCGGTTCGGTCCTTGCGCCCGGCGTGTACGAGCTTGCGGAATCCGCTCGCGTGCAGGATGCGATAGAGGCTGCGGGAGGGTTCGGGGAGCAGGCCGCGACGGATGCGTTGAACCTGGCGCGCGTTCTGACGGACGGCGAGCACGTGGTGGTTCCGACGTTGTCCGAGGTGGAGGAGGCTGCCGCTGCCGCCCCGCCCGGCGGGGCGGCAGCGCCCGGCGGGGGAAAGGTGAACATCAACGCGGCATCCGCTGCGGAACTGGATGCTCTCCCCGGCATAGGAATGTCGACTGCCGAGAAGATCGTTGCGGACAGGCAGGCTAACGGGCCGTTCGCCGCGATAGAGGATTTGAAGCGCGTATCGGGCATCGGCGACAAGAAGTACGCCGCCCTCGCCGATTCGATATGCGTGGGCTAGGCGCGTTCGCGCGCGCAATGCGCAGGGCTGCGACCAGGGCTTCCGTGCAGCTTGTGCCGAAACCGCCCAGGCGGGCGCGGGCGGCTTTCGTGCCCGAAGCCGAATACGCCGACGGGTTGCGCGCGGATGCCGGCCGCATTCCCGTTCGCCCCTCGCTGCCGCCCGTGTTCGGGTGCGCGTTGGGGCTTTGGGCGACGTGCGCGGCCGTGGTCGAAGCCGCTCGCCTCTTGTCGGCTTCGGCGTGCGCGGCTATCGGAGCCGTCGGGCTGGTCGTCTCGCTTGCGTGCTTGGCGCTCGTGTGGCGGCGTCGAGGCGCGCTGGCGGGGGTCGTCGTCTTAGGGTGCGCCCTGGGGGTGTGCTGCGGCGGTTGGCACGCTGCGGTGCAGCACGGCTTCGAAGAGCGCGTCCAGGGCCTTTCGACCCGCGCGTCTTTTCAAGCCGTGGCTGACGGGTCCGCGGGCATGTTCGGTTCGACGTGCCTTGCGCGTGCGACCGTTGAAGGCGGCGAGTCGTTTCTCGTGCGCGTGCAGCTTCCCCAAGGCGAAGGGGTTCTGCAGTACGGCCAGGCGTTCGAGGCGCAGGCTTCGTTCTCAGCTCCTTCCGATTCTTCGGCGGCGTACTGCTGGCGCAACGGCGCGGTGGCGTCGGCGCGCGTCTTCTGCTTGGAGCGGGTGGATCGCGGCGGGCCGATGGGGGTGTTGGTCGATCTGCGGTCGCGCGCTATCGGGCTTCTGGCTGACCGCGGCGGCAGCGAGAGCGGGGTTCTTGCCGCGCTTGTCTGCGGATGGAGGGGGCACCTGCCCGAATCGACGTACCAGGCGTTCAAGGTTGCGGGCTTGGCCCACGTGGTGGCGGTGTCGGGTGCGCATCTTTCCATCGTTTCCGCGTTCTGCTGCGCGACGCTGCGCGCGCTGAGGGTTCCCCGCGCGGTGACGGGAGTCGTCCAGGCGGCGCTCCTCTTGAGTTACCTCGTTTTGACGGCCGCGCCGTCATCGGCCGTTCGAGCCGCTGTCATGGCGTTCGCGGGCATGGCTTCGTTCGCGGTCGGGCGCCGTCCTGCGGCGCTGAGCGCTCTGGCGGTCTGCATCGTGGGATTCGCGAGCCTTGATCCGCGTGTCGCCCTGTCCGTCTCGTTCGCGCTCTCGGCGCTCTCGACGTTGGGCATCGTGCTGTTCGCCAGCCTGTTCTCGGCTTGGATCGCCCATGCGGCGCCCCGGGTCCCCCGTTTTGCCTGCGAAGCGCTCTCGCTCACCTTCGCGTCCGCTGTGCTGGCAACGCCGCTTTCGACCGCGCTGTTCTCGCAGTTCTCGCTGGTGGCTCCTTTGGCCAACGTGGTCACCGCTCCTTTGTTCGCGCCCGCGTGCGCGCTCGGGCTGCTGTGCGTGGGAACTGCGACGATGGCTCCCGGGGTTGCCTCCGCTCTGCTCGACGTCGCCTGCGCCGGGTCGTACGTCCTCACCGCGGCCGTCGAAGCGCTGGCGCGCATTCCGTACGCAAGCGTTCCCGCCTCCGTTTCGGTTCTTGCCGCGCTGGCGGTATCGATCGCGCTGGCGGCGGCGCTTTGGATCGCGTGGCCGCGGCCGACTCGGCGCATCGTGCTGGGCGGTGCGGCGTGCGTCGCGTTCGCGGCGGCGTGCTTTCTGGTTGCGCCGCCCGCAGGCGGCGATAGCATCGTCATGCTCGACGTCGGGCAGGGCGATGCGATCGTCGTGCGGAGCCGCGGATCCGCCGTGCTCGTCGATACCGGCAATCAGGATGCAAGGCTGTTCGAGGCGCTTGCGCGGCAGGGGCTCTCGCGCCTCGACGCCGTCGTGGTGACCCATGGGGACGACGATCACAAGGGGTCGCTTTCCTCCCTGGCGGGCATGATCCGTACGGAACGCGTCTTCGTTGCGCAAGACGCGCTCGCCTGCCCGTGCGATGCGTGTCGAAGCCTGCGGGAAGACGCCGTCGCCGTGGCGGGGGAGGACGGCGTCTGCGGCCTCGCGCTGGGCGATAGCGTTCGCGTAGGGTCGATCGATTTGCAGGTCGTCTGGCCGCGGCGCTTCGAGGACGAAGGCGGGAACGCGGACAGCCTGTGCCTCAAAGCGCTTGCGGACGTGGACGGCGACGGTTCGACGGACTGGACCGCCTTGCTGGTAGGCGATGCCGAGCGCGATCAGGTGAAAGAGCTGCTGGACACAGGAGCGGCGGAGGGGGTCGACATCTACAAAGTGGGCCACCACGGATCGAAGAACGCTTTGGACGAGCAGGTTGCCTTTGCGTTGTCCCCGAAGATATCCCTGGTGAGCGTAGGGGCGGGAAATCGGTATGGGCATCCGGCCGCCAAGACCCTCGAGATCTTGGAAAGCGCGGGGTCGCGCGTACTGCGAACCGATGAGTCGGGGGATGTTTCATGCAAATTGGAACCCGATAGAATCGTCGTGGAGACGCTGCGGTAGAATGAAGCCATGACTGCTCAGAAGAAACAAAACGCACCCTTGCTCCCTGTCTACCTGATATGCGGCGAGGACGCCCTGAAGCGAGACACGGTGATGAAGCGCCTTCGCGCTCGCCTTTCCGCTTTGGGGGACCTGTCGTTCAATTCCGACGAATTCAGCGGCGAAACGGCAACCGGCGCCGACATCGTCTCGGCATGCAACACCGTGCCGTTCGCAAGCCCCGTGCGCCTTGTCGAGGTGCGCGCCGCCGACAAGCTGAAGAAAGCCGATTCCGAGGGGCTGGTAGCCTACCTCGATTCACCGGCGGAAACCACCGTGCTCGCCCTGATCGCCGAAAAGCTGGCGAAGAACACGCGTCTGTACAAGGCCGTCGCCAAACACGGAAAGACGGCCGTGATCGACTGCGCTCCGCTCAAGCGCTTCGAGCTTCCCAAGGCCGTTCGCGCCATGGCGGTGGGCCACGGCGTCACGCTTACCGAAGGCGCCGCTGTGAAGCTGGTGGATCTGGTGGGCGAGGACACGGTGCGCCTCGACAGCGAGCTCAAGAAGATCGCGCTTGCGCATCGCGGAACCGATGCCGTGAACGAGCATGAGATCGTCGCCATGGTCAGTCGCACCGCCGAGGTCAAGCCGTGGGAATTCGTCGACGCCTTCGCGGCGCGCGATGCGCGCAAATGCCTGCTGTACCTGGGGCGCATGGACTCGGTGTCTCCGCATGCGCTGCTGGCCATGTGCACGACGCGCCTGCGCGAGCTCGTCTGCGCTCGCGCGCTGGCCGATCGCGGCAATCCGCGTGGTGTGGCTGCGGCGCTCAAGATGCCCGATTGGCGCGTGAAGAACCATGCGACCTGGGCGCGCGGGTTCACCTCCGCGCAGCTGCGCGCGGCCCTCGTCGCCGCGCGCGACGCCGAGCGCGCCATGAAAAGCGGCGCCGATCCGGATGTCGCCTTCCTCGAATGGGTGCTCGGCGTGGTTGCGCGCTAGCGCAGCGAACATCCCTGCACCGCGTTTCTCGCGCGCGTCAAGCGCCGCCGCAGCTCATGTCTCTGCACGGAGGCGCGAGTTGCGGCGGCGCTTTCGCATGCAGGGGCAGCGGGAGCTTCGAGCCGTGGTCGAAAACCGGCGCGAGAATGCGAACAGGCCCCGAAACCGGGGCCTGTTCTCTCTTGATATGCGGAAGGATCGCGGGGCGATCTCCGATAGGGTGGTCGCTATTCAGCGGCTTCCTCGGCGCTCTCGGCCTCAGCCTCGGCCTTGGCGGCTTCGGCAGCTTCCTTCGCCTTGCGCTCTTCGGCCTTCTTCACTTCAGCCATGTGCTTCTCGCGGCGCTTCGCCTTTTCCTCGGACGCGGCCTTCATCTCTGCGAGACGGGCAGCCTTGCGCTCGGCCTTCTTGGAGCCGGTCTTCTGCGCCTTCTTGGCGGGCTTCACGTACGCGGCGCGATCGGCGTCGGTCACGAGGTCCTTGATGAGCAGCATGACGCCGCTCTTGCGGTTGGCAGCCTGGTTCTTGTGGATAACGCCCTTCGAGGCAGCCTTGTCGAGCAGACGGCAGGCGGCCATAGCGGCGGCGAAAGCCTCGGCGCCGTTCTCGGCGGCAACGGCTTCCTTGACGCGACGGATAGCGGTCTTCAGCTCGCTTTTGACGGCGCGATTGCGCATGCGGGCCTTCTCGTTGGTGATGATGCGCTTCTTCTGGCTCTTGATGTTCGCCATGTGTGTGTTTCCTCCAATGGATCACGAACGTAAACTTCTGCGAAGCCTTCGGGCTTCCCGTGCTTCCGGCGTCACGCGCTCGTTGCCCAGGCGTCCGATAGCCACGCATGCGATCCATGAGGACCCAGCTTTCAAAGAAAGCGCTCGATGCATGGGGAACAGGCGGGATTTCTCTGCTCCATCGACCTATCGGTCACCCAGCATCTACGAATCGTAAAGCGCAGCCACGTCTGCTGATTCGGCGATGGAAACGCCCATCGCGCGTACGTATCGCTGGATACACAATTCGATAGAATAGCAAAGGTTGGCCGAGATTGCACGAGAATTTGTCGAAACCGCACACGAAACCATCCATTCGCCGAGAAAGAGTGAAAGAGCCGAGGGGAGGCCCGCCCGTATCCTTCGCGAAATCCCGCTTCGACGCGCTCGCGGTTGCCGTCTTTGCGGCAACGCTTGCGGGCTGCGCGCCCGGGCGCATCGGGCGATCGACGCGAACGAGGCGGCTCCGTTCGCGCGCAGCTGGCGCACGTCGGCTCGTCGAGCCCGCACGCCGCTGTCGTGGAACTGTAGTGGGCGCGCCCTTTCCACCCGGGGCGAATAAGGTAGAATAGGCTTTCGTTTCTCAAGCGCCCGCGCGCGGGCTTTACGTTTTGAAAGACAGGACATGACCACCGACCCTCACTTCATACGAAACTTCTCCATCATCGCGCACATCGACCACGGCAAATCGACGCTGTCCGATCGCGTGCTGGAACTGACCGGCACCGTGTCGAAGCGCGATATGCAAGAGCAGCTGCTCGACAGCATGGACATCGAGCGCGAGCGCGGCATCACCATCAAAAGCCAGGCTGTGCGCGTGGACTACACGGCCGACGACGGCCAGACCTACCAGTTCAACCTGATCGACACGCCGGGCCATGTCGACTTCACCTACGAGGTGAGCCGTTCTCTGGCTGCGTGCGAAGGAGCCGTCCTGGTGGTCGACGCCACGCAGGGCGTCGAGGCGCAGACGGTGGCCAACGCGATGATGGCCATGAACGCCGACCTGGAGATCATCCCGCTGATCAACAAGATCGACCTTCCGGCTGCCGAGCCGGATCGCGTGCGCGAGGAGATCGAGGACGGCCTGGCCATCCCCGCCGACGACGCGGTGCTGGCCTCGGGCAAGACCGGCGTGGGCGTGCACGATCTTCTGGAGGCCGTGGTGTACAACGTGCCTGCGCCCGTCGGCGTGGCCGACGCGCCGCTGCGCGCGCTCATCTTCGACTCGTACTTCGATGCGTATCGCGGCGTGGTGGCGCTCGTGCGCGTGGTGGACGGGCAGATGAAGAAGGGCGACCGCATTCGCATGCTGGCCACCGGCGCCGAAGCGCTGGTGGAAGAGGTCGGCGCGCGCCGACCCGCCGAGACGGCGCTTCCGGCGCTCGGCGTGGGCGAGGTCGGGTACCTGGTGACGGGGCTCAAGGACGTCTCGCAGGTGAAGGTGGGCGATACCATCACGCAGGCCCATGGCGGCGTGAGCGACCCGCTTCCCGGATACCGTGAGGTCAAGCCCATGGTGTTCACCGGCCTGTACCCCATCGACGGCGATCAGTACGAACCGCTCAAAGAGGCGCTCGAAAAGCTCTCGCTCAACGATCCGGCCCTTATCTGGGAGCCCGAGAAGTCGCATGCGCTGGGCTTCGGCTTCCGCGTGGGCTTTTTGGGCCTGCTGCACATGGAGGTCATCAAGGAGCGCCTCGAGCGCGAGTTCGGGCTGGACCTGCTGGCCACGGCGCCTTCCGTGGAATACCACGTGTACAAGCAAGGCGGCGAGATGGTAAGCCTGCATTCGCCGCAGGAGATGCCCGACGCCGGCGAGATCGAGCGCGTGGAGGAGCCCTACCTCAAGGCGAAGATCCTCATCCCGCCCGATTACGTGGGCGCGGTCATGGACTTGACCGTGGCGCGGCGCGGCACCTTCATCACGATGAACTATTTGTCCACCACCACGGTGGAGATGCTGTGGGAGATCCCGCTGTCCGAGCTCATCATGGACTACTTCGACAAGCTCAAGTCCAACACGAAGGGCTACGCGTCGCTCGATTACGAGATGGACGGATACAAGCCCTCCAAGCTGGTGAAGCTCGACATCCTGCTGTCGGGCAAGCCCGTGGACGCGCTGTCGTTCATCGTGCACAAGGACAAGGCGTACGATCGCGGGCGCATCCTGACCGAAAAGCTCAAGAGCATCATTCCTCGCCAGATGTTCGAGGTGCCCATCCAAGCCGCTATCGGCGGGCGGGTTCTGGCGCGCGAGACCGTAAAGGCGAAGCGCAAGGACGTGCTGGCGAAGTGCTACGGCGGCGACATCAGCCGCAAGCGCAAGCTGCTCGAGAAGCAGAAAGCCGGCAAGAAGCGCATGAAGAACATCGGAAACGTGGAGGTGCCGCAAGAAGCGTTCATGGCGATCCTCAAAGTGGACGAGTGATCGAAAGCCCGAGGAGGTTGCATGACACGTAAGGATACAGAAGAGTTCGACTGGCTGGACGATCCCTTCAACGACAAGAAGGCCGCGCAGCAGCCGGCCGGCATGGGCAGCGGCGCGAAGGCTGCAGTCGGCTGCGGGTGCCTGTTCGCGGTGGTGGCTCTGGTCGTCCTGTTCATATTCGCGGGCATAAGCGCGCTCGACATTCTGTCCAGCATGTAGCGCGCGGCCGTCTCCAACGAGCGAAAAGGCATCATGCACGATTTTTTCCAAAAGCACCGCCTGCTGCTCGCGCCCATGGCGGGCGTGAGCGACGAGGCGTTCAGGACGCTCTGCCGCGAGCAGGGCGCCGATCTCACGTACACTGAAATGGTGTCGGCAAAAGGACTCTCGTACGCGAACGAGAAGACGCGCCACCTGCTTCACCTGGCCGCGGGCGAGGACCAGGTGGCCGTCCAGCTGTTCGGGCACGAACCCGATACGATGGCGGCACAGGCCGGGTGGATCGAGCAGGAAATGGGGGAGAGCCTTGCCTACCTCGACATCAACATGGGCTGTCCGGCGCGCAAGATCGTCACGAAGGGCGACGGCTCGGCCCTCATGAAGGACCCTGCGCTGGCGGCGCGCATCGTGCGGTCCGTGGCGGATGCCGTGGAGCACCCGGTGACGGTGAAGTTCCGCCGCGGTTGGGCGATGGGCGATGAAAGCGCCCCCGAGTTCGCGCGTCGCATGGAAGACGCGGGCGCGGCGGCCGTGGCCGTGCACGGGCGGTTCGCCGAGCAGCTGTACCACGGCAGCGCCGATTGGGGCGTGATCTCCCGCGTGAAGGAGGCCGTAAGCGTTGCGGTGATCGGCAACGGCGACGTGAAGCGCGGCTGCGACGCGGCGGCCATGGTCGAGCGCACGGGCTGCGATGCCGTGATGATCGCCCGCGCGGCAGAGGGGAACCCCTGGTTGTTCGCGCAGGCGAAGGCGGCGCTTGCCGGGCGCGCCGAGCCTGCGATGCCGAACGTAGGCGAGCGCATAGCCATGGCGCGACGTCATGCGCGGCTGCTTTCCGAGCGCGAGGGCAAGAACATCGTGCGCATGCGCAAGCACGCCATGTGGTATCTGGCCGGCTTGCCGGGCGCGGCGTCGGCGCGCGGGAAGATTAACGCCTGCGTGACCGTGGAGGACTTCGACCGGGTGTTCGACGAGTTGCTGGAAAGGGCCCATCATGCCTCATGATCCGTATCGCGCGCTGTACCTGCACCTGCCGTTCTGCGTGAAGCGGTGCGGATACTGCGACTTCGCCACGGCGGCGGTGCCGACGGATGCGCCGGAGATCGACGCGTACGTGGACGACTTGGTGCTTCAAGTTCGTCGCAAGGCGAAAGAAGGCGAGCTGGGCTCCGTCGAAACGGTGTACCTCGGCGGAGGGACCCCGAGCCATCTGGGCCTTTCGCGCTTGTCGATGCTGCTGTACACGCTGTCCTTGTCCATGCGGCTCGAGCCCGACGTGGAATGCACCATGGAAGCGAACCCCGAAAGCCTGACCGAGCGCATGGTGCGCGACATCTGGGCGCTGGGCGTGAACCGGCTGTCCATCGGCGTGCAGAGCTTCGACGACGAGGTGCTGCGCACGCTCGGTCGCGCGCATTCTGCCGACGATGCGCGCCGGGCCATCGAAGCGGCGCTGACCCGGTTCGAAAACGTCAGCGTGGACTTGATGTGCGGCATTCCGGGCCAGAGCGACGTTAGCTTCGAGGTGAGCGTGCGCGAGGCCGTTGCGCTCGGGGCGACCCATGTGAGCGTGTACCCCCTCATCGTCGAGCCGCACACGCCGTTCGACGCGGCTGTTCTGGCGGGCGAGTTGGACGAGGTCGACGACGACGTGGGGGCCTCGCACATGGAGATCGCCGCGCGGGTTCTGACCGAAGCCGGCTTCGAGCGGTACGAGGTGGCCAGCTACGCGCGGCCGGGCTTCGCGTGCCGCCACAACATCGCGTACTGGACGGGCGTGCCCTACCTGGGCCTGGGCCGCAGCGCCGCCACCATGACGCAGAACGCCGAGCGGCGCATGCGGGTGAAGGACGGCGCGGTCACCGACGATCTGGACGCGCGCCAGATGGCGGCGGAAGACCTCATGCTGGGCATGCGCATGACGCGCGGCGTGTCCGACGAGCGGGTCGAGCGCGCGGCGGAGCTGCTGCCGCAAGTAGACGAAGCGCTTGCCAGCCTGAAAGACCGGGGGCTGGTCGTTCACGAGGGCGGTCGCTGGCGACCCACGGAACGCGGGTGGCTTTGCGGCAACGAGCTGTACGGGGATCTGTTCGATCTGGCTCCGTAAGCGCCTCGAGGGGAGCGATCCGCACTTCGGCGTCTTCGTGCTCGACGGTGTCGCAGGTCCCGATTCGCGCCTACGTTCGCGGTCGTCTGCCTTCCGGCGGCTCCGATTTGGCGGCGAGCCGCCGCGTTCTGTGACGCTTCCGTTGAGATTCTCCATAATTGTCACCTTTTTTAGCACTCTCTTGCATCGGCTGCTAAAATGACACGTTGGTATTGCATCGCCTGGTGCCGATGAAGCGGCGGCTTGAGCGGTGGAAGAGAGAGGAAAGGTGGAGAAGCGTGCTTTCGGATCGAAGGCAAAGGGTGCTTGCAGCCCTCATCGAAGAATACGTCGCGCGCGCTCTGCCGGTGGGCTCGCGCACGTTGACGGAGCGCTACCAGCTGGGCGTGAGCCCCGCGACGGTGCGCAACGAGCTGTCGGTTCTCGAGGACGGCGGCTACATCGCGCAGCCGCACACGTCGGCGGGGCGCATCCCGACCGATCACGGGTACCGCGCGTTCGTCGACAACCTGCTGCAGACCGACCTTGCGGGCGACGATGATCGTTACAGCCCCGTGGTGGACCAGCTGCGCCGCAGCGCGAGCGAGCTGGACGCCCTGCTCGAGCAGACGTCGTCGGCTCTGACGCGCTTGACCGACTGCCTTTCCATCGTGATCGCCCCCTCGGTCCTCAACCTGCATATCAAGCAGCTTTCCCTGATATCGCTGTCGTCCATGAGGGCGCTCGTGGTGCTGGTGACCGAAGACGGCCAGGTGTTCAATCGCCAGATGGAGTTCGCCGAAGAGGTTTCGGGCGACGATCTGGCGCACGTGCAGCATTTCCTGAGCGACGTCTTCACGGGCAAGTCGCTCCAGGAAATCGAAGACGGGCTGGGGCAGGGCATGGTCGAGGCGTTTCGCGACCCGCTCGTGCGCATGGCGCTCGACGAGGTGCTGTCGTGTTTGCAGGAAAGCGAGCAGTCGCGCGCGCATCGCCTAGGCGTAAGCTCGCTGCTCAGCCAGCCTGAATTCAGCCAGTCGCAGGCGTTGCTGCCCGTCATGCAAGTGCTCGAGGACGACACGGTGCTCCTGCAGATCATGGACGAGGCGTCCCGTCAGGCTGCCGGCGTTCCAAGCGTGCGCATCGGCAGCGAAAACGATGCCGCGGCGCTTTCGGGCGTGTCGGTGGTGGCAAGCCGGTACGGACGGGGCGAGTCTGCCGGCGTGGTGGCCGTGGTAGGCCCTACGCGCATGGACTACTCGAAGGTTATCCGCGCGGTGCGCATAGCAAGCTCCGCGCTCGAAGACGTATAGCAGTTAGGTAGAAGCAAAAACGAGTGCAGCGGAAGGGGCGGTCCTTCCGCTGGTGAAGAAAGGTTTCAACGACAGATGGCCAAGGATCTGTACGAAGTTCTGGGAGTGTCGCGGGACGCGAACGAAGACGAGATCAAGAAGGCGTTTCGCCGCCGCGCGCGCGAGCTGCACCCCGATGTAAACAAAGCCCCCGATGCCGAGGACCAGTTCAAAGAGCTCAACGAAGCGTACGACGTGCTGTCCGATCCGGCGAAGCGCGCGCAGTACGACCGGTTCGGGACCATGCCGGGCGCGGCGGGCGGCGGCAACCCCTACGGCGGCGGTTACGTGGACTTCGAGGATTTGTTCGGCGGCGGCTTCGGCATGGGCGACATCTTCAGTTCGTTCTTCGGCGGGCAGGCCGCTGGCCATGCGCCCCAGCGCCGCGAAGGCCGCGACATGGGCGTCGGCTTGCGCCTGACGCTTGAGGAAGTGGCCGCTGGAGCCAAGAAGGAGATCGTGTACGATCGCCTGGCTCCGTGCCCCGACTGCGACGGCTCGGGCTTGGGCCCCGACGGTCGCGAGGTCGTGTGCCCCGATTGCAACGGGCAAGGCCGCGTGGTCACCGTGCAGCGTACGTTCTTGGGCGACATGCAGACGGCCACCACGTGCAAGACCTGCGGCGGCACCGGCCATACTATCGAGAACCCGTGCCCGGAATGCGAGGGCCAGGGCCGCGTGCCCGACCGCCAGCGCGTGACCGTGGAGGTTCCCGTGGGCATCCGCGATTCCCAGCAGCTTCGCCTGTCCGGCTTCGGCGAAGCAGGCATGCACGGCGCGCGTCCGGGCGACCTGATCGTAACCTGCCGCATCCAGCCGCATGAGTTCTTCGAACGCGATGGCGACAACCTGCACGCGCGTGCGAACGTGTCCATCGTGCAGGCAACGCTCGGTTCGGAAATCGAGATCGACGGCATCTTCGAGGACGAGAAGGTGCAGGTTCGCATTCCCGAAGGCTGCCAGAACGAGCAGGTGGTGCGCGTGAAGGGCTGCGGCATGCCGCGCTTCCGCAGCGACGCGCGCGGCGACATGTTCGTGCATGTGAACGTGCAGGTGCCCAAGAAGGTCACCAAGAAGCAGCGCGAGCTTTTGGAGCAGCTGGCCGAGGAGATGGGCGAGGACGTGGCCGACGAGCGCACGCCGTTGCAGAAACTGCGCGACGCGTTCCAGTAGGATCGTCGGCCTGCCGGCCGATGCGCCCACTTGTATCACCCTGCGACCGTTCGACCTGCGAGGTTCCCCGTATGTCCCTGCCACATTTCTACCTGCACGACCAGGTGATCGCCGACGAGCCCGCCGAGTCCTTCCCGTTGCGCTTGGCACGCGACGATGCCAAGCATGCGCGCGTGCTGCGCCTTGCTCCGGGCGAGCACATTGCCGTGGTGGATGCCGCGCAGGACTATTTCGAATGCGAGATCGTGTCGTTTTCCGACCAGATTCCCCTGGTGCGCGTAGCCCAGCGGTTCGAGCGCGGCTCCAACGGGCCCTCGGTGGTGCTCGTGCAGGGCCTTGCCAAGGGGGACAAGATGGAAACGGTCGTGCGCCACGCGACCGAGCTGGGAGTGAGCGGGTTCGTCCCGCTTTCATGCGAGCGCTCCATCGTCAAACTGGATGCGAAAAAGACTGCGTCCAAGGCGGAGCGTTGGCGTGCCATCGCCAAAAGCGCCGCCATGCAGTCGGGCCAGCGAGCGGTTCCCGAGGTGAGCGCGCCTTTGTCGCTTGCCGAGGCGTGCGCGTTCGCGAAGAACGCGACTGCGGTGCTGATCTGCTGGGAAGAGGCTCCGCAGACGGCGCGCTTGGAGGACGCGATCGCGCGTGGCCTCATGCGCAACAGCATGCCGGCCGACGAGGCGCGCATTGTCGTGGTGGTCGGCCCGGAAGGCGGTTTGACGCAGCGTGAGGTGGATGCGCTTCTGGAATGCAACCCTTCTTCGGCGCTGGTCACGCTGGGACCTTCCATTCTGCGTACGGAAACGGCGGGCATCGTGGCACCGGCGCTCGTGCTCTACGAGCTGGGTCGCATGGCGGCGGTGAGCGACCGGGGCGATGCGGGCGACGGGGCGGATCCGTTGCCGAGCGGCGCCTCCGAGGGCGAATCCGTCCGTACGCCCGAGCAGGCGGGCGAAGCCGGGGAAGCGGGCCGCCGGACGCTCGATCCCGGCCGCGCTCCTCGAAAGGGGCTGCTATGAGCTTCGCCGTGGTGAACCTGGGGTGCAAGGTGAACCGTGTCGAGTCGGATTCCTTCGCCGCCGCCTTGCTTGCCCGAGGGCAGGCCTGCGTTGCTGAAAGCGAAGCCGATTTGATCGTGGTGAACACGTGCACCGTTACCGGCGAGGCCGAGAAGAAGACGCGCAAGGCCGTGCGGCGCGCGCTGCGTTGTAACGATCGAGCCGCGGTGGCGGTTACCGGGTGCGCGGTGGCCATCGACGCCGCAACGTACGAGGCCATGGATTCGCGCGTGCGCGTCGTGGGCAAGGGCCAGCTTCTGGAGCAGATCGAGCAAGGGCAATGGGATCATACGGGCGCCGTTCCTTGCGTCGCCAAGGCGGGCGAAGGGCACGTCGAGCTTGCGCCTGCTTCGGTGCTGCCGCTGGGTCGAGGCTTTCGGACGCGCGTGGGCGTGAAGGTGCAAGACGGATGCGACAACGCGTGCACGTACTGCATCGTGCACGTGGCGCGCGGTCGCGCCGCCAGTCGTCCAGCCGACGACGTGGCAGCCGAATGCACATCGCTCGCACGCGCCGGAGCGCGCGAGATCGTGCTGACCGGCATCAACCTGGGGTCGTATCGCGACGGCGCGCGGCGCGATCCAAGCGCGTTGCGCCTGGCCGATCTGCTGCGCCGCCTGCTCGACGAGACGGCGGGCCTGCACGAATCCGACGCGCCTCCCGTGCGCTTCCGCGTGTCGAGCATCGAGCCGCGCGACGTCGACGAGGCGTTCATCGATCTGCTGGCTTCTGCGCAGGGTCGCGTGTGCCGCCATCTGCACCTGCCCTTGCAGGCGGGTAGCAACAAGGTGCTGCGCGAGATGGCGCGTCCTTACGATGCGAGGCGTTTCGAGGCGCTCGTGGACCGATTGCGCGCCAGTGTGCCCGGCATCAGCCTGTCGACCGACGTCATCGTGGGCTTTCCGGGCGAGACCGATGCCGAGTTCCAGGAGACGCTTGCCGTGGCGCGGCGTTGCCGCTTCTCGAAGATTCACGTGTTTCCCTATTCGCGCCGCGAGGGAACGCCGGCGGCCGCGCGCGACGACCAGGTGGCTTCCGAGGTCAAGGCGTCGCGCGCCGCGGCCCTGCGCGCCCTCGGCGACGAGCTGCGCGCCGCCGACCGCGCCCGTCGCGTGGGAACCGTCGAGCTTGCCCTGGTGGAAGAGGGCGGCGTGGCCATGACGGAAAGCTATCACGAGGTGGACGCTCCTGCGGGCGCGCAAGTCGGGTCGCTCGTCGAGGTCGCCCTGTAGCCAACTGCTGGCGGAAGTCCTGTACGACCGACTTCCGTCTGGCGTTCGCGCAGGTGCAACGGTATACTCTGTTTCGATAACGATCGCGAAACGGGGAAGCCATGACCGACGAAGAGGCGCGCGAGCGAGCGCGCAAACGGCTTGAAGAGCGAACCGCACGGCGCAACGGGCAAGCGGCCGGCCCGCATCCGCCACGTGAAGCGTCGTCGCGCCCCGATGGTCGGCAAGCCCGCCGCGCAGGTGCGGGCGAGCAGCATCATGGCGGCTCGAAACCGGCCGACCTCTTGCTTGCGGGCGTCGATGCCGTGTCGAATGCCGTCCGCGCACTCGGTCCGAAGCGCCTGCTTGCAGGGCTTGCGGCCGTGCTCCTGATCGTGCTGGCCGTGGTGGGCGTTCGCAGCTGCGCAAGCTGCACGGCCGAGCAGCCCGAGCCGGCTCCCGATCCTGCCCCTGAAGCGCAGCAACCGCAGAAAGATCCCATCGACCAGGCGGCTCTTTCCGCGATACTCGGAGACGACCTGACCGCGCAGCTTGTGAAAGCGGCCGAGACCAGCGACGATGCGGCTTGGATTGCCGCGCATCCCCAAGCGTACGCGGTTGACGGCGAAGCGGTGCAGTACAAGCTGCTCAAACTGGCGGCGACCGAGCCCGAGGCCGTTTCCTCCGTCAAGCAGTTCCCCGACGCGTATCCTGCCAGCGAAGCCGGGGCGTGCGACGAGGCGCGCAAAGGCGAGGTGCCCCGGCTGTACCAGTGGGACAGCCGCTGGGGCTTCACCGTGTACAGCTCGACCACGTTCGCGCTTACGGGGTGCTGTCCCACGACGCTTTCCATGGTGTACCAGGGTTTGACGGGCAAAAGCGACCTGTCGCCCTACGACATGGGCGTTCGGGCGAAACAGGGCGGCTACATGGCCACCTTCGACGGCACGGATTCGTCCTTCTTGACCAACGAAGCGGCGTCGCTCGGCCTGTCCTGCCAGCCGATCGGGGTCGATGCGGGCAGCCTGCGCAGCGCGCTCGAAAGCGGCGCGGTGGTCATCTGCAACGTCGGCCCCGGCGATTTCACGGACAACGGCCACTTCTTCGTCATAACGGGGTTCGCCGACGACGGCACGCTCAAGGTGAACGATCCGTACTCGGCGCAGCGCTCGGATCGCACGTGGAGCATCGACCAGGTGATCGGCCAGACCAAGGCGCTCTGGGCGTACCGCCTGGCCTAGGGACGGTCCCGCGGACCGCATTGTCGCCCGAAACGTACGGTTTCTGCAGCAAAACCGTACGTTTCGGGCGACAATGCGAATCGACTGCGAACTTGTTCCGGGCACCGTTTTGGGCACCTGCACCATATTCCCTTGTCGGTTCGGTGACATCGTCTCCGAGCGGGCGGCCGCATGGTACAATAGCCGGCATGACTGATCAGACGCACATTACTCTCACGGCTCCTCAGAGCGTGAACATGGCGCTCATCGTGGGCCCGGCCGACGAGCTGTTGCACATCGTGGAAAGCGCGTTCGAGGCGCGCATCACGGTACGGGGCGATTCCATCATGCTCGAAGGCGATCCCATCGAGGTGCAGTCGCTTACCGTTTTGTTCTCGGATCTCATCAAGCTGGTGGAAGGCGGCGACGAGCCCACTTCGGACTACGTCCGTCGCGCTATCGACCTGCTGCGCACGGCTGAATTCTCGCCGCGCGCTTTGCGCGAGGACATCCTGCTCACGTACCGAGGACGGGCCATACGCCCGAAGACCGCCGGTCAGAAGCAGTACGTGGACGCCATTCGCGAAAACACCGTCACCTTCGGCATCGGGCCGGCCGGAACGGGCAAGACCTACCTGGCCATGGCCATGGCGGTGGCTGCGCTCAAGCGCAAGGAAGTGGGACGCATCATCTTGACGAGGCCCGTCGTGGAGGCGGGGGAGAGCCTGGGCTTTCTGCCGGGCACCTTGACCGAAAAGGTGGATCCCTACATCCGTCCGCTTTACGACGCTCTGTTCGACATGACCGACATGGAGCGCGCAACCCAGCTCATAGACAACGGCGTCATCGAAATCGCCCCGCTTGCGTTCATGCGCGGGCGCACGCTCAACGACAGCTTCATTATCCTCGACGAGGCGCAGAACACCACGCCCGAGCAGATGAAGATGTTCTTGACGCGTTTGGGATTCGGTTCCAAGATGGTGATCACGGGCGACGTGACCCAGCTCGATCTGCCGCGCGGCATTTCCGGGCTCAAGGGCGTCCGCCGCATTCTCGAAGATGTGGACGATATCGCGTTTTGCGACTTCTCCGGCAAAGACGTGGTGCGCCATTCCCTGGTGGCCGCCATCGTATCCGCCTACGACCAGGCAAGCAAGAAGGGATAAGCCATGGATATCCAGATCAACTACGATTTTAGAAAAGACGAGCTGGAAAAGCTGCCGCTGCACGAGTTGACTCAGTTCGTGCTGACGCGCGAGGACAAGCCCTTCAACACCGAGGTGTCCATCAGCTTCGTCACCGACGAGGCCATCGCCGAGCTGAACGAGAAGTACCGCCAGAAATCCGGTCCCACCGACGTGCTGTCGTTCGAGTGCGACGGCGTGGACGACGACCTGTCGGCCATGACGCTGGCGCAGGACCCCGTCTTCGAGCTGGGCGACGTGATCATCGCCCCGGACGTGGCAAGCAGGCAGACGCGCGAGTTCGGCACCACCTTCGAAGAGGAGATCAGCTTGCTTCTCGTGCATGGCCTGCTGCACCTGTGCGGCTACGATCACATCGAGGACAACGAGGCCGAGGTCATGGAAAAGCGCGAGGCCGAGATCCTCGAAGCCTGGTCGAAGCGCTAAGCGCTCGACGTGATCACGAAAGCGTCGAACATCATGGACGAGGACGGGGAAAAGCGCGCTTCTGCGCAGGGGGACGTGCGGGACGAAGAAGGGTTCGTCCGCAATCGGGCGTCGAAGGAATCGCATGCGAGGTTTTCGCTCGGCCGCGCGTTCTCATGCGCGGGAGACGGGCTTGTCTTCGCGGTGCGCACGCAGCGCAATATGAAGATACACCTGGCCGTTGCCGCAGCGGCCGTGATCCTGGGCGTTCTGCTGCGCATCGACGCCGTATCGTGGATCGCGATCGTTTTGTGCATCGCTGCGGTGTTCGCGGCGGAGTGCTTCAACACGGCGCTTGAATCGGTGGTCGACCTGGTGTCGCCCGGGTACCACGAGCTGGCGCGGCGCGCGAAGGACTGCGCGGCGGCGGCCGTGCTCGTGTTCGCCCTCGCCGCTGTGGCGGTGGCCGCGCTCGTGTTCGTCCCTCGCTTGGCGGCGCTGCTCGGGGCGTAGAACTTCGGCGTCGCGCAAAGATACAGAATCGGTTGGAAGGAACGCAACCTTGGAAATGCCCGAACACTTCAAATCCGGCTTCGTCACGTTGGTGGGCAGGCCGAACGCCGGCAAGTCGACGTTGCTCAACGCGATCATGGGCAAGAAGATCGCCATCACGTCGAATACCGTGCAAACCACGCGCCACCGCTTCCGCGCGGTCTACACCAAAGACGACTACCAGATGATCATCGTGGACACGCCCGGCCTGCACAAGCCGCATGACGCGCTGGGCGAGGAGCTGAACGTCTCCGCGCTCAAGGCGCTCGAGGACGTGGACGTGGTGGCCATGCTCATCGACGCGTCGAAGCCCGTGGGCCGCGGCGACGAGTGGGTAGCCGAGCAGCTGCGCCGATCGCGCGCGAAGAAGATCTGCGTGCTGTCCAAGACCGACCTCGTGAATCCCGAGCAGCTTTCCCGCCAACGCGAAGCGGCCGAGAAGCTTGGCGAATGGGATGCGATGGTGGGCTTGTCCTCCGAGACCGGGAAGAACGTGGACGCGTTCATCGAGGAAGTGGTGTTCCTGTTGCCCGAGGGCCCGGCGTGGTTCCCGCTCGACATGGAGACCGACCAGCCGATCGAGGTCGTGGTGGCGGAGTTCATCCGCGAGAAGATCCTGCGCTCGTTCCATGACGAAGTTCCCCACGCCATCGGCGTGCAGGTGGAAGAGATGGAGTACGATCGCAAGAAGGACCTCCATCGCATCTTCGCGCGCATCTACGTGGAGCGCGACAGCCAAAAGGGCATCATCATCGGCAAGCGAGGCGCCGCCATCAAGCAGATCGGCACCGAAGCGCGCGCCGACCTTGAGCAGCTGCTGGGCACGCGGGTGTTCTTGGACCTGTCGGTCAAGGTGAAGAAGAACTGGCGGCGCGACGAGAACCAGATTCGCCGATTCGGCTACGGCGAGGGCTTGTAGGGCTTGGATGCGCGCGCTTCGGCGCGCCGAAGCCAGCTTGGCTCGCGTTTTTTTGCAAGTATTGTCGTGAACCGGAGGTTCGCCGGGTTGTTCGGGTGCTCTCGTGGTTTTTCGGCTACAATCTTTTCGTACCGTCACCTGCGAGGGAGTAAGTCAGCATGATCTGTCCTCATTGCCATTCCGAAAACCGCGACGGCGCGAAGTTCTGCAACGAATGCGGACTGCCGCTGTCGGGGAAAATAGCCGAGGTTGCCGCCGCGGTCGATGCCGATCGAGAGTCGCTTGCGCCTGTACCCGAAGCCGCGAACGACGACGAGCTCGATCCCGATTTCGCAGGCTCGGTCTCTTCCGACGAGGAAGAGCCGACTGCCGGCGTGCAGGCGGGATCATCCGGCCCGCTCGACCCCGCCAAGCTTCCCGCCATAGACGTTGCGGGCGTGAACGTCGACGAAGACGGCAACGCGTTCGATTTCAGCCCGTCCGACGAAGAAGCCGTCTCCGATGAGGCTTCCGAGGAGCCGCCGACGCGTGACGACGATCTGACCCCGTTCATTCCGAAGCGTTCTCAGGAAGACTTCGAGGCGGGGCGCACAGCCGACCTTTCCGGCCTTGACGAGTGCTTGGTCGATTCCAACTACGTACCGCCGCAATCGTCGTGGCGTTCCGGCGGCACGATGGAAATGCCGCGTATCGAAGGCGGCGCAGCGCCGAAGCAGAAGGAGTTCCGCGCGCCCGATCCGAACGCGAAGAAGGGCGGCAAGGGCAAGGTGGTTGCCATCGTGCTCGCATGCTTGGTGGCCGCCGCGGGAATCGCAGCGGTTGCGACGTACCAGATGGAGCTTTGGGGCGGAAAGATCCTTCCCAATGTTGTGGGCATGACGCAGACCGACGCCACCTACGTGCTTGAGGGCAAGGGCTTCGCGGTGCGCACCATGCAGGTGAAGTCCGACGAGACCGAAGGCGTCGTGCTGCTTATGGACCCGGGCGCCGGCGCGCGACAAGACGAGGGAACCGAGGTTGTCATACATGTGTCGGAAGCGCGCGTCGTGCCCGAAACGGTAGGCATCCAGCGCGATGAAGCCGCTGCGAAGCTGAAGGAATTCGGTTTCGAGAACGTGAAGTTCGTGACGCAGAAATCAGACGAGCGCGAAGGCATCGTCTTGGCCGTTTCCCCCGAAGCCGGTACGAAGGCCAAGGCGAACGAGCCCGTCACCGTTACGGTGGCCGCTGCATACACGGTTCCCGATATCACGGGGATGACCTGGGATCAGGCGGTTGCCGCGATCGAGGCCGAGGGCCTGACGGCCACGAGCGCCTACGTTTACGATGACGCTGCGGCTGACGGAACCATCCTGGGCACGTCGCCTGCGGCAGGCGAGAAGGTTGCGTCGGGTTCGAGCGTTACCGTCAACATCGCGCGTTCGCGCGGGGCCGAGCTGACGGCGGCGGCGCAGGCGTATCTGGCAAGTGCGGGCACGGTGAACATCGGGGGGACCACCTACGCGATCCAGTCGGTCGACGGCATAACGTACCAAGGAAACGACACGACCGCTTTCACCATCACGGCTGCGGCGATAACCACGCTCGACGGCGAGACGGTGCGCGGCTCGTACAAGCAGAAGAGCGGCGTTATCGTTTGGGACAGCGCGAACAGCATCGTGAGCATTTCGTAGGCGCGGCGTGGCTCAGCCAACCTACGATGCGCGCGGCATCGTGCTGCGCAAGACGAAGCTGGGCGAGAGCGATCTGATCCTGACGATGCTCGTCGAGGACGGTTCGCAGGTGCGCGCGGTGGCGAAGGGCGCGCGCAAGCCTGCGAGCTCTTTCGCTTCGCGTTTGGAGCTCTATTCGGTGGCAGACGTGCTTTTAGCACGGGGGCGCAGCCTTGACGTGGTGAAGGAAGCGCGCTTGGTGGAGAGCAACGAGCGCTTGCGCCGCGACATGGAGCACGCGGCCTGCGCGGCTCCCATGGCCGAGCTGCTCGACCGCGTTACGCAGATGGATCTGGAGAGCCCTCGGTTGTTCGCATTGACCTGCACCGCGCTCTCGTCTCTGGGACGGGTGGACGCATCGCGCGCTCCGTTGATCTGCGCAGCTCACCTGCTCAAGACCGTGTCGTTTGCGGGCTTGCGCCCCAGTTTGAGCGTCTGCGCGGGATGCGCCTGCGACGTTGCTTCTGCCGAACGCAGCGAGGTGTTCGTGTCGTATCGCGAGGGCGGGGTGCTCTGCTCAAGCTGCGCGTCCCAGGTTGAGTCGCAGCTGGTGCCCGGCGAGGTGGTAGCCTGGAGCAAAGCCCTGCTCTGCTCCACGTTCTCCGCCATCGAAGACATGGAGGCGGGTCCCTCCGAAGCCTTCGCGGTTCTGCGTTTTTGCCAGGAATGGATCTACGAACATGTTGGGACGCGCTTGAAATCGTTGAACTTTCTGTTCACGAGCGGGTTATTCTAGCAAGAGGAAAGGTTTGACATGTACACGTACAAGACGAGGGGAACGTGCTCCCGCGAGATCAACATCGAGCTTGAGGGCGATTCGGTGTCGCATATC
This sequence comes from Paraeggerthella sp. Marseille-Q4926, assembly GCF_916618935.1. NCBI lineage: Bacteria > Bacillati > Actinomycetota > Coriobacteriia > Eggerthellales > Eggerthellaceae > Paraeggerthella > Paraeggerthella sp. Marseille-Q4926. The sequence continues at coordinate 21,981 of NZ_CAKAKF010000003.1, read as the reverse complement.
GACTTCGTGGGGGGCTGCGACGGCAATCTGAAAGCTATCTCGAAGCTGGTTCAGGGCATGTCGGTGGACGAGGTTGCTGCGCTGCTCGAAGGCAATACGTGCGGCCGCCGTTCCACATCGTGCGCCGATCAGTTGGTGAAAGGGCTTCGCGAGGCGCAGACCGCCCGCTAGGGCCGCGCCTTCTGAACCGGGCGCGGCCCTAGCGGATCATGCCGCTTGGTACGCCCAGATGGCGCGGCATTGGCCGAGAACGGTTTGGAAATCCCAGCTTTGCGCGGTGCGCTCGGGGCTGTTGGGGTCGCGCACGATGAGCCGGCCTTGCTGGTCGATGCCTGCAAGCACGATGAAATGCCCCGTGGTGGTGAAGTCCCCGGGTCCTACGCTGCATATCACGGGCGACCCCGAAACGATCGCCCGCCTGATGCTGGCCTCGTCGGCGGGCAGCTCGGTTGCGGCAAGTCCCAGCCGGGCTGCGCCGTCGGTCATGAAGGTCCAGGCGGTGCCTTCGGTGGATGCCGCCCCCAGGCTTTCCGAGAACGCCCCCATATCGGCCGGGGTCATATCGTCTTTCCCGGTCAGAGCTATGTACGCCATGGTCATGCACGTGGGGCCGCAGCCGGTTTCCCCGAAGGAGTCTCCTGCGTACGTCGTGTTCGACCATGCGGGATCTTCCTGGTACAGGATCGGCATCTCGCCGATGTGCCAGGCGCTGCGCGGCGTGCTTTGCGCTGCGGGACCGGCGTTCGCGGTTGCCTGCGCGCCCTCGATGAGCGTCGTGAGCGAGGTGGCTGCGTAGAAGCACGCCCCGACGAGCGCGGCGACAAGTCCCGTCAACCCGGCCAGCTTGACGGCGCCGGCCCGTCCTTTCGCCGTGCCACGTCGAGCTGGCGCGCTGCGGCGGACGGGCCGATAGCCGTGACGATCGTGCTCGAACGAATTGGTGTAGCCCATAGCGGGTCCTTTCTACTGGCCGATGCGGCGGAGCGCCGCGGGGCGGGGCGTCGGTCCGCGCGAGCCTTCGCTTCCAGTATCCCCGCAGGCAGCTTTCGCGTCTCATAAGAAACGCCAACCGATGTATTAAGCTTTCCTTAACAAATATAGTCATTTCAAATAACCGCAGCAGTCTGACCAGCGGTTTTTATAATCCCATCAACCTTAGCAACCGTAAAAACGCCAACTTAGGATATGCGAAGGATATGGGAAAGCGTCGAAAACGACATCGAAAAAGCCCGCGCCCCCGAAGGAGCGCGGGCGGTCCCCGAAGGGACGATGCAGCGGCCTGGGCAGGCTGCTGCACGGCGGGCCGTCCGAGCGCAGCCGCCGGCTACCCCAGCTGCATGTCCCCGCCGACGCCGGTCGGCACCTCGCCGGATACCATCGCGCCCGATGCCCCGAAGGCGTACCACTTGCCGCCGATGCTTCGGCACGACGAGCGCGCCATCGCCCCGGACTCGTCGAGCCAGTACCACTTGCCGCCGTCGAGCAGCCATCCGGTCTGCATCGCGCCCGACGCGTCCAGGTAGTACCATGCTCCGTCGACCTCCGCCCATCCCGTGGCCATGGCGCCGGAGCCGGTCAGGTAGTACCACTTTTCGCCGACGCTCTGCCAGCCGGTTAGCATGCGGCAGTCGTCGCCGAACAGGTACCACTTGCCGTCGACCAGCTGCCATCCTGTGAGGGCGTATCCGTCCGTCCCGAAGCGGTACCACGCGTCGAGCGCGAGCCATTCGCCGGCAGGCCAGGAGCCGTCCGCCCGCCTGTACCACCAGCCCTTCCCGTCGCGCACCCATTCGCCCGACGCGCCGGACAATAGCGCGTTCACCCGGTCGGCGATCTCGCCCAGGCGGCCGTACAGCGCGCCGGGGCAGAACGTCGCGTAGAAGTCGCGGTGGCCGTACAGCGTCTCGCCGACGTCCAGTCGCGCGTACCCCAGCTCGCGGCATTTGTCGGCCAGGAACTCCACGAGCGTGTCGACCGTGCCCTCGGCCACCGGCCAGTCCCCGCCCGCGGAGGAGTTGACGCACTCGATGTGGACGAGGTGCGCGTTCGCCCACGAGTCTCCGGCCGCCCACGCGTTGTCCTCGTCGGGCAGGAAGCGGCGCACGTGGCCAGGCTCCACGCCGTAGTGCGCCGACGTCCCGTTGGCAAGGAACGTCGGGGCCATGTCGATGGACGTCCCGGCGGCGTGGTGGATGCAGAACCCGCGCCCCTCGGCAGAGATATGGTTGGTGTTGCCGGCGGCGCGGTAGTCCTCGTCCATGACGTAGGCCATGTCAGCCCTCCTTCTTCGCGGCGATCTTCGCCACGCTCGCGCCGCCCTCGACCTCCGGCATGCCCGCCACGCTCGTGAGCAGGCTCACGACGGCAGCCAGGGCGGCCGCGCTGCCGACCATGGCCCACTGCACATCTCCCATGACGGCCGCTGCGCCGATAACGCCGACGGCGGTCTGCGCGGCGGTCTTCACCGCTCGGACCGCGGCGGCCCGTGCCCACTCTTTCACGGTCTTCTTCATTTGCTCGTCCTTTCCAGTAGTATCTCCAACTTGGTTTCGATGCGGTCGATCTTCGCAGCGTTGCGTCCGCTTTGGCGCGCGTCCTCGTCGAGCTTGCGCGACACGCGGTCGATCATGCGCGTAGACGATTCCAGCGCGGCGGCCACGCTCTCGCTCACGTCGTTGCTGCGGTCTATGGCCTGGATCCACTGCCCCTCGGTGCGGGCGCGCTCCTCGCTCTCGCGGGCCTTGCGGCGCTCCCGCTCCTCCTCGACCGCCGCCCGCCTGTCCATGTACGACGACCAGGCGGGGAAGCCTTTCAGCAGCAGCGCCGCGCAGACGATCACGACCAGGGCGCACATGACCCAGGCCGCCCCCTCTTGCGCGATCGCCTGCGCAAGCGTGCTAACGCTCGTTTCGTACGGCACCGGTCGCCTCCTCGTCTAGCACGGAGGCTCTTATCAGCCCCCGCTCTCGGTCGTCTATCGCCGGCCATATTCCGAGGACGTCCTCCAGCCTTTCGCCGCGCGAAACGCGGATCCTGGCGGCTGCCGTCAACAATCGAATCTGCGCGTCCGTCATATAGCGCCCCCTATCATGTCGGCCACCGCCAGCAGCATCTCCTCGTTCGCGCGCTCCCGCGCGGCGGCCTCCTCGGCGGCCCGCCCGCGCTCGACGGCCATGGCGGCCTCCTCCGGCGTCGGCACGGCGTAGAGCATGGCCTCCTCGTAGTCGTCGTCCGCCCACGCGAACTTCTCCACGTCGTCGGGCGGGACGGCTCCCTTCTTGACGACTATGGTCGGGGACAGCGTCCCGGCCGACAGGTCGGGGTTGGCTATCTCGTTCCCGTTCTCGTCGACGATCCTCATGCCGGCCATGCCCATCACCTCCATGTTCCGGTAACGTAGTAGTGCAGGTACACCGTTCTCGAGTAGTTGCCGACGCTCAGGACGAAGAACTTCGGGGCCTTGTCGCCGAACACCGTGTGCACGCCGGGCCAGAACGCTCCGCCGCCCGGGTCCTCGATGACGACGTCTGCATGCACGAGATTCGTAAGGGCGAACGGGAGGGCGTGGCCTCCGCGCATCGTCCCGTCGTACGTCATGCCGCCCCACTGCATGTTCGTGGACGTCGGCGTGGACGTTGCGCCCCAGCACTCGGCGAACCCCGACGCCCACTTGCGCCACCGCCAGATGCCGCTCGTGCCCTGGGCCACCACGAAGTCGGCCATGTTGCCGCCGTTGAGCCTGAAGGTGCCCGACGCCTCCACGGCCCCCTTCAGGAGCACGCCGCTTCTGTTGCACGCGACGCCGGAGTCGTAGGGCTGCACGGTCCCGTCGGAGAGCGTCTGGCAGGCGGCGAGCGCGATCGAGCCTGGGGCCATGACCGCCAGCTGGTCGGTGCCCGCGTAGTAGGCTATCGCCCCCTTGCCGCCGCAGAGCTTGATGACCGCGTTCGCAGAGTTGGCCGCAAGCTCCAGGAGCCCCGCTTTGAGGCGCGCGAGCACGGTGGTGCCCTGCCTCACCGAGACGCTGTCTCCGTCCACGTACACGTTGCCGCCCGACGGGCTGCCGATCGTCGCGGTCGATCCGTAGATCGGCGCGTTGCACGCCTGCCAGGCGGTTCCGTCGTACACGAACGGCACGGTTGAGCCGGGAACCCAGAAAGCAGCGTTCGCTCCGTTTATCATGATCCGCTTCGCGCCCGATCCGTTCACGTCGAGCGTCGGCAGGCTCGCCGTGTTGGAATGCGAGAACGTGACGGCGACGGCCGCCCCTGGGTACAGCGAGAAACCCGCCACGTCGGAAACCGCCTTCGCAGCCGTCGCAGCAGCAGTTGAACACGTACCGTACAGCGTCTTTCCGTCTGCTCCGTCTTGCCCGTTTGCTCCCGGCTTTCCCTGCGGGCCTTGCTCTCCCTTTATCTTAGTCCATGCGTACATAGACGGAGTTGAGCTGTCCGCTTGCGCATGGTCCGTGTACTGGCCTATATACAGCTTTCCCGTGCTGTCCGTCGTCGAGAAGCCGGACGTGCCGTCTGCGCTGTTAGCGTATGCTATATGGAGGTACGGCGTCTTTCCGTCCTCTCCCGGCTTTCCGGGCGTTCCGTTCGCGCCGTCAGCGCCCTTTATCTTGCTCCATGCGTACTTGGATGGGGTGCTGCTGTCTTCCTGCACGCTATCGACGTACATTCCTATATAGGCGCGGTCGCTTTCGTTCAAGCTGAAATCAACGGTTCCGTCCGCGCTGTTCGAATAGGCTATATGGGTATAGCTCGACACGCCAGGCTTGCCGTCCGCACCGGGCTTGCCAGGCATGCCCTGCGCGCCGTCTTCGCCCTGCAAGCCTTGAAGCCCCCGCTCTCCACGGTCGCCCTTGTCGCCCTTGATCCTGGTCCAGGTGTAGAGCGCCGGGTCGATCGGATCGGCCTCGGTCGAATCCACGCACGTGCCCATGTAGGGGCCGGGCGTCTCGGACATGGGGTCGCCCGTGGGCGATTCCGACCACTTGACGTGCAGGTAGCTCGGAGCGCCGTCCGCTCCAGGAGCGCCGGGCACGCCGTCCTCGCCGCTGGATCCAAGCGTGCGCGCCCACGAGTAGGCGTCCGGGTCCGCGGGGCCGTCTGGAGATCCGTTCGAGCATATGCCCATGTAGGCGGTGTCGGCCTGCGGGGCCTCGGTCATAGGGACGCCGTCTGGGCTTGCGGAGAACCTGATGTGCACGTAGGCGCCGTGCAGGTCCGCCAGAGCGTCGAGGGCGCTTTGAGCCAAGCCGGCCGCGTCCTTGGCGATCTTGTCGACGGCCTCCGCCTTCTCGGCCGCGTCCTTGGCGATCTTGTCGACGGCCTCCGCCGCCTCGTAGGCGCCGTTGATCCCGGCGTTGAGCGTGGCGGCGTGCTTGCGCACGATGTCGCCGATGTCGTCGCCCTCGACGCCGAACACGTACTCGTCGCCCTGCCAGTCGGTCGGGCGGTGGACGATCCTCGACACTATCATGTATGAGTCGTACCCGTGCGGGGCGCTCGTCACGCGCACGTAGTCGCCGAGATCGATCGGCTGGACGCGCGGATCGATGCGGGACAGGTCGTAGGCTTTGACGTGGACCGTCTCGATCTCGTTGGCCTGGCCCGGCAGCCAGGACAGGGCGCGGTCTACCAGGTGCGCCGGGTCGGTCACGTCGTCCCACACGACGGCGCGCTCTCGGTACCCCACTTTCGACACGAGGTCGACCGAGACGACCGCGTCCCCGCGCTTCTCGTACCGCCCGTACACGTCGGCGTCGCCGTTTCCCAGGGGCGCGATGGTGATGCGGTCTTCCGATCCTTCAGGCTTCGAGCCGAGCGGGATCACCGCGGAGCAAATGGGCGATCCGTCGCGCGTGCGGGCGAACTTCAGCAGGTTCGCGCCGAACTCGATGCGCTGGGACGCGGTGCCGTCGGTGTCGGCCAGGTAGTCCACGTAGCGCGCGCCGCCCACGTAGCGGGCGCGGACGAAGCCGCCGAGGGACTCCAGCAGTTTCTCACGCACCACGAGGCCGGTGCTGGGGTAGTCGGAGTCGGAGCGCAGGATGTGCTCGTTGTCGTCGAGGAGGTGCCCCTGGTTCACGCCGACGCGGAACCGCTTGGCGGGCTCCACCTTTGCGTTATGGTTGTCGACGAGCCACGCGAAGTACCCGTAGGGATCGGCGGGCGCGAGCAGCGGCGCAGCGCCCGCCACCGTGGAGTAGGGGCGCACCGAGGTGTCGTTGAGGTAGGCGAGCTCGCCCTCGCATCGGTATTCGACGGTGCCCACGTCGTCCACGTCCTCGCAGGAGTAGGCGCGGCCCCGCATGAGGCAGCGCGCGCCCTCCCACGCCTCGATCTCCGGCTCGACCGATTCGAGCTCGATGATGCCGGCGCACTCGTGGGTCGCCGGCATCTTGAACGAAAGCTCCGATGCGCTGCGAAGCGAGCGCACGAGCTCAACGTCTAAAAGCTCGACGCCGGCGTCCGGATCGTAGAGGACGCGCCCGCCGTACAGAATACGCATGCGCGCCTCCTTAGAAGTTGAGGTTTTTATATAAGTCCACGGTCATGTAGGTCGACTCGGGAACGATCTTCCCGCGCACGTACTGCCAGTTGCGCACCGCCATGGTGATGACGTCGTTGGCGGCAACCGGGATAAGGCGAGACACCAGGTCGAACACCACGTAGGTCGAATCGCTGTCCTCGGCGGAGTACTGCCAGAACGTCGTCCCGTTTTTCCTGATGTCGACTTCGAGCGCGTCGCCCGCCGGCAGGCTGTTCGCGTAGATGTGCACCGACACCTTGGCGAAGCCCGCTTCGGCGATCCTGATGCCGCCGCCCGACAGGCTGAACGCGTATCCCGTCTTGACGATCGAGCCGAACGGGACCGTCTTGTACTGGTTGGTGAGGTTCAGCGCGGAGGGCGCGTAAGCGGACGCCGCCTGGGTGAGCGTCGTTATGTATCTCTCGATCATCTGGTCGTTGCCGCAGAAGTCGGCTGGATCGACCAGGTCGTTGTCGCCGGGCAGCTTCAGCCCGAGCCTCGTCGTCGTTTCCATGCTACAGCTCCAATACCTCGTATGCGATCTTGACCCGGTACGCCTCGTTGGGGGCGGGCGCGCCGGCCATGTACATGACCTCGTGCCACCTCTTGCCCTTGAGGTCGCCCCACGTGAGGCCCCTCGCCTTGAGGTCGCCCCACGTCGTGGTGCCTCCTCTGATCGAGCCGCCGGTGTTGACGTACACGTCCGACGCCCCGTCGCGGATCGTGAGGCCCACGGCCGTGTGCGATCCGGGCGGCAGCACGACGTCCACGCCGTTCGCCACGACGTGGCAGGGCATCTGCGACTCGAACACGGGGCGCACCCGCCCCCGCCCCGGCAGCAGGCGCACGTTCGCGCCCGCCTGGGCGTCGACCGTATGGACCTTCGTGCCGGCTGACTTGTAGGGGTTCGCGTAAACGTTCACGATCATCTTTTGAAAGCATGCCTGCTGGTACCATTCGTCGACGACGAAGCGGCCGCGGTACGTGTATCCCGGGTCGCTCGCCAGCTGGTAGTCGTAGGATCGGCCGTGCAGGAACCGGGCCAACTCAGTTTTCACGCGCTCGAACTCGCTCGGAGGGGAGTCGACGAGGAACACGAGCCTGTCCTCACGGTCCCCGTACAGGACGTCTCCGAACGCCTCGGTCACGTCGAGGGATCCGTCTCCGCCGGGACGTTCGAGCATGCACCTCTTCACTGGAGGCGGGTTGAAGGTGGACTCGTCGGTCAGCATGACCCCGAACCGGCTCTCGATGTCCACGCCTCCGACCGTTATGCTCACAGCCCGTACCCCTTTCTCCGCTCGATGGCCCCGAGCCTCGCCCCGATCGGGGCGGCGGCTGCGTTGTACAGCTCCCTGCCGTCCAGGTACAGCGCGACGGACAGCTTCCCTGACGACATCGCGGCCGACACCGCATCGTAGATGTCCGAGGTCGTGATCGGGTTCTCTATCTTGCACTCGACGGCTATCGGACGGTCGACTCCGACGGCGCGTCCGTTCTCCCCGTACGGTACGAGCGGAGTCACCTGCGACCGCGTCTGGACGTTCGGGAGGACGGCGGGAACCGCGCCCCGGAGGGCGTCCTCCGTGCCGGAGAGCGACGCCGACGCGAGGGAGCGCCCCGCTGCGTACGCCGCGTCCTCGTGCCTCGCCTCCTCCTCGATGTACCCGAGCGCGTACCACTTCATCATCTCGCGCGTCTTCTTCGCGGGGGACCCGGTCTGCTGCGCCGCGTTGCCTCCGCCGAGGGCGGCGTTGACGAGGGCGGCGCCGACGTCCCACGCGCTCTGGATCCAGTTGCCGATCGCTCCGACGAAGCCCTGCGCGAACCAGTCGCCGGCGCTCGACCCGTCCACGGACTCCGCTCCTCTCCTCGCCTCGTCGGCGAGCGACTGGCCGGGGGAGTAGGCGTTCGTCTGCCCGATGCCGAACGTGTAGCGCCCTCCGAACGCGGTGCCGCTCGGGGCGGCGTCGACAGAGCTGAAGCCCGTCACGCCGCTCTGGGCGACGAGCGCGGCCTGCTGCTGGGACAGCCATGCCGTTCCTCCGATGGCCATCGCGTAGTCCGCCGCTCCAGCCGCGCCGGGGGAGGTCCCGTCCGTTGACAGCCCGGCCGTCGCAGCGGACGAGTTCGCGATGGCCGCCGCCTCGGCGATGGTCTCGCCGTTGGCGATCGCGGCGGCGAAGGCCCCTACGGCCTCGTCTCCTTTGATGCCCGCCGCAGCCGCGAACTGCGCTAGCTGGTCGGCGGAAGCGCCGGTAACCGCTGCGGCCGCGTCGAGCGCCGCCTGAGCGTTGGACGCGAACCCGCTCGCGTAAGCCGCCGACGTGTCGCGCCCGGCCCCTTCTGCGACGCCTGTTTTCGAGCGGTACGCGGCGATGATCTCGTCCGCCGTGGAATTGGCCACGTCGATCCCGAGATCCGCGTCGAGGCCCCTCGCGAGCGCGCGCATCGCCTTGTCCCCGGCGTCGCCCATCTCAGGAGGCAGGTTCGCGAACTGGGACAGCAGCGTGTCGATCATGGCGGCGTTCTCCGCCGTTACCTCGCCTCCGGCGGACGAAGCGGCCAGCTGCAGCGCGAGGAACGACGAGTTGCCCTCGGTCGCCAGGGAGGCCAGCGCTTCCGACGCCTGCTTCACGGCGGCCTCGACGCTCCCGACGTCGGAGTTCCAGTACGCCAGGCCGAACGGGTCTCGCCATAGCCCGTCGAGCTTGCCGCGCGCCTCCTCGAGGGTCGCGAGCGTGTCCTGGGACATCTGGGCCACCGCTCCCGCATGCTCGACCACGGCCGTCTTCGCGTCGGATGCGGACTTGTCCAGGTTCGCCTTCGACTCGTTGTAGTACGCGTTCTCCGCCTGGATCGCCGCCTGGTACTCGGCTTCGGTCAGCGATCCTTCGACGGCGTACTGCTGGTTGAGGGATTGGAGCCGAGAAGCGTGGTACTTGTCGAGGTCGGCGAGCGAAGACGAGTGGTAGTCCTCGGCGGTTGCCAGCAGCTGGGCGGCGCGGTCGGCGGATATCTCGCCCTCGGCCGCCGCGGCGTCGGCCAGCCCCTGCATGCCGGAGAGGTACGCCTGGACCTTCTCGCCCTCTAGGCGCTCGATCTCCGCGTTGTGCTCCGCTATCGATGCCAGCTCGTCGTCGCGCAGCGCTCGCTGCTCGGCGAGGGCCCCTGCGATGATCGATGTGATCGCGGCCTCGTGCTCCTGGATGGCCGCCGACACGCCGCCGACGGTCGATCCCGATGCGGTGAGCACCGCGCCCATGTCGGCAACCATGGAGGACGCCTCCGCCATGCGGTCGCCGAACGACGTCATGGAGTCTCCGACGGACCCGAGCGCGTCGACCGAGGCGAGCGTTTCCTTGCGCGCGTCCGTGAGAGAGTAAGACAGCTTCGACAGCTCGCTGACGACCGTCACGACGGCGAACGCGGCGACGCCGCGCCCCAGTCCCGTCATGGCCGCGTTGAGAGTCTTCGCGGCTACGGCGGCCCCTTTCGACTTGGACGAGAACTTCGCGAGCCCGGCGCTCAGCTTTCCGTACGCGCTCCAGCACGTTGACACCGTGCCCGCGACCTTCCCGCCGACCGAGACCAAGGGTCCCATGGCGGCTGCTGCGGCGAGCGCTCCGATGATCGCGCGCTGCTGTCCCTCGTCCATCTCGGCGAACGCCTTCGCTCCGTTGGACAGCGCCTCGAACAGAGGCTCCGCCGCTTCGACCGAGTCGAGCATGGCGTCGGCGAGCGGGCCGCCGAACTTCTCCGCCATCGCGACGGCGCGGTTCTCGACGATCTTCATGCGGGAGGCGAGCGACTGGTTGCGGTTGTCGACCTCGCTCTGCAGCGCGGAGTTCTTCGTCCATTCCTCGTTGGATTTCGCGACGGCTCTGCCGACGAGCTCCGAGTTTCCGGCAAGGCGCTTCATGATGTCGGTCTGGCGCACGCTGTCGATGCCGAGCTCTTCGAGCATGACCGACATGTTGCCGCCCTCGGCGGTCGTCGATTCCATGTTCGAGAGGAGCGCGGAGAGCGCGTCGACCGGGTCGTTTCGCCAAGCGTCGGCGAACTCCTGCGCCGACATGCCCGCGGTGCTCGCCCACGTCTCGACCGATGCGGAGTTGGTCGCTACGTCCTTGTCGATCTGGGCCATCACGGTGCTGATGGCCGTGCCGCCGGCTTCCGCCTCCACGCCCATGGAGCTGAGCGCGGTCGCCAATCCGAGTATGTCTTCCTGCGACATGCCCACTTGGGTTCCGGCGGCGGCGATGCGCATGGCCATGGACGATATGTCCGATTCCGTGGTGGCGAAGCTGTTGCCCAGCCCGACGATGGCGCTTCCGTAGTTGCTGATCTCTCCGTGGCCCATCTTCGTGATGTTCGCGAACTGGGCCATCTCGGTTGCGGCGGTCTCGGCGTCCATGTTGGTGGCGATGTCGAGGCCCGAAACCACGCGCCCGAACTCGTCGAGCTCGTCTATGGCGAAGCCGAGCTGCGCGCCGAGCGCCTGGATGTCGAGGATCTGCGACGCGCTGACGGCGTTCGTTTCAGAAAACTCGATTGCAGCGTCTTTGAGCTGCCGGTACTGCTCCTCGGTTCCGTCAACGGTCTTCTTGACGCTGGTCAGCGAGCTGTCGATGTCGACGGCCGCCGCGACTGTCGCCGCCCCGGCGGCCACGATGGGAACCGTCACGCCGGCGGTCATCTTCGAGCCGACCGATCCCAGCGTGGACGAGTACCCGGCCCACTTCGCGGACGCCATGTCCGCCTGTATCGACTGCTCGGCCAGCGCCCTGGTGACCGGGTCGAGCTCCAACGCCTTCGTGGCGTCGTTCATCGTGCCGTACTCCTTGGCGAACCGCTTCATGGCGCTCTGCGCCTTCTTGGTCCCCTTGTCGTCGAAGGTGGAGTATATGGACAGCTTCACGGATCCTCTGCCGGCCATCATGCGCCGCCCATCTTGCCCTCGATGGACGCGGCTGCGGCGTCGACGGCGCGTCGGACGCTCGAATAGACGTCGTCGGACATCCCGTCCGCCGCGCGCCATAGGATGCGCCCGTTCCCGGCGCCGCCCGGCCTGCCGTGCGCAGACGTGAGGGCCGAGACGAGCGCGCCTCCCTGGGGGGTGACGGCGAGGCGGGAGAATTCGGCGATCGCCTCGGCCTTTCCGACATTCCCCCCAGGAGTCTCCACGCGGAACCAGTACGGCCCTCTCCGGTCGGCCGCGTACCGCGGTCGAAGGGATGCGCCGCGGGATCCGCGCCATAGGTTATGGGGGCTCGACGGGTTCGCGATCGACGTCGCCCTCGAAGCTATGGACCGGGCCGCCATCTCCATCACGGGGACGGTGGCCCGCCTCACCTCCGGCTGCGCACCGCGCAGCGCGGCGCTGACCGCGTCGATCCCCCCGATTTTCACGTCTACGTCGAGCACTCGCGATCCTCCTAGCTTGCCTCGCCTCGGAGGATCGCATCTATGTCACACGAGCCCTGCTCCGGCGGAGGGAACGCCGAGTACCAAATGGAGTCGAACGAGCGCGGATCCTCGCGGAGAAGCCTTACCAGCGCGGCTGGATCGGACCCGGTCTTCGCCGCCAGCGCCGCCGCGAGGTCCCCTATTCCGCTTCCAGGCCGCCTTCCCGGGCGGCCGCGGTAGGGTCCTCCGGCTCGTCGCCCCCGGTGTGGATCCGCTCGGACGGCACGGGCTCGACCTTGCACGAGTTGAGGAACTCGCAGATGCCGTCGAGCGTGACGGGGCCTTCCGGGTGCAGCCCCTCCGCCTGCGCCGCCTGCATCTGGATGGCGAACGTCATCTTCCTCAGGATCCACAGCTCCGTGTGCGTCCCCGACGCGCGCAGCCCGTCGGCGAACTCGTCGGCGACGGCCCACATGGAGGGCGTGGTCACGGTGACGGCCTCGCGGCCGTCGGGGCCGACGATGCGGTAGGCGTTCTCCAGGTTGCCGAGCTTGATCTTCTCCATGTCGCCTTCCTTCCTAGTAGCTCGCCGTGTCGTTTACGAGGATCGCCTCGATGGACGTGCCTCCGACGCTTATCGCGCCGTCCGTGGACAGCGTGAGGTCGAACGGGCCTCCGTCGGTGGACACGCCCATGGCGTTCACCTTCCAGGGGATCGCGCCCATCTTGACTGTCAGCGACCAATCCTCGTGGACCGTGTGCTTGAACTTGGCCTGCAGGGAGCCGACGACGATGGAGTCCGCGACGGACGTGCCAGAGCTGCTCCCGGTCTTGACGAGCCGGTACATCTCGGTCGAATCCGTCGTTCCGGAGAGCTCGACCGTGACGGTGGCCGACTTCTCCGTCTGGCGCTTCGGCGCGATCTGGCCGAGGGGAACGGACGCTTTGACCGCGTTCTCGACCTTGAAGGACAGGCTCGACAGGTCGATCGACGGAGGCACCGCGGCGGGCTCGTTGGTCGTGGGGGAGAAGAGGACCTCCGCGCCCGCCGTCTTGAACCAGCCTTTGGACGCGTCGAAGGCCGGGCCGTTCCATGCCTTAGCCGCGAGCCAGCTTGCCGCGCATCCCTTGAGCGCGATCTCCACGCTGGGCGGCTTCGTCCCCTCTGCGGAGATCGAAAGCGAGTCCACCTTGCATCCTTCGAGCTGCTGGAGGGCCGCGTCGGACGCCCCGACCTGCTGGACGAACGTCAGATAGGGAAGCGATTCGCCCATCTTGATGTCGTGCGTGTAAGGGGCGCTTTCCCCCGATACGGAGTCGCTGCCGAGCGCCCCGAAGAGCGCCATGCCGATGAAGTCGGCGAACGCGAGCGTCGTCAGCTTCGCGGTCGCCTCGGAGCCTGATATGTAGCGCCCCGCGGTCGTGTCGCGCTTCCCGTTCGTCAGGCTGACGGAGTCCGTGGACGTCGATGCGTCGATGCCCTCGGAGTCCGCGCTCGCGAGGACGGTCACGGTCGGCGCCGCAGGGGACCCGGCGGCGGTCTGCTTGCCGAGTCCGAACGTTCCATGGTTCTTGTTCATATGCTCATCTCCTCGATGATTCTTGCAGCCTCAGGAGAGGCGGCCACGTTTACCGAAACCTCGTAGTCGAGCAGGTACCCCGCGTGCCTGCGCCCGTCCGAGTCGCCCCAGGATTCCGCCTCCTTCACCTGGGGGACGCCGATCTCGTTGGCGGCTCCTCCGAGGTCGATGTCCACGAGAGGGAGTTGCATCGCGACCGCTTGGTAGGCGTTGGCTATCCTGGCGGCCTCGTCGGACGTCGGGGCCGTCGCCGCGACCGTGACCCACACGTGGAACGTGACCCCGAGCACGCCGCCGGTCAAAAAGCCCGATACGCCGAACTCCCTGGCGGTGCCCCATGTGGCCACGTGCAGCGGCTCGGGCTCCGATCCCGGCAGGTCGAGCGTCACGCGCGGCCGCGGCACGTTCGGGGCCAGCTCGGAGATGCGCGAGAACAGGGCTTCGAGGTCCGCGTGGACGCGCATGATGGCGGGCCCCGCCACGTCGGCGATCATGCGATCACCGCGCGGCGCGACCTGCGGCCCTCTATGACGGCGTCAACGTACGGTATGCCAGTCCACGCCCCCTCCGCGCCCGTCGCGAGCGTGTAGCTCGTGTAGACGCCGTCGACGCTCTGGCCCCGCGCGTTCTCCGCACCCAGGCGCGGACGGAGCGCGGAAGCCGCGAGCCTCACTGCGGCCTCGCGTATCCTCGCGTCGGGAGTCGCGCCGTACTTCACGTTGGCCGGTCCTCGCGATTCGGACACGGCCTGCCGGTCGCTCACAAGCTCGCCGAAGTCGATTTCGCGGGCGTCCTGCACGGGCAGCTCGTTGAGGCCGGGGGACAGGCGAACCCTGATCCCGCGCTCGCAGAAGCTCCTCCCGGTGCAGTCCTCGATTGTCTCCTCGGCGGCCTGGATGGCGGCGGCGATGTCCGCCGCTGGGTAGCGGGCCTCGTCCTCGAACCCGTCGTTGTTCTTCCGGCCGTACGAGACCACGTCGGAGGGGGAGCAGTACCGAGCGCCGACGCGCTCCACATGGGTCGAGAACGATTCGACCCCGCATTCCCACGCGATCTCGTAGCGCCCGGGCGAGGGCATGAGCTTGACGGCGTCCTTCTCCGCGAGCACGGCCATGCCGCCTTCCACGCGCGCCTCTGCGCTCACGCTGCCGCACACGGCCGTGGCGCTCGCCCCCGACGTTTCGACCGAGACGGGGCCGTCCGATGCGGCCCACCTCGTCTCGACGTCCTTTCGGAGCAGCAGGGTCATTTCGCATCCCCGCCGCCGGCGCGTTCGGCGATGAGCGCCTCGATCTCGGCGACGGTCGCCTTCTTCGGCACTTCGATGCCGAGCGCTCCGGCGCGCTCGGCCAGCTCCTCCTTCGGCGTCTTCGCCTTGCGTCCCGGCTCTTCTTCGACGGCGGCGATCAGACCTCGCGCCTCCGCCTCCTCGTTCGTCATGACCTCGCCTTCGAAGGCGATAAGCACGCCGTCGCGGACGACGCGCTCCTCGGCCGTGTAGACCCCGGCCATGGCCTACGCCTCCGCCGCGATGCCGAGGTCCGCGCAATGGCAGAAGCACGCCGGCATGTCCACGCGCAGGCATGCGGTCGTTTCGGCGAGGATGGTGTACTCGTTCTGGATCAGCTGGCTGTCCTTGAGGCCGACGATGACCTCTTCGGGGTCGGCCACGTCGAAGCTCGCGCCGGCGGGGTAGTAGACCAGCGCCGACTCCTTGGCCTGCACGCTGTCGTGAGCAGCGACGGTCATGTTCACGTCCTCGACGACGGTCAGGCCGGCGATGGTGCCGCCGTTTGCGATCTCAGGGAACAGGTACCGCCCGGTGGAGTCCTTCTCCTCGGACAGCTCCTCGATCGCGTACGGGGAGAGGCATACGTGCGTCGGGGCGATGCCGGTGGCGACGCGGACCTTGCGCTTCATGGCGGCGAGGGTGTCCTTGATGTTCTTCCCTGACGCCTTATTGTGCTCGAGGATGCCGGTCGTGTTGAGCACGCCCACGATGCCGCTGCTGTTGGAGCCGCGCAGGGCGTACTCGTTGCAGCGCAGGTCGAGTCCGAGCAGGAGCGAGTTCGTCACGATGCTCTCGAGCAGCTTGTATCGGTTGGCCGTCTGGCGCTTGATGGGCATCCAGTGCGCGATCGTCTCCAGGTTGGCGACCGCCGGGGTCCACTGGAGAGCGGACTCGGGCTTGTTGCCGCTGGTCCACCCTGCGGCTTTGTTCGTCAGGACCGGGGCGCGGTAGAAGTGCTCGTCGCCCTCGGTCGCGCCCTTCGGGATCGTTGCGAGGAACCCGGCAGGCGGGGCGACCGGGCCGCCGATGTCGTAGCGGTAGATCTGCGGGGTGGTAAGCCCGGACACGGCGTTCGCCGGGCGCGCGAGGCTCGGCATGGAGTTGCCGATCGGCGCGCGGCCCTGCCAGCCGTTGGAGATCCCGGCGAACGTGGTGATGTTGCCGAGCAGCTGCGCGCCGATAGTGGCGGACTCGGCGCGAGCCGCCGATCCTGCTTCGCGCAGCGCGCGGTTCTCGGCCTCGACCTCGGCGGCCGCGTCCATGATCAGTTCTCGGGTCAGAGCGATGCGCCCGCTCATCTCGCGAGCGGCGTCGTTGTCGCCGGACGCCACGAGCGCGGCGACCTGACCCTCGTATTCGCGCAGGCTGTCCTGCAGCGTTGCGATTCCAGGCATCTAGTTCTCCAATCTGTACAATTTCGAGTCGATGACGACGACGCGCTCCTGCGCTTCCGGCTGGCCGGCCTCCTGGCCGTCCGCCCCGTCTGCTGCGATGGTCGCGGACGTGTCACCCGCGACGGCTGGCGCGGGATCACGCGAGCCGGACGGCGGGAACGCTGCGCGCGCCTTTACGGTCTCGCATGGCGAGAACTCGCCTAGCAGGGCCTTCGCTCCTTGGGGAGCGGATTCGATGGTGGCCGCGTCGTCCGTGGCGCAGGCTGCTGCGGCGACGGCCTGCTCGACCCTGTCGACAAGGCCGGCTTCGAGGGCATCGTCGGCCGTGTACCACGTGGTCGCGTCCATGGCCGCCGCGAACTCCTCCTTGGACAGCGCCCCCCGCGCCGCGTAGATGCCGGCAATCTGGTCGTCGACGCGCTCCATCCAGTCGGCCGTCTCCCGCAGGTCGCACGCGGTTCCGCTGCACCAGATGGACGCGTCGTGGATCATGATCCAACCGACGCTCGACATGACGACCTCGTCTGCGGCCGCGATGAGGAACGACGCGGCGGACGCCGCGACCCCGTCGACGTGCGCCGTGACCCTTCCGTTGTGGGACCTGAGGGCGCTCATCATGGCGTACGCGTCGAACACGCTTCCGCCGCCGCTGTTGATCCTCAGGTTGACGGGCTTGCCGTCGGCCTCCTTCAGCGCGTCGAGCAGCTCCTTCGCGCTCACGCTCTCGCCCCACCAGGTGTCCCCGATGTCCCCGTATATGGAGATCTCCACCTCGTCGGCGGAGTCGTTGATCCGGTACCACTCCCTAGTTTCGCTGTTCGGCATCGTCGGTTCCTTTCGCTATCGCGTCGTCTACGAGCTCGCCCGTCATGAGGTACGCGCCGCAGTGGGCGGCCGCCAGCTCGACGGGGGCCATCACCTGGGCGGCGAAGTCGCGCGTCCTGTCGCAGTCCCCGTCGGCGCGCGCCCTCTTCTCGATCCTGCGCCGCGCGTCCGCTATCACCGGCTGCAGCCTTCGCAGCGAATCGGCGGCGGCCCTCTCCTCGATCCCCGACACGCCGTCAGACTGGCCGGACGTGCCGGCGGTCGCCGCGTCGGGGAGCTGGGGCATGCCGTCCTCGTCGAGCACGTAGTAGGCGGTCGGCTGCAGGAGCCTGTCCTGGCCCGGCAGCCAGGGGATGTCCTCCTGCGTCGCGCACCAGGCGCGCGTGAATATCCCGGCGTACACGCCGATGCGGAACCCTTCCATTCGCGTTCGGAAGTCGCCCCTCAGCAGGCCGTTGACGTTGAACTTCAAGCGGTACCCGCTGTCTGACCCTCCGAGGGACGCGGCGCGGTCCAGCACCGGCTGGAACGCCTGCTCGATCGCCGTGACGTCCGGCACCACGGTGTTCTTGACGAAGTCGATGTCCGCGCCGGACGCGCTCGTGGCCGACGCCTTGTCGTCTGCGAACACGTGGTGCATGTCCACGTGGCAGGCTCGGCAGACCTTCTCCAGGACGAACCTCTCCTGCGCGACGATGTCCATGCCGTCGAGCGCGATCGAGACGTCGTGGTACTTGAGCCCGCGGTCGAACACGCGGATGCTCCCGGCGTTCTCCGGGCCGCGGGTCGCGTCCAGCGACTCGCGCACCGCCTTCACGTCGTCGGGGGAAAGCTGGTTGTCGGTCTCGAGCCATCCCTGGAAGAAGTTGCCGTTCTCTACCAGCGTTCGGTAGAAGTTCACCAGGTCGACCGACAGCCCGATGTCGTTCGCCGCCATCTCCACGATGGACCGCCCCGTGACGCCTCCGTCCTCGCTGACGTCGGTCTTCAGGACCACGAGATCGTCCTCGCGGCACGTCCACGGATCGTTGAAGTAATCTCGCCCCGCCGAGTACGTCGCCGTGCCGGTCGCGCGGTCGAACGAGTAGCCGACTGCGGCGAGCACGGGCCGCAGCTCCCTCGCCGCGCCCCTGATCGGGTCCCTGACCACCCGGATGTACGCCGTTCCGAAGACGTCTCGCCGGATCATGGCCCAGGCGATCAGATCTCCCCACGCCATCATCGAGTTGGGGCGATGCAGCACGGGCGCGAGCCAGTGGCCGTCGTCCGGCACGCGCCCGTTCTCCACGCGCATGAGCACCGAGACCGGCAGGGAGCGCACCGCGCGCGCCTTGACGGTCTCGCATGCGAGGAAGTCGTTCGACAGCAGGGCCCCGTACCTCTCGATCCTAGACTTCGGCGGGATCTTGTCGAGCAGGTCGAGCTGCGTGCGCGGGCCTCCCGCCACGGGCGCCGAGCCTGCGGCGAGCGCCTTCGGGGACGCCCATCCCGATACGATCTCCTTAAGCGATCTCATGTTCCTCCTAGCGGCCGTTTCCGAGGATGATCCCTCTCGTGTCACACGCTCCACACGCCGCCGGTCTCGGCGAACGAGAGGGTCTCGGGCATGGTCGCGGTCATCCACTTGGCCATCGCCGCGGCGACGGCGGCGTCGATGCGCTCGGTTCCGCACCCGTGCCTCTCGCACGCGAAGCGCTTGCCGAACGGCTCGCGCTCCAGGTCGCGGCAGTTCGACAGGTGGTCGGCCAGCTTCGGGCACCCTTCGAGCGCGCAGGAATGCGAGCGCACCGCCTGCACGACGAGCGAGCACGCCGGGCACATCACCTTGTTGGATTGGGGGACCTCGTAGATCTCCACGCCGTAGTCGTCCTGCAGGTGCTGGGCCATCAGGAGCAGCCGAGCCTGGTCGATGCCGACGGGGCAGCGGTAGCGCTGGTGCAGCTCCGCCACCAGCTGCTCGATCTGGCCGAGCGGGTAGTAGCCGGCCTCTCCCGGGTCGTCGTAGACCCACTCGTGCCAGCAGTCCACGCCGTCGGCGATCTGATGCGCGACGATCGCGAATGCGTCGCCCGACGTCGCGCCGTCGATCGCAAGGCAGAAGCGCTTGGAGAAGTCGAAGCCGTTCTCCACGCGCTGGCAAGCCCTGATGTCCGACATCCGCATTGATCGGTCGGCCGACTTCTCGAGCGGGAAGCGGTTGACCTCGTATCGCTCGAAGCTGGCGCGCGAGAGCTTGCGCCTCTGGTCGCGCATGTAGTCGAGGCCGCACCACGACATGGGATGCGTGCGCCTCCACATGCGCTCGTCGTCCACGTCCTCGTCGTCGCGCGCTCCGAGCCATGCGACGTGCACGGCAGGGTCCTCGCGCCATTCGGGCAGCTTGTCCCATAGGAAGCCGCTGCGAGACTTCGCGGCGGTGGTGATGATGATGGTGAGCGCGCCGAATATCTTTCCGTTGCCGGAAACGACCGCGTCGTACAGCGCGCTGTCCCTGTAGATGTGGGCCTCGTCCAGGATGCAGACGTTGAGGTGCCACGATTGCAGGGCCTCCTCCGAGTACGGCATGACCATGATGCGCGCGTCGGTCTCGCGGTTGACGATCTCGTCCTTGCGTATCTCCCATAGCGCCCGCAGGTCGGGATCCTGCCGGATCATCGACTTGAGCTTGCCCATGTCCTTTGACGCCTGCACCTTCGTCCCGGCGATGATCGCGTACTCGCCTGCGTGGGTAGGCTCCATGGTGGCGATGGTGAGCAGCGTTCCGCATGCGAGGTCGGACTTGCCGGAGTTTCGCGGCAAGCCGAACACTACCGTGTTGATCTTGCGGCGGAACCGCCGCGCCGCGCCCTTGCCGACGTATCGTCCCTGGCCGAACACGGGCCGCCAGAACATATCGCGCTGGAACGGATCGAGCCTAAACGGCACGCCGAAGAACTCGTTGTCCGTGTGGCGCACATGGGACGTCAGGAATGCTTCGTACGCATCGGCGATAAACACGCCGGCTTTGCTGCAGCGCGCCTTGTCCACGCCTGGCTGAAACGCCTCAGCCATTGCTGCCTTGCATCGTGCGCATCGCTTCCATGACCTTCTTCGGGATGTCTGCGGCGAGCGACGTGGTCGCCGCTTGCGTCAGCTTCAGCCGTTCGGCGGTGAGGGTGTCCAGGCCCAGCACGCCCGACAGCTGACGCATCTGGTTCACCGCGTCTTTCCACGTGCGGAAGTCGGGGTTCTGCACGACGTTTCCGGCGGCCGTTAGGCACGTGGTCTTTATCGTCCCGTATTCGCCCGACATGTTGTCGAGCGCCTGGCGGCTGATGGCGTACGCCATGCAGTACTGCTCGATCAGCGGCAGCTCCTGCCGGCGGAACCTCGTCTGGTTGTCCATGACGATGTGCCATGCTTGCTCGGCGTACGGGTTCATGGCCACGACCTCGGGGGCGCGCGGGCAGATAGTCGGCTCCGCGTCGATATCCCGATTGTCGCGAGCCGCCAGCTTGGGCGCCGGCTTCCTTCCTCGGCTCATAGCCCGGCCTCGCTCAACGCCTCGTCGATTCCGAGCGCGGCTTTGAGGCAGACCGCCCGCAGGGCCGGAGCGCACGACAAGGCGTAGCGGTTGAGGGACGTCGACGCGGCGCGCGCCATCATCACCGCGTCGGCGATGTTGTCCACGGTGGCCGGCTTCGGCTTGACGGGGCGGGGAGGCGCCATCTTGATCACCTGGATCAGGTGGCCGGAGTCCTCTTCGAGCTGACGCTTTCGCTGGGATGCCTTACGGCACGCGGGGCTGCAGTACACTGCGGTAGAGCGCTTCGCCGCGAAGTCGCTCCCGCACACTGGGCATGTCTTGATGGTTTCCATGCCTCGATGTTCGCCGAGGTGTCACTTACCGTGACGTTAGCGTGACGGCCGATACTCCAATTTCATCGAAATGCGCTCTTGAGACTGGCGCGCGGTGGGGAAGCGGGGCGGGAGGCTATTCCGACCCCTCACCCCTCCTGCGCTCTGCGTCGATGCGGGCGTGCGCCGAGGCGGACAGCAGCACGAGGTTCGCCTGGTCGTCGGCGCCGCCGTCGCAGAGCGCGACGCGATGGTGCACCCCGGCCCCTGGCTGGGAGATGCGCCACGTCCCGTCCACCTTCACGGCCACCTGCTCGCCGGTCACGGCGCAGCGCCCGCGCTGTCGCTCGATGACGGCCTGGCGGGATCTGCGGTACGCCGATCCGTAGCCGTCGGCTCGCCACGGCTCCGAAGCCAGGCGCTCGGAGTCGGGCCTGCGCCCGGTCCTGGGACGGGCGGGGGAGTGCGTCTCGACGCGGCAGGCCGTCCCGTCGGGCACCAGTCGGGGGATCCTCAGCTTCCTGGCCATTCCGTGCGTCCTTTCGCGCGCGACGCCCCGCGCCGGCGATGGGGCGCGGGGCTGTCGGGAGGGTGCCGGCCCGATCGCCGGCACCGTGCATGATGGGGGAGGCGTCACCCGATCCAGCGGTGGAGCTCGCGCACGTCCATCCCCAGCCGCATCGCGAGCAGGTACTCGGTCTGCGCGCCCCTGCTCGCCCTCCATCCCGGCAGCAGGCAGACCCCGTCGCACTTGACGAGCGTCTCGATGCAGGACCGCATCGCCGCGCGCCACTCGGCGTCGGGCGGGACGAACCAGTGGGGGACGACGGGCCGGAGGCCGAGCTCGGCGAGCTGGTCGGCGGCGTCCTCGAACGCGAACCGGTTGAGGCCGCGCACGCCGGTCACGGGGCCCGCCACGTAGACCCTCACCGATCGCCGCCTTCGCCGAAGCTCACGGACAGGCCGGCGGGCATCCTGAAGAAGAAGGCCGCCCCGGCCACGAGGATCGCGAAGGCGGGCACGTTCTGGCCGGCATGGAACAGCCACCCGGCTATGGAGAGCGCGGCCACCGCGATCACGGTCATTCCGGCGAACACCAGCATGA